>CAWCXI010000050.1:0-52134 GCA_963799415.1 uncultured Alphaproteobacteria bacterium | reverse complement strand
TGTGTACTCGTCGTTCTCGTATTGCTGGCTCATTCACCCTCCACCGCTCGACGTTTGTCGCGGCCGCCCGAGCCGGGCGCCGCCCGGGCGAGGATACGCGGTACGATCGGCCCCGTGCTCGAAGCCTCTCCCCTGCGGCCGGACAAGCTCACATGACGCTGACGCAGAGCGAGGTCGACAGCGCGAAACAGCGTGCCGCCGAGGCCCTCGACGCCGCGGGAATCGTGCTGACACCGGAGGAGCGTGACGACATCGAGGTCGCCGACTGGGCTCTCCGATCGAGGACCTGGGCTCGAGGTCGTCGTCTACACGAACACTGACCGCGTCGGGGCGAAGGAGCTCGTGCTCTTCCCACGTCAGACCTGCCCCGAGCACCGCCATCCGCCGTTTGACGGCACGCCCGGCAAGGAAGAGACGTTTCGCTGCCGCTCCGCGCATCGTGTATCTCTACGTCGAAGGCGAGCCCACGCCGGCACCGCTCAGATGGCCTTGTCACAGTTGCCAACGTCTCCCGCACAGTCGTTTTCGAGGCCGCAACGCGTTTCCCGGTGCGCGTGATTGAGGTAACCGCCTCGCAGGACGTCCTGGCGGCCCGACTGGCGTCGCGTGGACGAGAGGATGCGGCCGAAATGGCCGAGCGGCTGGCACGCAGCGTTGCGTTACCTGGCAGCATTCCAGTGGATACGGTCGTGAACGACGGATCGCTTGACGACGGCTTGAAGCACTTCCTCGCCGCGCTCAACCGCGCAGCGTCAGACGCTCGCGGATGACGAACGGCGCTCCAGGGGCAGGCTGCACGAACAGGCAGATATCGCTGACCCGGCGCGGCGTCGCAATTGCACGGGCAAAGTAGGCCTCTGCCGCCGGCATGAACTCCTGCTTCTCCACCGCGCTCAGCCTGCGCGTCAGCGTCAGGTGGAAGAACCACGTGTCGAACACATATGGATAACCCCATCGGATCAGCATTTCGTCCTGACGGGCGGTTAGATTTGCCCGCCGCCGACGCGCAAGCTCGCTCTCTGATGGCTCCGCACGAAATGCATCCAGGTGTTCAACGCATGCATCGGCCAGCGCCTGCAAAGGGGCGCTCGTCGCAGTCTCGCGCAGAGCAAGAAACCCGAACACGTCCTGCACCGACAGCGGCGGCAGGTCAAACGGCGCAATGCGTTCCGCCAGCATCGTTGCGGCCGCAACGACATCGTCCCACCCGCAACCGCTGGCCAATCGCATCGGCGGTTTCAGCGTAGCGTGAAATCCGTACAGCCGAGGTTCCGCAGTGACTTCAGCAATACTCGCGATATCAGGTTGCGGCACTGGCACGTCGCTGGTTGGATCACGGCCAAGCCAGGCTGAGGCCGCCGCAGACAATGGATCATCGGCCTTCGGTGCATAGTACACCGCGACTCGCGCGTCCGGACCCATCAGGCAACGCGCTCGCCGGCCCGCCAGACCTGCCTTACCACCGGCAATCCCTCGTGCAGGCGAACGCGCACCAGATCGGCCCGCTGCCCCGGCTCCAGCATTCCACGGTCATCCAGTCCGGCAAGCCGCGCCGGCCTGTCTGTCACCAGCGAGACCGCCTGCGGCAGTCCGATGCGCTGCGCACATTGGAACGCCGCCTCCACCAGGCTGTTCGGCACGTAATCGGACGCGAAGGCATCGACCGCGCCGTTCTCAAGTAAAGCCGACGCAGCGACGTTGCCGGAATGCGAGCCGCCTCGCACGATGTTGGGTGCTCCGGCAATGACCTGCATGCCAGCCGCCTTCGCTGCCTGCGCAGCCTGCATGGTGACTGGAAATTCGCTGATGCCGATTCCGTCGGCGGCGTTCTCCGCGATCTCCTGCTCGGTCCTGTCGTCGTGGCTCGCGATGGCGATGTTGCGGCCGGCGATACGCTTGAGCAGAGCGCGGCGGTTGGGAATGCGCATCCGTTCGCGCTGTGCCTGCAATTCGCCGATGCGCTGCTCGATATAGGCGTCGTCCAGCCCGCCGCGGCGGCGCAGCGCGCGGTAGAATTCGAGATCGGCGTACTGCCCCACACCAGGGCTGTGATCCATCAGGCTGACAATCCGCACCAGCACATGATCAGCGACAGTGTCGAACAGGGCCAGCATGTCCAGTGCGGGGACCTCGCAGCGCAGGTGCAGAAAGTGCTCGGACTTCAGCAGTCCTGCATCGTTGAGCGCATCGAGATCGACCACCCCTTCCCGGAAGGTGCGCATGCGCTCCTTGTCGAAGCCGAGATCGCCGAGGCACAGCGCGTCGAACACCGTGGTGACGCCGGCGGCGGCACACTGCGCGTCATGCGCGACCATCGCGGAGCGCGACGGCCAGCGTGCCAGCGAACGCGGCTGCACCTGCCGCTCCAGATTGTCGGTGTGGGTATCGACGATGCCCGCGATCAGGTAGTCGCCGTCGAGGTCGTGGGCAGGAAGCGCGCCGGAACGGCCTGGTTGCACATCCGAGATGCGGCCGTCCTGCACCACCAGCGTTCCATGCAGGGTCGCATCGGGCAGGACCAGGATGGCGTTGGTGAGGATCGTTTCGTCAGTCATGCCGCATCCTGCAAAGGCCTCAGTGCGAACAGCCGGTCCGCGATCTTATCGCGCACATCCGTATCGTGACAGATCGCAATGATGGTCGTGCCGCGTGCCTTCGCCTCGTTGATCATGGCGACGACCACGGAGCGGTTTTCGGCATCAAGTGAGGCGGTAGGTTCATCGAGCAGCAACACCGGATGGTCGCCAATGAAGCCCCGCGCCAGGTTCACCCGCTGCTGCTCTCCGCCGGAGAACGTGGCTGGCGGTAGCCCATGCAACCGACGGGGAATATTCAGCCGCAGCAGCAGATCGGTCGCGATCCGTCTTGCCTGGTCCTGCGGGGTGCCGCGGCCGACCAGGACCTCGCCAACGACATCGAGTGCCGGCACACGTGGCACGACGCGGAGGAATTGACTGACATAGCCCAGCGTCTCGTGGCGGACGGAGAGGATGGTTCGCGGATCAGCGGTAACGAGATCGACCATTTCGCCCTGATGGCGGATGAGGATGCGGCCCGAATCCGCACGATAGTTGCCATACAGGCTGCGCATCAGCGTGGACTTGCCGACACCTGACGGTCCGGACAGCACGACGCATCTCGCCGGCATGGAGTTCGAGGTCGATACCCGACAGGACAGGAATCCGCACACCACCCTGAAGATGCAGGGTGAATCCTTTCGCCAGCGTGTCTGTGCGCAACATCAATCGCGGCGAGCAACTCATGCCTGCAATACCGAGCTGACAAGCAGCTGCGTGTATGGGTGCTGCGGATCATCCAGCACCTGATCGGTCAGCCCCTGCTCCACCACCCGCCCGCGTTGCATCACCATGATGCGATGCGCCAGTAGCCGCGCCACACCGATATCGTGCGTCACCAGCACAACGGCAATCTTGAGCCGCGTCACCAGCGACCGGATCAGATCGAGCAGCCGCGCCTGCACCGACACATCCAGCGACCCCGTCGGTTCGTCCATGAATACCAGACGCGGATGGGTTACCAGCGTTCGCGCGATCTGCAGCCGTTGTAACATGCCGCCCGAGAAGGTGCGCGGCATGTCATCCACGCGATCGGTATCGATCTCAACCTGGGTCAGCCAGTCGATCGCCTGCTCGCGGATGTTGCCATAGTGTCGTGCGCCTTGCGCCATGAGCCGTTCACCAACATTGCCGCCCGCGGTGACGTTCATGCGCAGGTTCTGTCGCGGGTCCTGATGCACGAACCCCCAGTCGGAACGATGCAGCGTACGCAACGCTGGCGCGGGCATCGCGTGCACATCGTGCAGATGCCCCGCCGGATCACGATACCAGACAGAACCGCCATCAGGCGGCAGACGGCCCGAAAGAACGTTCAGCAACGTGGTCTTGCCGGACCCCGACTCACCAACGACCGCAAGGATCTCGCCTGGCCAGAGGTCAACGTCCACATCTACCAGCGCGGTAAGTGCGCCATACGACAGCGACAGGCCGCGGGCTGACAACAGAGTATCGCGAACTCATTCCGCGGCCTCCTTCAGGCCCTCGGCGCCGATGTGACCCGCGGCGCGTCGCTCCGCACAGTGATCGGTGTCCGAGCAGACGAACAGCCGGCCGCCGCGGTCATCGATCACCACCTCATCCAGATACGAATCGGTGGCACCGCACAGCCCGCATGGATGCGGTGCGCGGATCGGCCGAAACGGATGGTCGTCGAAGTCGAGCGAGCGCACCTCAGTCCAAGGCGGAATTGCGTAGATCCGCTTCTCGCGTCCCGCACCGAACAACTGCAATGCCGGCATAAGGTGCATCTTCGGATTGTCGAACGCAGGGATCGGGCTCGGCGACATCAGGTGACGCTGGTTCACCATCACCGGATAATCGTAGCTGATCGAGATCTGGCCGAACCGGGCAACGTCCTCGTAGAGCTTCACATGCATCAGCCCGTAGTCAGCCAGTGAATGCATGCGACGTGTCTCGATGCGCGATGGCTCGAGCCTGAAAAGCGGTTCCGGCTGCGGCACCTGATAGACAATGATCTGGTCGTCGCGCAACGTCTTCTCCGGAATGCGATGTCGCGTCTGGATCACCGTCGCATCCGCCGTCGCCGTCGTGGTGCTCACGCCTGCGGTGCGCGCGAAGAAGCGCCGGATCGACACGGCATTGGTCGTATCATCTGCGCCCTGGTCGATGACCTTCAGCACATCGTGAGCGCCCAGCACCGACGCGGTAACCTGAATTCCGCCGGTGCCCCACCCGTAGGGCAGCGGCATCTCGCGCGAGCCGAACGGCACCTGGTGCCCCGGAATCGCCACCGCCTTCAACAGCGCGCGACGCACCATCCGCTTCGTCTGCTCGTCCAGGTAGGCGAAGTTATAGCCCTTCATCGCCGAAAACTCCCCCTCCCCTTGCAGGGGGTTGGGTGGAGGGGGCAGCACGCTGGCACGGTCCCCAAACCCCCTCCCGCAAGGGGAGACGTCGCTTCACCGCACGCCAGCTCCATTGTCATTCCGCGGCCTCCGCACGTTCCGTCGTTCGCGCGACCTCGCGTTGCAGTCGCCGCACATTCTCCAACTCGCTCTGGAAATCGACGTAGTGCGGCAGCTTGAGGTGCTCGACGAACCCTGTCGCCTCGATGTTGTCCGAGTGGTACAGCACGAACTCGACATTCTGCGCCGGTGCGGTCACTTCCTCGCCAAGTTCCTCTGCCCGCATGGCGCGATCGACCAGCGCCATTGCCATCGCCTTACGCTCCGAGAAACCGAACACCAGCCCATAACCGCGGGTGAACTGCGGTGGCGCGGTCTTCGAGCCTTTGAACTGATTGACCATCTGACATTCAGTGACGGTGATGTCGCCGATATCGATGGCAAACCCCAGTTCCGGCGGCTCGATCTCCACGGACACCTCGCCCATCCGGATCTCGCCGGCGAACGGATGCGCGCCGCCGTAGCCACGCTGCGTCGAGTAGCCAAGAGCCAGCAGAAAACCTTCGTCGCCGCGTGCCAGAGCCTGAAGCCGCATATCGCGAGCAGCGGGAAAGTTCAGTGGCTGCCGCGTCAAATCGCCAGGCTCAGCCTCGCCGTTTCCGTCAGGTTCGATCAGCCCCTCAACCCCAAGTATATCAGGCACGCGTGGCATCGCCGTCATCGTCTCGCCGCCGCTCGGCGCCGCAACGGTCGTGCCACCGTCGTCCAGGCCGAAGTCAAGCAGCCGATGCGTGTAGTCGTAGGTGGGGCCAAGCACTTGGCCGCCAGGCAGGTCCTTGAACACCGCGGAAATGCGCCGCCTGATCTGCATCGCCGACGTGTCAACCGGCAGCGAATGCGCGAAGCGCGGCAACGTCGTGCGGTAGGCTCGCAGCAAGAATGCAGCCTCGATCAGATCGCCCTGCGCCTGCTTCACCGCCAGCGCGGCAAGTTCCTTGTCGTACAGCGAACCTTCGCCCATCGTGCGATCGACACTGCGGCCGAGCTGACCCTCGATCTGCGCCAGCGACAGCTCCGGGACCGCCTGATCACCACGTCTCTCCTCGGCCAGCCAGGCGTGTGCATTGTCGATCGCCTGCTCGCCACCCTTGACCGTGACATAGGCCATCGTCAGGCCTCCTCGATTGACACGCTGCGCGGCAACGCGGTGAGCGTCGTGCCCGCGCACAGGATGATATCGACGCCACGCGGATACAGCGCGTGGTTGCGCTGCCAGACGGCAGCGAAGTCCGCTGGCAGGCCGCCAATCGCAAGCAGGGTCGGTTCGCGCAGGCCAGGGCCGGACAAACGATAACGCGTGCCGGTTCCCAGAGCGCCAATCTGCAGGATCAGTGTAGCGGAACTCTCCGGTGCCTCATGCGAACCAGCCGACAATGCCGCCAGATCCGGCAGTGACAATGCCAATGCGAACGCGGCGTTGCCGGGCACTTTGACAATGGATGCGCCGCAATGAAATGCCAGCCAGTCACCCGCCGCCGCGACCAAAGGCTCGAGCCATAACGGCGTCTCGTTGTCGACCAGTGTCAGCAGCACCGCCGCCGTTGCCTGATCGAGCGACGCGGGCGCGGTCAGCTGCGCGCCGACCCGATGCAGCCTGCCCGGGCGCGCCATCGCATCGAGCACCGCACGGAATGTCGCCTGCGCTTCGCCAACCGGCTCGGTGAAGCCAGGCAGCGCAACTGTCGCACTCATGAGCGCATGTTCCGCATGGCAAAGAACTGCACACGCGTCGCCGCCGCCTTCGCCGACACAGCGTCGCGCTGAGCCTGCTGCATCGCCGCCAGTGGTTCGATGACCTCCTCCAGCAATGCATTCTGTCGCGTCGGATCCTGCAACAGCGCGTCCATGAGCGCTGCCAGTTCCGCCAGCCGCTCATTGCGCCCCGCAATATAGGCATGGCCGACGCATCCGGTGTCGGCACGCACGGTGCAACGTGTCGCGGTCATCTCGCCCAGGTTGAATGGCGCGCCACCGCCGCCGGTGCGGCCACGCACCATCACCAACCCCGCCTCGGGTCCGCGCAGCACGCGATACGCCGGCACGGTCCCTAGACGTGCGCACAGCTCGACAGCATCGGCGCGAGCCAGCACGGCCATCCAACGCCGACGCACGGCGTGCGGTTGTTCCGGTGGCACTGCATCGGGCATGGCAAGCGCCTGCGCTTGTTTGGATGTCTAGACAGCTAGCCCGACATCGCGCTACCGTCAAGCCAGGAGTTGCACGAATGGGCGTCGGCACGGGTGACATTCCAATGACGTTGGAGCCGGTGCTGCGCCAGGATGGCGTGGCGCTGTGGCGGCAGATCGCAGACCGGCTGCAGCGCGACATCGGCGCCGGCACTTATCCGCCGGGCGGCCGCCTGCCGACCGAGGCGGAGTTGTCCCAGCAGTTCCGTGTCAATCGCCACACGGTGCGGCGCGCGCTCGAGGAACTTTCGCGTGGCGGGTTGGTTCGCGTGGAACAGGGGCGCGGGTCTTTCGTTGCTGAGGACGTGCTTGAATACGCGGTCGAGGCACGCACGCGCTTCTCCGAGTGGATCCGCCGGCACAACATGGAGCCGTCCGGACGCCTGCTGCAGCTCAAGGAAACCGCGGCCAATTCGCATGTCGCGGCGGCTTTGGGCATTCGGGCAGGCAGCCGAGTCGTGCTGCTGGAGCGTCTCGGGTTTGCCGATGACAGGCCGGTGAGCCTGTCGCAGCACTACTTCCCGACAGCGCGGCTTCGCGGTGTGCTCGATGCCTTGCGTACCGCGCCCACGATCACCGAGGCTCTGAAGGCGGTCGGCGTCACGGACTATCTGCGGCAGCTTACCCGCGTTTCCGCGCGGCTGCCGAACGCGGAGGAGGCGGAACTGCTGCGAATGCCGCGCAACCGGCCATTGCTGGTCACCGAGAACATCAATGTCGATCGGGCCGGCATGGTGGTGGAATTCGGTCTGTCGCGCTATCCAACGCCGCGCGTGCAGATCGTCTTCGAACCATGAGAGCGAGAGCGATGAACCGGCTGCGGATCACGGGGGGGCAGGTACCTGCTGGGCTCGGACGGCGAGCAGGCAGTCGACCTGACGCTGGAGGATGGGCGCATCGCCGGCATCGACCGCGACGGGAGCGGAGCCGAACTGGATGCGCGCGGTCTGCTGGTTCTGCCAGGCATCATCGACATCCATGGCGATGCGTTCGAGCGACAGTTGCAGCCGCGACCCGGCGTCGGCTTCACTGCCGATATCGCGCTGCACGACACGGAAACGCAGTTGCTGGCGAACGGCATCACCACCGCGTTCCACGGTGTGACACTGTCGTGGGAGCCGGGCCTGCGCAGCCTCGCTGCATGGCAGGCGCTGCTTGATGCATTGGAGGCGCGACGTTGGACCTGCGACATGCGTGTGCATCTTCGGTGGGAGGCGTACAACCTCGACGCGCTCGACATCGCATTGTCCGACATCGCCGCGGGGCGCGTGCACCTGTTGGCCTTCAACGACCACACGCCGTCGATCCTGAGGCATGTCCAGAATCCCGTGGTGGGCGCGAAATACAGCGATCGTTCCGGCGTGAAGTTCGATGATTTCCGAGCGCTGGCCGAGCAGGTCGGTGCGCGAGCGGCTGCCGTTCCCGCCGCGCTGGAACGGCTTGCCGCGGCAGGCCGCGAGGCCGGACTGCCGATGGCAAGCCATGACGATGCGATGATCACCACGCGTCAGGCATATCGTGCGCAAGGAGCGCGTATCTGCGACTTCCCCATGGCCGAGGAGGTTGCGCAGGAGGCCAACGCGGCGGGTGACTGGGTAGTGATGGGCTGCCCGAATGTGGTGCGCGGCGGCTCGCATCTCGGCTGGGCATCCGCCGCAAGGATGGCCGAAGCAGGCATTTGCAGCGTGCTGTCGTCTGACTATTTCTATCCGGCGATGTTGCGTGCGGCCATGGTGCTGGCCGGTCGGGGTGTGCTCGACCTGCCGCGGGCGTGGTCACTGATCTCGACCAATCCGGCCGGCGCGGCGGGGCTTACTGATCGTGGTGCAATCGCGGAAGGACTGCGTGCCGACGTGGTGCTGGTCGATCCCGCCGTGCCGCGCGTCGTTGCCACCATTGCTGGCGGCAACATCGCCTATTTGACTGCCGAAGGTGCCGCGAGACTTTCGTCGGCAGCGTTGGCCTGACGTTTACCCTATTGGTGAACCGGACTGCGTCGCGGCGGGGTGGTCGAACACAAGCTGGCGCATCCAATCCGGCGTGGTCGAGCCAGGCATGCGTTCAGCAACCGGCACAGCGACCTCGAATCGGCCCAGGAAAGGCAGCGCCGCCGGCAGCGTGTGCAGTCTCAGCATCGCGCCACCTGTCGGTTGCCAGCGCGTTGCGGCGAGCGCGAGGCGGATCGCGGTCTCGGCGTGCTGGGTTGCCAGCTTGGTGGGACGGCCCGGTACGCGGATCACTGCGAGCGTTTCCAACTCGAGGGCACGCAGTCTGATCTTGCCGTTGCGCGCCGAGGTGGCCACGAAGTCGCTGTCCACGCCTGGCAATGCGACGCGGAACCACCAGCGGCCTGCGCATTCCTCGGCCTGCACGAGAGGACGCGCGACACGCAGCCGTGCACCGCTTCGATTCTTGCCACTCGCAAAGTTGCCCAGGCGCCGAAGTGCGGTCGCGCGGGCTCGGTCGGGCTCGCCCTTGACGCGGGTCTCGAGTGACCAGCCGGCGAGCGTCTGGTGGATCTCCACCGGTCCGTGATGTTCGACGACCAACTCGTCGACGGCCTCATTGGGACGGAATGACAGCCAATTCGGCTTCAATAGCCGCTGTGCCTTCTCGCTGATCCGGGCGATCAGAGCGCCAACAGGTCTTCGGGGTCCGCTGTCGAATCCGCTCACGGCGTGCGTCGCTGACATATTGTTATACCGCGTGGTGTGCGCCTGACATGAGAAACAAGAAACCGGTCGCTCATGCCGTCAAAGATGCCCAGGCGCGCATATAAATTCGATGGTGCTCCAGGGGCTGGAGAATAGTTGCCCCACCTGTCCGCGCGGCCGGCAGCCGCCTGTCGTGGCTATATACCTCCTATATACGGCCGCTGCCATAGCGATATCGATTTTATACTGATAGCCTCATTAAGTACACGCCCGCGCGTATTGGGCAGGCACACTTCGCGTGACCTGCAACCTTGCACGGAGTGTGGCGTGGAAAATGTCGAGACTGAACTTGGTAAGGTAGACGGGCCTGTCCAGGATTCCGTTACGCAGTACCCTCCGGGAGATTTTCTGAGGCATTTCGGGACGGTTATTGCGACCTGTTTGGGACTGGCGTTGCTTGCCCGCATCCTTGTGACGTTCGTGGGGCAATACTGAGTCGCAACCAAGTAACCGGCCGCGACTCGGGCTGATTGATCTAGATCAATGTGCGACATTCACTGGCTGTTATCGGCTGCACCCAACGCTCGCGCTCTGAGTAACGCCCGATATATGGAATTTATATGCTGAGCCGGCCTATCTGCCATCGATTCTATACGAGATCCGGCTTAGCTGTTGTGCAACGCAACATGCTGACCGCATGCGGCGGGGTCGTTGCTGACCAAGGACAACCACCATGTTCGATATCATCTACATCTTGATAGGCGCCGCCTTCCTTGGCGGCTGCGTGCTGTACGCCATCGCCTGCGATAACTTGTGAGGCCATCGCCATGACCCTCGATTATGCGCTGGGCGCGATCGTGACGATCGGCCTGCTAGTTTATCTCGTCTACGCCCTGATCCGCCCGGAAAAGTTCTGAGCAGGATCGCGAGGAGTAACGCGTCATGACGTTCAATGGTTGGTTGCAGATCGCGATCTTTGCCGTCCTGGTGATACTGATCACCAAGCCGTTCGGCGGCTACATGACGCGCGTGTTCAACGGCGAACGTACGCCGCTGCGTCTGGTGCTGCGCCCGATCGAGGTCGGCATCTACAAGCTGTGTGGCGTTCGCGAGAACGAGGAGCAGCACTGGGTGAGTTACGCCGTGGCGATGCTGGCATTCAGCTTCGCCGGCTTCGTGATCATGTACGCGATCCAACGCCTGCAGAACGTCCTGCCGTTCAATCCGCAGGCGCAGGACGCGGTTTCGCCCGACCTCGCGTTCAATACCTCGGTCAGCTTCCTGACCAATACCAACTGGCAGTCGTACGTGCCTGAGACGACGATGAGCTATCTCACCCAGATGTGGGCACTCACGGTGCACAATTTCGTCTCGGCTGCCACGGGTATTGTGCTCGCTATTGTGCTGATCCGCGGATTCGCACGGCGTTCGGCACGCACGCTTGGCAACTTCTGGGTCGATCTGACCCGCTGCGTGCTCTACATTCTGCTGCCCATCGCTATCGTCGTCGGGCTGGTGTTCATTGCTCTCGGCATGCCCGAGAACCTGAACGCCTACACCGAGGCAACCACACTCGATGGTGCCAAGCAGCTCATCGCGCAAGGCCCGGTGGCTTCACAGGAAGTCATCAAGATGCTTGGAACCAACGGCGGCGGGTTCATGAATGCGAACTCGGCGCATCCGTTCGAGAATCCCAGCGCCCTGACCAACCTCATCCAGATGCTGCTGATCTTCTCGATCGGCGCCGCGTTGACCAACGTGTTTGGCCGCATGGTCGGCAGCCAGCGTCAGGGTTGGGCGGTATTCGCGATCATGGGAGTTTTGTTCCTCGTTGGTGTGGTCACCTGCTATTCGGCGGAGTCCGCCGGCAACCCGGCCTTTGCGGCATTCCAGGTCGACCAGACCGCCAGCCCGTTGCAGGCCGGTGGTAACATGGAAGGCAAGGAGGTCCGCTTCGGCCTGGCCAATTCGGCGCTGTTCACCACCGTCACCACCGACGCGTCGTGCGGCGCAGTGAACAACATGCACGACAGCCTGCTGCCGATCGCCGGCATGGTGCCGATGGTCAACATCATGCTGGGCGAGATCATCTTTGGCGGCGTCGGCTCCGGCCTATATGGCATGCTGCTGTTCGTAATCATCGCCATGTTCGTTGCCGGGTTGATGGTTGGCCGCACGCCGGAATACCTCGGCAAGAAGCTGGAGGCGAAAGAGGTCAAGATGGCCATGCTCGCCATCCTGATCCTGCCATTGTCGATCCTTGGCTTCACCGCATTGGCTGTGGTGCTGCCGGTCGGCACCGGCGCGATGGCGAACGCCGGCCCGCACGGCTTCAGCGAGGGGCTGTACGCCTACACCTCCGCCACCGGCAACAACGGCAGCGCGTTCGCCGGCCTCTCCGCCAACGTGCCGTTTTGGAACGACACGCTCGGGCTCGCAATGTTCATCGGCCGCTTCCTGATGATCATCCCGATGCTCGCGGTGGCTGGTTCGCTGGTCCAGAAGAAGATCGTACCCGTATCCGCCGGCACCTTCCCCACCGACAGCCCGCTGTTCGTCGGCCTGGTGGTTGGCGTCATCGCGATCACCGGCGGATTGATCTACTTCCCGGCGGTTTCACTCGGCCCGGTCGTCGAGCATTTCGCGATGCACGCGGGCACCCTCTTTGACACAGGCAGCTAACCCATGGAAATCCGCAACAAGATGCGCGAATCCCAGTCCACCATCCTGGACCCCGCGATCCTTCTGCCGGCGATAGGACAGTCGTTCGTCAAGCTCAACCCGCGCCTGATGATCAAGAACCCGGTGATGTTTGTGGTCGAGATCGTCGCCATGCTCACCACCGTGATCTTCCTGCGCGACCTTGGAACAGGCGGCGGACATCTCGGTTTCACATTCCAGATCATCGTCTGGCTGTGGGTCACCGTGCTGTTCGCCAACTTTGCCGAGGCGGTCGCAGAAGGCCGCGGCAAGGCGCAGGCGGCGACGCTGCGCAAGGCGCGCACCGAGACCGCCGCCAAACGGCTCGCGACGCAGAACGCCACGAACTGGCAGGTCGTGGCCGCGCCCGATCTGAAGCAAGGCGACATCGTGCTGGTCGAAGCCGGCGATCTGATCCCCAGCGATGGCGACGTGATCGAGGGCATTGCGTCAGTCGATGAGTCGGCGATCACCGGTGAGTCCGCGCCGGTCATTCGCGAGAGCGGCGGCGACCGCTCGGCCGTTACCGGCGGCACGCGCGTGCTGTCCGACTGGATCAAGGTCCGCATCACTGCCACTCAAGGTTCTACCTTTCTCGATCGCATGATCGCGTTGGTGGAAGGTGCCGAGCGGCAGAAGACGCCGAACGAGATTGCGCTGAACATCCTGCTCGCGGGCCTGACGATCATCTTCGTCATCGCAGTCGCTACCATCCCGAGCTTCGCCACCTACGCCGGCGGCACGGTGTCGGTGGTGATCCTGGTCGCGCTGTTCGTTGCGTTGATCCCCACCACCATCGGTGCGCTGCTGTCGGCGATCGGCATCGCCGGCATGGACCGGCTGGTGCGCTTCAACGTGCTGGCCATGTCGGGACGCGCGGTGGAGGCCGCCGGCGACGTAGATACGCTTCTGCTCGACAAGACCGGCACCATCACGCTCGGCAATCGCCAGGCAACCGAGTTCCTGCCGCTGGCCGGCGTGACGCAGCAGGAGCTAGCTGATGCTGCGCAGTTCGCCTCGCTGTCGGATGAGACGCCAGAAGGCCGCTCGATCGTGGTGCTGGCGAAGGAGAAGTACAACATCCGTGGGCGCGAAATGGCGCCAGTGGATGCGCACTTCATCGCCTTTACGGCGCAGACGCGGCTGTCGGGGGTCGATCTTGGCGGCTCCGCCATTCGCAAGGGTGCGGTCGATGCCGTGCTGGCCTTTGCCCGGCATGCAGGCGAAGGCGGCAATGGCGGCGGCGTCGCGGTGCGCTCCACTGTGTCCGAGGCAGCGGTGCGCGAGCTCACCATGAAGTCGGAGGAGATCGCCAAGTCGGGTGGCACGCCACTCGGCGTCTGCAAGGACGGCCGCCTACTCGGCGTGATCCACCTGAAGGACATCATCAAGGGCGGCATCCAGGAGCGCTTCTCTGAGCTGCGCCGTATGGGCATTCGCACCGTGATGATCACCGGCGACAATCCGCTCACCGCCGCGGCGATCGCCGCTGAATCGGGCGTGGACGACTTCCTCGCCCAGGCGACGCCGGAGGCCAAGCTCAAGCTGATCCGCGACGAGCAGGCGCAGGGCAAACTGGTGGCGATGTGCGGCGACGGCACCAACGATGCGCCGGCCCTGGCTCAGGCCGATGTCGGCGTGGCGATGAACACCGGCACCATGGCGGCGCGCGAGGCCGGCAACATGGTGGACCTCGACAGCGATCCAACCAAGCTGATCGAGATCGTCGAGATCGGCAAACAGTTGCTGATGACCCGTGGCGCGCTGACCACGTTCAGCATCGCCAACGACGTGGCGAAGTACTTCGCTATGATCCCTGCGATGTTCATCGCGTTCTATCCGCAGCTCCAGGCGCTGAACGTGATGCGGCTGGGCAATCCCGAGAGCGCGATCCTGTCGGCGATCATCTTCAACGCCCTGATCATCGTGGCGCTGATCCCGCTTGCACTGCGCGGCGTGGCGTATCGGCCGATCGGTGCCGCGGCGATCCTGCGCCGCAACCTGCTGCTCTACGGCGTCGGCGGCATCATCGTGCCGTTCGTCGGCATCAAGTTGATCGACATGCTTGTCACATCTATCGGCCTGGCCTGAGGAGGGTCATTGCCATGAAACACATTCGCCCAGCGATCGTGATGATCGTCGCCATGACGGTAATCACTGGAATTATCTACCCGTTGCTGATGACCGGCATCGCCCAGGCCGTGTTCCCGTATCAGGCGAACGGCAGCCTGATCGAGAAGGACGGCAAGGTGATCGGGTCCGCTCTGATTGGGCAGAACTTTACCAGCGACAAGTACTTCCATGGTCGGCCGTCGGCGACGACGGAGCCTGACCCGAAGGACGCCACCAAGACCGTGCCGGTGCCGTATGCGGCGGACAACTCGGCCGGTTCGAACCTTGGGCCGACGTCGAAGGCGCTGGTGGATCGAGTGAAGGGCGACGCCGAGACTTCTGGCGAAGGAGAATCCCGGCACGCCGATCCCGTCCGATCTGGTCACCACGTCGGCGAGCGGACTGGACCCTGACATCACGCCCGCCGGCGCGCTGTTCCAGGTGGCGCGCGTGGCGAAGGCACGCGGGCTCACTGAGGACAAGGTGCGGCAGTTGGTGGAGGACCACGTCACCGGCCGCCTGCTGGGCATCATCGGCGAGCCGCATGTGAACGTGCTGAAGCTCAACCTCGCGCTGGACGCGATGAACGGGTAGAGCAGGGGCGATGGGGGAGGGACTGTATTGATGCCACGTGCCCCCTCCCCCCAGCCCCCTCCCGCGAGGGGAGGGGGAGGAGTGGGGTTTGGACGATCGAGGTTCACGCGAAGGAAGGCCGTCACCCGACGCGCTGTTGGAAACCGCGCAACAGAGCGCGCGTGGCCGCCTGAAGATCTTCCTCGGCGCCGCGCCGGGAGTCGGCAAGACCTTCGAGATGCTCTCCGCAGCCCGCGCGCGTCATCAGGAAGGCGTCGATGTCGTCGTTGGCGTGGTTGAGACGCACGGGCGGCGCGAGACCGAGGCGCTGCTCGACGGACTGGAAATCATCCCGCGCCGTCCCGTGGATTATCGCGGGCGCACGCTGCCGGAGCTGGATCTGGATGCGCTGCTGGCGCGCCGCCCGCAGCTCGCTCTGGTCGATGAACTGGCGCACACCAACGCGCCGGGCAGCCGCCATCCCAAGCGCTACATGGATGTCGACGAGCTGATCGCGGCCGGCATCGATGTCTATACAACGCTCAACGTCCAGCACATCGACAGCCTGAACGATGTCATCGCGCAGATCACCCGCATCCGGGTACGCGAGACGGTGCCCAACTCGATCATCGACAAGGCCGACGACATCGAGCTGATCGACCTGACGCCGGAAGACCTGATCCAGCGGCTGCGCGACGGCAAGGTGTATGTGCCGCATCAGGCGGAGCGCGCAATCCGCCACTACTTCTCGCCCGGGAATCTGACGGCGCTGCGTGAGCTTGCGCTGCGGCGCACGGCGCAGCGGGTGGACAAGCAGATGGTGCGCTATATGCAGGCGCACGCGATCCCGGGGCCGTGGGCGGCCGGCGAGCGCATCCTTGCCTGCATCGGCAGCGACGCCACCGGCGCTGACGTGGTGCGTCATGCCAAGCGCATGGCGGACAGTCTGAAGGCGCCCTGGACTGCGGTGCATGTCGAGACCGGGCGTGACCTTAACCTCGGCGAGGCCGAGCGTGACCGGATCGCCGAGGCGATGCGGCTGGCGGAGCGGCTTGGCGCGGAGACGGTGACGCTGCCGGGACAGGACGTCGCCGATACGATCGCCGAGTACGCCCGCGCCAACAACGTCACGCACATCATCATCGTGCAGCAGCCGCGGGCATGGTGGCGGGAGCTGTTCTACGGCTCGTTGGCGCAGCAGCTGATCCGCAAGAGCGGTGGTGCGGGCGTGCATGTGCTCGGACGTAACCGCGAGGCATCGAAGTCGCGCGAGTTCGCCGTGCCCACAGGCGAGGCGAGGGCCTATCTCGGCAGCCTTGTGTTCGTCGCCGTGTCTCTGGGGGGCGCGCTCCTGCTGCATCAGAGGCTGGGTGTCGCCAGCGTGGCGATGGCCTTCCTGACCGCCGTGCTGGTGTCCGCGGTCGTCTACGGATTGTGGCCGGCATTGTTTGCCAGCTTCGGCAGCGTGCTGGCGTACAACTTCTTCTTTCTGCCGCCGCTCTACACGTTCACCATCGCCGACCCGGAGAACGTCTCGGCGCTGTTCTTCTTCGGCGTCACAGCGGTAATCGCCAGCAACCTGACCGCGCGCGTACGGGCGCAGGCGATCGTCGCGCGACAGCGGGCGCGCACCACCGAGGAGCTGTACCAGTTCAGCCGCAAGCTGGCGGGCGCGGCGAATCTTGACGATCTTCTGTGGGCCACCGTGCATCAGATCGCGCTGATGCTGAAGGTGCGTGTCGTCATCCTGCTGCCGGAGGATGGGCGGGTCGCGGTGCGCGCCGGGTTTCCGCCGGAGGACATGCTCGACGACGCTGACCTGGCTGCCGCGAAGTGGTGCTGGGAGAGGAATCGCACCGCGGGTCGCGGCTCCGACACGTTGCCTGGTGCCAAGCGGCTGTTCATGCCGATGAACACCGGGCGCGGCGCGGTCGGCGTGGTCGGCATCGATAGCGACGAGCCGGGTCCGATCCTGACGCCCGATCAGCATCGGCTGCTCGATGCGTTGGCCGATCAGGCGGCGCTGGCGATCGAGCGGGTCAATCTGGTCGAGGACGTGGAGAGCGCACGCCTCGTGGCCGAGACCGATCGGTTGCGCGCGGCGCTGCTGACGTCGATCTCGCATGACCTGCGGACGCCGCTGGCGTCGATCCTTGGGTCGGCCACCAGTCTCAGCGAGACGATGGATGCATCGACGCGGCTCGACCTGATCCACAACATCCGGGACGAGGCGGAGCGGCTCAATCGTTTCATCGGCAACCTGTTGGACATGACGAGGCTGGAATCGGGGCCGCTGCGGTTGCGCACCGGCGCGATCGAGCTGTCCGATGCGATCGGCAGCGCATTGCGGCGTGCCAGCAAGATCCTGGCGGAGCATCGCACGCAGGTGGTGCTGCAACCCAACCTGCCGATGCTCGATCTGGACGAGGTGCTGTTCGAGCAGGTGCTGTTCAATCTGCTGGACAATGCGAGCAAGTATGCACCGACAGGTTCGCTGATCACCATCAAGGCATGGCAGGACGGCAGCAATGTGGTCGTGCAGGTGCTGGATGAGGGGCCCGGCATTCCGGTCGCCGATCAGGAGCACGTGTTCGACAAGTTCTACCGTGTGGGCGGCGCTGATCGGCGGCGTGCCGGCACAGGGCTGGGCCTCGCGATCTGCCGCGGTTTCGTCGAGGCGATGCATGGCAGCATCGTGGCAACCAATCGCACCGACCGTTCAGGTGCGGTGTTCACCATGAAGCTGCCGGTGTTCGCGGAGGCTGAGAGGCCGACGGAGACGATCGAATGACCGAAGGCGCCGGACCGGCACGGGTTCTGGTGGTGGATGATGAACCGGCGATCCTGCGTTTCCTGCGCGCCGGTCTGGGTAGCCAGGGCTACGTGGTGGTCGAGGCCATGTCGGGCCAGAATGCTTTGGACGCGGTGCGGCAGCGGCGTGCCGATCTCGTGGTGCTCGATCTGGGACTGCCGGATATCGACGGTCTGGAGGTGATCCGCCGCATTCGCGACGCCGGCGCGATGCTGCCGATCATCGTGCTGTCCAGCCGCGAGAACGAGGCGGCCAAGGTGGCGGCACTCGATCTCGGCGCCGACGACTATGTGACGAAGCCGTTCGGCATCGACGAACTGCTGGCGCGGATCCGCGCGGCGCAGCGGCATCGGCTGCAGCAGCAGGGCGAGAGGCCGGTGTTCCGCACCGGCGATTTGACGGTCGACCTGGTGCGGCGGATCGTGACGGTGCGCGGCCAGGAGGTGAAGTTCTCGCCGCGTGAGTATGATCTGCTGCGGCTCCTGGTGGCGCATGCCGGCAAGGTGCTGACGCACAACATGATCCTTCGCGAGGTCTGGGGGCCGAACACCGACGTGCAATACCTTCGTATCTACATCAGGGCGCTGCGGCAGAAGATTGAGAGCGACACCGAGAAACCGGAATACATTCAGACCGAGACTGGCGTCGGCTACCGGCTGCGGGCGCCGGAGTGATGGCGATCGGTGAGCTCATCGGCGCGGATCGGGTCGTGGTGGGGCTGCGGGTTTCTGACAAGGCGCAATTGCTGCAGGAGCTGGCGGGGCGGGCGGCGACGGCGCTCGGGCTGGAGCCTCGCACGGTGTTCGATGCTTTGCAGGGGCGGGAGAACCTGGGATCGACCGGGCTCGGCAAGGGGTTCGCTTTGCCGCATGCGCGGCTGGACGCGGTGCGCGAGCCGTTCGCGCTGTTCGTGCGGCTGGCGCGGCCGATCGACTTCGCGGCGATTGACGAGGGGCCGGTGGACCTGGTCATTCTGCTGCTTACGCCGGCGAACGGCGGCAACCAACATCTGGCGACGCTGGCGGCGCTGTCGCGGCCGCTGCGCAATGCGGGCTTCATGCAGAAGCTGCGTCAGGCGTCTGATGCGATGGCGGTGCATCAGTTGCTTATGAGCGGTTGATCGGTTGGGGGAGCGCGAGGCTGAGCGCCATCGGCGGGTTGGCGAAGTGGAGTTGTGGCGCTTGTGATTCTGTCTCACGACGCGTGTGTGGAGACGATGGATCGTGCGGTGAGACGAGGCAGAAGGTAAGACGCAGATGCACGCAAAGCACGCGAATGACAGCGTGCCGCGGGATTTGCCGGGGTCCAACGGGCCGCACGATGGTTTATTGGCGCTGACGCGCCGTCGCTTCCGGGTCTGATCTGCGGCCGTTCGCGTGCATCCGCGTTTTTTCTCATTCGCTTTACGCCGCCATGGCAGTCGCCCGGTCGGGAGCTTTGTCGAGCGCGCGCAGGACAGGGGAAGTGCCGGTGACGATGGCATGCACCAGGTCGGGCGGCAGCGGACCGCAATTGAGCTTGTGTGGCACGTGGCCCAGGCGGCGGATCAGTGCGGCGCGTACCTGGGCGGTGCATTTCAGGATGCGCGGGACGTCCGACGGACGCTCTCTGGCCAGGCGCAGGCAATCGAGTGCCTGTGCGCCGGCGGCGACATATTGGGCGGCGAGGTTGGCTTCGTCAGGGTTGGCTGGCAGCAGCGAGGCGACCACTGGGTCAAGCCCGGTGGCAGGCTGAGCGATGGCTGCGCGATCACGGCTTGCCGCATCTTCGGGGGCATCGGTGGCGGGGGTGGGCAGGGGGCCGCTGCGCGTATGGGGCTGGTAGTGGGTGTCCCTGGGGAGTCCGGTGGCCAGCTCGGTAGCGTAGTCGTCCATTGGTAGGAATATAAACCGCAAGACCGCACCAAAGTCAAGATCTATTTTCCTATAGCGGCGGAGTGTCGTCGGACGCCGATCCAGCGCGCGCGCCGTCTGAACACATCGAGTTCACCATGAGCGCGTGACTCTCGTCACATCCTGCCTCCTGTCCGGTCGCATAGTCTCCTGCCGGTCTGCAGGGAGGGTGCAGGAGGTGGTCGACATGCATGAAATCACTCGTCCACGACGGCTGGGCCAAAGATGTCTGCGGCTACATCGCCAGCGGCCTGGTGCTTTGCACATTCTCGGTCACCTCGATGCAGGTGCTGCGGTGTATAGGCATCGCCAGCAACATCGCGTTCATCAGCTATGCAATCATGACCCGCTCGACACCCATCCTGATCCTGCACAGCCTCCTGCTGCCGATGAACATCTACCGGCTTGTCCAGATTTGGCAGCCCCGCAGAGGGAACCTAAGGGAAGTGGCGTCATGAGCAACCTGAGCTATGCCGATCGGCTGCGTGAAACCATCGAGCGAAAAATCAGGCTGCGCGGCGTGTTCACGTCGCGGGCTCTGATTGAAGACAACGAACGGGAGATCCGCAAGGCACAACATGCGCTGTGCGCCGTCGAGGCAGCCTTGGGGTCTCAGCGTACCGCCTATCATGCGTCGGCAGGCTGAGGGTTTTCTGGGAAATAACTGCGCCGAGTTCGGCACGCCCGAATCAAGCCGATAGGGGTCGGGCATGACGCGGAGAGGCAAGCGCGTTGCTTGGAGCTTCGGGTCCACGGAGATCGTGAAAAGCAAAGCTCGCGTGCGAAGGACAGCTTGCCGCGGCAAACTGATTGCACTATTCGCCTCGGTTGCCAGGACGCGGGGCGAACCTGATCCATGCGAACGAAACTCTTGCTTCTCCTCGGCCTCTCGCTGTGCTGCCTGGGGAGGCAGAATGCAGTGAGTCAGACAGTCTTGCCCAATGCGGATCCGGGTCGAGTGCGAGCCATCGTCCACGCCGAGGCCCGAAAGGCTGGAACAAAGGCTGTCGTGTTTGGCATGTGGGTGCGCGAGCGCGAGGTCCTGACGATGGCCTTGGGCGATTCGATGACCACCGTGCCAGCCACCACGGCTATGCACTGGCGCATCGGTGGAATCGCGGAGACCTTCATGTCCACGCTGCTGCTGATGCTGGTCGAGCAGGGGCGCATAAGCCTGGATGACAGAATATCCCGCTGGTTCCCGCAACTCCTGGCCGCCGATCAGGTAACGGTGCGTATGCTGGTGGGCAACACGGCCGGCTACATCGACTATGTGACTGTCGACGACTTCCTGAAGCTGGAACTGGCGGAGCCGTTCCGAACCTTTACGGACGACGAATTGATCAATTACTCAGTCCGCGATGGCAAACTGAACTTCGCGCCGGGCACAAGCCAGCAATACTCACACACGGACAACGTCATCCTGGGGCAGGTCATTCAGCGCGCCACCAGGCAATCCATGAAGGAGCTGTACGACAAGAATATCTTCGGACCAATGCGAATGAAGGACACGCAGTATCCGGTCGATCAGGACATCCAGCGTCCTGTGCTGCATTCATTCACGATGGATCGCAAGATTTACGAGGATTGCACATACTGGAACCCGTTCTGGGGATCGACGCCGGGGCTGCCCACTTCGAACATTCACGACCTGGGTAGATGGGGCCCGATCTTCGGAACCGGCCGCCTGATCTCGCCGGCGCACTTCAAGGAGCAGATCGCCCCGACCTCCGTGGGCAAAGGCAAGAACAAGCCTGATCTGTATTTTGCTTACGGCTTCGTGGTCGCCAACGGGTGGCTCGTGCAGAACCCCAGCATCAACGGCTACAGCGGCGGCTTCGGCTACAACCTGGCGACTGGCGTGACGATCGTGGTTGGATCCACCAAGAGCGAGACCGCCACCACGGATGCGTCCGCCTTCGACATCCTCCGCGAGGTCGTCAAGTACGTCACTCCTGCGTCGCCGATCAACTTTTGAGCGCCCCGGCTGTGGGACCAACGCCAATCGTCTGAGCGTTGGCTTGCTCCCCTCGACTGATTGAACTATGCGAGGTCAATCCACCCGAAGGAGGTCCAGTATGGAATCGAGCCGGCGAAACGCCATCCGGTCTATTGCCGCCATGGGCCCGTTGATGCTGTTGGGGGCAAACAAGGCATTCGCGGCGTCAGATGCCGCTCAGATCACTCAGAATGCCACGGCCGCACTTCACCGGCTCTACGCGGCTGACCATCGGGCAGCAGAGCTTGGGCGAAAGGCCATTGGAGTCCTGGTATTCCCCAAGATCGTGAAGGGCGGCTTCATCTTCGGGGCGCAGGGGGGCAAGGGTGTGCTATGGGTGCACAACCATGTTGACGGCTTTTACACAATCGGCGCGGCATCGTTCGGATTGCAGGCCGGCGTGCAATGGTTCAGCTACGCCTTGTTCTTCATGGATCCTCAGGCGTTGCAGTTCCTCGAGAAGAGTGACGGGTGGTCAATTGGCGCCGACCCGAACGTGGTCGTGATCGATGCGGGTGCAGGCGCGTCGTTCGACAGCACCACCTTGTCGCACAAAGTCATCGCCATTCCATTCGGGCAAAATGGACTTATGGCAGGCCTGGCGCTGCAAGGGTCGAAAATCACGACGTACAATCCCAACGCCTGATCGCAAATCGCGCGCGGGCAAAGGATGAGCGATCAGATGCCGTCGCTGAATTGCGGGTGATCCGCATGGGCGGCGTACAGCGGGTCCTTTCCGATTGCCCTGCGCAGCCTGCGCATTTCGTTTGGCGTCGCGACATAAAGGGTGTGGCCGGCGGCGATAACGTTCTTGGCGATCGCATCGGCGACCTGCACGTGGGGGTCGTCCGTGTCGTCAACGGCAGGACCACCTGCAAACCGGATGTAGAGGGCGGCCGCGATGTAGGCAATGCCCTCTCCTTCATAATGCGAAAGGCCTCGGCTGCGCGGTAGGTCCAGGTCATCGATGACGGCATGGGTCATTTCATGCACGGCTATTCGTTTGTCATCGATCGTCACAAGGGAATCCTTCATCAATGTGACGGTATCCGTGTGAGGATTGTATTTGCCGTCGCGCGGGTTATCGTCGTCATCGTCGAGGTCGGGGTCGATATCGACGGTCACGAGGCCTTCTTTCAGCTTCTTGGCGACAGCCTTGTATCTGTCACCCCCAATCCTGACGGCCTCGGCCACGAAGCGTATTTTCTGCACCTCCGGGGACTGCAGGAGGGCTACGATGTCGTCCTCAATGGCCATGGCCGGCTCCCTTCGTGGATGCAGACGCCAATTGCTAGCCGGGAGCTTACCGGCACGCTGTGAAGTAGTGCACAAGATAACTGCGCGGCAACGGTGAGAAAGAGGGAGGGTCACAATGAGTACGACCACCGCCGAGCAGAACAAGGCCATATCCGACGATTCTTCGAAGCGTGGAATAGTCGTCGGCCTGAGGCGTTCGACGAACTCGGGTGACATACGAGGGCACACAGCGGGGACCAATGGGTCCTTTTCCATCTTCAGGTGCCAGAGCGCAGTTTGATTTCGGGGCGGTGTTTCGCATCGAAGTCGGAAAGATCGCAGAGTGGTGGGTGACCTGGGACAACATGACAGTGCTTCGGCAGCTCGGCCACATTCCGAGCGGTTGAGGGGGGGAAAGTCACTGGGTGATGTCAAATCCCGATGCGAGCTGCTTGAACGGAGCCGTTTGGAGACGCAGGCTGAGGCGCTCTTCCAAGAGTGGCGACATCCAGCGGCGGCGGTCGATCCCGACGTACACCAGCCTGCCGTCGGGAATCTGGAGAATCTCGGTAAAGATCAGCCAGGACAGGAGGCACGAATGAAAGTCACCGGCGGGTGCCATTGCGGGCAAGTCACATACGAAGCGGAGGTCGACCCTGGGACGGTCAGGGTCTGTCACTGTACCGATTGCCAAAAGCTGACCGGCACGGTGTATCGCGCGACCGTCGCGAGCCTCCCGGGGACTTTCGTGCTGAAGAGCGGGACGCCGAAGACGTACATCAAGACCGCGGAGAGCGGCACCAAGCGCGCCCACGCATTCTGTCCGGAATGCGGCACGCCGATCTACGCCGCCGCACTAGCGCCGAACCCGTCAATTCAAGGACTGCGGGTCGGTGGGATCGATCAGCGCGCGCAATTTGCCGCGCCTGCGCGTCAGCAATGGTGCCGTTCGGCTCTGCCCTGGTCGATGGACCTGACTCAGATTGAGCGGATCGAGCGGCAGTAGCCGCAAGTAACCTGTAACACCCGGTCGATCGTTACCGTGCAAGGGCGGCCGGCGGGCGAGGGGCCGTGATTGACACACCTGTCCACCTGCACAACAACGCTCGCGAGGGAACGTTGGAGGGCGCGCGATGACCGAAAGGCAGCCACTCGCCGGCCGCGCGGGCTGGCATGGCAAGGAGCTGGACCAGTCCGGCGCCTGGATCCGCACGCTGACCGACACCCACCGCGCTGAGATCGATGCTGCGCTGTCCCGCGTGAAGCGCGCGCGCTTGTCGCTGTGCGGCTTTGGCCGCGACGACTTCCCGCTCCCCGCGACCGCGGCGTTGTTGGCAGAGATCAGCGACGAGCTGGAGAACGGGCTGGGTGCAGTGCGCCTGCGCGGGCTGCCGGTAGAGCGTTACTCGGATGACGACATCCGCCAGATCTTCTGGGGTCTCGGTCGCCACCTCGGCACGGCGGTGTATCAGAATGCCCGCGGCGAAATCATGGGCGAGGTGCGCGACGAGACGCGGCTGTCCGATAAGACCTTTGAACCAAGCGAAGCGGGCAAGATCGTCTCGTCTCGCGCTCGTGCCCGCTCAGCGGGACCGCTGCGCTGGCACACCGACCGCTGCGATGTCATCGCGCTGCTGTGCGTGCGCAATGCCAAGGCCGGCGGGATCAGCAAGCTCACCAGCATCGTGACGATCTATAACGAGATCCTGCGTCGCCGGCCTGACCTGCTGGCGCTGCTGTGCCAGGACTACTGGAGCGCGCGGCCGGGGGACGAGCAGGGGGTTTACGCAATGCCGGTGTTCGCCGTGCACGACGGCAAGCTGACATGCCAGTATTCGCGCACCTATGTGGAGCAGGCGCAGGAACGCCCCGGAGTGCCTCGTATCACCGGGGCGCAGAACGAAGCGCTGGATCTGCTGGCCGAGGTGGCGGAGGAAGTGTGCCTCTACTCGCCGTTCGAACCGGGCGATCTCCAGTTGCTGAACAACCACGTTATTTTCCATGGCCGCACCGCGTATGAAGACGACAGCGCCACGCAGCAGGAGAGGCTGCTGTTCCGCTTGTGGCTGTCGATGCCGAACAGCCGACGTCTGCCGCTCGGGTTGGAGACGTTGTGGGGCAGCACGGAGCCGGGCGTGCTGCGCGGCGGTGTCGCTCAGCCTGCGACTGGGGCGCGGATCCCACTGAAGGCGGCGTAGCGTCGTCTGCTGTAGCAATTGTTTCATACACAAGGCGAGACGGCGCCAATAAACCCGGGAGGTTGAACCACATCGGGGAATATCATGCGGACTCGTAACGTGTTGCCTGCGTTGACTGCTGCGCTTCTGGTCACTGGTGCGGCGTCCGCCGCAAGGGCGCAGGATGCGACACGAACCGCTACTCCAATCAAGCACGTGGTGATCATCTTCAACGAGAACGTCTCGTTCGATCACTACTTTGCCACCTATCCGAGAGCGACCAACCCGTCGGGCGAGCCGCCTTTTGTCGCGGCTGCGGGGACGCCGGGGGCCAACAATCTGGCGAATGCCAATCTGCTCAGGCGGAACCCGAACACCAATCCGGCGAACGGTCCCGATGCGGCGCTGCCATTCCGGCTTGACCGCACGCAGGCCAACACGCAGGACCAGAACCACGCCTATACCGCGGAGCAGCGGGCCTATAACGGCGGCAAGATGGATCTGTTTCCAAAGTATACCGGCAAGGGGACGCCTGGCGGTGCGGGAGCGTTCGGCACCAAGGGGCAGGTGATGGGCTATTTCGATGGCAATACCGTCGCCGCCATGTGGCTGTATGCCCAGCATTTCGCAATGAACGACAACGCCTGGACCGATACCTACGGTCCGTCCACGCCTGGTCTGTTGGAACTGGTGTCCGGCCAGACCAACGGCATGAAGATCGTCGCCTCCTCCAAGCAGCCGTCGACGCTCGCGGCGGTGTCGTATTACGTCGCCGACGGGCAGGGCGGCTGGACGATGATCAACGATGTCGATCCCGGCAATGACACCTGCTCGGTGCCGCAGGACCAGGCGATGATGACCGGCAAGAATATCGGCGATCTGCTGAATGCGGCGGGCGTCACGTGGGGCGGTTTCATGGGGGGATTCAATCTCGCGACGACGAATGCCAACGGCACGACCGGATGCAAGCGCAGCACACAATCGGCGGTCGTCGGCAAGGCTATTGTGGACTACATTCCGCACCACAACTGGTTCCAGTATTTCGCCTCGACGGCGAACCCGACGCATGCGCGTCCCAGCTCGGTGGGGGCGATCGGCCACAGCGTGGAAGCTGACGGCAAGACAGCTGATCCGGCGAACCACCAGTACGATCTGCTGGACTTTAACGATGCGGTGAAGGCCGGCAACTTTCCGGCTGTGTCGTATATCAAGCTGGACGCATACCAGGACGGCCACGCCGGCTACTCTGATCCGTTGGACGAACAAGCAGGCACGGCAGCGCTGATCAACTTCATCGAGCAGCAGCCGGACTGGCAGAGCACAGCGATCTTTATCACCTGGGACGATTCGGATGGGTGGTACGACCACGCGTACACCCCGCCCGTGCATGCTTCATTTGATGCGCAGGCCGATCAGCTCAACGGATCCGGCAAATGCGGGAGCGGCACGGCGCCGCTGGGTGTCGCGGGAAAACCGGTTAATGGGCGCTGCGGTCCAGGCACGCGCATTCCGTTCCTGGTGATCTCGCCGTGGGCGCGGCCGAACCATATCGATCATGCGCGCATTTCGCTGGCTTCGGTGGTGCGCTTCATCGAGGACAATTGGCTGAAGGGCGAACGCCTCGGTGGCGGCTCATTCGATGCGACGGCCGGGTCCGTTGTGGGGATGTTCGACTTCAATGCGAAGAACCATGCCGGGGTGGTATATCTCGACCCGGATACGGGCAATGTGCTGAAGGCGCCGCCACGCTGAGGTGGGTCGCTGTTGCTCTGGTGCTGCTCGTCGCGGTGGGGGCAGGGCAGCCCGGTCAGGGCGGCGGTGACGCTCCGCTGCCCCCTCCCCCCAACCCCCTCCCGCAAGGGGAGGGGGACGATGGTTTGTTGCTGGCGCGGGGCCAGAACCCGTACCCCGTGCGGCTGGTGCGGCCGTTGGCAGCGCCACTCTCGGCCATGGCCAGGCTGGGCGAGCGCATATTCTTCGATACCGGCCTGTCGGCCTCCGGCCAGATGGCCTGCGCTTCATGCCATAGCCCGGCCGAGCATTATGGGCCGCCGGATGACGCCCCCGGGGGCCGGCAGCGCGTCCGGGCCATAGCGTCGCTGACGTACCTGGAACGGCACGCTCCGTTCAGCGTCGGTCCGGACAAGGACGAGGACGAGAACAGCAGCGTGCCGTTGCAGGTGGCGCTGGCGCGTGGCACGACGCGCGCGCCGAAGACCGCGCACAACACGGCGGGCTCCGCGGTCAATCTGGTGCCGCAGGGCGGCCTGTTCTGGGATGGCCGTGTCGATACGTTACAGGAACAGGCGCAGCAGCCGCTGCTCAACTCGACCGAGATGGCCAATGCCAGTGCCGGTGAAGTCACCGCGAAGCTGCGGGGGCGTCCATATGCGCCGTATTTCGTGGAACTTTTCGGCGCAGCGGTCCTCGATGAGCCTGGGCTGCTGATGTCCGAGGCGATGTTCGCCGTGGCGCGCTACCAGATCGAGGAGCCGCGTTTCCATCCCTATACCAGCAAGTACGACTATTGGCTGGAGGGCAGAGCGCGGTTCACCCCTGATGAACTGCGCGGCTATCTACTGTTCAACGATCCGGACAAAGCCAATTGTGGCGGCTGCCATCTGGACCGGCCGGTCGCGGACGGGACACCGCCGGTGTTCACGGACGGCCAATACGAGGCGCTGGGTGCTCCGCGCAACCCGGCGCTGATTGCCAACCGCGATCCCGCCTATTTCGACCTCGGCATCTGTGGGCCTTATCGCGACGACATGCGTGACCAGACGCAGTTCTGCGGCATGTTCGCCACGCCAACGCTGCGGAACGTCGCCACGCGCCACGCGTTCTTCCACAACGGCGTGTTTCGCTCGCTGCGGCAGGTGATGGACTTCTACGCCTTCCGCGACGTCGCGCCGGAGAAGGTGTACCCCCGCGGCCCGGACGGGCAGGTGGCGAAATACGACGACATTCCGCCTCGGTTGCGAGCGAACATCGACGTGGTGGACCCACCGTTCGATCGTAATCCGGGGGACCCGCCGGCGATGACCGAGCAGGATGAACGCGACATCATCGCCTTTCTGCGGACGCTGACGGACGGCTACCGGCCTGATCAAACGGTCGGGCCATAAGGTTTGACGAAACACAAACGGCCGCCTCAGCTTGCAATTCGGCCGCCAAGGCCCTCATCTAGGGGGTAAATCGGGGATCGAGCCGGGAGGTGCGGGTGGCCGGGTTTGAGCCATGGAGCCGTGAGCGCGGTGCCGAGATCATTGCGAGAGAAAGCGTCCGCGAGGGTGCCACGCTGCCGATCCTGCACGCGCTGCAGGAGGCGTTCGGCTACATCCATGCCGAGGCGATCCCGATGATCGCCGAGACGTTGAACCTCACGCGCGCCGAGGTCCATGGCGTCATGAGTTTCTATCATGATTTTCGCCACCACCCGCCGGGTCGGCACGTGCTGCGCCTGTGCCGCGCCGAGGCCTGCCAGTCGCTGGGGGCCGATATGCTCGCCTCTCATGTGCGGCAGCGGCTCGGCGTTGAGTGGCACGACACGACGGCCGATGGCGCGGTCACGCTGGAGCCGGTGTTCTGTCTGGGCCTGTGCGCGATCGGCCCTTCGGCCATGCTCGACGGCGCGCCGCTTGCCCGGCTGGATAGCGCGCGAATCGATGCGGCACTGGAGCGTGCGCGATGACGATTCGCGTCTATGTTCCGCGCGATGCAGCCGCGCTGGCGTTGGGCGCGGATGCGGTCGCCTCGCTGCTGAGCCAGGCGGGTGAGGTTGATCTGGTACGCACCGGCTCGCGCGGGCTGTTCTGGTTGGAGCCGATGGTGGAGGTGGCGACCTCGGCGGGCCGCATCGCCTATGGTCCGGTAACGGTCGCGGACATTTCCAGTCTGCTCGGTGCCGGTATGCTGGTCGGTGGTGCACATCCGTTGCGTTTGGGGCGGCCGGAAGAGCTGCCTTATCTGGCGAAGCAGACGCGGTTGACATTTGCGCGCTGCGGCATCGTCGATCCGCTGTCGCTCAACGACTATCGTGCGCATGGCGGGCTGAAGGGCATCGCGCGCGCGATCGAGGTCGGACCGGCCGCGACGATCGAACAGGTGACGCAGTCGGGGCTGCGCGGGCGCGGCGGGGCAGGGTTCCCGACGGGTATCAAGTGGAAGACCGCGGCGGAGGCGAAGGGCGAGCGCAAGTTCATCGTGTGCAACGCGGACGAGGGCGATTCCGGGACGTTCGCCGATCGAATGTTGATGGAGGGCGATCCGTTCGTGCTGATCGAGGGCATGGCGATCGCCGGCATCGCGGTCGGCGCGACAAAGGGCTATGTGTATACACGTTCGGAGTACCCGCACGCGATCGCCACGTTCAATGCTGCGCTGGACGTCGCGCGGCGCGAGGGACTGCTGGGCGGTAGCGTGCTCGGTTCGTCGCATGTTTTCGACATCGAGCAGCGAGTCGGTGCCGGTGCTTATGTTTGCGGTGAGGAGACGTCGCTGCTGGACAGCTTGGAAGGCAAGCGCGGCCAGGTGCGCACCAAGCCTCCACTGCCGGCGCACAAGGGTCTGTTCGGCATGCCGACGGTGATCAACAACGTCGTGTCGCTGGCCAGTGTGCCGATCATCATGGACAAGGGGCCGGAGTTCTATCGCGAGATCGGCATGGGTCGTTCGCGTGGCACGATGCCGATCCAGCTTGCCGGCAACATCAAATATGGTGGCCTGTTCGAGTGCGGCTTCGGTGTGACGCTCGGCGAACTGGTGAACGACATCGGCGGCGGTACGTTGTCTGGCCGGTCGGTGCGGGCGGTGCAGGTGGGCGGACCACTTGGCGCGTATTTCCCGCCGGCGCTGTTCGATACGCCGTTCGATTACGAGGCGTTCGCGGCGCGCGACGGGCTGATAGGCCACGGCGGGATCGTGGTGTTCGACGACACGGTGGACCTTGCGAAGCAGGCTCGGTTTGCCATGGAGTTCTGCGCCGAGGAGTCATGCGGCAAGTGCACACCGTGTCGGATAGGTTCGGTGCGCGGCATCGAGGTGATCGATCGGATCGCGGCAGGCGAAGCGGTCGATGCAAATCTCGATCTGCTGCGCGACCTCTGCCACACGATGAAGTTCGGTTCGTTGTGCGCGCTGGGCGGATTCATTCCATACCCGGTGATGAGCGCGTTGGACCATTTTCCCGAGGATTTTCGCCCCGTGCGCCGCGAGGCCGCGGAATGAGACCCATTGTCATTGCGAGGAGCGAAGCGACGAAGCAATCCCCATCGAGGTGGAGATTGCTTCGTCGCTTCGTTCCTCGCAATGACAGCTAATCGATGAGGCACACATGCCGCTGATTCAAGAAATCGACTACGGAACGCCGGAGAGTTCGTCTACCGAGCAGGTTACGCTGACGATCGACGGGCAGGAGGTCACGGTTCCGGCCGGCACTTCGATCATGCGTGCGGCGATGGAGGCCGGTATCCGGATTCCGAAGCTCTGTGCGACCAACTCGCTGGATGCGTTCGGCTCTTGCCGTGTTTGTCTCTGCGAAGTCGAGGGCCGTGGGGGCACGCCGGCGTCCTGCACGACGCCGGTCGCGGCGGGCATGAAAGTCTCCACTAGCAGCGAGCGCGTGCGTCGCGTGCGCCGCGGTGTGATGGAATTGTACCTGACAGATCACCCGTTGGACGGTTTCACGTCGCCGGTCGCCGGCAACAGCGAATTCCAGGAGATGGCCGGGCTGATCGGCGTGCGCCAGGTGCGCTACGGCCAGAGCGGCGTCAATCACCTGCATGCCGAGGTTGACGCGTCCAATCCTTACTTCCAGTTCGATCCGGCGCGCTGCATCGTGTGCTCTCGCTGCGTGCGTGCCTGCGAGGAAACCCAGAACACATTCGCTCTGACCATCGAAGGCCGTGGCTTCGCGTCGAAGGTCGCGGCAGGCGCCGGCGAGCCATTCCTGACCAGCGAATGCGTATCATGCGGTGCGTGCGTGCAGGCCTGCCCGACCGGGTCGCTGCTCGAAAAGACCGTGATCGAACTTGGTCAGCCCGAGCATTCCGTCATCACCACCTGCGCCTATTGCGGCGTCGGCTGCAACTTCAAGGCGGAGATGCAGGGCGACACCGTGGTGCGCATGGTACCGTGGAAGGATGGCAAGGCGAACCACGGACATTCGTGCGTCAAGGGCCGCTTTGCCTGGGGCTATGCCAATCACCGGGACCGCGTCCTCACGCCGATGATGCGCGAGAAGATTACCGACCCGTGGCGCGAAGCGACATGGGAAGAGGCGATCGGTCGCGTCGCATCCGAGTTCAGGCGCATCCAGGCAACGGCAGGCAAGGATGCAATCGGCGTCATCACCTCGTCGCGCTGCACTGACGAAGAGACGTATCTGGTGCAGAAGCTGGCGCGTCAGGTATTCGGCAACAACAACACCGATACCTGCGCACGTGTCTGCCATTCTCCGACCGGCTACGGACTGAGCACGACATTCGGCACCTCGGCTGGCACGCAGGATTTTCGACTCCGTCGAGCAGGCCGACGTCATGCTGCTGGTCGGCGCCAACCCGACCGACGGCCATCCGGTGTTTGCGTCGCGCATGAAGAAGCGACTGCGCCAGGGAGCGAAGCTTATTGTCGTCGATCCGCGTCGCATTGACCTGGTGCGCATGCCGCATGTCGAGGCAGCGCATCATTTGCCGCTGCGGCCTGGCACCAACGTTGCGGTGCTGACTTCGCTGGCGCATGTGATTGTCACGGAAGGCTTAGTGGCCGAGGACTTCGTACGCGAGCGTTGCGACTGGGAGGCGTTCCAGGACTGGGCGCGTTTCGTTGCCGAAGAACGCAACAGCCCCGAAGCGGCGGCGAAGGTCAGCGGTGTGCCGGCGCATACGATACGCGAGGCGGCTCGGCTCTATGCCAATGCGCGCAACGGCGCGATCTACTACGGGCTAGGCGTGACTGAGCACAGCCAGGGCACCACCGCGGTGATGGCGTTGGCGAATCTGGCGATGGCGACTGGCAATATCGGCCGACCCGGCGTCGGCGTGAACCCGCTGCGCGGACAGAACAACGTGCAGGGAAGCTGCGACATGGGCTCCTTCCCGCATGAATTGCCGGGTTACCGACACATCGCCAACCCTGCGGTGCGTGCGATCTATGAGAGCGAGTGGGGGATGACGCTGGATCCGGAGCCAGGATTGCGCATCCCCAATATGATCGACGCGGCGCTGGATGGCTCGTTCCGGGGTATCTACATCCAGGGCGAGGACATCGTTCAGTCCGATCCCGACACCAAGCACATCACCGCGGGTCTGGCGGCGATGGAGTGCGTCGTCGTGCACGACCTGTTCCTGAACGAGACCGCGAACTATGCGCACGTGTTCCTGCCGGGGTCCACGTTCCTCGAGAAGGACGGGACGTTCATCAACGCCGAGCGACGCATCAACCTGGTGCGTAAGGTGATGGCGCCGCGTGCCGGCTTTGCGGACTGGGAGGTGACGCAGGAAATCGCTCGTGCGATGGGGTTGGCGTGGAACTACACACACCCATCGCAGATTATGGACGAGATCGCTCGCACAACACCGACGTTCGCCGGCGTGTCGTTCGCGAAGCTGGAGCAAGGCTCCGTCCAATGGCCTTGCAACGACGCGGCGCCGGAAGGCACGCCGGTGATGCATATCGGCGCCTTCGTGCGCGGCATGGGCAACTTCTGCATCACCGAATATGTGCCGACCGATGAGAAGGTCGGGCCGCGCTTCCCGCTGCTGCTGACGACAGGACGGATCCTGTCGCAGTACAACGTTGGTGCGCAGACGCGGCGGACGGAGAATGTCGTGTGGCACCATGAGGACGTGCTGGAGATCCACCCGCATGACGCCGAGGAACGCGGCGTGCGCGATGGTGACCTAGTACGGCTGGCGTCGCGGTCTGGCGAGACGACGTTGCGCGCGAAGATCACCAGCCGTGTGGCACCGGGAGTCGTATATACGACGTTCCATCATCCGGCAACTCAGGCGAATGTAGTTACCAGCGACTATTCCGACTGGGCGACCAACTGTCCGGAATACAAGGTGACCGCGGTTCAAGTGTCGCCGTCAAACGGGCCGAGCGAATGGCAGGAAGAGTATCGCGAGCTGACCAAGCGCAGCCGTCGCATCGAGGCCGTGCCGGCCAAGTGACAGAGCGCGACCCGGTCCGCAGTGTCGTGCGCACCGCCTGGCGCGGTGACGCAGCGACGCGCGGTGCTCGCGCGATCCCAGAGGAGACGCCGATCGCGCTCACCTATAACCGCAGTGCCTACGCGGTGATGCTGGCGACGCCGGCGGACCTGGAAGATTTTGCATTGGGCTTCAGCCTCACCGAAGGCATCGTGCAGTCCGCCGCAGAGATTGACGAGCTGGAAGTCGTGCCTGTGGAAACCGGCATTGAGCTCCGCATGTGGCTTGCGCCGGAGCGGGCCAACTCGATAACCCAGCGCCAGCGCCGCCTGGCCGGCCCGAGTGGCTGCGGCCTGTGCGGGCTGGAAAGTCTGGCGGATGCCGTGCGAACGCCGCCGCGTACCTCCTCGGCGGCGCGATTCGACCCTGCTGCCATCCACACTGCAATGGCGGCATTGCCGGCCGCACAGAAGCTGAACCAGCAGACGCGCGCGGTGCACGCTGCCGCCTTCTGGCATCCTCGGCGCGGGCTCGTAGCGCTGCGCGAGGATGTCGGCCGGCACAATGCGCTCGACAAACTCGCCGGTGCCCTGGCGCGCGATGGCACGGTGGTCGCGGAAGGACTGCTGTTGCTGTCGAGCCGCATCTCGGTCGAAATGGTGCAGAAGGCAGCGATGCTTGGCGCACCCGTCGTGGTCGCGGTGTCCGCACCGACGGCGCTCGCGGTGCGCGTCGCCGAGGAGGCCGGCATTACCCTGGTCGGCATCGCCCGCGCCGACGGTTTCGAAGTGTTCACCCATCCCGAGCGCATCGTCGCGCAGCAGGTGCAGCATGTCGCCTGACAAGCTGGCCTATATGGCCAACCAAATCGGCAAATACTTCGCGCATCAGAAGCATGATCAGGCGGTGGCGTCGATCGCCGATCATTTGAGGAAGTATTGGGACCCCAGGATGCGCGGCACCATCCTGGCGCAGTACGACGCGGTGAAAGACCGGATGGATCCCCTGGTTCAGGAAGCGGTTGAGCAACTCCGAAAGGTTGCGCTATCCTAATCGCGCAGGCGTGACCGAAGGGTCAGACTGCCAAAACAGAAGTCCGGGGAGACGTCCACTATAGAGTCCCACCAGTCTGCCAGGCACCTTGCCTGGTCTGCTCAGCCGCGAGCGCACGATCGCAGACATAGGCTTCAGCCGCTGGATGGTGCCCCCTGCCGCGCTCTGCGTGCACCTGTGCATTGGCCAGGCCTACGCGTTCAGCGTGTTCAACCTGCCGATGACGCGGCTGATCGGCATCACCCAGTCGGCACCTGACGACTGGAAGCTCACTGATCTCGGCTGGATCTTCAGCATTGCGATCTTTTTCCTCGGCGCCTCCGCCGCCCTGCTTGGCCGCTGGGTGGAAGAAGGCGGGCCGCGCCGCGCAATGTTCACCGCCGGCTTGTGTTGGGCCGGCGGCTTCCTGCTGTCCGCCGTCGGGGTCTATGTCCACAACATCTGGCTGATCTACCTCGGCTATGGCGTACTTGGCGGCGTCGGTCTCGGCATCGGCTACATCTCGCCGGTGTCCACGCTGATCAGATGGTTCCCGGATCGGCCGGGCATGGCGACCGGCATGGCGATCATGGGTTTCGGCGGTGGCGCTTTCATCGCCTCACCGCTGTCGGTGTGGCTGATGCGGCAGTTCTCCACCAGCACGCATGTCGGTGTCGCAGAGACGTTCATCGTACTTGGGGTGGTGTATTTCTGCTTCATGATGGTGGGCGCCGCGATTGTGCGCCTGCCGCCGCCGGGGTGGGCGCCGGCGGGTTACGTTGCGCCGACGCAGTCGAGCAAGCTGATCACCACGCAGAACGTGTTCGTCTATCAGGCGCTGAAGACGCCGCAGTTCTGGCTGATCTGGTGGGTGCTGTGTTTGAATGTGACTGCTGGCATCGGCGTGCTTGGCCAGGCATCGGCGATGAGCCAGGAGATGTTCCCCGGTAAGATCACAGTCACCGCGGCGGCGGGCCTAGTGGGCCTGATGAGCCTGTTCAACATGGGCGGGCGCTTCTTCTGGGCATCGGTGTCCGACTACATCGGTCGCAAAAGTACGTACTTCGTCTTCTTCGTGCTGGGGTTCATTCTCTACTCGGTGGTTCCTTACACCGGAGCCGCCGGCAACGTGGCACTGTTTGTGCTGTGCTTTTGCATCATCATGAGCATGTACGGCGGCGGGTTTGCCACCGTGCCGGCTTATCTGCGCGATATGTTCGGCACACGCTATGTCGGTGCGATCCATGGCCTGTTGCTCACAGCCTGGTCGATGGCGGGCATCTTTGGGCCGGTGCTGGTCAACTACATCCGGCAATACAACGTTGAGCACGGCGTGGCTAAGGCCGCAGCGTACAACGTCACGATGTACGTCATGGCGGTACTGTTGATCATCGGTTTCTTCTGCAACCTGTTCGTTCAGGCTGTGGATGAGCGGCATCACATGAAGCATGAGGACGCCGATGCCATGGGCATGGCGGACTGAAGGAGCAGGTCATGACAGGAACGACAACGCCGCTGCATCTTGCGCTTGCTTGGGGATTCGTCGGTATCCCGCTCGCATGGGGTGTGGTCCAGACGGTGCTGAATGCGTTGAAGCTGTTTCAGTAACGGGTGCGCAAGACAGCCGGCCATTCACTGCCGCAGGCATCAAGAGAAGGCGTGGATGGTTGGGCCAAGCCCAATCCATGACGGATGTGGACCTATCGTGTTACGCTGCGGTCAGCTCCGGTTGCACGATGCCGAGAAGGCGCGCCTGCAATGCGGTATCTGCCTCCAACGCGCGCGCGCTGCCTTCGTAGGCGATCTGACCGTTGACCAGCACGTAGGCGCGATCGACGATCGGCAGCACGGTTTCGGCGTGGTGCTCCACGATGATCATTGCGACGCGTCCGCGCAGGCGCACCAGCGCGTCCATCACCTCCTGCACGACCGCCGGCGCGAGACCCTCGAACGGTTCGTCGAGCAGGATCAGCCTGCTGGGCACCGTCAGTGCGCGGGCGATCGCGAGCATCTGACGCTCGCCACCCGACAGACTTTCCGCACGCGCGCGCTGCAGGATCTTCAGTTTCGGGAACAGTGTGAAGATCTCGTCGAATGATGCGCCGCCGGGGCGCGCGGCCAGACGCAGGTTCTCCATCACCGTCAGGTTGGGGAACAGCCGGCGTCCCTCAGGCACGATGGAAATGCCCAGCCGGTTGATCTCGTAATGCTTCGCGTGCGTGATGTCGGTGCCGTCCATCGTGATCCGGCCTGCAGTTTTCTGCACCGTACCGGTGATCGCGCGCAGCATCGTGGTCTTGCCGACGCCGTTGCGGCCGAGCAGTGCCACAGCCTCGCCTTCGTGCACCACCAGATCGAGATCGGTCAGCACCAGGCTGCCGGCATAGCCCGCGCGCACCTGTGCAAGCTCCAGCAGCGGCTTCGCGCCAGCAGGTCGCACAATGTCGGGCCGCACCGTCGGTACCGGACCACCGGCGCGCGTCGTTCCCATATAGGCCGTGATCACATCCGGATTGCTGGCGACCTCGACAGGCTTGCCGTCAGCGATCACGCGGCCCTGGTGCAGCACCGTGATGCGATCCGACAGCGCCAGGACGCGATCGATGTCGTGCTCGATCAGCAGCACGGCATGCGTCGTGGCGAGTTGACGGATCAGGGCGCCAACCACCTCGCGGTCGGCTTCTGCCAGACCCGCAAGCGGTTCGTCGAGCAGCAGCAGCTTCGCGTCGGTCGCCAGCGCGATGGCGATCTCCAGCAAGCGCTGTTCGCCGTGCGACAGATTGGCGCAAGGCTCGGCCGCGCGATCCTCCAGCCCGACAGCGGCCAGCAGCGACCAGGTGCGGGCATTGATCGCCTCGATCGTGTAGGCGTCTCGCCACAGCCCGTTCTGTAGCGGGCTGCGGGCCTGCACCGCGACGCGCACGTTCTCGAATGTGGTCAGGTTGCGGAACACGCTGAGGATCTGGAACGAACGGCCGAGGCCAAGGCGAATGCGGCGGTGCACGGGCAGATGCGCGATGTCCTGGCCGTTGAAGACGATCTGGCCGGCATCCGCGCGGAGGAGACCGGTGAGCATGTTGAACAACGTCGTCTTGCCGGCGCCGTTCGGTCCGATCAGGCTGTGCAGCTGGTAGGGATGCACATCGAGCTGTACATCCGCCGCCACTACCAGCGAGCCGAAACGTTTGTGCAGACTGCGCACTGTCAGGATCGCCTGGTCCGCATGCATGTCGCGTTGCTCGGTGTCGCGAAATGGCGCGATGTGATCGGGGCGTGGTGGAACGCCGGAACGCACCAACGTCCAGCGTTGTTCGCGTCGCAGCAGACGTTGCACCGCGCCTTGGATGCCCTCCGGGGACAGCAGGGCGAACAGGATGATGATCGGTGCGAACATCAGCCACCAGCTCTCGGTGATCGCGCTCAGCCGATCCTGCAGCAGGGTGAAGGCGATGGCGCCCCACAGCGGGCCGAGGAACTGATGCACGCCGCCCAGCACGGTCATCAGCAGCGCGTCGCCGGCATGCTGCCAGCCGAGATTGTCGGCGTACGCTCCGCGCAGCATCAGCGCGAGCAGCGCGCCGGCATAGCCGACCACACCGCCCAGGATGACGAAGGCCTCGAACTTCAGGCGGAAGGTGGAGTAGCCGAGACTTTGCATGCGCTGCTCGTTGTCGCGCAGTGCCTGGAGTGCGCGACCGAACGGTGCGTGGGCGATGCGCCATAACAGCCACATGGCGCCGGTCACGGTCAGCACGGTGAAGACGTGGAAGGACCAGTCGCTGACGAGCCATGGGCGAGGGACACCCTGGAGGCCGTTCTCGCCTCCGGTGAGGTCGGTCCATTTGTAGGCAATCTCGAAGGCGATCTGGGAAAACGCCAGTGTGAGCAAGGAAAAATACAGACCGCGACGGCGTAGGATGATCAGCGCGATCGCCGCGGCCAGCACCAGCGAGAAAATTACCGCAAACATCAGTGCCTCGGCTTCGTTGCCCAGGAAGCCGCGCATCGATATTGCGACGGCGTAGCTGGCGCAGCCGAAGAAAACCGAGGCGCCGAATGGGACAAGGCCGGTGTAGCCGACCAGAAGATTCACGCCGGCACCGTACAGAGTGTAGATGGCGATCTGGGTGATCAGGCTGACCGGTGCACCGATCGCATCCCAGGCAATCGTCAGTGCGACCAGGACGAGGAGGATCCATAGGATTGGATGGCGGAGGGCGGTCACGGCGCGGCCCCCTCCCCCTGACCCCCTCCCGCGAGGGGAGGGGAATATTTTTTGCTCATTCGAAGCGCTCCCAGCGCTCGCCAAGCAGGCCACGCGGGCGAACCAGTAAGACTGCGGCCATGAACACGTACATCATTGCGTTGGCCGCGTCGGGCTGGAACTGAATGGTCAGCGCGGTTACCACGCCTACCAGCAGTCCGGCGATCACCGCGCCGGCGAATGAGCCGAGGCCACCGATCACTACCACGACGAACGCCGGCATGATGGCGTTCTCGGACATCGACGGGATCACTGTCCATAGCGGTGCCGCCAGCACGCCGGCGATGCCAGCAAGACAGCAGCCGAGACCGAACACAGCGGTGAGCACGCGAGGCAGACGGATGCCGAGCAGGCCCACCATTTCTGGATCGCGCGAACCCGCGCGCAGGATGCGGCCGTACGGTGTGAACTGCATGAATGCCCACAGCGCGATCAGCAGCACGACTGTGGTGAGGAACACCGTCAGCCGGTACTTGGTGATCAGCACCGGTCCCCAGAGATAGATGCCCGAGAGGAATGGCGGCTGGCTGAAAGGTTGACCGATGCCGCCGTAGACCAGTCGCAGCAGCGCCTCGATCATCAGTGCCAGGGCGAAGGTGATGATCAGGCTGATCAGCGGTTCCTTGTCATACAGTTGGCGGATTACTGTCTTCTCGACCACCATGCCGACGGCGCCGACCAGCAGCGGCGCCAGCAGCACGCCGGGCCAGCCGAGGTATTGGTACATCGTCAGGGCGAAATACGCGCCGAGTGCGAAGAAGTTGCCGTGCGCGAAGTTCACGATGCCCAGCAGGCCGAAGATGATCGACAGGCCGATCGCGATCAGCACATAGAGGCCACCGAGTACGAGCCCGGTGGCCACCTGTGAAAGAATAACGTCCAGCACGATGGGTTCAGGTCATATGGCAGCCGTTGGCCACCGGATCGCCGAAGACCTTTTCGAGATCGGCCAGGTTCTCCGGCACGACGCCTTTGACGTCGAAGTAGTCCCACTTGTCGGTGATCTTCGGCTTTGCCTGCACCACCAGGTTGCGCAGCAGCATCTGATGGTCGCCTTTGCGCCAGTAGTATGGGTTGGTCGCCGAGCCGCCCTTCCAGCTTTCGAGGCCCTTGATGATCGCCTCGGTTTCAGTGGACTTCGCAAGCTCGATCAATTCGAACAGCGACTTGGCGGCGATCCAGCCCATCCACGCCTTATCTGCCGCAGGCTTGCCGTATTTCTTCTGATACGAGGCAGCGAACCCCTTTTCCTCGGGCGGGTTGTTCGGATTACTGTACCACCACAGTGCCGTGTAGAGTCCGGTTGCCGCGTCGGGACCGACGGCCCAGATGTCGGTGTCGCCAATGGCGATCTCGCAGATCGGGATCGAGCCCTTCATACCCATCTCGTTCCACTGCTTGAGGAAGGTGGACAGATCGCCGGCGGGTACGCCGCCCAGGATCATGTCCGGCTTCGCCTGGCGGATCTTCAGGATGAACGAGCTGTAATCAGGCGTGTTCAGTGGCACGACATCGTCGCCTGCGATGGTGCCGCCGGCCTGCGCAAGAATCTCCTTGAACGACCTCGCGATGTCCTGGCCGAATGCGTAGTTCGCGGTGAGGAAGTACCACTTCTTGCCGTAGCCCATTATGTAGGGCGCGAACATCGCCGCCTGCACTGCCACGGGGGTGTTCAGCCGGAACGTGTAGTGATTGCAGTTCTTGCCGCTCATGTCGGTGGCGGCGGCGTTGTTGCAAACGAACGGGATCTTCAGTTGCGCCGCGGTCGCCTGCTCGGCCAGGCCGTTGGAACTGAGCGAGCCGCCGAGGATCGCTGCGACCTTGTTCTCCTGCACCAACTTCTGCATGTTCTGCTGCGAGCCTTGCGGCGAGGGTTCGTCCAGCCAGATCAACTCCGCCGGCTGGCCCATGATCTTGTTGCCGCGTTCCTCCAGCGCCAGGTAGGTGCCATTCGCCAGATATTCGGTCTGCGCGGCGATGTCGCCGGTCTTGGCAAGCAGCAGGCCGATCTTGATCGTGTCAGCGGCAGCCGCATTGCCGATGAACGGCCTGGCGAGCGGTGCAGCGGCAATTGCTGCAGCGCCCAGCAGCGCCCGACGGCGCGGCACGGCGAGCCCTGATCTGGTGGCAGACATGTATCCTCCCGATGGTCACTGCAATTCCGTAATCGCCTACCTATTCTGCCGCGGCTTGGCAAGTGCGTGCGTATCGCAGGAGGGCATCGTCCGCCACTGGCTCAATCGGCCGGAAGTCGCGATGCGCAATCCAATCCGGGCGGGTCGGAGTGCGGATATAGTTGGAGACCGCATTAAGGGTCAGGTACACGATCTTCCGCGGATAGGGCGTGATGTTGCCGGCGGATCCATGCACCAGGTTGCCGTGGAACATCAGCACGGCGCCTGGCTTGCCGGTCGGTGTGACGATGCCACCCTGGCGCACCAGCCTTTCGACGGTTGCATTGTCCAACGTCCATAACGGATAGGACGTGGTCGATGTATCGTGCCCCGCCTTCAGCACACCTTCCTTGTGACTGCGCGGCACCAGCATCAGTGGACCATTGATCGGAAACACCTCATCGACGAACACCGCAATGTTCATCGCCCGCGGCTCCGGCATGCCGTCGTCACGCGCCCAGGTGCCGTAGTCCTGGTGCCACTGCCACACCTCACCGTCGAACGCCGACTTCGCGTTGATTTTGAACTGGTGCATGTAGAGGTGCTCGCCGAACACCTGTTCGACGGGTCGTATCAGCCGCGGATGAGTGCCCAGCAGACGGAACGCCTCGTTGTAGGTGTGCGCGGCAAATGCGGTGCGCGGCGAGCCGGACTTCTCGCGCCAGATCTCCTGGCGATCCGTACGGAAGATCGCCACCGCCTCGTCGCGCAGTACGGCCATCTCCTCGGCCGAGAACAGGTCGGGCAGGAACAGGTAGCCTTCCTTGTCGAACTGCTGAAGCTGCTGCTTGCTGAGCGTCATCGCACAACCCTCCGCTCACGTGGCGAGGTAGCCGCCATCGACATAGAGTTCCGCTCCCGTGATGTACGATGCCTCGTCCGAGGCGAGGAACAGCACGGCGTTGGCCACCTCGTCGATCTCGCCGGCGCGACGCAACGGCACACCTTGCAGCATCTTCGCCCGCACCGCCGGATCAGCCGTCGCGCCGGACGTGCGCATCGGTGGCATCAGGCCGGGATGCACGGAATTGGCGCGGATGCCGTCGCGGCCGAACTGCACGGCCGTGGATTTGGTCAGCGTGCGCACCGCGCCCTTCGACGCGTTGTAGCCCATGTGCGTCATCGTCTGCCCGGTCACGCCGGAGATCGATGACAGATTGACGATCGATCCGCCGCCGGCCTGCTTCATCGCGAGCACGGCGTGCTTGGTGCCCAAAAACACGCCGCGCGAGTTCACCGCCATGAGCTTGTCCCACGCGTCGGTGTCCAGCATGTCGGCCACCGCGCTGCCGCTGATGCCGGCGTTGTTCACCAGGATGTCGAGTTTGCCGTATTTCTGCACGGTCGCGGCGACCACGGCCTTCCAGTCGTCCTCGCTGGTGACGTCGAGGCGCATGAACTCGGCGGCCCCGTTGGCGCGGGTGATGTCGGCGGCGACCTTCTTGCCGTCGTCCTCCAGCATGTCGGCGATCACCACCTTCGCACCTTCCTTGGCGAAGCGACGCGCCGTTGCGGCCCCCATGCCGGAGGCCGCACCGCTGACGATTGCCACCTTTCCTTCGAGGCGCATGATTCCGTCCCTCCCGAACCGCAAGTTGCCGATCAGGCTGCCACGGGCTGCCCCGCTTGGCTACCGGCGCCGGACGTTGCACGATACGAGCAGGCGAGACGTGGAGAACAGGTAAATGGCCCATCGTGGCATGAAGTTCGGCATCTTTTTGGCACCGTTCCATCGTGTGGGGGAAAACCCGACGCTGGCGATCAATCGCGATGTCGAATTGCTCGAGTGGCTGGACTGGCTGGGCTACGACGAAGCCTGGATCGGCGAACACCATTCCGCCGGCTGGGAACTGATCGCGCTGCCCGAGCTGATCATTGCCGCCGCCGCCGAACGCACCAAGCACATCCGTCTCGGCACCGGCGTGACCAGTCTGCCGTATCATCATCCGTTCATGGTGGCGCAGCGCTTCGTGCAGCTCGACCACATGACGCGTGGCCGCGCGATGATGGGCTGCGGTCCCGGCGCGCTGACGTCTGATGCCTATATGCTCGGCATCGAGCCCAGCACCCAGCGTCCGCGGATGCTGGAGGCGATGGACGCGATCATGCGGTTGCTCAAGTGCGAAGAGCCGGTCACTATGAAGACCGACTGGTTCGAGATGCGCGATGCGCGGCTGCATCTCGCGCCGTACACCGATCCGCACTTCGAGATAGCGGTCGCCAGCACGATCACGCCGTTCGGCATGATCGCTGCGGGCACGCATGGTGTCGGTGTGCTGTCGATCGGTGCCGGGCTGCCGGGTGGTCCGGAGGCGTTGGCCAGTCAGTGGAAGATTGCCGAGGAGGCCGCGGCGAAGAACGGCAAGACCATGGATCGGAAGAACTGGCGCGTCGTGGTCAATGCACACATCGCCGAGGACGATGAGCAGGCGCTGTTGGAGGTCAAGAAGGGCGAGCGCGTCGAGACGCAGACCTACTTTGAGGATACGCTCGGTCGTCCGCCGGGTCGCGCCGATGATCCGCTGCGCGACGGTGTGAAGATGGGCACCACGCTGGTCGGTTCACCTGATACGGTGGCGAAGGGGATCAGGCGCCTGCTGGAATACAGTCAGGGTGGCTTCGGTGGCATTCTGTTCCGCGCGCATGAATGGGCCAACCGTGAGCAGACGCTGCGTAGCTATGAGCTGTTCGCGCGCTATGTGATGCCGCAGTTTCAAGGTTCGCTCGGCCCGATCATCGGATCGAGTGCCTGGGCGCGCGACAACCGCAAGCAGGTGTTCGGCTCCACTGTCGATGCGGTGCGGCGTGCGTTCACCGATTTTGGCCGCGAGGTTCCGGAGGAGGAGGTTCGTGCGCGCAGCCTCGGAGGGCGCGATCTCGATCCTCCGAGGTAGTCGGGCCAAGCAATAGAGCGGGGCGCTACGACACTGTCATTGCGAGGAGCGTTGCGACGAAGCAATCTCCATCGAGAAGCGCGCGCGCAACTGGATGGTGTTGCTTCGTCGCTGTACACCTTGCAATGACAGCGCTTGGCCGCTACGCAGCCTTTGCCAGCGCCAGCGCTTGCCACACACTTTCCGGCGTGGCGGGCATGTCGATGTGGGTCACTCCATCGACGGACAGAGCGTCGATGATGGCGTTGATCAGCGCCGGAGGACTGCCGACCGAACCTGCCTCGCCGGCCCCCTTCACGCCGAGCGGATTGGACACGCTCGGCACTTCGAGAAGATCGACCTCGATGTCGGGGAAATCGGCGGCGCGCGGCAGCGCGTAGTCCATGAAGCTGCCGGTCACGAGCTGGCCGGAGGCGTCGAAGCTGGTGCGCTCCAGCAGGGCCTGGCCGAGCCCCTGTGACACGCCGCCATGCACCTGGCCGCGCACGATCATCGGATTCACCGTCTTGCCGAAGTCGTCGCACACGCGGTAGCGGACGATCTCAACCATGCCGGTCTCCGGATCCACTTCCACTTCGGCCATGTGGCAGCCGTTCGGGAAGGTGTGTTCGGCGACATTCACCACCTCGGCGGCGTCGAGTGTGCTGGCCTGCTCGCCTGCAGCGACCTTCTGTCTCTGCGTGGCGGCGAGCGTGATGATGTCGACACCGCGGTCCGTGCCGACGATGGAGAACCTGCCGTCGGCGAATGCGATATCCGCAGGTGCGGCTTCCAGCGCTTCGGCCGCCGCAAGTTTGCCTTTGTCGATCACGGAATCGGCCGTGATCAGAATGGCCTGGCCTTCGGAATAGAGGCTGCGCGATCCGCCTGTACCACCGCCAACCGGGATGGTGTCCGTGTCGCCCTGGCGCACACGAATCTTCTCGCCGTCGATGCCGAGACGCTGCGACGTGAGCTGGATATACGCCGTCTCGTGGCCCTGACCGGTCGATTGCGTGCCTACATACACATCGACAAAGCCATCTTCGGCGAAACGGATTTCCGCCCGCTCGGTGGGATCGCCCATGGTGACTTCGAGATAATAGGCGAGGCCGATGCCGCGACGTTTGCCGCGCCGCGCGGCCTCCGCACGTCGGGCGGCGAAGCTGGCGTAATCCATCCGCGTCAGTGCCGCATCGAGCACGGTCGCGAAGTCGCCGGCATCGTAGGTCTTGCCGACCGGCGTGGCATGCGGCATCGCCGATTGCGGCACCATGTTGCGCCGACGCAGTTCCGCCCGGTCGATGTTGAGTTCGCGCGCCGCGGCATCGACCAGGCGCTCCAGCAGATAATTGCTTTCGGGCCGACCAGCGCCTCGGTAGGCATCCACCGGCACGGTGTGGGTAAACACGCCAAGCACGTTGGCGTAAATCTGCTTGAAGTTGTAGACGCCGGACAGCACGGCGCCGCCGGCGAGCGTCGGGATGTAAGGCGCGAAGGTCGATAGATAGGCGCCCATGTTGGCGACGTTGCGCGTGCGCAGCGCGAGGAATATTCCGTCCTTGTCGATCGCAAGCTCACCCAGCGTGACATTGTCGCGGCCTTGGGTATCAGCCAGAAACGCCTCGCCGCGATCCGATGCCCACTTCACCGGTTGTCCCAGTTTGCGTGCCGCGTAGCAGGTCAATGCGTGCTCGGCGTAGAGAAACGCCTTCATGCCAAAGCCGCCACCCACATCCGGCGTGATTACGCGGAATTTCGCGGGTTCGGTCTGGAACACCGCTCCCAGCAGGTTCTTGATCAGCCATCCGCCCTGCGTGTTGGCGTACAGCGTCCAGCGATCGGAGGCCGGGTCATAATCCGCGATCGCAGCGCGCGCCTCCATGGACGCGACGACAACTCGGTTGTTCACAACCGTCAGGCTCGTGACGTGCGCGGCCGTGGCAAACAAGGCATCGGTCGCTGCCTTGTCGCCGATGCCCCAATCGAACGCAATGTTCTGCTTTACGTCGGGCCAGACGAGTGGCGCGTGAGCATCGATGACGTGAGCCATGTCGGTGATGGAGGGCTGTACATCGTAATCCACCAACATCAGTTCGGCTGCGTCGCGCGCCGCCGCCGCGGTGTCGGCTACGATGAACGCGATGGGGTCGCCGACGTGGCGTACGGCGCTCTCGGCGAGCGCCAGGTGCGGTGGGTTCGCCATATCGGACCCATCGCGGTTCTGCACCGGTGCGGCGCAGGGCAGGGGGCCGATGCCGTCGGCGCTCAGGTCGGCCGCGGTATAGATTGCCTTAACCCCCGCGACCGAAGCTGCCGCTGTCGTGTTGATCGCGCCGAGTTTCGCCGCGGCGTGTGGGCTGCGCACCACAATTCCGTGCAGCATGCCCGGCAACACGATATCGTCAGTGTAGCGCCCATTGCCCTTCAGCAGGCGCGGGTCCTCCACGCGGCGGATCGACTGGGCGAGGCCGAACTTGGTCATGGACGCTGTCTCCGGAGCTCGTCTGTGGTTCGCCTTCAAAGCATGCACGCTCCGGGCGTGAAAGGCCAAGAGATATGCCAGATCGTCGCCTGTGCGTTCTGAATGCCGGCTCGTCCAGTCTGAAGTTTGCCGTATACGGCGTGGCGGACAGCGCCTTGCACCGATTGCAAAGCGGCGAGGTGGAAAAGATCGGCGGGAAGGGGCGCCTGCTGATAGCGACCGCCGATGGGAAGCGCGAGCATGACAGCACGGTGAGCACAAAGGATCACGCTGCCGCGCTCGCGGCGCTGGCCGCGATTCCTGACGGACCTTTGGAGAAGCAGGGACTGATGGGGTTTGGCCATCGTGTGGTGCATGGCGGCCCGGACCTTGATGCGCCTGTGGTGGTGGACGCGGCGACGCTCTCGCGGATCGAGGCTTTGGAGCCACTGGCGCCGCTGCACAATCCGCCCGCCGTGGCCGTGTTGAAGGCGCTGTCCGAGCAGTTTCCCGGTCTGCCTCACGTGGCGTGTTTCGATACGGCATTCCATCGCGGCCATCCGTCGGTGGCGGATCGGTTCGCGATTCCTGATGCGCTCTACCGCGAGGGCGTGCGGCGCTATGGCTTTCACGGACTGTCATACGAATACATCGCGGGCGCATTAGCTGAGCGCGTGCCAGAGATCGCGCTGGGACGGATCGTTGTGGCGCATCTGGGGTCTGGCGCTTCCATGTGCGCGCTGGTGGGTGGGCGGAGTATGGACTCGTCGATGACATTCACGGCGCTGGACGGCTTGCCGATGGGGACGCGACCGGGATCGATCGATGCCGGCGTGATCCTTTGGCTGCAACAGCAGAAAGGCTGGGATGTCGATCGGGTCGAACGATTTCTTTACGCCGATTGTGGGCTGAAGGGACTGTCGGGTGTGTCCAATGACATGCGCACGCTGCTCGCAAGCGACACGCCGTTGGCAAAGCTGGCGGTGGAGCATTTCGTCTATCACGTCGCTTGCACCGCCGGTGCGCTGGCAGCCGGTATGGGCGGTATCGACGGGATGGTGTTCACCGCCGGCATCGGCGAGCACAGCCCCGAGATCCGTGCCCGTGTGCTGCATCAGCTACTGTGGTTCGGGTTCTCGATAGACGAGGCGGCGAACCATGCGGGTGGCCCGCTACTGACGCGCGCCAATTCGCCGCTGCCGGCCTATGTGATTCCCACGGATGAGGAACTGGTCATTGCCCGGCACACGCTGGGGCTCGTGGGGGGTGCGTGAACTGCCTGATCGAGGAACTGCGATGTCACACGCTCACGCCATGGTAGCTATTCTTCCTTGCAATGATCTCGATGCGAGCGAGGGTTTTTATCGCAAGCTCGGCTTCACCCACCGCAGTGGGCCTGACGATTATCGCATGCTGTCCGATGATCAGAGCCTTGAGATCCATCTAACGGAAGCAGTCGAAGGGTGGCTGATACCGGGCCGCAATCCCTTCGGCCTTTATCTGTATGCCGAGAATGTCGACGAGCTGGCCGAACGAATGGGCAGACTTGTGTTGGCCCGACCCGAGGACAAACCGTGGGGGATGTATGAGTTCGCGCTGTCGGATCCGGATGAGACACTGGTTCGAGTTGGATGGCCGACAAAGCTTCGGGCGCAGGCGCAAACATCGTGAAATCGGTGGGAGCGTGGCGGCCTATTTCGCCCGGACCCGTCGTGCTCCGAACCACGCCTTGCCTCGTTCGCGCACGCTTTGGAACACCGCATAGAGCATGGGAATCAGGAACACGCCGATCGAACTCGCCGCGATCATGCCGGCGAATACCGCGGTGCCGACCGCGCGGCGGCTCAGCATCGCCGCACCTTCGGCCCACACCAGCGGGATCAGGCCGAAGATGAACGCGATCGACGTCATCATCACCGCGCGGAAGCGGATGCGGGCACCAAGCGCCGCGGCTTCAAGAATCGGTAGGCCGGCCTCGCGCTGTTCCTTGGCGAACTCGACGATCAGGATGCCATTCTTCGCAGCCAGCGAGATCAGCACTACTAGGCCGATCTGCGCGTAAAGATCGAGCGACAATCCCGACAGCAACATTCCGGCGAATGCGCCCAGGACGCCGATCGTGACCGAGAGCAGCACTGGGATAGGAATCATCCAGCTTTCGTACAGCGCCACGAGGAACAGGTAGGCGAACAGCACCGACAGCGACAGGATGGCGCCGGTCTGGCCAGACGCCGCCTTTTCCTGATAGGCGGTACCGGACCATTCGAACGCATAACCCGGAGGCAGTGTCCTCGCCGACACCTGTTCCATCGCGGCCAGCGCATCGCCGGAGGAAACGCCGGGCCGTGGGCCGCCGTTGATCGTCACCGCACGATAGTTGTTGAACCGGCTGATCACCTGCGGGCCGAGTACGATACGCAGATTGGCGATCGATCGCAGCGGAACCATCTCGCCCAGGCGATTGCGCACGTAGATCTGGTAGATCGCCGACACATCGCTGCGGTCGGGCGCATTGGCCTGAAGGTTCACCTGCCAGGTGCGGCCATATAGGTTGAAGTCGTTGACGTAGAAGCCGCCCAGCGCCGTTTGCAGCGAGTTGAATACGTCGGCGATGTTGAGCCCCAGCGCCTGTGCCTTTTCGCGGTCGATGTCGAGCCAGATGGAGGGATTGCTGGCGGTGAAGGTGGAGAACACGCGCGTCATGCGCGGGTCCTGGTTGGCGGCAGCCAACAGGCCCTGCATCACGCTCGCCATCTCGGCGGGATCGCGGCCCTCCAGGTTCTCCAGCTGATATTCAAAGCCGCCGCTGGTGGAGAGCCCGATGATCGGTGGCAGGTTGAACGGAAATGCGTTGGCCGAACGCACCTGCTGCACCGCGCCGAACACGCGTCCGATCACCGCCTGCGCACTGTCGGCGGCGGCGGTGCGATCGGCGAATGGTTTCAACCGCACGACGACGAACGCTGCGTTGGGCTCGTTGCCGCCGTCGAGCAGCGAGAAGCCGACGATCGACAGCACGCCGGCCACCTGTGGCATCGGCTGGAGCAGACCCTCGATCTGCTGTGTCACCGCGCGGCTGCGCGAGACTGAGGCACCGTCGGGCAACTGCACGGCGACGAAGAAGGCGCCTTGATCTTCCTCAGGCAGAAAGCCCGTCGGAGTACGCGCGGCGAGCAGCCAGATGCCGACGGCTGCGGCGATCAGAACCGCCACAGACAGAATGGCTACCCGCAGCAGCTGGTTCACCACCGCTGCATAGCCGTTGCGCACCGCATCGATACCGCCCAGTACCAGGCCGAGCGGGCCGCGCGGTCTGCCGTGGTGGCGCAGGAACACGCCGCACAGCGCCGGTGACAGGGTCAACGCGTTGGTCGCCGAGATCAGCATCGCCACGCTGATCGTGACGGCGAACTGGCGGAACAGCGAGCCTGACACGCCAGGGATAAAGCCTACCGGCACGAACACCGACAGGAGTACCAGCGATATTGCGATCACGGGGCCGGTGATCTGCCGCATCGCCATCTTGGTTGCGTCGCGCGGCGGCATATCCGGGTTTTCCGCCATCACGCGTTCGACATTCTCCACCACGACGATTGCGTCATCCACCACGACGCCGATGCCAAGCACCAGGGCAAGCAACGACACGGTGTTGGCGGAGAAGCCGGCGGCGAGCAGGATGGCGAAGGTGCCGATCAGGCTCACCGGAATGGCGACCATGGGGATGATCGTCGCGCGGATGTTGCCGAGGAACAGGAACACCACCAGCACGACCAGCGCGAAGGCGATGCCGAGCGTCTTCTCCACTTCAACGATCGTGGAGGCGACGAATGACGAACTGTCGTAGAACACCCGAGACTTCAGACCTTCCGGGAATCGCTTGCCCAGTTCGTCAAGTGCTGCCTGCACGCGGGCCGATGTCTGCACTGCATTGGCACCTGGCGCCAGATAGAGGCCGATGGAAACCGCTGGGTCGCCGTTCAGGCGGCTTTCGGTGTCCATGCTCGCGGCGCCAAGTTCGACGCGCGCGACGTCCGACAGGCGCAGCACCGAACCGTCCGGATTGGCGCGGATCACGATGTTGCCGAACTGTTCGGCGGTGACGAGGCGCCCCTGCGTCTGCACGTTGAGCTGGAACTGCGTCGCGTCGCTGGTCGGACGCGCGCCGATACGGCCTACCGGTGCCTGCACGTTCTGCTGCTGGATCGCCGCGATGATATCCAACGGCGCGAGGTTCAGGCTTATCAGTCGATTCATGTCGAACCAGACGCGCATCGAGTAGTCTAGACGACCGAACAGCAGCGCGTCGCCGACGCCGGGCGTGCGCGCGAGCCTGTCCAGCACATTGATGGTGACGTAATTGCTGATGAACAGCGGGTCCTGCTTGCCGCCTTCGCTGTAGAACTGCAGGAACTCAAGGATTGCGGCCGAGCGCTTGCGCACTGTGAGGCCGTAGCGCTGCACCTCGGGCGGCAGTTTGGACAGCGCCTGTTGCACGCGGTTGTTGACGTTGACGGTGTCGATGTCGGGATTGGTGCCCAGCTCGAAGCTGACGGTCAGCGAGTAGCTGCCGTCGTTGCCGCTGCTGGACTTCATGTAGATCATCTTGTCGACGCCGACGACCTGTGCCTCCAGCGGCTGCGCGACGGTCGCCTCCACCACGGCGGCCGACGCACCGGCGTAACTGGTGGAGATCGTCACCTGTGGCGGCACGATGTCGGGGAACTGCGCGACCGGGATGCGCAGCAGCGAGAGCACGCCGGCGAGCGTCATCACGATGGCGATGACTATTGCCAGCCGCGGGCGGTCGACGAAGACGGCAGAGATCATGCCGCTATTGACCCGTCGGTTTTGGTGTGGTCGGCGTGGGCGCGGCGGGACCGGGGTTTACCTGGATGCCTGGCCGCGCGCGCTGGATGCCCTCGAGCACGACCGCTTCGCCTTCCTTGAGGCCAGCCATGATGACCGCGGTGGACGGGGTCGATTGGCCGAGCTGGATGCGGCGCTGCTCGACGTGGTTCTGGCTGTCGACGACATAAACGTAGTCTCCCTGCTGATCGGACAGCACGGCGGCGCGCGGGATCCCCAACGCTTCCACAGGCTGAGCGCCCTCGACCAACACCGAGACGAATTCACCGTCGATCAGCGGCCGGTCCACCGGCTTGGCTGTCTCGATCGGTTTGAGTGGCGGATTGGCGATCTTGCCACGCACCAGGATCGTGTCGGTGGTGGCCTGCACGCTCGGTTCGATGTAGTCGATCTTGCCGGACTGGCCGTAGATCGTGCCATCCGGCAGACGCAGCCTGATCACCACGGCTCCCATGCCGCCCTGGTTGGCATAGCGCTTTTCCAGATCAATCTCCGCACGCACAGCGATCGGAAACAGCACATACATCGGATCCTGGCTGACGATCGTCGCCAATGGACCGGAACTCGGCGACACGACGTTGCCCACGCTGATGTTGGTGCGGCTGATCTTGCCGCCGATCGGCGCGTGGATCTCGGTGTAGTCCAGGTTGATCTGCGCGATGCGCAACTGCGCCTGCGCCGAAGCCACTTGTGCCGCCTGCGAGCGTTGGTTGGCGGTCGCGTCATCCACCGCGGAGCGCTGACCGGCTGGTGTGTTCAGCAGCGACTGTGCACGGGTCAGTTGAATGTTGGCATTGGCGAGGCGCGCACTGGCATCAGCGACGGCAGCCCCTTGCTGCGCCAGTGCAGCCTCGAACGGCGCACGCTCAAGAGCGTATAGCAGGTCGCCGGCCTTAACCTCGGTGCCCTCGATGAAAAGGCGCTGCTCGAGGAAGGCGGTGACGCGGGCGGTGAGCGAAACACGATCG
>CAWCXI010000049.1:0-124091 GCA_963799415.1 uncultured Alphaproteobacteria bacterium | reverse complement strand
GATCCCGAGGGCGACGAACCTGCGGTTGGCAACATCATAGATGCTGCCCGCCTGCATCGGTCGGCGGGGCGCTGACATGCACAAGAAGACCTGCGGCCAGGGGCATGGCGGTCGCACCAGATCAATGTAGCGGGCGAGCCCTTCGGCGACGTGCGGCACCAGCGGATAGACCTGCGGCTGTCGGCGCTTCAGGCGGAATAGTCGGAGAGTTCGCGCGGCCCAGTCGATCTGGTCGAGGCGCAGTGCGACCACCTCACCGCTGCGCATGCCGTAAACAGCAAGCAGCAGCAGAATAGCGCGATCCCGAATATCCCGAGGCCTGTCCGTGTCGGCGTCCGCCAACATGCGTTGCACATCGGACCAATCGGGCGCGTATGGTAGAGACTCCTGCTGATAAAGCCTGGGGCGGCAAATCGAAGCGGCCAAACCATTCGCGCAGAACCCTCGAGATGCAGCAAAGCGCAGAAACCCTCTCAAGGCAGATGCCGTGTTAGCCACTGACACACGACACCATCGCCCCATACCTTCAACAACGAAGTACTCGTCGATGTCCCGGACGGTGAGACCTGCGAGGTCATGATTCTTCTGTTCGCACCAGCGCAGGAACCTTCCGATCGTTCGGCTCCAATGCTCCACTGTCGCCGGCGTAAATCCACGCTCGCTGCGCATCCACGCGGCGTACTGGTCCAGTTTGTCTTGGTGCTCAAGCGTGACGATGGGCTCGCGCCACCAGCCAAGGAACCGCAACCACGGTCGTCCGATATCGATGACCCTTCGCTCGGCGGTAACCGCTCCATGAAGGCCCTGACGTTCCTGGGCTATCCGCGATAGCATCACCATATCGACGCCATCGCGGGCATTCAGATCAAGGCGGGTAGCAATCCAAAGAAGCTCGTTGCGCTTCACTTTGAGCACTGCGGCCTTCGCACCGTGTTCCGCACAGTGACGGAGATAACGGCCACGCTCGTCCGCAAATGGCGCTTCGTCAGGGCGATCATCGGTGGCATGGCTTGGACAACTGGTTTGATACATGGCGAACCTCCATGGAATGAAGGTCCGCCAGCCGAAGCACCATATTATGTTGCGTCAAGAGAACGCCGCGCTCCGGTACGTCCGAAAGTCACTCCGAGGCGCGCAACATAAGTACGGCCGCAACATAACGGCTGTAGGCATAGCCATCGGCATGAAGGAAGCCACGGCAGCGGCCTAGCAGCGCCTGGGCGTGGATGCCCTTGCGGTCCGGCGAGTAGCGATAGTAGGCGGCCGGCGGAATGTCCGATCCGAACGGGCGTTCATCACGCACGACCACCCACAGCCGGCCGGTCCTGGTCTTCCCTGTACCGGGCGCCAGTACCGGGACGGTGGTGTCGTCGGCATGCAGCACCTGCCCGGCGCGGACGTGGCGGCCGATGGCCTCGGCCAAGGGATCCAGCAGGAATACCGATCGGCCAACCCAGTCGGCCAAGGTCGAGCGGTCGAGTTCGACGCCTTCGCGGGCATAGATGCCGGCCTGGCGGTGCAGCGGTGTATGGTCGCAGAACTTCGCCACCAGAACCTGCGCGAGCAGGCCGGGGCCGGGCCGGCCGCGTTCGATCGGCAGACTGGGCATCGGCGGCTGCACGATCGTCTCGCAAGCGCGACAGCTCAGCTTCGGGCGGATGTGGCGGATCACCTTGAAGCTGGAGGGCACGTATTCCAGCACCTCGCGCTCGTCCTGGCCGATGCGGCTGAACACCGTGCCGCCGCAGCCCGGGCAGGTGCAGGCTGCTTCGTGGGTGATGGTCTCGCGCGGCAAGTGTGGCGGCAGCGGCTTGCGGACCGGATGTTGGCGTTCCCGCCGCTTGACGGGTTGCCCGGCGTCAGCAGCGCCGGCAGTGTCGCGCGCCTCGACGGCACCGGCGTCCGCTTCGAGTTCGCCGATCAGCAACTCAAGCTGCTCGATCGCGTGGTCGAGCTTCTCGGAGGAGCGGCCGAAGCGCGCGCGGCGCAACACCGCCAGCTGCATCTTCAGCTTCTCGATATGTAGCGTCTTGGCATGGATCTCGGCCGCATTGGCGGCGATCTCGATATCCTTGCGGGCCAGCTCTGCCTGCAAATCAACCGCGAGGTCGCGCAGCTCGGTGGGGTCGTCCGGCAGCGGCAGGGTCGCTAACGACATGGACGCGAGATACAGAATCGCGGGCTGGCGTACAAGGCCTGACGCACAGAATATTGCTCAGGCCGGCATTTTTCTCAGCCAACCGCCATGGGTCTTCGTGGCACGTCCGCGGCAACTGTCCGCCGCCAATCCATCGCCTCGATGAGCAGTGTGAGCTGCGCCGGCGTCAGAACCATCTTACCGTCCACGATCGGCGGCCAGACAAACTTGCCGCTCTCGAGGCGCTTGTAACTCAGTTCGGAATGCAGGCACTCCGATTGCCCCGCAGCAGTTTGTTGCTGTAACTCATCCATTCCACCCGTATGCCGGACAGCGGGGTTTCTGCGTCGGTGAACGAGCCAACCGCGCCGGCAAGCGCCTCTTGCTACGCTTCGATGACGCACGGATCTGCGCGGTTCCGCCGCAATGGACGGACGCCGTCGCTCCCGATCTTGAAGTTTCTGTGGGAGGCGACCGTGCGCTGTGTCGCCTCACGGACTTACTCGAACTCGCCCTCTTCATGGCGCGCCTCACGTCGAAAAGGCGGACGGCGGACCCGGCACTCTGTAAGGATAATTCTGCCGCATTTGTAAAGCGAATAACGCCGCGGAGTCCATGGGTCCTTCGTTAATGCATCGCATTTTTAGGGATTCATACCATTCGGACGGATGGATGCGCCTTGACGCCTCACCATTCTACGACATATCCTACATTACATTTGGGCCATGGGCAGCGGAGGACATCGGTGCCGGACAGCCCCACGGCCAAGCGATCAAGAGCCAGTGCTTTGGCCGAGGATGGCACGCTCAATCCAGCACCCCGGAAGGTGAACGATCCGAAGTTCAGGGAGGAAAGTTTCTTCGATCCGCGCGACATCGTACAGGTGAAGTACGAGATGCTGCGTCGCGTGTCCGTCGACAAAATGTCGGTGACCCAGGTGTCCGACGAATATGGCGTGACCCGACCAACCTTCTATCAGGCCAAGGCCGACTTCGAGGGTGCAGGCATCGCCGGCTTGGTGCCCAGGAAACGCGGGCCGCGGGGACCACACAAGATCCAGAGCGAGGTCTTGGCCTTTCTCAAGGCTCAGGTGAGCCCCGGCGAACCCATCAGGGCGCGCGAACTGACGAACCTGGTCCGGGGCGAGTTCGGCCTCGATGTGCATCCCAGAACGATCGAGCGCGCGCTCGGTGTAAAAAAAACGGCGTGACCGGCGGCGGGCAACTGCATTACGCGATGCAGTCCCGTACTTCGGCAGAGCAATACGAATTGCTGCGCACAGCCGCGCTTGGCACGGCGCTGCCTCCGGAGGCGCGCTCCGGTCTTACGATCCTTTTGCATCGCGGTATGTGGGCCTGGGTTCGTGCCAGTTTGCCCGGCGCCGCCCGACAGCCATCCGCTTCCGTGCTGCCGCCGGTCAGCATTCCGGTCACGGACCAAGTGTTTGAACAACGCACGGTCGTCCACTTGCTCGCCACAATGGTTTTGGCCGTCTCTGAACGGAGGACAGCATGAACGCGACGCTTAAGGTTCAAGCGCATCACCTCGAACGCGGCGCCTACCTCTACATCCGGCAGTCCTCAATGAGACAAGTCATCGAAAACGTCGAGAGCACCAAGCGCCAATATGGCCTTCGCGGCCGTGCCATCGGCCTCGGGTGGCGCGACGATCAGGTCATCGTCATCGACAGCGATCAGGGCGAATCCGGCGCGTCCGCGTCGTGGCGCGAAGGCTTCCAGCACCTGGTGTCCGATGTTGGCATGGGACGCGCAGGGATCGTTATGGGCCTGGAGGTATCCCGCCTCGCCAGAAACAATGCCGACTGGCATCGGCTCCTGGAAATTTGCGCCTTGGCGGACACACTCATCCTCGACGAGGATGGCGTGTACGATCCGGCCAACTTCAACGATCGCCTTTTGCTTGGTCTGAAGGGTACGATGAGCGAAGCCGAGTTGCATGTGATCAAGGCCCGATTGCGCGGCGGCATCCTCAACAAGGTGCGACGTGGCGAATATCGCTGTGTCCTGCCAACTGGCCTGACCTACGACGAGGCGGGCGACGTCGTGCTGGATCCGGACTCGCGTATCCGCGAAACGGTCGCCCACTTCTTCGAGACATTCTCCCGAGTTGGGTCCGCCTCCCAGACCGTCAAGGCGTTCGCCACAGATGGGCTGTTCTTTCCATCTCGCCTTCGCAACCAGAAGCAGGTGGTATTCCAGCCCCTGACCATATCGACCACGATGCGCACACTGCACAATCCCCGCTATGCGGGAGCCTACGCTTACGGCCGGCGCCTCTACCGTCGGACCGTCGATGGCAAAAAGCAGCTACGCAAACGTGAGCCCAATGACTGGCTCGCATGTATCCCGGATGCCCATCCCGGCTACATCAGCTGGGAGCGGTTCCAGGCCAATCTCAAGCTGCTCGAAGCCAACGGGGTCAGTTATGAAACAGCACGCGCCTCACCGCCCCGTGAAGGCTCGGCATTGTTGCAGGGGCGTGCCGTGTGTGGCCGTTGTGGCGCGCATATGAGGGTCCATTACGCCGCTCGACGCGGCCAGGTGGACACTTGGTATGTTTGCAATCGCGCATACAGCTCCCGCGGGGAACCGCATTGCCAAACGATCGCAGGCTGGCCCGTCGATGAGGTGATCGGTGACCTGATTGCCGCGGAAATGACGCCGCATGCCGTCGAGTTGGCGCTGGAGATCAGGAAAGAAATCGAAGCCCGCTATGACGAGGCCGATCGGCTCCGGCGGCGTGCCGTCGAACGCGCTCAGATCGATGCCGAGCTTGCACAGCGTCGGTTCATGCTGGTTGATCCCGGCAATCGCCTCGTTGCCGATACACTAGAACGCGAATGGAACGACAAGTTGCGCATCCTGGCCGGCGCACAGGAAGAAAGAGCGCGCGCCCTGCGCCAGGACCGCATCGCGTTGGACGACGCAGTCCGGGAGCGGCTGATCGCCATGACGACCGACTTCAAGACAGTCTGGCGAGATCCGGATCTGCCAAACCGCGAACGCAAGCAACTGCTCGCCTACGTTATCGAGGACGTAACACTGCTCAAGTTTGCTGCCGAGGGAGAAACCCGGATCCACGTCCGCTTCAAAGGTGGGAAAACCCAGACGTTGACGACCCAGAACCCAAAATCTTCTGCGCAACAGGTGAAGACCCGACCCGAGGTCGTCGAGCTGGTGGACAGCCTCCTGGAAAATCACATTTGCGCCGAGATCGCGGACATCCTGAATGCGAAGGGCATCCGCCCGGGCGGCTCGGCACGGCGCGATCAAGCAAGCGCGCAGTTTACCGATCTCCGCGTGATCTACCTCGTCAAGCGGTATGGGTTGCGCTCCCGCTACGATCGACTGCGGGATCGGGGCATGCTGACAAAGGCTGAGATGGCATCAAAACTCGACATCAGTGAAGGCACGTTGGTCAGGTGGGCGAACTACGGCCTCGTCACTAAGCACTCGTGCGATGGCTATCGTCACCTGTACGCTCCCCCGGTTGCACACACGCCGGTCAAACAATGTAGCCGATGGAACCGCCTCGTCGACCGGGCTGCTGCGCTCCAACACGCCACCTCGCCAAAATGATTCGGCCAAAGGGAAAGGGATTCAGTGTGAAACCAGGTACTTCCAGACCAGCACCAGGCCGCTGCTGTCCCAGACCAATATCTTCAGCCGGTCGCCGCGCTTGACGCGATAGACAATGACCGCGCCCGAGAACGGATCCTCGGCCAGTCCTCCTGCGCCAAAACAGCGAGAGAATGTGCACCTTTGCGAAAATCAATTGCCGCGTCGCCAGCAAGACGCGAGCACCAGCAGGCACGTTGATCATGATCGGAAGGCCGACGCGCGCACCGCGCGCAACACGGCGGTCAATTGGGCAGCATCATCCATGCCGGAGGAGAACCGCACCACCGCACGATCCCCTGCGCCGCAGACGACGCGCGCTGCACCGTTGCAGCCGGAATGGCCTCGCTCACGATCGGAACGAAGCCGGGCGCTGCCGGCGTCGTCGCTTCCCCGGCCGCACTCGGCAAGTCCTGGAGCATCGCACGTCGCCAGCCGAACACCTGCTGCGAACAGATCTGCCACCGCCGCGCAACCCCGACACACGGCCACCTGGAACCAGGGTCTCTGCGACGATCCGTGCCGTCTCATCCGACGACCAGCGCCGCCGGCGGCCGGGTCCGTCAGAACCTCAACGCGTCGGAAGCCACCCTTCGCGTCATCATTAACGTCAAACATAACGATAGCTCGAAGCCTCTGCCTCAAGCAAAATCAAGCACGTCGGGCCAGGCCACTAAACAAGGGCATCAGAGCACCGCTTACGGTTGATCCGGTCGGCATGGCCGAGCAACAATGCCAAGTCCGCCACATACGCTCCGAAACGCGCTTGCGTGTCGGGTCCAGCGTCACGATCCATCCCAACCCCACCCCGGACGGTCTGAAATCGCCACCGATAACCAATCACACGCGCGTCGCGGCAAGCGAAAATTGCCTCAGGGCGTGGATGTTTTGCAACTCAGTAGGACTCTAGATACCCCGATAGAATTTCACGGGCTTAGGGTATATCATTGTCCGCATCCGACGGAACAGCATTTGACGTTGAAACGCCGAGCCGCCGGGCTTCCCAAACAAAAGCACGCCCTTGAAGTTCCCGGGCGAAAACATTCGCCTGATTGTCTGTCATGTAGCCCTCGATAATGACCGAGCCATCCGACAGAGCAATCCCACTGACAAGATGGCGGATGTACTGTTCCGTTAGTCCGACCTCATCGATACCCTCGTATAAGCTTGACAGGTCATCGTTTCGGAAGTGCTCCCTTATATAAATCTGCACCGCATCATGCTGATACTTTGCCACAGAAATCCGATAGATAAAGTAGTCAAGTGAAATTACCTTTGTGGCGTTGGTACCAAATGAGCGCGCGAAAGAAGTTTTCCCGTGGCCGCTCGCGCCGCGGCACAAAAGGACAGTTGGGGTCCGATGGCGACAGTGGTAGACAAACCTTGGTATCGGATCGCCAGGCACGGCCTTCCAGCCAGAAACCTGCCTGAAAGAGAATTCCTTCAGAAGATGTCCGGTCAGAAATGTCGCCGTTGGATACCACCTGGTATCGTTATGCCTCTGCACCATGACCATCTCGGGATCGCTACCCGGCGCGACACCGCATTCCAGCATGAACAGGCCCCCTGGTCGGAGAACCCGAGCGACATTACCAATAACGCGAGCCGGATCAAGCTCGTAGTGCATGGCCGACGACCATAGGACGACATCAAAGCTCTCATCCGGCAAGGCATCCCACCGCTGGACTCTGTATTCAATAACAGGGTTATCATAACGCTCCTTCGCAAGCGCTATACTTGGAGGACTGAAGTCTATACCCACTATACGCGAAGCACCACGTTGCGCGGCAGCATTGCAAAAGAAACCTTCGTTGCAACCGATGTCCAGAAACGACTTGCCTCCAAGGTCCTCCGGAATCTGCAGTCGTATTAGCTTTTCGTGCGAGTCCGAAACGCCCGGATCAGCGTCGCAGTGAGTCTGGTATGAACGAGACATCGGTCACCCTCTCCAAGAGTCTTGACTAAATATTAGCCCGCTCTTGCGGCTTAGAGTTGGGGCTTTGCTACCCGGGGCCACGTAGAAAGCGGGTGAGGCAGCGAGGCATTTCTGACGGAAAGACCAGCGATAGCCTTCGGAATATACCGAGTGCATGGCTTTCCACCGCCCCCTTGTCTTGTTACACCTTCTCTGCTCTGCAGAGACACGAAGCCCGATCACGCGCTGTCCCTGCAGGTTAGACCCAGCGCATCGAGCCACGCAGCAATATCGGCCTCTGCTTCCCTATTTGGGGCACGCCACTCGTGCGAGCCTTGCTCAAAGTAGTGGTATTGAGCCGACGGAATCTCCCTATTCACGATGGCGCTCGCAACATCGGGATACTTCGAATTATACCATTCTTCGTCAACTCGCGGAGTGCCTCCTGCCCTTCCTTCGAAGTAGCCCCACTTCACGAAGTGAATGCTGGGATCGTCCAGCGCCGCTGTTTTCAGCGCGGCCCGAATATCGATATTCTCCGTCACGTACGATTCGTCATCAAAATCCGCATGGATCAACATGCATTGCAAGAGGAATTCGAAAAGGCGCCGGGGGATTTCAATCTTTTCCGAGTTGGATCTGCCCTTTGGGTTGAACCCGAGGACATCACACAGCACCTGATAAGGTGGCACAAACATGGAAGCTCCACTATAGGCCAAATAGATAACCGACATACGCATCGGGTCGAAGGCAGTGTCGGCATCGCGCCATCGCCCGTTGCCCCGGTCTTCATCTCGCCGGATCCGCCGCGCAGATAGAACCTTTCTTCCGTCCCCGGGCTACAGCGTACGGCGAGGGTCGCTTCGACGCAAACCGCTTCGTCTTGGTCGCACTTCTCTTGCCGAAACCATCACCGAGCGTATTGGCTGCCTTATTACGTGCACTCAATGTCGAGCGCGTATACCCGAGGTCATCGGCGACGCTACTCAGATATGCGCGCTGTCGGTTCAACATGCTTTGGTCAGTACCCGAGGCGTTCGGCGGCGAACCTGTGCAGCCGTTCTATCTCGGCCAGATGGGTGGCAGGATCCAAGGAATGCGTCACACTGGACGAGTGGCGGCGATGAATATTCAATGGCTGCGCAACGTATGCAACCTCTGTATGGCCCGAGGTCAAGACTTCCAAGTAAAGATGCCAATCGCCCGCCAGCCGGTAGCGAGATAGTTCTTCCTTGCATCGCTCCAGAGCCGCCAACAGTTCCGCCCGGCGCCAGAGCACACCACTGACATTCAGGATCAGGTTGCGCTCAGCCATGAATCGTCGCGCAAACTCAGGCCCACTCCAGATGCCATCATGGACCAATGCCTCCGCGCCCGCCTGGCGATAATATTCCCGATAGTCCGGCCAGATTTCCGCCCCAGTGACATCTATCGTTCGCGAGTCCGTCAGCGCAAGAGCAACGTCGGGCGAACCTGTAATCGCGCGCGCGATCTGCTCGAGGAATTGGGGATGGGATTCGTCATCCGCTTCAGCTATCCAAACGTAGTCACCTTCGGCCAGCTCTGCTCCCTTCCGCCATTGAGCAAAGACTGAGCCTGAATTAACCTCATTGACATCAAGTCGTATGTCACGCTGGTACTCTTCAGCGACATCGAAGGCAGTCTGAATACTCTGATCATTTGAGCAGTCGTCCAGAACGATGATTTCCATCACCGGGTAAGTCTGACTGAAGATCGATTCGAGCCGTCTGCGGAGGTGCTGAGCGTAGTTGTAGTTTGGCACTATGACAGAAATACGGAGTGGCGATGGCTCCCCAAGGAGCAGGAGGTCCCTTGCGTAGGATCGAAACGAAAAGTTCTGCCGAGCAAGCGACACGACGCGCTCACGCTCAGCGGCACTACGCCCCCGGTCAGACAGCGTGACAACCCGCCGCGCCATTTCGTCGACGTTTGGAAAGTCCACCACTGCACCGGTCGTGAGTTGGCGCAGCATGTCTGGAATTCCGCCTGCGCCATCGAACGCCACCACGGCTGTCCCAGCCATCATTGCCTCAAGTACCACGGTTGGAAACGGATCCTCACGCGATGTCAGGACGAAGACGTCCGCCGCCGAATAGTAATCTGCAACGTTTGTACTGAAACCTGCCATGTGGAAACAGCCCGTGGCCTCAGCCGCTCCAATGTCAGCACCTAGGTATGCCGCAACATTGGGATCGATGCCGCCTACCCAGCAGAAGTGCATTTCCAGGCCGGCGCGCTGTGCGACCATCCACACCTGTAGAAAGAGATCAAAGCCCTTTCGGAGGTCCGCGTAGCCGACGCCGATCGCCAGGCATGCATCGCTGCTGATGCCAAGGTTGCTGCGAATCGCCTCTCGTTTCTCCTGAGAGAACCCGATATCCTTGTAGCTGCCCTGCGGCATTACCACTGCATTGAGCGCATCCAAGCCACAGAGTTCGAGAAACTTGTCGCGGACGAATGGCGACGCAAAGACTGTCCATTGCGAATTCGCGAGTCCAGCACGGGCCGAACTGAGCAAATTCTTCTCGGCTATGATGCGCGGGAGTTCGTGAACGAGCAAGGTACAGGTGATCCCCGCAGCGGCGAGCGGCTCGCAGGCGTGCGCCGCCGCAGATGTATTGACAATGGCGCGCCGGAATCCTCGAGTGTAAAAATCATGCGCCAATGCTGGAAGCGTCGCATCGCCAGCAGCAAGGGTGACGGGGCCAATCTCGTCATAGGCATCGAGCAGCTCACCGGAACTTAGCAGTAGTATAGCGACGGTGATGCCGTGAGCCCGGGAGAACTGACGCGCGAGGTTTAGCAGCAGCTGCTGCGAGCCACCGGGAAATGCGTCATGGCCGACGAAGAGAATCCTGGCGTGGCCGGCCGCCGATCCAGTTCTGGTGACGGCCCGTGCAGTTGCATTAAGATAGGCTGAGCCGAAGTACTTGTCGGGCTCCAGATAGGCGCCCTCTGCCCATTCGTTCCACGCATTCACGCAGACAAGAGCCTCGCCGAAGAATTTGTAGCGGTTCGCATGTTCTATCGCCCCCTCCAGCCAGGCCTGATATTTGTCTGGAGAAGAGTTGTGCAGTACAACACCGCCTCTGCCCTGCCGACGCGCGTCGTTATCCCAGCCGGGCGCAACCGTCTTGATCAATGGGAAGCTGGCGGGCGCGCTTTCGAGTGACGCCCTGGCAATGTCTTCGTAGCTGTAGACCTGGGACGTCGCCTCGAAATCCAGGAACTCGAGCTGACCGCTAATCGGGCTCACTTCGTCAACCAGCTTATGCGGAGGAAATTCTATTGCGCCATCCAACCCGAATTCACGCGGGTCGTTGTCGCCAAAGCACAGCGCGCCCATTATTATAGGGTCTTCTTCGTAGTCGGAACGAAATAGCGCGCGCCAGCGGGCAATGGTTTTCGCCGCGTCGGGTATCAATCGCGGGCGATATATCATCAAAACTGGCCGATCGGTCAACCGAATGTACCGCTGGTCTTTGAAGTATCTTGCAAATTCCGCAATCAGAGACTTCTCGTCTCCAATAGCGTAATCTTGCGATATCAGGATCTCGGAGTCAGATCCATCCCACCGGCGCGTCCAGTTTTCGTTAGCCCACATCAGACAGAATGGAAACTCGAGCGAACTGTCATTGAAAAGCCGGTCGAGTGGCCCTTCCAGCAACCGCCTGCCGTTAAACCAGTACATATACATGACGAAGCCAAACAACCCAGCGCCGCGCGCCATTTCGATCTGGCGCCGCATGATCTCGGAGTCGTTGAGGCTATAAAACCCCAAGTCCCGTGGAATCCGCGGCTGGTAGTGTCCAACAAAGCGCGGCTGGCCGCGTGCGAGGTTGGTCCATTCGGTAAAACCTTTACCCCACCACTGGTCGTTCTCAGGGATGCAATGGAACTGTGGGAGATAGTACGCGAGAACCTTGGCTCTGCGGGACGCCGCGGACGAAATCGGCCTGAAGTCCTCGAATGCCGGTCCTCTTTGGGTAAATCGGCGTACCTCTCGGGAAGCCGTTGATTTGTCGGGAGGCAGACATGTGTAGATGCCGGGCTGCCCACGATGTTGCAAAAAATGCAGAAAAGGATGTTCGGAGGGCTGGTCTCGCAAATAGCGTTGCACGTAGAACCTAGTGTCGAACGTGCCGGAGGGGTTGCGGAACTCCTTATAGCCTTGGATCAGATAATGCTCAAAGGGATCGACCTTGGCTGCCCGGATGTCGGGGTATTGCTCCAGATAATACTGTACGTCGAACTCGGGAATAGGACTAACAGCACCCGATCTTCGGCGCTCCAGGAAGTGCCGCAGGCAAGACACCTCCGGTGAGAGCTTGTTTACCTCCCGATACCATTGTGGATCAAATATGATTGACGGTTGCCTGTTCTGGCTCTCTCCCGCTATTGCATAGTGCAATAAAGGATTAACTTTGCTTGAGCGTACGTCGATATTTTGCTGAAGGTACCAGTCCGTACTGAAGTAAGGGCTTGGGTTACGGCCTTCGAATCTTCCGGACTGACAATAATGGATTAGTGGGTCCATTCCTGACTCAGCTACATCCGGATAGGTGACAGTATACCAGTCAGCCTGAAATAGGCCCGACTCCCTGACCGCTATGATGTCGTTGCCTGGCTTTATCCCGGTTGACCACGCGCCTGTGCCCGCTGACGCCGGAGGTGCTTTGGTATTCTTGGGAGACTGCCTGTGGCGGTGCAGAAGCCCTTCGATAAAATCTGGCATTCGACCCCTAGCCCGTCTCAAAATGAGGCACGACGCCGGTCACCAGACCGGTCTCGGCAGCGCGTTCATCCAAACGTAACAGAGAGCTGCCAGCGGAGACACATTAATAATCCGATATGAACTCATGCACGGTGAAACGGCCTTCAAACCGGCGATTGACGGCCGTCTAACGTCGCCGGCCTGGTAATCATCTGTCCTTGCTGTTCAAGCCGCACTTCTGTGCGCCACTCTGGGCCGCGGTATGAATGTGGCCGCAGAGCGGTTGCTCTCATGGTCACTGACATTGGCCATCCAGGCACCGGGCTGCGGTCCCTTGTTTCAGCCTCTTGTTCCCAGCGGACGGTCAGCTCGTTGCGTGCCTGGCTATCCAGTGGAAACCACGCGGCGTCATGTGTTGGTTGCAGGCAGCTTTTTCCCGGGTAATGCGGGCCGTCCGTTCTTCATGGATGCCGCGGTATCAGCCGTCCACAGGGGTAATCCGGGTCATGGCTGTCGCGCAACCATAGCGCGATTGCCGCGTTGCCTCGCGATCCGCGCAATGACTCCGGAGCGGCTAGGGGCGGACTTGAGGCACCTCCTCCGTAGATGTTAACGTGACCTCGCCTGGGAAGTGACTGCCAATTTGCGGACGCTTGTTCGATCAAGTCTCGTGGCCCGCGTTTCGTTGTTTGCTGTGATCCAGCAGCTGGCGAAGAGGCGTGCATTCTGCGCATCCGATCAGCCGCCCTAGGGGAACACTTCGTCTAACTTGCGAAGGCCAAAAGATGCAAACGCAGCCCGGAATGGACCAGCTAGCGATCAACACCATTCGAATGTTGGTCGTGGATGCTGTACAAAAAGCGAATTCCGGTCATCCTGGCACGCCGATGGATGCTGCTCCGGCGGCGTACACCCTGTGGCAGCGTGTGCTGCGCTATGACCCCGCCGATCCCGCATGGATCAATCGCGATCGCTTTGTCCTATCCAGCGGTCACGCATCGATGCTGCTCTACAGCCTGATCTATTTGGCAGGCGTCAAGGCAGTGAACCCTAGCTACGAAGAGGTTGGCAGGGACGCCGTTACGCTCGACGATATCAAGACATTTCGCCAGGCCGGAAGCCGCTGTCCGGGACATCCCGAATACGGTTGGACGTCGGGCGTCGAGACGACAACGGGTCCGCTCGGCCAGGGGGTTGCGACGAGCGTCGGCATGGCTGCCGCTCGTCAATGGCTCCGCGCCAATTACAACAGGCCAGGCTACGACCTGTTCGACTTCAACATCTATGCTCTTTGTGGCGATGGCGACATGATGGAAGGGGTTGCCAGCGAGGCGGCTTCGCTGGCCGGCCACCTGCGATTGTCCAACCTGTGTTGGATTTACGACAGCAACCGCGTGACCATCGAGGGCCATACCGATATCGCCTTCACCGAGGATGTTGCGGCGCGCTTCCTGGCCTATGGCTGGAACGTGCTGCGCGTGACCGATGCCAATGACACGGAGCGGCTCGAGCGAGCCTATCAAGGCTTTCTGAGCACGGAGGACCGGCCGACGCTGATCATCGTGCACAGCCATATCGGCTACGGAGCCCCGCACAAGCAGGATTCTCCGGAAGCGCACGGCGAGCCGCTCGGCGAGGAGGAAGTGCGGCTCACCAAACAATTCTTCGGCTTTGATCCGGCGGAGTACTTCGTGGTTCCTGATGGCGTGCGCCAGCAGTTTTCCGCACAGCTCGGCGCACGCGGAGCGCGGTTGAATGCCGCCTGGCAAGACACCTTCGGGCGCTACAGCAATCAGTATCCAGACCTGGCCGAACAGGTCATTTGCATGAGCAAGCGTGGACTGCCACCCGGATGGGAGGCGGCATTGCCGGTCTTCCCGCCGAGCGCGACCGGGCTTTCCACGCGGGACGCCTCCGGCAAGGTGTTGAACGCGGTCGCCGAGCGGATACCGTGGATCATCGGCGGCGCAGCGGACCTGACGCCGAGCACCAAGACACGGCTTACCTTCCAAGCTGCCGGGGATTTCCAGCCCAGAGGGACACTCGGCGATTATCGTGGCCGCAATATGCACTACGGTGTTCGCGAGCACGCAATGTGTGCCGCAGTCAACGGCATGACCCTGACGGGACTGCGCGCATTCGGGTCCGGCTTTCTGATCTTTACTGACTACGCGCGTGGTGCGATCCGGCTTGCTTCGTTGATGGACCTGCCGGTTCTGCATATCTGGACCCACGATTCGATCAGCGTAGGCGAGGATGGTCCGACCCACGAACCGATCGAACAACTGGTTTCATTGCGAGCGATCCCGGGCTTGGTTGTGATCCGTCCTGCGGATGCCAACGAGATGTCGGAAGCCTACCGCTGCATCCTACAACTCCAACACCGCCCGGCAGCGCTGATCTGTTCGAGGCAGCCGTTGCCAGTCGTCGATCGCACGAAGTTCGCGCCGGCTGCGGGACTTGCGAAAGGAGCGTATATCCTGACAGACGCGCCAGACGCCAAGCCGGAGGTCATCCTCATCGCCAGCGGCAGCGAAGTCACGCTATGCCTCACGGCGCGCGACAAGCTCGTCGAGGAAGGCGTCAAGACGCGTGTCGTCAGCATGCCGTCATGGGAGTTGTTCGAAGAACAGAATGCGACATACCGCGACAGCGTACTGCCGCCTTCGGTGACGGCGCGGGTGACCGTCGAAGAGGGCTCGCCACTGGGTTGGCAACGCTACGCGGGACCTGCCGGCGTCGTGCTGGGCATGCGAACCTTTGGCCTGTCGGCCCCGATGAAGGTGGTCGCCGAGCATTTTGGATTCACAACGGAAAACGTCGTCGCTGCGGCCAAACGGGCCATGGGCCACACACAGACAGTTTGAGGAGAACACTAATGGAACTGGGCATGATCGGCCTTGGCCGCATGGGAGCCAACATGGTTGAACGGCTGATGAAGGCCGGACATAAATGCGTGGTCTTTGACAACCATGCCGACGCCGTGCAGCAGTCGGTGGCGAAGGGGGCCAAGGGCACCACCAGTCTGGCGGACTTTGTCAAGTCTCTGTCGAAGCCGCGTGCCGTCTGGCTGATGCTCCCGGCCGCGGCAGTGGATGCGGTGCTGCATTCACTGGTGCCGCTGCTGGAGGCGGACGACATCGTGATTGAAGGCGGTAACTCCTATTATCACGACGACATCCGACGCGCGCGCGAACTGAAGCCCAAGGGGATTCACTATGTCGATGTCGGCGTTAGTGGCGGCGTCTGGGGGCTCGAGCGCGGCTACTGTCACATGATCGGTGGCGAGGACGCGACCGTAAAGCATCTCGATCCAATTTTCCGTTCGTTGGCACCTGGCGTCGAAACCGCGCCGCGCACGCCTGGCGCCACCGGCGCGCCGAGCCAAGCGGAGTATGGCTATCTGCACTGCGGTCCGAACGGCGCTGGCCACTTCGTGAAGATGGTCCATAATGGCATTGAGTACGGCATGATGGCGGCATTCGCCGAGGGCTTCAACATCATGAAGAATGCCAATATCGGCCTGAAGACTCACGAAGTGGATGCTGAGACGACGCCACTCCGCGATCCCGACCACTACAAGTACAACATTGACGTCGCGCAGGTTGCCGAGCTGTGGCGGCGCGGCAGCGTTGTCGGCTCCTGGCTGCTGGACCTTACCGCTGGTGCCATGCGCGAGAACGCCGATCTGGCGAACTTCCAGGGCCATGTGTCGGATTCTGGCGAAGGCCGCTGGACGTTGCTCGCCGCGATCGACGAAGGTGTGCCCGCGCCGGTGATCAGTTCGGCACTCTATTCGCGGTTCGAATCGCGTGGCAACGCCGACTATGCCAACCGGGTGCTGTCAGCAATGCGCTTTGCCTTCGGTGGCCATGTCGAGAAGAAGGCGTAGCTGAATGGCTGAGCAACGGTCGGATGCAATTGTCTTCTTTGGGGCCACCGGCGATCTGGCGTACAAGCAGATCTTCCCGTCGCTGTTGGGTTTGGTACGCGATGAGGGGTTAAATGTCCCGATCATTGGCGTAGCCAAGGCCGGGTGGAACCTGGACCAGTTGAAGGCGCGCGCGGAAGAAAGCCTGCAGCACCACGGTGGTGCGGACCCGCAGGCGATGCAGCGGTTGATGGCGCTGCTGCGCTATGTCGATGGCGACTACAACGACGCTGCGACCTTCACCGAGCTGCGCAAGCAGCTCGGTGAAGCGCAGCGGCCGCTGCACTATCTCGCGGTGCCGCCAAGCCTGTTCGCGACCGTGGCGCAGGCACTCGCGAAGTCGGGTTGTGCCGACCACGCCCGCCTGGTGATCGAAAAGCCGTTCGGCCATAACCGGGAAACGGCGCGTACGTTGAACCGTCTGTTGGAGCAGTATTTTTCCGAGGAGAACATATTCCGGATCGACCATTACCTCGGCAAGGAGCCGGTCCAGAACATTGTCTACACGCGCTTCGCCAACTCGATGTTCGAGCCGCTGTGGAACCGTGAGCATGTCAGCAGCATCCAGATCACCATGGCGGAGAATTTTGGCGTCCAGGACCGTGGCCACTTCTACGACGAGACCGGCGCAATCCGCGACGTAGTGCAGAACCATATGCTGCAAGTGCTGGCGCAGTTGACGATGGACCCGCCAACCGGCGAAGAGCACGAGGCAATGCGCGACCAGAAGGCGTCGTTGCTGAAGGCGGTGCGCCCGCTCGATCCGGCACACGTGGTGCGCGGCCAATATGCTGGCTATCAAGCGGTGCCGGGTGTGCGCGCGGGTTCTACCGTCGAAACATTCGTTGCGCTGAAGCTGTTCATCGAGACATGGCGATGGGCTGGCGTGCCGATCTACATCCGTGCCGGCAAGGAGCTGCCGGTTACCGCAACGGAAGTAGTGGTGCATTTCAAACGTCCGCCGCGGGAAACCTTCGAGGAGCTCGTGCCGCTCAGCTCAGGTCATGTACGGATGCGGATCAGCCCGGATGTCAGCATCGCCATGGGCGTGCGCGTAAAACTGCCCGGCGAGCGCATGGTTGGCGAAGATGTCGAGATGATCCTGACCGAGCACGCGCCAAGCATGCTGCCGCCCTATCAGCGTCTGCTCGGTGATGCCGTGCGCGGGTTGGGCGAGCTGTTCGGGCGCGATGATATCGTCGATGCGCAATGGCGTGTCGTTGAGTCGATTTTGGACGACGCGACGCCGGTCTATCCATATGAAAAGGGAACGTGGGGTCCCAGCGAAGCCGAGGCGCTTATCGGTTCCGACGGGCCGTGGCGAAACCCGAACCCGGAGATGGAGCAATCCAAATGATGCACGACATCGTCTTCCTGTTCGACGTCGACAACACATTGCTGAACAATGACCGCGTGCAGGCTGATCTCGATGTGCATATCGGCGTGGAGCATGGAACGGCGGCGCGCAATCGGTACTGGGAGATCTTCGAGGTGCTGCGCAGTGAGCTCGGCTACGCTGACTATCTTGGTGCGCTTGAACGCTACCGTTTGGAGGAGATGCACGACCCGCGGCTGCTGCGGATGTCAAACTGGCTGGTGGATTATCCGTTCGCTGAACGGGTCTACCCGGGAGCGCTCGATGCTGTGAGGCACGCAAGGCAATGGGGGCCCGTGGTCATCCTGTCCGATGGCGATGCGGTGTTCCAGCCGCGCAAGGTCGAGCGAGCCGGGTTATGGCAGGCATTCGACGGCCACGTGCTGATCTACATCCACAAGGAAGAGGAGCTGGACGACGTCGAGCGGTTATACCCAGCGAAGCATTATGTGATGATCGATGACAAGCTTCGCATCCTTGATACGATGAAGAAGATCTGGGGCACGCGCGTCACGACGGTGTTTCCGCGACAGGGACACTACGCCACTGATCCCGAGATCCTGGCGAAATATCCGCATGGCGAGATTCAGCTCAATCGCATCGGAGACCTCGTTAACCACGACTTTTCCGACTATCTGAAGCAGTGATGGGAGGGTGGGATGGCGAAAGCAACTGAGCAGCTCCATAATCTTGGGCAAAGCATCTGGCTGGACAACATAACGCGTGATCTCCTGACCAGCGGAACACTGCAGCGCTACATTGACGAATTGTCGGTGACCGGTCTCACCTCGAACCCATCGATCTTCGACCACGCCGTCACACACAGCAAATCGTATGACGCCGAAATCAAGCGCCTGGTGGATGCGGGCAAAGCGGACGAGGCGCTGTTCTTCGAACTGGCGATTCAGGATCTCACCAAGGCTGCCGACATGTTCGCGCCGATCCATCAGCGAACCGCCGGCGTGGATGGCTGGGTGTCGCTTGAGGTCTCGCCGCTACTGGCACATGACACGGCGCGGACGATCGCTGAGGCCCGGGCTCTGCATGGCAAGGCCGGCCGGCCAAATCTATTCATCAAGATTCCAGGCACGCTGGAGGGGCTGCCCGCCATCGAAGAGGCGATCTTCGCGGGTGTGCCGGTCAACGTCACGTTGTTGTTCTCGCGCGATCACTATGTGCGAGCGGCAGACGCTTACTTGCGCGGCCTGGAGCGTCGGGTCGCTGCGGGACTAAGCCCGGATGTGCGATCGGTCGCATCCGTGTTTGTGAGCCGTTGGGACAAGGCGACTTTGGACAAGGTCCCGCGGGTCCTCAGGGACCGACTGGGCATCGCGGTCTCGCAGCAAAGCTACAAGGCGTATCGCGACCTCCTGGAGTCTGATCGGTGGCAACGGCTTGAGGGCCTGGGTGCACGTCCGCAGCGACTGTTGTTCGCCAGCACCAGCACCAAGGATCCAGAGGCGCCGGACATACTCTATGTAAGCGCGCTTGCGGCGCCGAACACGGTCAACACCATGCCCGAAGAGACGTTGCTGGCATTCGGCAACCACGGCCGGGTCGATCGAACGATGCCTCGGGACGGCAGCGATTCGGAGCAGGTGTTGGTTGCCATCACGCGAGCCGGTGTCGATGTCGAGGCGCTGGCCAAGGAGCTTCAGGATGAAGGCGCCAAAGGCTTCGTCGATTCCTGGAAAGATCTGCTCAGTGCTATCGACACCAAGAGCAAGGCGCTGAACTAATTCATTCTGTCATTGCGAGGAGCGAAGCGACGAAGCAATCCCCGTCGAGGGTGCCCCTGTCGATCGGGATTGCGTCGCTCACCCGCGATGATCCAGCCCGATATCGAGCACGGTTGCGCTATGCGTGAGCCAGCCGACTGACAGCAGATCGACCCCCGACGCAGCGATCGCAGGCGCAGTATCCGGCCGTATACGACCGGATGCCTCAGTGATTGCTCGGCCGCCCACGATCTCGACCGCCAAGCGCAGCATGTCAGGCCCCATGTTGTCGAGCAGCACGGCATCGACGCGCAGCGTCATTGCCTCCTGAAGCTGCGCCAGCGTGTCCACCTCCAGCTCGATCTTAACAAGATGCCCGACGCCGGCGCGCGTACGTTCCACTGCAGTGCGCACCCCGCCGGCGATCGCCACGTGATTGTCCTTGATCAGAACCGCATCATCCAGTCCGAACCGATGGTTCGATCCGCCTCCGACGCGCACGGCGTATTTCTGCGCAGCGCGCAATCCGGGCATGGTCTTGCGTGTGCACACCACCTGCGCCTTGGTCCCGACGATCGCATCGACAATCGCGCGTGTCGCCGACGCGACGCCCGACAAATGGCACAGGAAATTCAGTGCCGTCCGCTCGGCCGTCAGGATGCCGCGTGCCGGCCCGCTTATCACAGCGATCAGATCGCCCGGCGCCAGGCGGCTGCCGTCTGCACGTTCGACGATCACCTCGATTGCCGGATCGATCAGACGGAACGCGGTGATCGCGTAGTCCAGTCCAGCCACCACACCTGGCTGGCGTGCAATCAACGCGCAGTCGGTGCGTGCGCTCGCCGGCACGATCGCATCAGTCGTCAGGTCGCCGGCGCGGCCGAGATCCTCCAGCAGCGCCGCGCGCACCGAGGGCTCGACCATGATGGCGGGCAAAGGAGGGATCATGGCACGGCCAGCATGCGCTCGACCGCCTGGCGGGCATTCACCGCCACCGCCGGATCGATCGTTACCTCGTGGCGCATCTCCTCGAGTGCGGACCGGATGTTGGCAAGCGTGATGCGCTTCATGTGCGGGCACAGATTGCACGGACGCACGAACTGCACGTCGGGGTGATGCACCGACACGTTGTCAGCCATCGAGCACTCGGTGATCAGCACCACCTTCGCCGGCTTCTGCTTGCCGACATAGCCCGACATATCCGCGGTCGAGCCGGTGAAGTCGGCCTCGGCCACCACCTCGGGCGGGCATTCCGGATGCGCCAGCACGACCACGCCCGGGTTCTCCGCGCGCAGTTCGCGGATCTGGGCGGCGGTGAAGCGCTCGTGGACCTCGCAATGACCCGCCCAGGTGATGATCTTCACGCCGGTCTGGGCAGCGATGTTCTGTGCCAGGTACTCGTCGGGCAGCATGATGACTCGCTCGACGCCCAGCGATTCGATGATCTTGCGGGCGTTGCCAGACGTGCAACAGATGTCAGACTCCGCCTTCACTGCCGCCGATGTATTGACGTATGTCACCACGGGCACGCCAGGATAGCGCTCACGCAGCAGGCGTACGTCGGCCGCGGTGATCGACTCGGCGAGCGAGCAGCCGGCGCGGGTATCCGGGATCAGGACGGTCTTCGACGGGTTCAGCAGCTTCGCCGTCTCCGCCATGAAGTGCACGCCGGCGAGCACGATCACATCGGCGTCGACCTTCATCGCCTCGCGGGCCAGCGCCAGGCTGTCGCCGACGATGTCCGAGACGCAGTGGAAGATCTCCGGCGTCATGTAGTTGTGACCCAGGATTACGGCGTTGCGCCGGCGCTTCAGCGCCAGGATGGCATCGATGTCGTCTGCGAACACCGGCCACTCCATGGGCGGGACGAACGCCTTGACCCGATCATACAGCGGTGCGGTGCGGGCGAACGCTTCAGCATGTGACATGCGGACCTCTCCCTTATGCTCTATCTGAGCATTTCACCTGCTTATACTAGTGCTGAGCATAAGGGTGTCAAGGGCTTTATCGTCACGCTGCCAAGGTGGCCTACCGCGCCAGCGGCAGCTTGCTCCCGGCAACTGCGCGCTCCGCCACCACGTCGCGGCGGAAACGGAACAGCTTGGCCGGGCGGCCGCCGGTCTCGGTCGCCACATCGCCGGTCTCCTCCACCAGGTCCTGCTGCTCGATCAACCGGCGGAAATTCTGCTTGTGCAGCCGCCGCCCAGCCAGCGCCTCCACCGCGCGCTGCAACTGCAGCAGCGTGAAGCGTGGCGGCATCAGTTCGAACACCACCGGGCGGTATTTGATCTTCGCGCGCAGCCGGGCGATGCCGGTGGCGAGGATCCGGCGGTGGTCGTGCGTCATCGGTGCGCCTTCCACCGGCTCGCACGCCCGCGGGGCTTCCGCAACCAACCCTGCCTCCCACAACAGTTCGTAGCGTTGCAGGATCAGTTCCTCGTTCCATGTGCGTCCGTCATGCCCGAATGTGATACCTATCCGCCGCTGGCGCTCACGCCGGATTGTGATTTCATCGGCGCCGTTCACCCACGCCCGCAGTTTCACGGCTATCGGCTCTTCGACCGAAGGAGTGCCGCCGCGGCGGTCCTCCCAGGGAAAGTAGCGATACCAACTCTGCCAACCCACGCGCGGCTCGCCAGAAGCGCGAGCCTCCCTCGTCAGGCCCAGATAGCTGATCGATACCATGCGCTGGCCGGTCAACGTCCGGTCGCGGTCGGCAAAGGTGTAGAGCTGCTCGACATAACCGAGCGGATGGCGCGTCTGCCGCTCCACCCAGGATCGCATCCCGGATTGCAGCGACCGGTGTGTAAGCTCGAACGGCCCCGACGGTAGCGCTTGGCCATCGTCGATGGTCAGCACGCGCGGCTCACCATCGGTGACCGCGACGATCACCGCGATCAACTCAGCGCCAGCTTCGGCCGCGGCGACCGGCGCCAACTTATGTCGCGTGCGGACCTCGTCCATGCAATTCGCTGTTCCGGAGAACCCTGCCCCTCATCGCATGCGCGCTGCCGCGATGCCAATGACGAATCATGGGCGTTGACCGGCCCGAGCGCGCTGGCTAGGGCTGCATTGTGCTTACGCTTTGCGATCCCCGGCTGACGATCGATGGTATTCCTGTCAGCCCTGCGACGGCGGCCTGACGCCGCAACCGACCCGGGACAGTTCCCCTGGAATCTGCCCCTGGTTCGCGATCTCGAGACGCTCGAGTTCACCACGCCGGTAACGTTCCTGGTGGGCGAGAATGGCAGCGGCAAGTCGACACTGCTCGAAGGGATCGCCGTCGGCATGGACGCCGTGGCCGCCGGCGCCCGCGATCTGGAGCGCGATCCCACCCTGCAGGCTGCCAGGGCTCTTGCCGCCGGCTTCGTCTTCGTGCGGCGCCGCCACGCTCGCACGCGGCTGTTCCTGCGCGCCGAGGACGTGTTCGGCTACACTGGCCGGCTGGCAGGGGACATGGCCGAACTCGGCGAGATCGAACAGGACCTGGCGAAGCTGCCCGAGGGACCCGGCCGCGACCGCGCGATGGGCGTCGCTCGTGGCCAACGAGGGGCGCTCGCAGACCGCTATGGTGTCGATCCCGACGCACGTTCGCACGGCGAGACGTTCCTAGCGCTGCTTCAGACGCGGTTGGTGCCGAACGGGCTGTATTTCCTGGACGAACCGGAGACACCGCTGTCACCGACGCGGGTGCTGGCGTTGATAGCGCTGCTCGTCGACCGTGTACGCCAGGGCTGCCAGTTCGTCATCGCCACGCATTCGCCCATCCTGATGGCATTGCCTGACGCGACAATCCTGCTTGCCGAGGATGGGCGGTTGCGGCCGCACGCCTGGAACGACCTCGACCATGTGCGCGTGACGCGTGCCTTCCTCAATGACCCAGCGGCTACGCTGCGTCGGCTGTTGGCGGACTAGAATAGTTACTTCCTGGCGGCGTTCGCCTGCCAACCGCGATGTATATCGTTGACGCGGTAGCAACCTTCTCGCTATACGCCGCGCCGGGTCACGCCCCCCCACCGGGGCGCTTCTCTTCTGTAAGGGAGAGCCGCAGATGGCGATCACGCTGAAGCCGGACATGCGTCCGGCCAATCCCAATTTCTCATCCGGTCCCTGTGCCAAGCATCCTGGTTTCACGCCGGGAGCGCTGTCTGGCGCCATGCTCGGCCGCAGTCACCGTGCCAGCGAGCCTAAGGCGCGTTTAGCCGAAGTGATCGAGCGATCGCGCGCGACCCTGGGCATGCCGAGTGACTGGCGGCTGGGGATTGTCCCCGCTTCGGACACCGGCGCGGTCGAGATGGCACTGTGGTCGCTGCTCGGCCAGCGGGGTGTCGATGTGCTGGCATTCGAGAGTTTCGGCGAGGGCTGGGCCACCGACGTGGTCAAACAGCTTCGCCTGTCCGACGTGCGCGTGCTGTCGGCGCCGTATGGGCAACTGCCGGACCTTGGCGCCGTCGATTTCAGCCACGATGTGGTGTTCCCGTGGAACGGCACGACGTCAGGCGTCCGAGTGCCGAACGGCGAGTGGATCGCACACGATCGGCTGGGGTTGACGATTTGCGACGCCACGTCAGCGGCATTCGCCATGCGGCTCGCCTGGGATAAGCTCGATGTCGTGACCTGGTCCTGGCAGAAGGTGCTGGGCGGTGAGGCCGCACATGGCATGCTGGCACTGTCGCCGCGCGCGGTGGAGCGCCTTCTCAGTTACAAGCCGGCGTGGCCTTTGCCGAAGATTTTTCGCCTGATGTCCGGCGGGAAGCTCATCGAAGGCATCTTCAAGGGCGAGACGATCAACACGCCATCGATGCTGTGCGTCGAGGATGCGCTCGACGGACTCCGCTGGGCCGAATCGGTTGGTGGGCTCAATGGACTGATCGCACGGTCGGAGGCGAACCTTGCCGCGATTACCAATTGGGCGGCGCGAACCGATTGGGTGGATTTCCTGGCAGAGGGTGCGCAGACACGGTCCTGCACGTCGATCTGTCTGAAGCTGGTGGCGCCATGGTTCGCGACGTTGCCGGCGGATCGCCAGACAGCGGCGGCGAAGCGGCTCGCGGCGCTGTTGGAGAAGGAAGGCGCTGCCTATGACATCGCGGCCTATCGCGATGCACCGCCGGGGTTGCGTATCTGGGGCGGTGCGACGGTGGAGACCGCGGACATCATGGCGTTGCTCCCGTGGCTGGACTGGTCGCACGACGTCGTGGCCGCGGAGTACGCGACACCGAAGGCGGCAGAATAAGCAACGTCCCCTCCCCCCAACCCCCTCCCGCAAGGGGAGGGGGAGTATCTACAGACACAGAATACTCCCCCTCCACTTGCGGGAGGGGATTGGGAAGGGGCCACAATCAGGTGAGTGAATCCCATGCCCAAAGTCCTGATCAGCGACAAACTCTCGCCGGCCGCAGTGGAGATCTTCCGCCGCCGCGGGATCGACGTGGATTTGAAGCCCGGACTGTCGCCGGCCGGCCTGCGCGCCATCATCGGTCCCTATGACGGGCTTGCAATCCGCTCCGCCACCAAGGTGACGCGCGAACTGCTCGAGGTGGCGACCAACCTCAAGGTGGTCGGCCGTGCCGGCATCGGCGTCGACAATGTCGATATTCGCTCGGCCACCGCACGTGGCGTGGTGGTGATGAATACGCCGCACGGCAACACCATCACCACTGCCGAGCACGCCATCGCCATGATGTTCGCGCTGGCACGCCAGATTCCCGAGGCATCCGCCTCCACCAAGGCTGGCAAGTGGGAGAAGAACCGCTTCATGGGCGTGGAGCTGACGGGCAAGACTCTGGGTCTGATCGGTTGCGGCAATATCGGTTCCATCGTTGCGGACCGAGCGACAAGCCTGAAGATGCGCGTGCTGGCTTACGATCCGTTCCTTAACGAAAAGCGTGCGCTTGATCTTGGCGTGGAGAAAGCAGAACTCGATGATCTGTTGGCGCGCGCAGACATCATCACGCTGCACACGCCGCTGACCGATGCGACGCGCAACATCATCTCGCGCGCAGCACTGGCGAAAACCACACGTGGCGTGCGCATCATCAACTGCGCGCGCGGCGGGCTGGTGGATGAGTTGGCGTTGGCCGAGGCGATCGAATCGGGTCATGTCGCCGGCGCCGCGCTCGATGTGTTCGAGACCGAGCCCGCGACGCAATCACCCCTGTTCGCGCTGGAGAATGTTGTATGCACGCCGCACCTCGGTGCCGCCACTGCCGAGGCACAGGAGAACGTGGCACTGCAGGTCGCAGAGCAGATAAGCGACTTCCTGCTCACCGGTGCGGTGGCCAACGCGATCAACATGCCGTCCGTGTCGGCGGAGGATGCGCCGCGGCTGAAGCCGTATATGGAGCTGTGCCGGCTGCTCGGTGCATTCGCCGGACAACTCACCCAGGCGCAGGAAGGCGTGATCCGCCGCGTGTTGATCGAATTCGAAGGCCAGGCCGCGGCGCTCAACACGCGTCCCTTGGGCGCGGCGGTCCTCGCCGGTCTGATGACGCCGGTAATGGAAGGCATCAACATGGTGAACGCTTCGGTCGCGGCGCGCGATCATGGCATCGACGTGGCCGAAACCGTGCATGACCGAGACAGCGAATACCAGACGCTGGTGCGCGTCACGCTGGAGACCGATCGACTGACGCGTTCAGTTGCCGGCACGCTGTTCGCCGGATCGCGGCCGCGCCTCGTCGAGATCAAGGGCATCAAGGTCGAGGCCGACTTCGCGCCGCACATGCTGTACGTCACCAATCAGGACAAGCCTGGGTTCATCGGCCGCTTTGGTGCCACGCTGGCGGACGCCGGCATCAATATAGCGACCTTCCATCTCGGCCGCGCGAGTCAGGGTGGCGATGCGATCTGCCTTGTGTCGGTGGACGGGGAGGTGCCGGAGGACGTGCTGTCAGTGGTGCGCACCTTGCCGCTGGTAGTGCAGGCGACCTCACTGGCGTTCTGAGCGATGGCGGTGAGCCGCGGCTTCCAGGATTTCATTCTGGATCTGCTCGACCCGATCAACCCGGTATCTCGCCGCATGTTCAGCGGCGTCGGGCTATTCCACGGTGGTGTGATGTTCGGCCTTCTGGTGCGCGACACGATGTATTTGCGCGTTGACGAGACGACGCGCGAGCAATTCGAACGCGAGGGCAGCAGTCCATTCACCTATCAACGTGGTGAGCGCAAGGTCAGTCTGTCGTCTTACTATGTGGTGCCGGAGGGCCTGCTGGATCAGCCGCATGAGCTGCTGCAATGGGTGCGCAATGCAGTCGCAGCTGCTCGGCGAGCTTCGAGTGCACGACCTGCCACGTCTCGTTCAGGTGTTCGCCAGTATCGAAGAACGCGGAACGCGGATAGCGGCTGAAATTCGGCAAAGCGACGAAGCAATCTCCATCGCGTTGGGCGATTGCTTCGTCGCTTCGCTTTTCGCAATGACAGGGGCGGCTGGCATCAGAACTAGGGAATCGCGTCACGTGCGGCGCGAAGAACAGCGCCCGCATGGTGAACGCAAAGCTGCTGGTGAGCGCCCAGCTGCGCACACGTTCCGACAGTTCATGCACCGCCGGGAACGCCAGCACGATCGTCCAGCCGACAGCCAGGCAGGCCGTGACCTCCGGAAAGCTCAGCGTTCGCGCGTCGCCTTGCATCCCAGCATGCCGCGCAGCATTGCGATTGTCGCGCCCATTCCGCTTGCGCGGACCGGCACCCAGGCGACCGAACGATCGGGCCAGCGATCAGACGCTGAAAGAACGCGACGAAGGCCGCGTAAGGCAGCAGGCCGGCATCGATCCGATCGCCGCTTTCGCTCTCCGCCAAGAACATGACCTGCTGGAAGGTGAAGAAGCTGACGGCAAGCGGCAGGAAGATGTCCAGCTCCAGCGTGTGTAGCCGCAGTAAACCCTCGACCAAGAAGCTTGCGTACTTGAACCAACCGAGCAGCGCCAGGTTCGCGGCGACGCCTGCCGTCAGCCAGCGCCGCGCCGCTCAACCAGCAATAAAGCGAATTTTGGACTCCATCAGCCATAGAAGAACAGGCTGGCGACCGCCAGCCAGCAGAGTGCCCATTGCGGCCCCCCGACCCGTCCGGCCAGGAAGAACCCGCCAAGCGCGAGTGGCAGGAGACCTATGACGAATTCGGGTGAATTGAACGGTGGTTTCCCGGCGTCGCGATAGCTGATAGCTGGATGGCGCGATGAGCGATGATGTTTCCAACCACCGCGCACTGCTGCCGGCAGGGCTGCGCGATCTGCTCCCACCGGATGCCGAAACCGAGGCGGGCTCGGTCGAGGCGCTGATGGAGGTATTTGCCGCCCATGGGTATCAGCGGGTGAAGCCACCGCTGTTGGAGTTCGAGGACAGCCTGCTGGCTGGTTCGGGTGCGGCGGTGGCGGAACAGACCTTTCGGCTGATGGACCCGGATAGCCAGCGCATGATGGGGTTGCGCGCCGACACCACACCCCAGGTCGCACGCATCGCAACGACGCGGTTGGCCCAGGCGCCGCGACCGCTACGGCTGTCCTACGCAGGTCAGTGTCTGCGCGTGCGCGGCAGCCAGCTTGCACCCGATCGGCAAATCGCCCAGGCCGGCATCGAGCTGATCGGCTGCGATAATCCTGCCGCTGATGCGGAGATCGTGCTGGTTGGAGCGGAGGCGCTGGCGTCTGCAGGTCTGCTGCGAACCAGCTTCGACCTGACGCTGCCGACGCTGGTTCCCGTCCTGCTGGACGATGCGGGAATCACCGGATCAACCAGGGCCACACTGGCACGGGCGCTGGATCGAAAGGACGCCGCCTCCGTAGCACGCGACGGCGGCAGCCTGGCACCGACGTTGACCGAATTGTTGCTGGCGGCAGGTCCAGCGGACCGCGCGCTTCTGGCTCTGGCGGCAGCCAAGCTGCCGCGAGCGGGACGTGAGCTCGCCGATCGCCTGGCCGCGGCCATCGCGGCGATCCGTGGCCGCGCACCGGCGCTGCGGCTGACGGTCGATCCCGTTGAGTTCCGCGGCTTCCGTTACGAAACCGGCGTCTCGGTCACGATTTACGCGCTTGGCCGGCACGAGGAGCTGGGACGCGGGGGGCGCTATATCTGCGGCGAGGCGGAACCGGCGACCGGCCTCACCCTGTTCCCGGATGCCGTGCTGCGCGCTGCTCCGGTGCAGAACGCAAGGCAGCGGCTCTATATCCCTCTCGGCGGGGATCCCGACGAGGCTGCGCGCATGCGGCGCCTGGGATATGCCACGATCGCCGCGCTTGCGCCGGACGAAGATCCTGTAGCCGAAGCGCGCCGGCTGCTGTGTTCACATATACTGAGGAACGGCAGCGCCGTACCCCTGGCCTCTGGAACCTGATGCATGGCGAATGTCGCGGTTATCGGCGCCCAGTGGGGCGATGAGGGCAAGGGAAAGGTGGTGGACTGGCTGGCCAGCCGCGCCGACATCGTCGTGCGCTTCCAGGGCGGTCACAACGCCGGCCACACCTTGGTGGTGGGCAACGAGACTTACAAATTGTCGCTCCTGCCCTCGGGCCTTGTGCGCGGCAAGATCGGAATCATCGGCAACGGTGTCGTCGTCGATCCCGAGGCATTGCTGGCCGAGATCGAGAAGGTGCGGACGCAGGGCATTGACGTGACGCCGGCCTCGCTGCGGATCGCCGAAAACGCGACGCTTATCCTGCCGATGCACCCGGCGCTCGATCGGGCGCGCGAGGCAGCACGCGGCGACCGCAAAATCGGTACTACCGGACGCGGCATCGGCCCCGCCTACGAGGACAAGGCCGCGCGCCGAGCCATCCGGATCGCCGATCTGGCAGAGCCACAGACCCTGGACGACAAGCTTGACGAGCTGCTGCTCCATCACAACACGCTGCTGCAAGGCCTTGGCGCTGAGACATTTTCCAAGACGGATGTGCTGGCTCGACTGACCGCGCTCGCGCCGAAGGTGCTGCCGTTCTCCGAGCCGGTGTGGGAGCGTTTGGATGAGGCACGCCGGGCCGGTCGCCGCATCCTGTTTGAGGGAGCACAAGCCGTGATGCTGGATGTCGATCACGGCACGTATCCCTTTGTCACCTCGAGCAACACCGTCGCGGCAACCGCCGCGTCTGGAGCCGGCGTCGGGCCGGGAGCGGTCGGCTTCGTTTTAGGCATCGCGAAGGCGTACAGCACGCGAGTTGGGTCTGGCCCGTTTCCTTCCGAATTGAACGATGCGATCGGGCAACTTTTGGGCGACCGAGGCAACGAGTACGGCACGAACACTGGACGCCGTCGGCGCTGTGGCTGGTTCGACGCCGTGCTGGTGCGTCAGGCGGTCAAGGTAGGCGGCATCAATGGCCTCGCGCTGACCAAACTGGACGTGCTGGATGGGCTGTCAGAGCTGAAGATCTGCACCGGCTATCGGATCCGTGGCGAGCGCTACCGGTATTTGCCCGCTGCTCCTGGTGCACAAGCTGCGGCGGAACCGGAATACGAGGTGATGGAGGGGTGGACCGGCTCCTCGCGCGGCGCACGTTCTTGGGCCGACCTCCCCGCACAGGCGGTGAAATATGTGCGGCGCATTGAAGAGCTGGTGGAGGCGCCGGTTACGCTGCTGTCCACCAGCCCGGAGCGCGACGACACGATCCTGATGAAGGATCCGTTCGAGGGATAACCTCGCATCGGCGCGCCCATCGACAGCTGACGATCACCGATCCTCAACCTTTGTCACCAAGGATGGCCGCGACATGGCCATTCCTGATGCAACTCGATCTGATGGCGCTCTAATCGCCAACCAATACCAGGTTGACCCGAACAAGAAGCTGCCTCCTGCGGGAGGTTTGGCCGCCTTCGGTGCGATCGATCGTCTCGCCGGTCGAACCGATCTGATGGCGATCCAGCTTAGCCGCCGATGGCCACCACGATCGCGCGCCCTTCAGGCGCTGGCGGCACCGATCGAGGGCCTGCTTACGCCCCTCGCCTACGGTCCCGCTGGGAACGTCTGCTACACAATTTGTCCGGCGCCGCCGGGGCCAAGTGTGCAGAGCCGATCGCGCCCCTGGCCTGAAATGGAGCTGCTGGAATGCGTGCTTCGCCCCGCTGCCCACGCACTTGAGAATCTGCAAGGGCGGGGCATCACTCATCGCAGCATTCGGCTCGACAATGTCTTTCAGAGCGCACCAAGCCAACCGGTCGTCCTGGGCTCCGCTTGGGAAACGCCACCAGCGATGGCTCAGCCGGTGCTGTTCGAGCCACCCTATTCGGCGATGTGCCTGCCGGCGGGGCGCGGTGATGGCAGCATCGCAGATGATGTCTATGCGCTTGGCGTGCTGCTGCTGTGTCTGGCGCTCGGGCATGCGCCGCTTATGGAGCTGGATGATGCGACAATCCTGCGCCGCAAGCTGGAGCTGGGAACGTACGCCGCCCTGGCGCGCGACGACCGCCTGCCGCCGATCATCGGCGATCTGGTTCGCGGCATGCTGGCAGAAGATCCCGAGCATCGGCCGACACCGACATTGCTGCTCGATCCGGCAAGCGCGCGCGGGCGTCGGGTAGCTGCTCGGCCGCCACGGCGGGCGCAGCGGCCCATCATCATGGCGGGCAACGAGGTCTGGAATGCACGGTCGCTGGCCTATGCACTTGCAGAAGAGCCCGAGCCGGGTGTGAGCGCGGTGCGGAGCGGTGCCGTCGAGCAATGGCTCCGCCGCGTACTGGGCGATTCCACACTCGCGACGCGGGTGGAAGAGTTGGTACGCCACCGCAGCTTGGACAGTTTGCCGGATGACGACGGAGGCGAGGCGGGGTTGGTGATGCGCTCGATCGCACTGCTCGATCCGCTTGCGCCGCTGTGCTGGCGCGGGATGGCGCTGTGGCCGGACGGAATAGGCACTGCCCTTGCCTCGGCCCAAGGCAACGAGCCCGATCTGACCCTTCGATTGCAGGAAATCATCGCCCGCGAGGAGGCCAGCAACTGGGGAGCGTTACGGCCCGACCGATGCGATCTCGCAGTTCTGCGCGTCGAGGCTCGTCAGCACCACGGTTGGCTGCAACAGCGCAGTGAGGGCGGCGGGATGCCATGTCTGACATATCTGCTCAATCCGCTTATGCCGTGCGCCAGTCCTCTGCTGGGCGATCGTTGGGTCGCGCAGCTATCGGACTTGCTGCCAGCCTTGGAGACAACTGCCGCGAATATCGACCGGCAGCACTCCGAACCGGTGGATACGCATATTATGGCCTTCATCTCGGCTCGCCTGGACAGGCGTATGCATCTGGAGCCGAGCACAGTTGGGGACGGTCATGTCGCAGCAACGTGCCTCGCACAACTTCGAGTGCTGGCACAATTGCAGTCACGGTTGCACCCAAGACCGCTGCCAGCGATCGCCGCCTGGTTGGCCGCGAGGGCCGGACCGGTGCTGGCAACCTGGCGCAACCGCGAACGCCGCAATGCTTTGGAGGAGCAGCTGCAGAGGCTGATGTCGGCCGGCTTACTGGCACCTATGCTGCACCTGCTCGAAGATCCCGCCGGACGCAATTCGGATACCAAGGAAGCGAATCAGGCCGCGCGGGAGCTTGTGCGAATCGACCATGAACTGGCGCAGATCGCCGGCGGCGCGCAGCAGCGAGCGGCCGCAGCGGCGCGGGTTGGACAGGAGATAGCGGCCGGATTCGGGCTTACCGCACTGGCCACTGCACTTGCGGTTGCGGCGCTGGGCTGAGGTGCGCTGGCGATGGCCAAGAAGGCCGCTCCGGCCCCTACGACCAAGCCGCAACCGAGGCAGCATTCAATGGTCTGGCTGCAGGGGCTGTTGTGTGGCGCAATGGCGGCGCTTGCGACACCGACAGCTTTACTTCTCGGCGTTCTCCTCGGCCCGGCACTGCTGGCCGTGCTATTGGACCACGAGCCGGGACGACCGCGCGCACGCAGCATTGCGCTGTGCAGCATGGCGGCAGCGATCGATCCTCTGCGGACGCTATGGACGGCCGGGCACAACATAGCCATCGCGACGGCGCTATTGAGCAACGTCCGGGTAGTGGGAATGGCGTGGAGTGCAGCCGCGGCGGGCTGGCTGCTAGCCGAGATCATACCGATCGGGGTACGGGCGGCGCTGGAGGGAGTGAGCGTCGCCCGCGCGTCCCGGCTGAACGCCGAGCGCGCGAAGCTGGTCGAGACCTGGGGCTTGGATGCGCCCCAGGACGACTAGAGATCAGCCGTCGGCCGACCTGATGCCTGACGCGCGGCAACAGCCGAATGTGATTGCAGCCGGCGCTCGGCGATCTGCGCCTTCATTGCCTTTTGTAGCTTCTCGAAGGCGCGGACCTCGATCTGCCGCACCCGCTCGCGCGAGATGCCGTACTGCTGCGACAATTCCTCGAGCGTGGTCGGATTATCCTTGAGGCGCCGCTCGATTAGGATGTGCCGCTCACGCTCGTTCAGCGTCTTGAGCGCGCTCGACAGCAGCGCTTTGCGCCCCGTCAGCTCTTCGCGATCGGCGTAGGAGGACTCCTGGCTTTCGGTCTCATCGACCAGCCAGTCCTGCCATTCGCCTTCGCTATCCTGGCGGACCGTGGCGTTCAGGCTGTGGTCCGGTGCGGCGAGCCGGCGGTTCATACTGACCACATCCTGCTCGGGCACATCCAGCATGCGCGCGATCTTCGCCACCTGCTCGGGCTGCAGGTCACCATCGTCGATTGCCTGCATCTGTCCCTTCAGCCGGCGCAGGTTGAAGAAAAGCTTCTTCTGCGCCGCGGTGGTGCCCATCTTCACCAGCGACCAACTGTGCAGGATGTACTCCTGGATCGCCGCGCGGATCCACCACATGGCGTAGGTGGCGAGCCGGAAGCCGCGGTCCGGATCGAACCGCTTCACCGCCTGCATCATGCCGACGTTGCCCTCGGAGATCAGCTCCCCGACCGGCAGGCCGTAGCCGCGGTAGCCCATAGCGATCTTTGCCACGAGCCTCAGATGTGATGTGACAAGCTTGTGTGCCGCTTCCATATCCTCGTGGTCACGCCAGCGTTTGGAAAGAGCGAGCTCCTCCTCTGGCGAAAGCATGGGGAACTTACGGATCTCCTGGAGATACCGTGAGAGGTTGCCCTCAGGGGCAACGTTAATGACGGCAGAGGCCAAGGGAAGGCTCCTTTCGTCGTGCCTGCTTCTTGCCCATTTCGGCGCAAGAGTAAGGCCTCATTGTGACTGAACCAGTCATGGGTGCGGGAGGGACATCACGTCCCGGATATCCACCCCATCCTGGCGGCGGCGATTCCGGACGTCCCCACCGATACAAAACACCCGTTCGTATCAGCCTATGTCGTATACCGGACCGCATTAGTCCTGTCAAGAAATCTGACCTATATCAGCCCTGCGTTGGCCGCAGGTCACAACCGAGTGCGTCGATCAGCCGCAGCATGTCGGCCGGCGGCTCGGTGGAGAAGCTCAATGCCGCTCCGGTGCGTGGGTGGGCGAACCCGAGCCGGGCCGCGTGCAGCGCCTGGCGGGGGAAATCCAAGAGCTTGAGGCGGACCGGCTCGGGCAGCGTGCGGGCGGCTGCCGGCACGCGACGGAGGTAGAGCGGATCTCCGACCACTGGGTTGCCGCGACTGGCAAGGTGCACGCGAATCTGATGCGTCCGCCCGGTGGCGAGCCGACATTCCAATTGGGCAACCGCAGCCTGCCACGTGTGCAGCGTGCGGTAACGGGTGAGGGAGGGCTTGCCGCCGCGGGTGAGGACTGCCATCCGCTTGCGATCGCGCCTGTCGCGGCCGATGGCACCCTCGATTTCACCAGCGAGCGGGTTGGGCAGGCCCCACACCAGCGCGAGATAGGCGCGGTCCAGATCGCGCGCCGCGAAGGCCGCAGTCAGGGCGGCGTTTGCGAGTTGGGTCTTTGCCACCACCATGACGCCCGAGGTGTTCTTGTCCAGCCGATGCACGATGCCAGGTCGGCGCTCACCGCCGATGCCCGTGAGCTGCTCACCGCAGTGCGCGAGCAGGGCATTGACCAGTGTGCCGTCCTCGTTGCCTGGAGCGGGATGCACAACGAGACCGGCGGGCTTGTCCAGCACGATAAGGTCGGCGTCCTCGTAAAGGATCGTGAACGGGATTGACTGCGGCTGAGGCGTAGCGGGCACCGGTGCGGGCAGATCCAGCTGGTAGGTGGCTCCCGGCCGCACTGGCTCCGCCGGTTCATCGAGCACGCGACCGTCGCCGCGGACGCATCCCTGCTCGATCAGCGACTTGACGCGCGATCGCGACACCGTGCCGATGGCGTCAGCCAGGAATCGATCAAGCCGCTGGCCGCGCGCGGCCGGTTCGGCAACGGTGGTGAACCGGGCTGCGCGCGGCGCGCGGTCTTGCATGGGCAGCGGATAACGCGATTGGTGCTGGCAGGGAAGCGGCGAGGCACGGCATGCGAATCCTGAAAGTCCTGACCATTGCCATGGGCGTGCTTATCGTGGTGGCAACAACGGTGCTCGTGGTACTGATCGCGCGGCGGATTGGCGGAGGTGTTGGTCCACAGGCTTCGATCGCAGTGCTGCTGGACGAGCCATCGGGCACACGGATTGCGGCGATCGCTTCTGCGGGGGATCGGCTGGCAGTTCAGTTGCAAGGCGGCGGCCCGGATCGTGTGTTGCTCGTCGATCCGCGCAGCGGCACAGTTGTTGGACGGATTGCACTGCGTATGCCGTGAGCCGGGTTGAACTTGTTCGCGCGCTGCCCTAGAAGGCGCGGCCGGATCGATGTCCCCTTCGTCTAGAGGCCTAGGACACCGCCCTCTCACGGCGGCAACGGGGGTTCGAATCCCCCAGGGGACGCCAAGCTTTTCAATACGTTGTCGGCTCTCGGGGATATCCCACCTTTGGACGACCAAGCATCAACAGATGTCCAATGCAACGCAGCGCGGAAAACTGTGAAAAGCGCCAAGCATGCGCAGCGCGGGTCTGTAACTTCGCTGACCACAGCCGGACGGGTGACTAACTCGTAAAGATATCAAGACTTGTGCTTTAGCTCCGGCTATCACCTGACGTGTCGGTGAGGGCCAAGCAACAGCGCAGCGCAATGTCCGGTCGACGGCGGACGGCCGCCGTGCCGGATCCGCAAAACCCGCGGCCTTCAACTAAAATGCAACCCTGTTTCGATACAGTGGGCGGAAGGCAGGTCCGGTCCGGTTGCCGCTGCCGTCGCCTGGCCCGGCATTCTCGCGAGGGGATGCCGGGCCAGGTTCCCGTCCATTCCGGCGGGACAATGTGCTCGACAATATCCTCGCCACCATCGACGCCTATGCTGCCGGGTTAGGCAGCCTGTGTCAGGACACCGTGTTCGTCGTTCCGTGGCGTCAATTCCATGGCGCGCGCGGCCACCACAGCTTCTGTCCGGTTCCGAACGTGGAGTTTTCGAATAATGCTGTGCATATGTGCCTTCACAGTGCTCATCGACATGCCCAGCCGATACGCGATGATCTTGTTCTGGGCGCCGACGGCGAGAACGCTCAGGACTGCCAGTTCCCGCGGGGTGAGCTTCTCGAAGTGACTGCCTGCCATTGTCCGCTGCCCCCCGCCGGCCGCTGCGATTTCCGACGGCTGAGCCACATGGGGAGACGTTGGAAAGTATTGCCCGCCAGCCACAACAAGTCGCAACGCGGCCACGGCCACATTCAGACTGGTCGACGTCGTGATGCAACCCTGCACGCCGAACTGTCTCGCAATCGTTTCAACGGCCCTTGATTCGCTCGGATCGGGCGCTTCCATCAACAGGGCGATTGGTACCTCAGGGCACCTTGCGCGCAGCCATTCGACCTGCCGGCTCAACCACCCATCAGCCCGCTCGGCACGGCCGGCACCAATGAGTATGGCCGCCGCCGCCTTCAGGGGGGCGTCGTCCTGGGTCGTCTCGAGATCTGGCAAGGCCAAGGTCTGAAATTCATCGCTGAATTGGCCGAGCCAGTGGCTCAGGCAGCCGCGGAAAAAGTCTCGCCGTTCGGCGACAATCAGCCCCGTGGGCCGAGGCGTCAGGTTGGCGCTCATGGTTGCCGCCTGCGCGACGGCGTGAACTCTTTCGGTCGACTGCATGTCCATCAACTCGGCCCTCCAGTGCGAGAAGCTGACGGCGAAATGGTCGGTAGCACGCCGCCCGCCGTTAAGTTCGCTATCCCAACGGCGACAACCGATTTATACCTCAAAATTGGTCCGAAGTAACCAATTTTTTACGATCCTATTATGAATGCCCTGTCTTTAGACCATCCCTGGGCCGCCGACACCCTGCTTCTGGCTTCGACAGGACGGGGAAGCCGCGCTTCCCTGGTTCGCCGTTGATGGGAGGGAAGGAGCCTCGTATCTGCGACTATCTTGTCGAAAGGCCGGCACATTGTAGTTTGTTGGACGAGAGTTTGAATTTGCGACGGTTGCGAGGGTGGGATCGCAGGCCCACCATTCTTTGCGTCAAAGTGACTAACGGCCATGGGCAGAGGCCATGGGCAGAGAGGAGAAAGGCACCACTGCTCTCATAGATCCTCACTTATTCGTGTTGATGGTTCGGCTCGAACCCCTCCGTTACGATCGAGGCCGCGAATCGGAGGGTAAGACGATGCGGACAACGGCCGTGGTTGCCGTCGCTATCCTGCTCAGCGCCTGTGGGACGACGCAGCCGGACCGAACCCAGGGTGGCGCTGCTGGAGGCGCGGCAACGGGTGCCGCGGTAGGGCTGATCGGCGGCCCGGTTGGGGTCGTGGTGGGCGCCGTGATCGGCGGCGGAGCCGGCGCGCTCACCGGCGCTTCTACAAACGCGAAGGATGTGAACCTTGGTGCCCCGCCCTGGAGCGGCACCAACTAAGGGGCAAGGGGCCGGGTATCGCTCTTGTGCTCCATTGCCTACAATTGAGGGTGGGAGCCAGCCAAACCAGTGATCGCCAACAATCAGACGGTGATCGGGTCGCTTCGATCATGCATGCTACTCAGCCCGCTTGGTAAGTTACTTCGGATCACGATGCTGCATGCGAGCGTAGCTATCGACGTCATCTGCGTCGAAGACTGAGAATGTAGGCCGCAAGATCACCGATCTCGGTCCTGCTCAGGTGCAGATCAGGCATTTGAGCGTGCGGCGTCTGCAGAAACACCCGCAGGGACATGGCGGTCGTTGCCTTCATCCCCGCAATGGCAACGAATGTCGGGACACCGTTGCTGGTGCCGTGAACCGTCGTGGGACCGACAACATGGCATGAGCTGCACCAGGTCTCGGCAAGCTGCCGTCCGGCAGCGACATCGCCGTCCTGCTGCGCGTTCGCGTCGTGCATCCAGGCGGCCGAGAGAACCGCAATCAGTAGCGGAATGGTCATCCGAACCGGAAACGGGTTGCTCCATCTGCGCGTCATTGGTGAATCCATATTGACGTTTGAGGTGCCCCTTGTCTCACGTCATGCCGATTCTCGCGCATCCTCCAGGATCATGTCGGCCGCCTTCTCCCCAATCATGATGGACGGCGCATTGGTATTGCCTGCCGGCACGGTTGGCATGATGGATGCGTCAACCACACGCAGCCGCCCAACACCATGAACCCGCAGACGTGCGTCGACCACCGTGTCGCCTTCCGGGCCCATGCGGCACGTGCCCACAGGATGCAGATTGGAATTCGCGTTCATGCGGATGTTCGCGTCGAACTCGGCATCGGTGTTCACCGTCGGCCCAGGAAGGAGCTCCTCGGCCACATAGGGCGCGAGTGCCGGCTGCTGGGTGAACTTGCGCGCCAGCCGCACGCCGACTGTGAGTGCTTGCAGATCGGATTGCGTTTCCAGGAAGTTGAACCTGATGGCGGGCGGAGCCAGTGGATCGGGGCTCTTGATGTTTACGGTGCCTCGGCTGTCCGGACGCAGATGCACCGCGCTCAGGCTGAAGCCGGGAAATGGATGCGCCACAGCGCCCCTGGCGTCACGCGACGCGTAGCTCCAAGGCGTGAAGTTGAATTGCAGATCAGGCCGCTCCAGACGCGGATCGCTGCGCGCGAAGGCACCCGCGGTGACGCCGTTCGCCGCGAGCGGGCCGCCGCGAAACAGCATGTACTGCGCCATCGCAATTGCCTTGCGCGGTAGGCTGTTGGCGAGCTCGTTCATCGTGATCGGCCTGCTGCAGCGAAACGCCAGCCGAACGTAGAAGTGGTCCTGCAGATGCTTGCCAACCGCCGGCATGTCGTGGATCACCGGGACGCCGATATCCTGCAACAAGGCGCCCGGACCGATGCCGGACAGTTGCAGCAATTGCGGCGAGTTGAAAACGCCGCCGCTGATGATCACTTCGCCATCGGCACGCACGGTATGCGTCACCCCGCCGCTGACATAGGTGACGCCGGCGGCGCGACCGTCCTCGATCAGGATGCGGGTAGCCTGTGCGTTCGGACGAACCACCAGGTTTGCGCGCCCGCGAGCGGGCTGCAGATACGCCGTCGCGGTGCTCCACCGTCGGCGCTTGCCGGTGGTGCTCTGAAAATACCCAGCCCCTTCCTGGCGGCCGTCATTGAAGTCTTCGATCGGCGGCAGCCCTGCCTGGATTGCTGCCTCGACCAACCGATCCGCGAGTTCCGATCGGTTCGGCTGATCAGACACATGCAGCGGGCCACCGGTCCCGTGAAACTCGTTGGCGCCGCGTTCCTGGTGTTCCGCCTTCTTGAAGTACGGCAGCACACTGTCCCAATCCCAGCCGGTGCAGCCGCGCTGTCGCCATTCGTCGTAGTCGGCGGCATTCCCCCGCATATACACCATGCCGTTGATTGAACTTGTGCCGCCGAGTACCTTGCCGCGCGGCTGATACAGTCTGCGGCCGCCGAGCTGCGCCTCCGGCTCGCTCTCGTACATCCAATTCACGCGCGGATTGGCGTAAACCCGCGAGAAGCCCATCGGGATGTGGATCCAAGGATTGCGGTCCTTGCCACCGGCCTCCAACAGTAGCACCCGATACTGCCCCGATTCGCTGAGCCGAGCCGCGACAGCACAGCCGGCCGAACCGGCGCCAGTGACAATGTAGTCGAAGCTTTCCACGCCTGCCGGCATTGTTTCCCCCCGAACCGCTTGCCGACCTGATACGCCTCATGTGCTGACGGGGCCAGTATCGGCCGGCAGCAGACTGCGCTGGCGAACTACCGTATCGGGCAGGCGGATGACGGGCAGCGCATGCGACGTGACAAGGGGAATGTCGCAATACGGATCATGGTCGCGGCAGAATCGCATGAGCCCGCTACCTGCGAGCTCGTTGAATGCCGCAAGACAGAGCGTGGGAGCTGTCCTAAGCGATTTGTGGCTGAAGCCGGCAAGGATGCGTTCATACTGCGCATGGCTGAGCCGGTATGCATGCGCGACGACGGCGTCCATTGCAGCGCGCAGCCGCCATCGGTCGGCTTCCGCCCCAATCACCGGCCACGAATGAAGCGGCGATGACTCCATCCATGCGTCAGCGAGCTGCTCGCGCCAAAGCGGCGCGAAACCGCGGTGGTTGCAGGACAGTCGCAGGCTGGCATGAGCCAGAAATCGATCAGCACACTGTGCCAAATCAGGCACCGGCAACTCGGACAGGATGTACAGACTTACATGGATGGCCGCCTTCTGACGCAACAACCAGTCGAAGGCGAAGCTGTTCATGACGCCGACCAGCGAGAGAGCTGCAGCGTTGGGTCTTCGGGCCGGCCTGCGCTCGACACTGATGGTGTGACCGCAAAGCACCCCCGGCGGTAACATGGCCGCAATAGCCGTGCGCTCATCGGTCGACCTTGCGATCTCGCGGCACGCCGCACGATAATAAAGTGTGCTTTCGACAGACGTAGGCTTGTCCGCCAGGTGGGCCAGACTTATCGCGTACCGAGGCAAGATTGTCCGCCGGTCACTGAACTGGTGGATCGTCTTGCCCTCGTGCAGTACGAGATAGTCGTCTTTGCGGATCTCGCGGATCATGTCTGGACTTATCAGCCGTGGATTTGGCCGCAATGGCTGCCGCAACAACTTAAAACGGCCGGAATCGTCGCTCATGTGAATTTCGCGACTGAGCACTATGCCAACATCATGCATCCAGGCCCCGAGACCACGCTGTCCGAGGAACATTCGCCGCGCGAGCGCCAGGTCCGCGGGTTCGCGCAGCTCCAACAAAGTGGCATAGGCACCGCCGGAAGCATCAATGAAATCACGGTCGTATTTCATCCACCGGTTCTGCTCCTCGAGTTCCCGGAAGTCCGTCAGATAAAAGCCACAGAGCATCTCGCCTGTTGGTCCTGGTCGCCGCGCGACGATCAGAGCAAACTTGTATCTAGCGTGTATATCGAACAGGCTCTTGCGGTTTTCGAACGACAGACATCGCTCAACCCGTGTGTGCTGCAGAAAAAACTTGCGGATTCCGGTCGCGCCCTCATTCGCGTGGAACGCCGATGGAACAACCATGCCGATCGTGCCGTCACCGCCAAGCAACCCCACCATTCGTTCGGCAAACACGCGATAAAGGTCGAGCTTCCCACCCAGAGCGGCGCCACCCCCGCCGACTTTCTGATGCAGATACAACCTGGCTACCAGTTTTTGTCCGCGGGTAAACACCGCCTGATAGTCGTGCCAAGCCTTGGCCACCAAAGGATCAGCCAGCAAGCGATCCCGAATTGCATGCACCTCGTGCCGTACCGAGGTATCCAGTATCGAAAGATCGAGCCCCGCGAAGAACTCCGCTGTATTCGGTTGCATCATGTCCCAAGGTGGGTTGCTCAACACCGCATCGAATCCGCCCTCCCGGGTCTCTTCGCGCCAGAAGACTTCTGGAAAGGTCAGGTCCCACGGCAGTGCCTGGCTCCCGGCGGTCAGCATCGCTTCCTGCCGCTCGGTCAGAACCTCCGGCCATCTCCCCGTCGCTGTGACCGAGCGTGCCAGCGCCAGCCATTCGTCATCTACTCCTTGCGTCGCCAACATCACCGCACCGGACCAGGCACGCGCCAGGAGACACAACGGTTGCAGCGCAAGGTCCAACCGGCGCTTTGCCGAAGCCTTCAATGCGAGATCGGCGGCATCAGCACCGACCGTTGCCTGCAACGCCCGAACCTGATGGAGCGCCGCCCGCAGCGCCTCACTTAGGCGGGCGCTCACATCCTGCGCCAGCAGCGGGTCCAGCGGCGCGCGACCCATAGGCAGCGTCGCCAGCGCCGTGAAGAATGGCCCTGAAATCGAATCACCGTGCACCAATCGATGGTCGAGAAACGTCAGCGGCAGTCCCTCGGCGTAGGACTCCAACCAGAGCGACAATTTCGCCAGCTCCACCGCAAGCCGGTTGCTGTCCACCCCATACAGACAGTGCACCGCAACCATCCGTCGGCAGATTGCCAGCGCGCGGGATTGCGAGACCCCGCTGGTAGATCCCTCACTCACGCGGCTGGGCAGATAGGCCATCAGGAGGCGATCCGGATCAGGCAGATTTGCCACGCGCTCACGGAGTGCCGCAGCCCGCGCCAGCAGCGGCTCACGATCATCAAGCGACTTGCGCGCTGCCTGCTCTTCCGCGGCAGTCGCCAACTCGTCGCACCTGCGGCAAGCGACATACAGCGCGTCACCGAGATAGCGGCACGCTTCCACCAGGAAATGTCCGCTGCCTGCCGCGGGATCAACCACCTTCAGCGCCAAAATGGCACGCGGGTTCGGTTCTCCGTCCGGACTGCGGTCCGCAATCTGGGGTGCCAGCGTCTCACGGATCAGGAAGCGAACGAACGCATGCGGCGTATAGTAGGACCCGGTCATCTTGCGACCTACGCCAGCCCGCACGAAGAACCGCCCCGCCTGCATGTCCTCGACCCATGTCGTCCGCGTCCGGGAGGAACTGGCACCGAGACAACGCGCAGCCTGCTCGGCCGGCAGGATCACTTCGAGCTTTGTGCGCCTCAGCCGCGACATCGGTACGGTCGTGATCCCCGGTTCGAGTTCCAACAACGCTTCGTAGATACGGCCGAGGTCCTCGACATCCAGCGCGCCGTAGTGAACTCGCTCGCGCGGCCGGCCCTTCGGCGTGGTCCATAGCAGCCGATCCAGCAGTACCGCGACAGCGCGCTCGCCCCACGCCAGCCGATCCAGCAGCGGTGTCGCCTGCACGCCGAACAGCGCTCCGCCAAGCGCCGTTACCGACAGCTCGCTGCACGACAGTCCGTCACGAAACATGCGGAACACCCGGCGAATTCCATCTTCCAACATCCGCCCAGTGTGGTGACCATGATCCAGCATTCGACGCACCAGCGGCCCCAAAGCGCGATTCGGCGACAGGGCGCTGCGCCACAGGCTGGTGGAGGCAAAGCTGAACGCACACGCCGGATCGCCGTGGCTTTCCAGTTTCAGGATGAACAGCAGGCGATAGACGAAGACCAATCCTTCTTCCCACAGCGCACCGGCGCTCTGGTGCAAGTCGTGTTCGGCAGCGTTGGCGGGGTTGTCGAGCACCGCTTGCAAGAAGCCTTCGATTGCGCTGCGCGCCTGCACGCGCAGATCCTTTGTGATCCTGCTCTGGCTGAGCCGAGCTGCCTCGAGTACATCCGGCAAGGTCGCAATGCCTTTCGGTGCGGCCAGTGCCAACAGCAGACGATAGGAATCCGGTGCGAAGTTCTGCGCTCGCCACCCATCGCCGCCGGCCAGCGGCATCGCGATATGGCTGTCCGGGTAGGCAGGGTCGCACAATAGCAGGCGCAACTCTTCGCCGTCAGTCAGTAATCCAAGCCGTTCGCCAGTCGCCAGCAGGACGCGCTGTGCACTGCGCATCGGACTGAACCGATAGGCGCGCCCTGTCCGATGCGGTGCGTCGAGGTCGGTGCCCGACGCGAAGGACCATGCTCGCAGGCGCGTCCCGCATGGAGCCTGCATAATCCAGCCGCCATCCTCGATGCCCTCGCGCGTCGGAACTTCATCCGCCTGCTCCGGACGACCGAAGCCGAGACGCGTGGCCAATGGCGCAATGATATGGTTGCACAGACTCTGTGGACCGCCGCTTGAGCGGAATTGCCGGCGCAGCGCCCCCCAATCCTGCTCGAAAATCTTGCCCTGGGTGTTGGCCAGCAACCCCAACCTGGTCAGTTGGGCAGCCAATTCGAAGCCCACGAATGGTTCAGGAAGCGCCGGACCGATGAACGTGCAATCCCGCAGATCGAGTGTCACGCGCGTAGCGCTGGCGGCACCAGCATGAGCATACCAATCGGATGCAGAACCGGCAGGGACAATGCCGCCCGTGCGGCCTGCTCCGCGATCCGGCGCCGGTACAATTCCACAATGCTGTTTGCCTCGCGCCGCCGTGCCGGCGTGTTGCTGTTGTCCGCCGCAAACACTGCCAGCCGGTCGAGCGGCAATGGCAGCAAATGCCATGCAGGGCCATGTGGGGCGGCACCAAACAGGTCACCCGTCTGAGGCTCGAACGCACCGCAGATATCGTTGACTCGTCTGCATAGCCAGTCTTGCAGATCGCTCGCCTCGCGCTGGCTTCTTTGTTGGTGGTCCGCTGCGACCTGCACTGTCTCGCGGAGCATGGCTGCATCAGCAACTGCCGCGGCCTCCAACCGACGGTTTGGTACCCAGCACGCATACAGGTCTTGCCAGACGCTCATTCGGGCGAGCGTGCTACCCGCTGTTGCGAGGCTCAGCCAACATTCCGGTTCGGCTAATTCAACGGCCGCTCCGTTTACTGGCAACAGGATTGCAAAGATCCGCTCGAACTCGATGCGGGCGCTACTGCGCACCTCCGTCCCGTAGGTAAACAGCACCGCGAGTGGTGCCCCCTCGTCTGCCAGCGCAACGCTCACCCGATTGTCCCACTCACTTCCGGCGAGCCTCCGGGCACTGGATATCGCGCGGCGAACCACTGGATGGGCGCGGCCAAGAACTGCCAGCGAACGCCCCTTCTTGTCGCGAAACCGGGTGTGGTTACGAGTGATTCGAAGCGTGCAGTGCCCGGGGTCAAAGCCTGGTAGATCATCAAGTCCCGAGCACCACTCAGCAGGAAGCCGCAGCACGCCTCGACTGGTTGGTTGAACCCCAGTTTCCACAGTAATCGTCGCGACAACGAAATCTGGCAGATCGATGTGGCCAAGCAAGACATCGCTCCGCTGTTTCGCTGACGAGGCTGCCAGGCTCTGCGACGTGTCGGTGCTCGCCGCGTGATCAGCCCGCCAGCCGTGGCGGACTGCCGAGCGATCGAAACCATTGAACGCTCGGTCGACTTCATGCAAAAGATCGCGATACGCACCAAGATTGGCCGTTTCCGCTTCCCGGTCCAGCGTCCGAATCGCGGTCGGCTCATCGTCGAACAGGCCCGCCTGCCGTTCGGCGAATCCGGCAACCAGACCGGAACTCCATGCCTCTTCGTCCGCTGTCACCCCAAGCGTGTCCGGCATGAACGTAAGGTTGGCACGCGCCTTCTCGTATTTCGCGATCAGACGCAGCAGCAATCGCTCCTCGAACGTACCAGCGAGGTAGAGATAACGAATTTGCGGATCACGCTCCTGGCCATAGCGATCGATCCGCCCATTGCGCTGCTCCAGACGGTTAGGATTGTACGGCAGATCGAGATGGATCAGATTGAAGCAGTGCTGATGCAGGTTCAGTCCCTCGGCCAATGAGTTGGTACTGACCAGAATGATGCCATCCTCCTCGGCGCAGCGTTCGGCGGTCCGTGTCCGCTCGCGCTCGCTATCTGCTCCACTGATCGCCAACACCTCGCCACCACACGAGCGCAATGCACGCAGCGCGGCCGACTGGCTGTCAGTATACTCCGTGTATATCAACACATTGGTCGCCGGATGCGCGGCGCGAATTGCACGCACCTCCCGCTCAATAACATCCAGCTTCGGGTCCGCAGGTTCTGCTGCCTCCCCCAACCGGATCAATGCAGCGAGCGCTTCCATTGTCGCATCGCTGCGTGTCAGCGCCACCAATTCTGTGGCAGAGAAACTATGCAGATCGGCAGCCATGCCATCGGCTTCAAGCTCGGCCAGGTCACCCTCGTCGCCCTCGTTGAGCACTCCGAATTGCTGCAACCGCTTGCGATACGCCCGTAGCGATCGCGCCCGCTCCCGTCGCAATACATCAGTCTCAAGCTTGTCAGCCGCCCGATAGCGCACGGCTACCACGCGTAGCGTGTTGACACATGCGCTGATCGTGGAGACCGAACGCTTCAGCAAACTGATGAATGCAAGCGCGTCTGCGTGTTCCCGACCCTGCGCCGCCCGTAGTAGCCGCGGTGCGACCAGTGCCGCGAGCGCCTGATGGAACAGCCGCACCGGCTCCAAAGGGGCACCGTCAAGCTCGACCTTCACCGGTATTACCCGTCGCTCACGGAACAGCGGTGCGCCTGTCGCAGGATCGTGGATATGCGACTTCAATCGGCGCACGACGTGCCGCCGGTAGGCGTTCCCAGTGAGACCGCCACGCCCATCGACGAGACTTGGATCCAGCAGCTCAATCAGCGACGCAAAATGCGCATCGTAGCCGTCATGCGGCGTGGCTGTGAGCAGCAGCAGCCCGTCGCTGCGCCGCGCGATAACCTCCGCCAACCGCCTTCGCTGCGTATCTTCGCGGTCGGTACTGCCGGTGCTGATGCAATGATGCGCTTCGTCGATGATTGCCAGGTCCCATGCCGAACGTTCAAGCTCCTCCAGCACCCGTTCCTGCTTGGCGAAATCCAGCGACGTCATGCAGAGCGCGGTCGCGTCGAATGGATTCCCGCCTAACTCCAACTTTCGCCGTTGCTGCTGCAATGACGCGGCATCGGTGATTGTGGTAAACCGCAGGCCGAAGCGTTGACGCATTTCCTGTGCCCATTGCACGAGCAGCGGTCCCGCAGGCGCGACGATCAGCACACGATGAGCCCTTCTGCGTGCGATCAGTTCGCAGGCGATCAGTCCCGCCTCTATCGTCTTTCCCAGACCTACGCCATCGGCGAGGAGCAGGCGCGGTCGCGGCAATTCCAGTGCGCGCATCAAGGGAACGAGCTGATAAGGCTCGATCCGAACTCGCCCCGGTTCCGCTACCACCATGTCTTGCGGCCCAAGCACCTGCTCGAGCAGACAGGCCTGATGGTACAGCCGCCACGCAGCCAGCGGTCCCGGCACATCCGGCCGGAGCTCCGAACGTGCCATTTCGACCGTTTCGGCGGGATGCAGGATGTCCCATTCCAGGCCACTCAGATCGCCATCCGTGCAGCGCAGCCGAAGCAGCGTTTGCGCACCCAGCGGTGCGACCGCCAGTACATCCCAGGTCAGCCCGCGCGTGCTGACGCGGCTTCCCACGGCGAATTCCTTGCCCATTCCGACACCGCCGGTTCACAACGGAGGCGGAATGTCGCCGCGGGCGGTTAAGCAAATCGAAACGACGCTCCCGGTTGGGCCGATGAGGCGCTTAGTCCGGTAACGGTCGTTCTGTAGCTCCTGAGGAAGGCGCGCACCCAATTGCAAGGGGCGCAGCGCGCTGCCGCCGCATCGATCCAGCTTGGCACCCCAGGTATCGACACCGCGCATTGCACGGGGGCATGCTTCGCCACCTGAAAAGGGAGGGATGGGGTGAACGATCTCGCTACGTCGCAAGGCACGTCATTGGTGGAGACAACAGCGGGCCGTGTTCGCGGAACCACCGTCGAAGGTGTCGTTGCCTTCAAGTCCATCCCCTATGGCGCGCCGACCTCTGGCGCCAACCGGTTCATGCCGCCGCGCAAGCCGACATCGTGGGCTGGCGTGCGGGATGCGCTGGAGTACCAAGGGCACGCCCCGCAGCAAGGTCTCCGCCCGGTCTCGCGACCCGAACTCGCCGACTTCTCGGGGCCGCCGGACACTTCACCGGAAACCGAGGACTGCCTCACTCTCAATGTGTGGACGCCGGGTCTCGAGCAGTCGGCGAAACGACCGGTCATGGTATGGTTCCACGGCGGAGCCTTCTCCTACGGTACGGCAAACGTCGCTCGGCTACAGGGTTCGCGGTTGGCCCGGCGCGGTGATGTCGTTGTCGTCACCGTCAATCAGCGGCTGAACATATTCGGCTTTCTGGATCTGTCCGCGATCGGCGGAGCGGACTTTTCGGCATCCGGCAACGCCGGCACGCTTGACATGATCGCTTCATTGGAATGGGTCCGCGATAACATCGCTCGGTTCGGCGGCGATCCTGGCAACGTGACCATCTTTGGCGAATCGGGCGGCGGCGGAAAAGTCTGCACACTGCTTGCGATGCCGTCGGCACGCGGCCTGTTCCATCGCGCCATCGTGCAGAGCGGCGCCACCATCCGCCTGCGCGAACCCGACCGTGCTGCCAGACTGACCGATGCTGTCCTCAAGACGCTCGGTCTGACCTCGCGCGATCTCGGCAAACTTCAGTCGCTGCCGATGGAGCAGCTTCTGGCGGCGGTCGAACCTGCTGTGAAGGCAATCGGGCCCGCGCCGCTGCCACTCTTCGACCGCTATCCATTCGGCCCAGTGGTGGACGGGACGATTGTGCCGCAGCATCCCTTCGACCAAGGAGCACCGGCGGTCTCTGCCGACATCCCGCTGTTGATCGGCGACATGAAGGACGAAATGGCGAGCTTCCTCGCCCGTGACGACAAGGTGTGGCATCGAACGCTGACTGAACCGGAGATGCACGACCGTGTCGCCTCCGTCGCCGGTAAGCACACCGACCATGTTATAGAGACCTACCGGCGCCTCTATCCGGGCGCGAACGCGGCGGAACGCCTGATCGCCACACTAACCGATTCCAACTTCCGCATCCGCTCGCTCATCGTCGCAGAGCATAAAACGAAGCAGGCCGCCGCGCCGGTCTACATGTATTCCTTCGAATGGGAGACACCGGTGCAGGGTGGTCGTCTGAAAGCGCCGCATGCGCTCGACGTGCCATTCACCTTCGACACGATCGATCTGACCAATGCGACCGACCGCAGCGAGGGGGCGCATCGCCTGGCGGCGGCGATGTCCAGCACCTGGGCAGCATTTGCTCACACCGGCGTGCCCGAGCATCCGTCCATTCCGGGGTGGCCGGCCTATGACCTTGCCAACCGCGCAACCTTAATGCTGGATGCCGCATGTCGGATCGAGAACGATCCACGCAGCGAAACAAGGCAACTCTGGCAAACCATCACGGGTCGCTGACCCGGCACGGAGGCTCCGATGAACGACACCGCAGTCGCGCCATCAACCGAACGCCAGGCATTCTACGACAGGATCGGCGAACACTCGCTCGCCCCGCTATGGGAGCGTCTGCATTCGATGGTGACACGGCAGCCGGTGACTTCCGCGCTGCCCGCGAGGTGGGATTACGACGAGGTGGTCCGGCCATTCCTGATGCAGGCAGGCGGACTGATCACCGCGAAGGAGGCGGAGCGGCGCGTGCTCATCCTGGAGAATCCCGGATTGCGCGGACAGACATCGATCACGCATTCGCTGTTCGCAGGACTGCAACTGATCATGCCGGGAGAAGTGGCGCCGGCGCATCGGCATTCGCAGTCAGCGCTGCGGTTCATCATCGAAGGCCACGGTGCCTACACCGCTGTCGAAGGCGAACGCACGATGATGGAGCCAGGCGACTTCGTCATCACGCCGAGCTGGACCTGGCACGACCATGGCAACGATACTGATCAGCCGATGGTCTGGCTCGACGGGCTGGACATCCCGATCGTGCGCCTGTTCGACGCGAGTTTCGCGGAGCCGGCGAACGCCGACAGCCAGAGCGTGACGCGGCCCGAAGGCGATAGCCTGGCGAGGTATGGTGCCAACATGCTGCCGGTCGACTGGCATCCGACGGTGAAAAGCTCGCCGGTGTTCAATTACCCTTACGTGCGCTCACGCGAGGCGCTGGCCACGTTGGCCCGCAACGGTGACCCCGATCCCTGCCACGGCTACAAGCTACGCTACGTCAATCCAGCATCCGGCGAGTCTGCGATGCCGACGATCGGCGCCTTCATGCAGTTGCTGCCCGAGGGTTTCGGCTCCACACCCTATCGCTCGACTGACGGCACAGTGTTCGTTGCGGTCGAAGGTGAAGGCGAGACGGTGATTGGCGACACGACATTCCGCTGGAAGCCGCGTGACATCTTCGTGGTGCCAAGCTGGCACTGGCACCGTCATCGTGCCAACAGCGAGGCCGTGCTGTTCAGCTTCTCCGATCGGCCAGTGCAGGAGAAACTGGCGCTGTGGCGTGAGGAACGCGGCGGGGTGTGACGCACTTTGAAGCGGCCCCTCCCTCACTTGCGCGGGGAGGGGCCTGCTCGTCAGCCTTCAGAGTTCTGGTCCAGGTTCACACCGACGAAAACCGGCTCGCCGTTGCGAATGATGCGCAGCGCGACCGCGTGATCCTTGCTCGCGCCTCGGATTGCATTGGCCGCTTCGGAAGGCGATGCCACCTTCTTGTCGCCCACGCCAACGATGACGTCGCCGGCCTGGAGACCGGCCTGTTCCGCCGGTGAGCCGGGCTCGACGTTGCGCACAACCGCACCGTGCGTACCGTCCGGCACGTCAAGCTGATTGCGCAGGTCCGGCGACAGCGGCGCCAGCGCCAAGCCGATCCGCTCGTGCGACGACGGCCCGGTATCGTTGCTGGCCGTCTGCTCATTCGGCATCTGGCCAACCTTTACCGACACCGTCTTGCTGTCGCCATTGTGCAGAACCTGAAGCTTCGCCTCGTCGCCTGGCTGCACCGAGGCAACGTCCACCGCGAGGTCGCGTGGATTCTTAACAGTCTGGCCGTTCACCGCGGTGATCACATCACCCGGCTCCAGACCAGCGTGCGACGCCGGCGCATCGCTCTGCACGCCCGCGATCAGCGCGCCGGACTTCGCGTCCAGATGCATGGCCTTCGCCATGGTGTCGCTGACCAGCTGCGCTTCGACGCCGATATAGCCACGCGTGACCTTGCCGGTCTTCTCAAGCTGCGCCACCACCGTGTGGATCATGTCGGATGGAATGGCGAAGCCGATGCCGATCGAGCCGCCGGAGGGTGACAGGATGGCGGTGTTCATGCCGATCACCTTGCCGTCCTGGGTGAACAGTGGCCCACCGGAATTGCCCTGGTTGATCGGCGCGTCGATCTGGATGAACTGGTCATACGGACCAGCGCCGATGTCGCGACCGCTGGCCGAAACGATGCCGGCGGTCACCGATCCGCCCAGACCAAACGGGTTGCCCATCGCGACCACCCACTCACCCGGCTTCACGTTCGCCGAGTTGCCAAGCTGGATGTAGGGAAGCTGCTTGTGCGCGTCGATCTTGAGCACGGCGATGTCGGTGCGGGCATCGCGCCCGATCACCTTTGCCGGCAACTGCGTGCCATCGTCCAGCGTGACGGACACCGACTTCGCGTCCTTCACCACGTGGTTGTTGGTCACGACGGTGCCGCTGGCATCGATGATGAAGCCGGAACCGCGCGCCTCGATGGCGTGCGCCTGCGGTCCCATCTGTGGGCCCATGCCGCCGAATGGGAACTGCCGGAAAGGCACCGGCAACTGCGGGCCGTCCTCGTCGGCGGCGGGACTGGCCTGAAGTTTGGTCGTGATCGAGACCACCGCAGGTTTGACCTGAGTGACCAGGTCGGTGAAGTCCGGCAACGTATGGCCGGTCATGCCGCTGCCGGGCGGATTGACCGGAGCGCCGGGAGTGGCCTCGGTTGCGGCTAATCCAGCGTGGCCGACGGCGAAACCGCCAAGCGCGGTGCCAGCCAGTAGAACAGCGGCTATCGCGCTGCGGCGCCACAATCGTGGTGCGCGGGTCGTCTCGGTGGAAAGGCTCATAGTTCCTCCTAGTGGAAAATGCCGGATATCCGGGGCGGCAGGCCGGACGGGCGCCGCCGACCCAGGGAAAATGCCGCTTCCCGGGTAACCGTTCCCTCGGTGCAGCGATTAAACCGCTGTCATGTCGGTTAAACTTATGTCATTCGCCGAATAGATCAGGGATCGGCACCGACACGGCCAACGGTAGGTGCCGATGATTTCGAAGCTGCAATCCCCGGCTCGGTCATGCTATCAGCCACGCCCGTACCGGCTGACAAGAAGTCTTCAGATGCCAGCAGGATCCGCTTCCCACCGAACCCTAGCCGCGGTCATCTTCGACGTGGACGGCGTCCTCGTTGACTCTCCCCACGAGCGAGCATGGCGGGAGGCGCTGCAAGGATTTACCGATCCTGCCCGCTTCACGACCGAGATCTATCAGGCGCATGTCGCAGGCAAACCGCGGCTCAGTGGGGCGCGCGCCGCGTTGCAACAGTTGGGCGTCGCCAACGCGGTGGAACGCGCCGAGGCCTACGCCGAACACAAACAGCAAATCCTGGAGGCGTTGATCGCCGCGCGCGACTTCACGGTCTTTCCCGATGCGCTATGCTTCGCCCAGGCACTCGCGGCGAAAAGCATTCCTCTCGCGGTCGCCTCGTCGTCGAAGAACGCCGACCAGATGATGCGTCTGATCCCTCTGTCGCAGGACCAGACATTGCTTGATCTCTTCGCGGTCGATGTTTCCGGCCGCGATCTATCCCACGGCAAGCCGCACCCGGAGATCTTTCTGACCGCAGCGCAAGAACTGGGAGCGGCGCCCGCGACCTGCCTGGTCGTCGAGGACGCGCCGGCCGGCATCCAAGCGGCACATGCTGGCGGAATGATGGCGCTGGGGATCGCGCGGCAGGGGGATGCGGCTCTGTTGCGGGCGGCAGACGCCGATCTGGTCGTGGCCAGTCTGGACGACGTCGAACTAGATGCGTTGATCGAGGGCCAACTCCGCGCACGAGAGAAGTGAGGCATCGTATGGATATGCAGCAGGCGCTGGAGCCGAGCCGGGATCGCGACTGGCTGCTGGTGGAGCAAAGTTACGACCCTCTACGGGAGAACAGCATCGAGTCACGCTTCACCGTCAGCAATGGCTTCCTCGGGGTCCGCGGGGCTCGGGAGATCAGCAGAGGCCCTACCTGGGTATCCTGGTCACATACTCTCAGATGGGCCTCCTGGCCGCGTACCTATGTTGCGGGGCTGTTCGATACGCCTAACATCGAGCCGCCAGTCCCGGCTCTGGTACCGGTGGCCGATTGGCTCCGATTACGGGTGTTGGTCAACGGCAGGGTCATTTTGCATCACAACGGAGATTCGCTGCGCCACCAGCGGACCCTCGACATGCGTCGGGGCGTGATGCTCACAGAGTGGCAACAGCGCGATCCCAGCGGGATTATTGTAAAGGTGAAGACGCTCCGTCTTGTGTCGATGGCCGATCGCGCGCTGGGGCTGCAACTTGTGCGTCTGGAAGTGGAGCAGGCCAACGCGGAGATCACCGCAGACGCGCGGTTCGACGAATCGGGATCCGGGCTGGACCCAGAACACATCGGGCAAGACTTCGGTGTGTGGCGCACTGAACAGTCCGGCAAGAGCCTCGCCATGGCCTGCACGGCCTCGTTGCAATTGAACGACACCGAATTGTCGCCCCAGGCGCTGAGCCCGTTTCGATGGTCCTGGACGTGGACATCGGCGCCTGGTCAGGCCGCATCGTTCCAGCGCCTGATTGCCGTGGCACGCGGCGACAGTCCTGCCGGCGATCCTGGCAAACAGGCGCGGGACGCGTTCGATCGAGCGGAGCGGATCGGCTGGCGTGGCGTGCTCGCCGAACACGAGGCCGCCTGGGCAGAACGCTGGCACCTCTGTGATCTCGAGATCAAGGGTGACGACGCCTCCGAACGGGCTTTGCGCTTTGCGATGTACCACCTGAACAGTGCGGCCAATCCAGCGGACGAGAGAGTCTCCATTGGAGCCCGCGCGCTGACCGGAGATGGCTACCTCGGGCACGTGTTCTGGGACACCGAGATCTATGTGCTGCCGTTCTACATCGCGACATGGCCTGAGGCCGCTCGGGCTCTGCTGATGTATCGCTATCACACCTTGCCAGGTGCTCGCGACAAGGCCGTGCGGATGGGCTGGCGCGGCGCCATGTACGCCTGGGAGTCAACCGATACCGGCGATGAGACAACTCCCGAGCAGCTCACTGGTCCCACCGGTGAGCTGATCCAGGTGCTCTGCGGGACACAGGAGCAGCACATCACTGCCGATGTCGCCTATGCGGTCTGGCAATACTGGGAGGCGACCGGCGACGACACCTTCATGATCGACGCTGGAGCCGAAATTCTCCTGGAAACCGCACGGTTCTGGGCTGACCGTGCCAGTCCGGAGGCAGATGGCAAGTGCCACATCCGTGGCGTCATAGGCCCGGATGAATATCACGAGAACATCGACGACAGCGCCTATACAAACGTCATGGCACGCTGGAACATCAGGCGCGGCATTGAGATGGCGGCCGTGTTGCGCGACCGCTGGCCAGATCGCTGGGGTGAGCTCTCGCGGCAGCTAGACCTTGACGACGCCGAACTCCAGCAGTGGGCCCAAGTGGCCGATACGCTGTGCACCGGGTTCAATCCGGCCACCGGGCTGTTTGAGCAATTTGCCGGCTTCTTCGATCTCGAAGAGGTCGATCTGCTCCGATACGCTGACCGCACAATGCCGCTCGATGTCCTGCTTGGACGCGAGCGCACTCAGCGATCCCAGGTGGTGAAGCAGGCCGATGTTTTAGCCCTGCTGGCCTTGCTGCCCGAAGAATGCGACGCGCCGGCGAGGCTGGCGAATTTCCGCTTCTATGAGCCGCGCTGTGGCCATGGCAGTTCGCTCAGCCGCGGTATGCATGCCTTCGTTTCTGCCCGACTGGGCGACATGGATCTAGCGACGCGCTACTTCCGCGAGACGGCCGCGACAGATCTTGCGGATACCTCAGACGGCAGCGCGGGTGGCATCCATATCGCCGCGCTCGGTGGGTTATGGCAGGCGGCATTGTTTGGTTTTGCCGGGTTGTCCTTGGGCGCCGACGCTCTCGGCATTGATCCTCACCTGCCGCCTGCCTGGAGGCGCTTCGGCTTTAGCGTTCACTGGCGCGGTCGTGTTGTCGGGATCCTGATCGATCAGGCAGCGGGCGAGATCCGCGCTACCCTGGTCACTGGCAATCCAATGTGTTTCGCCGTGAGAGGACAGCGGCACATACTTCAGCCAGGCAATAAGCTTCGGCTGGATGCCGCCGGTTCGCTCGCCGCTTGTTGACTGGCCAATGGTCGGCGCGTGACTGGACATGCTACGGACAGCTATCTTACCGGTTTGTCATGCAACCGACAATGACAACTGCGGATTGGCTGCGGCGAGCAGCGGACGCGTGGGCCGAGGCCGACATGACGCAAGATCAAGAAGCGAGGCGCGTGAAGGTAGTTCTCGCAGAAGGATACGAGCGTCTGGCGAAGCACGCCGCGTATCTCGCGGACCATGATGCGCATGCCTCACACGGCCGACTGAGCAACAACGCACGCTTTCTGGACCGCGTCTATCGCTGTTTATCGATAGGTGTTAGAGCCCGACGCCTGCGCACGGCCGGGGGACGTACATAGCATCGTCGGATGCGCGACGACGCGGCGCCAAGATGGATCTAGTTGGAGCAAGCTGCGTCAGTTGCTGGTGAAACAGTGGGTATGTTCCTTCAATGGCCATCTCCATAATGCGGGCCGAAGGCAGGATACACGTCCACGTGGGTTACTTTCAAGGAACAAGCAGCCATCGCTGATAGTGCCGCCAGCAGGAGCGCAATCCCACGCAAGTATCTCACTGATGCTCGCTGCCCTCTGCAACTCCGCACCCAGACGGGCCCCGTTGGCCGCGCCATTGTCGGCAGAGAAATCCGCCACTGATTGCCGAAAACGTCAAGTTCCTCGCAACGAGCGGTCGCGAGTGCCAAGCGGGCGCACTTCCTTGCGCAGCGCATTTTCCATGATGGTGGTTGAGGAGGCGGCTGCAGGACGCAAAGTTCGCGGACCGTCCCGTGCGACTGTAACGCTGCACGATGGGCGTCCATGCGGGCACAGGCCTGCGCCGATCCGGTTCGTGCCAGCACTGGCGATCATCGTTACGGTGCAGGCGAAAACACCACCGTTTCGCCTCGTGCTTGGCAGGTCTGCCGTTCAGCGCATTCGCACGAAACTGGACGCGCAGTGCCGCGCAATCGACGCCTGGGAAGAACGGCAAGCAGGGCGGATTATTCCACGACATGACTGGCAACATCACGGACCATAGGTTCTGATGCACGTTCCGCAGCGTAGCTGCATGCGACCAGGGGGACGGTGAATTGAGCTTCTCGGCAGTATTCTCGCGCGTGGTGGCGCTGGTTGGAGGCGCAGCGCGTGTGTCGCGACGGTTGACGCAGGGTTCGTCCGAGCCGGCGTGGGGCCCCACTCCCACGATACCAGAGGCGAGGCCGCAGGGCAGTATCCCGACACTCAAGATGCCGACGGCCCAGGGCTGGGCCGAAGGGCAGACGCCGGTCGCGGCGGCCGGACTCAAAGTCAACGCGTTCGCGACCGGTCTGAAGCATCCGCGATGGATCCACGTGTTGCCCAATGGTGACGTACTCGTCGCGAAGTCCTCGAATGTGCCCAGGGAGGTCATGCGGAACATCTTTGACTACGCCATGGTCAGCACCATGAAACGCGCCGGCGCCGCAGGGACCAGCGCGAATCGCATTACGTTGTTGCGCGACGCGGATGGCGATGGCGTGGCCGAAATCCAGGAGGTGTTCCTGGAGGAGCTTAATCAGCCGTTCGGCATGGCGATGCTGGACGATACACTCTACGTCGGCAACACCGATGGCCTGGTCGCCTTTCCCTACACGACGGGCACGCGCCGAATAACGGCGCCAGGCCGGACGTTGGCCACCTTCAAGCCCGGCGGGCATTGGACGCGTAGCATTCTGCCAAGCCTGGACCAGAAGAAGCTCTACATCGGGGTCGGTTCGTCTAGCAACATCGCCGAGAATGGCACGGAAGCCGAAGAAGGCCGGGCCCTCATCTACGAGTTCGATCGCGCAAGCGGCAAGGGCCGTACCTTCGCCGGCGGCCTGCGTAACGCCGTGGGCATGACGTGGGAGCCGCAGACCGGTAGTCTTTGGACGGTGGTCAACGAGCGCGACGGCCTGGGCGATGAGACGCCGCCTGATTATCTGACTTCGGTGCGCGACGGGGGCTTCTATGGCTGGCCCTATTGCTACTGGGGGCAGACGGTGGACGACCGGGTGCCGCAGGATCCGGCTATGGTCGAGACGGCGATTACACCGGACTACGCGTTGGGTGGGCACACCGCGTCTCTGGGCTTGTGCTGGCTGCCCTCCGGGACGCTTCCCGGCTTTCCGGATGGCATGGCCATCGGGCAACACGGCTCCTGGAACCGGAGCAAGCTGAGTGGCTACAAACTCGTTTTCATTCCATTTGAGAACGGCCATCCGGCCGGACCGGGGCGCGATATCCTGTCTGGCTTCCTCGCGCCTGATGAGCGGATGTCATATGGTCGGCCAGTCGGAGTGACCATTGGTCCGGACAGCTCCGTGCTGATGGCGGACGATGTGGGCGATGTGATCTGGCGTGTGACAGGAAAATAGCAGGGCTGGGCGAGGCTACATCGGATACGCATTCCGTCCAGCCATCATCGCAGTGCACCCGGGGCGAGACTGGGACGCCGATTCCAGCTCTGCACATCACGCCTGCCTCATGGGCGGCAATGTCGCGCGTTTGGACCGCTGCGGCGTTCTGCATCACGCGCAGCGCAGGTGCCTCGCATTCCGTGACCGCCTGTAGAGTAGCATCGTCATCAAGCCCTCCTCACGTACATACTGCGTCGTTAGTGGTTGTGCTTCCACGCTGGATAAGGCGTAAGCTTCGAGCTATCCTTATGTTTGACGCTAGCCCGACTTTCGCTACTCGATGGTCATGACCTGAGCCCGAACTTCCCTCGATTCAGACGTAAAGTCCTGGGTTGCCGTCACGGCGTTGCTCTGTTCGGTCGAGCGGCGTTTCTCCGTCCCGGCTGCCTTCGTCAGCGCCGTCGCGCGCAGCCTGGATCAAGACTGGCCGCAGGCCACCGGCGAAGCCGACGCGCAGCGGTCTTGACGCAGGCGAGCACGAGGGCCTCGTGATCGAGGCCGGCGTTCGACCACGCAACGCCGAGTGTGGTCGTACTTCATTGTAGAAGCTCTCCGCCACACGACCCAGAGTACCTGCAGTCGGCGATGAGTTTGCCATTGCCTGCGGTTGGCATACCTGGGCTGGGCAAACTGTTCGCGTTTATGAGGTGATCGAGCGGGCGACCGGTTCGGCGGCGCGGTGCAGCCTCGTGGACGCTGCCGTTGCTCGTGTTCAGGAGATCCCGGTCTGGATGTTGGACGCGGCTGCCTGCTGTCAGAACTCGGGTCAAGCTGGTGTAGATTTGTGGTGTAGCGGCGGCATTCATCGGCACTTCAGCGTTAACCAGGTTGGCTTGCGTGACGGACGGCGCAGGTGATGATGCTGCGACCGCGCTCGTCGCCTTCAAGCCCTGCGCCTTCGGCGCTCCGCCGCGCGGCTGCGGGGCTTGACCGCGACGCCACGGTCGAGCGTCGGGCATAGGTGCCGTCGACGGTGCAGTCTGTCTCCCAATGGGGCGTGTGTTGGGTTACAGGTGGTCATGCTGCGGATGGAGGTTGCCTGGGTTCAGCGTCGCTCGTCGGGTTTGACAGTTCCGCCATGGCTTCAACCTGCATGTAGCGGTGCTGCAGCCGCCGCTCGTCGTTTTGTTCCAGCAGCACGGCGCCGATCAGTCGGATGATCGATGCCTCAGTGTGTCGAGCACGCGGTCGCGGTGTCCGTTGCGCCAGGTCGTCGTTCCCCGTTGCGCCGATACCGTCCGGCGCCGATCGGCCCTTCGACGTCGGACTCCATCAGCATTTGCAGCACCGCATCCGCAACAGTTCGCAGGAAATCCCCGTCACCGGCCTTCTCCAGCAACTCAGAAAGCGCCAATCTCTCTTCGGTCATCGGATCCTCTCACGGTCATGGTTGAAGTCTCGCAACTCCACCTCAACCGATAGGGCCGATGACCACCGCCGCCCATACCGCCACGTCAACCCGTGACGCGCCGAATCTCCACCACTTCCGGGGACGCTAACATGTGCCGCCGGACAGCAGTGGGCTTGGTCCCCATGACGGATGAGCACGACCGTCCCAACTTGATTCACTTACTTAGAACGTCAGGACGATGTCCGAGCCGAAGGTGAACGAGTTCTGAGTGCCTTTGGTATTGGCAGGCGGATTGTTGTTGAACGGATTATTGCTGGTGAAGGCGTGATCCCAGCGGACTTCCGGACGGACCAGCAGACCGGTTACCGGTGCGGGCAACGCAGGCTTCCAGGTCGCACCGACCGTCAGGGCGCCGTAGGTCGAACTGCTGCCGGGCGCCCCATGAACGAGGACCGGGAAGCCCTGCTGGAATTGGACAAAGGAATTGTTGGCCGGGAAAGAAGCAACGAAGAAGTTGTTGTCATCCCGCCAGTACTCGGCCCTGGCATTCAAGGCGACCGTGTCGGTCAATGCATAGGACGCGTACTGCGCAAGGCCGAAGCCATTCACTGCCTTGCCCACGAAACCATAGCCATCGCGCACCCAGTTGGATTCCGTAACGAAGGTCCAGGTGTCGGTCGCCTTCCAGGTGACCAGTACGTCGTTGAAGAAGCGCCACTGGCCGTTGGCATTGACGCCCAGGGGCGACAGCGCGCGCGTAGCGTCCTCGGGTCCGAAATGCGTCAGCGCAAGGATGGTGAGGTTGCCGCCCAGGAAGGTCAGGTTGAAGCCGCCGATACCGCCGATCGCGCCGTTGTTGTCTCCCAAAGGCCCCATCGTTGTGTTCGTTCCCGTGTCGATACCGGAGTAGATGTCGAGCACGTCATTGACATGGGTCGTCGCCAGCGCGCCGGTGTGCTTGAACGGCAGGCCGAACTGGAAGATGTAGGAGTGCGAGTAGAACGGATTGGTTGACGGGTCGATCGTCTCGTAGCCAAGCGGCGTCGGATACTGTCCGACCTTGAGGTCGATGCCACCCTCGGTGATCCACGGCAGATGCGCCAGGACGTTCGCTTCGACGACGTCGAGCTGATAGCGCTGATCCGGGTCAACACGGTTCAGCTCACCAAGGAACTGCGTGTACCGCGCGTCTGAGCCGTACATGAACTGGACCTTGAAACCCCATTGATAGTCGGGGTTCTTGGGATCGAGAGGCTTGTTCGCGGTCAGCAGCAGCTGGTTCAACTGCACCTGGTTGGCGTGATCGGTGAAGAGCTGCCCCCAGTTCAGACCCGTCGCCGGGCGAAATGGGTTGGCGATGATCCCCGATTGGAGCTGCGCCGAGAGATGAATCCCATCGACCCACAGACCTGGAGGTGGTGCCGCCGGGGCCGCTGCCGCGGGAGCCGGAGCAGCGGGTGCCGCGGGCGTCGCCGCAGGCGGCGGTGCAGCAGTCGCCGGTGCAGTGGTCGCCTGTGCAGTAGTTACCGGTGCGGTAGGATCCGGTGCAGCAGTAGTCGAAACCGCAGCCGGGGATGGTGTCTGCGCATACGCGGCCGGCAGGGCGGCGGCAATGCTGGCTGCCGCGATCCAGCCCGCGGCGCCTGTGAGTTTCCTGTACACCATGGTTGCCTGTGTTACCTCTCGCTTCCCCATACATCTGTAGACACAAACGAGGGGCGCCTGCAATCAGCGCCCCATCGCCCGTGTTTGATTTTCAGAAGACCTGCTCTCCATGCAACACTAGGTCGAGGCCTTCGCGTTCCTCTTCCTCGTCCACACGCAGGCCGACCAGCAGCTTGGTGACCATCAGCAGGATCAGTGTGCCGACACCGCTATAGACCAACGTTGCGGCGACACCCTGACACTGGATCCAAAGCTGTGTCAGGCCGCCTGGGCTGCCGTCAGGCGACGCATCGGTTGCCGACAACGGACCGTAGGAAAACACGCCGGTGAGCAACGCGCCGACGATGCCGCCCATGCAGTGCACGCCGAATACATCCAGGCTGTCGTCATAGCCGAACAAGTGCTTCACGCTTGTCGCGCACCAGAAGCAGATCACGCCGGCGGCGACGCCGATGATGATCGATGCGCCGGGCAGCACGAAACCGGAGGCGGGAGTGATCGCGACCAGGCCGGCGACTGCGCCAGAGATGCAGCCCAGCACAGAGGGTTTGCCCTTGGCGATCCACTCGGCGAACATCCAGCCGAGTGCGGCGGCCGCGGTGGCGATCTGCGTCACTGCCATCGCCATACCGGCGCGGCCGTTCGAAGCAACCGCGGAGCCGGCATTGAAGCCAAACCAGCCGACCCACAGCAGGGACGCGCCAATCACGGAATAGGCGAGATTGTACGGCGCCATGTTGTCGGTACCGTAGCCAACCCGCTTGCCAAGTACCAGCGCGCACATCAGACCGGCGATGCCGGCATTGATATGCACGACGGTGCCGCCGGCGAAATCAAGCTGGCCGTTCTGTGCACTCCAGCCGGAAGGTGCCCACATCCAGTGTGCCACCGGCGAATAGATCAGCAGCGACCACAGCGTCATGAAGATGCACAGCGCCGAGAACTTCATGCGATCGGCGAAGGCGCCCACGATCAGCGCCGGCGTGATGATCGCGAAGGTCATCTGGAACATCATGTACACGGTCTCGGGAATCGTCGTCACCATCGGCGCGACGTCCTTGATCCCGGACTGCAGGACGAATGCCTGCGTGTCGTTGCCCTTGCTGATGTGGTCGGCGATGCCGTTCAGCATGAAGCGTGACAGGTCGCCGACATAGGCATTGCCTGGTGTGAAGGCCAGGCTGTAGCCGGCCACGCACCAAACGATGGTGACAATGCAGGTGACGGCGAAGCACTGCATCAGTGTCGCCAGAATATTCTTCTTCCGGACCATGCCCCCGTAGAAAAGAGCCAAACCCGGGACGGTCATCATCAGCACCAGCGCGGTGCTGGCGAGCATCCAGGCAGTGTCACCGGAGTCGAGCTTGGGCGGAGCGTCGTCGGCCAATGCCGGCAACGCAACCAGCATCATCGGCAACATGGCACCAAGGCCCCAGGTAAGGCGGGGTCGAATCATTATCCTGTTTCCCTATTGGTTGGCTGTATTGGTTGGCTGTCGTTCAGAGTGCCGCGGTGTCGACCTCGCCGGTGCGGATGCGCACGGCGCGCTCAATGTCGTAGACAAAGATCTTGCCGTCGCCGATCTTCCCGGTGTGGGCGGATTTGGTGATCGCCTCGATCACCTGGTCGGTGAGATCGGCCGGCACGACCACTTCGATCTTCACCTTCGGCAGAAAGTTAACGTGGTACTCGGCGCCACGGTAGATTTCGGTCTGGCCCTTCTGCCGACCGAAACCCTTCACCTCGGAGACGGTGAGACCTTGCACGCCAAGTGGCGTGAGTGCCTCGCGCACGTCGTCGAGCTTGAAGGGCTTGATGATGGCCATGATCAGCTTCATGTCGCTGCCCCCTGGTTGCTCTGCACGCCGCCGCTACCTTCGCGACGGAACGGTCTACAGGGGACTATCAAGAATCGTGCCGCGGCGGGTTAAGGCTTGCTGGGGAATGAGCTAATCGAGTTGTTTACGGGTTGTCCTCCTTCGTTATGACCGGCCTACACCGGCCATGACGAGGGGGGATGCCGCTTGTTTCACGACGTTGGCGCCCACGGGACCAGGGCAGACCGTGATGATCAGAGACAAATTTGCCTAAGAAACGAGCAGTATTCGTTCAAAAGCAAAGCGCCCCCGCCATCCTTCCGAATGGCGGGGGCGCCGAGCAGGTGCCGTTAACGATCAGACCGAGTAGTACATCTCGAACTCGACGGGGTGAGGAGTGTGCTCAAAGCGATACACCTCGCTCCACTTCAGTTCGATATAGCTCTCGATCTGGTCGGTGCTGAACACATCGCCGGCCAGCAGGAACTCGTGATCGCCTTCCAGCGCGCCGATTGCTTCGCGCAGGCTGCCGCACACTGTCGGGATACCTTTCAGCTCCTCCGGCGGCAGATCGTACAGATCCTTGTCCATCGGATCGCCGGGATGGATCTTGTTGCGAATGCCGTCCAGGCCGGCCATCAGCATCGCGGAGAACGCCAGGTAAGGATTGGCGCCTGGGTCGGGGAAGCGCACCTCGACGCGCTTGGCCTTCGGGTTCGTCGCATATGGAATGCGACATGACGCCGACCGGTTGCGTGCGGAATATGCCAGCAGCACCGGCGCCTCGAAGCCTGGGATCAGCCGCTTGTAGCTGTTGGTCAGCGGGTTGGTCAGAGCGTTCAGCGCCTTGGCGTGCTTGATGATGCCGCCGATGTAATAGAGCGCCATCTCTGACAGGTCGGCATAGGCGTTGCCGGCGAACAGCGGCTTGCCGCCCTTCCAGATCGACTGATGCACGTGCATGCCAGAACCGTTGTCGCCAAAGATCGGCTTTGGCATGAAGCAGGCGGTCTTGCCGTAGCTGTGTGCGACATTGTGGATGCAGTATTTGTAGAGCTGCATGTTGTCCGCCAGTTGCACGAGCGGGCCGAATTTTATGCCGAGTTCATGCTGGCTCTGGCCGACCTCGTGGTGGTGCTTTTCCACCACGACGCCCATTTCCGCCATGGTGGACAGCATCTCGGCGCGCAGGTCGCTCTCACTATCCACCGGAGGCACCGGGAAGTAGCCGCCCTTCACCGCGGGCCGGTGACCCATGTTGCCCTCAGGATAGTCCTTGAGCCCTGCCTGCGGCCCTTCCTGGCTTTCGATCTGGTAGGTGCCGTAGTTGCCGCCGGTGCCGTACCTCACGCTGTCGAACACGAAGAATTCCGCCTCGGGGCCGAAGAAGACGGTGTCGCCCACACCTGACGATTTCAGATAGGCCTCGGCTTTCTTTGCCGTGGAACGCGGATCGCGATTGTACGGCTGCCCGGTGGATGGTTCGACTATATCGCAGAACAGGATCAAACTCGGCTTGGCAGAGAACGGATCCATCGTCGCGGCGTCCGGGTCCGGCATCAGAATCATGTCTGAACTCGTTGATCGCCTTCCATCCGGCGATCGATGAGCCGTCGAACATGATGCCGTCGCGGAACGTGTCTTCCTCGATCGTGGAGACGTGCTGTGCTGTGTGCTGCCACTTGCCGCGTGGGTCGGTGAACCGCAGGTCCACGTATTCCACGGAGTGCTCGGTGAGCATCTCCATGACCTTACCGACGCCGTTGCTGCCTGCAGGCCTTCTCGCCATGTATGATTTCCCCGTCCTCTGTCCGGCCGGCGCGCTGGTCATCCATTTGGGAACCGGCGCGAGCTGTCGAGGGCCGCACCATGCGACCCCTTCACGAAGTGGCCCCTCTACTCGTTTCCGCCACGGGCCGAAAGCGGATTTCGTCTATTTCTTGCTGCGCTAGACTGCGTCCTCGCCGCGTTCGCCGGTGCGGATGCGGATCACATCCTCGACCGGGGAGACGAAGATCTTGCCGTCGCCGATGCGTCCGGTGCGGGCGGAATTAATGATTGCCTCCACCGCGCGCTCGACCACCGCCTCGTCGCACACCACCTCGATCTTCACCTTGGGGAGGAAGTCGACCACGTACTCGGCGCCACGGTACAGCTCGGTATGGCCCTTCTGCCGGCCAAACCCTTTCGCCTCGACCACGGTGATGCCTTGCAGGCCGACCTCGTGCAGCGCTTCTTTCACCTCGTCCAGTTTGAACGGCTTGATGACAGCTTCGATCTTCTTCATGCGCGTCCACTTCCCGGCTGGCCGGGCCTCCCTGTCTGGCTGCCCGGGTCAATCCTGGACGAAACGGCAGCACCGCACGTTTGCACGCGGCGTGCCAAGCGGCAATCCAGCGGTCGTGACTGGGGCGATAAAACCGCCGCGCCCACCGGCTGTGCGGATGGGTGATAGGCTGCCCGGTTCTTGGGCACTTATCGCCGAGCAGCTTCGTGCGGTTGCTGGCCGCATCCCGCAACCCATACTCGGACGCGCATCCAACGGTGTCCTCTTGTGAAGCCCGCCAACAATCTGCTGTCCGGCATCGGCACGACGATCTTCACCGTGATGTCGGCGCTCGCGGTCGAGCACGATTCGATCAACCTTGGTCAGGGCTTCCCGGACACCGAGGGGCCGGCAGACGTGGTGCGGGCGGCCGTCGATGCGTTGCTGGATGGTCGCAACCAGTATCCGCCGATGCCGGGCGTGCCAGAGCTCCGTCAGGCGGTAGCGGCGGCCAACCGGCGTTTCTATGGGCTGGAGGTGGATTGGGCGAGCGAGGTTGTGGTGACCTCGGGCGCCACCGAGGCGATCACCGCCTGTCTGATGGCGGTGCTGAACCCGGGCGACGAAGTGGTGCTGATCGAGCCGCTGTACGATACCTATGCGCCGGTGGTCCGCATGCTCGGGGCAGTGCCGCGGTTCGTGCGATTGGAGCCGCCCGACTGGGCGCTGCCGCGTGCCGCACTGGCCGACGCGTTCGGCCCGGAGACCAAGACGATCCTGCTGAATTCGCCGATGAACCCGTGCGGCAAGGTGTTCACCGAGGAGGAGCTTGGCTTCATCGCCGAGCTTGTGCTGCGCCACGACACCTATGCGATCTGCGACGAGGTGTATGAGCACCTGATCTTCGACGGTGACCGCCACATCCCGCTGATGACGCTGCCGGGCATGCGCGAGCGGTGCATGCGGGTCGGCAGCGCGGGCAAGACGTTCTCGCTGACCGGCTGGAAGGTCGGTTACGTGACGCGCCGGCGGCGATTGCGGCCAACGTGGCGAAGGCTCACCAGAACCTGACCTTCACCACAGCGCCCAACCTGCAGCGGGCCGTCGCGATGGGGCTGGCGAAGGACGATGCGTATTTCGCCTCGCTGTCGGGCGCGTTGCAGGCGAAGCGCGATCGGCTGGCAGCGGGGCTGGCGAGCCTGGGGCTGACGGTGCTGCCCGCCAAGGGCAGCTACTTCATCTCCACCGATTTCCGCCCGCTCGGGTTCAACGGCGACGACGTGGCGTTCTGCCGCCACATCACCGAGCACGCCAAGGTCACGGCGATCCCGGTCTCGGCCTTCTACGACGGGCCGGACGCGCCGAGCCACTACGCCCGGTTCGCCTTCTGCAAGCGTGACGAGGTGCTGGACGAGGCGGTGGCGCGGCTGCGCGCGCATTTCGGCGGTGCGCGTTGACGAAGGCCCGGCCGAAGGGCCTAAAGGCGGCCCCCCGGATGGCGGGCATAGCTCAGTTGGTAGAGCGCCAGGTTGTGGTCCTGGATGTCACGGGTTCGAGTCCCGTTGCTCGCCCCATTCCCGGACGCATGCAGATGACCCGCTCCGACGGCCGCTGATCCTGGCCGGCGGGAGGGCCAGACGCATGGGCGGCGGCGACAAGCCGCTGCTGGAACGTCGGCGGGCCAGCCGCATGATCGCGCGCATCATCGCCGCGCTGGACGCCGTGCCGGATCGCGATCAGTGCCAATGGCGATCCCGCGCGGTTCGCCGCGCTTCGGCCTGCCGGTGCTGTCCGACGGCGCGTTTGCCGGTCGAGGGACCGCTGGCCGGCCTGCTGGCTGGCCTGGACTGGGCCGCCGGCCTGGGCGCCGATGCGCTGCTGACGGTGCCCGGCGATACGCCGTTCATCCCGCGCGGGCTTGCCGCCGCCCTCGCGCCGGCGCCGGCCTGTGCGGCGAGCAACGGCCGGGCGCACCACCTCGTCGCGCTCTGGCCGGTCGCCTGCCGCGACGACCTGCGCCGCCTGCTCGTCGGCGCCGGGGCGCCGCGACGTTGCGCACTTTGCCCGTCTCATCGGCATGCGCCGGGTTGATTTTCCGTTGGCGAAATGGGACGCCGTTCGTCAACGTCAACACGCCGGACGACCTGGCGCTGGCGCGCAGCCATCGCGGAAGGGGAGACATGACGCAGACAGTGGCCATCGGTGGCCTCGGTGCCATCGGCCTGAAGCTGGCGCGCGCACTGGACGCCGGCGTGGACGGGCTGCAGCTGATCGCCGTGGCTGCGCGCGATCTGGCGCAAGGCCGAGGCCAACCTGCGCGGCTTCCGCACGCCGCCGCCGGCTGGTGCCGCTCGCCGAACTGGCCGAGGCCGACATCGTTGTGGAGGCGGCGCCCGCCGCGGTGTTCGAGCAGATCGCCAGCCGCGGCGATCGAGGCGGGCCGCATCTTCGTGCCGGCCTCGGTCGGCGCGCTGCTGCCGCGCATGGAACTGGTGCGCCGCGCGCAGGAAACCGGCGCGCGCATCGTGGTGCCGACCGGCGCGCTGCTCGGCCTCGACGCCGTGCGCGCCGCGGCCGAGGGCCCGGTCGACAGCGTCACCATCGAAAGCCGCAAGCCGCCGCGCGGGGCTGGAGGGCGCGCCCTATCTGATGAAGCACGGCATCGACGTCAGCGGCATCAACGCGCCGCAGCGTGTGTTCGAGGGCAACGCGTTCGATGCGGCCGCCGGGCTTTCCCGCCAACGTCAACGTCGCCGCGGCGCTGGCGCTGGCCGGCATCGGTCCGGTCCGCACGCGTGTCGAGATCTGGGCCGATCCCGACGATCAACCGCAACGTCCATACGATCCGCGTGGAGGCCGAGGCGGCGCGCTTCACCATGACCATCGAGAACGTCCCGAGCGACGAGAACCCGCGTACCGGGCGGATCACCGCGCTCTCGATGCTGGCCTGCCTGCGCGGGCTGGTGTCGACGTTGAAGGTTGGCACGTGAAGTGCATCGCCGCTGACTGAGGGAGACACCTGAATGCAACGTTTGATTTTCGCGATCGCGGCATTCGTGCTGGCGATCGGCGGCGGTGCCGTGCGTGCCGCCGACGACGTCCTGATCGGCGCGATCTATCCGATGACCGGCGCGAACGCGCAGGTCGGCGTCGACGCCAAGACGGCGATGGAGACCGCGGCCGACATCATCAACGGCAGCCACAACATCCCGAGCCTGCTGCTGGGCAAGGGCGGCGGGCTGACGAACCTCGGCGGTGCGCATATCAAGCTGATCTTCGCCGACCATCAGGGCGATCCGCAGAAGGCGCGCGCCGAGGCGGAGCGGCTGATCACGCAGGAGCACGTGGTCGCGCTGATCGGCTCGTATCAGAGCGCCACCGCGGCGACGATCTCGCAGGTCGCCGACCGCTATCAGGTCCCGTACATGTCGGCGGACAATTCGTCGCCGAGCCTGAACCAGCGCGGGCTGAAGTGGTTCTTCCGCACCTCGCCGCACGACATCATGTTCACCCAGGCGATGTTCGATTTCTTCCGCGACATCGGCGAGAAGACCGGCCAGCAAGGTGAAGTCGGTCGCGCTGTTCCACGAGGACACGATCTTCGGCACCGACAGTTCCAACGCGCAGAAGCAGATGGCCGAGGCGGCGGGGATCAAGGTGGCGGCGGACATCCGCTATCGCGCCAACTCGCCGTCGCTGTCGGCCGAGGTGCAGCAGATCAAGGCGGCGAACGCCGATGTGGTGATGCCGTCGTCCTATACATCGGATGCGATCCTGCTGATGCGCGGCATGCACGACGTCGGCTACACGCCGAAGGCGATCATGGCGCAGTCGGCGGGCTTCGCGGAGCAGGCGTTCATCGACGCGGTGGGGCCGCTGGCCGAAGGCGTGATGAGCCGCTCGGCATTCGCGCTCGATGTGGCGAAGGCGCGGCCGGCGATCCCGGCGGTGAACGCGCTGTATCAAGGCGCGCAACAACAAGGACCTGAACGACAACACGGGGCGTGAGATCACCGCGCTGATGGTGCTGGCCGATGCGATCAACCGCGCGGGCTCGACCGATCCGGACAAGATCCGCATCGGCGCTGGTGGCGACGGATGTGCCGGGCGATCAGACGATCATGCCGTGGAAGGGCATCAAGTTCGACGAGACCGGGCAGAACACCGAGGCGTCGCCGGTGATCCAGCAGATTCAAGGACGGGAAGTACCACACGATCTATCCGTTCGACGTGGCGGCCGAGCCGGCGGTGTGGAACGTCGGGAAGTAGACGGCGTGAGGCGATCGAGCTGAGTCTCCCTCTCCCCTTGCGGGAGGGGGCTGATGGGAGGGGGCCGCGGATGGTCGCCACCGCCGCCTCCCTTCGCCCCCTCCCGCAAGGGGAAGGGGAGCAGTGGGTGCTGTGACCGCCACCGTCCTGCTTCAGGTCGCCGTCGGCGGCCTGCTGATGGGGCTGATCTACGCGCTGGTCGCCGCCGGGCTCTCGCTGATCTTCGGCCTGATGGACGTGGTGAACTTCGCGCATGGCGAACTGCTGATGCTGGCCATGTACGCCACCTTCATCGTCTGGCTGGTGACCGGCCTCGATCCGCTGCTGCTGCTGATCCCGGTCGCGCTGGTGCTGTTCGCGCTGGGCGTGGCGATCTACCACCTGCTGATGGCGCGCGCGCTGTCGGTGCGGTTCAACCGCGGCATGGTGCAGATCTTCGTCACCTTCGGTCTGGCGATCTTCCTGCGCGGCGCGGCGCAGTTCGCCTTCGGCAGCGACTTCAAGAGCGTCAGCACGTCGCTGCTGGCCAATCGCACGCTCGACCTCGGCGGCGTGTTCATTCCGCTGCCGCAGCTTGCCGCCGGCGTCGTCAGCCTGCTGGCATTCGGCGCGCTGCTGCTGATCAGCCGCACCGAATTCGGCCGTGCGCTGGAGGCGACGCGCGAGGACCGCGAGGCCGTGGCGCTGATCGGCATCGACCGCGACCGCATCTTCGCGCTTGGGCTGGGGGCTGGGTGCGGCGGCGGTCGGCATCGCCGGCGTGATGCTCGCCACGTTCTATTACGTCTCGCCCAACTGTCGGCGCGAACTTCGCGCTGATCGCCTATGTCACGGTGGCGCTGGGCGGGTTCGGCAGCCTGTTCGGCGCGCTGGTCGCCGGGCTGCTGATCGGCGAGGTCGAGGCGCTGACGGCGCTGCTGATCGAGCCGTCGCTGAAGCAGGTCGGCATGTTCGCGATCTACCTCGCGGTGCTGATGTTCCGGCCGCGCGGGCTGTTCGGCACGCTGTGATGGAAACCTCCATCACCCGCCGGCGGCGCAAGGAGCTGATCGATCGGGGCGGTGCTGCTGGCGGTGCTGGCGCTGCTGCCGCTGCCGATACACGACGTGTATACGCGGAACCTGATCATCATCACCGTGCTGTTCGCCGGCCTGGCGCAGGCGTGGAACATCCTGGGCGGCTATTGCGGGCAGATCTCGCTGAGCCATGCGCTGTATTTCGGCGTTGGCGCGTATGTATCCACGCTGCTGCTGACGCGCGCTGGGCGTGCCGCCGACGATCGGGCATGTTCGCCGGCGGGGCGCTGGGTGGGCTGATGGCGCTGCTGGTCGGCTGGCCGTGCTTTCGCCTGTCCGGCCACTACTATGCGATCGCGACCGTGGTGGTGGGCGAGATCGGCTATCTGCTGGTGCTGAACTGGGACTGGGTCGGCGGCGCCACCGGCATCAACATTCCGTATGTGCGTTCGATCGGCGATTCCTGGCTGTGGCTGCAGTTCCGCATCGACAAGCTGCCGTATCACTACGCGGCGCTGGCGTTCGCCGCGGTGGCGTGGCTGGTGGCGTGGCTGATCGAGGGCTCGCGCTGGGGCTTCGTGTGGCGCGCGGTGAAGGACGATCCGGTCGCGGCACGCAGCCTCGCGGTGCGCATCTTTCCCTCGAAGATGGCGGCGGCGGCGATCAGCGGCGCGCTGACCGGCATCGGCGGCGCGATCTATGCGCAGTATGTCGGCTACATCGATCCGGACAGCGTGCTGTATGGGCAATTGTCCATACTGATCCCGTTGCCGGCGGTGTTGGGCGGCGTCGGCACGCTGTGGGGACCGCTGGTGGGCGCCGCCGTGCTGATCCCGCTGTCCGAACTGACGCGCTCCTATCTCGGCGGATCGGGACGCGGCGTCGATCTGATGATCTACGGGGCGCTGATCATCCTGGTGGCGCTGGCGCGGCCGCAGGGTCTGGTCAGCCTGCTCGGCGTGCGCGTGCGCGCACCGGCCGGAGCGGACGATGCCGCCGCTGCTTGAGGTCGATCGCGTCAGCAAGTCGTTCGGCGGCGTGGCGGCCAATGTCGAGATCAGCTTCGACGTGCGCGAGGGCGAGATCCTCGGGCTGATCGGCCCGAACGGCGCGGGCAAGACGTCGCTGTTCAACTCGATCTCCGGCGAGGTGGCGCCCGATGCCGGCGAGGTTCGGCTGAACGGCCGCCGGATCTCCGGGCTGCCGCCGGAGCAGTGCTCGCTGCTGGGCATCGCGCGCACCTTCCAGGTGGTGCGCAGCTTCGATTCCATGACGGTGCTGGAGAACGTCATGGTCGGCGCCTTTGCCCGCTTGTCATCGCACGCGCGCGGCGATGGCGCGGGCGCTGGAGACGCTGGCGTTCACCGGGCTGGCGGCGCGTGCCGACACGTCTGGCGCATTCGCTGACGCCGGCGGAGAAGCGGCGGCTGGAAGTGGCGCGCGCGCTTGGCGACCGAGCCGCGGCTGCTGCTGCTCGACGAGATGCTGACCGGGCTGACGCCGGTCGAGGCGCAGTCGGGCGTGCAGCTGATCCGCGACGTGCGGGCGCGCGGCATCACCGTGATGATGGTGGAGCACGTGATGGAGGTGCTGCTGCCGCTGGTCGATCGTGCCGTGGTGCTGGACCTGGGCCGCGTGCTGACGATCGGCGCGCCGGCAGGAGGTGGTGCGCAATCCCGACGTGATCCGCGCCTATCTGGGCGATCGCTATGCTGCGGCTTGAGGATGTCTCCGCCTCCTATCGCGGCCTGCGCGCGCTGCAGGGCGTGTCGCTGGAGGTGGCGCGTGGCGAGATCGTCGCGGTGGTCGGCGCGAACGGCGCGGGCAAGAGCACGCTGCTGAAGTCGATCGCGGGGCAGGTGGCGACGGAGGGCACGATCGAGTTCGAGGGCCAGTCGCTGCGGCGGATGCCGGCGCATCGGATCACGCGGCTGGGCGTGTCCATGGTGCCGGAGGGGCGGCGGCTGTTTCCGCGGCTGTCGGTCGAGGACAATCTGCGGCTGGGAGCCTACGCGAAACGCGGCGCGGATCGCTTCAAGCCGCTGGAGCTGGTGTTCTCGCTGTTTCCGCGCCTGCGGGAGCGGCTGGCGCAGCGGGCCGAGACGCTGTCCGGCGGCGAACAGCAGATGCTGGCGATCGGGCGCGCGCTGATGACGCAGCCGCGCTTTCTGATGCTGGATGAGCCGAGCCAGGGCATCATGCCGCGGCTGGTCGACGACATCCTGGCGGCCGTGACGCGCATCCGCGATCTCGGCGTGACCGTGCTGCTGGTGGAGCAGCGGCTGGTCGAGGCGCTGGCGATCGCCGACCGGGCCTATGTGCTGCAGACCGGCCGGATCGTGATGTCGGGTCCGGCGGCAGAGATCGCCGCGGACGATGCGGTGCGTCGGGCGTATCTGGGGATGTGACGATGCGTGTACTGATCGTGGGAGGCGGGATCGGCGGTCTGGCGGCAGCGCTGTCGCTGCGTGCGGTCGGCATCCAATGCACTGTGTTCGAGCAGGTTCGCGAGCTGCGCGAACTGGGCGTCGGCATCAACACGCTGCCGCACGCGATCAAGGAACTGGCGGAGCTTGGTCTACTGCCGGCGCTGGACCGTGCCGGCATCCGCACGCGTGAGCTGATCTACGCCAACCGCTTCGGCCAGGTGGTGTGGCGCGAGCTGCGCGGCACCGACGCCGGCTTCGATGCGCCACAGTTCTCCATCCACCGGGGCAAGCTGCATGGCGTGCTGCTGGAGGCGGTGCGCGAACGTCTCGGCACCGACGCAGTGCTCACGGGCTGTCGGCTGATGTCGTTCGCCGAACGAGGCGACTGCATCGTGGCGCGGTTCGAACAGCGTGACGCGGGCGATGCATTCGAGGCCGAGGGCGACGTGCTGGTGGGTGCGGATGGCATACACTCGACCGTGCGCGCGGCGTTCTATCCGGACGAAGGGCCGCCGGTGTGGAACGGCATGATGCTGTGGCGTGGTGCGGCTGAATGGCCGGTGCATGTCGATGGCCGCACCATGGTGATCGCCGGCGGCATGGGGCAGAAGTTCGTGTTCTATCCGATCCATGTTGACCCGGCGGCGCCGGACAGGCGGCTGACAAATTGGGCGGTGATGGCGCGCATCGGTGAGGGCACCGGTCTGCCACCACGTCGCGAGGACTGGAATCGCGTGGGCCAGTGGGATGAGATGGAACCGTTCGTGCGTGATCGGTTCAGGCTCGATTTCGTCGATCCGCTGGAGCTGATCAGGGCCTCCGGGACGTTCTACGAATATCCGATGTGCGATCGCGACCCGTTGGCGCGTTGGTCATTCGGTCGCGCGACACTGTTGGGCGACGCGGCGCATCCGATGTATCCGGTAGGGTCGAACGGCGCGAGCCAGGCAGTGCTGGATGCGCGTTCGCTCGCGCGTCACCTGGCGGGCGGCAATGTATTGCAGGCGCTTGCTGCGTATGACGCGGAGCGCCGGCCGGCGACAGGAGAGATCGTGCTCAACAACCGGAAGGGTGGACCAGAGCGGGTTATCGACGTCCTGGAGGAGCGCGCACCGGGGGGGTTCTCCGATGTCGATGCGGTGGCTTCGCACGTCGAGCGGGAGGCGATCGTGCGCGGCTATGCGTCGATGTCCGGCTTTGCCCGCGAGCAGGTGAATGCGCACACTGATGCGGGCGTCATTGCGAGCACAGCGAAGCAATCTCGGTCAGGGTGAGCAACTTGATCGAGATTGCTTCGTCGCTTCGCTTCTCGCAACGACAGGGGCGGGCGATTAGAGCAGGCCGGCGGCGATGTTGACGGTCAGGGCCAATATGATCGTGTTGAACAGGAAGCTCAGCAGGCCATGTGCGGCGGCCAGGCGGCGGAACTTGCGCGCGGTGATCTGCACGTCGGACACCTGGAACGTCATGCCGAGCACCAGCGAGAAATACATGAAGTCGAGATAGTCCGGTCGTTTTTCGCTGGGAAATTCCAGGCCACCGGCGATGCCGGAGCCGCCAGGGTCGATCTCGTAGTATTCGTGCGCATAGCGGAATGCGAATGTCGTGTGGGTCATCAGCCAGGAGACGAACAGTGTCATCGCCACCAGGATGACATGCAGATTCCGCTGCAACGGCGGCAGGTCCTTGGTGGTGTCGGCGAACTCACCGATGATTGCGGCAAAGCTGAATGTCACCGCGGCCACGGTGAGCCAGAAGATCGTCCACTCGCCCTCCTCCTGCGCCGCAGCGTCTGCCGGCATGCGGTCTAGATGCTCGGTGGTGAACAGGAGAGCGGCCGATACCAGGTAGACGATGACGCCGATGTCCCAGGCGAGGATGGAACGGGTCGTGCGGCTCATCTCAGCAGGCAGCAGCGGCGCGACTGCCAAACCGCACAGCAGGCCGATGAACAACTTCGGCCGACCGTGGATGACCCGCCAGCACCAGCCCAGCGCGCTCACGCGAGAGTGGCCAGCAGTCCGGCCATCAGCTTGCCGCGATAGGCCAGGCTGTCCACCACGATGTGTTCGTCCAGCGTATGCGCGCCGGCTCCCTGCACGCCGAGACCGTCGAGCGTGGCGATGCCCATGGCGCCGGTGAAATTGCCGTCCGAACCACCACCGGAGCTCTGTGAGCTGATGGCGTAGCCAAGGCCACGCGCAATGTCCCGGGCGGTGTCGTACAGCGCCATCACCTTGCCATTCGGCTCCCACACCGGGCGCGTGACGCCGCGCGTCACATTGAACTGCACGTCATTGGACGACGCCGACAATGCCAGCATGCTGGCTACCCCACGATCGAGATCCTGCTGTCGCTTGGCCATCGACAGTGCCTCGCCGGTGCATGTGGTGGTGACGCAGTTCACCCACTGCCCGCCGTGGATCACGCCGACAGAGAATGTGCAGTCCTCTGTGGTCATGTCCTCGATCTCGATCAGCTTGCGCGCCATTTCGCGGATGGCCGAGCGTCCGTCGGCAAGGCGGGCGCCAGCATGGCTGGGGCGGCCTGTCGCTTCCAGATTGAAGCGAGCGATGGCGTATCGTCCGGTCACCACTCCGCCATCCGGGCGTGCCGGCTCCGGCACCAGCACGTAGCGATGCCGCGACGCTTCCGCCTCGATGAGGTCGCGTGTCGAGGGACTTCCCACTTCCTCATCGCTGGTCAGCAAAACCGTGATCGGCAGCTTCGTCGGCACGTTGGCGCGCGCGAGCTGACGCAGTGCCTCCAGTGCCATGTAGTTGCCGCCCTTCATGTCCAGGATGCCAGGACCCCAGGCGCGGCTGCCATTGCGGCGGAAGGGCAGTCTTGCCAGCGTGCCGACGGGATGCACGGTGTCGAGATGGCCCATCACCAGAATGCCCGGGACATTGGACGTGGCATGCGGGAAGCTTGCACGCACGCAGTCTCCGAACCCCATGCGACCGGCCACGCGCTCGATGCGCGCGCCGGCGATCACCAGATCGCGCGATGCAATGCTCATCATGCGGTTCACCGCCGCGACGTCGTAGGTCGGGCTTTCGCATTCCACCCAGACGCGCAGGCCGTCCAGCATGGCATCGGCGTCAAACGGGAGATCGGCGGGGTTCACGGGCGGACTCCTTGGATCAGAAGGCGAAGATCTTGCCGACGGCGAGTGGCGCCACGGTTTCCTCGCCGCAGGTCTCGACCAATCGGTTCAGCGCACGCCAGCCGGTGCAATGACCGGGTGCGATCACCGTCAGGTTGAATCCGGCAATGTCGCACACGGTCTCAGGGATGCAGCGCTCGGTCTCGCCGGAGAGATGGAAGCCGCCCATCACTGCATAGAGTTTTTGGTCGGGAAAGCACTCGCGTGCGTGCGTCAGCACGTTCACCACGCCGGCATGCGAGCACGCGGTGAAGACAACGATGCCCTTGCCCTTCACCGCAACGGCAAGGAAGCGCTCATCCATGATCAATGGATCGGCTTGCCATTCGCCTTTCGCGTTGCGGCGAACGTGATTTTGTAAGCCGGTTTCATATGACGTCACCCGCGGGATTTCGCCGCTCAGGTAGAACATGCTGTCGAGGAACTCCTGCGGTGCCTTGGTCACCTCTGGCAGCGCGCCAGCCTGCGCCAGCTCCTCAGGCGATGGCACCAATGCCGCCGGCAACACGCCGCCATCCGGTTGGCGTGTGCCACCTTCGGCGAACATGCCGGGGTGCAGATAGATCGGTGTCCTGCGTTGCGGCGCCGCGGCGCGGATCATCTCGAACGCCTTCAGCAGGCCACCGCCATGATCCCAGTGGCCGTGCGACAGCACCACCGCCTCGATGGCGCCGAAATCAACACCGAGACGCGTGCCGTTGTGCTCCACCGCGTAGTCGACCGGCCCGGCGTCAAACAGCACGACATGCTCCTGCTGATCGGTGGTTACACGTATCACCAGCGACAGCCCATGGTTGGCGCAGCACAGGCTGGCGCCCGCGACACGTCGCATGCCCTTGCGCACCAGTGCCGGCCACTCGCGCGTGACGAATGGTGGTGTGCTGGACAGCGAGTCTGTCACATTATCCACCAACACCTGGACCTCGAGCCGATCGACTTCGGTCAGCGACGGCATGATGAGCCTCTCTTTAAGTTGGGACTACGGCAGGCGCGCTAGGCGTTCGCCGAGCAGCGAAAAGAAGCCTTCGGGATCGAGCGTCTCCAGCAGGGTGACATTGTGCGGTGCGCCAGTGCGTCGCCAGCGATCGATGACCGTGCGGCCGCGGCTCGGCCCTGGCCCAAGATCGACGGTGACGGCGCAGTCCCGTGTGGTGAACAGGTCGGGACGGATCAGCCAGGCGACAGCGCAGGGATCGTGCAGTGCCGCGCCGGTGCCCCCAAAGCGCGGCCCCAGCGGCACTGTCGCCTGGACGTCGCACAGCGTGCGCAGGCAGTGTCCTGCGCCGGCGGCACGCAAAGCCGCCAGCCGTGCCGGGGTGCACAGTGCCTGCGCGGTCAGTTCGAGAGTCGCCAGCACGACCGGGCGCCCGCATGCCAGCACCACCGCCAATGCCTCGGGATCGTTCAGCGCGTTGAACTCGGCGGCGGGCGTGGCATTGCCTTCACCCCAGGCGCCGGTCATCAGCACGATCTGTTCGATCCGCTCGGCGAGCGCCGGCTCGGTCATCAGGGCGAGCGCGATGTTGGTGGCAGGCGCGATGCCGACCAGCGTCACCCTTTGCGTGTCGGTGCGCAGGATCGTGCGGATGGCGTCGGCGGCCACCCCAGGTCCGGTGCCCCCCGGTTCGCCGGGCGTCAGTCGGATGCCGCCGAGCCCGTCGACGCCATGGACGCGCGTCTCGTTGACGAAGGCGCCGAGCAGCGGTCGATCGGCGCCGGCATACACAGGGACCTTCGATCCGGCCAAAGCGGCCAGCGCCAGCGCGTTGGGCAACGTGCGGTCCAGCCCGACATTGCCGCCCGCCACGGTCACCGCCGCCACCTGGAGTTCAGGCGAGGCCAGCGCCAACAGCAGCGCGAACGCATCGTCGGTGCCTGGATCGCAGTCGAGGATGATCGTGCCCACCACTGTGGTTTCCTTGCCTGTGGTCGGGCAGGATGCCAGCCTGCGGCACGGGGTGGAACCTGGCATGACCACGGAATATTTCGCCGTTTCAGACGGTGATGGCGGTGCGACCGGAGGCAGTCAGGCGGTGATGGTGCCGCTGAACACCCGGACCCTGGCGCCAAAGGAGCCCGAGCGCGTATGGCGGCTACGGAAGCACCTCGTCCAGTCGCTGCGCGCCATGCGCACCATGAAGCGGCCAGTTGAGTCGGCATCACCGTTGCGGGCCGAACCGGAGGGCTTCGTCGGCACGGTGGCGCGCACCGCGTGCTCGCTATGCCGTGGCTGGTGCTGCAAGGGTGGCGGCGATCACGGCTATCTCGATGAACGCGTCATGGCACGGGTGCGGCAGGCGCGGCCTGAACTCGATGCGCGCGCGGTGATCGGGCTTTATGTCGAGCGTGTGCCGGCGACGGGTTATGCCGGGTCGTGCGTGTTCCACGGCGAAGCGGGCTGTACGCTGGACCGGTCGCTCCGATCAGACGTGTGCAACAGCTACTTTTGCACCGGGCTGGGTAGGTTTGTGACGAGCACCGAAATTCCGTCTGGTGCCGTCGTTATCGCCACTCAGGACGGCGAAACGCGGATGTCACCGCCGCTAACGGCGTGATAACACGGGCCCTACATCAGCAGCGCCTGCGCGCACGCCTCGAGGATCGCGTCGGCATCGATGTCATACTCGCGATAGAGATCCGGAAGGTCACCGCTCTGGCCGAAGTGATCCGGCCCCAGGGGCACCACGCGCTGACCGCGCACCGCACCAAGCCACGCATGCGTCGCCGGATGGCCATCCAGCACCGTCACTAAGGCAGCGCCCGGCGCCAATGGCGCCAGCACACGCTCCACATGTGATATCGCCGCGCGCTCGCCAGTGCGTCGCGCCCGCAACGCGGCGAGCCAGCCGGCATGCAGCCGGTCCGGGCTGGTGATCGCCAACAAACCTGCGCCAGGCTCCTCGGCCGCGAGTTCGGAGTATGCGGCCATGGCCTCCGGTGCCACCGGACCCTGGTAACCAATTGCGATGCTCGCGCCGTCAGAGGGCGCAATCACCCAGTGCGCGCCCTCGATCACCGCTCGTGGATCCAACGCCCGTTCCGGCTGCACTAGCTGTCGTGTTGACAAACGTAGCCACACAGCCGAGCCGTCGGGACGCTGCATGTGATCGAATGCGTGGCGCAGCAGGATCGCCAGCTCATCGACATGCGTCGGCTCGAAACTCGCCAGCCGATCGGCCGCCATGCCAATCAGCGGCGTGTTGATGGACTGATGCTGTCCGCCTTCCGGCGCCAGTGTCAGGCCCGATGGCGTGGATACCAGCAGAAAGCGCGCATCCTGGTAGCAGGCATAGATCAGCGCATCCAGCCCGCGGTTGACGAACGGATCGTACACCGTGCCCACCGGCAGCAGCCGCGCGCCGGTCATCGCCGGCGTCAGTCCTGCAGCACCAAGCAGCAGGAACAGATTCTGTTCGGCGATACCAAGCTCGACATGCTGCCCGGTAGGCGACATCCCCCAGCGCTGCGCACTCGCGAGCTTCGCGTCGCGAAACACGTCGTTGCGGGTGTGACGATCGAAGATGCCGCGCCGGTTCACCCACGGTCCCAGATTGGTCGATACAGTCACGTCGGGCGACGTGGTGACGATATGTTCGGCGAGCGCCTTCAACTCACCATGGCCGCGGCCGATCTCGGCGAGGATATCGCCGAAGCCTGCCTGCGTGGACATCCTGCGGCCGGCGAGCCTCGCGACCGGCAGCGATAGCGGAACCGGCACGGTAGGCGCGCTCAGTACGCGGCCTTCCGGTGTGAGCGGCGTGGCGAATGGACAGTCGGCGAGAAAACCCCGCAGCTCATCCTCGGAAATGTCCAATCCCTCGAAAGTATCCCACTCATGGCCCGGACGGATGCCCATCGACGAACGGAACACCTCCATCTGCTCTTTCGTCATCAGCCCCGCATGGTTGTCCTTGTGGCCGGCAAACGGCAGACCCATGCCCTTGATCGTATAGGCGATGAAGCAGGTCGGCTGGTCGTCATCAGCCTCTGCGCGCAGCGTGTCGATCATTGTCTCGATGTCGTGGCCGCCGAGATTGGTCATCAGCGCACCAAGTTCCTCATCGGCCAGCGCATCGATGATCTTGCGTGCCTTCGAACGCCCAAGGTCCGCCAGCAGCGCCTGACGCCACGATGCGCCGCCCTGAAAGGTCAGCGCTGAATACAGCGAGTTCGGGCAGTCATCGATCCACGCGCGCAGCGCCTCGCCGCCCTCTTGCGCGAATGCCGCTTCCAGCTTGCGGCCATATTTGATGGTGACGACGTTCCAGCCCATGTCGCGGAACAGGCCCTCAATGCGGCCGAACAGCCGGTCGGGAACGACCGAGTCCAGGCTTTGGCGATTGTAGTCGACGATCCACCAAAGATTGCGGACGTCATGCTTCCAGCCCTCCATCAATGCTTCGTAGATGTTGCCTTCATCGAGTTCGGCATCGCCGGCGATGGCGATATGGCGGCCGGGCGGCAGGTCGGTGCGACCTAGATTGTGCAGCCGGACGTAATCGGCCATCAGCGCCGAGAACGTCGTCATCGCCACGCCCAGGCCGACAGACCCTGTGGAGAAATCCACCTCCGGCCCGTCCTTCACGCGCGATGGATAGGACTGCACACCACCGAGCTGACGCAGGCCCCGCATCTTCTCCAATGTCTGCCGGCCGAACAGATAGTTGATCGCGTGGAACACCGGCCCGGCATGCGGCTTCACCGCGATACGGTCCTGCGGTCGGGCGATCTCGAAATACAGCGCGGCCATGATCGAGATCACCGAGGCGCACGACGCCTGATGCCCACCCACCTTGAGCCCATCGCGGTTGGGTCTGATGTGATTGGCGTGATGGATCATCCACGACGACAGCCAGAGCAGCTTGCGCTCAAGCTGTTTCAGGACATGCACGTGCCGGGAGTCGAAATGTTCGAGCGAAGCCGGTGCGCTGAGCGGCGTGTCCATGGACGTGCTGGTCTCCGGGTACGGCCCGCTCGAAGTCTACCGCCTCAATGGCGACGGCGCACTACGGGCACCGTGCGCTCAACTCCATCCCCGCGCCAGCCGTCGCACCGTTGTCGAGGCGTTGCGCTTGCCCTCGCCGGCATAATCCTCGTGCCAATCCTCGATCTTGCCCGGATCGTACAGGTAATTGACCATCAAGGTCGCGCTTTCCTTGGCACCCTTCTCAGACGTATCGCCCAGGGGGGTGATCCGTTCCACCCGCGCGCCGTTCGATAGATGGAAATGCGCCACCGGATCGCGTGCGCGCTTGCCGCCCGTCGCCTCCGCCAGCAGATAGCGCGCGCAGAGCCGCACCAGCACCGGTTCGGCGGTCTTGCGCAATCCTGCCTCGCGCCACCAGCTTCGCTTCGCCACGATGGCCGCCAGCGCCTGCTCGCCCGTCGGCGCCGGCATCGCCGAAGCGAGGCTGGCGAACTCCTCATCCGACAGCAGACCCGGCTGATCCTCGGCAAGCCGCTCGTCCAGCCAGGCGCGAAAGCCGGGGATCGGCGACAGAGTGGCAAATGCCTTCAGATTGCGGAACTCGCCCGACAACTCCTCGACCACGCGCTTGATCAGAAAATTGCCAAAGCTGATGCCCGCCAGTCCGTGCTGACAGTTGCTGATTGAATAGAAGATCGCCGTGTCCGCCTGTCTCGGATCCTGCAGCGGCGCCTTTTCGTCCAGCAGCCCCTGAACGCTGCCGGCGAGCCCTTTCACCAATGCGACCTCGACGAAGATCAGCGGCTCGCCAGGCATGCGCGGATGAAAGAACGCATAGCAGCGGCGGTCGGAATCCAGCCGGTTCTTCATGTCGCGCCACGAGCGGATCTCGTGCACCGCCTCATAGCCCACCAACTTCTCCAACAGCGCCGCCGGGCTATTCCAGTCGATTCGCTGTAGCTCGAGGAAGCCGATGTCGAACCAGGCAGCGAGCAAGCCACGCAGATCGGCCTCAAGCGCCGCCAGCAGCTTATCGTCGCGTCGGACCTTCAGCAGGAAGCCACGCAGGTCAACCAGGAACTTGCGTCCGTCAGGGATGGTGGTGAACTGGGTCAGAAGCCGAAGCCGCGGCGGCTCCAGTGCGCGGCGGAGCGCGGCCTTGGCTATCGCAAGCTCGGCTGGATCACTGGCCGCCTGCACCTCCGCGTAAGCGGTCGCGACGGCATCCGCATCGGAATCGAAGCTGGCCAGCGTGCGCAGGAACTCCTTGCGTCCGGCCTCATCCAGGCCCTGGTAGGTCTCCGCCAGCTTGGCCGCCCGATTGCGAACGCTAACCTCGCCGCCACGGCCGGCCAGACAGGCACGCATCTGCGCGGCGATCGACTCATCCTCGACGCCCGCCGCCATATCGCGCCAGACCGTGGTGATCCGACGGATGGCGCGATCGAGCAATCCGGGGACGGCGATGTCACTCATGCAGACGCTCCTCGCGGCGGTCGCCAATCATAGCCGCATGCGGGGCAGATATGGCTGACACGTTACTTCGACCAGTGCCTTGGTGATTGCTGGAAGCAGATCCTCCGCCACCAGACCTTGCCCCGCGATTACACCGGCACGCCCATGCAGGAATGCACCGGCGGCGGCGGCTTCCCAGGGCGACATGCCTTGCGAGAGCAGCCCGGCGATCAGGCCGGCCAGCACGTCACCTGAACCAGCGGTGGCGAGCCATGGTGGGGCCGATGCGTTGATCGCGACCTTGCCATCCGGCGCTGCAATGATCGTATCGGCGCCCTTCAGCAGAACCGCCGCACCAGTAAGCGCCGCGGCAGCACGCACGGCCTGCAGACGATCCGCCCCGGCGTTGCCGAATGCCCTCGCGAATTCGCCAGCGTGTGGGGTGAGGACTGCCGCGCCGCGCAAAGCGTCCGGATCGCCGGCGAAGGCCGAGAACACATCAGCGTCGGCAACAACGCGGCGGCCCGCCGACAGCAGCAGCGGCAGCGCGGCGCGCGCCGCCTCGGGCCCCAACCCAGGTCCGCACACCCAGACATTACGCCGCTCATCTTGAAGCAGTTCGGCGAGTGGGGCCTCACTCACCAGCAGGCCCGGCGACCCGGCCCGATAGACATCGGCGCTCCCCATCGCCGCGATGGTGACCAGGCCCGCGCCGCCGCGCCTCGCCGCATCGGCGGACAGGCGCGCGGCCCCGGTCATCGTCGCGCCTCCCACCACAGTGACATGACCGCGCGAATATTTGTGCGAGTGCGACCCGGGAACCGGCAGTCGCCACAGCTCTGGCAGGTTGGCGAAGCAGGACGGCGCCACGTCCGTCAGCACAGCGCCGGGCAGCCCGATATCGGCGAGCACAGTCTCCCCGCACAGTTCCCGACCAGGCAGCAAAAGGTGCCCAGGCTTCAGCCGGAAGAACGTCACGGTGAGCGATGCCTGCGGCGCAAAGCCACGCACAGCGCCAATCGCGCCATCCAGTCCGCTCGGCACATCCACAGCAACCACACGGCGCGCCGCGCGCAACGCATCGGCGACGACGCCATCTACGTCCCGCGCCAGGCCGGCACCGAACACGGCGTCGATCACCAGCTCCGCACGTGCCGCTTCCCCCCCCTCGAATGGTGCGGATTGACCACGCCAGTGCGACGCGGCATCGGCGGCGTCCGATCCGGCGCGCGGCGGAGCCAACGCGGCCAGCGCGACCGGCCAGCCTTCCTGAGCCAGCAGCCGCGCCGCGACATAACCGTCGCCGCCATTGTTGCCAGGTCCCGCCAGCACAAGTGTGCGGCATGGGCGGAACCTCTGCTGGATCGCGCGCGCCACCGCGCGCCCGGCGTTCGCCATCAGCGTCGGTCCAGTTACGCCAAGTGCCGGCGAGGCAGCATCGGCGCGCGCCATCTCGTCCGGCCTAAGCAGCTCGGATCGTCCAGCCAGCGAACACAGCCAATCAGGATCGAATGTCACGCGTTGACTCTGCGTGGCCGCGGCGCTGACCTCAAGGGGTCCAAAAGGAGAGTCGCATGACCAAGGTGGCCGTGGTCGGGGCGGGACTGATTGGCCGCGCGTGGTCGATCGTCTTCGCGCGCGCTGGATTCGACGTGGCATTGTGGGATCCCTACCCCCAGCAGATCGAAGCCGCCCTCATCTTCATCAGCGAGCGGCTGCCCGAACTGCAAGAGGTTGGACTGCTCAAGGAGCCGGCGCCAATCGTGGCCAACCGGGTGCGCTTTGCCGGCACTCTGGCGGAAGCGGTGGCTTCGGCGGATCACGTGCAAGAGAACGGGCCGGAGCGCGTCGATGCGAAGCAGGCGCTGTTCGGCGAACTTGACCGGCTGGCGTCGGCAGACACCGTGCTCGCCAGCTCGACCAGCGGCATTCCTGCCAGCGCGTTCACCGAGGGGCTGGCCGGGCGGGCGCGCTGCCTGGTCGCGCACCCGGTCAACCCGCCATATCTGATCCCTCTGGTCGAACTGTGCCCGGCGCCATGGACCGATGCTGCAGTCGTGTCGCGAACGCGCGCCCTGATGAGCAGTGCGGGCCAGGTTCCGGCCACGGTGAACAAGGAGATGGACGGGTTCGCGCTGAACCGGCTGCAGGGCGCCCTGCTCGCCGAGGCGTTCAGGCTCATCGCCGATAGTGTGATCTCGCCCGCGGATGCCGATGCGTTGGTGAAGCATGGACTTGGGTTGCGCTGGAGCTTCATGGGACCGTTTGAGACGATCGACCTGAATGCTCCCGGCGGGCTTAAGGACTATTGCGAGCGCTACGGCCCGCTCTATGCCGAATTGCAGAAGCAGATGACGCCAAGGGCATGGGATGCAGCGCTGGTCGATCAGCTGCATTCAGCGCGCCGCGCGGAACTGCCGGCCAACATGCAGGGTGTGCGGCAGGAATGGCGCGACCGCCGCCTGATGGCGCTGCTCGCGCACAAGGCGACACAGCCGGAATGAACGTAACGATGCTGCGGCAGATCGCGAGCCGCCTCTCCGCCCGCCGGAGGGTCATCAGGCTTCGATGGCGCAGGTTGCTGGCAAAGTTCTGGCTCCTGTCCTGGTGCCATTACCGTTGGCATGGTCACGTGCTGACCGGTCGGCCAACCGATCAGGTATGGTATCTCGCCTACGGCTCCAACATGCACCACAGCGCCTTTCGCGAGCGGCGCGGGATGCAGCCGGTTGAATGGCGCGTCGCTCGTGTCCGCGGCTACCGGCTGCGTTTCAACCTGGCGGGCCGTCCCAAGGGCAAGGCGGCGCCGGCGAACATCTGTCCAGATCCGGAAGGCGAGTTGTGGGGCGTGCTGTATCGGATCACGCGGCGTGAACTGCTGCGGCTGGATTACACCGAAGGCGTCCCAGGCCGGAACTACCGCCATGTCCTGGTGTCAGCGGAGGACACGGACGGGAACATCGTGTCAGCCGTGACCTACATGGCGCGCGGGCTGGATGAAGATGGCACGCCGTCATTCCGCTATATCTCGCTGTTGCGCGACGGAGCCCGCGTGCACGGTCTGCCGGAGACCTGGGTGCAGTACCTCGACAGTGTTCAGCATCACCCCGAATGAGGGCTACCGTCCCCTCGGGTCCAGCGCATCCCGCAATCCATCGCCGACCAGGTTGAACGACAGCACCGCGAGGAAGATCGCAAGTCCAGGAAACACTGCGAGCCACGGTGCCTGCGACAGGAAGCGCTGCGCCGAGTTCAGCATCGAGCCCCAGGACGGCGCCGGCGGCTGTTGTCCCAGACCCAGAAACGACAGGCTCGCCTCGGCGATGATTGCCGCCGCGATTGCCAGCGTCCCCTGCACCATGATTGGCGGCACGATGTTCGGCAGGATGTGGCGCACCGCCACTCGCCAGCCGGGATTGCCGATCGCGCGCGCCGCCTCGACGTAGTCGTTGCTCGATGCGTCCAGTGTTGCTGCGCGCGTCACACGCATGAAGCGTGGCGCGGTGGAGACGCCGATGGCGATCATGGCGTTGGTCAGGTCGGGACCGAGGAACGCGGCAAGCGCGATTGCCAGGATCAGAAACGGACAGGCCAACATGGCATCGACGATGCGGCTGAGCAAAACGTCGGTCCAGCCCTCCGCAAACCCCGCCAGCAGGCCGGCCGGCACGCCGATGCCGGCGGCGATCAGCACCGCGACCACGCCAGCGAGCAGACTCGCGCGTGCGCCGAACACCACACGCGAGAGCACGTCGCGCCCGTTCTCGTCAGTGCCCATCCAGTGCGTCAGCGACGGTGCCTTGCGGATCGCGGACCACGACGTGGCGATCGGATCATACGGCGCGATCAGTGGGGCGAAGATCGCCACCGCGATGAACAGAACAATGACCACGAGGCCGGCGACCGCCACGCGACGCTGAAGGAAGCGCTGCAAAGCAAGCCGCCCCGGACTGCGCGGCATCGCCGCGGCGGTGCGAGCGATGGTGGGGGCGGCGACGGTGGTACTCATGGCGCGGCCGCCTCCCCCCAACCCCCTCCCGCAAGGGGAGGGGGAGCTGGAACTGGACTCCCCCTCCCCTTGCGGGAGGGGGGCGGGGGGAGGGGGTGCGGGTACATCCTCAACCTCCCCTCAACCGAGGATTGATCACCACGTAAAGTACATCCGCCAGCAAATTCAGCATCACATACAAAAACGCCGTAACCAGAACGACGCCCTGCACCACCGGATAATCCCGATTGAACACCGCATCGACGATCATCTTCCCAAATCCGGGAATACTGAACACCTGCTCAGTCAGCACCGCCCCAGAGAACAGCGTGCCCAGCTCCAACGCCCCCAGCGTCACCACCGGGATCAGTGCATTGCGCAGCGCATGACGGATCACCACCACGAACTCACGCAGCCCCTTCGCCCGCGCCGTTCGCACATAATCCTGATCCAGCGACGTCAGCATCGCACTTCGCGTATGCCGCATCAGGATCGCCGCGATCGCATTGCCCAGCACGAAGGCCGGCATGATCGTGGTGGCGAGCGACTGTCGCCAGTCCTCGGTCAACGGCACATACCCCGACGGCGGCAGCCAGCCGAGATCCACCGACACCACCAAAATCAACATGATGCCGAGCCAGAACGTCGGCGTGGAAAGCCCCGCCAGCCCGATCGCATTGGCCACATAGTCCAGGAACCGGTTGCGATACACCGCCGCGACAATCCCCATCGGCACGCCGATCAGCACGGCAATCGCGAACGCCATAACGCCTAGTTGCAGCGTCACCGGCAACTTCTCTGCGACCAGCTGCGACACCGGCTGACGGATGCGCCAGGAATACCCGAGATTGCCCTGCAGCACGTTGCCCATCCAGTGCAGGTACTGCACCGGCAACGGCCGATCGAGCCACAGCTCGGCGCGAATCTGCGCCAGCACCTGTGGATCGCCGCGTTCCTCGCCCGCCATCACCAGAGCCGGATCGCCAGGCATGAGCTGCTGGAGGCAGAACACCAGGATGCTGACCAGCAACAGCGTCGGGATGATCTGCGCGATGCGCGTGCCGAGATGTCCGCGCACTACTTCGCCAGCTCCATTCCCTGGATGCGGATCATGCCGTCCGGCACCGGACGGAAGCCATTCAGCTTCGCGGTCATCGCCATGATGTTGCGCGGATTGTACAGATAGGTCAGCGGCAGATCGCGCCGCAGTTCTGCCCAAACCTTGAAATAGTCCGCCCGCCGCTTCGCCACGTCGGTCGTGCCGCGGGCCTCGTCCAGCAGCGAATCGACTGTCGGGTTGCTGTAATGGCTGGCATTGTTGCCCTGGCCGGTGTGCACGAACGCGTAGGTGTTGCCATCGGCATCGACGCGCCCAGACCAGCCGATCATGTAGGCCTCGTAGTCGCCACGCACCGAAGCCTGCAGCGACGAGGCGAACTCGATCGCCTGGATGTGTACGTCGAACCCCGCCTCGGCTGTCATCGACTGCACCACCTCGGCTGCCTGCAGCTGATCGGGTTGATTCGGCGTCAGCAGTTCCACCTTCACCGGCAACGTGACGCCCGCCTGCTTCAGCAGCGCCTTCGCCTTTGCCACATCGCGAGGCGGCGGCTTCTGCGCCGGATCGTAGAACGGCGAGCTGGCCGACACTGGCTGCACGCCCGGTGCATACATTCCGCTATACACGACCTCGACCAGCGCCGCGCGATCGATGGCCGCCTCGAATGCCTGGCGCACCAGCGGGTTCTTGCCATACGGCGTATTCGAACGCGGGCCATTGTCGAGATTGTTGGTAATGCTGGCATAGCCGAGCGCATCGGACACAACCAGCTTGAGCCTGGGATCGGCCTTCACCGCGGCGGCGTCGGTCGGCGCGATGAACTCGGTGATGTCGCTGGTGCCGGCTTTGAGGTTGGCCAGCCGCACCGATGAATCCACGAACACCTGATAGACGATCCTGTCAAAGTGGATGTCTTTGGCGTCCCAGTAATCAGCGAACCTCGCCAGCATAACGTGATCCTGCGGCACGCGTTCGACGAACGTGAACGGCCCGCTGCACACCGGATGCAGCGCGAAATCCTTCCCCGCCGCCTCGGTCGCCTTGGGCGGCAGGACCATCCCCGAGCGATCGGTCAGTTGCGCCAGAAACGCCCCCGATGGGGTCTTCAGCACGATCCGTACCGTCGCAGGATCAACTACCTCGACATGATCGATTGAGCTGATCTCGCTCTTGCGGAAGCTTCCTTGCAGCGTGAGATGGCGCTCCAGCGAATATTTGACCGCCGCTGCGTCCATCACCTCGCCGTCATGGAACTTCACCCCGGGCCGCAGATGGATCACCAGTGTCCTGTCATCGGCCCATTCGTAGCCGGTGGCGAGCTGCGGCACGATGTTCAGCTTCTCGTCGATATCGAACAGCTTGTCGCACAGTCCGGCGAACACAATGCGTCCGACATAGGTGGTGGCAAGCGTCGGATCGAGCACGTCGAGGTCCTGCCGCAGCGAAACCCGCAGCGTCTGAGCGAATGCAGGCAAGGCGGTGGCCGCCACGACGGCCGTGGCCAGCAGAAGTCGACGCATCATGAAGTTCCCCGACATCGTTGTTATGGCGATCAGGTAGGCGGTCTTCCTTCGCGCGCAATGGCAGCATCGATCACCGTCCGATCGAACACGCCGCAAGGACTATCGGCGCCGGGAAGAAAGCGCCGGAACACCGCGAAACGCTCCAGACTCACCGCGTACAGCCGGCGCAGTTCCGCCAGCGGGTCGGGGTGATCGTCGGTGCGGATATCGAGATCGGGATAGGCATCGCGCGTGCAGATCTTCAGTGCCGCCGACTGCTTGCCGCGCTTGTCGCCGCCGACCGCCTCGCCCGCCTCCAGTGCGGCGATCAGCCGTTCGGTGAACGTGCCCGCAGCGAGCTGAAACGCATCCAGCGTGCGTTCCACCACGGCTGGGCCCGACAGCATGTTGCCCGCGACGGAAATGTCCGTGCCGCGTACAGATCCGCACCATGACACGCAGTCCTTGCCGGTATGCTGCGCGATACGGCCTTGCGCGTCGATCATGTGCAGTTGCCTGTGAGAGCGACCCGCGTCCTCGGCCACCAGCGCCGCGGCCACCGCGTCGGGCGCCTCGCCGGCGCGCAATCGCGCCATGCCGGCCGGCGCATACATCGGATTGATCAGCGCCTGCGTGGCCAGTGCCGCGACGCCGCCCTCGGCATGGATCGCCAGTGCGCCGACCGCGAAGAACCGCGTCGCCACCGCCGCGCCCAGCGCGCCAGTCGCGGGATCACGCACCAGAATGGACCAGGTCATGTTCGCGATCCTCGCCGCTCCGCCGACTCGTCGCAAGCCGGCTAAGCTCGGCGAAATGCAATCCCGCGTGCCCGTCGCGACCGACCTCGTCCTGCTGGGCGCCGGCCACGCGCACGTCGAGGTGCTGCGCCGCTTCGCCATGCGGCCGGAACCTGGTGTCCGGCTGACGCTGATCGGCCGCGAGCCCGAGACGCCGTACACCGGTATGCTGCCAGGGCTGATCCGCGGCGAGTACAGCTTCGACCAGGCGCACATCGACCTGGCGCCGATCGCCGCGGCAGCCAACGCGCGGCTGATCCTGGCGGAGGCGACTGCCATCCGCCTGGTGGAGCGCACGATCATGGTCACCGGACGTCCCGACGTGCCGTTCGACTTGCTGTCGATCGATGTCGGCGGTGAGCCGGCCATGCCTGCCGGCAGCGGCGTACCGGTCAAGCCGATCGGGCGGTTCCTGGCGAGGCTTGCCGCGCTCGAGGCGGAACTGCGGCCGGGCGCCCGCCTCGCCGTGGTTGGTGGCGGCGCCGGCGGCACCGAATTGGCACTCGCGTTGGCGCGACGCTACCGCGAGCGCGCGCGGGTCGTGCTGGTGTGCGACGCGGCCGAGCCTCTGGCGGGCGCTCCATCCTTTGCCCGATCCGTGGCCCGAACCGCACTGGTCGATGCCGGCGTGGAACTCGCTTGCGGGGTCCGGGCTGGCGCCTTGGCGAATGGCAGGCTGGCGCTATCCGATGGCAGCTTTTTGGAAGTCGCGACCGCCCTCTGGGCGACCGGCGTGGTAGGGCCTGCGTTTCTCGCCACCTCGGGCGTTGCCTGCGACGAGGTCGGCTGCATTCGCGTGAATGCGTCGCTGCGCAGTATCAGCCACGGCTTCGTCTTCGCCGCCGGCGACTGTGCAACGATCGAGCACAACGCACGACCGAAAGCCGGAGTCTGGGCAGTCCGCGCCGGTGCGCCGCTGGCCGCGAACCTGCGGCGCGCTGCCCGTGGCAAGGCGTTGCGATCCTGGCGGCCGCAGTCGAGCGCACTGGCCATCGTCGGTCTCGGCGATGGACGCGCTGTGGCGTGGCGCAATGGCATAGCGTTATCCGGTTGGGCGGTGTGGCGCTGGAAGGACTGGATCGACCGGCGCTGGATGCGCATGTACCAGGAACCGATGGCGCCAATGCAGGGTGATGACCCGATGCGCTGCGGCGGCTGCGGCGCCAAGGTTGGCGCCGAGGTTCTGGCCGGTGCATTGGCTGGATTGCCTCGTCTGCCCGGGGCCGGTGTGCTGATCGGCCTCGATGCGCCGGATGATGCCGCGGTGATGCTGCCGCCTGCGGGAATGGCAGTGGTGCAGAGCGTCGATCATTTCCGCGCCTTTATCGACGATCCGTTCGTGTTCGGCGAGATCGCCGCCGCACACGCCCTGTCCGACCTGCATGCGATGGGCGCACAGCCGTGGACTGCGCTGGCGGTCGCATCCGTGCCTTACAACTCGAGCGACAAGATGCGGACCGAGCTGTCCGACATGCTGCAGGGCGCCACCGGAGTCCTGGCGGCAGACGGCTGCGCGCTGGTGGGCGGCCATAGCGCCGAAGCCACCGAGCCGGCACTGGGGTTTGCGGTCACCGGCCTGGCCGATCCCGCGTACCTGCTGCGCAAATCGGGACTGCAAGCGGGCGACATACTGATACTGACCAAGCCGCTCGGCACAGGCATCGTGCTCGCGGCGCACATGCGCGGTTTGGCATGCGCTGCATGGCTGCAGGCCGCGATCGCGTCCATGCGCACGAGCAACGCCGCTGCCTCGCGGATTCTGCGCGCGTTCGGTGTGATCGCTTGTACGGACGTCACCGGCTTTGGGTTGGCCGGACACCTGCTTGAGATGCTGCGCGCCTCCGATGTTGCGGCTGTCCTGTGGCCCGATCAGCTACCCGCGTTGCCGGGGGCATTGCAGCTCGCCGGTGAGGGTGTCGAGAGCACGCTTGCGCCGCAAAACCGACGTCTGTTGCCTGGCACCGGTGCCGACGTGCACATCAGGTTGCTGGTGGACCCACAGACGTCGGGCGGATTGTTGGCCGGGGTTGCGCCCGATCGCGCCGAGGCGTGTGTGGACGAATTGCGCGCCGCCGGCATCCAGGCGGCGATCGTCGGCGTGATCGAGCGTGGTGAACCGACGATACGGCTCGACGCCGGTCAGCATTCGGGTTCGCTTTAGGAAGCGGCTTTCCTGCAAGCAGCCTCACAGGACGGCACCTCGATTCCAAGATGGCGATCAATCTGTTGTGAGTTTGCACAATGACGCTGCATATCCGTGAATCTTTTCAGTGGACATCGGAACTTGCACGTCAATAGTATTCGCGCGGGGGAAAGTTACGCCACGAGCTGCCGCCAATAAAATTGCGGCGCTGCTGCCCAGTATTGTTGGGCGAGCCATTTTGGTACACGTACAAATCAAGCGACACTCGGAATCCTGCGATGGCCGGTCAGCCGACGGTTGCCCACTGCCTCCGGGCTTCGCGGCGTCTTCTCCCCCGACTAGAAGGTGCTCGTCGCGCAATTGCAGGCAATTCGCGATGGGTCGAATGACAATTGGACAGGGGAAATCCAATGAAAAAATCTGTACTGTTGAGTTCCGTTGGTGGCTGTCTGCTATTGGCACTGCCAACCGCCTACGCGACAACGGTGGCCAACCCGATCTGCCCAGATAACACCGCCAACTTCGATCCCGGGAATGGCCAGAACATTGTCGTGCCGTCCGGCTATTCGGTTTCGGTCTTCAAGGCCGAACTCAATTTCCCGACCGGTATCGCATTCCGCGAGACCGGCCAGTATGGAAAATTTGAGATCTATGTCCTTGAGTTGGGACATGGCCTGCCCAGCACACCCTGCAATGAACAGGACAGCTTCGGGTCGGGTCAGTTCGATCCGACGAACCCATTCACGCCGGACATCCTGGTGTTCGATGAGTCCGGCAAGCTGATCCGCGGCCCGTTGGCAAAACCTGCCGCCAATGGCGATGGGCTGCAGGCGGCAGGGCCAGCGGTGGACATCGCATTCGAACAAGGACTCAAGGGTGGACGCCTGTTCGCGAGCGACTCCAATCAGGCCACCCATGCAGCCGGACAGAACAACAGCTCTCGTATCGTGGTGGTGGATCCAGACAGCGGACACGTCACGCCATTCATCACCAATCTGCCGACCGGCGACCATCCCACTGAACAACTCGCGTTCAGGGATGGTTGGATCTACTGGTCGCAGGGTTCAACGACCAACAGCGGCGTTGTCGGGCGCGACAACGGCGGCGGCACGAACCAGCAGGACATTCCGTGCCAGGACATCACGCTGAGCAACAACGTGTTCGATTCCGGCGGTTCACCGGACGTGAAGACCACTGGCTATTCGCCGTTTGGCACCACGCAGCCGGGCGCCACTGTAAAGGCCTTTACCAGTGCAATGCATCACGGCGTCTGCGACGGAGCGATCCTGCGCGCAAGGCTGGACTCAGACACTCCCGACCAGACGATCGAGCCCTACTCGTGGGGTTATCGCAATGGCTACGCCATCCGTTTCGCGCCTCGCAACCATGTCCTGCAAGGGCAGATGCTGGTTGGTGAGGACGGCCCAGACGAGCGCGGTGCCAGGCCGTCGAACAATGCACCTGACAACATACAGTTGGCTGTGCCAAACCCGGACGGCAGCCCCGACTATCACGGTTGGCCCGACCGCTTCGGCTTCCTCTCGTCCAGCCAGGCAGTGTTCAACCCGCAGGGCGGCCCGAGCGATGATCTCTGTGTGCCCGATCCGTCGAACCCACCCAGCATGTGCACAGCGGCGAGCCTCGCTCAGTTCCTGGAGCAGAATGTCCCGATCGCGGATGTGCTGGCGTTCCCGCCGCAGCCAATAACCTCTCCGCTGGCCACCGAGGCTGCCAACTCTTCGTTCACCGGCATCGACTTCGTGCCTGGATCCTTCGCGCGTGGCCCGGTAAGGCCTGGTGCGGCGCTCTACGTCCTGGAAGGTGACTTCGGCTTCTCAGCTTCTAATGCAACGGAACCCGCCCACGAGGTGGGACATGAGGTAAAGCTGATCAACTTCAGCCCAGCGGGGAAACCGCTGCAACTCGAGATCCAGGACTTCGCCCATAACGACACGTTTGATCAGGCTTTCGTCGCGCAAAACGTGCATGGTCTCAATCGGCCTACCAACGTGCGCATGGGTCCTGACGCCTGTGCGTGGATCGTGGACTATGGCGCGGTGCGCGATCTCGGCCAGGCTGGCGCAGACAGCAAGTTCGTCGGACCAGCCTCGATCGGACCGCTCGTGCAGATCCCTGGCACCGGCGTGATCTGGCGAATTTGCCCACAATAGGCTCGGGGTGATTTTGCGGGCGGGACTGGCTTCTGCCAGCCCCGCCCGACGGTTCAGGCGACGATCGACGACCCAGAAGCGCTGGGTTTTGTTGTGCCGTACGACTGCAACGCCTGCATCACGTCCGCCGCAAATGCGTTCGCCGACTGACCAATTTGACTCGCACTCAGCGTGCCACCTTGCAGTGATTGCCCGATCTCACCGACCAGTTGGTTAGCCGCATTCTGCGGCGAGCCATCTTCGCCCGCTCCACCAGCGTGATGGTGATGATGGTGATGCTCGGCCCCCTGAGCCTGCGCTGTCCCGGTCTGATCGACATTGCCCGAGCCCGAACTGGCGGTGGTCGCCGATGACGTGGCCGCGCCACCCGTCTCGTTGCCAAGCTGTGTGAGCATCGATTGCAGATCAGCTGAAAACGACTGCATAAGGGTCGACATATTGCTCGTCGCAGCGAGTGAGCCGGTATTGGTGATGTTGCTGCTCGAACTCGTGGCGGTGGCCGCACTCGAACCCGTCGCGGCCTGCGCAGCCTGATTTTGCGACTGCCACCAGTTCGAGTAAGCGCCGATGCTGCCGATTGACATAATTGCCTGCTCCAATGATCAGGCAACGTCTGGTGCATCGCGTGTGCCATGCGGAACAGTTTGAATGCGTGCGCAATAGGCGTGCCACGCGATCACAAACCCGGCAATTTCTGCCGCGTCGGCAATTCCTGCGCGGTACGTTCAGCCATCCAGCAGAGCGCGCATCTTTGCCGCCAGAGCGGAATAGGTGAACGGCTTCGGCAGAAGATGCGTGCCAGGATCCAGCACTCCGCCGTGCACGATGGCGTTGCGCGCGTATCCGGTGGTGAACAGGACCAGCAGATCCGGACGCTGCTGTCGTGCCTGATCCGCCAGCTGTCGCCCAGTCATGCCACCAGGCAGCCCGACATCCGTGAACAGGAGGCGGATGGCAGGATAGCGCGCCAGAAGCTGCAATCCCGCCCAGCCATCGGATGCCGATATCACACGGTAGCCCAATTCGCGCAGCAACTCTGTGCTGTAAGAGCGCACGGCGGGATCGTCCTCCACCACCAGGATAAGCTCACCGGTGCCGCCGTTCGGAGCCTCCTGTGCGTCCGATACTTCCGCCTCGATTGGTCCTTCCCCGAGAAGGCGCGGCAGATAAAGCTTCACCGCCGTTCCCTGACCGAGTTCGCTGTATATCTTGATGTGGCCGTTCGACTGCTTGATGAAGCCGTACACTTGGCTAAGCCCCAAACCAGTACCGTGGCCGATCTCCTTGGTGGTGAAGAACGGCTCGAACGCGCGCTGTATGGTATCCTTCTTCATGCCGGTTCCGGTGTCCGACACCGCGATCAGCACATACTGGCCAGGCAGCACGTCCTGGTGCTGCTGCGCATAGGTCTCGTCCAGGTAGGCATTCGCCGTTTCGATCGTCAACCGACCTCCGTTCGGCATCGCATCGCGAGCGTTCACCGCCAGGTTTAGCAGCGCGCTCTCCAGATGATTCGGATCGGCCATGATGCGCCACAGCCCCCCGGCCAGCACAAACTCGATCGAGATCAACTCACCCAGCGTACGCCGCAACAGTTCGGACATGCCGGCAACGAGCCTGTTGGCGTCAAACGGGCGCGGATCAAGCGCCTGACGTCGGGCGAACGCCAGCAATTGGTGAGTGAGGGTGGCCGCACGCTGCGCGCTTGCATCGATCATGCGAATGGCGCGCTGAATGCGGTCCGGCGCTCCACCCGACGTTTGCGGCAGAAGCCGGCGCAGAAGTCTCAGCACCACCAATGATGGCCGTGAGCAGATTGTTGAAATCGTGCGCTACCCCGCCGGTGAGCTGCCCCACGACCTCCATCTTCTGTGCTTGGCGCAGCTCTTCCTCGGCGCGCATGCGTTCGGCGATCTCCTCCGACACACGCTGCTCGAGGCTGTCGTTGAGCTGACGCAGGTTTTCTTCCGCGTGCCTGCTTGCTCGGTACAGCCGTGCATTGTCGATCGCGATCGCGGCCTGCGCCGCTATTCCGCCGGCAACCAGCTCATCGCGCGCGGTGAACACGCCCGTCTCGGAGTGGCCAAAGAACAGTCCGCCGAGTACCTCGCCGGTGCGCGACACCACTGGTGCTGCAAGGTAGCTGCGCACCGGCTGATAGCTTTTCGGTCCGCCCTCACGAGGCGGCTTCTGGCCATAGCGCGGATCGCGCGTGATATCGTCCGAGCGGACGACGCCATCGCGCCGAAAGGTCGGATCGGAGATCTTGCTGTCGCGGTGCATCGGGAAGCCATCAAGGGCCTCCTGCGAAGCGCCGGACAGTGCGTAAAGGGTCTGGGACTCACCGGCATCGTTTACAACGTTGTAGAAGAATGCGCCGAACTCTGCGTTGGTGAGCTCCACCGCGGCATCCGTCACCATCTGGACCAGCCGCTCGAGGTCAAGTTCTGCCGCAAGCACGTTTCCGGTACGGTTCAACAGCTCGAGGCGACGCGCCTCCTCGCGGACCTGCTCGGCCGCCTCGCGACGGATACGCGCGAGGTCCAGATTGGAACGGACGCGCGCCAGCAATTCACGCGCGGCAAACGGTTTCACCAGATAGTCGTCCGCACCAGCATCGAGACCCTCAACACGCGCCTCCTCTCCAGCGCGGGCGGACAGCAGGATTATGGGTATATCCCGCAGTTGCGGATCGGCCCGCAGCACCGCGACCAGGCCGATCCCATCCAGCCGCGGCATCATCACATCGCTCAGCAACAGATCGGGACGCTGTTCACCAACCGCGCGCAATGCAGCCTCGCCATCCGCCACAACACGGACGTCGTATTGGGCGCCCAGCAGGCGCATGACGTAGTCCCGCATGTCGGGACTGTCGTCGGCCAACAGTATACCGGGACGCACCGCCCGGTCCGTGCCTTCAGCTACGTCGAACAGTCCAGCGGCGGCGTCCAGAACTCCATCATCCCGATCCGGCACGCCGTCCGTTTGCGGCAGCCAGCGCATTGCCTCCGCCACAAAGGACGCCGCGGCGGTGGCTTCCGGCAACATGCGTCCCCGATCGTGCGCCACATGTTCGGGCGGCAGGTGCGCGTAACCGAGCGGCAACGCGACGCACACCGTGGTCCCGGCACCAAGCCTGCTCTGCACAGCGATTGTGCCACCGTGCAGACGAACCAGCTCGTTCACCAGCGCGAGGCCGATACCGCTGCCCTCCACCGTGCGCGCAGCCTGCCCCTCGATCCGATGAAAGCGATCGAAGATGCGCGGCAGTTCGTCCTCCGGGATTCCCACACCGGTATCGGTGACGACGAGTTCGACAGTCTGTTCATCAGTAAGTCGCACCGTCACGCCAATATTGCCTTCGAGCGTGTATTTGAATGCGTTGGAAACAAGATTGAGAACCACGCGTTCCCACATGTCGGCATCGACGTACACGTGATCCGGCAACGGCGGGCAGTCCACGGTAAGTAGCAGCCCAGCATGCTCACAGGCGGAACGAAAGTTGCTGGCAAGCTCGGCGGTATAAGCGCCAAGATCGGTGGGCCGGAACGTCGCTTGCACACGCCCCGCCTCGATGCGCGAGAAATCCAGCAACGTGTTGACCAGGCGCAGCAGCCGCAACCCGTTGCGATGAACCATGTTCAGCCGGTCCGCGGACCCGTCATCACGCGTGGCGATCTCGTCTTCCAGCGGACCGAGCATCAACGTCAGCGGGGTGCGGAACTCATGACTGACATTGGAGAAGAATGCGGTCTTCGCCTGATCGATCTCCGCGAGCGCTTCCGCACGTTGGCGCTCCGCCTCATAGGCCCGCGCGCTGGCCAGACCCGAAGCGATCTGCGACGCAACCAGATCGACAAAGCCTGTATAGCTCTCGGACAGCGGCCGGTACGGATTGAGCCCCACGAGCAGCATTCCGGCAGGTCTGCTTTCGCCCTGCTGAACGATCGGCACCGCAAGGGCCTGATGAGGCGGCTGATCCCACTCTCCGGAAGGAAGCACGCCATATCGTCCCAGATCATCGATGGTCACGTGCGGTGAACCGTCAAGGATCCGTGCAACCGGATGATCCGGCGCCACGTCGGCAATGTCGATCTCCGGCACTGCCATGCGATGTTCGCGCGTAATGCCGGTAGTAGAGGCAAGGCGAGCCCGCTGCACCTCGGCGTCGAACAGCCAGACGATGGCAAAGGGCATGTCACGCCCATTGGTTGCAAGGCCACGCTCGATTGCCGCCAGCACATCCGGCTCGGTCCGCACCGCGGCCAGCAGACTGGCAAGCTCGCGCAGCGTGGCGAGGCGGCGCTCACCGATCACTCGATCAGTATCCTCGGTGACGACGCACAACATGCCGCCGACCTCGCCACGATCGTCGGGCAACGGACTGTATGAGAAGGTGTGATAGGTCTCCTCCGGGTAGCCATTCCGCTCGAGAAAGAGCAGCAGGCCCTCGTCCCAGGTCGGCTCACCGGTCCGCATGACGGTTTCGGCCCGCGGGCCGATATCATTCCAGATCTCCGCCCACACTTCGGAAGCCGGACGGCCGAGTGCCCATGGATGCTTGGCGCCAAGGGTCATCGCGGCATAGGCATCGTTGTAGAAGAACGTGAGCTGCGCCCCCCAACCGAGCCACATCGCGTAGCGCGACGTCACCAGGATACGGAGAACGGTCTGCAGGCTCTGCGGCCACGTGACCTGCGCACCGAGCGAGGTGGCCGCCCAGTCTTTGGCGCTGATAAGGGCAGCCATCTCGCCGCCGGCCGTCAAGAAGGCCGAAGCGACGTCCGTGGTCGGATTGGCAGTAGGCACTGTCGTCGCGTTCGGCTGCTGCCCGTCGTTCATCACGTGCTCCCTAGGTGGCCGAATATGCCGTGGCAGGCGGGGCCGGAAAACTTGCGGCGGCAGATGAATTCGATTGCATCACGTCCTGTTGACGGTCGAACCGGGCGGGCCACCACGTGAGGTTGCAACCTGACGCCGTGCGCGGTACCTCCAAGGCGAGGTCGGCAACGCGAGGTCGGAGAAGCCACCATGCGCGAATATCGCATCGCCTCCATCCCAGCCGACGGCATCGGCCCCGAGGTCATCAGCGCCGGCCTCGAAGTGCTGGATGCGGTCGCCGCGCGCGACGGCAGCTTCACGCTGATCGTCGACCACTACGACTGGGGCTCCGACCGCTACCGCAAGCACGGCAGCTTCATGCCGCCCGACGGCCTGGCCTGGCTGCGCACCGCCGACGCGATCTATTTCGGTGCGGTCGGCGATCCCGACATCCCCGACCACATCACGCTCTGGGGGTCTGCGCCTGCCGATCTGCCAGGGCCTCGACCAGTACGCCAACGTCCGCCCGACGCGCATCCTGCCCGGCATCACCTCACCGCTGCGCGACGTCGGGCCCGGCGACCTCGACTGGGTGATCGTGCGCGAGAACAGCGAGGGCGAATATGCCGGCCATGGCGGCCGCGCGCATCGCGGCCTCCCCGAGGAAGTCGCCACCGAGACCGCCATCTTCACCCGCCGCGGCGTCGAGCGGATCATGCGCTTCGCCTTCGACATCGCCCGCAGCCGCCCGCGCAAGCTGCTCACCGTCGTCACCAAGTCCAACGCGCAGCGCCACGGCATGGTGTTCTGGGACGAGATCGCCGCCCTGGTGTCGCACGACTATCCCGACGTCACCTGGGACAAGGAACTGGTCGACGCGATGACCATGCGCATGGTGCGCAAGCCGCAGACCATCGACACCGTCGTGGCGACCAACCTGCACGCCGACATCCTGTCCGACCTCGCCGCCGCGCTGGCCGGTTCGCTCGGCATCGCGCCCACCGGCAACGTCGATCCCGAGCGCCGCAGCCCGTCGATGTTCGAGCCGATCCACGGCTCGGCGTTCGACATCACCGGCAAGGGCATCGCCAACCCGGTCGCCAGCTTCTGGACCGGCGCGATGATGCTGGAGCATCTTGGCGAGAAGCCTGCGGCCGAGCTGCTGATGCGCGCGGTCGAGCAGGTGTGCGCCGCCGGCATCATGACCCCCGATCTCGGCGGCAAGGCCGACCACAGCCGAAGTGACCCGCGCGGTGTGCGAGGCGGTACGCGGCATGAACCGCTGATGGACGAAGCGTTCACTGCCGAGGAAAGCAATCTCCTGGAGCAGGCGCGCGCGCTGGTCCCAGTGCTCGCCGAGCGCGCCACAGCCACCAACGTCGCGCGCGACGTCCGTGCCGGAGACGATCGCCGACTTCCACCGCACCGGCATCCTGCGCATCATCCAGCCGCGCCGCTTCGGCGGACTTGCAGCTGCGCTTCTCGCTGTTCTCCCGCATCGTCGAGACCCTTACCGAGGGCTGCGCCTCCTCCGGCTGGGTCTACGCCGTACTCGGCGAACATCAGTGGCTGCTCGCGTCGTATCCCGCTGCAGGCGCAGATCGATGTCTGGGGCGACGATCCGCAAGCGCGTCGCATCGTCCTCGCTCGCGCCACGTGCCATCGCCGAACGCATCGCCGGCGGCTGGCGATCTGAGCGGACAGTATTCGTTCTCCAGCGGCAGCACGCACGCCCGCTGGGCGATCATCGGTGCATTCCTCGGCAGGCAGGGCGATCCAGCCGGCATCGGCTATCTCCTTGTGCCGTTCGCCGACATCGAGATCATCGACGACTGGCACGTGCTCGGGCTCGCCGGCACCGGCAGCCGTTCGCTGCGTCTGCACGACGTGTTCGTACCCGACCATCGCTGCGTTCTGCTCAGCGAACTGCTCGCCGGCACGCCGCCAGGTGCGAAGGTGCATGCCGACTATCCGCTGGTGCGCATCCCACGCGGCCTGATGGTGAACTACTCGCTGCCGCCGGTCGCCATCGCACTGGGCAATCGCGCGCTTGCCGTGGCAATGTCCGGCCTGCGCGAACGCGTATCGCGCGGCGTCACGCGGATGGCGGCCAGCGAGTTCGTGCAAATGACGGTTGCCGAAGCCGCCGCGGCGATCGATGCGGCCATGCTGACCATGCACAGCGGGCGTGCCGCGGCGGAAGCAATGATCGCCAACGATACGCCGATCCCCCAGGACTATGTCCTGCGCACCCGTCGCGACATGACACATGCGCAGCATCAGGTGCAGTCGGCGGTCGAGAAGCTGGTCGAGGTATGCGGTGCACAAGCGGTGTACGACGCGGACGCGCTCGCCTCGATCCGCCGCGACCTTCTGACAGTGCTGACGCACAACATCGCCAGCCGCCAGGCGGCGATGGGCGCATGGGGCAAGTGGGCGCTGGGCGGATAATCCTCCCGCCGTCCGGTCGCGCCGCTTGACAATGCGCAATTAAAAGCCCAGCGAGAACGCGCTATCGCGGCCCTGAAGTGAGCAGCTCTTTGATCGGGCGATGCTCATCGACAGCGACAGCCAATAACCGCAAGGCTATGGTCGGCTGTTTGTCAGCCACTCAGTAATCCCGGAGTCCTGACACTGACCGTCACCACAGGAGGATCGGTCCTATGAAACCCAATCACAAGCTTGCTATAGCGCTCGTTGCGGGCATCGCCGCTGGCGGGGCAATCATCCAGGAGCTGCACGCTCAAGCAACACCCCCGGCTTATGTTGTAGTCGAAATCAGCGACGTCACCGATCCTGAAGGCTTCAAGGCGGTTCCTCCCAAATCAGGACCGGAGACGCTGGCTCCTTTCGGCGGCAAGTACATAATACTGTACTGAGAAAATCACACCATTCGATGGAACTGCCCCGAAGCGGTTTGTCGTCATTGAGTTTGACAGCCTTGCGAAAGCCAAAGCCTGGAAGGCTTCGGAAAACTCGAAGGAGGTTGACGTCATTCGAAATAAAACAACGAGGTCAAGTCAGTTCCTCGTCGAGGGGATGTAACAGTCATCGCTGCCGGTTCCGACGAGTTGGGCACGTGTCAGTTGCGGCAACTCCCTGCGTTCGTCGTCCGCGGCAGGTCGATCACCGGGTTCTGGTCGAAAAATCCAAACGGCAGCAGCCTGAAACCGCAGACAACATAGGGCTGCATCGGCAGATGATGCAGTCCGAATCTGTGAAACCCCAAGCAACTAGCTGACCAGCCAGCGCGAGCTTTGCAGGTCCTCGACTGCGCCTATTCGCCCACCAGCGGCATCACCTCGGCGGCGAAGCGTTGCAGGCGCGCGATGCTTTCGTCGATGGACGCGCCACGGAAATCGAGGATCAGTTCGTGCACGCCGATGGCAGCGAAGGAACGGATGTCGCCGGCGATGTCCTCAGAACTGCCGGAGAAGCTTCTGCGGGTACCGTCGCGATCTGGAATCAGTCCGTCATACAGCGGCGCCTTGTAAGATATGGTGAGCGCCGAAAAATCGCGCCCCTCGGCTTCGGTCAGGCGTCGCAATGTACTCAGGTGCTCCCGCATTTCCTGCGGTGGAAGCGGCGAGGCGGCGATGGCGCCTACCGGGTGCCAGCCGTCGCCGTGCCGTGCGGTACGACGCAATGCAGCGCGGGAGTGGCCGCCGATCCAGATCGGCGGATGCGGCTTCTGTAACGGGAATGGTTCTGCGCGAATGTTGGAATACTTGTAGTGCTGGCCGGTGAAGCTGGCGGGCGATTGGCTCCACAGCTGCTTAAAGATAGCGATCCATTCATCCGTGACGGCGCCGCGTCTGTCGAAGTCCGGGCTGTCCAGAGCCTGGAATTCCTCCTTCAACCAGCCGACCCCGACGCCCAATGTCACGCGTCCGCCAGACAGCACGTCGAGCGATGCCACCATCTTCGCTGTCAGTACGGGGTTGCGGTAGGGCAACACCAGCACGGAGGTAACGAGACGCAGCCTCTCCGTCGCGCCCGCCACCACGCCAAGAATGGAGAAGGTCTCCAATGCGTCGCCGCCGCCGGGATGCTTGCGATCCACCGTGTACGGATAGATCGAATTCGCTTTCCGTCGGGAAAACGATGTGGTCCGCAATCATCGCGGAGTTCATGCCGAGACGCTCGCCTTCGCGTGCCAGTGCAAGAATGCCCTCGCGCGTGGCTGTAGGACCGCGGGTGGGGAGATAGAAGCCGAAGCGCATTTTTGCTGGGGCGTCGGGTGCTACTCGGCCGCCATCATCCGCAGTTCCTCCTCGGCCGATCGGATCGGCAGGCCCTCGATGGACCGTGACGGCCGACCATCGACGCCGACCAGCGGTTCGCCCACCAGCGTGATCCGATAAAGCTGGCGGTCGTAGTCCGATTGAAAAATGTCCCGCGGCGCCAGGTGCGCGGTCGATCGGTTGTCCCAGAAGGCGATGTCACCCGTGTTCCATTTAAAGCGCACCGTGTATTCGGGGCGCACGGCATGCTCCCACAGGATCTCGAGTATCTTGGCGCTCTCCCGCGGAGTAAAACCGACGAGGGACTTCAGGAAGGACGGGCTGGCGAACAGCACCCGCTCCCCGGTCTCCGCGTGGACCGTCACCAGCGGATGCTCGCTTTTCAGGGCGCGACGCTTTACCCGCTCATTGTATTCGCTTCCCGCCTTGGCGTCGCCGCGTGGCTCGAAGGCGTGGATGCCGCGCAGCCCGTCAACGAACGCGCGCATCGGCTCCGATAGACCGGCATAGGCGGCGGCGAGGTTGGTCCAGAATGTATCTCCGCCATATGGCGGGATTGTCACGCCCCGCAGGATGGAGGCGCACGGCGGGTTGACGGCCGCCGTGACATCGGTGTGCCAGCCAAACCAAGGCGTGACCATCATCGCTTCGTATTTCGAGTTCGCGGTCCGGTTCTTGGCCACCGAGTAGATCTCGGGATGGCCTTCGACATGACCGAACACCGCATGGCCGATCGTCGGCTCGCCGAACTGGCGCGCCATCGCGACGTGCTGTGCGTGATCGAGATTTTGATCGCGGAAGAAAATGACCTTCCACTTCAGGAAAGCGTCCCGCACCGTCTTCAGTTGCTCTGGCGGCAGAGGCTGAGTCAGATCAGCGCCTCTGATCTCTGCACCGATGTGAAGGGTCAGGGGAACGACCTCGATGGGCTCTGGTGTATTGGTGCCGGCGGCCGGCTGACGCGACGATACCATTGGCCATCCTCCTCGAATGCCTGTTCTGTTGGACCGTGATCCGCCATACGAAGGCTGTCAATTTCGTTCGGCAGAGGGGAGACTTGCGGTGGCACGGCAGATCGAAGAGCTGGCGGCATTTGTCGCGGCGACGCAATGGGAGGATGTCCCTGCGCCGGTGCAACATCATACCAGGCTCGTCCTGCTTGATACGCTCGGTGTGATCCTGGCTGGCGCTGAGCGGCCCGAGGTTCGACGACTTCGCGAGCAGCTTGGCGCCGGCAGCGGCGCCACGGTCTATGCAAGCGGCTGGCCGTCACATGATCCGCGAACCGCCGCGCTGCTGAATGGCATTGCCGGGCGGTCGATCGAACTTTGCGAGGGCCTGCGGTTCGTCTCGGGCCAGGCAGCTATGCAAGTGCTTCCGGGGGTGTTGGCGGTTGGCGAGCAGGCGCGCAGCACCGGCCGCGATATGCTGATGGCGCTGCTGCTCGGCTACGATGTTGTGGCACGTCTCGCCGGTGGGTTCACGCCGCGGCCCCTGGCGCATCAGAACGGCCAGGTGTCGCTGTTGGCGGCGGCAGCGGCGGGGGCACGGCTGCGCGGCCTCGATGCGGCCGGGATCAGTCGCGCGATGCGCATCGCCACGACGCTGCTGTTGACACCCAGCTATACCAACGCCGTGGCCGGGGCCACCGCGCTGAACGTCGCCGGTGGAATGAGCGGCTTTGCCGCCGCGTTGGCGCCCGGACTGGCGCTCGCCGGATTTGAGGCGCAGGACGATGCGATCGAGCAGGCGCTGGGCGAGTTGGTCGGCGGCGGTTTCAGCGCCCAGGGGCTGCTGGACGATCTGGGCTCGACGTGGCACATCACGCGTAACTACTTTCGCCTCTACGCGTGCTGCAACCCGATCCATCCGGCACTCGATTGCCTGCAACGGGCTCTGGCCGAGCTGCGGCCGCGCCCGGAGGAGATCGCTCATATCGACATTGCCACCTATCGGTTTGCTTCTGTCATGCGCAATCCGGACCCGCCTAATTTCTTCGCGTCGAAATACTCGCTGCCTCATGCCGCCGCCGCGATGGCGGTGCGGGGACATGCTGGACACAGCGCCCTCGATGATGAGGCGGTGAACGATCCGGCGATCGTGGCACTGCGTCATCGTGTCATGGTCGCGGAGGACCCTGCGATGAGCGAGGTGGCGCCGCGCCTTCGGCCAGCGCGTGTGACGGTGGTTCTCAACGACGGCCGCAGCGCCACCCATGAATGCGACAGCCATCGAGGCGATTTCCTACAGCCGTTTGCCGAGACGGAGCTGCGCGACAAGTTTCGTGAGCTCGCCGGGACAGTGCTGACGCCAGATGGTGTTATGCTGGTCGAACAAGCGGTCGATCGCTGCGAAACCTGGGAAAGTGCCGACGTACTGACGAAGCTATGCCGCCGCCATGGGCGCTGATGACGATGTCATTGCGAGGAGCGTGGCGCCGCGGCAATCTCGGTCAAATTGTGCGCGCACTGCGTGACCGAGATTGCCGCGGCGCTACGCTCCTCGCAATGACCTTGGAACGATAGCGCTTAAAACTCAAACTCAGGCCCGTCGACATACCGGAACCGCTCCAGCGCATCGGCGCGCAACGTGAAGCCGAGTCCCGGCCGGTCCGGCGCATGCACCATGCCGTTCGGGCGAATGTCGAATGGTTCGTTGAAGAGCTCCCACATCATCGGCATGTAGCCTTGCGTAACCTCGAGAATATGGCAGTTGGCGGCTGCCATCGCGACGTGGATGCTTGCGGCGAACAGCACGCCACTGCCCCAGGCGTGCGGTGCGAGACGCACGCCATGCGCCGAGGTCAGTGCGGCAATACGGCGGATCTCAGTCATGCCGCCCGCGCGGGCGACGTCCGGCTGCGCGATATCGAGAGCACGGCGCTCGAGCAGATCCTGGAAGTCGAACCGCGTGAACTCACGCTCACCCGAAGCGATGGGGATGGTCGTCGAACGCCGCACCTCCGCCTGGCCGGCGTGATCGTCCGGCGAGACCGGCTCCTCGAACCAGGCGATGTCGTAGGGCTCAAGCTCCCTGGCAAGCTTGATGGCGGTCGCAACTTCAAGCGAACCGTGCGCGTCGACCATCAGTTCGACATTGGGGCCAAGCCCGCGGCGGGCCGCCTTCACCCTGCGCACGCAATTGGCAATCGAGAAGCCGTCACGACCGACCACGCGCATCTTGGCGGCGGTGAAACCCTTGGCAGCGTATCCCGCAAGTTCCGCCTCGGCCTCGTCGCCGGGCGCCCATCCACCGCTGGCATAGCCACGCACCGAGCTGCGCACCGCGCCGAGTGCCTGGTAGAGTGGAATGCCCAGTGCCTGCGCCTTGACGTCCCACACTGCGATGTCGACGCCGGCTATCGCTTCCATGATCACGCCCCGGCGCCGGCTTTCATCGGCCTGTGTCACGCCACGCTCGAGCGCCGGCCTGCTGCGTGAGCCGTTGTACATCTTCTCGTAGATGCGCTCGGAGAACATCGGGTCCTCGCCGACGCATTCCGGCGCGAGCTCGTGCTCGACGATGGCCGCGACGATCGGCGGCGTACCGAGTGCCGCGCCGATGCCGGTGAGCCCGTTGTCGGTCTCGACGCGGATGAGTGTCGCGTCGCTCTTGACCTTGGTTCCAAGGTCGGTGCGGTGACGCTTATCCTGTCGGAACCGGCGCCGACATCGGAATTGCGGACACTTTGACGATCTTCATGGGCCGTTCCTCCCGGTCAGTCGACGAGACTTCACAGCGCAACGGTGCGAAAGCACATCAGCCAGAAGCTGCCTCGATCTCTCGTCCGCGGCCGTTATACCGCATATGCTCAGCCATATACTGCCGCCTATCGAGCTGCGTCCGGTAGATACCAGCCGCTGCACCAACCAACTCGCCGCGTCGCTTCAACTGCGCATCTCCCAATTCGAGGATGCGCAAGTTCGGCCATGCCTGTGGACGGATGCGCAGCACTTCCCCGAAGATCCGACTGGCCGACACGTCCGGCAAAGTCTGGGCGAGAATCAGCGCCATAGAGGCGGTGGATCTGGAAACACCGGCGTGACAGTGGATGAGTAGATGCGCGACCGCTTGTGGCTCTTCCAACAATCCGCGCCCGAAGGTGAGCAGTTGAGCAACGTCTTCTTTCCGGGGCCCAATCATGCCGGCGTCGCGCTCGTCGATGATGTCGTGGAAACGCAGCTCGAGCTTTGCATGCTCGCCAAAGGTGCCAAATACCTCGGGCACAGGCCATTCCGGGTCTAGAATCGAGAGGACGTGACTGACCTCCGCATCGCAGTGACCGGACAGCTCCTCGATGCCGCAGACTGTGATCCTGAACGGCGCGAAGGTGTTCACCCGGTCGCACTCCTACTGCAAACAGGGAGCTGGCTTGGCAGCCGCACATATCGACCCGTAGCGCGGTGTCGCTTAAGCCAGCACCCGTTTCGTCGTCGCAAACTCCTCAAGCGCCGGGAGGAAAGAACACCAGGCTGCGCACCTCGATGCTCTCGCGCGGCGGTGCACCTTGTGCAAGCGGATTGTCGAATGACGTGTGGAATGAGAGCCGCGCGCGGCCGTCGGTGGCGCTGTCGTGCACGCGGATCAGCACGACCTCATCGGGCTGCATATCAGAGAAATAGTACCAGCGGTGGTCGGGCCGGTAGGCGACCGAGGATGTTTCACCGCGCACATGGTTGTAAACGAGATCGCTCGCGATGAGGTCGTCGTCGGTGAAGCTGCGCGCATCGCACAGCGCGAGCGGTGAATCCAGCACCGGGCCGCGGATCGGCCGCCAGACATTGACAACGCCGAAGCGGTGTTTCAGCAACTCGGACGCATCGGCACCAAGATGATCGTGCACGCGGCGTGGCGCCGAATTGACCGTGTGGTCGTTGTGCACCCGGCGCGAGGGCTCGGCCATTCCGGACCGTCCCGCGTTGCGCACGTTGTGGTCGAAGACGAAGACGCGGCTGGCACCAAGGGTCTCCTGCAGCAGGCGCGCGACCTCTGGATAGTAGACCTGCTTGATCTGATCTTCGGAATAGAAGTCGCTTACCGCGGTCAGCGCCTTGATCAGCGCGAAACCGTTGCGGTCGAGGGTGAAATCTGCCTCATGGCCACGCGCGTCCTCGATCCTCACGTCATGCGGATCATCGATGCCGTTCCACCGTGGCACGCCGGGCGGCGGCTCGAAGACATAGCGCGCAGGTTTGTCTTTGCCGCGCTGCAGGTAGTGCAACGTCGAGGTGACTGTTCGGGCGGTTGGCATGATGTCGAGTGGCATGGACTGGCTCCTCCCGCGAATGGTTGGGCGATTGCCGCTCCGGGCCGCACCCGGTCGCGGCTCACATTGGAACAGTAAGGGGCATCGGGCATTTGTGCAAAACTGCCGCCAAGTTCGGCCGATGCGGTCGGTCGCGAAACTCGCTACGCCGCCAGCTTTTGCCGCACAGCGCCCTTGATCATCAGCGCTCCCTTTTCGGCGATCATGATCGTCGGTGCATTCGTGTTGGTCGAGGTGACCGCCGGCATTACCGAGGCGTCAATGACCCGCAGGCCATCGATCCCGTGCACACGCAACTCGCTGTCGACGACGCTCATCGGATGTTGACCCATCATGCAGGTGCAACTGGCGTGATAGCACGTGCTGCCGTTGCGTCGCGCGTAGTCGAGCAACTCGTCGTCCGTTTGGATGTGAGTGCCAGGCAAGGTCTCTTCCTGGGCGAACTTCTTCAGCGCGGGTGCGGCGAAAATCTGCCGGGCAAATCGCAGCCCGCCGATGATGGCACGCCGGTCGGTTTCGTCCGACAGGTAGCGCGGGTTGATCGCCGGCGCCTCACCGGGACGGTTCGACTTGGCCTCGACATAACCACGCGACAAAGGCCGCATCTGCCATGCGCCTGCGCTCAGGCCCGGGGCCTTCTCGAGTTCACCCATCTGGCCGTCCTTGAGGCTGCCGGGTGCAAACGTGCATTGCATATCGGGCGTGGCCGAACTCTCCAGCACCTTGACGGAGGCGGCGACGATCGAGGGGCTGTAGCTCAACATGCCTTTGCCGGAGATCAGCCAGCGCATGACCTCGGCGGCAAATGGCAGGCCGCGTGATCGCTCGTTGGCAGTCTGAGCGCCGACAATGCGATAGGAGACGCGGGCCACATAGTGGTCCTGCATATTGCGACCGACGCCGCGCAGTTCATGCACGATGGGTACGCCGATGTTCGCCAGCTGCTCCGGATCGCCGACGCCCGATAACTGCAAGATGTGCGGCGAGCCGATTGCACCCGCCGACAGGATCACCTCTCGTGCGGCCTCTGCCCGCTCGACCACGCCCGCACGCGAGAACTCAATACCGGTCGCGCGCTTGCCATCGAACAGAACCCTGTGGACCAGCGCGCCGGTGACGAGTTGCAGGTTCGGCCGTTTCAACGCCGGCCGCAGATACGTGCGCGCAGTACTCGCGCGACGACGACCACCGCGAGTCTGCTGGCACCATCCCACACTGTTGCCGGCGCCAGGCGGAAGGTCGTTGACGTCGTCACGGTATTCGAGGCCGAGCTGCTTGCCAGCCTCGATCACTGTCGCGCAAATCGCTGGCCGGTCCGTCGCCGAAGTAAGGAGCGGTCCATCCTTGCCACGCACCGCGCTGCCTTCGCCCTCCCACCGCTCGGCCTTGCGGAAGAACGGCAGGCAATCATCCCACGACCAGCCACGATTGCCGAGCTGCGCCCAATGGTCATAGTCCTCTGGTTGGCCGCGGATATAGATCATCCCGTTGATCGAGGAGGAGCCGCCGATCACGCGACCGCGCGTGTAGACGATGGCGCGTCCGTTGGTGCCGGGATCGGGCTCGGCACGGTACTTCCATGTCAGGGTGGGATGATCGAGCATCTTCATGAAGCCGGCCGGGACGTGAATGAGCGGGTTCCTGTCCTGGCCTCCTGCCTCTATCAGCAAGACCTTCGTATTGGGGTCCTCAGTCAGCCGGTTGGCCAGCACGCAGCCAGCCGAGCCCGCGCCGACTATGACGAAATCTGCCTGCATGCTCTGCCCTCCCCCGGCATAAGGTTTTGTCCACTGCCAGACCGCTTCTTCGCCCATAGTCTAGTGGGAATGATCTGCGAAAGGAAAGCTGCGAACGCTGGCCCTGGAAGGCACGCAATGCGGGAACAATAGAGACGCAAATGAGTTCAGGCCTCGGGCCGAGGAGGGAACCAGCCTTGCAATCGTCATGGAGCAACACGAAGCACAGTGTGCGAAGCCACATATTCAGAGCATGGACTGCATGCGCCGTCCTGGCCGCGTACATTTATGGCTGGCTATACATCCCGGAGATGCTCACCTGGTGGAAGCGGACGACCACAAACCTGATCGAAACGGGATGTGGCCTTCTGCCATACCCATGGGGTGACCGCATCGAAGCCACGCTGGGGAACTTCGGCCTATGGGTCCAGATTACGCTCGCCATTGTTGTGTTCCGGATTCTGATGTGGCTTGTGTTGTCGGCACTCCGGCGCACCTGGGGTGCCCGCGACCGTGGGCCTGAACGTTCGATCCGGTTACCAACGGAGGACAGCCGGTAGGTTGAATGCTAAGCGAAGTTTCGCGGAACGCTGTAATCCCACCCGCGACGACAGACCTCCATGTCGCCCTCAAATGCCCGCATTGTCGCCTGCAGCAGGAAGGCGTCATGGTCGCACGACATTTCCATTTCCGTCTCAATCCGGATTCGCCACGCACCGCGCGAAATCACCTGCGACTGGCGCATTTTGACCACCGCGCTGAGCGGATCATCATCATTTATGTTGGAATTGAAGTGGCTTTCCGAGCTCACCTCGAGTCCCAACCTGTCAATCCTCACAACTCCCTCACGGACCTCCGTGGTCGGTTCTGGTGGAGCGGTCTCAGGTCCAGATAGCGGCGGTAGCTGGGCATCCGCGGCTGCTGGCGTACACACCGGAAATTCAACGAACCCACCGAATACAGTCACAGTCGCCCTCTCCGGGCTCGGCCAGATCATCGGCCAGTAGGAGGTAGACAGCGCCACCCTCATTTTGTGACCGGCAGGAAACACCGCGCCCGCATCGTTCAGCAGGATGCGAACCTGATAGCGCTGCCCTGGCACCAACGGTGTTGGCGCCTCGTGTCCGTCGCGGTGTGCGAGGTTCAATATTCCGAAGCTCACTCGAAGCGACGTGGCGTCAGGACGCACATCGCAAAGCCGGACCGCCAGATTCGCAAGTGGCCTGTCGGCAGCAACATCGAGCGTGACAACTGGGGCTCCGAGAACCTCCATGCGTGTCATGAGCGGTGCTGTCTCGAAAACGAGCGAACGTGCATCGTCTTCCTGCTGATCGCCTGCCTGATCACCGCCTCGGCCAAACGGACACCAGGCCCCGCCGTTCTTTCCCACTGTCTGCGGCGAGCACACCTCTCGCGGTGTCAGGAGCACGCTATCCGCCTGCAATCCGTCATCGGTAATGAACAAACGATGCACCGACGTATTCGGTGATGGCCAAGTTGATTCGGCAATCCATCGCCCCGGCAGTTCCTCGTGATACGACGCAGGCTCCACGCTTTCCGTCATCCATGCGCGCAGCATGGCCTCGTCCATTACACCGGTTTCGATGTTCTTCAGCCAATGATCCCACCACCGCAACGCTTCCTGCAGAAATCCAATTTGCGGACCAGGCAGCGCAAAATACGGATAGGCATGCGCCCAAGGCCCGATAAGGCCCTTTCGCGGCACCGCCAGATGCATGAGCAGGCGCGGAATCGTATTGGTATAACCGTCGGTCCAGCCCCCGACCGCGTAGACCGGACACTGGATAGCACCGTAGTCCTCGCACACCGAACCATGCTTCCAGTAATCGTCTCGCCTTTGGTGGCGTAACCAGGGCTCGAGAAACAGTGGCAGATTGTTCAGGCGCTCCAGCCACATCGCGCGCCAGCGATCCCCGACCAACACAGGATCTGGCGGATGACACATCGCGCCGAACAGGAACGAAGCCCACCCAAAACCCGCGCGAAGTGGTACGCCGCCCATGTAGTGCACGTCGTCGCGATAACGATCATCGGTCGAACAGATTGTGATGATCGCCTTCAGTGCCGGTGGGCGACGCGCGGCGACCTGCAAGGCGTTGAACCCGCCCCACGAGATGCCCATCATGCCAACCGCGCCATTGCACCAACGCTGTGCCGCGAGCCACGCGATCACCTCGAGCGCATCATCCTGCTCCTGTTGCGCGTACTCGTCGAACAGCAAACCATCCGATTCGCCGCAGCCACGGATATCAATGCGAACAGCGGCATAGCCATGGCCAGCAAAATAAGGATGCATCAGCGCATCGCGATCATAGGTGCCGGTTCGTTTGCGATACGGCAAATACTCAAGGATCGCAGGAACCGGTTTGCGGACGGCGTCCGTCGGCAACCAGATACGGGCGGCCAGGCGCGTGCCGTCATGCAGCGGGATCAGGACATGTTCAATTTCGGTTATCTCATGAGGAAACTGAGTGACAATCAACTGCGCAATCCCCTTTGACGAACAGAGCGGGACGACAACGGCAGCCCTCTCGCCCGCGCGGGACCCGTCCCTCAGCGAGGTAGTTGCGGGAGGGCCGCATCGGTTGCGAAGCGGAATATTGTCGTCGAACGGAAGTCCTGTCCCGGCTTCAGTTCGGTAGTCGGGAAATTTGGTTTGTTCGGACTGTCGGGGAAATGTTGTGTTGCCAGCGTGAACGCCTCGTTCTGGCGATACTTCGTGCCGGACGAACCAACCACCGACCCATCAAAGAAATTGCTCGTGTAGACTTCCAGTGCTGGCTCTGTCGTGAAGCAATCGATCACGCGGCCGCTGCGCGGATCAAAGGCGCGCGCAGCGAACGTGATGCCGTCCTCCGGTCGTCGGTTCAGCAGGAAGTCGTGGCCATAGCCATGCGCATAGACCATTTGCTCGAAGCTGCTGTGCAGCCGAGCACCGATAGACGTCAAATGCCGGAAGTCGAACGGCGTTCCCGCGACGGGCGCCAGTTCTCCAGTCGGGATCTTGTCGGGTCCTCGCATGGGTGCATAGCGATCCGCGTTCACCAGCAGCATCTGGTTCTCCACTGAACCCGAGCCATTGCCGGACAGGTTGAAGTGCGAATGGCTGGTCAGGTTTATCACCGTGTCCTTGTCGGTGCTGGCCTGGTAGTCAATTCGCAGCTCGTTGTCGTTGGTCAACGTGTAGGTCACTCGCACCGTCAGTGTACCGGGGAAATTCTCCTCGCCGTCCTTGCTGACATAGACGAGTGTAGCGGCGACACCGTTCGGAACAGGGGTTGGCGACACCGTCCAGACCCGACGATCCAGACCGTCGGGACCACCGTGCAGCGTGTTGGCCCCATGGTTGGCGATGAGGTGATACGTCTGGCCATGCAGTGTGAACTGCGCTCCGCCAATTTGATTGGCATAGCGGCCAATTATCCCACCGAAATGGTACCCGGCGCCGATGGTCTCGTATTCGCGCAAGGTCTTCAGGCCAAGCACGATGTCGTTGAACTGCCTCGAGCGGTCAGGCACATCGATCGCCGTAATGATGCCGCCATAGCTGATGAAGCGTACGCGCAGACGATGGTCGTTGGTCATAGTGAATAAATCAACGGCCTGTCCGCCCTGCGTGGTGCCGAAAGGCGCGCGATCGAAAGTGTTGGCGTGAGCAGCCTCGCCCATGATCACGCCCGCCAATATCGACACGATCGCGAAGACTCGCGGAATGCCTGAGTCGACCAGGGAGTAGAAATGGGAGCGATGTCCATGCACGTCATGTTGTTCCGTTGAAGAGCAGCAAGGGTAACTCGACTTGGCCTTGCTTAGCCCATCGAGCGCCGCGATCGTCAAGAGAGCCGGCAGTGGCTGCGGCCGTTGTGGATATTGACGGTCATGCAAGTGCTTTAGTCTAAGCTGAATTTGTTGAACTGGCCCTCAACCGCCACCGCCAACTGCGGACGAGGGCCAAAAGTCTTCCAGCCTATAGTGTGAGCCCGCCATCTACGGTGATCGTCTGCCCGGTCACCATCGCCGCTCCGAAGCCCAGGAACACCACGACCTCCGCCAGGTCCTCCGGCTGACAACGGCGCTTCAGCAGTGCCCGCTCGATCGACTGCTGACGTTCCTCGTTGGTCCACTCCACCATCCACGAACTGTCCACGGCGCCCGGAGCAATCGCGTTGACCCGCACCTCAGGTGCCAGCGCGCGCGCAAGGTTCTGCGTCAGGCTGACAACACCTGCCTTGGTCGCGCTGTAGGCCAGGCTGGAACCGGCGCGCCCCAACCCAGCAATCGAGGCAGTGCTCACGATAGCACCCTGCGCAGCCTTCAGCGCCGGCGCCGCCGCTTTGGAACCGCGGAACACGCCGAGCAGATTGGTCTGCAGCAACAACGACCACAGATCCTCGGTGATCAGATCCAGTTCGGGCGGCGTGATGCGCCGACGCGTACCAGGCGTGCCGGCGTTGTTGAACAACAGATCGAGCCGCCCCAGATCGTTGATCGCCTTCAGCACCATGCGTTCAGCGCCGCCGGCCTCGCCGACGCTGCCAGGCGCCATGATCGCCTTGCCGCCCTCGGCGTTGAGCTTGTCCACCGCCTCCGGCCCACGCGGATCGTCGGCGAGAAAGTTCACCGCCACGGTCGCGCCGAACTTCGTCAGCATGCGCGCGGTGGCAAAGCCGATGCCCGACGCGCCACCAGTGACAAGTGCAGTCTTGCCCTTGAGATCGTAGCTGATCATGTGCCCTCCGTTGGATAGCCGGCAAACCAATCGCCGAGATTGCCGTGCAGCGACACCATGCGCGCCCGCCACTCACGCGTCGCGGCCATCAGCGGCGCAGCCTCGAGTACATCACGTGGGCTACCGATGCGCGCCCACTGGAATACCGAGAACACAACGTAGTCGATGTACGCAGGCGCCGCGCCGGCAAGGAACGGCTGTTCAGACAGCGTGCGTTCCAGCGGCGCGCAAGTCTCCAGCAGGTCAGGCAATGCCGCGTCGCGATCAGCGCTGTACTGTTCCAGCGTCATCCCGAGTTGCATTTCCCGCGAGCGGCGGAAGTAGGCACTATCACCCGGATCGATGCACCGGATGAAATCAACGTAGATCTGACGCCGCATGGCACGGCCCAGAACGCCATCGGACCAAAAATTCACCAACCGTGCGGCGCCGCGTCCGACAGCCCCACCGAACAGCGACGGCCGATCGGGAAAGTGATCCTCCAGGTGGCAGGCGATCGACCAGCTGTCGTGCACGACCTCTCCATCGTGCTCGATGATCGGCACCAAATCCTGCCCGCTGAGCGTTCGAATGCGTGCCACGTCCGCGAAACGCGTCGGCACCACTTCCGGATCGATCCCTTTGTGCGCGAGCGCATAACGAATGCGCCACGAGAACGGGCTGATCCGCCGACCCTCCAGCCCGACACGCTCGTGAAATATCAGTGGCATCGCATCATGCGCCAGGCGGCAACCAAGGCTCCGGAGCGCGCGCGTCGATGTCCGTGTTGACATCCACGACCACGGTCTCATCCGACGCAAGCGCCTCGCGCAACGCCGGCGCGATCTGCGACGGCTCCTCGACGCGAATGCCGCGCAGTCCGAAAACGCGCGCGACATCAGCGAAATTTGTCGGACCGAAGCGCCCGAGTTCGCTCACATCACCCGGCCGGTTGCCTTGCTGCCGCTGCATGTTCGGCCAGCCCTGGCCGAAGCCCGAGTTGTTGTTGATCACCAGCACAACCGCAATGCCGCGCCGTCGCGCAGTCTCGAGCTCGGTCAGATGATAGTAGATCGCGCCGTCGCCCGACCAGCAGATCACCTTGCGCTTGCCCGCCGCGCACTTCGCACCGAGCGACGCCGGGAACGACCAGCCGAGCGAACCCGCGGCGCGTAGATAGGTCTGCGCCGTGCCGTTCAGCTCGATCAGCGTCGAAGTCCAGATGCCGGAATAGCCGGTGTCGGCGACCAGGATGCCGTCCTCCGGCAGCGCACGGGTGATTTCGGCGCACAGCCGGTCCGGCAGTATTGGCGCAGCGTTGCTGGCGAGACGCGGCGCGCGCGCTTCGCGCCAGGCAGCCACGATACCGGCGGCACGATCGGCAAACGCGGTATCGCGTGCCGGCCTGCCGATCGCCGCGTTCAGCTTCGCCAGCGTGGCCTTCGGATCGCCCATCAGTCCCAGTGTGTTCCGGTAGCTGCGGCCAGGCTCCAGCGGATCGATGTCGATCTGCACCACCTGGGCATCCAGCGGCGGGATCCGCCACGTATGAGTCACCTGATCGCCGGTATGGCAGCCGACAAACAGTACGAGGTCCGCCTCGTGCACGATCTGGTTGGCGGGTGGCGCGGCATAGTTGCCCGGGCAACCGATGGACAGGCGATGCAGCGTCGGTATCAAGCCACGGCCACCGAGCGATGTGCCGATCGGTGCGGCCAATGCTTCCCCGAGCGCCAGCAGTTCCGGCCCGGCGCCCGAAGCTGCGGCGCCGGAACCGGCAACGATGGCGATCCGCTTTGCCGCGCGCAGCTTCGCGGCTGTACGCTCGATCTCGTCATCCGACGGCGCCGGCCGATACGGGGGCATCGTCAGTTGCAGCGCAGGATCGGCGACCGCGGGCTCGCTTACCATGCCGGTCTCGACGACGTTTGCCGAACGGCCATACAGATCGAGATGTGCCGGCCGCGGCGACCCCGTCATCGCCTCGCGCCATGCCTGGCGCAGCAAACGCGGCAGGTCGGCGGCATCCGCGACATCGGCCGAGAACTTCGTCACCGACGCATAGAGCGGCCGATGCGGGATTTCCTGATACGTGTTGCGATGATGAAAGAGCGGTGGCTCGCGCCCGGTCAGCGCGATCACCGGGCTGTGGCCGAACCACGCATCCTGCAAACCCGCCGCCAGGTTCGCCGCGCCGACCGACTGCGCGAAGCAGATGCCGGGGCGCCCAGCAACGCGCGCATAGCCATCGGCCATGTAGGCCGCCGACTTCTCGGCGTGCGCCAGCACGCGTGTGACGCCGAGAGCGCCGAGTTCGATCAGTGTCCGTCGCAGCACCGCATCGATGAAGAACACATGCGTTGTGCCGTTCGCGGCAAGCGTGCGCGCCAGCCATTCGGCGCCGGTGATCGTCTCCTCGCTCATTCCGGTTTCTCCGTCCGTCCTTCAGCAAGCTTACGCTCGCGCCTCCGGTCGAGGAAATCGTGCATCATCCGGCGCGGCTCCTCGCCTTCCCATGCGGCAGCGAAACTATCGATGCCGCGCTGCATCGCGTCGCGCAGCGGCAGGTCCTCCCACGCTGTGATCAGCGTCTTTTGCAAACGGACCGCACGAGGACCGGACACCAAGATTGATTCCAGCAGCCGCTCCACAGCGGCATCGAGTTGTTCCGCCGGGACAATCTCCTCGACCAGCCCCCAGGTATGCGCGGTCGCCGCGTTGATCGTGTCGCCGGTCAGCAGCCATTGCCGCGTGCGCCCCCAGCCAATCAATTGCGGCAACAGCGCTGCCTCCACCACCGAGGGCACGCCGAGCCGCACCTCCGGCATACCAAATTGTGCGTCGGTGCTTGCCACGCGCATGTCGCAGGCGGCCGCAACCTCCACGCCGGCGCCGAACACATAGCCTCGGATGCGCGCGATTACCGGCACCGGCATGCGGCGGAACACGTCGCAACTGCGATGGACCAGCGTGATGAAGGCGCGCGCCGACGCAGAGTCCAGGCCGGCCATCTCATCGATGTCGGCACCGCCGATGAACGCGCGTTCGCCGGCGCCGCGCAACACGACGGCCCGCAGGGTCTCGTCAGCGCCGAGATGCTCTGCCGCGGCAATCAGCTCGGTCATCACCGCCGTGTTCAGTGTGTTCAACCTGGCCGCATTGTCGATCGTCACCACGGCGACGCCGCGCGTATCACGCTGCACGCACACCCAAGCCATGCAAACCTCCGCCGATTGCGTCTGGCATCACCGCATCTCATACTGGATGGAGAACCACAATGAGCGGGGAAATGCCAATCGCCCCACAGCCGCCGCACAAGTCGTGGTACCGGCATTTCTGGTACGCGGAGCGCTCGCCGCGCGACACGCTTATCGACCGAACGTTGCTGTTCGCTATCGTCGCGCTGTCTCTGGTGGTCGGCGGGATGCTGCTGGTCCACCGCCACGCGGTGCCACACGCCACGGGGCATATGAGCTTGACGATGCTCGACCGATCCGCTCAACCGGGCGCATGCGTATCGTAATCATGGGGGCCGGCGGCCTCGGCGGCTACTTCGGCGCACGGCTGGCGGCGGCCGGCAATGACGTCGCCTTCGTTGCACGTGGAGCACATCTTGCCGCGATCCGCGAACACGGATTGCGCGTGGAGAGCGCGCGTGGCGATTTGCATCTGCGCGATGTGACGGCCACGGACGATCCCGCGGCGCTGGCACAAGCAGATGTCGTGATGATCGCCGTGAAGCTGTGGGACACCGAGGCCGCAGCCGAGGCCGTGAAGCCCTTGCTACGACCCGGCACAGCCGTGGTGTCGTTCCAGAACGGCGTCAGCAAGGACGAGGTGCTGACCCGCATTCTGGGCCGCGAGGCCGTGATCGGCGGCGTCGGTCAGATCGGCGTGGTGATCGCAAGCCCCGGCGTGATCCGCCACATCGGCACGATGGCAAAGCTGATCTTCGGTGAACTCGACAACGTGCGGACCCCGCGCGTCGCGGCGTTGCTGGACGCCTGCACGGCGGCTGGCATCGACGCCGAGATCGCTGATGATATCAACCTGGCGATCTGGCAGAAGTTCGCCTTCCTGGTGCCGATGTCTGCCTGCACCGCCAGCATGCGCTCCAGCATCGGCCCGATCCGCGCCAATCCCCAGACCCGGGCCTTTCTGCTCGACATCACACGCGAGGTTGTCGCGGTCGGCCAGGCTCTCGGCGTGAGGCTGGCCGACGACTTCGCGGAGGAGCGGATGCGATTCGTCGAGACGTTGCCGCCGCAGATGACCGCGTCGATGCAGGGAGATCTGGCTCGCGGCAATCGCCTGGAGTTGCCCTGGCTGAGCGGGGCCGTTGTCGAACTCGGCAGACGAGTCGGTGTGCCCACGCCGATCAATCGTGCGGTCGCGGACATTCTGGCGCTCTACGTCGATGGCGCACCAGACGTGGAGAGAAGGTAAGATTTCGTCCAGCGGCCGATTCGTATCGTAAGCGGGCTAGTATTGCTGCCACTACGTAATAAATAGCCCGAAAATCTTGAGCATTGGTATCGGATTAATCTCTCTGACAAATCAATAGCTTGCACCAAGCTCGTAACATGACATCTCGGAACGATTGCGTTTCAATCAAACAATCGTGAGAGTCTCAAATACAATACTTGCATTCACGGTATCGTGAGGTATCTCCTCACATGAACGTGAGCTGCCTCACTGGCCGTCGCTGAGAATCGGAGATCGGATCTCGATGGAAATGCCCCGGATCAGCCCGAATGTGCCCACCGGTCTTGCCTTCGAGATCGCCGATCTCATGCTGCTGCAAGGTTGGGCCGACTTCCACGACGTGCAGATGGTTGTCGAGCTGGACCATTGCGTGGAGGGCGAGGAATACGAGGAGGTCATAGCCTTTTACGGGCACGACAGCCAGCTCCGGCGCTGGATCCTGTGGCGCGCGGCAGGCGAGATCGTGGTGCAGCCGTTGATCGGCCGAAGCTGCCGGTTTTGCAGCGTTTCTGACGCCCTCGAAAGCCTGATCCCCGCGCGTTCCTAGCCGCGCCGTCAGCTCCGATACGACCCGTTGATATCGATGTAGCCGTGCGTGAGGTCGCAGGTCCAGACTGTGGCCTTGCCGCGGCCCAGGCCGAGATCGATCGCGATCGTCACATCGTGGCCTTTCATGTGCTCCGTCACGGGCCCCTCGTCATAGCCGGGGACAACGCCGCCGTTTCGCGCCATCCATACGCCGCCTACGCCCACCGATAGCTTGTCGCGATCAGCCGGCTCGCCGGCTTTGCCGACCGCCATGACGATGCGGCCCCAGTTGGCATCCTCGCCGGCGATCGCGGTCTTCACCAGCGGCGAGTTGGCCACCGCGAGGCCGACGCGCTTCGCCGACCGTGCCGTCGTGGCGCCGCTCACATCGACGCGCACCAGCTTCTGTGCCCCTTCGCCGTCGCGCACGACCTGAAGCGCCAGGTCGAGCAGCACCGCATTCAGCGCGCGTGCGAAATCGGCCAGCATGCTGCCACCTTCCGCCGGCACGCGCGGATGCTTCGCCTGGCCGGTGGCGAACAGCAGCACGGTGTCAGACGTCGAGGTATCCGAATCCACCGTGGTGCAGTTGAAGCTCGCATCGACCCCCTTCTTCAGCAGCACCTGCATCGCATCGGCCGGCAGCTTCGCGTCGGTGAACACGAAGCACAGCATCGTCGCCATGTCGGGCGCGATCATGCCGCTGCCCTTGGCGAACCCGCTGATCCGCACCTCGGCGTCGCCAATTCGCGCGGACCGAGTCGCAGCCTTGGGGAAGGTGTCCGTGGTCATGATGCCGCGCGCCGCATCCTCCCACCCGTCGTCGCGCAGCCCGGCGTAAAGCGCAGGCAGCGCCGCTGTCAGCCTGTCGTGAGGCAGTACCTCACCGATTACGCCGGTGGAGGCGATAAACACCTGCTTCGCCGGGCATCCGATCAGCTTCGCCGCCGCCGCCGCGCTTGCTGCACAGGCATCGCGCCCGGCCTTGCCGGTGAACACATTGGCATTGCCGGCATTCACCACCACGCCGCGCGCCTTCCCACCGGCAAGCGAGGCACGGCACCAGTCGATCGGTGCTCCGGGGCACTTGCTGGAGGTGAAGACGCCGGCGACGGTCGTGCCCGCCGAGAGCTCGATCATCACCAAGTCGTTGCGTCCCCGGTAGCGGATACCGGCCGCAGCGGCGCCCAGTCGCACCCCTGCGAGCGGCGGCAATTCCGGCAGCGGCACGGCAAGAGGCGAGACAGGCGAGTCCATGAGCGTTTCCTCGGACAGGGCAGGTTTATTGCTTGCTTGGCGCGGGCGGCGGCTCGGCAGTGTCGGTGGGGCGCACCTGCGACCCGTCGAGGTTGAATTTCTCAACCGACGCTGAAGCCCGCGCCTTCGCCACGGCCTTCTGCACACCCTCTTGAATCATCTTCTGTCGCAGTTCGTCGTGCGCCTGATCGAAACTGGTCGGTTCGGCACGGCGCCGCTCCACCAACTGGATGACATGCCAGCCGAACTGGGTGTGCACCGGCTCCGGCGATACCTGCCCAGGCTGGAGCGCGAAGGCCGCGGTGGCGAACTCTGGTACCATCTCGTCCTTCTTGAAGAAGCCCAGATCGCCGCCCTGCTGCGCCCCGCTGGGATCCTTGCTGTACTGCTTCGCCAGCGCGCTGAAGTCGCCGCCGTCCTTGAGCTGGGCGATGATCTTCTTCGCCTCGGCCTCATTGTCCACCAGGATGTGCTTGGCGTGCACCTCCTCCTCGCCGGGCTTGCCGGCGATGTCCTGATCGTAGCGCGCGTGCACTGCCTCCTCGGTGACCGACGGACCGACCTCCTTGTTCAGCATTGCGGTCTGCAGCGCACGGTCCTCGGCCGCCGCAACCTGACGCTGCACGGTTGGATCCTTGTCCAGGCCCGACTTCCGCGCCTCCGCGACCAGCAGACGGCCATCGATCATCTGGTCCAGCAGCATCGGATAGAGCGTCTGGGTGGGCATGCCGCGGACATTTGCGGGTAGCCCCTGCACGGCGTCCTTGAGCTCGCTCAGATGGATCGGCTGGCCGTCCACCTTGGCCACGATCGGGTCGGCTGGCGGCGGCGCCGTTCCCTGCGCCCACGCGGGACCCGCGAGGCCGCCGAGCAACGTGGCGGCAAGCAGACAAAATGCGGTACCGGTGGTACGCGACATAAAATCACCTGTTCAAAGCGGGGCCTGGATCATGGCCGAAGCCAGGTAGTGCCACAAGAATCGCACCAGTAAACTTAACCCCCTCGGTGGCCCCGTCGCGTCGTTGACCCGAGGCGGTACGGGTCCTATCTGAACCTCGCCTGGTCATCCCCGGGCGTGACCCTGGGAATCCGGGGCCTGCCTGCCCGGCCCACGCCGGCCATCCGAGAAGGTCCCATGTTCGCTGCCATTGCCCGCGCCGTATTCGGCACCGCCAACGATCGTTCGCTCAAGGGCTATCAGCGGCGGGTGCCGCAGATCAATGCCCTCGAACCGGCAATGGAGGCGCTGTCGGACGATGCACTGCGTGCGAAGACCGCCGAGTTCCGCGAACGTCTGGCCGGCGGCGCCACGCTCGACGAACTCCAGCCCGAGGCGTTCGCCGTGGTCCGCGAGGCCGCCAAGCGGACGCTCGGCCAGCGTCACTTCGACGTGCAGTTGGTCGGCGGCATGGTGCTGCACGACGGCAAGATCTCCGAGATGAAGACCGGCGAGGGCAAGACCCTGGTCGCCACCCTGCCGGTCTACCTCAACGCGCTCGCCTCCAACGGCGTGCATATCGTTACGGTGAACGACTACCTGGCCCGTCGCGACGCCGAATGGATGGGCCAGATCTACCAGTTCCTCGGCATGACCGTCGGCGTGATCGTGCACGGCCTGGACGATGACCAGCGGCGCGCTCAGTACGCCGCCGACATCACCTACGGCACCAACAACGAGTTCGGCTTCGACTACCTGCGCGACAACATGAAGTACCGGCTGGAGGACATGGTCCAGCGCGAGTTCTTCTTCGGCATCGTCGACGAGGTGGACAGCATCCTGATCGACGAGGCGCGCACGCCGCTGATCATATCGGGACCGGCGGAGGACAGCTCCGACCTGTATCGCCAGGTGGACGCGGTGGTGAAGGAGCTGGTGAAGGACGCCAGCACCTACGACAAGGACGAGAAGTTCCGCACCGTGGCGTTGACCGAGCCCGGCTCCGAGCACGTCGAGGACATGCTGCGCGAGGCAGGCATCATCACCGAGGGCAACCTCTACGACATCTTCAACGTCTCGGTCGTGCATCACGTGCAGCAATCGCTGCGCGCGCACACGCTGTTCACCCGCGACGTGGACTACATCGTGCGCCAGGACAAGGTGGTGATCATCGACGAGTTCACCGGCCGCATGATGGAGGGCCGGCGCTATTCCGACGGGCTGCATCAGGCGCTGGAAGCGAAGGAGCACGTCGAGGTCCAGGCGGAGAACCAGACTCTCGCCTCGATCACATTCCAGAACTACTTCCGTCTGTATCCGAAACTCGGCGGCATGACCGGCACGGCGATGACCGAGGCGGACGAGTTTGCCGAGATCTACAAGCTCGACGTGGTGGAGATCCCGACCAACGTCGCCTGTGTCCGCAATGACGAAGACGACGAAGTGTATCGCAGTGCTGCCGAGAAATATGAGGCGGTGGCGACGCTGATCGAGGAGGCCCGTAAGGCAGGTCAGCCGGTTCTGGTAGGCACCACCTCGATCGAGAAGAGCGAGACGATCAGCGAGATCCTCAAGAAGAAGCGTATCCCACATGCGGTGTTGAACGCCCGCTTCCACGAACAGGAGGCGGACATCATCGCGCAGGCCGGCGCGCCGGGTGGGGTGACGATCGCCACCAACATGGCCGGCCGCGGCACCGATATCAAACTCGGCGGCAATCTGGAGATGCTGCTGAAGAAGGAACTCGCCGGCATCGACGAACCCGTGCAGCAGGCGACACGCGTGGCCGAGATCAACGACGAAGTGGCCGTGGCGCATGAGAAGGTGAAGGCCGCCGGCGGGCTGTTCGTTATCGGCACGGAGCGCCACGAGAGCCGGCGTATCGACAACCAGCTGCGTGGCCGGTCAGGACGCCAGGGCGATCCCGGGCGCTCGCGCTTCTTCCTGTCGCTGGAAGACGATCTGATGCGCATCTTCGGCTCCGACCGGATGGGCGGGATGCTGCAGCGGCTAGGCCTGAAGGATGGCGAGGCGATCGTCCATCCCTGGATCAACAAGGCGCTGGAGAAGGCGCAGAAGAAGGTCGAGGCGCGCAACTTCGATACGCGCAAGAACGTGCTGAAATACGACGACGTGATGAACTCGCAGCGCAAGGAGGTCTACGCGCAGCGCAAGGAGTTCATGAAGGCGACCGATGTAACCGAGATGGTCGCGGACATGCGTGCCGAAGTCATCGAGACCATGGTGCTGCGTCGGGTGCCGGAGAAGGCGTTCTCCGAGCAGTGGGAACTGAAGGAACTGGCTGACGATCTGCGCCGCGTGCTGAACCTCGATCTGCCGATCGAGGAATGGGGCCGCGAGGAAGGGATCGACGAGAGCCATCTGCGCGAGCGGGTTGACCAGGCGGCGGATGCGCTGATGGCGGCGAAGGCGGCCAACATGGGCCCCGAGCTGATGCGCTTCATCGAGAAGTCGCTGCTGATCCAGACGTTGGACGCCGTGTGGAAAGAACACCTGTATGCGCTGGATCACCTGCGCCAAGGCATCGGCCTGCGCGCCTACGGCCAGCGTGATCCGCTGAACGAATACAAGAGCGAGGCATTCGCGCTGTTCAACGCGATGCTGGACGAGTTGAAGGAGCGGGTGACGGCGATGCTGGCGCGGGTCGAGTTGGCGCCTGAGCCGGTGCAACCGCCGCCGCCCATCCAGATGATTGAGACGCATCCTCAGCCGGTGCCGGTGTTCGCCGGCGAGCCGGAAATGGCGATGGAAGGTGCCGGCTCCATGACGATCGCCGCGACGCAGCCAATGCGGTCCGATGCCGTCGATCCGAACGATCCCGCAACCTGGCGCAATACATCGCGCAATGCGCCATGCCCGTGCGGCTCGGGCAAGAAGTACAAGCATTGCCACGGCAGGCTCGGATAACGTTCGGCACAGCCGTATCAACCCGTCACGCCGACGAAGGTCGGCTCCACGTCTTTCCTTGCAGCTTGAGATAGATCAGCCCGGTCATCAGCGCGTCGTTCAGCGCGTCGTGCGCAGGCAGTGCCGGCAGGTCCAGCTCAGCGAGGATGCGGCCGAAGCTGAGATCGACGGTACCGGTATATAGCGCGTCGCGGGTGGAACGGTCGCGCATCACGCGGTCGTAATAGAGCGTCGAAACCTCGATCGCGCGGTTGGGCAGTCTGA
>CAWCXI010000048.1:0-35543 GCA_963799415.1 uncultured Alphaproteobacteria bacterium | reverse complement strand
AGTCAGCAAGCTCGCGCTTGCGGAGAACATCACGTTGAAGCAGGCGGCGGAACAACTCGGCTATGTCCGGCCGGAGGATTTCGATCGCTGGGTTGTGCCGGCGGCGATGACGGAGCCGGGTGCCACGCTGCCGGGAGGCGGCGACTGAGTGGCCTGATCAAACGCAGCTTCTCGCTCGCTGGCCATCGCACCAGCGTGGCCCTGGAACAGGAATTCTGGGCGGCGTTGATGCATATCGCGGCAGGTCGCCAGCAGACCCTGACCGCATTGGTGGCTGCGGCCGATGCTGAGCGTGGCGACGGCCGTCCGCTGGCCTCGGCGCTGAGGGTGCTGGCGCTGCGCGAATTCTTCCCTGCGACATTAACACCTCTCTAAACCATAGGTTGCATTGTCTGCCCTCGATAACCACCAAGAGGGAAAATCCCATGCATGGAGCCAGTATCCAGGCATCACGGACAGTCAAAGTGAGTGAGCTGATCCTGTCTGATCGCCTGATCGCCCTTGCCGAGGATGCGGACCGTGCCGGCTATACCACCACCGCCGAGCAACTTGTGACGCTCGCGTGCACCGTCTTCGATGAGGCAGCAAAGAGGCCCCACTGACGCGGCGACGGTTGGTGGATGGTGGGCGCGACAGGGATTGAACCTGTGGCCCCTGCCGTGTCGAGGCAGTGCTCTACCGCTGAGCTACGCGCCCACCCACGAAAAAAATACGCGTCTACCCTGCCGTGGGCAAGCTTGGCTCGTGACAGCGCACGCCGTGGCGGCTTCTATATGGCCATGGACGTGCCAGTCGCCGCCTCGATCACTTCGCCTGACCCCGTCGTGGTGCTGCGGCCGGCACAACAGACAATTCCGGTGGTGTTTGCCTCGCCGCATTCGGGACGCAGTTATCCAGACGAATTGCTCGCCGCTTCCCGTCTGGACGGTCAAAGTCTGCGGCGCAGCGAGGATGGTTTTGTGGACGAGCTGTTCGCCGCAGCTCCGGAGCACGGCGCCCCGCTGCTCGCCGCCACCTTCCCGCGCGCATGGTGCGATGCCAATCGCGAACCCTGGGAGCTCGATCCCGCGATGTTCGCCGACCGACTGCCGCCGTGGGTCAACACCACGAGCGCCCGGGTCGGCGCGGGCCTGGGCACGATCGCCCGCGTTGTCGCCTCAGGCGAGACGATCTATCGCGACAAACTGTCATTCGCCGACGCCGAGCGACGTATCCGCACCTGCTGGCAGCCGTTCCACAATGCCTTGGCCGAGCTGATCACTGAGACCCGCGCCGATTTCGGGCATTGTCTGCTGATAGATTGCCACTCCATGCCGACGCACGGTCATGCGACCCGGTCCGGGTCGAGACAGGCCGACTTCGTCATCGGCGACGCCCATGGCACCGCGTGCTCGCCGCGCGTGGCTCGGATGGTCGAGGGGCTGCTGGTGGAACTCGGGTACAGCGTGCGACGCAACGACCCGTACGCCGGTGGCTATATCACCCGCCACTACGGCCGCCCGCGTGAGGGCATGCATGCGCTGCAGATCGAGATCGCGCGCGAGCTTTACATGGATGAGAGCCGAATCGAGCGGCTGCCTGGCTTCGTGGCAGTGCGGCACAGGATTACCCGCCTGATCGCTGGCCTCGCGCAGACCCAGAGACTCCTGAGCGAGGACTGACCAGCAAGAAATGGATGAAAAAAATGGCGGCGCTTATGGCGCCGCCAAGTTTAGGGAGGAAACGTCCAAGAAAGCAGACAGCGCGGTCAGGGACCGCATTGCTGCGATGCACAAATTAGCCGAGCGGTCATATGCGTGCAAGCGATTTTTCGCAATGCACCATCACGGAACCGAGATCGCTTGCGGCTGGCAACGATCCGCTAAGGCTCTGCAGCTATCATCGCGCCCATGCGGTGGTTCTGCCTCGCAGTCGTGACGTTACTGGCAGTCGGCGGGCCCGCCGATGCGCAGTCTATGTTCCCGTCGACGGTAACCCCAGGCCTGCTATGCCGGTCGGCGGTTGCCGCAGCCGAACGCGGCAGCGGCATTCCGGCGCATTTGCTCGCCGCGATCAATCGCGTGGAGAGCGGGCGACGCGATCCAGCCACCGGCGGCGTACACCCCTGGCCGTGGACCGTGAATGCCGAAGGTGCGGGCTTCTTTTATGACACCAAGGCCGAGGCTGTGGCGGCGGTGCACGCGATGCAGGCACGCGGCGTTCAGTCGATCGATGTCGGCTGCGGACAGATCAATCTGATGCACCATCCCAACGCCTTCGCGAGCCTGGAGCAGGCGTTCGACCCGCAGGCCAACGCTGCCTACGCGGCGCAATTCCTCAAGGAGTTGTTTGCGCAGACCGGCGACTGGAACAGGGCCGCGGCTATGTACCACTCGGCAACGCCGGAACTGGGTGCGGAGTATCAGCAAAAGGTGTTGGCCGTTTGGCCGGAGGAGCAGCGTTTAGCCGGCCTCGTGGGCGCGACGCCGCTGGCCCAGGCCTGGAACGCAACGATGACCGCACCGGCGCCTGGGTTCACGCGGGTCTTGCGCGAGCAGCCGACGGGGATGGCGCCCGGACCGCACATCATCATGCTGCCCAATGCCGGTGGCACGACACCGGCCGGCCGGGGACTGGATGCCTATCGGGCAATGCCAATCGGCCTCGCATTCCAGCCACCGCCGCGGCGCATCGGCGGATAGCCTCAGGCAACAAACTCGGCGCGGACCAACGCGGAGTGTTCGCCGATCGCCGGCACCGGACCCAGTGCGCGCGGTCCATCACTGAACAGCACCGGCGGCGCGGCGAGCGAGACCGGGCCGTTCGGCGTATCGACTGTCGCACGACGCAATGCCGGATGATGCGAGAATGCCGCGACGTCATTGACAAAACCGTATGCCACATTGGCGGCGCGCAGTTGCTCAGCCGCCTTCTCGCGTGACAGACGCGCGAAGGCACTCGCGATGTGCGCATCCACCATGGCGCGGTTCGCGACACGGACAAGGTTCGTCTGGAAACCCTCGCGTTGCGGCAACTCGGGTTCGTCGAGGAACTTCGCGCAGAACTCGACCCACTCGCGTTCGTTCTGGATGGATATCAGCACCAGCGCACCATCAGCGGTGGCGAATGCGCCATAGGGACAGATCGACGGATGCGCCAGTCCAAGCCGTTCCGGCGCGCGGCCGGTACCCTCGTAGAACAGCAGCGGCACGTTCATCCAATCGGCCATGCCATCGAACAGGCTCACCTTGAGGCCCTTGCCACGGCTGGTGATGCCGCGCTCGATCAGCGCCTCCAGTACGCCAGCGTGAGCCGCCATACCGCAGGCTATGTCGCATGCGGAAACGCCGACGCGGCCAGGGCCTGCGGGATGGCCGGTGATCATCGCCAAACCGGATTCAGCCTGCACCAGCAGATCGTAAGCCTTCATCGTGGCGTAGTCGCCGGTATCGCCATAGCCAGAGATGTCCACGGTGATCAGCCGGGGAAATCGCTCTCGCAGAGCCTCGGAGCCGAAGCCCGCGCGAGCCGCCGCCCCCGGAGCGAGGTTTTGAATGAATACATCCGCCCGCTCGAGGATGCGGTGCAGTAGTGCGGCATCGTCCGGACGCTTGATGTCGGCGACCAGGCTCTGCTTGCCGCGATTGAGCCAGACGAAATAGCTGGACAGGCCGTTCGCCGCCTTGTCGTAGCCGCGCGCGAAGTCACCTTCGGGTCGCTCGATCTTGATGACGCGCGCGCCGGCGTCGGCCAGACGCGAGCTGCAATACGGCGCTGCCACCGCCTGTTCCAGTGAGACGACGAGCAGGCCGTCCAGAGGCATGTCCATGACGACGACCTTCCCACTGCGAGAGGCTATGCCGATCCCATCTCGCTCACGTGCGGTCAAGTGGCGCCATGCGAACAGATGTCTCGAACCGCAGCGGGTGAGAGACGTTTCAAGGGAATGCAAGTCCGGATCCATTCAATGCACCGCCACCATTCTCACGGCTCTTGCCCTTGTACCGGTCGGGGCTCACGTGCTCGAACTACCGAACAAGATCCATCTCGATCAGGCACAGTACGTGGCGGTACAGCAGATCTATCGCGGCTGGGCGCTGCTCGGCATCGTTCTGATTGCGGCTCTGTTGGCCGATCTCCTGTCGGCTGTCCTTGCGCGTAGCCAGAGGATGCCGGTGCTGTTTGCTGCGTCTGCCGCTGTCCTGCTCGGCGTCACACTCGCGGTCTTCTTCATATGGACATTTACGGTCAATCAGGTGACCAACAGTTGGACCGTGGCGCCTGATGATTGGGAGGCACTTCGCGCCAAGTGGGAGTATTCGCATGCGACAAATGCTGCGTTGACCTTCCTCGCGCTGTGCGCAGCCGTGGCTTCGGGATCGACGCGGCGAGGATCGCGGGCTCAGTAGCTCCGCGGCAGGTCGAGGACGTGCTCCGCGATATACGACAGGATCAGGTTGGTGCTGATCGGCGCCACCTGGTAAAGCCGCGTCTCGCGGTATTTGCGCTCCACGTCGTATTCTTCGGCGAAGCCGAAGCCGCCATGCGTCTGCAGGCACGCCTCCGCTGCGGCCCACGACGCATCGGCGCCGAGCAGCTTGGCGATGTTGGCCTCCTCGCCCGGCGTCAGTCCGGCCTCGAATTTTTGCGCAGCCCTCGCGGATCATCAATTCGGCAGCACGCATCTGCGCATAGGCGCGGGCGAGTGGGAACTGGATGCCCTGATTCTGACCGATCGGCCGGCCGAACACTTGGCGGTCGCGCGCGTAATCCGCGGCCTTCTTCAGGAACCAGCGCGCGTCGCCGATGCATTCCGCCGAGATCAGCAGGCGCTCGGCATTCATACCGTCGATGATGTAGCGGAAGCCGCGGCCCTCCTCGCCGATCAGGTTCTCGGACGGAACGATCATGTTGTCGAAGAAGATCTCGGTCGAGTTGTGATTCATCATGGTGCGTAGTGGGCGGATGGTCATGCCGTGGCCAATAGACGCGCGCATGTCGACGATGAAGGTGGACAGGCCGTCGGTGCGCCGCTTCGCCTGGTCGCGCGGCGTGGTGCGCGCGAGCAGCAGCATCAGGTCCGAGTGCTCGGCGCGACTGGTCCAGACCTTCTGGCCGTTCACCACGTAGTGGTCGCCCTCGCGCTTGGCAAAAGTGCGCAAGCTGGTGGTGTCGGTGCCGCTAGTCGGTTCCGTGACGCCGAACGCCTGCAGGCGCAGTTCACCAGTTGCGATTTTGGGTAGGTAGTCCTGCTTTTGCTTCGCCGAACCGTGCCGCAGGATGGTGCCCATGATGTACATCTGCGCGTGGCAGGCGGCGCCGTTGCAGCCTTCGGCATGGATAGTCTCGAGGATTGCCGCAGCGGCCGACAGCGGCAGGCCGGCGCCGCCGTACTCCTCGGGGATCAGTGCGGCGAGATAGCCGGCCTCGGTGAGGGCGTTGACGAACGCAGTGGGATAGGTGCGGTCGCGATCCAGATTGCGCCAATATTCACCGGGGAAGCGGGCACAGAGTTTGGCCACTTCGGCGCGGATCTCGGTATGCGGATCGGTGGGAAGGGGCTGGTCCATGACGGTCTCCCGAGGCTCCCCCGCGTGATTAGGCGCCCGGGTGCGGGCGTGCAAGCGACCGGCGAGACGGTCTCATTGGCCTCTCGCCAAGGGCGAGATCCCGAAGACACGCAAGATCATAACGGTGTCGGCATTGGCTCCGGAGGATGCGAATCGGGCAGGGGCGGCAGTGCAATCGGAGGCTGCGGGCGACGGATTGGGATCCGGTCGCAGGTCTGGCGAAGGCCGCATAGCTATCTCCAGGGTGTGTGTTCCCGAACGGGCGACACGGGCGTCTGGTTGCCGAGGTGCATTACGAACACTTCATCGGCCACCAAATTTCTGCCGCGATGCCGCCGCCAAGCCGACGCGCGGCGACCCCACAGTCTCCGCACGGCAACAACCGGGAGGACCAAACCGTGCGCAAGACCCTGATCGCTCTAGCGGCCACAACAGGCCTCATCGGCCTGGGAACAATCGGCGCATCGGCTGCACCGGTGGCTCCGGTACAGATGCCGGAGCAGGCATCTGCTGTACAGCAGGCCGACTGGTATTGCGGCCCACGCTGTCAGACCTCGCGCCATGCGCGTTGGGAACGGCATGAGTGGCGCGAGCACCATTCCCCATATTACGGCTACAATAGCTATTACGGACATCCCTACTACCGCCGCTGAATTCTAGCCGGGCATGGCGCCTCTTCGCGGGCCTCCATTGGCGGAGTAGCCTGTGGAGAACCAACGAGGAAGCGCCATGCCCACCATTCTCAGTCGTCGCAGCGTTGTAAGCGCTGCGCTCGCCGTCACCGCCCTGTCGCGCTTCGGCCATGCCGCGGACCCCATCAAGATCGGCATGCCGCTCGCGCTGACCGGCCCGCTCGGCTCGGTGGGCCAGGAGATGAAGAACGGCGCCCAGCTCTGGGCCAAGGTGGAGAATGCCAAGGGCGGTCTGCTCGGCAGACCCATCGAGCTGTTCATCACCGATACCGCCGGTGACCCTGCAACCTGCGTGCGTAAGGCACAGGAACTGGTGGAGCGTGATAACTGCCATGTGTTCTTCGGCATGACGCTGTCATCCGAAGCCCTCGCGGTAGTACCGAAACTCGCCGAGTGGAACGCGATCTTTGTATCATCCGACAATGGCGATGGCAAACTCACCGCGGCCTCGCTGGTGCCGAACTTCTTTCGCTCGAACATTTCCGGCCCAATGGGTACGCGCGCAGTGTCGCTCTATTTGCGCGACGCGCCGTTCAAGAACTTCTATGCGATCGGGATGGATTATGCCTGGGGGCGCAACAGCGTTGGCGTGTTCGAGGAGGAGGCAAAGAAGGCCGGTCGCACGCTGATCGGCACGGTGTTCTCGCCAACTGGCACAAAGGACTTCGCCACCTATATCAGCAAGATCCGCCAGTCCGGCGCCGACGCGCTCTACATGGTGCTGGCTGGTGACGACTATAACGCGTTCCTTACGCAGGCGAAGCAGTACCGTCTGTCAGACAAGGTACAGCTGCTCACCGAGGTCGTCGACCTGACTTCGATCCGTGCGGTCGGTGATGCCGCGGTGGGGTTGATCGGCTCGACGCGCTACACGTACACGCTCGATAATCCGGCCAACAAGGAGTTTGTCGCTCTCTGGCAGAAAGAGTATGGCCAGGTGCCGGACAACAACGAAGGCGAGCAATGGCAGGCCTGCCAGATTCTGGCCGCCGGCATCAGAAAGGCGGGCGGCATCGAGACCGACAAGCTGCGCGCGGCACTCGAAACGGTCGCGATCGACAGCATCAAGGGCCATGTCGCGATCCGTGCCTGCGATCATCAGGCGATCCAGCAGGGCTATATTGTCAAGGTGGTGAAGCAGGAGGACCCGATGCCAGTGCCGCAGGTGATCGCCACCTATCCCGGCGAGCGCACCGCACCAGCTTGCAACAAGATGACCTATGATGATTGATGCGGTCACAACCTAGCCAGGAGCATAACGGTGACAACGATCCCGAAGACTTTGCAGCCGCATATCAACTCGGCCTTCCCGGAACACGTGTGCCTGGTCGGCACCGTGTTGCCGAATGGCTATGCGCAGATCACCCCCCGCGGCAGCACCATGGTGCTCGACGATGACCACATCGCGCTATGGGAGCGCGGCAAGGGCTCGACCACCGCGGCACTGAAGGACGGCACCAAGGTCACGGTGTATTTCCGCAAGCCGCAACTGCGCGCCGACGGCGTCCTGCCGAAGGGTGGCATCGCGCGGTTCTATGGCACCGCCAGCGTGGTGAAATCGGGCACGCAATATGAGGAGGTTTGGCGCAGGCTGGTGCAGCCGGAGAAGGACCGCGACCCTGACAAGAAGGGTTTCGCAGTGCTGATCAAGGTGGAGCGTGCGGAGGATCTGGACGGGGTGCCGCTAACCTTGGAGTGAGGCGCAGTCCACCACTGGCCGCCTCCATCATCGGCGACGCCGCGTGATGCCATGTTCGCGGCGTCCTATGCATTCGCGGCGACATGCGGCGTGTCGCGCAACTTGAGATACAGATAGATGAGATACAGATAGAGTCGGGTCGTCGCGTGCGAGGCGATCACCGTGAACAGCATCACGATCAGGGTGGTGGAGTACCGAGCTCTTGTTGAATCCCAGGATCAAGTCGGCACCCCACATGATCAGCACCCACTGGACGAGGTAGATGATGTTGACGTTCCTGCTCCAGTAATAAATCACCTCCAACGCTCGGTTCGCCTTGATGTGCTCGACGCCGAAATGGCACAGATATATCCACGCCAAAATGATCCCAACGACGAAAGCAACGAAACCCGGGCGGCTATGGTAGAAATCGCCGACATGATGGCGGTAATTGGGTAAGATGTACGCCAGGCCGGCAATTGAGATCAGTATGCCGGCAATCCCGATCTTTTTGAACGTCGCATTGAGATCTGTCGACCTTTTCAAGGTGTCACCAAGGAACATGCCGACGAGAACGTATGTGAACCACGGAAAGAACGGGAATGACACCAGATTGCCGATGCTGGGTTCGCTTGAAGGAATATCACCCCACAAATAGTCCAGCACTTGACCTGCCACGGGAACATCCGACCCGACGCGCCAGAGAAGCGGCGAAATCGTCGCTGTCGCAGCGGCGAGGAGCAATAGAACATGGCGGTTCACACGGGCCTCTCTGATCACGGCCATCGCGATGAACGCCAGTCCGGCGAATTGCAGGATGTCGAGCTCAAGGAACGCATCGGTAAGATTCGCCACGGCGTCAGGTATATGTGCAGCCCTGGAGGAATAGAACGAATCAATGTAAACAATCGGCAGCACGCCCCTGAACAGATTCAATATGTGTAGCCGAGGAGTATCAACCAGAGTCCTCTTTTGATGCAATATTGAACCCGGTATGCTTGGAGTAGTAAAACGATATGCCCATCAGTGCCATGAACACTGGCGCGGCTGGAGGGCCACCCTGGAAACCTACGATCTCGCCGAATAGGGAGTGCTCCACGTCCGGCGCGGAATACGTGATCAGCACATGCACAAGGATCATGAAGAATACTGCAAGGCCCCTTGCGAGGTCTATGGCGCGCAACCTTGTCTTGTCCTGTGACAAAGAGAAACTCCGTGCATGCATGCTTCCGCCAACGGACCGATGATATCTGCTCAGCGGGGTTCAGCAGTTGACCATCGAAATGCCCAGACCTCCGGTGCCCATCTCCTTGAAGGGTTGCGGCAGCGCCTTCCCGGTCTCAATCATCGCGGCAATCACCCGATCCAGATCTTCCCAGTGCTGTGACGCGATTTCGTTGGTTGCGATGATGTAGGAATTGTATGCCTTGATCGCACCGAAGGCATTGCGCTCGATGCATGGGATCAGCACGAAGCCGCCGACCGGGTCGCAGGACATGCCCAGATGGTGCTCGAGCGCCATCGCCGCGGCGATCTCCGTCACCACCAGCGGATGGCCGGTGGCGTGCGTGATCATGGCCGCCGCCATGGCCGAAGCGACGCCAATCTCGCCTTGGCATCCGACCTCGGCTCCTGCCACACTGGCGTTGGCCTTGCACAGGATGCCGACCAGCCCCGCGGCCAGCAAGCCGCGGCGCATTGCGTCCTGTGACAGCTTGAGGTCGTTCTGCATGATGTATGCGACCGCCGGCATGGTGCCGGCCGACCCAAGTGTCGGCAGGGTGACCGCAAGCCGGCCCGCTGCGTTGCCCTCGGAGACGGCAAGCGCGTAGGCACTCAAGCGGCCCATGAAGCGCTCCCCGCCCTCAAGCTTCAGGGCGCGTTCATAGATTTGCTTGGCCTTGCGATGGAACTCGAACGGCCCGGGCAACACGCCCTGTTCCGCGAGGCCGCGTTGCACGCCGTTTGACATGGTCGCGAGCACGAGATCGAGATGGGCCATCACCTCGCTCTCACCGACATTCAGGATGGACTTTTCATTGTCGAGGACGATCTCGTCGAGGCTCTTTTTCGTGTCTGCGACCAATCGCTTGAAGTCGTCCATATTCGCGAAGGCGTGGGTCGGTGTCCCGCGGCCTGCATCAGGCTGCCCCTTCCACTGGAAGAAACCGCCGCCGGGCGAATAGTACCTCGCGCTCGAACAGCGCCGCGCCGTTCTCGCCCACGATCCGCATGATCAAGGTGTTGGTGAAGGGGAAGGAATGTTGCACCTTGTCCCAAATAATAGTGGACGCGCCGACCCTGAAACTGCGGCCGGCGACGGTCATCGTGTAGACCCGACTGGTGTCGCCGAGTTCTTCCATCAGTGCCGTGTTGCAGGTTTCCGGCTTCTCGCCGAGCAGACCGGCGATGATGGCGCGGTCGGTGCGATGTCCCCTGCCGGTCGCGCTAAGGCTGCCATAGAGGTGGGCCTCAATGGTGACGGCCGCGTTCACGAGGTCCGGCCGAACTCTCCAGGACGGCGCGGAAATCGGCCGCGATTCGCAACGGTGCGATGGTGTGGGAACTCGACGGTCCGGGTCCGACCTTGAACAGGTCCTTCAGGGGAACGTTGATCGCCCCGGCGGGAACCCGTTGATAGCCACGCTCCGGCGGGGTCGGAAAAGCGTTCCCGGGAATGCCTCTGGCAAGTGCGATGTCGGGCCGCGCCAGCAGTTCGAGGCCAGCCGCCGAAAGTCCGGCAAACCTGATGAACCCACGCCGATCCATGATGCTCCACCTTTCAGCAGAAATGCACGACGCGCACTGAGCGCGCTGTCGGCACACCTTCGATTGCACGGAGCGTAAGCAGCGTGAGTTGAGAATTCGCTTAAGTCATCGTGTCGCAGCGTCAGGAATGAGGACGGAACCCCGTCGCCACCACGTACAGCTCACTGGAACTCCTTGCGGCTCGCCGGCGGCTTGGCATGCCGCACCACCGCGAACCGCTGCTTCAGCCGCTCCAGCATGGCCCGCTCGGCGCCACCCTGGAACACCTTCGCCACGAACCCGCCGCCCTCGGCGAGCACTTCTGCAGCGAACTCCAGCGCCGCCTCGGCCAGCGCCATGATGCGCAGATGATCGGTGGCTGCATGCCCGGTTGTGTTCGGCGCCATGTCCGCCAGCACCAGGTCCGCCTTGCCGCCGAGCTCCGATACCATCCGCGCCTGCACCTCGGGATTGATGAAATCCCCCTGAAGCATCACCGCCCCGGTGACCGGATCGACCGGCAGCAGGTCCACGGCGACAACCCGCGCCGCACCGCGCTGCATCGCCACCTGTATCCACCCACCTGGCGCGGCGCCGAGGTCGACCACCTGCGCGCCTCGGCGGATGAGCCGGAAACGCTCATCAAGCTCCACAAGTTTGAAAGCCGCGCGCGAGCGAAAGCCCTGCTGCTTCGCCGCCGCCACATACGGATCGTTGAGCTGCCGTGTGAGCCAGCGCTGCGAGGCGGCACTGCGCTTCTTCGACGCGCGCACCGTCACCGTCAGCCCGCGCGGAGCCGCCGTCTTGCGCCCCTTCACCCGCGGCCGCGCCTTCGGTCGGCGCGGATCATACGCAGCAGCATTCCTTCACGCAGGCCGCGATCCGCCACGATCACCCGTGTCGCCGGCCACAGCCGCACCAGAGCGGCAAACACCGCGCAGCCGGGAAGCACGAAATCCACGCGATCCGGGCCGACACAGGGATGCGCCTCCAGCCCCGCGCGTCCGAGCGCGCGCAGATCGGCCATCGCCGCATCGGCCTCATCGGCGCTCAGCACAGTGCCGTCGACCAGCAGCCGCCGGTAACGCGGCAGACCCAGCGCCACACCGGCCAGCGTCGTCACCGTTCCGCTGGTGCCCAGCAATTGCACGCCGCCCTCGCGTATCTCGCGCCCGATGCAATGCACCGCCTCGAAAGCCTTCAGTCGGGCACCGACGTCATCCACCATCGATTCGAAGCCGTCGGGGTCGAATCCTGCCTGGCCGAACCGCTCCGCCAATGTCACCACCCCGACGGGCAACGAATCGTATCCGATCAGCTCGGGCCGCCCGTTCGGATCGGTCCGCACCCAGGCGAGCTCGGTCGATCCGCCACCGATGTCAAACAGCAGTGCCCGCCGTCCCCAACCGGCAAGCAGGGGCGCACAGCTTTCGAGCGCCAGCTCCGCCTCCTCACGCGAGGAGATCACGCCGATGTCCAGCCCGGTCTCGTGCTTCACCCGGGCGAGGAACGCAGAGCCATTGGCCGCACGCCGGCACGCCTCAGTGGCGATCGCGCGCAGCTTGCGCACCGGCCGCCGCTCCAGCCGAGCCGCACAGGCGCTCAGCGCGGCAATCGCCCGCTCCATCGCCGCGGGACTGAGCTGACCGGTGCGGTGCAGCCCCTCGCCCAGCCGCACGATCCGACTGAAGCTGTCGAGCACGCGGAACCCGTCGCCGGACGGCACCGCAACCAGCATGCGGCAGTTGTTGGTGCCCAGGTCGAGCGCAGCAAACGCCGGACCAGCGAATCGCCGCGGCTCGTCTGGGAGCGCGGCACGGTCGACCGGGGACTGGACATTCCGCGATTGCATCGCTGCATTCTCATCCGTGCCCACCTATCGCGGCAAGCGCCGTCACGTGGGGTTGCTTTGATTTCATCCGGGCACGTACCTGTCGGTTGCCCAGGAGAACGTTCATGGACGCAACGGTCGATCCCGCAACCGGAGCTCGCCTGTCACGCAAGCAGATGCGTCGTATCCTCGACCGGTATCGAGTGACCGACGGCAAGGGTTTCCGCCTCGCCAAGTTCGATCCTGCCGACACCGCGGGTAACCTGCTGACGAAACAGCAGGCACACATCATGGTGGCCGAGGATGTGCACCGCCTGGCTGCGTTGCAGGAGAAGCTGTACGCGCAGGACGAGTGGGCGGTACTGTGCGTGCTGCAGGCGATGGACGCCGCAGGCAAGGACAGCACAATCAAGCATGTGATGTCGGGCGTGAATCCGCAGGGCGTGCAGGTGACAAGCTTCAAGGCGCCGGGGCCCGAGGAACTGGCGCATGACTTCCTATGGCGCGCCAATCGCGCGCTTCCTGCCCGCGGTCACATCGGCATCTTCAACCGCAGTCACTACGAGGAGGTGCTGGTGGTCCGCGTCCATCCCGAACTACTGGAGCGGCAAAATCTGCCGCAGGAACTGATGGGCAAGCGGCTGTGGGATCAACGACTGGAGACGATCACAGGCTTCGAGCGCTATCTCACGCGCCAGGGCATGGTGGTACTGAAGTTCTTCCTCAACGTGTCGCCGCAGGAGCAGAAGCGCCGCTTCCTGGAACGTCTTGAGGAACCGAACAAGCACTGGAAGTTCAGCACGAGCGACCTGACCGAGCGCGCCTTCTGGAACGAATACAGGGGCGCCTATCAGGAGGCCATCGCCGCCACAGCGACCCCATATGCGCCGTGGTTCGTGGTACCGGCCGACAACAAGTGGTTCTCGCGGCTGATCGTGGTGGCCGCGATGATCGAGGCCATTGAGTCACTCGACCTGAACCCGCCTCCGTTGACCGCGGAGCAGGAGGCCTCGCTGGAAGCGGCTCGGCATAAGCTGGAGAGTGAGCCGGACTAGGCCGCAGGAGGTCGCCAGTCCGCCGGCGTGTCGTGGTCAGGATGCTGATACGTCGTGATGCGCGACAGGTCCTCCGGCGGGTCGCCCTCGCCGGTAACCTGAGACGGCGCGGAGCCCAGTAGCGAGGCGCACCAGTCGAGCCGGCTCTCGGTCCCCATCACTATCGTCGGCGTGACGGCGGCGGGATCGTCCAAGCTGCCGAGGGTGACGTCGATGTGGTCAGGCCGCTTCAGGTAGCGAAACGTCAGCGGCGTGCCGCATTGCGCGCAGAAGCCGCGATCAGCGGCAGACGAGCTGGAGAACACGGCCGGCGTGCCGCGCGTCCAGGCGATATCGGTGTCGCTCACCGCGGCCCAGGCGAAGAATGGGCCGCCTACCGCCTTCTGGCACATGCGGCAATGACAGATTCCGACACGATCGGGCCTGGCGTACAGCGCATAGCGCACCGCGCCGCACTGGCAGCCACCGGTCAGCACCGGGTTGCGTTGTCCGCTCATTGGTTCACCCTCATGTTGCAAATTATAGAGGAGACCGGATGATGCGCGCCGTCTGGTACGACCGGCAAGGACCGGCGAATGAAGTCCTGGTGTGCGGCGAGCTGCCAACGCCGGAGCCGGGCAACTACGAAGTCCGCGTGAAGCTCGAAGCCGCTGGCGTGAACCCGTCCGACGCCGACCGTCGCCGCGGGCCTGCACCGGCGATGGAATATCCGCGCGTCGTCACGTGCAGCGACGGCGCCGGCGTTGTCGATCGCGTCGGCTCGATGGTGCCGGAAAGTTGGGTGGGCCAACGCGTCTGGCTGTACAACGGTCAGCGCAACGGCCGCTGGATGGGCACGGCAGCGGAATACATCGCGCTCAATGTCGATCTGGTCATGCCGCTGCCGGAGCACGTGTCATTTGCCGAAGGCGCCACGCTCGGCGTTCCCGGCATGACCGCGCATTATTGCGTGTTCGTCGGCGGTCCGGTGCAGGGTCGCACACTGCTGGTCACCGGTGCGGCGGGCGCCGTCGGGCACTACGCGGTACAGCTCGCCAAGTGGGCCGGTGCCACGGTGATCGCCACCGTCAGCTCCGAGGCAAAGGCCGAACGCGCCCGCGCCGGCGGCGCCGATCACGTGATCAACTACCGCACCGAGGACGTCGCCGCGCGCGTGCGCGACATCACCGGCGGCGAAGGCGTCGATCACGTGGTGGACGTGGATTTCGGCGGCAATCTCGCAGCGACGCTGCGGAGCGTGCGCGCCAATGGCAGCATCGCGATCTATGCCTCGAACGGCGATCGCACACCACGCCTGCCGGTCGGCGAGTTGATGCAGCGGAACATCTCGCTGTATCCGATGTCACTGCCCGGCACGCCGCACGCGGCGCGCAAGCGCGCACAGAGCGACATGGCAAACTGGATCGTAAGCGGAGAGCGCATTCTGTCGGTTGCCGCGCGATTTCCGCTGTGTTGAGGCCGCAGCGGCTCACGAAGCGGTGGAGCGCGGTGACAAGATCGGCACCGTCGTGATCGACTGCGCGCGCTGAGCCGTCACGCTTCACGATCCGCTGAGCGACATTACCGATCGCGACCGCCCCTTGATCGAAGTCCGGTCATCCACAAGCTTCCGGCGACCATCGAGGTCGATGGGGCGGCACGCTGTTTTGCGTTCGCTGCCCGAGCAGAAATGCTGAAGGGAGACATCCATGGCGAAAACGCACTTCGCATGCCACGGCACGACGGAAACGTTGCAGAGTGGCGATGTATCCGATCAGACGGTATCGCAGGTCGGCAAGGCGGTCGTGGAGATCCTAAAGCTGCGCCATTCCTTGGAAGAGAACATGGCGACAGCGCAGACCGACGAGGAGCGGCAAACTCTCGCCGAGGAGGTGGAAACCGCCGCAGTTCGCGTCATCGGCGATCAGGGCCTGACCGTGGAGGAATACAACGAGGTGATCGCAGGCGCACAGGCAGATCGCTGATCTGGAGGAACGAGTCCTGGTCGCCTGCCGAGCCAACTGATCCAAGGGGAAAATCAATGAGAGTGTCTCGAGCGGTTGCCGTTGCGGCAGCCCTGCTGATGGCATCTGCTGCGTTGCCCGCAACAGCACAGCAGACGTCCGGAGTGACGTCGCAGCAGGGCCAGATGTCGGATGCGATGGTGCATAAGGTCGGCGTGGCACTGCGGCACGTGGCGGATATCCGCCAACAATATTCACAGCGTGCTCAGTCGATGTCGCCACAGCAGCAGGGGACACTGGACGATCAGGCGAAGAACGAAATGGTGAAGGCGATCAGCGATCAGGGATTGTCCATCCAGCAGTACCAGAAGGCGATCCAGATGGCTCAGGCCGATCCATCGCTGAAGCAGCGCCTGTTGTCCGTCGCGCAGTCGGGCAATTGAGCAGTCGGGCAATTGAGCGGTCGGGCGACTAGTCCGCGTCTTCCAGTCGCCCAATCTGCCGGCGGCCGATGGCAAGTTCAGTCACGATACCGTGCAGGGTGCGCAATTCCTGCTCCGTCACTTCGCCGCGTTCGAAGAAGTGACGGATGTTGCGCACCATGCCGGGGCGCTTCGGCAGATTGCGCAGGAAACCGCACGCGTCGAGCTGATCGATCAGGTGAGTGAGGAAGTTCTCCAACTCACGCCTTGGTCGCGACATGCGTCTCGTTGGTCATCAGCTCGCGCGGCGGCGTCGCCTCCGCCAGCAGTCCACCATTCGTACGCCATGACCATCACCGCCTGCGCCAGGTTCAGCGACATGAACGCCGGATTGAGCGGATAGCGCACCAGCGCATCGGCCTGCGCCATGTCGTCGTTGTCGAGTCCGGCGCGTTCCGGACCGAACAGCATGCCGGCGCGCAGACCGCGAGCACAGATCTCACGCAGTTCGACGGCGGCGCCGCGCGCGGTCAGCACCGGCTTGATGATGTGGCGTGGGCGCGGACACGTGGCGAAGACGTGATGCAGATCGGCGACCGCGTCTGGCACCGATGCGAACACCGTTGCCGCATCGAGAATGCGATCAGCGCCGGATGCATTGCGCCACGCCTTCTCCTGCGGCCAGCCGTCGCGCGGGGCGACCAGGCGCAGGTGGAACAGCCCGCCGTTCGCCATCGCGCGCGCGCAGGCACCAATGTTGTCGGCGAGCTGCGGCCGCACCAGACATCACGACAGGCGAATTGCCGATCGGCGCAAGATCCGCGCCGCCCTCGCGACCCGTCATCAGTTCGCGCGCCGCCAGGTGGTGCCCTGTGGTCCGTCCTCGAACGCGATCCCCTTGGCCGCCCATTCAGCACGGATCGCATCGGCTCGCGCGAAGTCGCGTGCCTTGCGTGCGGCCAGCCGCTCAGCAATCGCTGCCTCGATGGCGACGACATCATCTGTGCCACCGCGGAACCAGTCCTGCGCATCCCGCTGCAGCAGCCCCATCACCTGCCCTGCCGCACGCAACCCGCAGGCTGCATCGAAATCGCCCGCCAACGCACGATCCGCCAGCGCATGCATCGCCGACAACGCGAGCGGCGTGTTCAGGTCATCGCACAGCGCCTCCATGACCGATGCCGGCACATCGACACCCGCGAATGTCGGGATAACGCTCCAGCGCGCGGTAGAACCGATCGAGTTCGCGCTTCGCCTCCGCCAGCGCCGCGTCGGAGAAATCCGCGATCGAGCGGTAGTGCGTGCGGATCAGCGAGAGCCGCATCGCCTCGGCCGGCGCCTTCGCGAGCACCTCGCGGATGGTGAAGAAGTTGCCGAGGCTCTTCGACATCTTCTCGCCGTTCATCTTCAGCATGCCGCTGTGCACCCAGTAGCGCGCGAAATGGCTGCCGGGAAACGCGCAGACACTCTGCGCCAACCTCGTTCTCATGGTGCGGGAAGATCAGGTCTGTGCCGCCGCCATGGATGTCGAACGTCTCGCCGAGATAGCGCCACGCCATCGCGCTGCACTCGATGTGCCAGCCCGGTCGGCCGCGACCCCACGGGCTGTCCCATCCCGGCAGATCGGGCGTCGACGGCTTCCACAATACGAAGTCACCCGGATCGCGCTTGTACGGTGCCACATCGATCCGCGCACCGGCCAGCAGCTCGTCCGGGCTGCGTCCGGACAGATGTCCATACGCCTTGAAACTCGCCACCGAGAACAGCACATGGCCCTCCGCCGCATAGGCATTGCCCCCGGCAATCAGGCGCTGGATGATCTCGATCATCTCGGCGATATGCTGCGTGGCGCGCGGCTCCTCATCCGGCGGCAGCACGCCCAGCGCGGCCATATCGGCATGGAAATCCGCCGTGGTTCGCGCGGTGATCGAAGCGATCGGCTCGCCGCTCTCCTTCGCACGTGCGTTGATCTTGTCGTCCACGTCGGTGATGTTGCGCACGTACGTGACGCGCGGATAAAGCACGCGCAGCAGTCGCGCCAGCACGTCGAACACCACCATGGTGCGCGCATTGCCGATATGCGCCAGGTCGTACACCGTGGGGCCGCACACGTACATCCGCACATGCTGAGGCTCGAGCGGTTCGAACCGCTCCTTGCGGCGGCTCAGGCTGTTGTGCAGAAAGAGCGCGTGCATGGGATCCTTCTCCAGATAAGCGGTCTTCTCGGCCAAACCGGCGGGTGAATCAATGCTGGGCGGGACACGTGCGCGCCTCCTCGCCGTGTTCGGTCCCGGCCTCGTCGTCATGCTGGCAGACAGCGACGTCGGGTCCGTTATCACCGCCGGTCAGTCCGGCGTGCAATGGGGCTACCGGCTCCTTGGCTTGCAGTTCCTGATGATGCCGATCCTCTACATCGTGCAGGAACTCACCGTTCGTCTCGGCATCTTCACCGGCCGGGGCCACGGCGAACTGATCCGCGCGACGTTCGGACCCTTCTGGGCCTGGCTGTCCGTCGCCGGCCTCGCCGTCGCTACTCTGGGGGCACTGCTCACCGAATTCGCCGGCGTCGCCGGCGTTGGCGAACTGTACGGACTGCCGCGCACCGTTACGCTGCCGGTCGCGGCAATCGGGCTGCTCGCCGTGGTGATCACGCGCTCGTATCGCACCGTGGAACGCGCGGCCATAGCGATCGGGCTGTTCGAGCTGGCGTTCTTCTTCGTCGCCTGGGCGGCGCGGCCCAACGTGCACGAGATGCTCAGGGGCAGTCTCGACATCGCCTTTGGCGACAGGGACTACCTCTATCTGAGCGCGGCCAATATTGGCTCAGTGGTGATGCCATGGATGCTGTTCTATCAGCAGTCAGCCATTGCCGACAAGAAACTTGAGGCAAAACATTACGCGACCGCACGATGCGACACGGCCATCGGCGCGGTGGTCACCCAGCTCGTGATGGCTGCGGTGCTGATCGCCTGCGCCGCCACCCTGAGCGGCAAGGGCATCACGCTGCACTCGGTCGGCGACATGAGTGAGGCGCTTACTCCCTATCTCGGCATCGGCCCGGGGCGGTTCGTGTTCAGTGCCGGAGTGTTGGGCGCCGGCATGGTGGCGGCAATCGTCTGTTCTCTCGGGTTCGCCTGGGGGCTCGGCGAGGTGTCCGGCTACCGTCACACGCTCGAGCAGCATCCGCTGCGAGTGCGATGGTTCTATGGCGGTTATCTTCTGATGGTCGCCGGCGCCACAATCATCGTGGCGCTGTGGTCGAACCTCGTTGCGCTCAACATCGGCGTGCAGGTGATGAACGCATTGATGCTGCCGGCGGTGCTTGGGGTACTGGCTGCTCTGGCGATGAAGGCGTTGCCGCACGCGCACAGACCGAGGGGACCGTATCTGTGGCTGGTAGTGGCAGTGTTCACGCTCACCGGTGGGACCGCCGTGCTGGGCGCCATTTTCGGCATGGGCCTGCTGGACTAGGCTCAAAGTCAGCCAACCTGGAGGCTATGAATGCGGAACGTGCCCTTCGAGATCAAGCCGATAGCCGGTGCGCTTGGCGCCGAACTGCGCGGCGTCGATCTCGCGGCAGAGCTGCCGGACGCTACGATCGGTGCGATTCGCCAGGCGCTGCTCGATCACCTCGTGATCTTCTTCCGCGACCAGGACCTGCAGCCGGAACGTTTCCTGGCGTTGGCGCGGCGTTTCGGCACGCCGATAGAATATCCGTTCGTCAAGGGCATCAAGGGTTTCTCCGAAATCATCAACGTCGCCAAGCTGGAGCACGAGACAGTCAACTTCGGCGGCGTCTGGCATTCGGATACGACCTATCTCCAGGAGCCGCCGATGGCGACGCTGCTGGTCGCGCGGGAAGTCCCCGAGGCCGGCGGCGACACACTGTTCGCCAATCAGTACCTTGCCTACGAGACGCTGTCCGAGAAACTGCGCGGACTGTTGGCAGGCCTGCGCGGCGTGTCCAGTTCGGCCAAGGCGGACGCAAGCAGAACGCGCGAGGACCGCATCCGCTCCGACGGCAGCTCGGAGGCGCGCAAGCTGCTGGAGGCTGAACATCCGGTGGTGCGCACGCATCCGGAAACGGGGCGGAAGGTGCTTTATGCCAATCGCGCACACACCGTCGGCATTGCCGGCATGACCGTGGAGGAAAGCGCACCGCTGCTGGAGTTCCTGTTCCGTCACCAGATCCGTCCGGAGTTCACGTGCCGCTTCCGCTGGACACCTGGTTCACTGGCGATCTGGGACAATCGATGCGGACAGCACTACGCGGTGAATGACTACCACGGGCAGCGCCGCGTCATGCAGCGCATCACGCTCGCCGGCGACCGACCGCGATGACCCGGCCGCTGAGGCCTCGCGCGATGGTTTCGTGCACGCGGCAACGGAACACGGAGAAGGGAAGGCGAGGGCACAGAGGGCCACGGAGAAAGCAGTCTATACGCTTCGCGCGAAGCGCCACTTTCGCTACCTCCGTGGCCCTCGGCGGCTCTCGCCTTACTTTCTCCGTGTTAATGAAGTCTGCCGCTGCAAGGCACTGGCGTGGGGCATCAGGAGGGATCCACGTGCCGCCGACCGTCAGGCGTTGTCGACCAGCAGCCCCTTGCGCCGGAAACTCAGCCACCGCCCGTTCCCCACGATGATGTGGTCATGCAGCGCGATCGACAACGCAGCCGCTGCGACCCTGATCTGCTCGGTCATCACGATGTCGTCGCGCGAGGGCGTCGGATCGCCACTCGGATGGTTGTGCACCAGGATCAGCGCCGTGGCATGCAGTTCCAGCGCGCGCTTGGCGACCTCGCGCGGGTAGACCGGCGTGTGGTTCACCGTGCCGCGCTGCTGCGCCTCGTCCGCCAGCAGCCGGTTGCGGTTGTCGAGGAACAGCACGCGGAACTGCTCGACGCGCTCGCGCGACAGTTCCGCGCCGAGGTAGGCCATCAGCCGCTCCCAGTTGGTCAGCACCGGCTGCTCGATCACCTCGGCGCGCAGCAGCCGCAGTGCCGCGGCCTGCACCGACTTCAGCGCCGCCGCGCCTGCCTCGCCCAGGCCTTCGACCGACAGCAGATCAGGGACCGAGGCAGCGATCGCCCGCGCGAAGCTGCCGAAGCGCGACAGCAGCGCGCGGGCGAGTGGCTTGGTGTCGCGGCGCGGCAGGGCGAACAGCACGATCTCCAGCATCTCGTGATCAGCCAGCGCGTCCGGCCCGGCGGTCAGCAGACGCTCGCGCAACCGCCCACGATGGCCGTCGACGCCGACCGATCGCGCCGCCGTGCCCGGCAGCGTGACGTCGAACAGGTCGACCCCCTCGGTGAATTGCGTGGTTGCCACGCCCCGAGAGTGACGGACTGCAGCTTGAACCGAGGTTAATGCCCCGGCGGGGGATCGCAGGGCTCGGTGCCCATGTCGGCGGGAACCGACACCTCCAGCAGCTCGAACGTGTCCGACGTGCCGGTCTCGTTGTGCGGCGTGTTGCCGGGAATCATGATCGAGTCGCCCGCGTCGACGCGCACCTTGCGGTCGGCGAACTCCAGGTCGACCCAGCCGCTCAGCACATAGACCAGCTGCGCCTGGCACTTGTGGACGTGCCAGCCGGTGGGCTTCGACATCCCCTGCTCGGCCGAAGTGACCTGGGCGCGCATGAAGCCGTTGGTGCCCTCGGTCACGCCGAGGTCGCGGTACTTGAAGAAGGCACGGCGGCCAGCGACGTAGTTCGCGTTCTCCTTGTTGGCCACCGCGACCTTCATGGTCGGCATAGTCATTGTCTGGTCGTTCATAACGTTCCTCCTGGCATTCCGACCACCAGCCTAGATGGCCTGCCGGCGCGGGACCAGAGGGGCAAGGTTCAGTCCGCGCCGTAAGGCGGCTTGCTGAACCCCGACGGCGACAGCGTGAAGATCTCGCAGCCCGTCTCGGTCACCCCGATCATGTGCTCGAACTGCGCCGACAGGCTGCGGTCGCGCGTCACCGCGGTCCAGCCGTCGTCCAGTATCTTCACCTCGGGCCGGCCGGCATTCACCATCGGCTCGATCGTGAAGAACATTCCAGGCCGCAGCACTGGCCCTTCGCCTGGACGGCCGAAATGCAGCACATTCGGCGGTTCGTGGAAGCGCCGCCCGATGCCGTGGCCGCAGAAGTCCCGCACCACGCTGAAGCGCTGGCCTTCCACATAGTTCTGGATCACATGGCCAATGTCGCCCAGGGTCACGCCAGGCTTCACCGCGTGGACGCCGCGCATCATCGCCTCGTAGGTCACGTCCATCAGGTTACGGGCCCGCGTCGAAGCCGTGCCGGCGACATACATGCGCGAGGAATCGCCGTGCCAGCCATTCAGGATCACGGTGACGTCGATATTCAGGATGTCGCCGTTCTCCAGCTTCCGCTCGCCCGGAATGCCATGGCACACGACATGATTGATCGAGGTGCAGATCGACTTCGGATAGCCGCGATAGTTGAGCGGCGCCGGCACAGCATCGTGCGCGACTATGAACTCGTGGCACAGCGTGTCGAGCGTACCGGTGGCAACGCCCGGCCGCACATGTTCGGTGATCATGTCCAGCGCCTCGGCCGCCAGACGGCCTGCAGCACGCATCCCGACGAAATCCTCCCGGGCATGGATCGTTATGCGTCGTGCGTCGGCCCCACCGTCCATCTGTGGCTTGCTCCAGGCTTCCCGCGGCACCACCGCGGTCGTGCTGAAACATGCGCAACCGGCGCGCGGCGCGCAAGGCCGATCAGCATGAGGACCGGCGGGGTCGCGGGGCGCTCATGGCCGAGTTTGGCTCGGTCATGTCGGCACTGACGGAGCACAAGTCGTCGTTACCCTCAGGGAGCGGACAGACCCCACTGTTGAAATTTCGCCGCGATGTCAGGGTTGATCCGTTTGGCGTCGTCGATGTCCCGCGCGCCATTGGCCGTGTTCTGCTGGCGCAGATAGGCCAGGCCCCTCCCGTAGAGTGAACTCGCCGATGCGGGCCTCTGTGCGAGAGCGGCGTCGTAGTCGGCAATAGCCTGCTCGGGATGATCGAGCTTGAGGTAGACGAAGCCGCGGCTGTCGAGAGTGACCGGCGCGCTCGGCCGCAACCTCAGCGACTCGTCACAGTCGGCCAAGGCCTCGGGCAACGCCCCGCTGAGCGCGCGGGTCCAACAACGATCGTTGAACGCAGTGGGAGAACTGGGATCGATCCGGATGGCCTGGTCGAGATCGCCGATCGCACGGCTGTATTGGCCGATCGCAGCGTAAGCGTCCCCGCGATTGATGAAGGCCAGCACTATCTCTGGATCAAGCCGGATGGCCTGGTCGAAATCGGCGATCGCGCGGTCGTATTGGCCCTTCCTGGAGTAGGCGTAACCTCGATTGTTAAAGGCGACCGCCTGCTCCTCCAGCGATCCGGTGCCTGACTGGATGACCGCTGTACAGCCGCCGATGGCATGGTCTGGATCGCTTACGTCCTCGCACCAGCCCCGCTGCTGCTCGAGGGTTTGGGCGCGCGCCATGCTGGCGAGGGCGAGCAAGGCAGCAAGTGCAACCAGAGGCACCCGGCACAATGTTTCCTCCTGCCTTCCGACAACAACGATCGTAAACTACTGGCGCTTGCCTGACACCCCGGGGAATGCCCCGCGCATCACCGGTGGCTCAAATGGTCCGGATCGGGTTAGTCTATTCACCGACAACTGAATGCGATTTTGCATGCCCATGATCATCGACATGCACACTCACGCCGGTCGGCCCAACCGGGTCGGGCCGGTCGATCTCGGCGTCCTGGCGACCATGGCGCCCGGTGGAGTGGCCGCCGCCGTGGTCTCGGCGATTGCCGACCTGCCGATGATACGGCGTCACCCGACGACAAAACGGCTGGAGAAGGTGCGCGATCCGGAGCCTGGTGAGTGCCTCGTCTGCGTCGACCAGTACCTGGGCACATTCGAGGCCACCGGCATGCGCATCGCCCGCGAGCCGCAGGACATCTACAGCACCGACCCCGCGTTGGTGCTTGCCGTGGAAGGCTGCGATTTCCTGGAGGGCGATCTGGACCGGCTGGACGCCCTCGAGGCCCGCGGCGTGCGCTCTGTCCAGCTCACCCACTACCTCGTCAACGAGACAGGCGACATCCAGACCGCCCCGCCGGTGCATGGCGGCCTGACGCCGTTTGGCGCCGAAGCAGTGCGGCGGATGAACCAGCTCGGCATCATCGTCGATGTGGCGCATTGTTCGGAGGCGACGGTGGCAGGCGTGGTCAAGGCCGCGACCAGGCCCATGCTCTGCACTCATGCCAACCTGAAGGAACCGGACCACCCGGATGGCGATCACCCGCGCTATATCAGTCCCGACTACGCGCGGATGGTGGTTGATACGGGTGGTGTGATCGGTGCCTGGATCGCCGTGCTGTGGCAGGAGAAACTGCCCGGCATGATCCGCCACTTGTTCCGGTTGATCGACGCGGTGGGGGTCGACCACGTCGGCATCGGCACTGACCTGCCCGCCGGCGCGGCGAAGGCCGAGATGCCCAATTTCTCGCGCCACGCCGAAATTGCCTTGGCCTTGCGGGATCGTGGCATGTCCGAGACGGAGGTGGCAAAGGTCTGTTCCGGGAACTGGTTGCGTGTGTTCAACGCGGTGCGTGGCTGATGGACCGCGACACGCAAAAGCGCGAGGCAGCGGAGGCCGCGGCCGCTCTGGTGCAGGATGGCATGCTGGTCGGGCTGGGCACCGGTTCCACCGCCCGCTTCGCCATCGAAGCAATCATCCGGCGCGTGCGCGAAGGACTGCGCATCCGCGCGATACCCACGTCCGAACGCAGTGCGGCTCAGGCACGCGAGGGCGGCATTCCGCTCACCAGCTTCACCGAGCATCGACGGCTCGACCTGACGATCGACGGCGCGGATGAAATCGAAATCGGCTCGCTCAATCTGATCAAGGGGGCGGGGGGCGCTCTGCTGCGGGAGAAGATCGTCGCGGCGGCCAGCGAGCGGCTCGTCATCGTTGCGGACGGCCGAAAGCTGGTGGAGCGCCTTGGGGCAACCGTACCGGTCCCGGTGGAGGTCGTGCCGTTCGGCTGGGAGACGACGGCGGACCGCTTGCGCCGTCTCGGCACCGACCCGCAGCCAAGACGCGACGCGGCGGGCCAGTTGTTCTGCACCGACGGTGGCCACCGGATTCTCGATTGCAGGTTCGGCACGATTGCCGATCCCGCCGCCCTGGATCAGGCCATTGGCCAGATTGTGGGGGTGGTGGAAACCGGCCTGTTCATCGGCATGGCCCGCCAAGCCCTGGTGGCGAGCGATCAAGGCGTCCGGGAGCTCCGGCGCAGTAGCTGACTGGCGTCAGTTGCTGGCGAGTTGGTGGGGGTCGAGGCGCAGGACCACACATGAGGCCCGATGCCGCGCCAACGTCGCGCACACGCCCTGCGCCTCAGCGGAGGTCAGGCCGGTGACCTGTGCCCGCCAGAAGGTCCGGCCGTGCAGGCTGGCCGCCTCGACACGCGCCTCCCCATCATCCGCCGCACGGCGTGCATTCGATGCCGCTTCGCGCGCCGCCCTCTCGCTGCCGAAGCTGCCTACCTGAATCGCGAAGGCGGCTGTCGCCGCGCGCACATGCGCTGCCGGACGGATGGACTGCATCGCCAGGGTCGCTGCGTGCGCGGTGCCGACGAGACTGGGCATCCTGCTCGCCAGTGTCGTACGACGTTCCGGTGGCACATCCAACTGGTCGAAACCCTGATTGAGCAGTGCCGCCATGTGTACGTCACGCTCGGGGTTGGAGCCGGCACCCAGCACGACACCGATGAGGCGGACGCCACTATGGACCGCGCTGGTGACGAGATTGTGCCCGGATGCTTCGGTATAACCGGTCTTCATGCCGTCCGCGCCAGGATAGGACGCCAGCATCCGATCGTGATTGAAGATCACGCGACGCTGGAAGGTAAAGCTGGGCGTGCTGAAATAGGGGTAGAACCCCGGAAAGTCAGTCAGCAGGTGGCGGGCCAGGACAGCGAGGTCGCGGGCGGTGGTCCATTCGTCTGGGTCAGGCAGGCCCGAGGCGTTCGTAAAGGTTGTGCGGTTCATGCCTAGCGCGCGGGCACGCAAGGTCATCATTTGGGCAAACCGATCCTCCGAGCCACCAAGCAGTTCGCCAAGCGCGGCCGCCGCGTCATTGGCGGATTTGGTGACCAGCCCCAGGATCGCCTCCTCCACCGTCAGCCGCGTCCCTGGGACGAGGCCGAGCTTGGAGGGTTCCATTCCGGCGGCGCGCGGCGAAACCGGTACCAACTGCTCGGCGCTGATGCGACGGTCACGCAAGGCCTCAAACACCACATACAGGGTCATGAGCTTGGCGAGGCTCGCCGGATGGCGCGGCGCGTCTGGGTTCGCCTCCTCGAGCACGTTTCCCGTGGCCGCATCCACCACGATCGAGCTGTAACGGGCTGAGCCGATCTGCGCCTCGGCCTGGAGAGGAATCACCGCTGTGATGGCGACGATGACGCACGTCAGAGCCGACAGACGCGTCACAAACTTGCGTCCTGTGCACTCCGTCGCGGCCATTCCTTGCCTACCTCCTGCGGTTGATTGGAACTCTAAGGGTGGGCCGTCGCGCCTGTCCAGCCAAAATCGGCACGAAAAGGGAAAAAACTGAACGGGTTACAGGGCGACTCCCGGCACAATCGCGACGGCTGAAACAGCCAATTGAGACAACTCCGAGTATTCTTGTGCAGTGCACAAAAATCGCTTGATCCTTGCTGGGGCGCGGGCTATATCCGGATCGTGCTGCATTGCAGCAAAACGGTTCGGCAACCAACTCGAAGGTGCACCAGTCTCGCGCAGGGGCCGTCCACCAGGAGGTTATGCGTATGGCAAACAGACCAAAGGTGATCGAAGCGATCGCCATCGAGGACCAGACGGCGGATGTCAACAAGGGCTTTAAATCAACGGTATCCGGGCTGAAGGACGGCATGACCCGGGCAACCGTAGGGTTCGTGAACACTCAGGAAAAGGTGAAGGAAAGTATGGAAAAGGCGATGAAGACGGCTGAGGAGCTGATGGCGTTCAGCCAGGGCAACCTCGAAGCGATGGTGAAGTCAGGCCAGATCTGGGCATCCGGGATGCAGGATATTGGCAAGCAGATCGCGGCGACCGCGCAGGCCTCGTTCGATGAGACGATGTCGGCCTTCAAGGCGCTCACGTCGGCAAAGTCGCTGAAGGATGCGTTCGATCTGCAGGCAACCCTGGCGCGCACGACGCTGGAGAAGACCGTGGCGGAGTCTGGCAAGCTGACGGATGCCTCGATGAAGCTGACCGAACAAACGCTGGCACCGCTGACCGCCCGGGTCACCTTGGCGATGGAGAAGTTTGCCAAGGCCGGCTGATCGGCTGGAAGCTATTCGGTCGGTCTCGCACTCGTGCTTGATCGGACGGCCTGCCGGCCTCCTCCCCCTGGGCTAGCCCGATAGATCGATCAGAAAAGACCCTGGCCACTCGCCAGGGTTTTTTTGTGTTGTGATACGTGCGCTTAATCTTTGCTGGTCAATGCTCTTTTAACCCACCGCTGCCTTCCGATATGGTTCGTGCCTCGGCAGGCGGTGGAGTGGACTCCACGACTTGTGGAACAGACAGGCCCGTCCGGACTTGGCGGGGTGTCGGGGTAGATGGGCGTGGAAGCACGATGAGCGACAGGCGCGGCGGCAACGGCAACACGGAAGGCCCGAACACCGGGGTGGTGGTGCGAGCGCGGCCAAAGACGCGCAAGCCGGCGATGTACAAGGTTCTGATGCTGAACGACGACTACACCCCGATGGAGTTCGTCGTGCACGTCCTGGAGCGATTCTTTCAAAAGACACGCGATGAGGCCACCAGGATCATGCTCCACGTTCACCGCCGCGGCGTCGGCGTGTGCGGCGTCTACACCTACGAGGTGGCCGAGACGAAAGTGACGCAGGTCATGGATTTGGCGCGGCAAAACCAGCATCCTCTGCAATGCACGATCGAGAAGGAATGATTGCAGGGTCCAGAGAGGTAGCTACCAGATGTTAGGCGGAGACGGTACGGACTTTGCCTTAGTTGACTGCCGGTCGGGTCGCCGGAGATGATCGGCCCAGCTCACTGACTTCAGCGCGTAGGAGCGTCGACGACCATGCTTTCACGGAACCTCGAACAGACGCTGCATCGCGCGCTGTCGCTCGCCAGCGAGCGTCATCACGAATACGCGACGCTGGAGCACCTGCTTTTGGGCCTGGCCGACGATACGGACGCGGCAACGGTATTGCGCGCCTGCGGCGTCGATCTCGACAAGCTGCGCAACGACCTGTCGGAGTTTCTCGACAAGGATCTTGCCGGCCTGGCGACCGACCGGGCAGGTGATCCGAAGCCGACGGCCGGCTTCCAGCGTGTCGTGCAGCGCGCCGCGATCCACGTGCAATCGTCCGGTCGTGACGAGGTGACCGGCGCGAACGTGCTGGTGGCACTGTTCTCCGAGCGGGAAAGCCATGCGGTGTATTTCCTGCAACTGCAGGACATGACTCGGCTCGACGCGGTCAACTTCATCAGCCATGGCATCGCCAAGGCACCTGGTCGGTCCGCGCAACGCCCGGTGCAGGGCACCGGCAGCCAGCCGGAAGCCCATCAGGAGCAGGAGCGCGAGGAGAAGCCCAGCCGGCGTAACCAGGACGCGCTGTCGAACTACTGCGTGAACCTGAACAAGAAGGCGATGGCCGGAAAGATCGACCCGTTGATCGGTCGCGAGCCGGAAATCGAGCGGACGATCCAGATCCTCTGTCGGCGCACCAAGAACAACCCGCTGTATGTGGGCGATCCCGGCGTTGGCAAGACGGCGATCGCCGAAGGTCTGGCGAAGCGGATCGTGGAAGGCGATGTGCCCGAGGTGCTGGCTCGTTCCACCATCTACGCGCTCGACATGGGTGCGCTGCTGGCAGGCACGCGCTACCGCGGCGACTTCGAGGAGCGGCTGAAGGCGGTTGTGTCCGAGTTGGAAAACCAGCAGGGCGCGATCCTGTTCATTGATGAAATTCACACCGTGATCGGGGCCGGCGCCACATCAGGTGGCGCGATGGACGCCTCGAACCTGCTGAAGCCGGCGTTGGCGTCGGGCAACCTGCGTTGCATCGGCTCTACGACCTACAAGGAATTCCGCAACTACTTCGAGAAGGACCGCGCCCTGGTCCGTCGCTTCCAGAAGATCGATGTCAACGAGCCGACCCTCGAAGACAGCGTGAAGATCCTGCGGGGCCTGAAGACCAATTACGAGCGCCACCACAAGGTGCGCTACACCGACGAAGCGATCCGCGCGGCGGTGGAGCTGTCGGCGAAATACATCAACGACCGCAAGCTGCCCGACAAGGCGATCGACGTGATCGACGAGGTGGGCGCCAGCCGCATGCTGCTGCCGGAGCACAAGCGGCGGAAGACAGTGACGCTGCGTGACGTCGAGGAGATCGTCGCGAAGATCGCCCGGATTCCTCCCAAGAGCGTGTCGGCCGACGACAAGGAGACTCTGCGCAACCTGGAGCGCGACCTGAAGTCGATGGTGTTCGGCCAGGACAGGGCGATCGAGGCTCTGTCTGCGGCGATCAAGCTGGCGCGTGCCGGACTGCGCGAGCCGGAGAAGCCGATCGGCAACTACCTTTTCTGTGGCCCGACCGGCGTCGGCAAGACAGAGGTGGCACGGCAGCTTGCGGCCACCATGGGCATCGAGCTGATCCGCTTCGACATGTCGGAATACATGGAGCGGCACAGCGTTTCCCGCCTAATCGGCGCACCGCCCGGCTATGTCGGCTTCGATCAGGGCGGTCTGCTGACCGACGCGATCGACCAGCATCCGCACGCCGTGCTGTTGCTCGACGAGATCGAGAAGGCGCACCAGGATCTGTTCAACATCCTGCTGCAGGTGATGGACCACGGAAAGCTGACCGACCACAACGGCAAGACGGTCGATTTCCGTAATGTCGTGCTGATCATGACGACCAATGCCGGTGCGTCCGACCTGGCGAAGGAGGCGATCGGTTTCGGACGCGATAGCCGCGAGGGTGAAGACGAGGACGCGATCAAGCGTCTGTTCACACCAGAGTTCCGCAATCGTCTGGACGCCACGATCGCGTTCGCCGGTCTGACGCCAGAGATCGTCGGGCGTGTGGTGGAGAAGTTCGTGATGCAGCTTGAGGCGCAGCTTGCTGATCGGAACGTGACGATCGAGCTGTCCTCGGCGGCGAAGGAGTGGCTGGCCGAACGTGGCTACGACAAGCTGTACGGTGCGCGGCCGCTGGCTCGTGTGATCCAGGAGCACATCAAGAAGCCACTGGCCGAGGAATTGCTGTTCGGCAAGCTGGTGAAGGGTGGCTCGGTGAAGGTCACGCTGAAGGAAGGCAAGCTCGACTTCGAGATCATTGAAGCCGCGCTGCCCGCGCTGCCGAAGCCGGACGAGGACGGCGACGGTGGGGTAGATCGCGAGGAGATCGAAGCGTAACGCGCGGCACGGCCGGGCTCGTCCCGGCCATCGGTCGGTTATGACCGACCTCGATCATCTGCTGCTGCGCCGTCGCGTCGAGCGAATGTTGGCGCCGTGGCGTCAGTCCGACGGGCCGGGCATGACGCTCGGTGTAGTGCTCGGCCGCGACCTTGCGGTGCACGAGAGCGCCGGCATGGCGAGCATCGAACTGCGCGTACCGATCGGACCACAGACAACATTCCGCATCGCCTCGGTCAGCAAGCAATTCACCTGCGCGGCAATTCTGCTGCTTGCGGCCGAAGGCCGGCTGTCGATCGACGACGATGTGCGGCGCTACGTTCCTGCCCTACCCGATCTCGGGCACCTGATCACGCTCGCACACCTGATGCACAATACCTCCGGCATTCGCGACATGCTGGAGATCATGCGTCTCGGCGGGGTCGATCTGGGCCAGCCTTGCGAGCCGCAAGACCTGCTGGACGGCGTTTGTCGGCAACGCGGTCTGAATTTCATGCCTGGATCGCGCTATCTCTACAGCAACTCCAACTTCATGTTGCTCGGCCGCATCGTGGAGCAGGTCAGCGAGCAGCCATTCCGCGATTTCCTCGACCGCCGCATCTTCGCCCCTCTTGGCATGAACGCGACACGCCATGTCGAGCGCACGACCGAAGTGGTGCCGAACTTGGCGACCGGGTATTCCCCCGCGCGCGGTGGTGGCTGGGCTCGGGCACAGCACGATTTCCCGCTGCATGGCGAGGGTGGCCTGGTTTCGTCTGTTGCCGACCTCGCGCTATGGCACGCCCACTTTGCCTCGCCGCATCTGGGCAAATCCGCGCTGGCAAACGCGCTTGAGACGATGACGCCGTTCAACAACGGGAGGCCAAACACCTACGCACGCGGCCTGCGCATCAAGCTGCATCGTGGCGTAAGCACGATTGGCCACGACGGACTATGGCCAGGCTACAAGACCAGCTTCGTGCGTATTCCGGATCACAACGCCGCGGTGATCTGCATCAGCAACGATGCTACGTCTGACCCGCACGATCTGGCGTTTCAGGTCATCGATGCGATGATCGAGGGCAAGGCAGGCGTGCAAGCCATGCCGCCGATGCCCGCGACGGATCGGTTGCCCGGCCGATATTTAAATCGCGACACCGGCGCGACGGTGGATGTGGAGATCGATGAGGTCCGCCGGGTCACCGCGTGTACGCATGGTGTGGCTTTTGCCACGATCCCCACCGCCGAGGACGGCCTTGCCACCAGTCGTGGCTCCGCTGACTTCACCATGCGGCTGACCTCCGAAGACACGCTGGAAGTGGAGCGCGATGCGGGCATGCGCGAAATACTGCATCGTGTTTCCGGCAACGCCGCGCTGCCGGCCGACCTGTCAGGGCGCTACCATAATGCCGACACGGCGGCGACCTGGGAAGTCGGCGCCAATGAGACCGGCATGGGTCTGCATGTCGCCGGACCACTGCGGACCACGGGTCCATGGGGGGTCGAGCCGATCGAGGGCGACTTCATTCGCGTGATCTCGCCAACGCCGCTGTTTCGTGCATGGCTGGATGGCCGCGTGCTGCGCGACACCGCAGGCAGAATCACCGGCCTGCACGTGGACGGCGGCCGCGTCCGAAACCTGCTGTTCGCCAAGGAGCCAACACGATGATCCGATACCTGCCGGCCCTCGCGCTGTTGCTGCTACCGGTCACCGCCGGCGCCGAGGGGTTGTTGCCGACCCACCGCATATCCGCTGACCTTGCGAATCAGGCGGTGGCGGAGGCCGTCGCAAGCTGTGCGAAGCAGGGCTATGCCGAGACCGCCGTGCTGGTCGACGCGGACGGGGTGCGTCAGGCCGTATTGCGCGGCGACCGCGCCGGCGCTCACACGCTCGACAGCGCCTATGACAAGGCCTACACGGCCGCGTCGTTCAAGACCGACACGAGTGCTCTGTTCGAGCGGTCGAAGACCGCGCCCGGTTTCTCCAATCTGTTCACGCAACTGCCGCACCTGATGCTGCTCGGCGGCGGTATCGTCATCAAGGTGGGCGACGAGGTGGTTGGCGCGATCGGTGCCGCGGGCGCTCCCGGTGCAAACCTCGACGATGCCTGCGCGCACGCCGGGCTCGACAAGATCCGTGAACAGCTGAAGTAATCCACTGTCAGTTCAGTACAGACTTCGGCAGGTCGAGCACGCGTTCGGCAAGGTAGCTCAGGATGAGCTGGGGACTGACCGGCGCAATGCGCGGGATCAGCGACTCACGCAGATACCGCTCAACGTGGTACTCCTGCGCATAGCCCATCCCGCCATGCGTCATCACTGCCTGCTCGCAGGCGCGGAAGCCGGCCTCGCCGGCGAGGTATTTCGCGGCGTTGGCTTCGGCGCCGCAGGGCAGTCCCTGGTCGTACAGCCAGGCAGCCTTCATCACCATCAGGTTGGCCGCCTCCAACTCGGCCCAGCATTTGGCCAATGGATGCTGAATCCCCTGGTTCTGACCGATCGGCCGGCCGAAGACCACCCGCTCTCGCGCATAGCGCGACGCGCGATCCAGCGCGACGCGGCCGATGCCGATTGCCTCTGCCGCGACCAGCACGCGTTCGGGGTTGAGGCCGTGCAGCAGCGTGCGGAATCCCTCGCCTTCCTCGCCGATGCGGTCTTCCTCCGGGATCTCCATGTCCTCGAAGAACACCATGTTCGAATCCACCGCATGCCGCCCCATCTTGTGGATCAGCCGCACCTCAGCATGCGCGCGGTCGAGCGTAGTGTAGAACAGCGTCAAGCCATGGCTGTGGCGCTTCACCTGATCGAGCGGCGTGGTGCGCGCCAGCAGCAGGATCCTAGTCGCGATCTGCGCGGTCGAGGTCCAGATCTTGGCGCCGTTGATGACGTAGCGGTCGCCGCGGCGCTCGGCGCGGGTGGTGATCTGCGTAGTGTTGAGGCCGGCGTTCGGCTCGGTGACGCCGAAGCACGCCTTGTCGTGGCCGGCGACGACGGGCGGCAGCATGCGACGCTTCTGCGCCTCGGTGCCGAACACGACCACGGGGTTGAGGCCGAAGATGTTGAGGTGGATGGCGGAGGCGCCCGACATGCAGGCGCCGGATTCAGCAACCGCCTGCATGAGGAGGGCCGCCTCGGTGATGCCGAGACCGGCACCGCCATATTCCTCCGGCATGGCGATGCCAAGCCAGTTGCCCTCTGCCATGGCAGCGAAAAAGGCGTCCGGGAAGGTCGCGGTCCGGTCGCGCTCCAGCCAGTAGGCGTCGTCGAAGCGGCGGCAGAGCTTCAGCACCTCGTCGCGGATCTGCTGATGCTGGTCGGTCAGGGCGAAGTCCATGGGCGGGCCTTTCAGGGGCTGGCTGGCTGGGCCATATATGTTCCATGTATAACAAAGCGCTGAACACCCCCACGGCTGCGCGTGAGGAGGCGGCGGTGTCGAACAGCCTCTGCGATCTCGACTTCTATGCCTGGGCCAACCAGCAGGCTGCGCTGCTGCGCGCGGGCAGGCTGACGGATGCGGATATCGAGCACATCGCGGAAGAGATCGAGAGCATGGGGCGGAGCGAACAGCGCGAACTGGTCGATCGTCTGACCGGACACCTCTTGCACCTGCTAAAGTGGCGCTTCCAACCTGGGCTGCACAGCAACAGTTGGCGGCTCACCATCGAGGAGCAGCGTTATCGCTTGGAGGATCATCTCAAGGACAATCCGAGCCTGAAGGCGCAGCTCGGACAAGCGATTCGGGATGCCTACCGGCTAGCGTTGGTCGAGGCAGAACGCGAGACCGGATCGGCACGCGCGACTTTTCCGACCGAATGCCCATACATATACGACGAGGCGATGAGCCCAGATTTCTGGCCGGAGTGAGCATGTACAGCCAAGCACTTAGCGCTCCAACCGGACCCGCCGACACCAGCGAGGCCGCGGTGCAGTTCCAGGCACGCATCGACGCAGAGGAGCGGATCGAGCCGAACGACTGGATGCCGGAGGCGTATCGTCGCACCCTCGTTCGCCAGATCAGCCAGCACGCGCATTCGGAAATCGTCGGCATGCTGCCGGAGGGCAACTGGATCACCCGCGCCCCCACTTTGCGACGCAAGGCCGCGTTGCTGGCCAAGGTGCAGGACGAGGGCGGACACGGACTTTATCTCTATGCCGCGGCGGAAACACTGGGGGTGACGCGCGAAGAGCTGGTCGAGCAGTTGCTGACCGGCCGTGCCAAATACTCCTCGATCTTCAACTATCCGACGCTAAGCTGGGCGGATATCGGCGCGATCGGCTGGCTGGTAGATGGCGCGGCGATCATGAACCAGATCCCGCTGTGCCGTTGCTCCTATGGCCCCTACGCGCGGGCGATGATCCGCATCTGTAAGGAGGAATCGTTTCATCAGCGCCAGGGTTTCGAGATCATGACAACGCTGGCGCGCGGCTCGGCCGAGCAGCGGGCGATGGCACAGGATGCGCTGAACCGCTGGTGGTGGCCCAGCCTGATGATGTTCGGGCCGCCTGATACGCAGTCGCAGCACTCCGATGCGTCCATGCGATGGAAGATCAAGCGCTTCACCAACGACTCGCTGCGGCAGAAATTCGTCGATGCGACCGTGTCGCAGGGCCACTATCTCGGGCTGACTTTCCCCGACCAGCAGCTTCGTTTGAATGAAGCGACCGGGCATTGGGAGTTCGGTCCGATCGACTGGGACGAGTTTCGGCGTGTGCTCGCCGGCGACGGTCCATGCAATCGCGAACGTGTTGCCGCGCGACGCCGTGCGCACGAAGCAGGCGCGTGGGTACGCGAGGCAGCATTGGCCTACGCGGCCAAGCAGAACACGGCACAACATCGCGCAGCGGCCTGATAATGGTCGAGCAGGCCACGCCGCTGTGGGAGGTCTTCATCCGCGCCCGCACAGGACTGGCGCATCGGCATGTCGGATCGGTGCACGCTGCTGACGCGAACTCTCGCGTTGCAGGCGGCGCGCGACGTCTATACGCGGCGCGGCGAGGGGCTTTCCATCTGGGTCGTGCCGTCGGCTGCAATCACCGCCTCGGACCCCTCGGACAAGGACATGCTGTTCGAGCCTACCGGCTCGAAGATCTATCGCCACCCCACCTTCTACGAAGTGCCTGACGAAGTGGACAACATGTAGGCGACAGCCTTTAGGATGAATGCCGCACCTCGGCCAGC
>CAWCXI010000047.1:0-37580 GCA_963799415.1 uncultured Alphaproteobacteria bacterium | reverse complement strand
TCAACAATGGCGACTGATCGGATGGCAGGACAGACACGGCGAAGCGCTCCGCCCTCATGCCGGCGGCAAACGTGTTGCAGGTACGGCTCCATAGTCGCGAACGGCCAAGTTGGGACGATAGGCGGGTCCGGCAGGTCCGCCATGCAGAAGTGCCGCCAGGGGCGACGAACATGCAAAAGTGGTGGCGCTGCTGGGAGGTTCACGCAGCTCGACGATCTAGGTCGCGGGCTGCGGTCGCTGATCCGGAGCCACGCTCTTTCGCCGCGACGACTTGAGCACTTCGCCGTCTCCGGCGATGGCCCTGTCGTTATGGGCACAATTCGCCCGCCTGCGGCTCGCGCGATCGCCTGGCTCCAGGCGCGCTGATCAATGAGCCGCTGCCGCCGCCCGCGAGGCGGACCTCGATCAGCGGCGGTGCTGCGTGACCAGTCGAACGGCGCCTACCGAGCTGAACGTGGCGAGGTATGCAGCAGAATAGTCGTCGCGAGCCGTACCGTGTCGCGACACTACGCTATCGTCGCTCCCCGGCACCACGTAGTGGGTCATTGGCCCATTGGCGGATGCCACGACTAAGGGCGCGGGCCGCGGTTTGGCCACCGCGGCCGGGGGCGCGAACGGTGGATCCGGCCCTGCGGATGCGGGTCGGACCACGGAACCGAACCATCGCCATCATCGCCGCCAGACAGAACACCCGCCAATGCCGGCCCACAACGCGACAGGCAACCCGACAGGCGTGGACCTCGGGGTGTCGGCTCGAAATGGGCCGTCTCTGACACGCTGGGGGCGAGAGCGAGCAGTCGTAGCGGCGCGGCGAGCGGCGTCGCCAGGCGTCGTAGGCGGGCCACCGCATGAACGCCGTGGCATCGCCGGTGCGACGTCCCGACCAGCAGCGGGCCTTGCGGCGGTATGCCGCCGCGATGGCCTCAGGCGCTGCCGCCGGTCCACTTCCAGCGTCGCGACATGTCCAGCCGGATCGTCTGGTCATCCTGCCATGCCCTGACCGCCGCCCCAGCGCCTGCGAGCACGCTGGCGTAACGCCTACTCGAATGCTCCTGGGTCGTCGCCGCTGGGCAGGAAAGCGCTGTGCCAGCCACATCCACGGCCTGAGCCCTGTCGCCAGCAGGTCGCTGGCTCGCGGGCTCCGTACTGTTCACCGGAGGCCCGCCGCCCTCGGTCCATCCCTCGATCATCAACGTCAGCCTGCCCTCGATCCACAACATCGATCGGCGCCGACGCGGTGGAACTCCAGCCGCTGTCTCTGGCTATGCCGCCAGCTACGCTGTGTTCCTGATAACCGGTGGCTCGGTGGGTCAACCTCGACGGCTGCTGTCGGCTGTTCCTCGATCGGCATGGGCCGGCTTGATCGCCACGACATGTTGCGCGGCCTCGCTGAGACGCCAGTCCAGCTGGTGATCGGTCGTATAACGCCAGGCATTCCGCCGCCGATGCTGGTGCCGCAGGTGCTGGCTGATACGCGCGCTGTTCCGCTCGCCAGCAGACCTCGCCGAGGTGCTCGGCCCGGACGGCGTGCCGACGAGGACTCGCCGCCTCGATCGGCCAGTCTCCGCGGAGCGCTGGTCCGACTGGAGCCCGTCGCCCTCGGCTGGCGACCGCGTTCCTCGCCAAGCTCCCGATCGGCTTCCGGCCCGCTCGCCACCGGCCCATGGTGCCGGAGACCAGCGCCAGTCGTCGCCGAAGCTCGACATTGGCGGTGCGGTGCTGATCTCGCTCACGCTGGCCTGCCTGGTACTGCCATTGTCCGAGGGCCGTCAGCAGGGCTGGCCCGCCTGGACGTTCGCCATGCTGGCCGCAGTGCCTGCGCTTGCCGCGGCCTTCCTGTGGTTCGAGCGCCAGGTGGCCGCCCGAGGCGGTAGTCCATTGCTCGACCTCGGGCTGATGGCAATCCCCAGCTTCCGACGCGGCGTGCTGGTCGGCACGCTGTTCTTCTTCACCACCGCTTTCTACGTGCTGTTCGCCATCTATGAGCAGGAAGGCTACGGCACCGATCCCCTGTTCACCGGGCTCGCCATCCTGCCCTACGGGATCGGCCTGTTCGTCGGCCCTTTGGTGACCGCGCCGCTCGTCCGATTACGCCCCTGGCTGCTGACAATCGGTATGGCAATCCAGGTCGTTGGCTATGCCGGCGTCGCCGCAGTCATCGCGACCGGCCATGACGGCTGGCCTGTCGTGGCAACCGTGCTGCTCGCGGGCTTCGGCCAAGGTATCGCCTACCCCAGGTTGTTCAACACTGCGCTGGGAGATGTCGCGCCACACCAGGCCGGCGCCGCCGCCGGTGTCCTGACTTCGGCGTTGCAGATCGGCGGCGCAATCAGCGTGGCCGGCATTGGCAGCTTGTTTTTCGCCGTGCTGGGGCATGGCGATGGGCGAGAGGCGTATGGTCACGCCTTTGGCATTGCGCAGGTAGCGACCAGCATCGCGCTGCTGATTTCGATGCTGCTGTCGATCCCGCGCCGCGTTCCGTGGTTGGGGCAGAACAAGTCGGTCAGCTGACATCGAAATCGCGGCCGGACAACTCGCCCTGCCGTTGCGATCTTGCCCACGACAGAAATTGAGCATTCGTAGGACCTCATCAATGATCAGCCGGTCGATGAATGGCGCCCCGGCCCCGGAAAGGGCACCCCGGCCGGCCAGGCGGAACAAGGCGAGGGGGATACGAGCCTCCGACGACCTATGGCGAGCCTTCTCCTGCATTATGACAAGGCGAAGCCTTCGTAGTCCGTGCAGCCACATTCTGGCAGATCTCGCGATAGCGGATCATGCCGCCGGCATACGGCATGAACACGCGCGGCTTGCCCGGGATATTGGCGCCGAGATACCAGGAATGCGTCGCCATCGGCAGCAGCGTCCGGTTGGCGACCTCATTGACCTCGCGCCACCCACTTCTCAACCGCTTCTGGCCGCGCCTCGATCCGTTCCAGGCCCTTCGCGCGCATGTGGTCGATGCAATCGGTGATCCAGTCGGCGTGCTGCTCGATCGCCACCGGCATGTTGCACAGCACCGACGGGCTGCCCGGACCGGTGATGGTGAACAGGTTCGGGAACCCCGCGACCTGCAGGCCGAGGTAATTGCGCGGCCCCGCCTCCCACACATCCTTCAGCGCAATGCCATCGCGTCCGCGAATGTTCATACGCAGCAGCGGACCGGTCATCGCGTCGAAGCCGGTCGCGAAGACGATGATGTCCACCGGATATTCGGCCTCGGTCGTGCAGATCCCCGCCTCGGAAATCCGCTGGATCGGCGTCGCCTTCACGTCAACCAGCGAGACGTTGGGTCGGTTGTAGGTCTCGAAATAATCGGTATCGATCGGCGGGCGCTTGGCCGCGTAAGGATGGTCGATGTCCGACAGGATCGCCGCGGTCTTCGGATCCTTCACGATCGAGCGGATCTTGCGCTTGATGAAATCGGCCGCGGTGTCGTTCGCCTCCTTGCTGACCAGCATGTCCTCGAACGTCGCGCGGAACTGCAATCCGCCGCGTTCCCACGCCGCCTCGTAGATCTGTCTCGCGCTCCTCAGGCGGAGGTCTCGACCGCCTTGCGATCCTCGACCTTGAAGCCCATCCCGTTATAGGTCTGATGCGTCGTCGCGCGGATCTCCTCGGCGTTCTGCTTGACGTACTGCTTGAATTCCGGCGTCAGCGGCACGTTGCGTGCCGGCACCGAATAGTTCGCGGTGCGCTGGAACACCGTCAGATGCGTCGCCTGTGCGGCGATCACCGGTGCAGCCTGGATGCCGGTCGATCCGGTGCCGATCATGCCGACGCGCTTGCCGGTGAAATCGACACCTTCGTGCGGCCACTGGCCGGTGTGGTACCAGTCGCCCTTGAAATCCTGCAGGCCGGGAATTTTCGGCACGTTGGCGGTGGACAGGCAGCCGACGGCGGTGACGAGAAACTTCGCGACGAATGTCTCGCCCTGCTCAGTGCGCACGCGCCAGCGATTGGCCGCCTCGTCGTAATGCGCGGACGTCACGCGGCTGTTGAACTGAATGTCGCGCTTCAGATCGAACCTGTCGGCGACGAAATTCAGATAGCGCAAGATCTCGGCCTGGCCGGGATAGCGCTCGGACCATTCCCACTCCCGCATCAGCTCAGGGGAAAAGGTGTACCAGTAGACGTGGCTTTCCGAATCGCAGCGCGCGCCGGGATAGCGATTCCAGTACCAGGTGCCGCCGACCCCGCCACCTGCTTCCAGCACCTTCACCGACAGGCCGAGGCGATCGCGCAGGCAGAGCAACTGGTAAAGCCCTGCGAAACCGGCACCAACGACCAGCGCGTCGAGTTCGATTGTCCGGTAAGCTTTGCCCGCCTCGTCGCTCATCCTGTCTCTTTCTCCTCGATGTCGGGTCGCTGAAGCATCACTATGACCGGACGACAACATACTCTTCGGTGCGGTTATCTACTATCAGGTATATGACGTCCAGCACTGCGCCAGACGGGGCTGTCTGGCCAGCACCCGATTTCAACCGCCAGGCGCCTCTACCGGTTGGGCGCGCTCTGGGCAACAGCGTTCGGAGGGTGCACCGGAATTACCCAGCGCCACTCACTATGGCCTGTTGGTGTTGGAGACGTGAACCCAGTCGGGCCGAGGCAACCTAGCAGAGTGCCTGACATGGCTTGAGGCGACGCCCCAAACGTCGCTTGATCCAAGTCGTTGAGGTCCCGACGCGTTAAAGCGGCGGCGGTGGCACGCTTTCGAACAGGGGTCCCAAGCCCTCGGCGACGGTGAGATGCGCAATGACGGCGTCACGCAGCTTCGTATACGACAAATCAGCAAGCATCGCCGTTTGCACCGCCGCCATCACCTCGCCTGCCTCAGTGCCGATCATCGTAAAGCCCAAGATCCGATCGTCGTTCGCCGCAACCAGTACTTTCATGAATCCTTTCGTTTCGTCGGTCGCCAACGTCCGCAGGACTTTGCGCATGGGTAGTTTTGCCACGCGAACAGGGATGTCCTGGCGCAGCGCCTCGCCCTCTGACAGGCCGATGCGCGCGAGCGGCGGGTCTGTGAACACAACATGCGGAACGAGCCGATCACTCGTCTTGCGATTCCCGCCAGCCATGTTGTCGCGAACGATGCGGAAATCATCGACGGAGACATGCGTGAACTGCGGGCTGCCGGCGCATTCGCCGATCGCCCAGACGCCGGGTTCGGTCGTCTGCAGTCGCTCGTCGACCTCGATGAAGCCGCGCGAGGTCAGTGCGACGCCAGCCTCGTCGAGGCCAATACCTGCGGTATTCGCGACGCGGCCGACCGCTACCAGCAAGTGACTGCCTTCGATCTTCCGTTCTCTGCTCTCCGTCCGGACGCTCACCGAAACTGATTCCCCATTTAGGCCACCGACACGGAGAGGTTGGGCGCTCAGGAGGATCTCGATGCCTTCACCGCCTAGAACGCCGGCCATCTCCTCGGCGACATCAGCGTCCTCGCGTGCCATGATCTGCGGGCCGGGTTCGATGATCGTGACGCTGCTGCCGAAACGCTTATAGGCTTGCGCCATTTCGATGCCGGTATAGCCGCCCCCAAGCACGATCAAACGTGCCGGCACGTCGTCGAGTTCGAGCGCCTCGATATGGGTCAGCGCGCGCGCGTCTCTCAGGCCCGGAACATCCGGCATGGCGGCATGCGTGCCGAGGTTGATCACGACCTCGTTGCCCACAAGCACGCGCGTGCCGCCTTCGTTCAGCGCAACCTCGATCGTTTTCCGGCCGATGAAACGGCCATTGCCCATGATGAGTTCGGCGCCTGTCTGCTTGTAGAGACCGAGGTGGAGCTCAATTTCACGATCGATCATGTCCTGCTTACGGCGCCGCACTCTTGCCATATCGGTTCGAACACCATCAACGATCGTGCCGAAGCTGGCCGCATTCCGAACGAGATGCGCCACCCTCGCGCTCCAAATTTCGTTCTTGGAGGGTAGACACGCCACGGCCGGGCACGAGCCGCCGACCCAACGGCGCTCCACGACAGCGACCCTTTTGCAGGAATGCCCCAGATGCCAGGCAAGGTGCTTTCCGCCCTGGCCGCTCCCGAGGATGACGACGTCGAATATTTCAGGCTGGGACATGGCTTTTTCCACCTCTTATAAAGGAGCAGCTCAATTCGACCGCCGCCCGTGTCGCGTGATGAGCTGATCGGCAACATCGTTCAGGTCAATGCCGACGATCTGCGGCTGCGGGCCAACTCCCAGAACGTCGTTGCCGACCCGCTTGATCAGCGCAGCTTCCCAGCCGGCCGCTACGGCGCCAAGCGTATCCCATGTGTGGCATGCGATGAGACAGAGCTGCGAGGGTTCCACCCCCGAGCTCCCTCTCGACGTACCCATAAGCCTGGCGTGACGGCTTGTGTTGCTTGACACCATCGGCGCTGAAACGCCGCTCGAAGAGGTGGACAATGCCGCCACGTTCAAGCTGCCGGGTTTGGCACCTCGAGCAGATTGTCGGTGAGCGTGAACAGCCGGAAGCCTGCATTGCGCAGCTTGGCAAGCGCTGCCGGTACCTCCCGGTGCGGAGGCATCGACGAAAACTTCTCCTTCAGATCCTCCTTGTCGGTGTCACCAATCTTGATGCCTTGCGTATCCGCCAGCATTTTCATCACAGCCGAACCGATATCGGTGAACGGAACATAGCAATCGGCCACAGTGAGGGCCGCTGAATACATGATGAAATTCGCGAACCAAAGGCGCATGGCCCTCCTGTCGCCGAAGATGCGCTTAAAAGTCGGCTCCATGGTTTGGAGATCGAGGAGCGTCTCATTGACATCAAACACGATGAGGGGAAGGGCGGTCATGTCGTTGACTCCGGTTTGCGAGCGCGCACTCGTGGCTCAGCGGGCCAGGAAGTCGCGGATGGCCGCCGCGATCTCCGCGGCATGCGTTTCCAATGCGAAGTGACCAGTGTCGAAGAAACGCACGATCGCGTCCGGGATGTCACGCTTGAATGCCTCGGCACCTGGCGGCAGAAAGAACGGATCGTTCTTGCCCCACACCGCCAGGAAGCGCGGCTTGTGCGTCCTGAAGTACTGCTGGAAGGCCGGGTACAGCGCGACGTTGCTCTTGTAGTCGCCGAACAGGTCCAGCTGCAGCTCGTCGGCGCCCGACCGAGCGAGATAAAAATTGTCGAGCGAGTAACCGTCCGGCGAAACCTTCGTCGCATCGGGAACGCCGTGCGTGTACTGCCAGACGGTCGTTTCGGGCGTCAGGAAGGCGCGCAGCGCCTCGCGGTTGGCGGGTGAGGCGTCCTGCCAATAGGCCCGGATCGGGTTCCATCCATCGCTCAGGCCTTCCTCATAGGCATTGCCGTTCTGCGAGATGATCGCCGTGATCCGGTCCGGATGTTTGACCGCAAGCCGGAACCCAGTCGGCGCGCCGTAGTCGAACACATAGAGGGCGTAGCGGTCGAAGCCGATGACTTCGGTGAAGCGGTCGATCGCGTCGGCGAGTTGATCGAATGTGGCGCTGCACTCCGGCGCGTCAGATTTGCCGAACCCCGGCAGATCGGGGGCGACGACGTGGAAGCGGTCGGCCAGGAGTGGGATGAGATCGCGGAACATGTGGCTGGCGCTCGGGAAGCCGTGCAGCAGCAACAGCTTCGGGGAGCCGGGCGCGCCCGCCTCACGATAGAATATGGTGCGCCCGTCCGCTTTGGCGGTGCGATAGGTGATCGTAGTCATGACACTTTCCCTTCGATGAAACGTAGCGACCTTGGGTCGCGTCAGCCCGCGACGGCTTGCTTGATCGCCTCACGGATGATGTCCACGACGACGGACGGCGCGGTCACCAGCGGCATGTGATCGACCGGATGCGAGCGCGTTCGGGCCTGCACGCGTGCGGCCATGAAACGCTGGTTCTCCCCCACAATCATGCGGTCCTGCTCGGCCACGAGGAACCAGGCCGGCCGGTCCCTCCACAGCGGTCGCCCCACCGCGACGGTGATGCAGGCGGGCGAGATCGGCCGCTGCACCGCCGCCAGCACGGCCAGTTCCTCCGTGGTGGCATGCTGCGCAAAGGCGGTAGCGAAGGCCGCCTCCGGCAGCCAGATCAGCCCGTGGCTGTCGGGTGCTAGCCTGGGCGCCTGTGGGTGCGGCTCGGTCCGGTAGAAGACATCCGCGACCGTCTCACCCTCGTCCGGAGCGAGTGCGGCCACGTAGACAAGCGCCGTCACCTTTTCGCTGCGGGTCGCCGCGATCACGGCACCCGCATAGGCGTGGCCCACGAGAACGACCGGCCCCGCCACGCGCTCGAGGGTTCGATCAAGCGCCGCTACGTCATCGCGGAACGAGGTCAGAGGCAGCGGCGCCGCCGCCACCTTGATGCCGTCGGCAGCCAACGGCCCGATGATCTTTGCCCAGCTAGACCCGTCGGCCCAGGCGCCATGGACCAGCACGACAGTCAGATCATTCGAGGACATCGTCGCCCTCCTTCTGAACGGGAGCGAATGTTGCTAACCCGTTTATTGATGGCAGGACGGTTACTCTACGGCCATAACTTGTCAACAGCCTCTAGAGAGGTTATTTCGTAGTTGAATATTCACGGATGGGTGATCAGGCAACTTGCTGCCTGGAGTCCGGGACAGGAGTTGACATGGGCCACCGGCCCCCCGCGGTTTTCGTCGGCGGCGCACTTGGCTTGGACTTCTTGAATTCGATCGCGACACTGGTCGATACCCCAATCGACTGGATCGACGACGGCGAGGGTTTGCTGAACTGGCTTGAGCAAGCGCAACTCGTGCCGACCGAGGCGCTCGACAGCATTCGGGTCCACGCTCCGCCGGGCGAACTCGACAAGCTGGCAGATCAGGCCAGAAACCTGCGCGAGTGGTTCAGAGGCTTTGTGCGCCAACACAAGGGGCGCCCTCTGACAGCGGAGGCTTTCGTAGAGCTGGAGCCGTTGAATCGACTGCTCGAGCGCGACGAAACCTTCAGCCAAATCCTTCCCCTGCGCGCGGGCGGAAACGGGCCTTTCCAGCTTCGGACGGTTCGTAGGTGGCGGACCGCTGACGCCATTCTGCTCCCGATCGGGGAGGCGCTGGCACAGCTTATCTGTGCGGAGGATTTCTCAAACGTGAAGGCCTGCGAGGGCCATCCCTGCACACTGTTTTTTGCCGACCACACGCGAGGCCGCGCACGACGGTGGTGCAGCATGGCGATATGTGGCAACCGAGCGAAGCAGGCCGCGCATCGCCACCGTGCGAAGGCGCATCGAGTTTCCATCGAAGGGTCAGGCCGCTGAATTGGCCCTGCATGTTGGTGGGCACCTTGTGGGCGTCGTTATGTGACAGCCCAGCGGACGACCGCTGTCGATAAACGCCACAACTCGCGTGGATGCCGGCAACACCTCCGCTCACTCTGGGCAATCCGGCTGCGATATCGGACAATCGCTCGAACAGACAGAGGATCGACATGCCGGTCATCGACGTTCAGGTCCATCCCTTCGATCGAAATCACCCCGGCCGGCCGTGGGCCAGTCCCTCGCACGGACTGCCCTCTGCCTCGGGTGAGGAAATGGTCGCCGCCATGAACAGTGTCGGCGTCGACGGCGCGATCATGGTGTCGTCATTCAGCGCCTATGAATACGATCCGAGTTACGCGCTCGAGGTTTACAACACCTATCCGGACAAATTCCGGGTCGTGACGCCAGTCGACGCGACCGATCCGGCGATTGACGATGTGGTGGCGAAATGGGCGGCGACGCAAGGCGCGCGCGGAATTCGCATCCGCATGCGCGAGGGCCTGCCGATGGATGCCGACCATCCCGGCCTGCACCGCGCTTTCGCCGCCGCCGCCAAACATGGTTTGCCGGTCAACCTGCTCTGCTGGGGCATCCTGGACAAAGGCCTGCCGCACATCCAGCGACACCCCGACACGGTTATCGTGATCGACCATCTCGGTCTGCTGCAACCCGCGCGGCCGCCAGTCCCGGCCGACGTCTGGGCCGATCTGCCGAAGCTGCTCGCTTTGGCGCAATACGCGAACGTAAGGGTGAAGATCAGCGGCGCCTGCACGATGTCACACCAACCCTTCCCGTACGACGATATCTGGGAGCCGGTGCTCCGGATCATCGATGCGTTCGGGTTGGATCGTTGCATGTGGGGCACCGACTGGACGCGGACGATCGGCATGCTGACCTATGAGCAAGGCGTCGCGCCGTTCCGCGACACCAAACGCCTGTCCGAGAACGACAAGGCGGCGCTCATGGGCGGAACGTTGCAGAAAGTCTACAGGTGGTAATGCGACCGTGTAATATTATCGCGCAGCGATACTGTCGCACCGTATGCCATAAAGATGCGGGTCATCTGAATGAAGATTATGGGCGCCTTGGCGGTAGGGAGACTAACGCTTAGCCCGAGGCAGCAGAGCCAACGCCACGTAACCCGAGCTCACTGGCCCGCAGGCAGCGGACTGCGTGGCCCGACGCGACCACCGTGAGCATTGGCGTTTCCCGCCGGCACCGCTCGACGGCGTAGCGACAGCGCGGATGGAATGCGCAGCCTGGAGGCGGGTCGGATGGGTCTGCCACGTCGCCCTCGAGGACGATCCGCTGCGCCCGTCGGCGTGGGTCAGGCACCGGCACCGCGGAGAGCAGCGCCTCGGTATAGGGGTGGCGGGGGGCGGCAAACAAAGCCGCTGTCGGCGCGATCTCGACGATGCGGCCGACATACATCACCGCGACGCGGTGGCTGACATGCTTCACAACCGACAGGTCGTGCGCGACGAACAGATAGGCGATGCCGAGACGGTCCTGCAGTTCGAGCATCAGGTTGACGATTTGCGCCTGTACCGAAACGTCCAGGGCGGACACCGGCTCATCGGCGACGATAAGCGACGGTGACAATGCAAGCGCGCGCGCGATGCCGATGCGCTGACGTTGCCCACCCGAGAAAGCGTGCGGGAATCGGTTCAGATAAGCCGCAGGCAGGTGCACCAACTCCAACAACTCGGCAACGCGGGCGTTGCGAGCGCGCGTATCGGTCATGCCGTTCACCAGCAGCGGTTCGCCAATGATTTCGGCGATCGTCATACGTGGATTGAGCGAAGAGAACGGGTCCTGGAAGATCATCTGCATCTGCCGCCGTAGCGGGCGCAGTTCCTTGCGTCGGAGCCGAGCCACGTCAATCTCGGCGCCGGTCTCAGTGCGGAAGCGTATTTCGCCTGCGGTTGGCGCAATGGCGCGCAGGATGCAGCGCGAGGTGGTGGTCTTGCCGCAGCCTGACTCGCCGACCAGCGATAGGGTTTCACCCCGGTCGATGGTGAAGCTGACGTCATCGACCGCGCGCACGTGCCCCGCGAGGCGGCCAAGCAGGCCGCGGTGGATCGGGTAGAACTTGCGCAACGCGCGAACGTCGAGGACGGTACTCATGCTGCGGTTTTCGCGCGCGTCGTGTAAAGATGGCAGGCGACATCATGACCTTCCCCGATGGCCACCTCGTCTGGGAATGATTTCTCGCACACGCCGGCAACAAAGTCGGTGCAGCGCGGATGGAACGGACAGCCGGACGGACGCGCATATGGATGTGGGATCGAGCCGGCAATCGTTGCCAGCCTTGCCCGCGGCTCGGCCAGCACACTGGGGATCGATCGTAGCAACGATCGTGTATATGGATGCCGCGGTGCGTGGAAGATCGCGTCCACCGGGCCCTTCTCCACCTCGTGGCCGAGGTACATCACCACCACATCGTCGGTCATCTCGGCGATCACACCCATGTCGTGGGTGATCAGGATCACCGCCAGCCCGCGCTCCTGCTGCAACCGGCGGATCAGTTCGAGGATCTGTGCCTGTGTAGTGACGTCGAGCGCGGTGGTCGGTTCATCGGCGATCAGAATGCGCGGCTCGCCGGCGAGCGCGAGCGCTATCATCACCCGCTGGCGCAGCCCTCCGGACAATTCGAAAGAATACGCGTCGACACGCCGCGCCGGTCGTGGGACACCGACCATCGCCAGCAGCTCGATTGCCCGCGCCCGTGCCGCGCGCTTCGACAGCGTGGAGTGCAGGCGGATCGCCTCGATCAGCTGGTTGCCGATGGTGTGGTAGGCGGAGAGCGAGCTCATCGGTTCCTGGAACACCAGGCCGATCTCGCCGCCGCGGATCGCCCGCATGTCTGTGCCATCGGCGGCGAGCTTCACCAGGTCCAGTGCGTGTCCGTCGGCGCGGCGCAAAAGGATCTCACCGGAGATGATGCGGCCAGGGCGTTCGACGATGCGCAGGATGGAGCGCGCGGTGACACTCTTGCCACAACCGGATTCCCCGACGATGCCAAGAGTGCGGCCGGGATACAGGTCGAATGAGGTTCCGTCGACTGCGCGCACCACGCCCTCATCCTGGAGGAAGTGCGTATGCAGATCGCGCACCGAGAGGATCGGTTCAGCCATAAGGATCGGCCGCGTCGCGCAGCCCGTCGCCCAGGAAGTTGAATGCCAGGATCACGACGATCACCGGTATCGCGGCGAATAGCAGCCACGGCGCCAAACCAAGCGTCTGCAGGTTCTGCGTATCCTGCAGCAGCACACCCCAGGAGATCGCCGGCGGGCGCAGCCCGAGGCCGAGGAACGACAGTGTGGTTTCGCTGATGATCATGGCCGGCAGCGCAAGACTGATCGCGGCGATGATGTGCGACAAAAATGATGGCACCATGTGCTTGAATATGATCCGCAGACGCGAGGCGCCGGCGAGTTCGGCCGCCGTGACAAAATCCTCCTCGCGCAGCGCAAGAAAGCGGCCGCGCACCACGCGCGCCAGCTCGGTCCAGCCGATCAGCGAGATGATGATGGTGATCGCGAAATACACCTGCTGCGGCGACCAGCTTGCTGGCACCGCGGCGGCAAGGCCCATCCAAAGCGGAATCGTCGGCACGGAGCGCAGGATCTCGATAATTCGCTGAATGACAGTATCGACCCAGCCACCTTGCAGTCCGGAGATGCCGCCAAGCAGGACGCCCAACAGCAAGCTCAGCGATACGCCCACGAGGCCAATGGTAAGCGAGGTGCGCGTGGCGAGTATCAGGCGCGAGAACAGATCGCGGCCGAGTTCGTCAGTCCCGAGCAGGAACAGCGCGTTCTCCGGCTTGCCGTCGGCAACACCAAGTAGGTGGATGTCGGTCGGGATCAGGCCGAGGAAGAAGTAGGGATAGCCATGCGCGAAGAGCACCAGGTCGCGCGGTTCGCTGGCATCCGGTACGTACGTCAGCTTGAAGGTGCGAAGATCTCGCTTGCCTTTCAGCGCATAGACCTGAGGGTGGAAGCGGCCGTTGGCATCGAACCAGTGGATCGGCTGCGGTGGGATGTAGCTGCGGCCGGCCTCTGTGTTGAAAGGCGGTGAATAGGCCAGTACGTCGGCGAACAGCGCGATTAGGTAGAACAGACCTACAATCATCGCACTGACCAAAGCCAGCTTGTGTTTGCGGAAGCGCCACCAGACGAGCTGGCGCTGCGTTGCGACAGCAACGCGGACTTCCGCCTCGGTGATCAGCGGCGGTGCCTCGGAGATGGCGCTGCTCATCGGATCTGGCCGAGCCGAATACGCGGATCGATCCACATCAGCATCAGGTCCGAGAGCAGTGTGCCGACTACTGTCAGCACCCCGAGCAGCAGGATGATGGTGGACGCAAGCAGCATGTCCTGTGAGAGCAGCGACCGCAGCAACAGCGGCCCGACCGTCGGCAGGCTGAGCACGACCGAGATGATCACTGATCCCGAGACCATGAACGGCAGCAGGTAGCCGATGGTGCTGGCAAACGGATTCAAGGCCGCACGCACCGGATATTTCATAATGACGCGGCGTTCCCGCAGCCCGCGGGCGCGCGCAGTCACCACGTAGGGACGCCGCAGCTCATCCAGCAAATTCGCGCGCATGATCCGCACCAGCTGGGCAATGCCGGGGAGCGAGAGTATCAGGAGTGGTACTGGCAGATGTTGCAGCAGGTCGGCGACCTTCACCCAGGTCCAAGGCGCCAGCTGTTGGTCGGCAGAGAACAGGCCGCTGACACTCATCCCGAAAACCCGCAGCCCGAAATACATCACGATCAGTGCCAGCAGGAAGCTTGGAATGGCCAGCCCGACGAAACCCAAAAAGGTGAAAACGTAGTCGCCCAGCGAATATTGCCGAACCGCGGAGTAGATGCCGATCGGTAAAGCGAGTCCCCAGGTGACGACGACGGCGCCCAGCGACAGTAGGACCGTAAGCCAGAGCCGATCACCGATGACTTCGGTCACCGGCCGCCCATATTCGAACGAGCGGCCGAAGTTGCCGCTCGCCACCATTGCGAGCCACTTCCAGTATTGCACGTACAGCGGCTGATTCAGGCCGTAGGCGAGGCGCATCGCGTCCGCCTCGGCGGCCGAGATTGCCGTGCCCGAGGCGGCTGCCTGTGCGGCGTACGCGGTGACGAAGTCCACTGGCGGCAGGTGAAGGATGATGAAGGTCACCACAGTGATCGCAAAGGTTGTGATGGCTGCCAACACCAGGCGGCGGGCGAGGTAAGTCAGCATGTCAAAACTGCAATAGCGAGCTCAGCGACGCAGTCGCCATGACGGTGGGGATTGCTTCGTCGTTCCGCTCCTCGCAAGAACAGTGCAATCATGCCTTGAAGTACCACGTCTCCGGATGGGAATTTCCCGGTGTGCGACAATGCTGAGCGTTGCACACCCGTGCGGCGATGTTGCCCAGCCTGTTCGATACCAGGCGCACACCGAGCCCCGCCGGGGACTGGCCGACCGTGCCGATTCCATACTGCTGATCGATCAAGATCTTCCAGATCTCCTGCGCGTTCTTGTTGCGTCCTTCGGCCTTGAGGCCCGCGGCCTCGCTATAGAGATCGAATATTTTCAGGATGTTTGGATCGCCCGGCTTGGTGCCCTGCTTGCCTCCGGACGCGTACCACGCCGAGTACTCGGGCGCGAACGCAGCGCCGGGAACCACGGGCACAGCCCAGGTAGGAAACAGATAAAGTAGCTCGGTTCCGCCATTGTTCCAGACAAACAGTTGATGTTCATTGTTGGTCTGTTTGGCGAAGCCAAGGCCGCGCTCCATCTCTTTCACATCGGCCTGGATGCCGATCTTGCGCCACTGATCGGCGACCATCTCGGACAGCTTGGGATAGGGCAGGAACGCTGCGATCGCGATCACCTGGAGACGCAGTCGATCGCCATTGTCGGTGCGTACGCGAAATCCGTCCGCGTCCTTTTTGGCCAGGCCGATCTTGTCGAGCAGCGCATTGGCCTGCGCCACATCGAGCACCGACCACTTCTTGCGCCATTCCGGACCGGGACTTTGCGGCATGGTCTCGCCGGGCGCGGGCGAGCCCGGCGTGCCCACGCCCAACCAGAACGTCTCATTCAACTGGTCGCGGTCGATGCCAAGCGCGAGTGCCCGACGGAAATCGGCATTGGTGAGCCATTTGCGGATTTCCCCATCGCCTGTGTAGCTCTGGTTCACGTGGAACATAAAGTCGGATCCAGCAAATCCGAGATCCAGATGGACCTTGTAATTGCCCTTGGCTTGGTTATCGAGCAGAATCGGCAACTTCCCCAAGTCTATGTGGCGCTCCTGCTCGTCGTATTCCCCGGCCATCGCGCGCAGGTTGATGACCTCGAGATTCTCGGCGAGCGTGAACTGCACCCGGTCGAAATACGGCAACTGATTGCCCGCCGTATCGACCGCGTAGTAGTACGGATTCCGCTCCAGCAGCCAAATCGGGTTGTTGATCGGCCGCACACTGCGCCACGGCCCGAGAACCGGCACATCGGGGTTGAGCTCCCAGTCCTTCTTGAAGTGCAGCATCTGCACCCAATTCTCGAATCCCTCCTGTTTCGCGCGAGCATTCGCCGCCTCGGCGGAGGAGTATTTCGGCAGGAACTGCTTCAGGTAGTGGGCGGGCGCATAAGCGCCGAAGCTGACCTTGGCGGCCTGACGGACGGCCTGTCCGCCACCCATTGCGGTATCGCCGGCCATGATTTCCTCGAACAAGAAATACGGCACGTCGAATTCCCAGCGCACCGTCGTTTCATCGACCTTGACCATGCGACCAGGTTTGTTCTGAGGACGCATTTCTGGCGTCGGAGTTGGGACGATTTCCGGATTGTTGTAGATATCCTCGAACCAGAAGATGAAATCGTCGGCAGTGAACGGCGCACCGTCGGACCACTTCATGCCTTTGCGCAAGAACAGCGTGTAGGATTTGCCGTTGTCGCTAAGTTCGTAGCTCTTGGCGACGCAGGGCACGATCTTGCTGCCGTCCGCGCTCCAGTGCAGGGGTTTGTCGGATGACTGGATGCGGTTGCCGTTCTCACCGTCCGCAGGTCCGGTGAAGGCGCGCCGCCAGGTGCCCCCATACTTGCCGATCTCGTTCAGCGGCTGCCACACCATCGGCTCAGCTGGCACGCGCTGCTCCACCGGTGGCAGCCTGCCTGCCTTCACCTGCTCGGCGAGCATTGGCGCCTCACTGAATTTTTTGGGCCACTTCGCTGGATCAGTGATTATCGTCGGCCCCTGGATCTCGCCGACCAGGCCGGATTGCGACAGGCTGGTCTGCGCTTCGGCGACCGCGCTGCGCAGGAATTCCATGGCCGTTGAGCTGGCGGCAAGACCCGCCAGTAGGGCACGACGCGACCATTCAGGCTTCGACATGGGCGCTTCCTCTACAACCTAATGTTCCAGCCAATCTACTGGCAGGGCTTGCCGCATGCCAGGGCCGAACCACCAGATGGCACGCAGACAGTTGGAATGAGACCCATAGTTCATCCGACCACGCATCCCGATGACCGGCGCACGCCGGACGAGACGTAGAGCATTGCAGCTTTCAGCACTGCCAATCGCGTGGCATATCTGGCTCTGACGATCGATCAGATGCCGACCTGGTTGCCCAAGGAGCTTCGGCACATGCGGATTGACGGGAGCGCGGCTCACTGACGTCATGTATTCCCAGGTGATGCGCCCAAGGGGAGCCTCGTTCGTCGCTGCTTCTCGATCGCTTGGCGTGACCAACAGGAGGACCGTCCATGTCCGTTGAGATTATCCCGACAGATGCCTTACTCGGCGCCGAGATCAGAGGCGTCGATCTGGCCCGGCCCCTTGACGATGCGACGTTCTGTGAGATCGAGCGGGCCTTTAATGCGCATGCCGTCATCTTCTTCCGCGACCAGCGAATTACGCCCCCACAGCAGGTCGCCTTCACCCGTCGCTTTGGTGAGATCGAATTCAACGTCTTCGGCGAGCGCTGGAGCGTGCCCGGCAGCCCAGAAATTGTAGTGGTTTCCAACGCAACAGAGGACGGCCGGCCAATCGGTGTCCGTCGCGCCGGCGAGAACTGGCATAGCGACATGTGCTACACCGCTCGGCCGCCACGGGGGACCATGCTCTATGCTCTGGAAATCCCCGACCTCTTCGGCCTTGCCCTCGGCGACACCGAATTCGCCAGCGCCGCCGCGGCGTGGGACGCCTTACCCGAGCCAATCAAACAGCGGATAGACGGGCGACGCGCGGTGTTTGATTTCAGTGGCCGCAAGCGCGCCTTTCCACCCACCCGAACGGAGATCGACCGCTTTCCGTCCGTTCGGCATCCGATAGTCCGGATGCATCCCCATACCGGGCGCAAATGCCTGTACGTGATGCGTGACGATTGCACCGGCATCGAGGGCGTGGAGGCGGAGGAAGCTGAGGCGCTGATCGCCGCCCTGGCGGATCATATCGTCAAGCCCGCCTTCATCTATCGGCACCAGTGGCGCACCGGGGACCTGTTGATGTGGGACAATTGCACGGTGCAGCACCGGGCCGTCCAGGATTACGACCTGCCGCGACGGCGGCTGATGCACCGCACGACCATGGGCGGCGCGGTTCCGATCTAGATGATCGAACGGTTAGCCAAAAAGACGGCGCGGATGACACGATCAGAGCAACAGCACACATGAGGATTTACGATGAAGCAACCCAACCGAGTCAAGGCCGCTATGCAGGCCGGGCGCAAGGCGTACGGCTACAATCTTTCGTTCCCATCTCCATGGGTGATCGACATTCTGGGAAAGATCGACTTCGATTTCGTTTTCATCGATGGTGAGCATGGGCCGTTCGGTCTGGACCAGCTTGAAGATCTCTGCAGGACGGCCGAACGCCATAACGTCACAACGATCGCCAGGGTGCCAGACATCACCTCATCCACAATCCTGCGCTATCTCGATCGCGGGATCATGGGCATCTTGGGTCCGCACATCGCGACGGAGGCGGACGCCCGCCAGCTCGTACGGGCGTGCTATTTCGGCCCGCTTGGCGAGCGCTCATTCGGGGCGAACCGGGGCACCGACTACAATGCCAGGATTGCGGACAAGGCGGCGTACTACCGAGAGACCAACGAACAGATGCTGGTGTGCGCTCTACTGGAAGATGTCGCCGTGCTGGACAACCTCGACGCCATTCTATCGGTGCCGGGCATCGACCTGTACAGCATCGGCCCCAACGATTTTGCCCAAAGTCTTGGCTATCCGGGCCAGCCCGACCATCCAGAAGTTGCCAGGACAATGCAGGAAATCACACGTCGCATCCAACATGCTGGTGGCACGATGCAACTGGGCGTGATGCAAGGGGCGTGGGTCAGCGATATGCTGCTCGAAGCGGGTCAACGCATCCTACCATCTTAACCTGGCTAGACGCCGGCTTTTCCATTCGATCTCCCTCGTACGCTTGGGAAAGCGCCTTTTAGCTAAAGCATTCTCGGATGCCGAAGCAGGCGGTCGTGTGGCTAACGCAAAAGAAGTGGGCCGACCTAGTTTTCGACGTGGGTAGGTTCGTCCTTCGTCAGAGTGCGTGCACCCCGGCTTCACACGAACGTAAAGTCCGCCGCCGTCAGGCTGCCCCTGCTGACGTTGTTAAGCGTCAACGTATTGTTGGCGTCCATGCCGATCACCACACCGGAGCCAACCTGCGTGGCGTGGCTCATCACGTTCGTGAAGCTGTTCAGGACCGAGTTGCCGTTGAAGTCGATCCTGTCGTGCGCTGTGCCCAGGGCCGCGAAGTCGGCGATGACATCCTGCCCGAACAGCGAAGAGAACACGTAGGTGTCTGCGCCGCCCCCGCCATAGAACACGTCGTTGCCTGCCGTGCTGGTGAGTGTGTTGGCACCGGCCGTCCCAAGTTGCGCGGTACCCGCTCGTACCACTCTCGTTGCCCGCAACGTCCGACGCCACCGCGGTAAGGACCCGCGATGTGCTGGAGAATCCGCTGATGAAGCTCCAGCTCCACTTTCCTCCCGTGCCCACCGTCGTCGTACCGATGGTCGTGGTTCCGTTCAGTATCGCTACCGTACTGCCCACCTCCCCAGTGCCGGAGACAGTCGCGATTAACCCCAAGATCGAAGTGAGGCCGGTGAACACTGGCGCACTCGGCGCCAGCCTGTCGATGGCGACCGACAGCGCACCCGAGGCGGCACTCACGTTGCCCGCCACATCTGTCGCCTTGGCGCTTAGGCTGTGTACGCCGTTCGCCAAGGTCGAGGCGGCGACGGTCCACTTCCCCCCCGTCGCGACGCCGGTGCCGATCACCGTCGTGCCATCGAGCAAGGCGACCGTGCTGCCGGCTTCCGCCGTGCCGGTGAAGGTCGGCGTGGCCACATTGGTGATGTTGTCCGTGCTGGATCTGCCGCTGTCGGACGTCGCGACCAGATTCTGGGGGGTGCCGGAGGGGCGGGGGCCACGGCATCGATGCTGATCGACAGGGTTCCTGATGCGACGCTGACGTTGCCAGCCACATCTGCCGCCTTGGCGGTGATGCTATGGCCTCCGTTGGCCAGTGCCGATGTCGTTGCTATGGACCAGGCGCCGGTTACAGTTGCAACAGCTGTGCCGAGCGCGACCACGCCGTCGTACAGCGTCACTGTGCTGCCGGCCGCAGCCGTACCGGTGAAGGTCGGCTTGGTGACATTGGTGATGTTGTCCGTATTGGAAACACCGCTGTCCGACTCCGCGATCAGATCCGGCATCGACGGCGCCGCGATGGCACTCTCGATTGTGGTAGCCAACGCCACCGACGTGGCACTCATGTTGCCTGCCAGGTCCGTCGCCTCGGCTGCTATGCTATGGCTTCCAGCCGCTAGAGTTGAGGCGGTGATGGTCCACGTCCCGCCAGTGGCGACGGTCGTGCCAATCACAGACGCACCATCCAACAGTGTCACAATGCTGCCAGCCTCGGCCGTACCGGTGAAGCTCGGCGTGGTCACGTTGGTGATGTTATCCGTGTTCGACACGCCGCTGTCCGATGCCGCGGTCAGGTCGGGAACCGACGGAACAGCAGGCGCGATCTGATCGAGCACATAGGCCTGCGACAATGGCGTGCTGAATGCACCAGCGGCGGACCCGACCCGCGCGAGCAACGTGTTGCTGCCTGTCAGGACGACGCCTGTGAGCGAGAAGGCCATGCCTCCTGCCGCCGCGGTCGCGGTCGCGGTCAGCCATGTCGCGCCATTGTCGAGCGAGACCTGCACCACATCACCCGCCCCGAGCGGACCGCTCAACACGCCCGAAATGGTCTGGGCGGCGATGTTGGTCACGAGGTCGGTGGCGCTCGATCCCGTGTCAGCCGAGAAGGCGACGCTGGTGACGCGCGCGAGCAAATTGATCGTGACATCATGTTGGCTGAGACCAGTGAGCGAGAGATCAAGGACATTTCCCACAAGGCTCTTGATCGTCGCCCCGGTGACGGTAGGTGTACTGGTCCGGCTGAGGTCGACGATGACATCGCCCGCACCGAACATGGAGAAGCTGAGGTTGAGACCGTCGCCGGTGACCGAGAGCAGATCCCCCCGCATCGGCAGCAAGGCGATGTGTGTGACGTTGTCCTGCGTAGCCCCAAGATTGATTGCGAATGTGCCACCGTGGGTCGGCAGGAACAGCTCCTGCGTGTTATAGGCGTAGTAGCCGGTGACACTCTGGATCACGTTCGTGCCGCCATTGACGACGTCGAGTGCCATCCCGCCGACGTCCGGCGCTGTGGGATCCGGGGTAACCGTCGCGGTGATCGTGTTGCCAAGGGTGGTGTAGTTGATAGCCGCCTTCTGCTGCGCCACAGTGCGCGCCGCGAGCTCCTCGAGCGTCAGGAACTCGTAGTTGTTGGCATAGGCATTCGCGATGAAGTCCGTGTACATCTGCGTCGTATAGGGCGAGCCTGTGCCCGTATCAGTGGTCGTGTTCCACGCCGCGACACCGTAATCGTGCACCGGCAGCACGACGACGGGCGTGCCGGCGGCATTGGACGTGAGCGCGCTAAACTGCGCCGCCCAGTCCGCCTCGGCTTGCGCCACGGTCTTGCCCTGGTACTGGATCTCCGTGAAGTCGAACGTCATGTTTGGCGCGATATAGAGTGCGCCAGTGTCAGTCGCACTTGGGCTCATGTAGCCGATCGCGCTGGGGTAGCCTGAACCGATACCGGTCCAACCGCCGGTGAGATAACCGGTATATCCGGGTGTCGTCGCGGTTGCGGCGACCGATTGGAAATAGGGCAGGATGTTCTGATCGGTGGCGAACGTCTCATTGGCGCCCGGAATGGCGGCCCCGTAGATCGCGGTGCCGAGGTTCGTCTGCTCCAGCAGCTTCGACTGATTGAATTCGTAATCGTAGGTGAAGGGATCACCGACGGAACCGGTGACCGCGCCAACGGTCCCGGTCTGCAGGAAATTGGTGTTCTCTGCCGGGATTGAGAAGGTCAGTGTCGTACCAGCAGGTATCGCGCCAAGGGTACCATCATTTACGCCGCCGAACCCGTTTGGAACGTAACTGATGGTGATGGTGTTGCCTGACACCGCAGTGACCTGAGTGTTGGCGACAGAGCCACCTTCGCCGGCGGCGCCGGGCAGCGGCGTGTTCGTGCCAAGGTTCAGGCCGGTGACAAACATGCCGACCGTGACGCCGGCGAAGGATGGCAGAGCGGACAGGGTAATCTGGCTTGAGCCGGCCGGCGTATCGCCGACAGTGGTCTCCGTGATCGTCGTGGAGGGTGGATTGATGAGGTGGGTATAGGAGTGGGTGCCGATCTCACTGCCCATCGCCAGGAGCGCTTTGTAGTAGGGCAGGCTAACGGTCCAGTTCGTTGTCGACGGATCGGCGGCGGTCGGGTTGTCGCCAACGTTGATGTAATAGGATCCAACGAAATCGTATTGCTGGCTCCATTGCTGGAGGATCGGTATCAACGTGCCGTAGATGCCGGACCCGCCCGCGGCCGGCGACACGTCCGCCGGGAACTGCGACTGGTCCATGTCCATGCGCACTGCCACGACGCCCGCGTCGCGGGACATATGCAGTGTGACACCTGGCTGCGTGCCGAGCGCGACGACCTGGATGGCGTTCGACAACAGGTTGCTGTCGCCGAGCAAATCCGTGGTAGCAAAATGCACGTTGGTGCCGCCGGTCGTGGTCTGCACGACGCCGGGGAGTGTGCCCACGCCGGTGACGTTCTGGTTGACGAGTACATCTGTCGCAGTCCCGCCGACGGCCTGATAAGCCGTATAGCCTTCACTGGCGTAGGTCTGGATGACCTGGCCCGCGGTGTAGCCCTTCATGATCGAATTGGTGACGTCGTTTGCAGTGACCGTTTCGGCCCCGCCATTTGCACCGGCGTAGCGGGCAAGCCCCAGCAGGGTCTCCATGTTGGCGTACGCGTTGCCGGGAAGTGCTGCACCCGTCTGATCGTTGGTCAGGAAGTCGCCGGCGGTTATGATGCCGATGTGGTAGTTGTAGACCGCGCTGGTGAGTGTCGACATGATTGCCGGCAGTTGCGCCGTGTTCACGTCGGCCATCGACGGGAATATTATTGCATCATAACCAATAAGGTTGTTGATATCAGTCAGTTTGGATTCATCGATGACGTCATACGACACGCCGGCCATGCGGGCCTGATTCTGCGCCGCCATGAACAGATCGGAATAGGCGGTCTGATTGAAATAGAGGTTGGCACTGGTATCCGAGTAGACGATTGCGACCTTGTGGGTGGATGTCTGCGCCACCAGGGTCGCGGGGTCGGTGATCGTGTATTCCGGGTTGGTGTAATCGCCTGGGGCGAAAATGATCGCTGGGCCGCCGCCGATTTCGGCCGCGATGTTGATGTTGGTTGTCGCCGTCCCACCCACTGGTGTTATCAAACTGCGCGGTATGGCGATCTCGAGGCTCTTGCCATCCGCCGACAATGCGGTGGTGAGCGGCGTCGTGCTGACGAGGTTCTGTGCGGCCGCGCCGGTGTAAAGGTAGAAGGCGCCGTTTATATAGGTGACGTTGTAATCGGCTCCGATGCTGTCGAACGGAGTGTACCCGGTGACCGTGTTCTGGTCGGTGTTGAGCCAGATGGTGGTGCCGGCGCCGATTACCGGGTCCGTTGCCGATGTGGCGTCGATCCCGATGAAGTAGGTGTCACCCTGCACCGTGCCGTACAGCGAATACCCCGATATGGCGTTGACAGGCGTGGTGATGAACTCTGATGCCACCCAATCGGTAAAGTTCCCGTCGACGGTGATGAGCGGTTTCGTGGCCACGTTTTCGAGTTCCTTTCTTGGCGCCGCGGAGCCCGCGCGGGCCTGTTGGCCTTACGTAACCCTCTGGCGCATGTTCTCGGTTACGGTGGCGCGGCCCCGCCGCATTCCGTTAACCTTACGTAAATGCATCGTCCTAAATTAGATATCAGTCAACGAAAATTGCCAGAAATCTGGCTCGCATGGCCTATCGGCCACTGCATGACGCGCGCGCTAGCCGAATGACGACGACCACAGGGTCATGGCCGAATTGACCCTTGCATTTTGCCGTCCGGCGATATCCGGGCCGACGTGCGCGCCGGGCGCCAGATGGCCCCTGCCGCAGTCAGTGGTGCCGCGCGCCCCACAGGAAAGCAGCCCCGGGCCATCGTGGAGCTGAGTTGAGCGTCGCGGGACGCCCGCGCCAGTCGAGGATCGGGCGTCGATCTCCGCCTCCGGGGAAGCCGTCGAAACGGCAACGCTGTCTGATCAGTCCGTGCATCGACTTGCACTGGATGCCCGCAAAGATCGGGTTCAGTGCCAACTCCCATGGTCGATCCGCGTACGAAGGTGGCGTTTGGCGCCCTACCCGCAGCTCAGGCTTCAGCCAGAACGTGTGCTTCCCGCTCCGACCACATCAGCGTCGCGGGGTCACCGGGTGCAACGGGACGCTCATAGAAATCCCTATCAGTCAGCAGTGCCGACGCCTCCTCGCCGCCATCGGTCGCGAGCGCAACGCGTACCATCGCGCCCTGATATTCCACCGCCGCAACACGGCCAGAGACTGACGGGCCGCCGCTCGGTGTCGTGGTCAGCCGGCAGCGATCTGCGCGTACCGCAATCAATCCCCCGTCGCTCGGCAACACGTTATGGCCACCGATGAAGCGCGCGATGAACGCATTCGCCGGCCGCTCGAACACTTCGCGCGGCGGACCTGCCTGGCGGATCTCACCATCCTCCATCACCACCATGAGGTCGGCCATCGCCATCGCCTCATCCTGGCTGTGCGTGACATGGATGAAGCTGATGCCAAGCTCACGCTGCAGCCGCTTCAGCTCCTCACGCACCTTGATCCGCAGGAACGGGTCGAGCGCCGACAAGGGCTCATCCAGCAGCAGCACGCGCGGCCGCGTGATCAGCGCGCGCGCCAGCGCAACGCGCTGCTGCTGCCCTCCCGACAGCTGCGATGGTAGACGATCCGCATACTGCTCCATGTGCAACAGCGCCAGGAATTCGCGCGCTGTCCTGTGCCTCTCGGCCTTGCCAACCCGGCGCATCTTCAGACTGAAAGCCACATTGTCCAGGCAGTTCAGATGCGGGAACAGCGCGTAGCTCTGGAACATCATCGCAGTGCCGCGGCGGATGGGCGGGAAAATCGTGACGTTCTGACCGCCGATCAGAATGTCGCCTTCGCTGACCGCCTCATGGCCCGCGATCATGCGCAATGTCGTGGTCTTGCCGCAGCCGCTCGGCCCCAACAGGCAGCAGTAGCTGGCCCTGGGAATGCGCAGCGACACGCGGTTTACCGCGATGGTTGGTCCAAAGCGCTTGGTGACCGCCACCAACTCGACATCAAATCGCGCGTCCATCGTCGTTTCCTAGTCCGCTGTCACCAAGGCTCGGCGTCGTTGCATGCGCCAGACCACAACAAGAGTAATTCCGATGATCAGGAACGACACGGATGTGGTCAACGTGCCGATCGCGAACAGCACTGGCGAGGTCGCGCTGGAAATCAGGGCGTAGAGTTCCAGTGGCAGCGTGTTGCTACGGCCGATCGCAAGTGTGGTGCGGGCGTACTCGTCGTAGGACAGCGTGAAAGCGCCCATGGCCACACCAATGATTTCGGGCAGCAGGATTGGCAGCGTTACATGGCGCAATCGCTGCCACGATGTCGCGCCGAGGTCGTTTGCGGCTTCTTCGTACATGCGGTTGAAGCGGTTCACCACGGCGAACATGGCGAACAGACCGAAAGGAAGAGTCCAGGTAAGCTGCGCGCCGAGCGCCGAGGTGAACAGACTGGTCTGCCAGCCAAGTACCTGGAAACCGAGGCCGATGCCGAAGCCCACCAACAAACTCGGCATCACGAGACTGGCAATCGCAAAGTAAAAGACCACGCCGGAGCCTGGAAAGCGTCGGCGGAAGCCGAGTGCGGCCGAGACCGAGAACACAACCGTCAGCAGGCTGACGATGGAGGCAAGCTCGATCGAGCGGGTAAATGATACTGGAATGTTCGCCATCTGCTCTGGCCTGAACACATCGCGGAACCAGGTGAGTGATACACCGACCATCGGGAACGTCACGCCGCCGTTGGGTCCTTGGAACGACAGCACATAGATCACCGAGCATCGGGCCGTAGAGGAACATCAGATACGCACCAAACAGCGCGGCGAGCGCATAGAACGTCCAGGGCCGCGATTCGCTTGGTCCCGTCGCAGGTGAGCCGCTGCCAACAATCATGGGCTACTTCACCAGTTCTTTGCGGACATCGACGACGCGCATCATGCCGGCGACCATGATGGCAACGAACACGATCAGCACCATCGCATTGGCCGAGGCGGGCGGGTACTGCATGGCCTGGATTTCGGTGGAGAGCATGGAAACGATTGAGGCGCTTTGCCCGCCGCTCATCTGCTTTACAACAAAGTAGTCGCCCATCACCTGGGTGAACACCAGGATCGAACCAAGTGCGATTCCAGTCTTCGACAGCGGGATCACGACGTCGACCATGGTGCGCCACCGACTGGCACCAGCGTCACGCGCGGCCTCGAGAAGTGCCGGATCGATCTTGGCCATCGAGTTGGCGATCGGGCCGACCATAAGCAGGGTGAACAGATGGATGTAGGTGATGACGACGGCGAAGTCGGAGAACAGCAGGAAGGTGAGCGGCTGGGATGTGAGGTGCAGGTCCTGTAGGATGGTATTGAATGCGCCGTTGCGACCAAGGAACGGGATCCAGGCGATGGTGCGGATGATGCCGGAAGTCCAGAAAGGTATCGCGCAGAGCAGGAACAGCACGGTCCTGATCGTGGCGCTGCGCACATGGTGGATCAGGAACCATGCGATGTTGAAGCCAAGAAACAGCGTGATCGCCCAGACAATGACTGCGAATTTCAGCGAGCTGAGATAGACGCGGAGCGTCGCCGGCGTGGTCAGAAGCTCGTGGTAATTATCGAACAGGAAGGCCGGGTAGATGCCGACGCGATCATAGTCGAAGAAGCTGATCACGAGGAACAGGATGGTAGGAAGCGCGAACAGCACCAGCAGTATCAGCGCGACTGGCCCAACCTGCAGCCATGATACCAGCCAGACGGGAAGACGGCGGCTCCTCCCGCTTTCGCCGGACTTGGCCTGGCCATCTGCGACAACCAGCCATGACGGTACACCACCTGCCGTGCGCGCGAGTTGGCTCACGCTGCCGCCTTGATCTCGCTCCTGCACCGCATCAGCGGCAGGATGCGTGTGCCGAAGTGCTCCAACCCGATCACGAAGTCATCGAACGTCAGCATCACTCCCTGCACCCCTGGCACGACGGCAAGTTCGTCCAGCATTCGTGCGATCGACGCGTAGGAACCCACCAGCACACCCTGGTTGGTCGGCAGCTTGTCGACGCCGAGAGTGCGGCGTTTGTGGGCCTGCGAATACGGGTCCTGGTTAGGGTCATCGTCGGCTTGGGCATCGCGGTAGGCGAGCGCCTCGACGTCGGTGCCGGCCTTGTAGTGTTCCCACTTCGCCGTCGCGGCGGCGTCGGTCTCGTCGGCGATCACCATCTGGAGCACCAGCGCACCGCACTGCCGTCCGGTTTCCTGCGTCGCGGCGACCAGCCGGGCGACGCTCGGTGCAACGCGTGTCGGTTCATTCACCCCGCCGCTGCCGCAGAAATTATAGTCGGCGTAGCGCGCGGCGAAGCGTGTGCCGTTGTCGCTCTGTGCGGCGCAGATGATTGGGATCCTGGCGGTCGGCAGTGGAAGGCAGCGGCAGTCGTCCATCTGGAAGAACGAGCCCTTGAAGTCCGAGCGGCCTGACTGCCAGAGTTCATTCATGATGGTGACGTATTCGGCGCAGTATTCGTACCGGCGCCGGTAGTGTTCATGCCCAGGCCAGATCCCCATCTGGGTATATTCGCGGCGCTGCCAACCGGAGATGATGTTCACGCCGAACCGGCCGTGCGAGATCGAGTTGATTGTCACCGCCATGCGCGCTGTGATCGGTGGCGGCATGGTCAGAACGGCGCACGTCGAGAATAACTGTATGCGCGACGTCACCGATGCCAGGCCGGCCATCAGCGTGAACGATTCCAGGTTATGGTCCCAGAATTCCGACGGCCCGCCGAAGCCGTGAAGCTTGATCATTGACAGCGCAAAGTCGAAGCCGAACCGCTCTGCCTTCTCGACAATGGTTCGGTTCAGGTCGAAGCTTGGTTTGTACTGCGGCGACGTGGTGGAAATCAGCCAGCCATTGTTGCCAATCGGGATGAACACACCGAGCTGCATCGTATGCTCCGTTACGACGTGATGAACTCATTCCAGCGCCGCGTCAGATAGCGGTCTTCATCCATCACCGAGTTCCACACCGCGATGTTGCCGAGTTGCTGCCAGATGTCGCCGCCATCCCGCACGTTGCCAGCCTTTTCCATCAGTTTGCCGAAGGGATTGACGATGTCGGTGGCGGCCGGCTTGCCGCCGTACCAGTAGTCCCACTCCGCCTGGGTCAGGTATTTCTTCGCGTTCTCCGGCTGCGCGGAATAATAGCCCTCACGCGCGATGAAGGCGCCCTGGAAGCCGCCAGTGTACCAGTTCATGTACTCGTAGAAGCAGTCGAGCTTCAATCCACTGACATGCTTCATCACGCCGAGCGTATACCCCCAGCCGCGATAGCCTTCCTTCAGCGGCTGGAACGCGCAGGGAATTCCTCGCGACCGCACGGCAGCAACGGCGGGTGACCACATCGACTGGATCACCACCTCACCCGACGCCATCAGGTTCACCGACTGGTCGAACGAGCTCCAGAACGAACGGAACTGGCCATCGTGCTTGATGTCCTGCATCAGGGAGATCGTCTTGTCGATCTCCTGCTTGGTCATGTTGCCCTTGTTGCCGTACTTGATGTCGCCGCGGGCCTCCACCGCCATGGCGACATCGATGACGCCTACGGTGGGATTGTCCTGCAGTGCGGCCCGCCCCTTGAATTCAGGCGATAACAGATCGGCCCAGCTGTCGATCTCGCGCCCTACCAGATCCGGTCGGATGCCGAGAGTGTCGCCGTTGGTAACCGTGGGAATGCCGGTGAGGAATTCGGTCGGTGTGCCGCCAGTGACCTTCTGACCGTCCGGGCCGGTGGCGTAAAGGATCATCGTCGGCGTGATGCCCTGCTGCGGCGCCTTGCGTCCGTCGGGGTATTCGCCCTTGGTCAGCAGCGGGATCGTCTTGTCCCAGTACTTGAACTTGCCGAGCGGGATGGTCTGGAGCACGTCGCGGCCGGTCAGGTAGCGCATGTAGACCAGGCTGACGTCGGCGCAGTCGATCGCGCTCGATTGCGATAGGAAGCGGTTCAACAGGTCGGCGTTCTCTGAGGCCTGCATGTGGACGGTGAAGCCCAGGTCCTTGCTCGCCTGTTCGGCGATGGCTGGAATGGCCGTGACCGGCGGGCCGGCATGGTTGAGCACCACGTCCTTGATGTTCTGTGCCCAGATCGTCGGGAAGCCTTGTATGGCTCCTGACCCGGCGGCGAGACCTGTCGCCGCGCCTGCGCCGCGCAACACGCTGCGACGTGAGACCCTGCCATTACCGATGGTCATCCGTGTGCCCCCTTTCGCGTCCGAAATCGCTCCTTCACGCGTGTTGGCTCACGCGGCGATTGTTGCACCTACCTCCCTTTTGGATTGCTGCGATGCAACATGAGCATGATAAGGGCAGACCTGCAAGGGGTCACACAATATAGAACAGACAATAGGCTGTTCGCCTATATTATGTGCTATGATAGCCTATGTAATATGCGGAATTCTGTTGGCCCTGTTCTTGCTGTTCCGAACAGAGGGGTGTGAATTCGCTTGTACGGTAGCAACCATCTGCCTCAGCCGGCAACGAAGTCCGCCCCTTCCGCACGCTCTATGCCCAGGAAGCAGGCATGCCGCAGATCGACGCTGAACCATACCCCTTCACGTTCAATCCCACCGCCGCCGCGCTGGTGATCATCGACATGCAGCGTGACTTCCTTGAGCCGGGCGGTTTCGGCGCCGTCCTCGGCAACGATGTGGCCCTGCTGCGCACCGCCATCGCCCCTACCGGCCGCGTCCTGCACGCTTGCCGTGCAGCCGGGGTCATAGTCGTGCACACCAGGGAAGGTCACCGTCCCGACCTGTCAGACCTCGCGCCGGCAAAGCGAGCGCGCGGCAATCTCCCCGCCGGCATAGGCGATCCCGGGCCGATGGGTCGCATCCTGGTCCGTGGCGAGCCTGGCCATGACATCATACCCGAACTCACCCCCACCGCGAGCGAGCCGGTGGTGGACAAGCCCGGTAAAGGCGCGTTCTACGCCACCGACCTCGAAGCCATGCTGCGCGGCCGCGGCATCACGCAGCTTCTTGTCTGCGGCGTCACCACCGAGGTCTGCGTCAACACCACTGTGCGCGAGGCCAACGACCGCGGCTTCGACTGTCTCGTGCTGGAGGACTGTACCAGGCTCGTACTTCCCTGAATTCCAGGCCGCGGCGATCGAGATGATCAAGTCGCAAGGCGGCATCTTCGGCTGGGTAGCTCCGTCGACGGCGCTCCTCGCCGTGCTCGCTTGAACAGGAGAACCCGATGAGCGCACGCACATCCTCCCCATCATGGTGGGTCGCTGGCGACTGGAATGGCTTTTTCGGTCTGTTCACCAATGTCGCGCTGAACGTCATCGTGCTGACCGGCCTTTGCCTCGGCGTGGTGAAGCTGCCTGAGGACATCGTGTTCGGCCGCGTGTTGCCCGCCCTCGCCATCGCTCTGCCGATCGGCAACCTGTTCTATGCCTGGCTCGCCTGGCAACTGGCGCGTCGCGAGGGGCGCGACGACGTCACTGCTCTGCCCTACGGCCCCAGCGTCCCGCACATGTTCATTGTGGTCTTCCTGGTCATGTTGCCGACCTACCTGAAGACGCGAGACCCGATCCTTGCCTGGCAGGCCGGACTCGCCTGGGCGTTCATCATCGGGATCATCATCCTGCTCGGCGCCTTCGTCGGTCCGACGATCCGCAAGTACACGCCGCGCGCCGCGATGCTGGGCGCGCTGGCCGGCATTTCCATCGCGTTCATCTCGATGCGCCCCGCCGCGCTGAGCTGGCAGGTTCCGTGGCTCGCGTTCGTCTCGCTCGGCATCATCCTGGTGAGCTGGTGCGCCCGTGTACGACTGCCGTGGGGTCTGCCCGGTGGACTGGTGGCAGTGGGGGTCGGGACAGTGCTCGCCTGGCTCGCCACCGCAACCGGCCTGAGCCAGGTGATGGACGCGCACGCCGTCGTCCTCGCTCTGGGGAAGTTCGGGCTGCATGTGCCGGTTCTGTCGGGCGACTTCATGGCCGGGCTGTCCGACATCGGCCCGCTTCTCGTCGTTGCCGTGCCACTCGGCGTGTACAACTTCACGGAAGGCATGAACAACGTCGAGAGCGCCTCCGCCGCTGGCGACAGCTTCGACCTGCGCAAGGTACTGCTTGCCGACGGCGTTGGAGCACTTGCCGGTGCGGTACTTGGCTCGCCGTTCCCGCCCGCCGTTTATATCGGTCATCCCGGCTGGAAATCGGTCGGCGGCCGCGTCGGCTATTCGCTGGCCACCGGCGTCGTCATCTCGCTGGTGTGCTTCCTAGGCCTGACCGCGCTGCTGCTGGCCGTGGTGCCTCTGGTGTCGATATTGCCAATACTTCTGTATATCGGCCTGGTGATCGGCGCACAGGCGTTCGAGACAACGCCGGCCCGTCACGCGCCGGCTGTGATCTTGGCCATGCTGCCCAACATCGCGTCCTGGGCGCAGAGCCAGATCGATGGTGCGCTCGCCGCGGCCGGCACGTCGGCGTCGCAGGTCGGGCTCGACAAACTCGCCGGCAACGGCGTGATCTATCACGGGCTTCAACTGTTCGGCGGGGGTGTACGCTGGCTGGACTGATGCTCGGCGCGATTGCGGCGTTCATCATCGACCGCAAATTCGATCGTGCCGCGCTCTACGCGCTCGCCGCCGCGGTGCTGGCGTTCTTCGGCTTCATCAATGGCACCTCATTGCAGTTCGCCAATTCGGCGCCTGTGGCGCTCGGCTATCTGCTGATCGCACTGATCTGCGTGGGTCTCAGCAGGTACCCGGCCGCGGCCGAAGTGCCGATGATCGAGATTATGGCGGAAGAACCCGCCGAATGATCGCGGCTCATCGGCCGCGCGAGACGGCGTGACGCCCGTCGAGGCGGCCGAAGGCGCGCTCGCGGCCGATCGCGCGCACGACGATCCGGCGATCTGGATCACCCGCCTCCCGAACGAGGTGATCCTGTCGCGCGCCCGCGAACTCGAAACGGAGGGCTCACGAGGTCGCCGCTTTTGGGGTGTGCCCTTCGCGGTGAAGGACAATATCGACATCGCCGGATTGCCGACCACGGCGGCCTGCCCTGGCTATGCCTACACCGCGACAGCGACTGCACCCGCGGTGGAGCGCATGCTGGATGAAGGCGCACTGCTGATCGGCAAGACCAATCTCGACCAGTTCGCCACCGGTCTGGTCGGCACGCGCAGCCCGTACGGCATCCCGCGCAACGTCTTCAACAGCGCCTACGTGCCGGGCGGTTCTTCCTCCGGATCAGCGTGCGCGGTCGCAGCCGGAATCGTTCGCGTTGCACTCGGCACCGACACCGCCGGATCCGGTCGCGTCCCGGCAGCCTTTGGCAACATCGTCGGCCTGAAGCCCACGCTGGGCAGCGTCTCTATGCGCGGCGTAGTGCCGGCATGCCGCTCGCTCGACACCATCTCGATCTTCGCGCCAAGCGTGGACGAGGCGCTTGCCGTGTTGCGGACGATCGCGGGGTACGACGTTGAGGACCCGTATTCGCGTGCGGCGCCGTTCGCGCATCGGCGTCGCGCGGCCGTTCCCGGATTGGCACGGATCGCGACGGCCGAGACGGTAGACATCTCGCTGTTCCTGGAGATTGCCCGCCTGCTCTACGACGGGCCCTGGGTTGCCGAACGCACCACCACGCTGCGCGACGTGGTCGAGCAGCGTCCCGGCATCCTGCATCCGGTAACTCGCACGATCCTTGAAGGTGGATTGCGCCGCCGCACGGTGGATGCCTTCGAGGCATTTCACCGCCTCGCCGAAGCGCGCCGCGCCGCGCAACTTCTGTTCCGCGATCACGACGCCCTGCTGCTGCCGACGGCTTCATTTTGTCCAACGCTCGCCGAAGTGGCGGCCGATCCGATCGGCGTGAACAGCCGGTTGGGTACCTACACCAACTTCGTCAATCTTTGCGACCTTGCCGCCATTGCCGTTCCGGCAGGATTTCGACACCAATGGCCTGGCAGTCGGCGTCACGCTGATCGGTCCAGCATGGTCGGAAGGCCGTCTCGCCGCGCTTGCTGACGAAATCCATCGCGGCAATGTCGACCGCATTGGCGCAACCCACATGACGCTGCCGCCATCCGCCACCCCTGACACGCTCGGCGTCGATGAGACCGCACTGTTCTGTATCGGCGCGCACATGTCCGGCCTGCCACTCAACCATCAACTGACCGACCTCGGCGGACGTTTCCTGCGGACGGCGACGACAGCACCACGCTACCGGCTATACGCACTCGGCAACCGACCCGGCATGTTGCGCGCAGACGATGGCGCAGCGATCGAAGGCGAGGTCTGGGCGCTGCCCACTGCTGCGATCGGCGTGCTGTTGGCTGGGGTGCCCGCGCCACTTGGTTTCGGCACCGTGCAACTTGGCGATGGTCCAAGTCTGGGCTTTCTTGCAGAAGCCGCCGGCGTCAGAGGTGCGCGCGACATCACAGAATGCGGCGGCTGGCGTGCCTGGCTGGCCATTGGAGGATCGACATGAGCGATACGGACGAAGTCGACGCGTGGCTTGACGCCAACGCAGCGTTTCTCGGCATCGAGGTCGCACCAGAGTGGCGTGAAAGCGTGCGCCTGCATCTGCGCTTCACGCGCGACCGGGCGCAGCTCGTGCTGGATTTTCCGTTGCCCGATGAGGCCGATCCCTCACCGGTGTTTCGCGCATGATCGACGTCGCATGGTCGTCGGCCGGAGCGATCGCGTCCGCCGTTACGCGCAGCGAGGTCAGCGCGGCGCAGGTGGTCGATCGGGCACTCGGCCGAATCGCGCAACGTGATACCGCGTTGAATGCATTCACCGCTGTCACAGTCGAACGTGCCCGCGCACGCGGCGCGACACAACCGAAGGGGCCATTGGCTGGGGTCCCCTTTGCTGTGAAGAACCTGTTCGACATTGCCGGACTATCGACGCTGGCCGGTTCGAGGATCAATCGGGAGCATGCGGCGGCGACCGCCGATGCCACATTGATCACACGGCTTGAGGCTGCTGGAGCCATTCTCGTCGGTGCATTGAACATGGGCGAATACGCCTACGACTTCACCGGGGAGAACATCCACGACGGTCCGTCGCGCAATCCTCACGATACCACGCGCATGACCGGCGGTTCGTCCGGAGGATCCGGCGGCGCCGTGGCCGGCGGCCTGGTGCCGATCGCACTCGGCTCCGACACCAATGGTTCGATCCGCGTGCCGGCGTCGTTCTGCGGCATATTTGGGCTGAAGCCTACCTACGGCCGCCTTTCGCGCGCCGGCAGCTTTCCGTTCGTGTCGAGCCTCGATCACCTCGGCCCGTTCGCGCGCAACACGACCGATCTGGCGCTGGTGTACGACGCGATGACAGGACCCGATCCGCGCGATCCGGTTTGCACCGATCGGGTGGACGAACCCGTCGGTCCGGCACTAGCCGAAGGCATCGCCGGACTGCGCATCGCCAGCGCCGGCGGTTACTTTCGTGCCGGTGCTGCAGGAGAGGCGCTGGCCGCGTTGGACAGCGTCGCAAGTGCTCTCGGTGCAACACGCCAGATCGAATGGCCCGAGGCCGCGCGCGCCCGCTCAGCTGCCTATGTCATCACCGCATCCGAGGGCGCCGCCCTGCATTTGCATCGCCTTCAGACCCGAGCCCGTGACTTCGACCCGGAGGTGCGCGATCGGCTGATCGCTGGCGCCATGATGCCCGCTGCCTGGGTGGTGCACGCACAGAAGTTCCGCCGTTGGTATCGCGATGCCGTTCTGCGCCTGTTCGAGCAGGTCGATGCGATCATTGCGCCCGCCACCCCCTGCGTCGCCCCGCCGATCGGCCAGAAGACTTTCGAGTTGAACGGCCAAAAGATGCTGCTGCGCCCGAATATCGGTATCTACACTCAGCCGATCTCGTTCATCGGCCTGCCTGTCGTCGCCGTGCCGATTCCACTGCGCGAAGGCATGCCGATCGGCGTGCAGATCATTGCCGCCCCCTGGCGGGAGGACGTGGCATTGCGCATTGCCTACGATCTGGAGGCACGCGGCATTGCGCGTGCACCGCGACCGCCGGAGCAGCATGAATGCTGCCGCCTGACAGCTGGAACGACCAGGCATGCGTTCATCACGGCCCATCTTTCAGCTTCGTGTGCCCCTCCAACATTACCGCATGCTGCGCAATCAGCGCGTCGATCTCATTTGGCGTGCAGCCCGCCTCCGCAAGGATCTCGCGCGTGGCTGGCCCAGACGAGGAGCGAAACGGCCGCTGGGCGGTACGGTTTCTGACCAGGTGCTGGGCTCACGCATCGTGCGGATGCGACCTTCGGACGGACGCTCCTCGAAGCGAAAGAACTCGATATCGGCAAGGTGCGGGATCCTCGAGCAGCGCTCTCCAGGTGTGGGGACGAACGCATGGAATGTCATGCTGCTGCAGCAGATCGAGCCACTCGTCGGTGGTGCGATGCCTCAGTTCCTCGCCGAGCATCGCGTAGAGCGCATCGATATTCGCCGTGCGGGCGGCGATGTCGGCGAACGCGGGTCAGTCTCCACGACATGCGACTTGCCGATGGCCGCGAAGAAGCGGCGCCACTGGCCGTCGTTGTAAGGAGCACGGCGATGAAGCCGTCCTTGGTCTGATACGGTCGGCGATGCTGCGACAGCGTGCGCGCATAGCCGGGCGGGCCGAGGGGCGGATCGAGGCCGCGCCTGCATGTGCTCCGCAAGTACGAACTGCGCCATGGTCTCGAACATCGAAACTTCGATCCGCTGGCCGACGCCGGTGCGCGCACGAGCCAGCAAACCGGCAAGCAGCGCATTGGCCGCCGCTGAACCGACGATACGGTCATCGCAGCCATCGGGATGAAGCGCGGCTGGCCGGTGGAACGTTGCAGGAGCATCGGAATGCTGGAGGCCGCCTGGATCAGGTCATCGTAGGCAGGGCGGCCGGCATAGCGCCCATCGCTGCCATAGCCGACCATGCTGAGGTAGACGATGGACGCGTTGATCCGCTGCACCGACTGATAGCCGAGCCCGAGCCGCGTCAATGCGCGCGCGGCGGATGTTCGAAGCGAACGCATCGACGGTCGGCACGCAGACGCAGCAGCGCCTCGCGCGCGGCCGGCTGCTTGAGGTCCATGGCGATGCTGCGCTTGCCACGCGCATTGTGCTGAAGCCTGCCGCTCATGCCGCGATGGCGCGACACGCCGGTATAGCGGGACGAGTTCACCTCGGGGGCCTCGACCTTGATCATGTCGGCGCCATAATCGGCGAGGATGCGGTGACACGACGGCCCCATCTGCACCGTGGTGAGATCGAGCACGCGAATGCCTGCGAGGGGTCCGCTCATCGCCCAGGTGCACCTCCGCATCACCGTCCTGCGTATTCGTGCAGGTCGGGCACATTGCTGGCCGAGGCGCTGAGCATCGGCGAATGCGTGACCGCCAACGCGGCGACGGCGGCCTCGTTCTCGTCCGATCTTGGCCATGATCGCTTCGCGCGAGCGCTCGAACACGGCGCGGTTGTTGGTGACGAAGTCCTGTGACTTCCGAGGCCGGCGAGATAGCCGTCGATCTCCGGCACGACATAGCGTGCCACCATGTCCCAGCTGCGCATGGTTTTTCCGGATCGGCCCAGTCGTGCACGAACCCGACCATCGTGCCGAACCGCCGCTAGGTCCAGCACCGACTTGATCCGCTCGACGAGATCGTCCGGGTGTCCGATCGTGGATACGGCGCGCCGCGAGACGCGGTCTTGTCAACCGCCTCATCGGGCGTCCTGAATGGCTGCGCGCCGGGTCGCTGCAGCGTGCCGGCGATGTACTCGTTATGGTGACGCAGCAGGCCATCCCGGGCCTCGGCGCGCGCCTTCTCGCGCGTTCGCCATATGCCAGCTCAGCAGCACGCCAGTTCCTGCGGTCCACGTCTTGCCATGCCGCGCGGCGGCGGCCTCGGCGAAACCCCATTGCGTCGGCAGCGTTCGCCCCTTCCTCGGACAGCGAGCCGATCGAGATGATGCCGATCCCGTGCTTGCCGGCCAGCGTCATGCCGGACGGGCGATCTGCGAGGCGACCGCGAACGGCATTAATCCTGCAACGGCAGCAACTGCAGCGCGGCGTCCGGAAGGTGAACCATTCGGATTTCGCCGTGACGCGTCCTGCCGATCGGAACACCGCGAATGACCGTCTATCGCCTGATCCCGGCGAATCGCGCAGCACCATCGGATCAACCCCGAGCGCAGCGCGCGTCGGACGGCCAGCGCGCCGGGGGCCGGAGCTGAAGATCGCGCGTTCGCCGGTCATGTGACCGAAGCTGTACGATGCGTCGCGCGACATTGAACGGGACTGTGATAGGGGGAGCGAGAACGAACTGGTCGCCACATGATGCGCCTGGTGGCGCCTTCCGCCCGCGGCGGCGAGGGGTAATCGGCCAGGCGATCATTTCCAGCGCTGGAAGTGGTGCTTGCCGCACCAGAACTGATCGTAGCCGAGCCGGTCCAGCAGCGTGACGAGATCGAGGTCGTGGTGGAACTGCAGCATCGCATGCTCGCCACCGGCTGACGCGGGGCGAGGAAGGCGCCGAAG
>CAWCXI010000046.1:0-45961 GCA_963799415.1 uncultured Alphaproteobacteria bacterium | reverse complement strand
TCGTCCGCTACTACAGCATGTCGGCCTGGAAGCGCATCGGTGCCGCTGAAGCCCGGGCATTAACGCGTGTGGGATTAAGGCTCGCGGTAACCTATCAAGATCGACAGAACCAGGTTGCGGACTTCTCCGAACCGAAGGGCCGGCTGGCCGGCCAGAACGCGTTCAACTACGCGCAGTCGGTCATCATGCAACCAGCCAACTCGGCGATTTATTTTGCGGTGGACTTCGACCCCTCGCAACAGGAGGTCACCAATAACGTCATCCCATTCTTCAACGGATTACGCGCCGCAATGCTCGCCGCGAACAACAACACGATGCCCTACAGGATCGGCGTATATGGTTCCGGGCGGACGTGTCGCATGCTTCTGGGCGCGAACCTGGCCGAATTCGCCTGGCTTTCGCAATCGAGCGGGTTCGCGGAGTACCAGGCGTTCCTTGCCTCGGGGAATTGGCACCTGAGCCAGGAGATGCCGGCGAAGGTTCTCGGTCTCGACTGCGATCCGGATGAGACCAATCCGCAGCATGCCGATATCGGCGCCTTTGATTTGCCAGAGGACCATTTTGGTCCCGCGCTGCCGCCGGTTGCCGCATCCACTTTTGAGGTCAACGCAAGCAATGGCCTCCGTCTGCGCGGCGGGCCTGGCACCAATTTCGACATACTCGACGTCCTGCCATCCGGCGCAAAGGTGACGGTCCTGGCCTCGAGCGGCGACTGGGCACAAGTGGATGCACATGGCCAAGGCAAAGCCGATGGCTATGTCCTTGCCGCGTTTCTCCGCCCGGCGTAGTCGTCAGTCAAAGTATCTCTCGGCGGGACTACGCGTAGTCGCCGGCCACCGTTGTGTCCTTGTGCCGGTCGGACCACGCCGCGTTGAACAGCAGCGACAGCACGACCGCTACGACCAGGTTCACCACCAGCGAAGCCAGCGCGATGTAGCAGGGCACTGTCGTGCCGAGGATCCTTAGCGGATACACCGGCGCGAAATTCATCGAGGCGGCCATCCAAGTGCCGAGACAGAATCCTGTTGCCCAGCCGATCAGCAAGGCCCAGCCGTTCAGCATCCGCGTGTACAGACCGAGGATCACCGAAGGCAGCGTCTGAATGATCCACACTCCGCCGAGCAATTGCAGGTAGATCGCGAACTGCAGCGGCACGAAGATGATGAAGGCCAGCGCGCCCGCCTTGATCACCAGCGACACGATCTTCGCCATCCGAGCTTCCTCGGCGTTCGTGCATGCCGGGTGGACGAACTCGCGGTAGATGTTACGGGTGAACGTGTTGGCGGTGGCGATCGACATGATCGCTGCCGGCACCAATGCGCCGATGGCGATGGCGGCGAAGGCGACGCCGACGAACCAGGACGGAAAAATTGCCAGGAACAGCGCCGGGACCGAGAAGTTGTTGCCATAGCGTTTAAAGCCGGCGGCGAACTCGGGCATCGACTGAACGCCGACTGCGATTGCCATGAAGCCCACCAGCGCCAGCAGACCTAGCATCACCGAGTAGGCTGGCAGCGCGGCGGCGTTGCGGCGCACCACGCGCGCGCTCGAGCTGCTCAGGACCCCCGTGATCGAGTGCGGGTAGAGGAACAACGCCAGGGCCGAGCCGAGCGCGAGCGTGGCGTAGGCGCTGAAGCTGCCGAGCGAACCGGCGGGCGGTGGGGCAAGCAGCAGCTTGGCCGCGGGGATCGGCGAGAACACCTTGCCGTAGCCGCCGAGATGGAGCGGTACCACGATGGCCGCGGCGATCACCGTGACGTAGATCAGCACGTCCTTGACGATGGCGATCATCGCCGGTGCGCGTAACCCGGACGTGTAGGTGAAGGCCGCCAGGACGACGAAGGCGATGATCAGCGGAAGATCGCCACTGAGGCCGGTGGTCTCGATTCCCATGGCGCCGAGTACGACCTGAATGCCGACCAGTTGCAGCGCGATGTACGGCATGGTCGCCAGGATGCCGGTGAGCGCTATTGCCAGTGCGAGCCAGCGGTTGCCGAAGCGTCCGCGCACGAAGTCGGCCGAGGTGATGTAGCCGTGTTTGTGGGCCACCGACCAAAGGCGCGGGAACACGATGTACAGGATCGGATAGACCATGATCGTGTACGGTATGGCGAAGAAGCCGATCGCACCTGCGCCGAACAGCAGTGCGGGCACCGCGATGAAGGTGTAGGCGGTGTAGAGGTCGCCGCCGATCAGGAACCAGGCCACGATGGTGCCGAAGCGGCGGCCGCCGAGCCCCCACTCGTGCAGCAGGTCGAGGTCGCCCTTGCGCCAGTGCGCGGCGATGAAACCCATCCAGGTGACCAGACCGAACAGGAGCAGGAAGACGATGAGCGCGGTCCAGTTGATCATGCTCTGGGTCCCGCTCAGTGCTCGAGGCGATAGACGATGGCGATGATCACGGCGCCCAGGACAATCCAGAGGAGCTGGTACCAGTAGAAGAAGGGCACGCCGGACCAGGTTGGTTCGATACTGTTGTAGAACGGCACCCAAAGGACGGCGATGAAGGGGATCAGGAGCAGCAGTCTTGCCCAGGGAACCGGCCGCGCGGGCTGGTGTTCGTCTGGCCTTCCGGACATCGAATCCCTCCAGAATATTGCGAATTGCTTATAGCCGGCCGGCGTCCGATGCAATCGCGTTGTCAGGCGCGTTGTCAGGCGCCTTCAGGGGTCCTGCCAGCCCGCTTCGAATTCGGCCCCACGGAGCGCACCCCCGCCATGACGGCTCCCGGGTTCCCGCCTGAACCGGAATGCCGTAAGAAAGCGCATGACGTCCGAGACAAGAAAAGTCAGCGAAGCCAAAGCGCTCTGGCTGATCTCCGGTGCTCACCTGGTGAGCCACTTCCACTACCTCGTGCTGCCGCCACTGTTCTACGTGCTGCGTCAGCGCCTTGGTGTCGGCTTCGTCGAACTGGGCCTGGTGATCACGATCTATAACGTCACTTCGGCGCTGGTGCAGGCGCCGATGGGTTACGTGGTGGATCGTGTCGGTCCCCGCCGCATGCTGATCTTCGGGTTGTGCACCGCGGGCGTCGCCTATGGCTCGATCGGCGTGTTTCCGGTCTATTCCTGGATGATCGTCGCCGCCGTGCTCGCGGGCGTCGCCAATTCTGTCTACCACCCGTCCGACTACTCGATCCTGGGCTCGATGATCGATCCCGCACGGGTGGGCCGCGCCTTCTCGATCCACACCTTTGCCGGTTTCCTCGGCAGCGCCATCGCACCGACCGTGATGCTGCTGGTGGCAAGCATCGCCGGCTTCCGCGCCGCGTTGATCTTCGCCGGGCTGCTGGGTCCCGCGGCCGCATTGCCTCTGCTGCTGACACCCGCGCTCGACGAGGTCGCTTCCCACCAGGCCGCCGCGAGACGGCAGGAGACGGATCGCGCGCCAGCCCGCGTGCTGCTGTCACCCGCAGTGATCAGCCTGACCGGGCTGTTCGCGCTGCTGAGCCTGTCGTCCGGCGCGATCACGACATTCTCCGTGGTGGCGCTGGTCGCGCTGTACGGCGTGCAGGTGTCAGCGGCGAACATCGCGCTGTCGGCCTACCTGATGGCGACCGCAATCGGCGTTCTCGCCGGCGGTTTCGTCGCCGATGCAACGCGCCGCCACGCCGAAGTCGCCGCAGTGGGCTTCGGGACAGCGGCTGCGATCACCTTCGCGATTGGCACGTTCGACCTGGGCGTGATCCTGCTGGTGGTGGCGATGGCGGCCTCGGGCTTCCTCGCCGGCATGATCATGCCCTCGCGCGACATGCTGGTGCGTGCAGCGGCACCGCCCGGCATGGCCGGCCGGGTGTTCGGCATCGTGACCACCGGATTCAACATCGGCGGCACCATTGGCCCTATGCTCGGCGGCTGGTTCATGGACAATGGCATGCCCCGCTGGATCTTCTACAGTTCGGTGTGCTTCATGGTGGCGACCGTACTGACAGTGCTGGTCGGTGACTGGCGGTCGCGCCGGCGGGCGCTCGGTATGGCATTGGCGGAGTGACGATGATGGCTGGACGGACCCGCGGCGAGGAAGAACAGACACTGCTCGAGCTGGCGCAGCGCGTGCTGCCGGCCGGCAGTTTCGGCAACCTGGCGGGCGACATCGTGATCCGCGAAGGGCGCGGCGGGCGCGTGTGGGATGTCAGCGGCAACGAGTATGTCGACTTCCTGCTGGGCTCTGGCCCGATGTTCATCGGCCACTGCCACCCGGACGTGATGGCGGCGGTCGAGGCGCAGATACCGCGCGGCACGACGTTCTTCGCCAACAACGAGCACGGCATCAGACTGGCGGCCGAGATCGTCGATGCGGTGCCCTGCGCGCAGAAGGTGCGCTTCGTGTCCAGCGGCACCGAGGCCGATGCCTACGCGATGCGCGTCGCCCGTGCGTTCCGCGGCCGCGACAAGATCCTCAAGTTCGAGGGCGGCTATCACGGCATGAGCGACTATAGCCTGATGAGCCTCGCACCGAAGCGGCCTGGCAACTTTCCGCAGGCGGTGCCTGATTCGCCGGGTATCCCGCGCAGCGTGCGCGACGAGATGATCATCGCGCCGTTCAACGATGCGGCGATGGCGGCGAGCCTGATCCATGAGCATCACGACGAACTGGGCGGCGTGATTGTCGAGCCGTTCCAGCGATTGCTGCCGCCGAAGCCGGGGTTCCTGCAGGCGCTACGGGATGCGACGAAGGAGCACGGCATTCCGCTGATCTTCGACGAGGTGGTGACCGGCTTCCGCTTCTCTTACGGCGGCGCACAGGAGTTCTATGGCGTGACGCCGGACCTGTGCACGTTGGGGAAGGTTATCGGCGGGGGCTTCCCGCTGGCGGCGATCGCCGGTCGCGAGGACATCATGTCGCTGTTCGATCGTGGCCGCGTCGGCGACGACAGGTTCCTGACGCAGATAGGCACGCTGTCCGGCAATCCGGTCGCCGCAGTGGCTGGCCTTGCGACGTTGGAGGTGCTGCGGCGCCCCGGTGCCTATGACAAGGTGTTCGCGACCGGCCGCGAGCTGATGGCCGGCATGACCGCCACGCTGGAGAAGGCAGGGTTGCCGGCGCAGGTGATCGGCGTGCCGCCGTTGTTCGACATCGTGTATGCCGCCGGCGATATCGCGGACTACCGCGGCTGGCTGCGCGCCGACACCGAGATGCAGCGCCGGTTCAATCGCCGCTTCCGCGAGAGTGGCATCTTGAAGGGCGAGAGCAAGTTCTACGTCTCGCTCGCCCACGACGCGGCCGATGTGAAGCACACGCTCGACGCGGTGAAGGCGGCGGTCGCAGCGGAACTGGCCGAGACGCGGGTGCCGGCTCAGTAGCGCCTTACCGCGTCGGGCGAGGCGGGTTCACCGTGTAGTCGTAGAAACCGCGGTTGGTCTTCCGTCCGAGCCAGCCGGCCTCGACATATTTCACCAGTAGCGGGCACGGCCGGTACTTGCTGTCCGACAGCCCCTCGTAGAGCACCTGCATGATCGACAGGCAGGTATCCAGACCGATGAAGTCCGCCAGCTCCAGCGGTCCCATCGGATGGTTGGCGCCCAGCTTCATCGAAACATCGATGCCGGCGACCGAACCCACGCCCTCATACAGCGCGTAGACCGCCTCGTTGATCATCGGCACCAGGATGCGATTGACGATGAACGCCGGGAAGTCTTCGGCAACTGCCGGGGTCTTGTGCAGCCGCTCGGCGAGCGCGTGCACCGCCTGGAACGTCGGCTCGTCGGTCGCGATGCCGCGGATGATCTCCACGAGCTTCATCACCGGCACGGGGTTCATGAAGTGCATGCCGATGAATTTTTCCGGCCGGTCGGTGGTCGCCGCCAGCCGGGTGATGGAGATCGACGAAGTGTTGGACGCGAGCAGGCAGGCGGGCTTCAGGTGCGGCGTCAAGAGCTTGAAGATGGTGCGCTTGACCTCTTCCTTCTCGGTCGCCGATTCGATCACGAAATCGGTGTCACCGAACACACCGTATTCGGTGCTGGTCGAGATGCGTGCCAGCGCCTCGTCGCGATCCTCAGCCGAGATCAGGCTGCGGTTGACCTGGCGGTCCAGGTTGCGGGTGATCGTCGCCATCGCCTTCTTGAGCGGCTCGGCCTTGACGTCGAGCAGCGTGACCGGCAGGCCCGAGAGCGCGCAGACATGGGCGATGCCGTTGCCCATCTGGCCGGCGCCGACCACGCCGACACGCGCGATATCCGGCGCCTCCGCCAGCAGCGTGCCGCCGGCGGGCGTTGGCTTGACTTCAACATTCATTCAGGAGCGCTCCAGTTCCTTTGCCAACTCGGGCAATGCCGCAAACAGATCAGCCACCAGGCCATAGTCGGCGACCTGGAAGATGGGCGCTTCCTCATCCTTGTTGATCGCCACGATCACCTTGCTGTCCTTCATGCCGGCCAGATGCTGGATGGCACCCGAAATACCGACAGCAATGTAAAGCTCCGGGGCGACGATCTTTCCGGTCTGGCCCACCTGATAGTCGTTGGGCACAAAACCGGCATCCACCGCGGCGCGGGATGCCCCGACCGCGGCGCCGAGTTTATCGGCAATTGGTTCCAAAAGCTTAAAGTTATCGCCGGCCTGCATGCCGCGGCCGCCGGAAATCACCACGCGGGCGGCGGTCAGCTCGGGCCGCTCGCTCTTCGACAGCTCGGCTGAGATGAAGCGCGACATGGCCGGCAGATCGGGGATCGACACCGGCTCGACCGGCGCACTGCCGCCTTCCGCCGCCACCGGGTCGAAGCTGGCGGCGCGGACGGTGATCACCTTCTTCCCGTCGGACGACTTGACGGTCGCCATGCCGTTGCCGGCATAGATCGGCCGGATGAAGGTGTCGGCGTCCACCACATCGGCGATGTCGCTGATCGGCTGTACGTCGAGCAGTGCCGCGACACGCGGCATGATGTTCTTGCCGACCGCGGTGGTCGCGGCCAGCAGATGGTCGTAGTTCGGCGCCAACGCGACCAGCAGCGCGGCAGCGGGTTCGGCCAGAAGATGATCCAGCGCGGGCGCATCCGCCGTCAGCACCTTCGCCACGCCGGGCAGTTTTGCCGCGGCCTGGGCGGCGGCATCCACGCCACTGCCGGCGACCAGCGCATGCACCTCACCCAGCTTCGCTGCCGCGGCGACCGCGCTGCGCGACGGCTGCTTGATGCCGGAGGCATCGAATTCGAGCAGAACCAGAGCCGTCATCGGTCAGATCACCTTCGCTTCCGTCCTGAGCTTCGCCACCAGCTCGGCCACCGAGCCGACCTTCACGCCCGCCTTCCGCTTGGGCGGCTCCGCCACCTTCACCGTGGTGAGCCGCGGGGCGGGGTCGACGCCGAGATCGGCCGGCTTGACGTTGTCTATCGGCTTCTTCCGCGCCCGCATGATGTTGGGCAGCGAGGCATAGCGTGGCTCGTTGAGCCGCAGATCGGTAGTGACGATCGCCGGCAGGGTCAGCGCGACAGTTTCCAGCCCGCCGTCCACCTCGCGGGTGACCGTGATGCCGTCGCCCTCGATCGTGATCTTCGAGGCAAAGGTGCCCTGCGGCCAGCCCAGCAGTGCCGCCAGCATCTGGCCGGTGGCACTCATGTCGTCGTCGATCGCCTGCTTGCCCAGGATGATCAGCTTCGGCTGCTCCTTGTCGGCGATCGCCTTCAGCAGCTTGGCAACCGCGAGCGGCTGGAGTTCGACATCGGTCTCCACCAGGATGCCGCGATCGGCCCCCATGGCGAGTGCGGTGCGGATCGTTTCCGAGCACTGGGGCACGCCCATGGAGACAGCGATGATCTCGGTGGCGACGCCCTTTTCCTTGAGGCGGACCGCCTCTTCTATCCCGATCTCGTCGAACGGGTTCATCGACATCTTCACCCCGGCGGTTTCCACGCCGGAGCCATCCGCCTTCACGCGGACCTTCACGTTGTAGTCAACCACCCGCTTCACCGGGACCAGGATTTTCATGGGGAGGACCGTGCCGCTTCGAGGAATGTTGGACACCAGCGGGCCGGACTGCCCGCCTGTTCGCACCTGCAATAGAGGCGGCGGACCATATGCAGGGGCCGGTAGCCTGTCAAACGCCGGATCAGGACTTCAGCAGGGTCATCAGGAGGGCGAACAGCAGCAGTGCCGCGCCTTGCAGGATGACACGCCAGCGCATCAGCCGATTGGACCGCGCCGGGTCGCCGCCACCGCGCACCAAGCCGAAAAAGCCGGCGAACAGCACGCCGAGGGTGGCGAACATCAGCAGGGCGACCATGATGGCGAGAAAGGTCTTCACCGGGGTGATATAGCGAGCAGGAACCCCCACCCCAACCCGCCGCTATTCGCAGGAGCAGGAGTCCGCCCGCGCACTGCCATTTTGTTGACCAATCTCGCTTCCTGTTGTCCGGAGCCATGATGATGCTGCGCCTGCTGATCCTCGCCAGCCTGCTTGCCATCACGCCGCACGCTCACGCCCAGGTCAGTCCCGACGACGCCCGCCACACCCTTGAGGTGTTGCAGGACCCGCAGAAGCGCGACCAGCTCATCAGCACTCTGAAGACCATCGCGGAGGCGCAACCGAAGCCCGCGCCCGCCCCGGCTGCTGCTCCGATCGCTCCCGGCAGTCTCGGCGCCGAGGTGCTGGTGGGCGCGTCCGGCTTCCTCAATCATCTCTCCGGCGAGGCAACCGCCACCCTCGGCGCGATCCAGAGCGTGCCGCTGCTATGGGCCTGGCTGCACATCATGGCGACCGAGCCGTGGGCACACGACATCCTGCTGGACACCGCCTGGCGCCTTGTCGTGGTCCTGGCGCTGAGCCTCGCCGTGGGTTGGGCGATGCGGCGCGCGGTGGGCCGCCCGATCCTGGCGCTGGTGCGCCGGGCGCCCGACGGCGGCGCGCCGATCCATGAGGATGCCGAGGCGCGCGCCGAGCGGGGCGAAACCGAGCCGCCGCACCGGCGTCGGCTGGCGGCGCTGACGCTGTTGCGGCGCATGCCGCTGATGCTTGGCCGTTGCGCCCTGGAATTGCTGCCGGTCCTCGCCTTTCTGGCCGCCGGCCATCTGATCGCCGCCACCTCGCTCGGCGGCAGGGACCCGCCCCGGCTCGTGCTGCTCGCAGTTATCGACGCCTATGCGCTCTGCGCCGCCATCCTCTGCGTCGCGCGGGTCATGTTCTCGCCCGCACAGCCGCGTCTGCGCATGCTGACGATGACCGACAATACGGCCGCCTACGCCATGCGCTGGACCAGCCGCATCGCGGCGGTCAGCGTGTTCGGTTATGCGGCGACCGAGGTGGGATCGCTGCTTGGTCTTTCGGACACCGCGCATGACGCGCTGCTGAAGGCGGTCGCCTTCGTCGTCAACGTTTTCCTCGCGATCATCGTGCTTCAGCAGCGACGAACGGTGCGGCGGATGCTGCGTGCGCCGGAGGGCACGAGTCGCCCTGTCGCTGCGCTGCGCAACTGGCTGGCGCGCATCTGGCACTGGCTGGCACTGATGCTGCTGGCCGGGCTGTGGCTGGCCTCGGCGATCGAGGTGCAGCACGGGTACGCCAACATGCTGCGCTATGTCGGCAGCATCGTGCTCGTGATGGTGCTGGCGCGGCTGTTGCAGATCGTCGTTCTTGGTGCGCTGGACCGCGCGATGTCACTGCGGCCGGACACCGCGTCACACTATCCGGGCATCGAGGCGCGCCTCGCGCTCTATCATCCGGTGATGGCCAGCATTGCGCGAGGCCTGATCCTTGTCGTCGCCGCGATCGCGCTGCTGCAGCTCTGGGGGCTTGGCGCCTTTGATTGGCTGGCGGTCAGCACGCCTGGCCGCCGCCTGTTGTCCAGCCTGCTCAACCTTGCTGTCACCGTGCTGCTGGCGGTGGCGGTGTGGGAGGCGGTCAACGCCGCGATCGAACGCCATCTCACCATGCTGGCCCGCGAGGCGCAGGCAGCACGCTCGGCGCGGCTGCGGACACTGCTGCCGCTGCTGCGCACCACGCTTTCGATCACCATCGTGGCCGTCGGCGGCATGATGGTGCTGTCCGAGATCGGTGTGAACATCGGCCCGCTGCTCGCCGGCGCCGGCATCGTCGGCGTGGCAATCGGCTTCGGCTCGCAGACGCTGGTGCGGGACCTCATCACCGGCATCTTCCTGCTGCTGGAGAACGCGATGCAGGTCGGCGACACGGTCACCGTCGCCGGTTCGACCGGCACGGTCGAGAACCTCTCGGTCCGGATCATTCGTCTGCGCGCCAGCGATGGCTCGGTGCACCTCATCCCGTTCAGCTCGGTGACGACGGTGACCAACGTGAACCGCGGGCTGGGCAACGCATCGGTGTCGGTCAGCGTTGCGGCGGGCGAGGATACCGACCGGGTTTGCGATGTGCTGAAGGAGATCGTGACGGGTATGCGCGAGGAGGCGGATTTCTCGGCGCGGATGCTGAGCGATCTGCAGCTCTGGGGTGTCGACAAGGTGGACGGCGCGTCGGCGACAATCGCCGGACAAGTGGTCTGTACGGATTCGGGGCGTTGGAACGTGCAGCGCGAGTTCAATCGGCGCATGAAGAGGCGGTTCGAAGAGCTGGGGATCCAGCTCTACAATCCGGTGGGACGCATGGTCGCTATGCGCCAGGTCTCGGCTGAGAGGCAGCCATGAAGCAGCTTGCCGCCGCAATCGCGGTCGAAGGCTTTGCCTTTGTGCACGGGGCGGAGATGCGCGCGCTGTTCGGCCCGATGGCGGACTGGCCGGCGTTCGCGGCGAGCTGGAACGACCTCGGCCTGGACACCTACATGGCGGACGGCGGACGGTACCGGAAGCGTCGCCATGCCGCGTTCGGTGCCCGCGCCGGCGAGCCGGTGAGCCGCAAGCCGAACCAGCCGCATTACCAAAGCCGCGACTACAACCCGCTGAATGGCGGCATCGCGCGGTGGTTCGACCCGGTGCTGCCGGAGATTGCCACCGGCCAGAGCATGATGACGATCCTGGCGACATGCCGCGCGCTGTTCGAGAGCCTGGCGCCGACGCGCGACTGGCACATCGAGGCGCACCAGTTCCGCATTGAGGCGCGCAGTGGCGCGGTCGGGCAACCGACGCCGGAGGGTATGCACCGCGACGGCGTCGATTACGTGCTGGTGCTGCTGATCGGGCGGCGCAACATCCAGAGCGGCGTCACCTCGATCCACGATGCGGACGGGCAGGACCTCGGCAGCTTCACGCTGGCTGAACCGTGCGACGCGGCGTGGGTGGATGACCACCGGGTGATGCACGGCGTGACGCCGGTCGAACCGATCGACCCGGCGCAGCCGGGGTTCCGCGATGTGCTGGTGGTGACGTTCCGCGCTGATGGTCCCTAAAGGCTAGCCACGGAATGGCGGGTGGCGCCGGCGAGCGCGGCACTGTCCACTTTCCCCGCGGGCCGCGCACCGAGCGTGCCTTGTTCGGTCTGTTAGGAACGTCATCTCCGCGCATTCATCATTGACCCAAGTGCCACCGTAACGTAGGGGATTGGCGCATGTCTCGGCAACAGAATGAGCTGGCACGGCCATATCTGAGCGTGGTGATACCAATGTACAATCGTGCCGCCCTAATCAGGCGCGCGATCGATAGCTGCCTGCGATCGTCGCTAGCGGACTACGAAATCATCGTCGTGGACGATGGTTCGACCGATGAATTGGCCTCGGTAGTCAATCAAATCAATCTTCCTGCGATTCGGCTCATTCAGCATGACGTCAACCGTGGTCTCGGCCATACCAGGAACACAGGCATCGAGCACGCGACTGGCCAGTGGGTAGTCCTGTTGGACAGCGACGACGAATTCGTCGACGGCGCTCTTGACGTTATCCGGCAGCGCGCGATGGAAGCTCCCGCAGACGTTGCTGTCCTGTGGTTTCAATGCCGAATGGATGACGGCACACTTACGCCTTTCCCCTGCCCGCAGGCCGGCCCTTGGGACTACGAGTATTGGCTGTCGTTCTGCGAATCAATGACGGCCGCCGACGCCAATTCGGAGATGTTGCTGGCGATGCGGCGAAGCGCGCATCATACGTTCCGCTTTCCGGACGAGCGAGTGTCAGAAGATCGAACCTACTTTGATTTGGCCAAGCGCTACCGGTCCTGGTTCCATCCAAGGGTGCTACGGCTTTATCATCAGGATGCGAACGACCAGATGACGAAGCAGAGCCAGCCTGGCGGCCAGATCCACCGCGATCGTCGAAGCACGGCCGCGGAAACCGAGGAATGGCAACGGCTGATTGATGACCATGGCTCTTCGCTCGCCGCTTCTGCACCGCGGACATATGTCATGTATCAGACAAGACTGGCGGCAAGCGCCTTTCGTTGCGGCCGGACCAGCCAAGGCGTGAAAGCGTGTCTGAAGGCGTTGGCCCGTCGGCCGCTACACCCGCGCACAATCGGGCTTCTGGTGTTTGGTTTGCTGGGCCCGAATGTGTTGGAACGCGTGCGCGCATCACGCCTGCCGCGCCTGGGGACTGAAGCCAAGTGAGGATACGAACTTATCGTCAGGGCCAGATGCGATAGGTGCAGATGCGTTCGCCGCGCTGGAGGACGTATTGTGGCGCTTCGGTCTCGAACAGAAGCTTGGTCGGCACATTGAATGGCGGCAGGTCAAGAAACAGGGCGGAATACTTCCACACCCTGGTGTCACGTCCATGCGCGATATCGCGGTTCGGCTTCTTGATTGCCGACCGAGGCAACTGAGCGTCGCTGAATATCACGTGTTTGTAGTCGCGGAGCTTTGGCAGCACGCGCAGAATCTCCGCGTTTGAAAGGCGTTGGAACACCTCCCGTATCAGGCATAGGTCCCCCGCAGGCAATGGGTCGCGGATGATATCCCGGCATTGGAAGCGGACATTGGGGCCAGTGTGGCGCTCGCGGTTCGCTGAGATCACCTCCTCGACGATGTCCACGCCCACGTATTGGACATCGTCGGAAACCAGCAGACTGGCGACGCGGTAGTCGCCGCAGCCAAGATCGACGATCGAGCGGATGCCTTCGCGTTCGATATACTGCCGGATATTGTCCGCGTAAGCCCTGGCGAGGATGACATCGGATCCCATTCCGGAATAAAAACCGTCCGTGTGGCCTCGACCCCACCCATGCTTCGCGTAGACATTCCGGAACACCTCGCGGACCGGCGTCCGTCGATCGCGCTGCCAGCGTATCTCGCGTCGCAACCGGTGAGCCATCACCAGAATTGGAGTTGGCGTGTAAGTCTTTACAAAAGTAAGCAGTTGCGCTGCGCTCTGCTTCGCCTCACGCAGCGTCTCAATCGCTGCTTGAAAGGAGCTGACGGCAGCGGACGTGTCAGCTCCCTTGTCTTTCGGGGGCGCCCATCGCGTGCCCTCGACCTTGTCCGCCCGCATTTCCATGAGTGTGTCCGCTCTGTTGTCAGCGGACGGTGAATGCCTGACGCGCCGCGCTCTGAAGCGTGACTTGCGACAACTCGGCGCGGGATCGAAGGAAGATCGCTGTTGAACGGGAGCGGTGGGACGGTTGGAGCTACCTGACCGCAGCACTACGGCAGGCACGCCGATGATCTCTGTTCAGGGGCTCGTGGTGGCGACCCCCTCGCGGCACGAGCGAGCACGCAGCCGGCAGATCAGTGCCGCTGCGTTTCCATTTCCACTGGTGCGTCGTCGGCCAACAACGGCAACTCCAACAGCCGGGCGTACAGAGCGCTGCTCAGCGCCGCCCGCCGTGCCCAGAGCGAGCGGTACCACGCGATCCGCGGCGCCACCTGATAGGCCAGCATGCGCTCGCCGGCGACGTAGTGCCGCGCCGCGTCGCCCAGACCGCGCGCCAGTTCCGGCATCGCCACCAGGCGCAGCAGTCGGTCGTGCATCTCGCCCGCGTTGTGAAACAGCAGCCCGGTTCGGCCATCCTCGATGCTGTCGCCATACACGATGTGGCTTGCCAGCGCCGCAACGCGACACGCGGCGGCCTCGATGAACTTGAGATCGGACTTGGCGCGATTGAACGGCGTGTCCGCGAGCGGCATCAGCGAGATTTCGAACTCCCCGAGCATTGCCAGATACGTGTCGTGATCGCAGATGGGCGTGAACCGCTTGTGCGGCGTGTGAAGCGCGTCGAAGAAACCCTGGTCGTGCACGACATGGAAACGCAGCCGTTCGCCCGCCTTCTCCGCCACATCGTTCAGCGCCGGCATCAACGGCGCCCAGTCGCGCTCGCGGTTCAGCGCGCCGAAGAACAGCGTCAGCGCCTGCGGGTCGCGGAAATTGCGCACATCCGGCAGCACGCGGACCATGTTGGGGAATACCATGACCTCAGGATTGCGCGTGCGCAGGATCGCGCCGAGTGCCGGCGTGCTGGTCTGCACCGCATGAACGCCACGGAACGCGAGTTCATCGTCAGCGTTGAGCATCCCGAAGTGATCCGGATGATCATCGAACTCCGTCACCACCACCCAGCCATCTGCCAGCAGCTTGCGAATCACACCGGCACCCCGATCGCCGGACAGCGTCGGCCGGTGCAGCACAAAGATGCGCGGTGTGTCATTGCCTGGCACCTTGATGTCGCCGCCGGTCACGAGCTGGGTCAGCACTGTCGGGTCGCTGCGCATTGCCTGTAGCGGATACACGACGCGCACATGCGACACGCCGCCCACCGGTTCCAGCATGTTCGCCGCCACCGCAATCATCTGCCGCGGCGTCTTGAACACACGCCAGATATACTGGAGTGGCGCCGCCCGCTGCGCGTAGGCCGCCGGATCGACACCGAGCCTGGTCAGCGCCGGCGCGATCATGCCGGCGAATTCCTGTGCGCTGGCAGCATCGAACACCCGCGGCGAGACTTCGTGCGGCACCAGGCCCACCGCCTCCAGACCTTCGCGCATCGTTTCCAGGCTGAACCAGCGGAGGTGCGTTTCATCCAGCAGACCGGCGGGCTCGTATTTCCAGGTGCCGCGCAGCAGCCGGTCGGCGAAGCTCCAGTGCTGCATGTTCGGCACGCAGATCAGCATGGTGCCATCGTCACTCAGCACCTCCGCGTGGCGGCGCAGCACCGGCCACGGATCGCGCAGGTGCTCCAGCACGTCGCCATACACGATGCAGTCGATCGGGCGATCCAGCGCGAACGGCATCGGATCGTGCTCGACGTCGACCACCGCGACCTGGTCGAGCCGCCGCGCCGCCTGCCCGGCGGCCTCGGGATCCTTGTCGATACCGAGCAGCCGTGCGCGCGGATTGAGGCGTCGATAGGCTGCGCTCAGGGCGCCGGTGTTGCAGCCGACATCGAGCACCACCCTGGCGCTGAGTGGGATGCGCTCCAGCAGGTCGTTGTTCGCCTGGTCGGGATAGCGGGACATAGGCGGCGAACGCTCCGTAACAGCCCGACCGTGCTACGCGGAATTGCCGCGACGACGCAAGGAAGAAGGGGGCCTAACCCCTGGGTGCGCCCCCTGGCCGCCGCGGATCGCGGCGCAGCGCATCCAGTCGATCCAGCATCCGTGTGCGGCAACGGTCCAACGCCACCGCGGTGGAGAGTTGTGGCGCGGAGCCAGCGGCGGCAGCGAGTGACCGCGCGGCCCGATCGATGAACCGACGCCGCGCGGTGGCTTGCAGGATGGGGTGCGCAAGGTCCAGCAGATGGCGGCCGTGTCCCGTCGTGGCGAGCGGCGAAGCGTGCAGCCGCTCCGCCAGCGAGGAGGCGGCCAGACACTGAAAGCGGAGCTGGAGGCCCAGGGTATCGGCCCAGTCCTGCCACTTCGCGCGATGCATCGGTACGAGCGGGCGCAGCGCGATCCATGGCACGCGCATCGCATCGGCCACGATGACGCCATGCATCGCCTCGCTGAGCAGCACGCGGCAGGCGCCGATCGCGGCAAGGATGGCGGCCGGATCGCCGCGCGGATCGATCAGTGTGATTCCGGCCGCGCGGGCCGCGGCGACCCATGCGCCGTGTTCGAGGCTTTCAAAGTGGGGCATGAAGCCGGTCGATCGACCATCGGCACAAGGCTTGGGGAACAACATGGCGGGGTCACCCAGACCGCGGGCCTCCGGCAGGCCGAGCCGCCGGGCCGTTCGTGGACCACGGACCCAGTGGATGAACCAGCTCGCATCCAGCGTCGGCGGGGCTTGGTAACCGCCATAGCCGGCGCCGGCGACCAGCTTCACCACATCTGTGTCGTGGCGCGCGTCGAGCACGGAGCCGATGCCAAGAAACTGTTCGGCAGGATCATCGTCAAAGAAGCCTGGCAGCAGCCGAGGCCACAGGAGGGTATTCAGCTCGTCGCCGAAATTTCGGGTGGCACCGCGCCAGCGATAGAGCTGCACAAGCGCTACTCGTTGGGCACCAGGCTGCGGCCAAGTGCGGACCGCACGAAGCCGAGCGCATAGGCGAGCCGCCAGCGGCAGGGCACGAGGCAGGTGCTGCGCCGCGGCAGCAGACCGAACGGCGCCAGCAGGACGGCCACCGCAATGCGGCGCGGCAGCTCGCGCCAGACCGTGGCGGATTGACCGAGCAGCCGTCGGGTCAGCACGGTGGAGACGCCTTGCCAGTAGAGTCGCGACAGCAGCCAATGCGGGGTCAGGCGCTCCGCCTGGATCTGGTGCTGGACCACGATCCGCGAGTCGTAGCGCGCTGAATGTCCGGCCGCCTGCAGGCGCCACGCAAGCTGCACCTCCTCGTCCGACAGCAGCGCCTTGCCGACACGTCCGCTGTGGCGGCCGAAGCCGCCCATCGCCAGCAACGTCGGCACGTGCACGATCATGTTGGCGCCATACGGTTCCAGGCCGGCAGGGAGTGCCGCGGTGCGGTATTCGCCCTGGCCCTCACACTCGATGATCGACAGGGTGCCGCGCAGATGTGGCGGCCACCACATTGGCAGCGGTGCTTCCCAATGGGGCAAGATGCGTCCGCCGATCAGTGCCGGCGGCGGGTCGGCTTCGGCGATTGTCGCCAGGATGCGCTCGATCCAGTCAGGCGCGGGGATTGCGTCATCGTCGATGTAGGCGATGTAGCTGCCGCGAGCGGCCGACGCGCCGGCGTTACGGGCAAAGCTGACACCGGGGCACTCCACGCGCAGCAGCCGCGCGTTGGCGATGCCAGCCACCAGACGCGCAATCTGCGCGGGAGTATGGCCGCAGGACGCGCTGTCCACCACCAGAATATCGAACCGTCCGGCTCCGACCGTCTGGCGGGACAGCCCGTTCAGACAGTCTCGCAGATAGTGCGGGCGGTCACGCGTGCAAATACAGACGGTGATGTCCATGCACCGAAGAATAGGCGCAGGGGCGTTGAGGAAGGATTAGCGCTGTTGCCCACGAGCGGCCAGGCCGTTGCTTCCGTGCGTCATGCGGCGTGGCGGAAATGCTCTTGTCGCTCGTTGTCTCTCGCTCTTAGTTGGCTCAAAGCGACGCTCCAGACCCAGGCTGTCAACAGCCCCAGGTAGAACCAGGCCCCGGTAATTTGGAGAACCCATTGCCACCAGTACATGATCTGGTTTCCTCCGCGCCTGACACCAGACCATGCAGCCGTCAAAGGCGCGGCTGGTCTTCCATTACAAAATTGTTAAATCGGTCGCGCCGCGAGAGATAGCAACCACGGCCCAATCAATGACTCACTATGCTGTTTCGTCGTAATGGCGACGAAGGTTGGCGTCAGCGTATGTGTCTGTGTGGCTGCGCAGACGTGGATGCCGGGCCTTCGCCCGCCATGACGACGGCGGCGGACCTTCGCGTGGCATGACGAAAGGGCGCGGACCTGCGCCCTGGCATGACAATTGGGCGCGGACCTTCGCCTGACATAACGATAGGGTCCGGGCCTGCGCCCGCCATGACGATGGCGGCGGCCCTTCGCCCGGCATAAGGATAGGGTGCGGGTCTTCGCCTGCCATGACAATGGGGCGCAGACCTGCGTCGTGGGTGCGTCAGTGTGCGACGAAGCGTTCCAACCAGTGGATCGTGTAGTCGCCACGCTGGAACTCCGCGTTATCGACAATCCGCTGGTGCAGTGGGATCGTCGTCTGGATGCCGACAATGGCGAATTCGTCCAGCGCGCGGCGCATCCGGCTGATCGCATCCGCCCGCGTCGGCGCATGGACGATCAGCTTGGCAACCAGACTGTCGTAGTATGGCGGCACGAAATACCCGGCGTAGAGGGCGGAATCGACCCGCACCCCCAGACCGCCGGGGGCGTGGAATGCGGTGACGCGGCCAGGTGTCGGGGTGAAGGTCGTCGGATCTTCGGCCGTGATGCGGCACTCGATCGCATGGCCGGAAAACCGAACATCGCTCTGTTCAAAGCCGAGTGGCGCGCCGGCGGCGATGCGGATCTGTTCGCGCACGAGGTCGATGCCGCACACCATCTCGGTGACCGGGTGTTCAACCTGCAGACGCGTGTTCATCTCGATGAAAGCGAACTGCCCGTCCTGATACAGAAATTCCAGCGTCCCGGCGTTGCGGTAGCCGAGCGATGCCAGTGCGGTGGTGGCGGTGGCGCCGAGTTTGTCTCGCGCAGCGGTACTCAGCGCAGGCGAGCCGGCTTCCTCCAGCAACTTCTGATGGCGCCGCTGGAGGCTGCAATCGCGCTCACCCAAGTGCACGACGTTGCCATGCCCATCGGCGAGAACCTGCAGTTCGATATGCCGCGGGTGATCGAGATATTTCTCGACGTACACGGCATCGTTGCCGAAAGCGGCACGCGCCTCGGTTCGCGCGATGGCGAACGCCTCGTCGAGCGAGGCAGCATCGCGTGCCACCTTCATGCCGCGCCCGCCACCGCCGGCGGAAGCCTTGATCACGACCGGATAGCCTATGCGTCCAGCCACATCGCGGGCCTTCGCGACATCCGGCACGGCGCCGTCCGAGCCTGGCACAAGCGGCACACCGAGCCGCGCCACGGCCGCCTTCGCTGCGATCTTGTCACCCATCATCCGGATATGCGCAGGCGACGGACCGATGAAGGTCAGGCCGTGCGCTTCGACCATCTCAGCGAACCCCGCGTTCTCGGCGAGGAAACCGTAGCCCGGATGGATTGCCTCGGCTCCGGTCACCAGAGCGGCCGAGAGAATGGCGGGCATGTTGAGGTAGCTGTCCTTCGCCGGCGGCGGCCCGATGCACACGCTCTCATCGGCCAGGCGCACGTGCATGGCCTCGGCATCCGCGGTCGAGTGGACCGCGACCGACTGAATGCCTAGCTCGCGGCAGGCCCGCTGGATACGGAGCGCGATCTCGCCACGATTGGCGATGAGGATTTTCTGGAACAAGGGATCATTCCAGGATCAGCAGAACTTCGCCGTATTCCACTGGCGTGCTGTTGGCGGCCAGGATGCGCGTGACGGTCCCGTCCTTCGGCGCCTTGATCTGATTGAAGGTCTTCATCGCCTCGATCAGCAGCAGCGTCTGGCCGGCGACGACGCTCTGGCCGACGGTGACGAAGGCTGGCGCGCCGGGCTCCGGCGAGAGATAGGCGACGCCGACCATCGGGCTGACCACTGCGCCCGGATGGCTGGCTTCGTCCGGCGGGGACGCGGTGGTCTGTGTTGTCACGGCGAGCGGGGCGGCCGGCGCTGCGGCAACCATGGCCGGGGCTGCGGCGCGGACAACGCGAATGCGGCTGTCCTTCTCGGCGATCTCGATTTCGGTGAGGCCGGTCTCGTTCAGCACCGCGGCGAGCGCGCGGATCGCGTCGGGATCGAACGGGATGCGGGTCATGCGTTGGCCTCCAACAGGAGGTCGGCCATGGCGGTCAGCGCCAGCGCATAGCCACGGATGCCGAGACCACAGATCACGCCGACGGCGGCCTTCGATACGTAGGAGTGCTGACGGAATTCCTCGCGCCGGTGGATATTGGTGACGTGAACCTCGATCACCGGCAGGTCGGTTGCGAGCAGCGCGTCCATCAGCGCAATGGACGTGGTGGTATAGCCGGCCGGATTTATCACGATGCCGTGGGCACGGCCGCGGCATTCCTGCACCCATGAAACCAGCTCGCCCTCGCCATTGGTCTGGCGGAAGTCGATGGCAAGCCCGAGCTGCTCGGCGGTCTCCGCACAGAGCTGCTCCACGTCGTCGAGCGTGGCGCTACCGTAAAGGTGTGGCTGCCGGAGGCCGAGCATGTTCATGTTCGGTCCGTTCAGCACGGCGACGAGGGGCGGGGATGCCGATTGAGACATTAGGGCGCGCGTAGCATAGCTGGTCGCGCCGGTCCAACCGGCGGGGGCGCCAGCTCAGCCGTTCGACCTCGCCGCGGGCGACGTCAGTTGACCGACCGCGCCAGCGTCCGCAGCCGCGTTTCGGCGTCCCGATCCCCCAGCGCTGCCGCCTTACGATACCAGACCGCGGCCGACGCCGGATCGGGTTGGAGGCCGACGACGCCCAAATTGGGGAGGTAGCCGGGATCATAGGTTCTAGCGAGCGCGGTCGCGCCCGCGGCGCTTCCGGCATCGGCAGCAGATTCATACAGCTTGCGCGCCGCCGATATGTCCCTGAGCGCCAGCATCGCATCGCCGCGACGCATGAGCGAAGCCGCCATCGCCTGGTCCTGCGCGGTCGGCGCGTGCGTCGACTGGGGCGCCGGTGGATCTGCAAGCGCCAGCAACGTATCGGCGGGCGTCTTGGCGGGCGCTGCGGGAGGGCTTGCGGGGGCCTTGTCCGCCACGGGTGCATCGGGGGCACCGTTCGACGTGTCTGGTGTCGCGGCCAGGCTCTCTTGCCTGGCCGGCGCGGCACTCTCCGGGGCCGGGTTATCGGCCACCGGATGACTGCTCAGTGACGCCGCCCCGCGCGAAATCAGCTCGCTTGCCAAGCCCTCGAACAGCTTGAGGTCAACCTCAACCGTTCGTCTCCCGGCCGCATGTTCCTGGGCCTCGCGGTAGGACAGGCGCGTCTCGAAATCCTGTAGGGCGCGCAGTGTCCCTGGCGAGGCCGGTTCCACGCGCGTGATGACGCTCTGCCAAGTCAGCAACGCGTTGTCATCGGGCGGAGTTGCGGTGCGGCCATCGGAGATCTGCTTCTCGACCTTGAGCAGCAGCACTTCACACTCGTGATCGGCTGGCACCACGGGCACACTCTGTGCATTCTCGGGACTGCTCGGAGCCGCGAAGGACGCTCCTGCCGTCAACAGGGGGCCGGCGCAGAGTGCCACCAGCGCCCAGTGATGTGCGCGTGTTCGCGCGGCCTCACCTGGCACTGTTAACGTCCCGCCGACCGCTGTTTGTCCCAGGCGAGGAATTGCTGAAACAGCGCGGCCTTCGCCGTCTCCGTCAAACCGCCGCTCACCCTGGGGTTGGCCTGGGACAGAAAGGCATCGAACCGTTCCTGTGTGGTGCCGCCGGCGGTGCCTGCCGTGGTCTGCTGCTCCAGCCAGTCTTCAGCCGCCTGGAAGCGCGTCCAGCCGGGCACCTGTGCGGTCAGGTTCACTTCGTGCCACTTGGGATGGCGTGGCGGTTGCTGAAACTGATCGAACTTGCTGAAGAAGGCGGTCACGAAGCGGGCCACCTTGTTATACCGCTCAGTATGCGGCTGCCAGGCAAACACTGCCATCACATCGCCGACCGCAATCGTCGGCACTGTGGTGCCGGCAGGGACGAGCCGCGGATAGTTGTCGTGGGTAAACTGGTCCGGCAGGTAGGTTTGGGCGAGGCTCTGGTTGAGCTCGATTGGCAAGAAATGGAGGCCGCTGTCGGCTGACACGTCGGACAGGAGCGGCATCGGGGCGCCAGCCACCTGGATGATCGCGGCGATGTCCCCCTGCTTCAACTCTTGAACGCCATTGACCTGCTTTTCGTGTTCGATCTTCGGCTTGATGCCGAAGGCATCCAGCACGATCTCGGCGGTCATCGCGGAACCGCTGCCGGTGACGTCGACGTTAACGCGCTGGCCGTTCAGGTCCTCAAGCCTGGTGATGTCCTTGCGAGCGAGGATGTGGATCTCCTCGTCGTACAGCTTGGCGATGTAGCGGACCTTCTGCGTGAGGGTGGGGAACATCCCGTGCTGTTGCGCGTAGGTCAGCGCATCAGCCTGGACGAAGCCGACGTCCACGCCCTTCAGGTAAAGAATGTCGGAGAGGTTTTGCAGCGAGCCCTTGCCAAGCACCGGCAGCACGCGAAGCGAGTCGTCGTCCAGGATTGTCAGGTCCGCACCGGTCCTCGCGTAGGTGCCTCCTTCCATTCCAGTGATGACCCCGACGGTTCCTTGATTGGCGCGATTGGCCGCATCCGTCGCCTGCTGCTGGGCCGCGGCGGCGCCAGAAAACATGACGCACAGGACCGCTGCGATAACTTGCCGCACGAAACCCCCTTTGGTCTAAACCCGGTATGACCAGCCCGTTAAATGGCGTGATATGTTGGTAACGGTTACGTTATACGTGCGTTATACGCTTTTGGCCACTTTTTTCGCACGGTTCCGGGCAGCGCGCGGGACCGAATTCTGCACGGGGAAGCAGCCGGGCTGTCGCGTCGCGCGTTCCTTGCCCCGTCGGTCCCGCGTGCCCATACTCCGCGCATGCAGACCGCCGTGACTTTGACACTGAATGGCGAAGCCCGTGCCTTCGACGGACCGATGACCGTCGCCGCCCTGCTCGCCACGCTCGGGCTGGAGACACGCAAGGTGGCGGTGGAACGCAACGAGGCGATCGTGCCGCGTTCCAGCTATGCCGAGACCTGGCTCCAGACCGGCGACGCGCTGGAGATCGTGCATTTCATCGGAGGAGGCTGAGATGGATGCAACGCTGCCGCAAGACGACACATGGACGGTGGCCGGACGCCGCTTCCGTTCCCGCCTGATCGTCGGCACGGGCCGCTATAAGGACCTCGAGGAAACCGGCGCGGCGATCGAGGCCTCCGGTGCGGAGATCGTTACCGTGGCGGTACGGCGGGTCAATCTGTCGGATCCCAAGGCGCCGATGCTGCAGGATCACGTCGATCCGAAGAAATACACGTACCTGCCGAACACCGCGGGCTGCCACACCGCGAGCGAGGCGGTCCGCACTTTGCGGCTGGCCCGCGAGGCGGGCGGCTGGAACCTGGTGAAGCTGGAAGTGCTCGGGCCGCCGCCGACGCTATACCCTGACATGGCCGGCACGATCGAGGCGGCCGAGGCGCTGATCAAGGACGGGTTCGAGGTGATGGTCTACACCGCCGACGACCCGGTGGCATGCAGGCGGCTCGAGGACATGGGGTGCGTGGCGATTATGCCCCTGGGCGCTCCGATCGGCTCCGGGCTGGGCATCCAGAATGCGGCGATGATCTGGATGATCCGCGAGCAGACCAAAGTGCCGTTCCTGGTGGACGCCGGCGTCGGCACCGCCTCGGACGCGGCGATCGCCATGGAGCTGGGCTGCGATGCGGTGCTGCTGAACTCGGCGATCGCGCACGCCAAGGACCCTATTCGGATGGCGCGCGCGATGAAGCTGGCGATCGAGGCGGGGCGGCTCGCACACCTTGCCGGGCGGATGCCGCGGCGGCTCGGCGCCGATCCGTCCAGCCCGCTGACAGGGCTGATCAGGTAAGGCAGGCGCTGCCAGCGCTGCGGGGGCACCTTCTCGACCGGATCTCCGCGAGTGACTATTAGCAAACCGTTAATTCGTTAAGCCATGTGTTAATTCATGTATTGCTGACTCCAGACACCGGCCTATAGAGGCGTTAGGCGGGGAAAGGGGCGGCGAATGACAAGGTTTACCTGGTCAGCCGGCACCACGGGAGACTGGAGTACCACCGACAACTGGTCGCCAACCGGAACGCCGGGCGCGGGAACTCCCGCCACAGACGTGGCGGTGTTTGGTGCCACGTCAACCGGCCCCGGAACCACCTACACCGTGACGCTTGACGCCGGCAGCACCTTTGACCTTGCGCGCCTCAGGCTCGCCACTGGCCGCGGCGTCCATAGCCTCCCGAGCTTAACCGTCGGGGGAAGCCTGCTGACCGACACGCTTGCTTATGCTGGTACGGGGCCGGCCAACATCACTATCAATGCGGGCGGTCTGTTCGACATAAGAACGAGCATCACCGACGCAGCCAATACCGCTGAGACGATCACTATCGCGGGCACCGGCGACGGAGGCCGTCTCGAGTTTGGCAATACCTCGGTAGACAACGGCAACGTCACCGCCAGCTTCGTGAATGCGAGCACCACGTCGCTCAACACCGGCGAGATCGAATTCCTGTCGGGCTTCGTCGCAACGTCAACCGTGACGAGCCAGCAAATCAGCAATCTCGCATGGGGCGACCAGATAGTTTTTGACGGTGCCGACTTCACCGACGATACCGCGACATTGGACACGTCGACCGGTGTCCTCACTGTGACGGATGGCAGTTCCACGATCCTCACGATGAACAACGTGGGGCTGCAGACAGGTGCGCAGAATGACTTCGCAGTGTTCGGCGACACAATTGAGGCTGTCTGCTTCGCGGCCGGCACACGGATCCTCACCGCCACCGGCGAACGGATGATCGAGACCCTGATGCCGGGCGACGACGTGCTGACCCTGGCTGGCGATGAACTGAGCACCCGGCCAGTCAAATGGATTGGCCGGCGACGCATTGATCTGACGACGCATCCACGGCCGGAGACGGTTGCGCCAATTCTCATCCAGCGAGGTGCGTTCGCCGACAACATGCCGCACAGCGACCTTCTTGTATCGCCGGACCACGCAATCTTTGTCGACCGCCGGCTGATCTGCGCCCGCCAGTTGATCAACGGCACGACGATCCGGCAGGAGAAGGGCTTGGTCACAGCCGAGTATTTCCACGTCGAACTCGAGGCGCACGCCATCGTGCTCGCCGAAGGCTTGCCGGCGGAAAGCTACCTCAACACAGGCAACCGCGGCTTCTTCGCCAATTCGCAAGATCCGCTGGTGCTGCACCCGGACCTTACCGACGAGACGGAACATCCGACGCGCGAGGTTGGATCGTGCGCTCCGTTCGTGTGGGACGAGGCGAGTGTTCGCCCGGTCTGGCAGCGCCTTGCCGAGCGTGCCGCAACGCTTGGTCAACCCGTGCGGCTGGTCGAGTCCACCGAGGACCCGGCGCTTTACGTCATTGCCGCAGGGCGCAAGCTTCGCCCGGTCCATGCAGACGCCGGACGGTTCATCTTCGTGCTGCCCCGCAACACTAGGACGGTGCAACTGGTCTCGCGCTCGAGTGCGCCGACGGAGGTGCGGCCGTGGCTGGAGGACCGCCGTCGGCTAGGCGTGTGTCTGGAGCGCATCGTGCTGCGCGATGCCACCGAGGTGTGTGAGATCCCGATGGATCATCCCGACCTACAGAAGGGCTGGTGGGCGGTCGAACGGGATGGAGTGGCGATCCGGCGTTGGACGGACGGTGAGGCGGTGTTGCCGCTGCCGGCCACGAACGGCGTCACGATGTTGGAACTTCAGCTCGGCGGCGGCATGGACTACGTGACGTCGTGTGACGAGGGAAGGCGCGAGGCGGCCTGATTTCGCGGATGCGCGGCGCTGGCTCGGGCCGGTGGCTTTGCTCGTGACCGTTCGCTCAGCCCTCCAGCACGCCAAGCCGCCGCAGCAGCGGTACACGCCGCTCCAGCAACCCGACCACTGCCTCGGTCACGATCTGCATTGTCTCGCTGGCATCGTTGACCGGCTTGCCGTCGCGCTGAACGCTGCGCCCGCTGCGTCCCAGCAAGCCCACGAGTTGGGTCGCCAGGGCGCCGACATCCGCCGGCCTCCCGGCGAGCAACTCGCCCACCAGCAGCGTCTCCAGAATGTCGGCGCCGATCGCCGAGCCGATCGCCGGCGCGGCCAGTCGTGGCAGATCGGCGGCGTTCGCGTTGGCTTGCGCGATCGCCATATTGAGCCGCCGCGCGGCCTCGTGCCTCGCCACAGCGCCGCCGATCGGCAGCATCGGGTGCGCGTAGCCGCCGGCGATCAGCAGCGTGAACGCCTGCATCAGCTCCGTCAGCGCCCGGCCGGCGAAAGCCGGGGCGTCGCGTGCCTGGCGAACGCTCAGTGTGCCCGGTTCCAGCATGGACAGCAGCGGTTCGTACACCTCCGGCCGACCGGTGACGTTGCCGATCGGCGTGGCAAAAGTGATGCCCCCCTCCGGCATCGTCATCCCCATTCCGGCGAGCGTCAGATTCTCCAGCAGCATCTGTTGCTCGGCCGCCGGCATCGGCGCCATGCCTTTGCGGAACAGATCCCGGCGGAAGGTCTGAGCGCAACCGAGGTCGCGCAGCGTTTCGCGCAAATAGGGATCGCGTGTTTCCGCGAGGATCGGCGCCACATTGGGCGGCACCGAGACCGTGTCGATGTTCTCGGCCAGCGTGGCGCTGCCGATGTAGCGGCATTTCGCCTCCAACATCTCGCCCGCGACGTCGGTGAACATCAGCGGATGCCAGTCCTGATTGAGGTATTCGTGCGCGATATAGCGCGCGTCCTGTTTGCGAATGTCGGTCAGCCGATTCTCGAGTGCCGGGTTGGCTGTGAAGAACGCCGCGCCCGCCTGCTTCAGGCGATCGACGAAATCCAGCACGCCGGGCACGGCAAGGTCGGTGCGCTCCGGACTCGCGACGGTCAGCATCCGCATCAGCATGCGAACCGGCACCATCCCGGTCCAACCGGTAGTGACATTATAACTTAGGTAGACCAAGCCGCCCGGCTTCAGCCGCTTCGCCACCGCGCCGATCAGATGTTTGCGGTTCTCCGGCGAGATCCAGCTCAGCACCCCGTGCGACACCATCATGTCGAAGTGGGGCATGTCGAAGTCGGGCATCTTGCTGTCCGGTGCGCTCTCCAGGTCAGCGAACGAGGTTTCCACGAACCGCACGTTGGTCAGTCCGGCGCGTGCGGCGAGACCGTTGGCAAACTCGACATGCGCCGGATTGAAGTCGAAGCCCCAGACCTCGGCGTGCGGACACGCCGCAGCGATGACAAGGCTGGTGAAGCCGTTGCCACAGCCCAGGTCGGCGTAACTGAACGGCGCCGCAAGGTCCGGCGGCCGATGGCCGAGCAGCAAACTCGTCAGGGCAATCCAGCTTGGCGTGATCTCGCGGTAGAAGTTGCTGGTATAAGCCACGTCGGTGACGTAGCCGTCGTCCCACTGGGCCATTCGCGGCGTTTCCCTACTCGAAGGTACGCGTGCGCCAGTCAGGTAACAGGCGGCCGTTTCATTTGCCAGCCGAAAGGTCCTCGAGCGCCGCGTTTCGATGTTCCAGTTGCGAATTCACCTCCGCGCCGAGCAGCACTGCGTAGGCGGTCAGGTAGAACCACAGCATGATAGCGACGACTGCGCCGAGGGGGCCATAGGTCACGCCAAACCGCGCGATGTGTGCGACGTAGTACGACAGCCCGGTTGAGGCGATGAGCCACAACAGCGTCGCCAGAATTGCGCCGGCAAAGATCTGCCGGTCCCGCTGCCGCTCGCGTGACGGCCCGTATCGGTAGAGCAGCGCAATGGAGCCGCCCACCAGCACGACCAGGAGGGCCATGCTGAAGATGTTGATAAGCGCGGCACTATAGTCGGAAAGGCCAACGAACCAGATCACCGTCGGCAGGAACACCAGCACTGCGATCGCCAGAACGGCAGCGGCCACCGCGCACAGCGTCATTGCCAAAGCGGTGAGCTGAAAGCCCAGAATGCCGCGCCGCTCCACGGTGTCGTAGGCGACATTCAGCGCCGACAGCACGGACTTGGTGCCGGCCGAGGCGCTCCAGAACGCGACGACAAGACTGACGAGCAGGCTGATGCTCAGGGTGTCGTTGGGTTGGCTGACGAGTTCGTGCACGCGTTCACTGATCAGTGCGAAGGCGGGCGGCGGCAGCAATTCTCGCAGCAGGGCGAGCTGCTGCTCCACCGACTGGACGTTGAACACCAGGCCGTAGACCGAGATGAGGACGCTGATCGCGGGGAACAGCGCCATCGTGGCATAGAACCCGCACCCGGCTGCTGCGAGCGAGACGCGATCGGTCACGGCCTCCCGCATCGCGCGAACGATGACCTGGTGCCAGCCGGGCTTGCCGGCAACAGGGCGGCCGGGTGAAGTCATTGTGTCCAATATGTTCCTCGCATCCATACCTGCTGCCTCGTGATCCTGGCAGGGAAAACGCCGGACCGCAGCGTGCGATGCAGTGAGACGACATTTTTCTGGCGGATTGATCGAGATTCCGTCTTGCGTCGGGGGGGCAGGGGTCCTATGTGGCCCCCACGCAGCAACGCACGTGCCTCTGGCCCTCGTGGTTACGCAACGACGTCAAGCGTTCTGGCAATCGTTTGGTCGCTGGTTCGTTCGACCGTTTCGTCAACTAACGCTCGCTGCCTTGATCAGGCGGGCGTCCAGCCAAAGGAGGCCCGGTGCGATGACCCCGAAAATCGCCCGATTCCTTGCTGAGCAGCAGCCGGCCACGCCGTGCCTGGTGCTCGACGTGGACCGTGTGGAAGCCAATTTCCGCACCCTGCAACGCGCGTTGCCGCTGGCGCGGATTTATTACGCGGTGAAAGCCAATCCGGCGCGTCCCGTGCTGGAACGACTGGCGCGTCTCGGTTCGAGCTTCGATGCGGCGAGCTTCGAGGAGGTGTCCGGTTGCCTGGACGCCGGCGCCCAGCCTGAGGCGATCAGCTATGGCAACACGATCAAGAAAGCGAGCGCGATCCGCGCGGCATTCCAGCGCGGGGTGACGCTGTTCGCGTTCGACTCGGCTGAGGAGCTTGAGAAGCTGGCGGAGAATGCGCCGGGAGCGCGGGTATACTGCCGCATCCTGGTGGCGAACGAGGGCGCCGACTGGCCGCTGTCGCGCAAATTCGGCACCACGGTGGAGAACGCCCGGGACCTGATGCTGCGGGCGGGCGAGCTGGGGCTGGATCCCTACGGGTTGTCGTTCCACGTCGGTAGCCAGCAGACCACGACGCGCGCCTACGAGGTGGCGATCGCCAAGGTGGCGATGCTGTTCACCGACCTGACCGAGGCGGGGGTGAACCTGCGCATGATGAATCTCGGTGGTGGCTTCCCCACGCGCTATCGCGATCCGGTGCCCGAGATCGATGAGTTCGGCGATACGATCATGACGTCGATGATCGAGCATTTCGGCAATGCACTACCCGAGATGCTGATCGAGCCTGGGCGCTTCATCGTGGGCGATGCCGGTCTGGTGAGCGCCGAGGTGGTGCTGGTGAGCCGGCGCGACCGCGCTGATCCGGTGCGCTGGGTGTATCTCGACATCGGTCGCTTCGGCGGACTGGCGGAGACAGAGGGCGAGGCGATCAAGTACCGCATCACCACGCCGCACGACGGCACGGCGATGGGGCCGGTCGCGATTGCCGGTCCGACCTGCGACGGGGCGGACATTCTGTACGAGAAGGCCAACTATCGGCTGCCGCTGGCGCTACGTTCAGGCGATCGAGTGGAACTGCTGTCCACCGGCGCATACGTGACGACTTATGCCAGCCAGCGGTTCAACGGCTTCGCGCCGTTGGCGGAGCACTACCTGTAGGCTTCGGTCTGTACGGCAACCGCGAAGTGCCGCATTCTCGCTGCTGACCTTCAGTCGCATGATTTCGATTGCGGTCAGGTAACTGCAATCCTCGCTACACGCGCGTCGCGTCCAGCGGATTGCGTGCGCGCTCGATCGGCCGCCTCGTGTTGGCACAGAAAGAAAGAATTCAACGCAAATAAGGGGCGGATGCACGCAAAGCACGCAAATGGTTCAGTGCGGCACATCCGCGCTGGCGGAGCCTGATGGCGACGCGCATATGGCCGAGGCGATTCGCTTTGGCAATCGCCGGGGCGGCTGGTCAACGCGATGGCTGACACATGCTATATCGCTCGATTGGGGCCGAGAGGAGAGATCGCTTATGACTGACGCCACGTTTCCAAACCGGCGATCGATGCTGTTCGGCGGCAGCGCGATGGTCACGGCAGCCGCGCTGATACCAGGTGCACGCGCACAGGGCGCGAACCAAGGCCAGCCAACCGCACCTTCGACCGGCGGCGGTGGCAAGCCGAACATTCTCGTCATCTTCGGCGACGATATCGGCCAGTCCAATATCAGCGCCTACACCTTCGGGCTGATGGGATATCGCACACCGAACATCGACCGGATTGCGCGTGAAGGAATGATGTTCACTGATTACTACGCCGAGCAGAGCTGCACGGCAGGCCGGTCGTCATTCATCACCGGTCAGGCGACGCTGCGTACCGGGCTATCGAAGGTTGGCATTCCGGGCGCTACCATAGGTTTGAACCCCGCCGATATCACCATAGCAGAGGCATTGAAGCCCCTCGGCTATGCCACCGGTCAGTTCGGCAAGAACCATCTTGGAGATCGCAATGAATATCTGCCGACTGTGCACGGGTTCGACGAGTTTTTCGGCAATCTCTACCACCTGAATGCGGAAGAGGATCCGGAAGACCCGGATTATCCCAAGGATCCGAGATTTGCCGCGCGGTTCGGCCCGAGGGGCGTGCTCAAATGCGCCGCGACCGACACTGACGACCCAAGAGTTCGATCCACGCTTTGGCAAGGTCGGCAAGCAGAAGATCGAAGATACCGGAGCGCTGACCAAAAAACGCATGGAAACGATCGACGACGAGACCACCGGTGCCGCGATCGATTTCATCCAGCGCCAGGCGCGAGCCGGCAACCCGTTCTTTGTCTGGATGAACACCACGCGGATGCATCTGCGTACGCATGTTCGCGCATCGATGCGCGGCCAGAGCGGCATGCCGGATAACGAATATGCCGACGGCATGATCGAACACGACGGCGATGTCGGCAAATTGTTGGAGACGCTCGACGACCTCGGCATCGCGAACGACACGATCGTGGTGTATACGACCGACAACGGCCCGCACATGAACTCGTGGCCTGACGCTGCAATGACTTCATTCCGCAGCGAGAAGGACACCAACTGGGAAGGTGCCTTTCGTGTACCCGCGATGGTGCGCTGGCCGGGACACATCAAACCGGGCAGCATATCGAACGAGATCTTCTCCGGGCACGATTGGTTCCCGACACTGCTTGCCGCGGCGGGTGATCCTGACGTCAAGGATAAGCTGCTCACGGGCTACGCCGCTGCGGGAAGGACATTCAAGGTTCATCTCGACGGGTACAATCAGCTACCCTACCTGACCGCGCAGCAGGACAACTCCAACCGCAAGGGATTCATCTACTTCGACGATGACGGACACATGATCGCGCTGCGTTTCGCGAATTGGAAACTGGTGTTCGCCGAGCAGAAGACGGCGGGCACGTTGGACATCTGGGGCGAGCCGTTCACGGTTCGGCGGCTTCCGCTGTTTTACAATCTGCGCATGGACCCTTACGAACGCGCAGATATCACCTCGAATACCTACTGGGACTGGTCGATCCGGAAAGCTTACCTGCTCATGGCGGGACAGACGATCGCTGCGGAATTCATCGCCACCTTCAAGGACTATCCGCCACGGCAGCGGCCACAGAGCTTTTCCGTTGACCAGATCATGGAGAAGTTGCAGCAACCGACGGGCGACTGATGGAACATTTAGGTGCGCGGAGCATCTGACGGACCGATCGATGAGCTTGTGCCGCCGGACATGGTGTGGGTGACCGGCGGCACGTTCCGCATGGGGTCGGATCTGCACTATCCCGAGGAGGCGCCCGCGCATGGCGCGAGCGTCGACGGTTTTTGGATCGATCGCGCGCCAGTCACCAACGGCGCGTTCCACAGGTTTGTTCGCGCCACCAATCACGTGACGGTCGCCGAGCTTGTACCAAAGGCAGCCGACTATCCTGGCGCGCTGCCGAACATGCTGCGCGCCGGTTCGCTGGTGTTCACGCCGCCGAAGCATGCGGTCGACCTGCGCCGCTGGGAGCAGTGGTGGCAGTTCCGGTTCGGCGCGAACTGGCGACGGCCCTATGGGCCACGCAGCTCGATCGCGGGGCTGGCCGATCATCCCGTGGTTCATGTCGCCTATCGCGATGTGCTGGCTTATGCGGAATGGGCCGGCAAGGAGCTGCCAACCGAGGCCGAATGGGAATTTGCCGCGCGCGGCGGCCTGGATGGCTCCGCCGAATTCGCCTGGGGCGATGAATTCACCCCAGCCGGCAAGCATCTGGCGAACACCTGGCAAGGTAATTTTCCGCACGAGAACCTCGCGGCCGACGGCTATGAGCGGACATCGCCGGTCGGCGCGTTCCCGCCGAACGGCTACGGCCTGTTCGACATGATCGGCAATGTCTGGGAGTGGACGTCCGATTGGTATTCGCCACGCCATGACGACGACGAGGCCAACGCCTGCTGCATCCCGCCAACCCCAGGCAGCACACGCGAGGCCGCAAGCCACGATCCCGCTCAGCCCGAGATCGGCATTCCGCGAAAGGTGCTGAAGGGCGGGTCGCATCTGTGCGCGCCGAACTACTGCCGCCGCTATCGCCCGGCCGCGCGCCATGCACAGCCGGTCGACACTTCGACGAGCCATGTCGGCTTTCGCTGTGTCCTTCGGCAAAGGAAGGGGTGACGAGCGAACACCGCACCAAAAAGCGCGCCCCAGCGCACAACCCTAACGCGCATTTCAGTAGTTTGACGCTCGCCACTCCGGGCGAACGCACCTTTGCATATGTCAGCGACTGCCATTGTCGATGATGAGCGTTGCGGCCCACGCACTTAAGACATAGTCATGGAGGATGGCTGTCCCTGACCCCCTGGAAGGCCCCGTTTGGCCGTCGGATGTTGTCACCTACTCGTTCGCTGATGCGAATCTGGGGGGCCAGCCGGCACAGTTCTCCAGCTTCATCACCAACGCAGCCTATCAGAGAGTGGTCGAGAATGCGGCCGCGGCATGGTCCGCAGTATCGGGGGTGCAATTTCAGCTTTTGCCAGACTCGGCATCGGTGGACATCCGTGTAGGGTTCGGCACGCTAAGTCCCGCGCAAACCAGCCAGGTTGGTTTGACCTATTGGCGCTCAAGCGCTCAGCACTTCCTGCCGGACACAATCGTATTGGTCGAAGACCCATCACAGGATGCGCTGATCCCTCTCGCGGGCGGCGATTTTCAATATGCTGGTTACACGGCGGCTCTTCAGCAAGTGACCTAGAGCACGAATTGGGCCACGCGCTTGGTCTCGACCATAACCCGGCCGACCCTGACGCAGTGATGAACCCGACCGCAGGGCCGGCTAACAATGCTGGACCGGACCAATCCGACATCCAGGCCATTCAGTCACTGTATGGAGCACCACCGGGAGCGCCCCCTCCTCGCATCGCTGTTCTCGACACGACAACCAATCAGTCCGTCGCGGCAACTTCCCAGCCCTACACCGGGCCCGTGAGCGGACTGCAAGATCAGTATCTCAACATCGCCACGGACAGCCTGAACATCAGCGTCAGCACGCCCAACTGGTTCCTTCATAGTGGCGGCGGCAACGATGCTCTGGCGGTCAGCAGCGGTACCAATGTGCTGGATGGCGGCACTGGCTCGAACTTCCTGACCGGTGGCAGCGGGACAGACACGTTCTTCGTAGATGATCGTGGCCCAACCGCGGACATCTGGAGCACGGTCAATGGCTTTCATGCCGGCGACGCCGCAACGATCTGGGGTGTCACGCCGCAGGATTTTGGCCTCGCGTGGGTGGATGGCCAAGGGGCCGCCGGCTTCACCGGCCTGACACTGCACGCTACGGCGACCGGGCAGCCGACTGCATCCCTCACGCTGGCTGGTTTTGCCGGTGCCGATCTTGGCGACGGGCGCCTGTCTGTCAGCTTCGGTACTGATGCAGCCAGTGGCAGCGCGTACATGTACATCCACGCGAACAGCTGAGCCAGGAACGTGCGTGCGTCGCCGCGGCATCCGTGGCGCGAGCGGCCGCTACCACGACCGAAGCGCCCGCAGCCGCGCGGTTTTCTTCGACTGGTGCTCCATCATCCGCTGCAGCAGGCCGTGCAGCGCGGTGATCGCCTCGCCCACGTTTGGGCCCTTGTTGAGCATCACACACTCGGCGCGGCCGGCCATCGCCGCGTCGGTCATCTCGCCGCGCGTCGGCAGACCCGACTTCACCATCTCCTCCAGCACCTGCGTCGCCCAGATCACCGGCACATGCGCCGACTCGCACAGCCACAAGATCTCCTCCTGCATCTCGGCCAGCCGCTCGAACCCGATCGCCACCGCCAGATCGCCGCGCGCGATCATCACGCCGAACGGCTGCCTGCCGGCGGCTCGCACGATGATGTCGGGCAGATTGGTCACTGCCTGCGCCGTCTCGATCTTGGCGATGATGCCGAGACGTCGCCAGTCGGGGCGACGCGCGGCCAGTTCGTCCTGCAGCCGCGTGATGTCGGCGGCGCTCTGCACGAATGAGAAGCCGATCATGTCAGCGTGTCGTGCGACGAAGTCGAGGTCTCGCAGATCGTCTGCCGTCAGCGGATCGAGATGCAGGTTGGCGCGCGGGAACGTCAGGCCGCGTTCGGGCTTCATCTTGAAGCCTTTGCGCTGCGTGCGTTCAACACGGACCATGACGCTGCCAGGTTGGCATGCCTCAACGATGCCGCCCAGCTTGCCGTCATCGAACGAGACCTCAGTGCCGATCGTCAGATGATCCAGCACGTCGGGCGGTTCGCACACGGCCTCGATCGTCGTGTCAGGGGAGAATGTCGCGGCATCGGCCACGAGGCGGAACCGGTTGCCGGCCACGATGCGCTCACCTGGCTGCCGCTTGACCTTGCCGATGCGAAACTTGGGTCCGGCGATGTCCATCAGCACGGGAATGCGGCGTCCCACCGCATCACCTGCGATGCGGGTGTGCTCGATCATCGCGGCCCAGGTGTCGGGACCGTCATGCGCGCAGTTGATGCGAACGACATCGGCGCCGCGCCGCGCGATCTCCTGCATAAATTCGGGGTTATGCGCCGCCTCGGGCGGAAGGGTGACCATGATTCGCCCGGCGCCGTCGGGCTCGCCACAGAGCAGGACTTGCGTGTTGGTATGCAACTGCATCTCGCCGCGAAAGAACTCTTCGCTCGAAGGCGGCGAGGGTGGGGCCGTGTGGGCGCCGGATACCAATGCGGCGAGAGCGCTTTCAACGGTACTCAGCGTGAGCAGGACGCGACTTTCCAGTCGGCCGAGCGACGACAGTCCGTGTCGCATCAGCTCGCGCTGCAAATCCCGCAGATCGTGATGCCGGAGCGCCAGGTAGTGCGCGAGATTGCCGGCACTGGCGGCGAACGACGACTGCTCAATGTCGCCGTGCCAGCGCTCGATCGAGCGGGCAGCCTCCGTCGTGATCGACCGGCGGAGGTCGCGAAGTGCCGCGAGCAGTTCCGGGCTGGAAAGCGACATTGGAGGCCTCCGATTGCCAGCCCGTCATTGGGTGTCGGCCGCGCTACAGCGAGTTGCCGAGGGGTCGCCAGTCCAGCAGGTCGTCGGGCGCCTCGATGCGCTGGCGGTCCCATTCGGCCAGGCCGGATCGATGCCCGGCCACGGCCTTCACCGCCACGTCGGGCGATCGCCAGCCGCCGGCGTGGCGCCCAGCGAAATGCAACAGCCAGCGACGTTGAACGCGAAAGAGGCGCAGCGTGCCCGCCGCGCTGGGATATTCGTACGCCATCGGCGTTACTGACCCCGATATTGCCCCATTGGGTCGGATGGTGCCGACGAAGCCCCAATTTGTCTAGGTGCCGGTCGCGATTGCACCAGTGCCGGCGTGTCGGTAAACCGTCTCGGATTGCGGGTGTAGCTCAATGGTAGAGCCCCAGCCTTCCAAGCTGGTTATGCGGGTTCGATTCCCGTCACCCGCTCCAGGCCTCGCGACGCCGGTGCGAGCAGCGCAACGAACAACCCTCACCGAACGGCGTTCTCTGTCCTCCACGATAGGGGAGAGTTGGGCATGTCGTTTGTTGCCGTGACACGTCTGAGGGTGCGATCGGTCCGCTTCCTGCCCGCGTTTGCGGTGCATTTCGTCCGCACTCGTCGGCAGGTCAGACAAGCGCCAGGGTTCCGCGGCGGGTCGGTTTTGCCGGATCGCCACTGGACCTTCTGGACCATGACGGCGTGGGACACTCAGGAGAGCATGCGGCGCTACATGACAACGCCGCCTCACCGAACGACGATGCCATACCTTCTCGACTGGTGCGACGAGGCATCTGTGGTTCATTGGGATCAGCCTGAAGACGCTTTGCCGTCATGGCTCGAAGCTCACAGGCAAATGCGCGAGAACGGACGCACCTCGAAGGTGCGGAACCCGAGTCCCCAGCATGCGACCTTGAGCTATCAGCCGCCGCGCGTCTCGGCCGCCGCGAAGATCGCACCGAGAGGTACCAAATGAAGACAGCAAGCATTCCGGATCGCCACACCACGACAGATGGTTGCGGACAATCATCAAGCCGGCTTAGCCTCCCTGACATAATTTCCCGGAGGAGCGCATGCGTCGCCTGCTGCTGATCTTGCCGTTTGCGTCGCTGGGAAACCCCGGACACTCGGCTCACGCGCAATACTACCCGTATGCGCCACCTGGCTACTATGCACCCGGCTATTATCCGCCGCCGAGCTACTACCGGCCACCACCACCGCAGTACCTACTCTCCGCCGCCTTACCAGGCGCCGAATTACTATGGCGCGCCGCCCTCCTACAGTTCAGCGAACTGCGGCACGCCGGATCAACCCAAGCCGTGCTACCGGTAAGTGCCAGTGCTGGGCAGAAGGCGGCCTAGACATCTCGCCCCCCAATCGCTACATCGGCCGCCTCGCGAGATGGCCTTTCTGCTGCGGCCAAACCCGAGACAGATGAGCGGGGCGCGGGGCATCCAGACCGCTGAAAAGACTGACAAAGGGGTGTAGCTCAATTGGCTAGAGCGCCGGTCTCCAAAACCGGAGGCTGGGGGTTCGAGACCCTCCACCCCTGCCAGCGGCCCCCAAGCGCGCTATAGTCCCTTGCAGCAGGTCTGGAGAACGATGACGTGGCGGTCGATCCGGCGAAATTCGTGCGTGAGGTGCGGGCCGAGGTGGCACGCGTCACCTGGCCGTCGCGCAAGGAAACGCTGGTGACCACGGGCCTCGTGTTCGCCATGGTGGCACTGGCGGCGATGTTCTTCTTCCTGGTGGATCAGTTCATTGGCATCGGCATCCGTGCCCTGTTCGGCATGAGTGCCTGAGGAGAGATTTCAGGTAATGGCCAAGCGTTGGTACGTGGTGCACGTCTACTCGGGCTTCGAGAAGAAGATCGCCCAGCAGATCAAGGAGCAGGCGGCGCAGAAGGGCCTGGCGGACCAAGTGGACGAGGTGCTGGTACCGTCCGAGCAGGTGGTGGAGATGCGCCGCGGCCAGAAGGTCAACGCGGAGCACAAGTTCTTCCCCGGCTACGTGCTGGTGAAGATGGAGCTTTCCGACGATGCCTGGCACTTGGTGAAGAACACGCCGAAGGTGACCGGCTTCCTGGGCAGCAAGACGCGGCCCTCGCCGATCAGCGACGCGGAGGCCGAACGCATCATGAAGCAGACGCAGGAGGGCGTTGAGCGCCCACGTCCGGCCATCCTGTTCGAGATCGGCGAGCAGGTTCGCGTCGCCGACGGCCCGTTCACAAGCTTCAACGGCACGGTCGAGGAGGTGGACGAGGAGAAGGGCCGCGTGAAGGTCAGCGTGTCGATCTTCGGGCGGTCGACGCCGGTGGAGTTGGAATACGGGCAGGTGGAGAAGGTTTAGGACGAGGGAAGGCTGCCTTTGTTCCAGCGCGGCCTGGTCAGAAGAATCTGGTGGCGTGTCGGAAGGTGGCTGAAATCGCCGTAGCGGCGAGTGCTGGAGTCAGGGAGAATGCGGGTGTCTTGCGCGCTTCCAGAATTCTGAGCAGAGCGCGTTCGTCCACCTCGCCGACGACGCGGCAGAGTGCTCTGGGCCAAGCGTGCAACTGGTCATGGACTATGCGCCAACCGACCGCGGCGGCCGGTAGGTGGAGCGCCACTTCTATCGCCAAAGTGAGGGGCACCCCGACCATTGCCCTTCTTATGGGTAGGACCCGGAGTATTTCGTGCGTCATTTGCCAGACGACACCATGGTCGTCACCAGAAACGACAATCGAGCCGAGGGTGACCCTGACCTCGTCCAGTTGGTCGATGTGGAACACTGAACTTTGCGCCATGCTCGATCTCCCTCGTCGCGAAGCCATGATGGCTGTCACGCATAGTAGCGACGACGCCACGATGGTGATCGGACAGGACGTTACGGCTTCGTTAAATCCTCCATTGCTCACGACTGAGTGATATCCTGCAGGGGAAATCGTGGCCAGTACCGCTGACCTATAGGCCCTTCTCGACCATATCCAGCAGGCGCTGCTCGATCTCTCGCACCTGCCCGCGGGTTAGGCGGCGCAACGGGCCTTCCAGCACCAGCATTGCCAAGCCATGCACCGCCGACCAGGCGAGATATTCCGCGCCGGTGCGTCGTTCGGCCGGCAGCACGCCGGCCTCGACCAGCCGATCCAGTGCCGTGCCGAGAAGCTGGAAGGGATTGAGGCCTGTCTTGCCGGCCATGGCGGCGTTGGTCGTTGTCTCCACGTCGCCGGGAACCGCGAACGCCATGCGGAACAGCCCAGGCTCGCTCTGAGCGAATTGCAGGTAGGCGGTACCGATCGCACGCAGGCCGGCGCGCGCATGATCGGCGCCGTGGCGACCACGCCGCTGCCTTGTAAGCTGCTTCTCCATCGCGACCGCGAGTGACGAAAGTGCGGCTGCGCGCACCGCCTGCAGCAGCGCGTGGCGACTGGCGAAGTGCCGGTAGGCCGCGTTGGGGACGACGCCGGCGCGACGGGTGGCCTCGCGCAGCACGACCGCGTCGGGGCCGCCATCGCGCGCCAGCGCAATGCCCGCATCGAGCAGCGCCTGGCGCAGATCGCCATGATGATAGGTGCGCCGAGGTCGTGCGCGCGTCATGGCATCCATCATCACCGCTCTGCGAGGCATGTGGACACTGTCCACCCGGTTTGCTAGGTTGGTGTGGACGGTGTATACATTGCGAAGCGGTTGCGCAACATCGTCTTTGGGTACGAAACGGATGAGGAGCTACCATGCAAATCCAACCATACCTGTTTCTTGACGGGCGTTGCGAAGAAGCGATTGAATTCTATCGCAAGAACCTCGGTGCCGAGGTGACGATGCTCATGCGCTGGAAGGACTGCCCGGAGAAGGGTGGAATGACCACGACCCCGCCCGATGACAAGGTGATGCATTCGAGCATCCGCATTGGCGATTCGACGATACTCGCGTCTGATGGGCAGTGCTCGGGACAGGCAAAGCTGCAGGGCTTCGCGTTGTCGCTGACCGCGAAGGATGCGACTGAGGCGCAACGTCTGTTTGCGGCGCTCAGTGATGGCGGGCAGGTACAGATGCCGTTGGACAAGACGTTCTTCTCGCCGGCCTTCGGCATGGTTGCCGACCGGTTCGGCGTGTCGTGGATGGTATACGTGGAGCATTGAGGGAGCGCTGCATCACGTGGCTCGCGTTGCGTTCACCGCGAATTTGCAGCGGCATCTGAACTGCCCGGAGATGATGGTGCGGGGACCGACGGTGCGCGCTGTGCTGACGCAGGTGTTCGCAGCCGAGCCGCGTCTGCGGTCCTACATCCTGGATGATCAGGACCGCGTGCGACGACACGTCGCGATCTATGTGAATGGCGAACGCATCGCCGATCGTGATCGCCTCAGCGATCCGGTCGGCGATGCGGACGAGGTGTTTGTGTTCCAGGCTTTGTCGGGCGGATAGATGGAGGGAGTGTGGCGATGAGCAATCGTCTGCTGGTCGGCACGAAGAAAGGTCTGTTCGAACTGCAACGGCGGAGCGGCGAATGGTCGGTTGCCGGTACGCGTTTTCTTGGTGATCCGATCTCCATGTTGCTCGCCGATCCGCGTGATGGCGCGCTGTATGCAGCGGAGGCACTCGGGCATTTCGGCGTCAAGCTGCAACGCTCGCGCGATGGCGGCGAGAGCTGGCAGGAAATTTCTGCGCCGGCGTTTCCCAAGAGCGACACCGACGGTCCCAGCGTGTCCTACCTGTTCTGTCTTGAGACGGGAGGTGCCGACCAACCCGGCTGGCTCTGGTGCGGCACGATTCCCGGCGCGCTGTTCTTGTCGAAGGATCATGGTGAGTCCTGGTCGCTGAACGAACCGCTGTGGAACCTGCCCGAGCGCAAGGACTGGATGGGCGGCGGGTTCGACAATGCAGGCGTCGCCTCGATTTGTGTCGATCCGCGCGATGCGTCGCGTATCACAATCGGTGTCTCCACCGGCGGCGTATGGGCGACGAACGATGGCGGCGAGCATTGGCACGCTGCCTCGGACGGAATGCATGCCGATTACTTTCCGCCGCCGCGACATCTTGCGCCGGAGGTGCAGGACATCCACCGGCTGGTGCAATGCCCCGAGGCACCGGACACGATGTGGGTGCAGCACCACAATGGCGTCTTCCGGTCGACCGATGACGCGCGTTCCTGGCAGGACATCACCACGATCCGCCCATCAAAGTTTGGCTTCGCCGTGGCGGTACATCCACGCGATCCCGATACCGCGTGGTTCGTGCCAGGCGTGAAGGACGAGTGTCGCGTACCGGTCGATGGCCGGCTGGTGGTGGCGCGTACGCGCGACGGTGCACGATCGTTCGACGTGCTGACCGAGGGGCTGCCGCAAAGCCACGCCTATGATCTGGTCTATCGCCATGCGCTCGACGTGGACGCCAGCGGGACACGGCTGGCCATGGGATCGACGACGGGGCATTTGTGGCTGTCGGAGAACAGCGGTGACGCCTGGACGCTGGTCGCCGGCCACCTGCCGCCGATCAGTTGCGTGCGCTTCGGGTGATGCGCCCAGTCCTGACCCACTGGACTACTGTCATTGCGAGAGACGAAACGACGAAGCAAGCCCGGTCAGGTTTGTGCGCGCTCAGTGTGACCGAGCTTGCTTCCCGGATCACGTCCGGGACCGCTGCGCTTCTCGCAATGACATGAGCTTCAAGCTGCGATCCAACGATAGTGGGAGCTAGCTGATCGCCTTCGTGTCGCGTAACTCAGCAATCCGTTCGGCCGAATATCCCAGCGCATTCAGGATCGCATCGGTATGCTCGCCCGCCGCTGGCGGCTGCAAACGCAATGCGGGCGCCTCGTCGTCGATGCAGAACGGCAGGCCCGGAAGCTTCGCCACGTTCCCATTTGGCATCCGCACGGCCATTGCGCGACCGAATGCGTTGAGCTGCGGATCGTCGAACAGATCCGACGGCGTGCGCACCGCCGAGAACGGGATGTTCGCCGCATCCATGATGCGCTCCAGGTCGGCAATCGTGTAATCGTGCACGATCGCCGCGACGATTTCGCGCAACGCGGGGCGATTCCGCACCCGATCAGCATTCGTGGTGAAGCGCTCGTCTGCCAGCAGATCCGAGCGCGCGAACTTGGCGCAGAATGCACGCCAGTGATTGTCCGACGTAATGCCGATGAACAGTTTTTCCCCGTTCAAAGTCGGGAAGGTCTCATAAATTCCCCACGCACCGCTGCGCGCGGGCATCGGTGGTGATGGCGTGCCGGTGGCGGCCTCACCGGCCATGTGCTGACCCACGAGGAATGCGGAACTTTCATAGAGCGCGCTGGTGATGCGCCGGCCCTCGCCGTCCTTGTCGCGCTGTCGCAGCGCCGCGAGGATGGCGAGCGCGCCCATCACCCCGCCCATGATGTCGATCACCGATGACCCGGCACGCAGAGGCTGGCCTGGAGGACCGGTCATGTAGGCGAGGCCGGTCATGTACTGCGCGATCTCATCGAGCGAAGGGCGATGCTCATAGGGCCCGGGCAAAAAGCCCTTCAGCGCGCAATAGATCAGCCGCGGGTTCAGCGCGTGCACCGCGTCCCAGCCAAGCCCCAGCCGATCCATCGTGCCGGGGCCGAAATTCTCGATCAACGCATCGGCGTGACACACCAGGTCCTGGGCCACCGCGAGCCCCTCGGGCGATTTCACGTCGACGCAGATGCATCGCTTGTTGCGGTTGAAATAAGCGAAGAAGCCGGTGGCGAAGCCATGCAGGCGGCGCGTTCTATCGCCATCCGGCGCGGGCTCCACGCGGATCACGTCGGCACCGAGATCGGCCAGCACCACGCCGCAGGACGGCCCCATCACAGTGTGGCTGAATTCGAGCACAGTCAGATCCGCGAGCGGCAGCATCCAACAATTCCTTCAACTTCCAGCTTGCGAGCCTGGGCGCGCCAGGTGCGTCAGGTCGTCGCGCATAATGACGACGCGGTCGCCTGTGCGGAAGCCGGGCTCATTCGTCTGCACGATCGACAACGTGGCGCCGTCATCGGTGCGCACGATGAATTCCACCGAACGGCTGCTGTCGTTGGGCGAGGCGCCTGTGGTGAGCATCGCGGCGCGCAGGGGGTCCTGGCTGGCACGCGCTGCCACCGCACGCATCGACAGGATCGTGCCTGTGCTGACCGACGCGGGTTGCACGGCAGCGGGCGGCGGCGGTTTGGCAGGAGCGCATCCGGCAATGCCGGACAGCATGATGAAACAGGCCGGCAAGATCGACCGTTGCAACTTGCTTCCCCCCACTGCCCGCGGGCCACTGTAGCCTGCTCCGGCGCGCGCGCGAAGCAACCGTTCCTGGTCCAACATGAACTGGATGGCGGAGCGGATGCTGGTCGTTGCGAGATGATCTTGCCTAGAACAGCGATCTGGTATAATGGGTTGCGGTCGGTTCCTGATTCCTTACCTGAGCGACGGCCACCCGGCCGCCGTGCCCTCCGGCCATTCCGGCCGCGCCACGACGACGGAGGTCTTGCCTCGGATGTCACGTCAGAGCCGCTCCGTTTTCTCGGATGCCGCCGCACTGCGCGGAATCTCCAGTCTTGTGCTTCTCGCCCTCCTGGCGGCCTGCGCCGGCCAGGGTCCGCATTCCAGCGCCACGCTGGAGGCGGCACGCTATGCCGCGCGTGCCCGCGGCAACTACGTGCCGCCCGGCCCTCCTTCGGATCCGTGGGGGCCGTATATCCGTGAGGCTGGCAAGCGCTTCGACGTGCCGGAGGTCTGGATCCGCTCGGTCATGAGTGTCGAATCCGGGGGGAACGAGTATCAGAATGGCCAATTGATCACCTCCAGCGCCGGCGCAATGGGGCTGATGCAGGTGATGCCGGAGACCTATGACGAATTGAACGCGCGCTACGGTCTCGGCGACGATCCGTTCAATCCGCACGACAACATCCTCGCCGGCACCGCCTATCTGCGCGAGATGTACGACATCTACGGTTCGCCCGGCTTCCTCGCCGCGTACAACGCGGGGCCTCGGCGGCTTGACGACTATCTGAGCAACAACCGGCCACTGCCGGATGAAACTCGGCGCTATGTGGCGATGATCGGTCCGGAGATTGTCGGAGTGTATCCGAGCGGCCGCTCACCGGCCGAGGACTATGCGATGAACGCGCTGCCGATCGACATCCCCCCAGGCACGCGTTACGGCCGTGCGATCCAGCTTGCCAGCAGTCGCGGTGGTGGTGGTCGCGTGCCTGCGCGCGGATCGGTCCAGGTGGCGCAACTCGCCGAGCAGCCGCGGGCAAACTCCCAGCAGCGCACGCAACAAGTTGCGTTGGTGCTGCCACCGCCGGCGCCGCCATCGCATGGTGGAACTCCGCTTCATCCAACAGGCCGTAGCGTCGGAATCGGTGCCACTGCATCATGGCGGTGCGCCGACCGGGCAATGGGCAATTCAGGTCGGCGCCTATTCCAATGAACGTCAGGCGCACGCGGCACTCGGCACGGCGCGTGAACGCGCGGCGAGCGAGCTCGCGGTCGCGCACACGTCGGTGTCCGGCGTCCACCAGGGGCGCGCGGTGCTGTATCGCGCGCGATGGACCGGATTGTCGCGCGATGCCGCGGTGCAGGCCTGCCAACGGCTCGCGCATGGCCGCACGAGTAGCTGCATGGTCGTGTCGCCGGAGTCGCAGTCGTAGCGGGCGGCGCACACTAGTCGATCGCATCACCGAACGGCGCTAGCGGTAACGCAACCGCAACGCTTGCCGCCATGTCATGGCGGCGTCACACTGGCGGGAACACCTCACCATCGGGGGAACGTTCGCCGTCATGCCCGACGCTAGATTTGCCGGTCTCACGCCGCTTTTCGCACCTCGCTCGGTCGCCGTGTTGGGTGCTTCCAGCGATCCCACTCGCATCAGCGGACGACCGCTGGCCTACATGAAGGCGCAAGGGTTCCAGGGCGCACTGTATCCGATCAATCCGAACCGCGCCGAGGTGCAGGGGCTGAAGGCGTATCCATCGATCGCCGATCTGCCGGAGACGCCTGACGTCGCCATTGTCGCCATCGCGGCCGAGATCGCCGAGAATTCGATCAGCGAATTGGCGGCGCGCGGCGTGAAGGCCGCGGTGATGTTCACTGCCGGGTTCGCGGAAATGGATGAGGCGGGCGAGGCCGCACAGCACCGCATGGTCGCGGCGGCACGCAAGCACGGCATGCGCATTCTCGGACCCAACTGTCTCGGCGTGTTCGATTCACGCACTGCCTACTACGCGACGTTCTCCTCGTCGTTCGACAGCGGCTGGCCGGTGCCTGGACGTATCGGCATCGCGTCGCAGTCGGGCGCATACGGCACGCATCTCTACACGCTGGCACGCAACCGCGGCATCGGCGCGTCGCTGTGCATCATGACCGGCAACGAGGCGGACGTGACGGTGGGCGAATGCATCGGCTGGCTGGCGGAAAGTCCCGACGTTGACGTAATCGCCGTGTACGCCGAGGGCATCCGCGAGGCGCCTGGGCTGATCGCCGCGTTTGAGGCGGCGCGTGCGGCGAAGAAGCCGATCGTCATGCAGAAGGTCGGCCGCAGCGAGCTTGGCGGCAAGGCGGCGAAGTCGCACACCGCGTCGATCGCCGGGGACGATGCGGTGACCGAGGCGGTCATGGCGGAGTTCGGCGTGGTGCGGGCACGCAACTCCGAGGAGATGCTGGACATCGCGCACACCGCAACCCGGAAGATATATCCGGCGCGCAATACGTTGGGCGTGATCACGGTGTCAGGCGGCGCGGGTGTGCTGATGAGCGACGTCGCAGATGCGGTCGGTCTGCCGATGCCGGAGATGCCGGCGGAGACGCAGAAGATGCTGCGCGACCTGGTGCCGTTCTGTGCACCGCGCAATCCGGTGGATGCCACGGCACAGGTCAGCAACAACGTCGCACTGATCGAGACCTTCACCGAGGCGATGGTAAAGGATGGCGGCTACGCGTCGGTGCTGGGCTTCTTCAGCATGACCGCGTCGTCGCGCCGCTGGCCAGGAATTCGCGAGCAGATCAACAAGGTTCGCGACCGCTATCCTGACCGGCTCTACACCTTGTCCGTGATAACCCCGGACGAACGTCGCGCCGAGTTGGAAGCGGACGGCTGGTGTGTGCACGAGGATCCGACGCGCGCCGTGACAGCGATTGCCGCGATGGGCCGGTATGGCGCCGCGTTCGCCATGCCACCACCGGCTCCTGCGCCGAGCGTGCCGCCGGTCGTGCTGCCGGATACGACGCCGAGTGAGGCGGAAGCGAAGCGGTTGCTTGCGTCCGCCGGCATCCAGTCCGCGCCGGAGCAGGCGTGCGACAGTGCCGACGCTGCGGTGGCGGCTGCCGAACTGATCGGCTTCCCGGTGGTCATGAAGATCCTGTCGCCGGACATCGTGCACAAGTCGGAAATCGGTGGCGTGCTGCTGAACGTCGCCGATGTGGCCGCGGTGCGCGATGGCTACAGTCTGCTGCTCGCACGCGCGAAAGGTGCGGCACCGACGGCGCGCATCGAAGGCGTGCTGGTGGCGAAGCAGTTGCAGGGCGGCGTGGAGTGCATCCTTGGCATCCATCGTGATCCGGTGTTCGGGCCGATCGCTATGTTCGGGCTGGGCGGCATTTTCGTCGAGGTAATGAAGGACGTCGTGTTCCGCCGCTGCCCGTTCGGCGACGATGTGGCGGAGCAGATGATCCGCTCGATCAAGGGCGCACCGTTGCTGCTGGGCGCACGCGGGCGGCCCCGTACCGACATCAAGGCGCTGGCGCACATGCTGGCGCGACTGTCTGCATTCGCGCATGCGGCGGGACCGCGGCTGGCGTCGATCG
>CAWCXI010000045.1:0-234696 GCA_963799415.1 uncultured Alphaproteobacteria bacterium | reverse complement strand
AGATACACCTATGACGCACCTTTCGATGCTCGCGGCTACAACAGACGACTTCCTGGTGAATAGTCCCAACGGCTTCGATACCTTCGCGCTCCGGATAAACGGCTTCACCGTCGATGGAAATCCCATCAAAGCGCCCGGCTTAAACACCGAGTTCGGCCTCTACATCGAAGGCACGGTCGCTGTCTCTGGCAATCCATCAGTATATGGTCCTGGCACAATCGCGTTGCTACTCGATCCCACGAACAACGACGGCTCGTTGAGCGCGACCTTCGATCCTAACAGCGTGACCGGTGGAGTCAGCTTCTCAAATCCAGCCGGACAGGCGGACGACATCACACTGGCCTCTGGCCAGTTTGTCAGCGGGACTTTCGGTACGCAAAGCAACGGCCAACCGGGCCTTCTGTTGGTTAACACGTTCAATCCAGATGCTTCGATCAGCAAGCTACTGAACGGCGCGGCGCTCGACATCCAGACACAACTGTTCAACACGATGACTAGCCGATTCCAGGGCACGATTCCTCACACGAATCCCGTAGAGACCTACGTGACGGTGAACGATGGGTTCGGCGTTGTAAACCTAACGCCAGCCTCTGGTTCCACTACGTCAGACGTCAACGTGCCCCTCCATCGTCTCTTGCCTGAGTTGGACCACATGAGCTTCCTTCACGGCAGCCACCGAGGCTGACCTTAGGGAGCGACCCCGTCCGCGATCGCCCGGAGCGCGCCCGCCCCGTCCGCAACCCCGGGGGGGTCACCCCTTGGCCCCGCCGGAGTCGCCTGGCGCTGGACAGCGCGCCGTCCCCGCGCGGGCGATTGAGCCGAGCACCCGTGCCGCTGTGTGGTCCCCGTCCGCCCCCGCCGGGGCCGCGCGCTGGGTAGAGCGCCGTCCCCGCGTCGCGGGCGAGTGCCCTAGCAACGTGCCGGTGTCGCTGTCGTGCGGGCAGCGAGGCCCGGGAGCGTGCCCGTTCCCAGTTCGCACCCCCGCCGGGGTCGCCCTGGCGCTGGACAGAGCGCCGTCTCCATCGCGGGCGGATCGTGCCCGAGCACCGTGCCGGCGGCGCCGTAGCCTGGCACCGCTGCCGCAAGCCGTGCCGCCCGTCCCTGATCCACCCGGCGGGACGGCGCTGGGCGCGCTGGACAGAGCGCCGTCCCTTGTGGTGGGCGATCGGAAGCCGAGCACCGTCCTGTGCGGGGTTGACCCTGGACCGTACAGGGCGCGGTCCCTGTCACGGGCAACCAGCCAAACCGCCGCATCCCAATCGACGCGAACGAAGCGGTCCGCTCGCCATCGGCAGAAGCGTCGCCGCGAGGCTGGTGACGCCCTGACGCCACCAGGCTTCGTGCTTCTGCTGAAGGCCAACGCTGGCCGAAAGGAGACCGGCAACTCTGGGGCGTCCGGTCAGCTTAAGCGGACCCCTGCACCGGACTTCTGCAGGGCGCATTGCATCGAAAAGATTAGGTCGCCGTGAAGTGCGAAACTTGATTTATACGCTGACGCCTAGCGGGGCGTTGAAAGCGGCGTTGGCCGGTTGTAGCAAGGCCGCGCAGCGCCGCCGAGGTCAGCTTGCCGGTGCGGGCCGTGGCAACGGGAAGCTGCACGCCTTGGCTCGCCCAATGCTGAGGCGGAAAGCTGTTGATTTCGACGAACACGATCAGGCTGGCGTGGCGCTGCCGGCGCATCTTCGCGGCCGCGCGTGGTGTAGGTCGCGACCGCTTCGGCCTTCTCGTCGGGCATCGTGACCGGCTGGCCGGTATCCCGAGTGAGTGCGATCCCGAGCTTTCCACCACATCGACCATCCGGATGTTGCCGTCAGGGTGGATCGCTAGGTGCAAGATCAGTAGGTGCCTGAACCCTGCTCTGTGCAAACCAATCATTCCATGTAACCGTAGGCAAGACTTCTGTTGCGCAGGTAAGATCGATTGTGTTTCCTCCCATATTTTGATTGTACGCGACACCAAGTATATTAACTCTACGGGTACCTACGAGGCCACTGAGATGGTTATCGCCGTCAGCCCATACGGTGTGACCTGAAGCCAGTAATAAGCCGTCGCAGCCCCCCCAAAACGCTGTTGTCCACCGGTCCACGTCACCATCTTGCCTACTTCTGTCACCGGTGAGAGGACGGGATAGCCCATCTCATAAAACTTGACCCACGGCGTGCCATCAGGCTTCTGAAAGAAGATTACGTCGGCTGAATAACGCACCCCATACAAAGGGTGATTTGCTATTCCCCCCAGCACGATCCTTCCGGTGCAGACCCTGTGCTGCATTGTATCAAGGATAGGCGATTTGACCGGATCGTTCGTTATGGTGAAGGTGCTCTTCGACAACACGGGCGTGTAACCGGCAGCCACCGGCTGATCGTGCCGGTGCGCCAGGACGTAGTGCAGCGAAAGGTCTATATCGGCCTGCGGCTCTCCCTCCGGAAACGGCCGCACGAACCCTCCGTGGAACACCGCGTCGCCCGCCGTGTCGAGCGAACGCGATCCCGAGCTTGCCACCACGTCAACCGTCCAGATCCTGCCGTCAGGGTGGATCACCAGGTGGACTTTGACAGCGCCACCCTCATCGTTGTTCGACGCGTGTCTGGGATAGTAGGCGTGCGCGTCCCACCATGCCTGCAATTGCCTCATCATGTCGCGGCGCACCGCGTTCGCCGGCTCCTGGTTTGTTATGCTGAAGTCTTGGCATAACGCGGGTGCGTAGCCGGCGGCCACAGGCGTCAGAACAAAAGCTGCAGCAAGGGTAGATGAGGCGACCGACAACCGCATCGGGTATCCTCCCTTTTATTTGTTCAACACCGGCCTACCGCTGAAGCGAGGCGACAGGCAGGGACATTGGCCCGTTCCGGGCGCATGTCCAGACAAAATACCTCGGTGAATATCGGTATCTCGTGTCGGAAGTGGTGTTGTTTTCACCAGGCCCTGGGGTTGCATCGGATCACCCGCCGCTGGCCGCCGGGCGGTAGTGCAGCGTCACCACGACATCAGCCGGCTGCGAGGGTGTGCCCGGCGGGAACGGCGGCAGATGGGCGTTGCGAAACACCGCTACCGCCGCCGCATCGAGCACACTCAATCCCGAACCTTGCACCACTTCGATCGACGTGACCTGGCCGTCTGGGGCAATAACGATGTGGACCTTTACGTTGCCACCCTCATTGGTCTGCGACGCCTCCTTAGGATAGAAGGAGTGCTGGTCCCACCACTGCTTCAGCCTCTCCATCCAGGCGGCGCCATTGTTCGCACCGCTCGCGCTGCTCGCGGCATTCTGCCCGCCCGTCGCGTGCGCTGGCGGCCCCGCCGGGTTGGCCGGAGCGCGGGCGGCGGCACGCTGTGGCGGCGCCCGCGGCGGGTGCGCCTGCGCCACCGGCGGGGGTGGCGGCGGGACAGGCATTGGCGCGGCGGCGGGTGGCGGTCTCAGCTTGCTGAACCGGTGGGGGCGGCGGCACTTCCGGTGCGGGGCGGTGCGGTGCGGGTGCCGGCGTTGGTGGCGGTATCTCAGCTTGCTGAACAGGTGGGGGCAGAGCAATCGGCGCGGCGGTTGCCTCCGTCGGGGCGGCCGGCTCTGACGTCGCCTCTGCCGGCCCTTCCCCCATAATAAAATCCACCGTGAACTCCGATGCACTTGTTGTTGGCCGCGTCGGTGGAATTATCAGCAAGGACAGGAATAACGTCAGGTGCAGCGCCAGTGAAAGCAAGACCGGCCAGCCCAGCGTTTCGCGGCGGTGCACGCGTACCGCCATTCGCTGGCTGCTGCTTAGCATCTATCGAACCGGACTGAGCGGTGTTTCACCCCAGGATGCACCACTGTTCGAAATTGACGATCTGAGCGGACAGACGGAGCCGACCACTAGCGGACATGGTGGTGCTTTCCAATCGCCGCAATGTCAGGCTGTCTTTCCTACAGGTCGACTGCGGAGCCCTTCGACTGGCTGGAAATTGGCCCGCCTGAAACTGCTGGTCCGAAATTCTTGAATTTTGCACCAAGCGGATCGCGCCAGATCCGCTGCGGCCAGCTTCGGGATGAATGTCCGCTATTGAGGTAGGCGTCTTCAATCTGGAGCGCCCGGTACTGGGCGCAGAGCTGACGTCGGTACGATCAGTCCTCAGTGGCCGCCCCACCCGTAGCCGTCACGGGCAAAGCCAAATCCGCCCGGCCGTACAGCTGATCCGCCGGGAAGGTCCTAGCACAGTCGTTCGAACAGAATCGGATCCGTCTGCCGACCAATGCTTTTCCGCATTCCCAGCAAGTCAGAGGAACCGGGTTGTCCTTCAGAGCGCCCTGCAGCGGCATCTTCAAGCGCTCACGGGGCGGCTCACCGAATGCAGGCAGCGGTGGCAACCGATCGAACCGCCTCCCTTGGTCCAGCAGCTTTGGCGGAATTGTTTGCGGCACCCGGATCGTGCGGCCGTGAGTAAGCGGGCTGACGCCTGCCGCGAGGCTGACGCTATCCGCAAGCCAGCGGGCAATCGGTTCGCACGCGTGTTGCCAAAGAGCCCCACTATGGGCGAGGTGAGAGGTGAGCGGATGTGTCAGGCGAACTTCGCCATCCGAGATTTCGGTAAAATCGCGATTGGCAAAGGCGGAAGAGGCGAGATACGCGAACAGCCAGTAATCGACGTGGGGGCGCACCGCGATTCTTCGCGATCGCGACGCGCGCCCTCCGGTTGAAGTCTCCATGTAACCGTGCCGGCCCCACTATGGGCCGCCCGGACCTTCCCGGGCGAAAGTGCCGAGGTGAGCCGTTCCCGGCCTCCCCGACCGGGGCGGTTCACTGAGGCAATCAGTCGACCCTGGCGGTCCGTGGCGATTGGTCGGTCCATTCCACCGGAACACCCAGGGCAGCGGCCTCGCCCTCGACCCACTGGCGTGCTTCGTCCGGCGAAGCGCAGCGACGGGTGGCCGGCCGGCGTCGCGACGCCATGGCCGCGGACACGAATGCTGCCTCAAACTCCTGGCCACTCCCAGGCTCGATCCAGGCGAGAAGCCTGCTGCTGGATGACATCGCTCTTCCCCGATGCTGCAATGCAGCAATTATAGACAAATCGATGACAGGTTGAACAGCGTCGGAGGCGGGGGATTCCGCGCGAGACCTCGTGTCAGTCGAGTACCTGCCGGCCGTTAGCCCAATGAAGATCGATCCCATGTTCGCATGACACGTGAGCCGCCACATCCGCCACAACAGCGGGCTCCTCTGATCGTCGGTCCGCTGGCGTCGAGGCAGCCCGCATCCACGACGGAGCACTGCTGTGGCAGGCTGCTGGGCAGCATGCCGTGCTGGCCAGAATGCGCTCGGGGGTCGAGGCCGGAATTGCTGCGTCGACACCGCACAGACCGACAGCCGGGCACTCGGGATGGGCACTCCCGCCGTGGTTTCGCCTGGCAGGCCACGTGCACCGGCTTCATGGATCGCTTCAGCGGCACTCTCATCCAGGCATTGGCGCAGGTCTCGCCGGAAGGCAGGCGCAGCTCGTTGCCGAACGACGGGCGGCGCGTCCCGCCGGCGATTGGCCGACGCGCACACGACCAATGCCCGCCATGTGAGTTGGCACCACGCCTCCATGGAGTGGACGATCGGCTTCATATGGGTTTCCCTGGCTTGCCGACTTCGTGGCTCTACCTGCGCAGTACCCGGCGTGGCCGGGCTCACGTTCAGGAGGGAGATGACCGGCAGTGAGCGGTTGTGTTTGGTTCTGACGTAACGAAACTGAAGGAGAAGGACCATGGCATTCATTCGGCACGTTGCGATCGCGAGCAAGGATCCAGCGGGCACCGCTGAATTCTACAAGAAGCACTTCGACCTGAAGGAGCTGTACCGGCAGCCGAAAGACACCGGTGATGATGGCGTCTGGCTCAGCGACGGCTACATCTATTTTGCCATTCTGAAGCACGGGCCCAACACGCCCCAGCTCGGACCTGAGCAGTCATCGGATTTCTGCGGCATCCACCATATCGGCTTCATGGTGGACGATCAGAGGGCAAAGGTTGCCGAACTGGACGGCGCGAACGTGCCGCATGTGCAGGATAATCCGTCCGCGCCGCGACGGGTCAGCCTGATCAGGAACGCACCGAATGAGAAGTTCATTGGCCCGGACTGGGTGCATTTCGATGTTCGCGAGAAAGGCTGGAACGAGGCCATCCGGTCGAACACGCAGCTCTACGAGTTGAAGCCCGTCACGTCCGACCGTTAGACAGCAGCGATGCTGCGGGGCGCAGGTTGCCAGACCTGCTGCCCCGTTTGCCGCCGGCTGGCGCCGCCGAACAACAGATCACCTGCTGATAAAACAAAATGTGCACGCGCATCGACCGTGGGAAGGTGCGCGCATTGATGGAGATTGCCGCGTCCTAGTTGGCACGCGCCGCACGGTCGATCTCGGCCGCGGTGATGCCGAGCTTCGCCGCCGCTTCGCGGATGTCGTGCCACGTCGTCGCGTCCACTGAAATTCCGGCGGCCTCGCGTTCCCGCGCGGCACGTCGCTCGGGTTCGCCCGGCAACAGCACTTCGTCGAACCCAGGCGCGACACGCGACGTGCGGATATGCGCCTTGGTTGCCTCGATGCCTTGCGCGATCGTGTCAGAATCGCCCAGCCGTGACAGATCGATCACCGTCGCGAGCATTGAGTTGAGAATGCCGCCCTTCACCGGCTGGTCGACCCGCTGCCCACCGCCGATTGCGCCGGCCATGATCTCGCACATCACCGCGAGACCCGAACCCTTGTGCCGACCGAACGACAGCATCGCTCCGGTGCGGTCGCGGATGAATCCCGTCGGATCATTGGTCGGCAGGCCGGTGGCGTCGATCAGGCAGTCGTCCGGCACGGCAACGCCCTTGTTGAACGCCACCCTGGCCTTGCCGGCGGCAATCGTGGTGGTCGCCATGTCGAGCATCAGCGCCGGCCCGTCGGGTCCGGGCACCGTGGCGCAGAACGGATTGGTGCCGAGACGTGGGTCTGCGCAGGCCCATGGCGCCTGCGCATCGCGACCGTCGGCTACGTTGACGAACGCGGTGAACGCGCAGCCGGCACTTGCGGCGAGTTCGCCGTAGGTGCCGATGCGGCCGACATGCGATGCATTGCGCAGCGCCAGCACGCAGGCGCCGAGTTCGCGCGCGCGGGCGATGGCACGGCGCACCGCATCAGCGGTCACCCGCTGGCCGAAGCCACGGCGCGCGTCGATCACCAGCAGTGCGCCGGCGTCGAGCACTGTGTGAGGCGTTTGGTTGGGCACCAGCAATCCGTCTTGCAGCAGCCGGACATAGGCCGGCAGCATGCCGACACCGTGGCTGTCATGACCGGCAAGGTTGGCACGAACCAGGTGATCCGCGACTTCCTCGGTCTCCTCGGCTGTGCTGCCCATGCGGGCGACGATCAGGCTGACGACAGCGCGAAGCGCCTGGGGGGTAAAGGTGGGCATGTACCGTCTTGTCTCCGTGATGCCGTGTTGCGCGTCATTCTCCTGCAAGGCGCGCCGGCATCAAAGGTGAGGCAAGCCGCATCAGATTGGCGACGTCGGTCGTGGTATCGATCGCCAGCACTGCGTCGGCCAGGCGCGCCGAGCGTTCGGCGCCAAGCACCGTATCGGCCAGGCCGGTGAACTTCGCACGCAGTTCCGCCTCGGTGAGGAAGTTGCCGGGCTCGCCCTTCGGCACCACGACCTTCTGCACGAAACTCTGGCCTCGCGCGGCGACGGTCAGCTTGCCGGACATGTTGGCGGGGAACTCGGCCTCGATTTCCGGATCGAACGCGCAGGTCACCTTGGGCAGCAGGCCACGCACCGTCGTCTCGTGCAGCAGGCCGTAGCTGTCCCAACCCATCGCACCCGTCGCCAATGCGGCGGAGATGACGAACGGGCCGCTGAACTGACCGTCCACCACGTTCTGCGGATCTGCCTTCTTGTCCGGCGGCTGGCCGATCAGCATCATCCCGGCGCGCGGCAAGCCCAGGGTGACAGAGGTGATCTCGGTCGGCTTGATGTCATTGGCGGCGCGTAGCGCGAGGGCGGCGTCGATGCCGGCGTGGCCATAGCGGCAGGATGGGTACGGTTTCACCGCGGTCGCCATCAGTTCAAATACCGTGCCGAGATCCTGCACCGCGCGGGCTGGGTTCGGGTTGGGCGCGTAAGCGTGCAGGAAGCCGTGGCGACCCTCCAGCGCTTCGGCCGCACCCTTGAAACCCTCGCGTACCAGCGTGGCGGCCATCAGGCCGTTGCATGCTGCCCAGCCGACCTGGAAGCGCTTGGTCCAGGCGCCGTTGACCAGGAACTGCAGGCTGCCGGCGCACTGGCTCAGCACCGTGCCGAGCGCGCCTTCAACCTGGTCAGCGCTCAGGCCGAACACACGTGCGGCGGCGGCGGCGGCACCGAAGGCCCCGCAGGTTGCGGTGGGATGGAAGCCTCGGTCGTAGTGTTCGCCGGCGGGAAGCGCGAGTGCCACGCGGCAGGTGATCTCGTAGCCGGCGACGATGGCGGCCAGCACATCTGCGCCTGACGCACCGACCATCTCGCCGGCGGCCAGCGCGGCGGGGATCACTGGCGCGCCGGGATGCAGCGAGCCGGCGGCGTGCGTGTCGTCGAAATCCAGCGAATGCGCCAGCGCGCCGTTGAGGAACGCCGCACCGGCAGGCGTGTAGCGCGCGGCGTCGCCGAACACGCCGGAGTTGCCGGCCGCCATGCCCATGGCGCGGACTGCGGCAAGGAAGGATGGCGTGCTCTCCGCGTCGTGGCGCGCGCGGATGATGTTGCCGACCAGATCCAGCACCAGGAAGCGGGCGCGCTTCACCACCTCGGGCGGCAGTCGAGCGAGGCGGATGTCGGCGGTGAACTGCGCGAGGTCAGCGGTGATGCCCATGGCGGATGTACCCCCTCCGGTTTGCGCGCACTCTGGCAGCAAACCGGGGGCGGACAAAATCCGCTACCGACATGGCAGGGTTCCACCGCGGGAGACAATTTGTCTAAGATCAGATAATTGCGAGGGGCACCGGCATGTTGCGTCCCGAGACGCGCTATGCCCGCAGCGGTGATGTGCACATTGCCTACCAGGTCGTAGGCGATGGCCCGTTCGATATCGTCTTCGTGCAGGGCTTCATCTCCAATCTCGAAGTGCATTGGGAGGATCCCGGCCTCAGCCACCTGTTCAATCGTTTGGGCTCGATCGCGCGGTTCATCGTGTTCGACAAGCGTGGCTCCGGGCTGTCTGACCGGGTCAACGACATGCCGGATCTCGAGACGCGCATGGACGACGTTCGCGCCGTGATGGATGCGGCAGGCTCGCGGGAGGCGGCGCTGATCGGCGCCTCGGAGGGCGGGCCGATGTCCATCCTGTTCGCCGCAACCTATCCGCAGCGGACGCGTGCGCTGATCCTGTATGGCGCCTATGCGCATTTCTACTCGTGGGTGCTGTCGCCGGAGCAGGTCGAGCAATTCGTCGCATCGGCCGAAGCGAACTGGGGGACCGGCACGAGCCTGAAGAGTTTCGCCCCCAACATGGTGAACAACGAACGGTTCCGTAACTGGTGGGCCAGGTTCGAGCGGCTGGGAACCAGTCCGGCGGGCGCGATCAAACTGGCCCGCATGAACGGACAGATCGACGTGCGTGACGTGCTCTCGACGGTGCGCGTGCCGACACTGGTGATCCATCGCGATCATGACCCCCGGGTGAAAGTCTCGGGGGGCCGGTACCTCGCGGCGCATATACCGGGTGCGAAATACGTGGAGATACCTGGGACCGATCACCCGATCTGGGTCGGTGACACCGATCGCGTGGTTGATGAGATCGAGGAGTTCCTGACCGGCGCGCGGCCGATTCCGGAGCCTGACCGCGTGCTTGCGACCGTGCTGTCGGTCGATGTCAGCCAACGCGCGGGCGTCGGCCGATCATGGCTCGATCGTATGGCGCGGTTCCGTGAAACCGTCGGGAATCTGCTCAGGCAGTATCGTGGGCGCGAGATTGGCCAGCGGCCGGATGGAACCACCGCTGTGTTCGACGGTCCAGTGCGCGCGTTGAACTGCAGTCTCGCCATCCGCGAGGCGGCTGAACAGCTCGACATGATCGTGCGTGGCGGCGTCCACACCGGCGAAGTGGAGATCGCCGGCGAACAGATTGGTGGTGCCGCAGTGCATGCCGCCATGGCCATCGCGGGATTGGCGCGTTCGGGGGAGATACTGGTCTCGACCACCGTGCGCGACATCGTTCCAGGCTCCGGCATGCATTTTGCCGACGCGAGTGATCGTGTCGCCGTGGGCGAAATCGATATTCCGCGGCTTCTCGTTCTCGGCGGCAGTGGCGCGTCAGCTGCTCGGACTCCAGCGCGGCGCGCGCCTGCCACGGCGCAGCTCAGTCCGCGCGAGCGCGAGGTTCTCGTCGTTGTGGCCCGCGGCATGACCAATGCAGAGATTGCTGCAGCGTTGGAACTGAGCGAGCACACCGTCAAGCGCCATGTTGCCAATATTCTGACCAAGCTCGATCTCGCCAATCGTTCGGCGGCAGCGGCGTTCGCCGTGCAGCACGGATTGCTCTGAGAGCAGGTCCAAGGGGCTTTGCGCCGAGGCACTCCCTCCCCTGACCCTCCCCCGCTTTGCGGGAGAGGGGACGGGGACGGTGGACCGAAGGAGCCATGCGTGACTGGCTCGTTCGGGCGAAGCGCCATCGGTGTCGTCGCGCCATCATCGCCAAAGTTGGAAGGAACCGGCGATGGCGGCACAGGCACAGGTCAATGAAGCGCGGCTGAACAGCTTTGTCGGGCGCATGCTCGGCGACATGGGGGCCACGCTGAGTGCGGCGCTTGTCATCGTGGGCGACCGGCTGGGGTTGTACAAGGCGCTCGCCGACGGCGGCCCAATGACTGCCGCGACGCTCGCCGGACGCACCGGCACCGCGGAACGCCATGTCCGTGAATGGCTCGCGGCCCAGGCGGCGTCCGATTACGTCACGTACGATGCTGACACCGACATGTTCCGCCTCGAGCCGGAGCAGGCGATGGTGTTTGCCCAGGAAGGCGGCCCGGCCTTTCTCGCCGGCTTCTTCGAGGTTGCCGAGGCGGCGTTCCGAGCCACGTCTCGGGTCGAGCAGGCATTCCGCACCGGGCGCGGAGTTGGCTGGCACGAGCACCATCGTTGCTTGTTCTGTGGCACCGAACGATTCTTCCGGACCAGCTATCGTCACCACCTGGTCTCCGAATGGCTGCCGGCGCTCGACGGTGTGGTCGCGAAACTGGAGCGCGGTGCGACGGTGGCCGATGTCGGCTGCGGACACGGCGCATCCACGATCCTGATGGCGCAGGCGTTCCCGGCGTCGCGCTTCTTTGGCTTCGACTATCACCTGCCGTCGATCGAGGCGGCGCGCGAGGCAGCCGAGATGGCGGGCGTGGCTGATCGCATCGTCTTCGAGGTCGCCTCGGCGAAGGATTTCCCGGGGAGCGAGTACGATCTGGTCGCCTGCTTCGATTGTCTGCACGACATGGGCGATCCGGTCGGCGCGGCTGCACATGTGCATGCCGCTCTCGCCAGCGACGGTACGTGGCTTGTCGTCGAACCGTTCGCGCACGACCGGCTGGTGGACAACCTCAATCCTGTCGGCCGCATCTACTACGCCGCGTCAACCATGATCTGCACGCCCGCATCGTTGTCACAGGAGGTCGGCCTCGCTCTCGGCGCACAGGCAGGAGAACTGCGATTGCGCGAGGTGATCACCGGCGGCGGGTTCACCCGTTTCCGGCGCGCGACAGAGACGCCGTTCAACCTGGTGCTGGAGGCTCGTCCGTAACCGAACACTGCAACAGAAGGACATGACGAAGATGGCAACACTCACAGTTCCGGCACTGCGCCGGGCAATCGAGACCCGCGACGGCGCAACGCTTGCCGCGTTCTATGCCGATGATGCCGTGCTGCGGATCGTCGACCAGATGAACCCGCCGAGCCGGCCGAGCGAGATCAAGGGGCGCGACGCCATCGCTGCGTATTATGACGATGTGTGCGGGCGCACCATGACGCATCGGGTTGACACTGCTGTTGCTGATGGTGACCGGCTCGCGTTCACCCAGACCTGCACCTATCCCGACGGCAAGCGGGTGTACTGCGCGGCGACGCTGGAGTTGGTCGGCGGCAGGATCGCGCGCCAGACAGCGATCCAGGCGTGGGATGAATAAGGGAGAACCGCCATGTCGACATTCAATGTCGTAAGGTTTCGCGTAAAGCCTGGGCAGGATCAGGCATTTTTGGACGCCCATCGCGCCGGCAAGGCGGATTGGCCTGGATTGCTGCGCGGCGTGATGCTCAGGACCGGTGAACGAAGCTACTGCCTGGTCGGGGAATGGGCGGACGCTCACGCACTGGCGAACGCACGCGCGCGGATGATCGCCACGCTCGACAGTTTCCGCGACACGCTGGAGGGTCTTTGCGGCGGGACGGGCGTGACGGATGCGGTGTCGGGGCCTGTCGTGCTCGATCTGAAAGGCTGACGTCACTGATTCAAGGCCGACCTCACCATTCACTGGGTCGGCCGCGTGTCGGTCATCCGCGTCTTTGCCGCTGGGCCGAGCCCAGCCATGACGAATGTGACGGATGGGTCTTTTATTGAGCGTGGTATAAGATCGCGCTTGCCTAGAGATTTGCCGAATGGGTCGGGACGGACATGGCGCCACACCCTCAACGACTGACGGTCACCCGCCGTGCGTGGCCGCTCGCGCGACCGTTGATGACCGCGGACGGGATCGAGACCACGGTCGACGTCGTTGTCGCCGAAATTGCCGACGGCGAGGGACGGGGGCGCGGCGAAGGCGTGCCGCTTCGGCGGTACGGCGAGAGCATCGACAGCGTCGTCGCCGCGGTTGATGCGATGAAAGGCGCGGTCTTCTCGGGGCTCAACCGCGACACACTGCAACACGCGCTGCCGCCGGGTGCGGCGCGCAACGCTCTCGACTGCGCATTCTGGGACATCGATGCGAAGCGTGCTTATCGCAGTGTCGCGGAGCTGGCCGGGCTCGGCGCGGTGCCGCCGCTGATGACGGCGTTCACGCTCGACTTCGATACACCGGCCAAGATGGCTGAGCAGGCGGCCGCCAATCGCACGCGGCCGCTGCTCAAATTGGAACTTGGGGGCGACGGCGATGTCGAACGGGTGCGGGCGGTGCGGCAAGCGGCACCGGCGGCGCGCCTCATCGTCGATGCCAATGAGAGCTGGAATGAGCGCCAGCTTGGCGAATACATGCCGATGCTCGTCGATTTGAGGATTGCACTGATAGAGCAGCCGCTGCCGGCCGACGCTGATGATGCGCTGGCGCGGTTGGAGCATCCGATCCCGCTCTGCGCCGACGAATCCTGCCGGACGCTTGCCGATCTCGACCGGCTCGACGGGAAATACGCGGCCATCAATATCAAGCTCGACAAAGCGGGTGGGCTGACCGAGGCGCTCGCGCTGGCGGAGGAAGCGAAGCGGCGGGGCTTGCGGATCATGGTCGGTGGCGTGATCAGCACGTCGCTCGGGATCGCGCCGGCGCTGCTCGTCGCACAGCAGGCCGATATCGTCGATCTCGACGGGCCGTTGCGCCTGGCGCTCGATCGCGGGGCGGGGCTGCGCTACGACGGCAGCACGATCCTTCCGGCGGATGCGAAGCTGTGGGGCGGGGCCGGTTGATGGTGGAGCAGCGGGCAATGGGCTGGTCGGCCAGCTCGTCCCGCGCCAGCTTCGCGCCCATGCCTGACACAGGCATTCACATTTTGTCTCCCCCAAAGCGGATATTCGCGGCAGGTTTGGCTCGGGCTACCAAAGTACGGACTTGGGAATCGGACGTTCGAATTCCTTGATGGAAGACTACTATTATGAACATGGCGTGTCCGCCGATAGCCAAGATACTCGTTATCGCCGAGGATGCGAAGTTGGCAGCACAAATATGTTGTGCGCTCGCTGTGCCCGGCCATTACCTGCCGGTGGTCGAAGGTCCCCGCCTTCTACCCCCCGACCCGACTGCCGAGCTTGTACGCTGAAACAATGCGGCCGGAAGAGTGCGGCCAAAAACGATCTTCGTGACTGGACTTTCGGATAATACGTTTGCAGCGCTGACGGCTAGATTTGCCAGCCCGCTGAAGCCGTTGATCCGGCGTATCTCGACAGCGGAGGAAATCGAGCAACTCGGCGATCCTGCGCGGTTCGAAAAGCCGCCACTGAGATGGGGCAGGGACCGCATCGGTATCGGATTAATCACAGCACTGAGAGGACGGCGTAGTATCGTCTTCACTGATGATCCCTCTCCCGTGGAGCCTGTACCCTCGAAATCCGGCCACCTCGTTGTCTGCGAGCAGGGCGAGGCGCTGGCCGAGGTCATCGCGGCCAACTACGCCTATGCTCTGCGCGCTGGACTTTGCCTTATTCCGGAGATCAGCCAGGAAGTGTCGGACGAATTGCTCGAAGGTTTTTACAGCCTCTACGACCATCAGTCCGTTTCACCCGGAGAGGCGCTGCTGAATCTCCGATCGCGGTGTCGCGTGCTAACCGGCCCGCTTCCGGTGCCGGATCGCGGATCGATTACCTTCATAACAGGTGGGTTGCCGCTAGGCTTCTCAGTTCCTGACACTCCCTCGACGCACTTGTTCAAGTATCCGGACCTCGGCATCTCGATGATAAATGGATTTGCCGCAGAGCAGCCGGACCGGCCGGGCATCGGTTTTGTTTCGCTGGTCGATCCCGAGACGACGGAAGCCCATGAAATTGCTGCGGCCGAGCGGTTGCTGGCGGCCCGCGGTGCATTCATCCGCACTTATTACGGCCCCGGGGCGAACGTTCGCGACGTAACGACCATGATGGAACTGCTTCCATACGACCTGATGATCATCGCCACGCATTGCGGCGACGTCGACGGTTTCCAATGGACCTATGAATTTACGGATTCGGAAAGCATAGACCGCAACTTGGTCGTGGACATAGCCATCGGCGTCGGTCGAACAAACGATGCGAACATGCTTAGCGTTACGCAATTCATTCGTTTTGTCTCGCTCGACGGCGTCGATTGGTACGATAAAAAAAGGAAAGAGACGCTCTATGTCGGCAAAGCTATTCTCGATTATCTCGAATTGACCCGGTCGAGTACCGCGCCCCTGCAGCCGGTAAAGAAGGAGACTGTGCCTCGTGTCGTCGGGTCGTCCGCCTTAAAGATGCACGATCATAATCTCATCGTGCTACCTCGGGCGCTGGCCGACGAAAGGACGCCTATCATCATCAACAATGCCTGTGCGTCATGGCATTGGCTGGCGTTGAACTTCATCGTCGGTGGCGCCAGAGCCTATGTCGGCACTCTATTTCCAATTACAACGTCAGAGGCACAAGAGGTCATCACTAGGCTGCTGGACAAATATACCGACAAGCCGTTCGCAGAAGCGTTATGGTCGGCACAGCGGAAAGTCTATAGCGACAACCTCCGGCGTCCCTACGTTGCCACTGGGGTTTATCCACAGAGGCTACGCATCAGGAGGCACGACGTGATCGGCCGCATGGTGTCACGCCTTTCTGGAGCGCTTTCCGGATGGAGGAGGACGCTCGCGAGCATCGCGCCGAATGACAGCGAAACGATGAAGACCGTCTGTGAAAACGTTGCGTACTACGAACTGGAACTGGCTCACTTTCAGGAACTGGCGCGAAAGTAGGCTTTGGTGTGCCAGCTCAACGCTCGCTATCACCCAAACCGGACTGTCAGCTCACGGCCAGGATCGGCCGTCAGCCGACCGTGCGCACCAAGACCTGTGGTAGAGCCGGATGAATTTGGCCGGGTGCACGTCTGCCCGGGTTCCGCGCAGCGCGGTCTGTCCGACCGAAGGAAAATGGAACCGCAAATCACGCAGAACACGCAAAGGGCGGCGGTGCCTTACAGGGCCAGGACGATGCGTTTGATCTCAAGGCGAGGCTTGCCGAAGTTGAGTAGCAGACAGAGATGCAAGCCTGTGGCTTTCAGATAGTTCAGGCACTGCGCGAGATGAATCTGGTCGATCGCCTTGGCTACCTTCAATTCGACGAGGACGATGTCTTCGACGAGTAGGTCAACAGTATATTCCCCGACCACGATCCCATCGTATCGAACGACCATGGGATGCTGGTGCGAGACGGCGAGCCCAGACTTGCGGAGCTCGTGCACCAATGCGTTTTCATACACTTTCTCAAGAAATCCCGTTCCCAGCGCATGGAGCACCGTCAGGGCGCAGCCAATGATTCGTTTGGACAGGAGGTTAATCTCGCCCTCGCCGATATCCATTTGCGTGTTCTGCGTGCTTTGCGGTTCCATTTTCCTTGTTTACTGCCGGCACAACCTTTCCAATTCGTTGACGCCAGCAAAAGGCCGCGATCGGGTGATATCGACTGTGAGCGACGGCCGAATCGTCCCTACAGCGCCGTCATACCGCCGTCCACGAACAGCAGGGCGCCGGTGACGTAGGAGGCATCGTCGGAGGCCAAAAACAGGATCGCGGCGGCAACCTCATCGGCCCTGCCCGGGCGCTTCAGCATCGTGCCTTGTGCGGCGCGGGTGTTGTACTGCTCGACAGTCTCGCCGGCCGCAGCGATGCGGCGCGCATGGAACGGCGTGAAGATCGGGCCAGGGCCGACGGCGTTCACCCGAATGCCCTCCGCCGAGTGGTCGGCGGCGAGCGCCCTCGTCAAGCCCGCGATCGCGGCCTTGGTGGTGTCGTACTGCAAGTTGCCGCCGCCTGCGACGACGGAACGAACCGAGGCAACGTTGACGATAGCTCCCCCGGGGGCGCCCTGGTTGCCGCGCATCAGCGGAACCGCCGCCTTGGCACAGAAGACGTAGCTCATCAGGTTGACGCTGAGGATCTCGTTCCAGCTCGCAGCACTCGCCTCGTCGACCTTCTCGTATTTGCGGATGCCGGCATTGTTGACGAGGATGTCGAGGCGCCCGAATTTTTCCCCGGCACCGTTGACGAAGGCGAGGCATGCGGCCTCGGTACCAACGTCAGCCTGCGTGAAGGCGATTTTGGCGCCCGCGGTCTCGAGCTCGGCGGCCACGCGCTGGCCGCGCTCGCCGTCCCGATCGCAGAATGCCACGCTCGCGCCCTCGGCGACGAAACGCCTGACCGTCGCCTCGCCGATCCCCGATGCCCCGCCGGTCACCGCTGCGATCTTGCCGTCGAGCCTTCCCATGTTCGTCCCCTTTCATTGCATTGCGAAACGCGCATCCACGATACGTCGTATCCATCCGGCGGGCACTGCCTTGTTGGGCCGGCGTACGGAAACCTTCACCGAAGCGATCATTGGACCGGGCTGCTGGTATGCGACGGCATCTATGCGCTTGCGCAAAGCGCATCGTCTCCGTGTCCTCAGTGGTTCTCGCCTTGCTTTCTCAGTGTTAAGGCAACGGCTCAATCGAATGACCACGCGGTTGCTTCGTCGCGTCATGCCGGCGCGGTCCGCATCCGCGTCTTTCCCTATTTGCAGCGGCAAAAGATGTGGATGGTGGGCCTTCGCCGACCATGACGGGAGCAACGTGCTAGGTCTTGGGTATCTGGCTGTCGAACCATGCAAGATCGGCAAGCAGGGTCGGGTTATCCGGCAAGCGCTGGACAAGCTGTGCGATGATCTCGCGTCCTTGCCGAAGCGCGCTGGCCGCCTCGTCATGGCTGCCTTGCCGCATCCGGGTCATCCCGAGGCGGCCGTGACTCACTGCCAGGTCACGTTGCCAGGCGGCATTGCCAGAGTTCGGCCTCGGCCAGACGGGCGCGGATCGCAAATGATTGCTGGTAGCTGTCGAGAGCCGCTGCGAGCTCGCCCTGCTCACCTTGCACGTCGCCGATTTTTTCGTGCGAGACAGAGAGGTCGCGCTGCCACGAGGTGTTTCGTTGATCCGCCGCGGCCAGACGATCTCTGATCGCGAACGAGGCCTGGTAGCTGCTCAGCGCCGCCGCCAGATCGCCCTGCTCGCGCTGCGCGTCGCCCAACTTGTTATGCGAGACAGAGAGGTCGCGCTGCCATAGGGCGTTCGTCGGGTCAGCTTTGGCCAGACGCTCGAAAACATCGTGTGCGGCTCGGTAGCTCGCCAGCATCGCCGCCAGATCGCCGTGCGCGCGTTGCACATCGCCGATCTTGTTGTGCGAGACCGAGAGATCACGCTGCGACGTGGCGTTGCCCGGGTCCGATTTGGTCAGACGCTCGAAGATTGCGTGCCCGGCCGTGTAGCTGGTCAGTGCCGCGGCGAGGTTCCCGCCTGCCCGTTGCATGTCGCCGAGTTTGATGTGTGAGACCGACAGGTCGCGCTGCCAGGTGGCGTTGCGCGGGTCAGCGTTGGCGAGATGGTCGGCGATCGCGAGCGAGGACTGGTAGCTGATCAGCGCCGCGGACAGATCGCCCATCGCGACCTGCACTTCGCCGATCTTGTCGTGCGAGACCGACGTGTCGCGCTGACGTTCGGCGTTTGCGGGGTCCGCTTTGGCCAGACGGTCGCGGATCGCAAGCGCGGCCTGGTAGCTTGTCAGTGCCGCCGGCAGGTCGCCTATTGTGCGTTGCACATCACCGATCGCGTTGTGTGCGACCGAGAGGTCGCGCTGCCAGGACGCATTGCCCGGGTTCACGCTGGCCAGACGGTCGAGGAGACCCTGGGAGGCTCGATAACTCGTCAGCGCCGCGGCGAGGTCACCTCGCGCACGTTGCACATCGCCGATCTTGTTATGGGCAACCGATAGATCGCGTTGGCAGACCACATTGGCCGGGTCGTCCTTGGCCAGACGAGTGGCGATCGCGAGCGACGTCCGGTAGTTCATCAGCGCTGCGTGCAGGTCGCCCAACTGAACCTGCACGTCGCCAATTTTGTTATGCGACACCAGCACGTCGCGCCGACCCGTGACTCCGGGGTTTGTCTCGGCCAGACGGTCGGCGATTGCGAGCGATGCCAGGTAGGCCGTCAGAGCCGCCGACAGATTGCCCAGCCCGACCTGCACATCGCCGATCCTGTCGTGCGAGACCGACACATCGCGCTGACGTTCGGCATTCGCCGGGTCTGCCTTGGCCAGACGGTCGAAGGCGTCGTGCGAGACGGCGTAGTCGGTCAGTGCCGTCGCCAGGTCCCCGTGCGCCCGCCGCACATCGCCAATCTTGTTGTACGCGACTGCAAGTTCCCGCTGCCATATGATGTTTGCAGGGTCCGCGTCGGCGAGACGCTGTCTGATTGCGAACGAAGCCTGATAGCTGGCGAGCGCCGCCGCGTGATCACCCTGCGCACGGCGCGTGTCGCCGAGCTTTTCGTGCGCGAGCGACAGGTCGCGCTGCCAGGTGGCGTTTCCCGGGTCGGCTTCCGCCAGACAGCCGGCGATCGCGAGTGAGGACTGGTAGCTTTTCAGTGCTGCCGCCAGGTCGTTCAACTCAGCCTGGACATCGCCGATCCGGATGTGGGAGGCGGCGAGGCTGAGTTGCTTCCCGGCATCTGCCGGATCCGCATTGGCCAGTCTTTCGAAGACATCATGCGAGGCCTGGTAGCTCTTCAGCGCCGCTGGCTGGTCGCCCCGTATGAGTTGGACGTCACCGAGTACACCGAGAGCGGCTGCATCCTCGACTTCGGTCAACGGCTACCCTCCTGGGCTCGGCGATCAGCGCGGCACCGTGTGTATGGCGAGCAATGGGCGATACGGGCCATGCCGGCTGATCCATAGAAGCCGGATCATATGCGTATCGGCACATCACTGGCAAAACCATGGCATGGTGCAATCAGCGGTGGAGGGACCTCGCCGGTTCGCCAAGCCTTCGGAGCGATCGCCGGTGTCGTCAGGCGGCGAGCACCGCCGGTGAAGGACCGTTCCTGGCAAGCGCATGATCGATGACCGGGGCGTATGATGCCTCTGGCTGTGCGGCCGGGACGACGGTGGCGGGATGGGACGGCGGCTGCGAGACGGGAGGTTTGTCTGCGACAGGCGGTTCGGGGTCTGCCTGCGGTAATTCCGCGACCGGATAGGCGGGCGGCTCCGCCTGGCACTTGCGGAGTTCCCGCAGCGTGCGCAGCGCCAGATTGGCGAGTGAGATCGCCTTGCCCTGGAGACGGAGCGCCGCGTTGTCGTCGATGTCGTGCCGGGCGGCGCGACGGAAGCACTCCATGGCGGCGTGGTGTGCGGAGACGATGCGGGCGGCGAGCATCGCCTCCATCGGGTCGCGCGGGCATAGCGCCGTCACGGCGAGCAGCGCGGCCTGACGCTGGGCGTCCAGGTCTTCGGGTGAGGCGTCGGGATCGACCGGAAGCGCGGCGACCGTGGAGCGAAGCATGTCGGCGAGGGTGGCGGGGTCGAGTTCCGGAATTGTCTGGGCCATCGGGCGCTCCGGCTGTGCGGCGGGCGCGCAACGTAGCTGTATGTTAGAAACATTGTCAAGGAAAGTTTTCCTTGGTTCGGTCATCTATCCTTGTGTCCAGTGGCCCACGTCGCGACACCTCAGTGCCAATCCGATCATCACGCTGATCTCGGTCCCACTGCCCAGGCCTTTCTTTTTATGCGCCGATATGGGTTCACCAGATTTGTGGCATGTGCCACGATAGAGTTGGTTTTGCTGTTGGCACGACGCCACCGGGGTTCCTCGCGATGCCCGCCCGAATAGTCCTTGTCCATGACGAGCCGGAATTTTCGGAGGCTGCGCTTGCCGCTCTCAGAGGGGCGGGGTACGACGCCATTGCGTTCATGGATTCGATGGCCGGCATCGATGCTTTAGAGCATCCGAAACACATTGAGCTACTGATCACCCGCGTTCGGTTCCCCCAAGGTACCCCAAATGGGACCGCGTTGGCCCGCATGGCGCGGCTCAAGCGACCCGGCATCAAGGTTCTGTTCGCATCGTTTCCAGAGGTACGGCAGCACATCGATGGTCTCGGCGAATTCTTACCCAGACCATTCTCGACTGACGAACTGCTGGAGACGGTCGACAGAATGTTGGATCGGCACGACTAGAGCGAGGGGAGCCGGCATGTGGTGCCGGAGGGTTTTCCTCAGGCTGGCGCCCTCGTGGTGTTATAAGTCAAGTGACGCGAACAATCCGACGACGCAGAGTGCCATCACGGCAGCCGTGATCCAGCCGACGACCTTGAGCCAGGATGACAAGGTGAAACGCCCCATCACACGAGGATTGCTGGCCAAGTTCATCATCACAACAATGATCGGCGCCGCCATCACGCCGTTGATGACGGCGCTCCAATAGAGAGCTTTGATCGGGTCGATCGGCAGCAAGCTGATGGCTGTTCCGAGGGCCGTGGCCACTGCCAGCGTGGCATAAAATGCGTGGGCTGCCTTGGGCTGACGCGCCAGTCCTACCGGCCAGCGCAATGCCTCGCCGACGGCATACGCAGCAGAGCCCGCCAACACGGGTATCCGCCATGAACCCGGTGCCGATGATTCCCAATGCGAAGATGAGGAAGGCGAACTCGCCCGCGATGGGCCGTAGCGCCTCCGCGGCCATTTGCGAACTGTCGATGTCAGTCTTGCCGGCGACATGAAGCGTCGCGCCGGCCGTCAGCATGATCGCCAGCGCCACGAGATTGCTGAGCGCCATGCCGATCCAAGTATCCAGACCAATCCGTTCGAAGGCCGCAGGGGCCTGCTCGGGCGCCTCGGTGAGCTTCTCGCGGAGCGGCTGCATGCGTTGGTCTTCGGCTTCCTGCGACGACTGCCAGAAGTACAGATAGGGCGAGATCGTCGTGCCGAGCACCGCTACGACAAGAGAGATGAAGTCTTTCGAATCCTGCCATGTCGGCACCAGCAACCCATGCAGCGCCTCATGCCAGTCAATGGAAACGGTCAGCGCCGTTCCAAAATAGGCAAACAGTGCGAGCGTCAGCCACTTCAGCACTGCCACATAGCGCGCGTATTGCAAGGACACCTGCAGCCCAACACAGATCAATCCAAAGCCGACGACGTATGGCCAACGGGGACCGCCTATCAGCATCTGGGTCACGTCGCCCATCGAGCCGAGGTCAGCGCCGAGGTTGATCACGTTGGCGATCAGAAGGAGGCTGATGCAACTCTGCGCCACCCAGGATGGATAGTGACGACGGATGTTGCCGGCCAGGCCCCGGCCCGTCGTGCGGCCCAGCCGTGCGCTGATCTCCTGGGTCACAGCCATCAGGGGGTAGGTGAATGGCATCAGCCACAGGAGGGCGAAACCAACCTGTGCGCCAGCCTGCGAATATGTCGCGATCCCGCTGGGGTCGTCATCGGAAGCGCCGGTGATCAGGCCCGGCCCAAGGATGCCGGCCAGGTGCGGCTTGGACGGACCGACTACCGGGTCAGGGCCATCGACCGCCTGAAATTCCGGATCGTCTTCAGTCGCTTCGGACATGCCACTGACAACCACGAATCATTATCTAGCTCCGATTCGAGCATTCAACGATCTGTGGCGGCTCGCTTATGGCGTGCCGATGGCGGCATCTGGTTCGAACAAGGGCGAGCGATCAACTGGTTGGGAGTGAATGGGAATCCAGTTCGATCACCTGTCGTCGCGTCCGATGGCCCACGTCGCGACGGTGAGTGCCAATCCGATCACCACGCTGATCTCGGCCCAGAAGAAGACGAGGCTGTCGGCGTGCACGCCAAGCGGCGGGTTGCCAGGCATGAGGCTGCGCAGCCCAGGAAGGGTGAAGACCATGGCGGCAAGCACGGCGGCCATGGTGGTATCCATTCGGCGAACCCCGAGGAACAGCAGCGAACCAACCGACAGCGCGATGATCGCCATCACCGCCATCGCGAAATAGATCGTCGTCGCGAAGATGACCTGGAGATCGGCGCGCCGTACGCCGAAGGTCAGGGTAGCCGTGGCAGGGTGCGCCGGTGGCTGTGTCGCGGTGGTGGTTATGGCCCAGGCGGGGAGACGTTTCCACACGGTTATTCGCAACGGGACCGGCGTGCCGTTGGCCACATCGGTACGCTCATAGGCCGCCATCGTCAGCGTCGCCGTGTAGCGGTCGAAGGGGTAGTCCTGGATGTTTCCTCTGCGGATGTCGACCGACAGCGGATGTGACGTCATCCGTTGCCCGGTATGCCAAATGATCTGTTGCTCAGAGTCACCGTCGCCGACCTCGATGACCATGTCGCGATCGGCCGGGCCGCCGAAGCGCAGGCCCAGCCGATCGCGGCCCGTGGCGAAATCGAGCCGCAGGTCGATCGCGTCGCGTACGGCATCGACCGAGACGATCTCGGCATAGACCTCGAGCGCCTGACCGGCTGGGTTCGATTGGGGAGCAAAGGTCAGTTCGTCAGGTGATCTGGTGTGGATGACCAGAAGACCGATGGCGAGGTAGGCAGCGAACAGGATGCCGAAATCCGCAGCTCAGCGCGATGGTTCGGCGGCGCATTCGTGTGGCGTCGTGTCGCGGCATCCCTGCGCGGGATGGTGGCGCGGTTGGCCGGGTTGGTCGAGGGGGCGGCGACGTTTTGGCCTCGAAGACGCCATCGCGTATCGTGTCGTTGCACACGAAAGGAAATGTCCATGCCTCTGTCACGCCGTTCGCTGCTCGCTGCCACGGCCGCGGGTGCCGCCATCCCAGGGCGCCTGCGCGCCCGAACTCGTCCCGTCGTCCGGATCGGCGTGATCAACGACATGTCGGGCCCATATCGCGACGTGAACGGGCCCACTGGCGTGGCCTGCACAAGGCAGGCGGTGCAGGAGTTCGCCGCCGGCGCGTTCGACGTGGAGGTGCTGTCCGCCGACCATCAGAACAAGCCTGACGTCGCCGTCTCGCTGGCGCGCGAATGGTTCGACCAGCGCGGCGTCGACATCATCATCGACATCGCCGCAACCTCATGCGCGCTGGCGCTGGCCGGCGTGTGCAAGGAGAAGAACAAGATCATGATCGCCACCAGCACGGCGAGCTCAGACGTGACGGGCAGTGCGTGCACGCCCAACTCGATGCACTGGGCGTTCGACACCTATATGGAGGCGAAATCGACCGGCGGCGCGATGGTGAAGTCGGGCGGCAACTCCTGGTACTTCATCACGCCGAACTATGCCTTCGGTGCCGCGACGCAGCGCGACACCACGCGCTTCGTGGAGGCCGCCGGGGGCAAAGTGGTCGGCGCGCAGATCTATCCGTTTCCGGAGACCACCGATTTCTCGGCCTTCCTGGTGAAGGCGCAAGGGTCAGGTGCGAAGATCCTCGGCATCTGCGGCGCCGGCGCCGACCTGATCAACATCGTCAAGCAGGCGCACGAGTTCGGCCTGACGCGCACGATGAACCTGGCCGCGATGGTGGCCTACACTACGGACATCCGCTCGATCGGCATCCAGATGGCGGCCGGCACCCGGCTGTCCGAGACCTACTATTGGGACCTCAACGAGCGGACGCGCGCATTCCAGAAGCGCATCGCACCGAAAGTGACGCTGTGGCCGAACATGGCGCAGGCGGGCGACTATTCCTGCACGCTGCATTACCTGAAGACTGTGGCCGACATGGGGGCTGCGGCGGCGAAGGCGAATGGTGCCGCGACGGTCGCGCGCATGAAGGCGATGCCGACCGACGACGACTGCTTCGGGCCGGGCAAGATCCGCGAGGACGGGCGGAAGCTGACGCCGGCCTATCTGTTCGAGGTGAAGCAGCCGACCGAGAGCAAGGGCGAGTGGGATCTGTACAAGCTGATCGGCACCACGCCGGCGGACGAGGCGTTCCGGCCGCTGTCGGAGGGGGCGTGTCCGATGGTGAAGGCTTAGCTCGCCGGCGGGGCCGGGCTGCGGTAGCATGCCCGGCCGGAGGTATCGATGACGGTTGCCCAGCGCGTCGCGGAGCAAGGCTGGACCGCTGAACGGTTCCTGATAACCGATCAGCACGAATTCGGCGACGCGTGGCGCTACGAACTGGTGGACGGACGGATCGTCGCCCATGCCGCGCCATCGCCGGAGCATGGCGCCATTCTGGCCGGGCTGACCGGAGCACTCGTCAACCGGCTGCGCGGCAATCCGGATGGGTGCCGCCCAGAGAGCGGCAGCGGGGCCGTGCCGCGTTCGGCGCAACGTGCGACAGCGCGGATTCCCGACGTTCTGATCCGCTGTGGCGAGAATCCCAGGGTCATGTTCGAGGTGATCTCGCCATCGGAACTGCGGAACTGGAGCGAGCGCGATGCCAAGCGCGGTGACCTTCAGGCGGTCGAAGGCGCCGAGGAGATCGTCGAGCTGTACCAGTCCGAGCGGGCATGCCACGTTTATCGCCGTCGGCCAGACGGCAGCTGGAGTTTTGAGGCACAGGGCGGCCCCGAGGCGATTCTGCGATTGCAGAGCGTCGGCCTCGAAGTCCCGTTGGCGGAGATCTATGCATTCGCAGAGATGTCCGAGCCGGGGGTGGATGAGGCGAGCGCGGGGAACTGACCAGCCCCGTCCTACCCACAGGTAGCGCAAGGCGTCGGGCAGGCGCACAATCCGCTGGCTTGCTGACTACGTCCAGGAAACATGTCGGAAACAACCAGCGTACCCTACCGCGGTCTGCTCACCGCCTCCGCCATGCTGGCGATGTTCATGCAGACGCTGGACTCCACCATCGCCAACGTCGCGCTGCCATACATGCAGGGCAGCATGTCGGCGTCGTACGATGAGATCACCTGGGTACTTACGTCCTACGTGATCGCAGCCGCCATCATGACAGCGCCGGTGGGATGGATGGCGGTCCGCTTCGGTCGCAAGCGGCTGTTCATCGTCTGCATCATCGGCTTCACCGCCGCCTCCATGCTGTGTGGTGCGGCGCAGTCGCTGGAACAACTGGTGGGCTTCCGGCTGCTGCAGGGCATGTTTGGCGCGGCACTGGCGCCGCTGTCGCAGGCCACGATGCTCGACATCTATCCGTTCTCGCGCCGCGCGCAAGCGATGGCGATCTTCTCCATGGGCGTCACGATGGGACCAATGATCGGCCCGACCCTTGGCGGCTATCTGACCGATCTCTACTCCTGGCGCTGGGTGTTCTACGTCAACCTGCCGTTCGGCATCCTCGCCCTGGTCGGCATCATACTGTTCATGCGTGAGACGCCGGCGCGGACGCAGCTCAGGTTCTCCTGGTATGGCTTCGCCATGCTGGGGCTCGCCGCCGGCTCCTTCCAGATGCTGCTGGATCGCGGCCAGGAACTCGACTGGTTCGGCTCGCGCGAGATCATCGTGGAGGCGGTCGTCGCGGGCCTCGCGTTCTACCTGTTCGTCGTGCACATGTTTACTGCCGAGAAGCCGTTCCTGCCGCCCGGCCTGTTCAGGGATCGCAACTTCGCCTCGGCGATCATCATGATCTTCTGCGTATCGTCGCTGATGCTGTCGACGTCGGCACTGCTCGCGCCCTACCTGCAGAACCTGGCGGGCTATCCGGTCTATACCGCCGGCTGGGTGATGGCGCCGCGTGGGATCGGCATCATCGCCTCGATGTTTCTCGCCGCGCGCATGGGGATGCGGGTGGATCAGCGCAAGATCATGGCGGTGGGCCTGCTGGGGCTCGGCTGGGTGCTCTACACGATGAGCAACTGGACGCCCGACGTGACCGCGGGTGAAATGATGCTCACCATGATCATGCAGGGCTTTACCGTCGGCCTGGTGTTCAACCCGATGACGGTGATGGCCTACACGACGCTGCCGGCGTCACTGCGCGGGGAGGCGACATCGATGCAGTCGCTGGCGCGCAATATCGGTTCGGCGATCGGCATCTCGATCACGTCGTTCAGCCTGACGCGCGGTATCCAGGCGACGCATGCCGACATCGCCGCCGGTATCACACCGTTCGACCGGGTGCTGCAGGGCAACGACTCGGTGCAGCACATGCTGGACCCGGCGACGCGGCACGGTGCGGCGCTGCTCGATCAGATGGTGACGCATCAGGCGCAGATCATCGCATACAACAACGACTTCCGGATGATGATGCTGACGGTCATCCCGCCGCTGCTGCTGCTGTTCCTGATGCGCAGGCATGACCGACCGGCGGTGGCGGCGGGGGATTGATGTTGCAACAAACAGATGCACGCGGATGAGAGGTTGCCCATAGCGGGGAGGCGACCTTCATGCACTGACGGTGCATCGACAGCGGGGCCATCCAGCGGATGGTTCTATTTATGTTCCCGTTGTGGTAAGGCAGGGCCATGCCGCTGCGCAAAATCATACACGTCGACATGGACGCGTTCTATGCGTCGGTGGAACAGCGCGACAACCCGGCGCTCCGTGGGCAACCGGTCGCGGTTGGCCACGGCGCCAAACGTGGTGTTGTAGCAGCGGCAAGCTATGAGGCCCGTGCATTCGGCGTCCGCTCGGCCATGCCGTCGACCACAGCGATGCGGCGATGTGCGGAGTTGGTGTTCGTGCCGCCGCGCTTCGAGGTCTACCGCGCCGTCTCGCGCCAGATCCGAGCGGTTTTCGATGAGTATACACCGCTGATCGAGCCGCTCTCGCTCGACGAAGCTTATCTCGATGTCACACAGGACCTGCGCGGCCTGCAAACCGCATCGGCTACGGCGAAAGAAATCCGTGCGCGCATTTTCCAGGAGACCGGCCTCACCGCGTCCGCTGGCATCTCCTATAACAAGTTCCTTGCCAAGCTTGCATCCAGTCAGCGCAAACCGAATGGCCAGTTCGTCATCACGCCGGAGATGGGGCCGGACTTCATCGCGTCGCTGCCGATCGACAGGTTTCACGGTGTCGGCCCGGTCACGGCAGGAAAGATGCGGCAGCTCGGCATTCAAACGGGCGCAGATCTGCGAGCAATGTCTCTGACTTTTCTGCAGCAGCATTTTGGTCGATCCGCCAACTGGTACCTTGGCATCGCCAATGGCGAAGACGATCGGCCGGTCGTCGCCGATCGCCAACGCAAGTCCTCAGGCTCGGAAACCACCTTCGACCGAGACCTCACCGCAGCTGACGAAATCGAAGCGGGCGTCGAAGCCATGGCAGACGATGTGTGGGCCTGGTGTGAGAAAGCCAATGCCTTTGGTCGAACTGTGACGGTGAAGGTCAAGTTCGCCGACTTTCGCCAGGTGACGCGGAGGCGCAGCTTTCCAACGGTGATCGCGCAGCACAGTCTCTTGCGCCAGGCCTGCGTCGAACTCGTGCGAATGGTCCTGCCGGCCCCCAAGGGCATCCGGCTACTCGGCGTCACCGTGTCGAACTTCGATCAGACGCCGATCGGTTCCACCACTGAGCTGCCGCTATTCAGCGCCGACGGGGCGCACAACGTGCCAACAGGCGCAGGCTGATGGTTCGCCGAGCGGGCAGTGCGGACCTGCCGCTGCACGGCGGCCACGTGCCCAAATGGTTGAGCGATCGCATGACGCGGCTCGGCGCGGTGATCACTGAGGCAATCGTATTGGAATATGGCAGAGACGAGATGTTGCGCCGGCTGGCGCATCCGTTCTGGTTCCAGTCGTTCGGTGCCGTAATGGGAATGGATTGGCATTCCTCCGGCATCACCACGAGCGTGATCGGCGCGTTGAAGCGAGGCCTGACTCCTTCGGGCGAACTCGGCATTCATGTTTGCGGCGGGCGTGGGAGCCACTCACGCCAGACGCCGCATGAGCTTGTCGCAATCGGCGATCGGATCGGGTTTGACGGCGCAGCGCTTGCCACGGCGAGCCGACTGGTCGCGAAGGTGGACAGCGCAGCGGTGCAGGACGGTTTTGATCTCTATCTGCACGGTTTCATCGTCACGGATGACGGGCACTGGGTCGTGGTCCAGCAGGGCATGAATGGCGACCGCCGCCAGGCTCGGCGCTATCACTGGCTATCCGAGGGCCTGCGCAGCTTCGTCGACGAACCGCATTCTGCGATCGACGGTGTCGATCAGGGCGTAATCGTCAATCTCACCGATCGTCGTGCGGAAACCTCGCGCCGGCGACAGCTCGACATCCTTGGCGAACTCGGGCCCGACGGAATCGAACGGCAGCTTGCCAAATTGCAAGGTTCCCGCGTCCAACAGCCGGCCTCGCGCAGCCAACCGGTGCTGCCGCATCTCGTCATGCCCGCCCACCATGATGTCAGGCCTGACGACATCGTCGCGCGACGTCTGCACGGAAATTTCGCGGCTGCTGCCGAATGCGGACCGCAGGATTTTTCCGAGCTTTTGCTGGTGCCCGGCGTCGGTGCACGGACGGTGCGCGCACTGGCCCAGGTCGCCGAGGTCGTTCACGGGGCGCCGTATCGCTTCAGCGACCCGGCACGCTTCTCGGTCGCACATGGTGGCAAGGATCGGCATCCCTTTCCCGTGCCGCTGAAGGTCTACGACCGCACGATCGACGTGCTGAAAACTGCCGTGAGGAAGGCCAAGCTGGGACAGTCAGAGGCGCTCGCGGCGATCAAGCGCCTCGACGAACAGGCGCGCCGGTTGGAGTGGAATGCATGTGGGCCGTCGATCGACGCACTGTTTGCCGGTGAGCGAACCCGTTCGCACCAGTATGGCGGACGGTCGGCATTTGGCTGGGAACCGCCAGCAGCGGATCGCGCCGACGCAATCGCCGAATTAGCGATGCCGCCGATCGTGGAACCTTGACCTTCTGTTGCCGCCCCAACGGGCCCGCCGTAGCCTGCGTCTTATAGGAGGGCCCAACCATGGCAGGCGAATCAGCCCATTTCGGCTTGCGGCACCGAGTGCCAACCCCCGCCGTCCGGCCATTCGAATTGCCGTTGCGGCTGCAGCCGATGCGTGAACGAGCCGACGCCGCTCTTGCCGAGCCGTTCCACGGTATTGCCCCAGACGGCAAGCTCGCATCGGGCGTCTTCTCGATCGAGAAGACCGGCGTCTCGCTTGCGCCGGTGCTGGAGGCCGCGCGCGCTTTCCTCGCCACGCTTAGCCCGGCGCAACGCAACGCGGCATGTTTCGCCATCGGCGACGAGGCGTGGCGGATGTGGTGCAACATCCATCCGTGGGTGATGCGTCACGGCGTCTGCCTCGCCGATCTGGGGCACGATCAGCGCGAAGCCGCACTGGCCTTGCTGCGCGAAAGCATGAGCGATGCGGGATACCGTAGCGCTCGCGATGTCATGCGGCTCAACGAGCACGCGCTGGAGATCACCGGCAAGCCCGAAGAATACAGCGAGTGGTTCTATTGGGTCAGCATCTTTGGCAATCCGTCGCCGGATGAGCCGTGGGGCTGGCAAATCGACGGCCATCACCTCAACCTCAACTGCTTCGTTCTTGGCGATCAGCTTGTGTTGACGCCCGCATTCATGGGGTCCGAGCCGGTGCTGGCGCGCTTCGGCAAGTATGCCGGCACGCGTGTGTTCGCCGCGGAAGAGGAGCAAGGATATGCGCTGATGCGTGCGCTGTCGGCGGATGAACGCGGGCGCGCGACGGTTGGCAAGGATCTTCCCTCGGAGTTGCTCACCGCCGCGTTCCGCGACAATCAGCGGATCGATGCGGTCGGGATCCGCTATGGCGACCTTTCGGTGGAGGGACGCGAGCGTCTCGAATCAATGCTTGGGCTCTATACGGGTCGCCTGCGGCCCGGACACGCCGACGTGCGGTATGCCGAGGCGAAGCGTCATCTTGGCGAGACGCAATTCGCCTGGATCGGTCCGTTCGACGATGCGAGCCCCTTCTATTATCGCATCCTGAGCCCAGTCATCCTGGTCGAGTTCGACCACCAGTCCGGCATCGTCTACGACAACGACACGCCTTCGCGCGACCACATCCACACCGTGGTGCGCACGCCCAATGGCAACGACTACGGCAAGGACCTGTTGCGCCAGCACTATACCCAGCACACCCATTCGCATGCTGGGACGGGACACCATCACCATCATCACGGCAGGGCCGCGTGATGGGACCGCTCGCAGGTATCAAAGTAATCGAATTCGCCGGCATCGGGCCGTGTCCGATGGCAGCGATGATGCTCGCCGAGATGGGCGCCACTGTGCTGCGCATCGACCGCATCGCGGACAGCGATCTCGGCCTGCCGCTGCCGAAGAAGTTCGAGGTGCTGAAGCGCAGCAGGCATATCATCCGCCTCGACCTTAAGCGACCCGAGGCCGTCGCGCTGACGTTGCGGCTGATCGAGCAGTCCGATGCGTTGATCGAAGGCTTCCGTCCCAATGTGATGGAGCGGCTTGGTCTCGGCCCTGATGTCTGTCTCGCGCGCAACCCGCGCCTGGTGTTTGGGCGAGTCACGGGTTGGGGTCAGGAAGGGCCTCTGGCGCACTCCGCTGGCCACGATCTCAACTACATTGCGCTCACCGGCGCACTGCACGCGATCGGCCGCGCTGGCGGCCCGCCGACGCCGCCGCTCAATCTGGTCGGCGACTTCGGCGGCGGCGCGCTGTATCTCGTGGTGGGCGTGCTTGCCGCGATCATCGAGGCGCGGCGGTCGGGCAGGGGGCAGGTGGTGGATGCCGCCATGGTCGACGGCGCCTCGTCGCTGATGACCTCGATTTACGGTGCCAAGGCGGCGGGCCGCATGGATGGCGGCCGCGGCGGCAACGTCACCGATTCAGGGGCATATTTCTACGAGGTCTACGAGTGCGCCGATGGCCGCTATGTTTCGGTGGCGGCGATCGAGGCGAAGTTCCATGGCGAACTTATGCGTCTGCTGGAGATCGATCCCGCGACGATGCCGCCGCAGATGGACCGCTCACGCTGGCCCGAGACGAAACTGCGGCTAGCCGAGCGCTTCCGCACCCGCACACGGGATGAATGGTGCGCGCTGCTGGAAGGCAGCGATGCGTGCTTCGCGCCGGTGCTGTCGATGGAGGAGGCGCCCGACCATCCGCACAATCGCGTGCGCAAGGCATTCGTCGAGGTAGACGGTGTACGGCAGCCGGCGCCGGCACCGCGCTTCAGTCGCACGCCGCTCGATAGGCCGACACCGCCTGAGTCGACCGGCGCGGCGGACCTGCGAAGCGTGCTGTCGGAGTGGGGGATCAGCGCCGTCGACGCGGAGATTGCCGAGGCAAGTGGCTTGCTGGCATGACAAAGCAGCATATTGCCCAGATTCGATCGGCCACCTATCCTGCCGTAGTCAATTGCGAATAACTCGCAACAAAGAGGATCGTCCGTCGATGGGCAACGACGTCAGCCAGATCGCCAGGCGCTGCGAGCGCGCGGTGGTTACCGCCTACCGCGACCTGCGCCAGTTGGGCTCGGATGACATGACTGCATTCCGGGCCTGCACCGCGCTGTATCGCATTCATCATCCTGAGGCTTCGCTGAACGAGGCGCGGCGTCTGGTGGCCGAATGGATCGACCACCATGTGGTGCGCTCCGATGGTGGCCCTACGCCGGGGTGCGCTTGCCTTTAGCCCGCTAGGGACTGGCCAAGCCGAGCTTAGCCAAGCTCGGCCATGACGGAAGTGGGAACAGTGCGGCTGTCGATCTCACTTTGTTAGCGCCTATGGGGCCAAGCCCCACCATGACGAAGGAGCACGACCGACGTGCCCGCCGTGATCATTCGCACTGCGCCTCGATGGCCCCGGATTTGATTGCCTCGACGAAGACCCTCCAGTCGCTTTCCACCTGACCTGAATAGGCCAAGGCAAAGTCGGCGATCGCAGCATCGAACGAGCCGCCGGATCCCATGTAGCCGCCAATCCTTGCCGCGTCGCCGGAGCGTGCGTGCGCCCGCGCCAAAGCCATGCCACATAAAGTGGCGTAGTGGGGCAGCGCGCCGTCAGCGATCGTTTCGCCGATCGCCGCGAGCCGTGAGTCCTTCAGCTCACGCACGTAGCAGGTACCTGATCGCTGCCGTGTTCCTGCGTCCATCCCAGAAAGTTGTCGTGCTCGCCCTGCATGATGCGTTGTCCGGTCACCACGCGTTGTCCCTGATTGATATAGACGCTCGGCGCCGTATATGGCGCGAGCACGGATTGCTGCGCCTCCTTCAGTTGCAACAGCAGCGTGGCGCCATCGCGGTTGGTGAAGAGGCCGAGGGCGCAGAACGTGCCAACGCTGCCGATGCCCACGACCTTGAACGCGGCGTCGGTCAATCGGTAACGGTCGAGCAGTACGCCGCGTTCCTCCGGCTGGTCCACCTTGTAGGCGTCGAACGCGGTGTGGGCGACCAGTTCCAGCGTGTCGTCCTGTGGCGCCACGAAAGGCGGGATGAGCGGCGGCCGCGGTCGAATGCGCCAGCCGGACTTGCGACGCTCCAGCAGTTTGCGATAGCCGCTGCGATGTGCCTCGGCCGCGATGTGCAGGCGCTTCAGTTCCCGCTGTCGCAGCTTGGCATCGCCGATGCGTTGTAACACTCTTGTCACATCGACGCGCAATATCCATGCGCTTTGCGGATCAAGCCGCATGAGTTTCGCCATATGTTGACGATATGCCGTGACCACACCGGCAGCGAGATCGCGGCTGGCATGTTCCGGCATCTGACGGCTGCGCGCATCGACCGCAACGCTGGTGGCCAGGCGCTTCAAGTCCCATTCGAACGGTGCTGGCAGAGTCTCGTCAAAATCGATGACGTCGAAGATCGGGGTGCCGTCCGATGCCGCGTAGACGCCGAAATTCGCGAGATGGCAGTCGCCGCAGGACTGCACCCAGATACCGCTTGTCGGCGTGTTGGCAAGATCCGCCGCCATGATCGCCGCGGAGCCGCGCAAGAACGCGAACGCCGATGGCTGCATGCGGCCGTAGCGGATCGGCAGCAGCGAAGAGATGCGATGTCGGCTGGTCTCAATGAGCGTGTCCAACGGATCGCGACGGTCCGTGGGAGCCTTCCAGGTTGCATGAAGTCGACGCGGCACCAGTCGGCGCAGGTCATGTCCGGCCTGTCGCCGCTCCGCCATGGGCAGCAAGTTGTCGGGTTGGACATACTCGAGCGGCATGCTTCGTACTCCCGACTATCGTCACGATGACACCGCAGGGAGTTTGCGAGCGCAAGACGCGCTATGTGAATATTCTTGTACCGTTACAATAGCGATGTCGGCCAATTTGCATTGATCGCCCATACGATACCAGCGGTGATCAACCCGGCGATCACATCATCCGCCATGATGCCTGCCGCGCCGACCTGTCGATCCGCCCAACCGATCGGGCCCGGCTTTGCCACGTCGAGAAAGCGAAAGATGAGGAATGCGACAAGCATGCCGGCCAGCGATGCGCGCGCGAGCCCGCACAATGCGAGAAGCTGTCCTGCAACTTCATCGATCACCACCCAGCCGGGATCGCCATCAATGTTCGCTGCGCGGATGGCCCACAATCCACCGACTGTCGTAACCAGAGCTGCCGTCGCAAGCAGGGCTGGCGAGGCATGCAGCAGCAGCGCACCTGGCAGCAGCGTCACAGCCGATGCGACCGTGCCTGGAGAAAGCGGCACAAAGCCACAGCCAAAGCCACTGGCGATCAGGCGCGACGCTCTCATTCCACCTGATCGACGAACGTCCGTAGCGCTGCGAGTATCTCGGGCTCGGTCAACGTCGGCGCATGGCCAATGCCGGGAAGCGTTGCGAGCATCATGTCGGGACGCTCCTGCTGCATGCGCGTCACCGTGGCTGGCAGCAGGATGTCACTTGCCTCCCCGCGCACCAACAGCAAGGGCAGATGCCCAAGTCCCTGGAACAAGGTCCAAAGATCGGGCGTCGGGCCGTTCAGCAGCCGAGCGATGCGGGTGTCCCAGACTGGCCGCAGTGTTCCGTCAGCGTCGGGCGCATAGGTGAGAGCCGTCATGGCTCGCCATGCCTCGTCACCGTCCAGCGAAAGCGGCGGCAAGACCGCACGTAGATGCGTGACCGCCGTATCGATGTCGTGGAATGCGGCGTCGTGGCCGATGAAACGCCGCACGAATTCGGTGCCGCTGCTGCCAAGTTCCGGGCCGATGTCGTTGAGCACGACGGCTCTGAACAATGACGGGCGTGCTGCCGCGAGACCCATGCTGAGCAGTCCGCCGAAGCTGGTACCGACAACGATCACCCTGTGCAGGTGCAGTGCGGCACAAATGTCCAGCACATCGCGCAGGCAGGCCTCCGGCGCATATCGTGTGACGTCGCGCGAACGTCCCGACTGGCCGCGACCGGGATAGTCCGGTGCGACCACGCGCCGCCCGGCACCCAGCGCATGTGCGAGCGTCTCGAAGTCGCCCGACGTCCGCACGATGCCAGGTAGGCACAGTAGTGGCGCGCGCGCATCGCCGTCGCGCCATTCGCGGACAACAAGAGAAAACCCGTCCCAGGCGGAGATGCGATGGACTATTGCGTCCATTGCGCGAGCAGTGTCGGCGTGCTTTCGCCGCGGCGCGCGCGGTAGACCACCACGTTCTCCAGTACGCGCTGCACGTAATTGCGCGTCTCGTTGAGCGGAATCAGCTCGATCCAGTCGAGCATGTCGATTGGCCCTGCGCGCGGATCGCCATTGTCCGCCAGCCACTCATCGACGCGACGCGGTCCGGCGTTGTAGGCGGCGACAGCGAGCGGCAGCGAATTGTCGAAGTGGTCAAGCATCTCGCGCAAATACGCGGTGCCCAGGCGCATGTTGTGCGCCGGATCGGAGGTCAGGGTGACCAGCGATGTGGCAGTGCCGATCTGCTTCGCCATTGCCTGCGCGGTGAATGGCATAAGCTGCATCAGCCCGCGGGCGCCGGACGGACTGACGGCGCCGATGTCGAAGCTGCTCTCCTGGCGGATCAAGCCGAGTGCCACCGATCCATCGACCGGTCCGTCGGGCGGTTCGGCGGCAATCGGCCAGCCGGCCTCCGGCAGGACCAGGCCGTCACGGCCCATGCGGCGCGCCACGAAAACCGCGGTGTCGGGCAGTCCGACACGCAGAGCGAAGAGCGCTGTCAGGGCCCGGTCGGCGGGATCCGGTGCAAGCTCGTCCATGCGCAGCAGGAAGGCCCGCGCCCGATGTGGATCATTCCACGCAACCAGCATGGCAGCGGCTCGCACAACCTCGCGGTCGGTGAGCGCAAGCACTTGCTCACGTGTGTAGGCGGGGTCGTGCAGCGCGGTGATGCGACGTGTGAGTGCTGCGGGGTCGGCGCCCAGTGCGAGCGCGGCAAGCTGACCATAGAATGTCGTCGGCCACGCCGCCGCGCGCTGATAGTTTGGCTTCGGATCACCGCCTGAGCGGGCGACGGCACGGCCCAGCCAGTAATACGCGCGGCTTTGCGTGATCGCCGCCTTCGACAGCCCGGCGAGGGCCGTGAAGTGCCGCGTTGCCGCGGCGGGGTCTTTCAACTGGCGCAGCGCGATGAAGCCGGCAAGGAACTCCGCGTCCAGCTCCTGCTCCGGTGCGATGTGGCCGTGCCGGTCAGCGAGCGCATAGGCATCGGCGGCATCGCCATCGTGCAGCAGGCGGCGTGCCAGCAGATTTCGTTGGGTCCAGAACGCGGTGAGCTGATCTGCCGGCGCATTCTCCTGTGCCGCTTCACCGGCTCGCTGCCACAGGGCGAAGGCGTCCGCGGTGCGATCGGCATGGCGAAGCCAGCGGGCGTGATCCAGCATCATACCCGGATCGCGCCGCAGCGAAGCGGGCACGGCGGCGAGCAGCGCATCGGCATTCGGCGCATCGTGCTGCAACGCCAGCCGCGCCTCGGCCGCGGCGCGATGCGGCGGGTCGAGCCGCGGGACCTCTCGCGCGGCGGCCGCGGCGTCATGCCAGGCGAAACGCTCGAAGCGCTCCCAGGTGTCGTCGGGCCGCACAGCACCCGCCCAGCGGTGCAGGAAGGCGGGTTCGTCGCCAACGCCGGCGATCCAGGCGCGGCGCGCCTCTTCGGCAGCCTCCGCGTTGCGGCCGGCATTCGCCAGCGCTTCGGCGCAGTGCAGCATGGTCTGCGGCACGGTGAGTTGGTTGCGGTCGCACTGTGCCAGGGTGGAGGCGAGGTCCGGGTCGGTGGCGATTGCCTCCTGCCGCCGACGCTCCAGCAGCGACTGGTTCGGCCAATCCGGGCTCTGGGCAATGAAGGCGCTGATCTCGTCTGCCGTCGCGGCGCCTGGCGTGAGGAGGCGGTAATAGGTGACCAGCTTGCTGGCGACCGGATCGGCGTAGCTCGCGGCCGCGTGCTCGGCGTCCGCCCAGTTGTCGGCGCGGATCGCGGCGATCGGATCGGCCTGCTGCGCCAGCGCTGGCGTCGCGGCCAACAGGGCGAAGAGAGCGAAACGGAGACGAATCGAGGCGGCCATGCGCCCCTTTCTAGCGCAAGCCGACCTTGCGGCGCACCTGTTCCGCGCCTAGCCTTCCCGGCCCGCAAATCGGGGGAGAAGACAATGTTCAAGGGATCGCTGGTCGCTCTGATCACGCCGATGCGTGCGGACGGATCGGTCGACGAGAAGGCCTATGCCGAGTTCGTCGACTGGCAGATCAAGGAGGGCACCGACGCCGTCGTTCCGGTGGGCACCACCGGCGAAAGCCCGACCCTGTCGCATGATGAACACAAGCGGGTGGTGGAGATCGCGATCGAGGTGGCGAAGGGCCGCGTACCGGTGATTGCTGGCGCCGGATCCAATTCCACCGAAGAGGCGATCGATCTGGCGCGCCACGCGAAGCAGGCCGGCGCCGATGCGACGCTGGTGGTGACGCCCTACTACAACAAGCCGACGCAGGAAGGGATGTACCTGCACTTCAAGGCGATCGCCGATGCGGTCGACCTGCCGATGATCATCTACAACATCCCGCCACGCTCGGTGGTGGATATGAGCGTGGAGACGATGGCGCGGCTGGCGAAGCACAAGAACATCGTCGGCGTTAAGGACGCGACAGCGAACCTGACGCGGCCACTGCACACGCGCCGCGCCTGCGGCGATGATTTCTGCCAGCTCTCGGGTGAAGACCATACGGCGCTGTCGTTCAACGCGGCGGGCGGCGTGGGCTGCATCTCCGTATCGGCGAATGTCGCACCGCGACTGGTCGCCGCGATGCAGGATGCGTGGATGGAGGGGCGGTTCGGCGAGGCGATGGCGATCCAGAACCGTCTGGTGCCGCTGCACGACGCGCTGTTCACCGAGACCAGCCCGGCGCCGGTGAAGTTCGCCGCGAGCCTGTTGGGCAAGACGTCGGAGAGGTGCCGGCTGCCGCTGGCGCCGATCATGGAGAGCACCCGGGCGAAGGTGCGCGCGGCGATGACCGATGTGGGGTTGCTGAACTGACGCGCAGGTACCCATATCGTCATGGCCGGCCTTGTGCCGGCTATCCACGTCTCGAGAGACGCCGCCCAATAGGGTAGTCGTGGGTGGCCGGGCCAAGCCCGGCCATGACGGTTGGTGGCATGGCAGACACGAAGACCAAGAAGGGCCTGATCTCGCACGGCATTGCGGCGCAGAACCGCAAGGCGCGGTTCAATTATGCGATCAAGGACACGGTCGAGGCCGGGCTCGTGCTGAAGGGCCCCGAGGTGAAGTCGCTGCGCCATGGCCGTGCCACTTTGTCGGAGGCCTGGGCCGGCGAGCGTGACGGCGAGATGTGGCTGTTCAACGCCTATATCCCGGAATATCAGGGCGGCGTGCTGTCGCGCTTCGAACCGCGCGCGCCGCGCAAGCTGCTGCTGTCGCGCAAGCAGATCAGCTCGCTGGCCGGCTCGGTGGCGCGGGAGGGTGTTTCGCTGGTGCCGCTGCAGATCCACTTCAACGATCGTGGGCGCGCCAAGGTTCTGCTGGGTCTGGGCGAGGGCCGCAAGAAGCAGGACAAACGCGCGGCGATCGCCGATCGCGACTGGCAGCGCGACAAGGCGCGGCTGATGCGGGCACGCGGCTGAAATGGACGACGAGAGGAACGAGAAGCTCATCGAGGCCAAGCAGCGGTGGGCGCGCGAGGGCCGGCTGCTGACCGGCACGGTTGGCGACCCGGAGCGCGACCGACTGCCGCCGGGGCAGCTTCTGGTACGCGACTGGCCGGTGCTCGATCTTGGTGCGGAGCCTGATGTTACGCCGCAAAAATTCCGGCTGGATGTCGATGGCGCGGTGGAGAACCGGCTGAGCCTGACGCTCGACGAGTTCATGGCGCTGCCGCAGAGCGAGAGCGTGTCGGATATTCACTGCGTGACGCAATGGTCGCGCTACGACAATCGCTGGAAGGGCGTCGCGGCGCAGGCATTGTTGGCGATCGTGCGGCCGAGGCCGGAGGCGCGGCACATCGTGTTCCACAGCTTCGATGGCTACACGACAAATGTGCGGCTGGAACAGTTCGACCAGCCGGACGTGTTCCTGGTGCACGAATGGGAAGGCAAGCCGCTGCCACGCGCGCATGGCGGGCCGGTGCGGATGCTGATCCCGCGGCTGTATTTCTGGAAGTCGGCGAAGTGGCTGCGGCGCATCCAGTTCACCATCAGCGACCGGCCGGGTTTCTGGGAGCAGCGGGGCTACCACAACAATGGCGATCCGTGGCTTGAGGAGCGCTACGACTGATCACGGCAATGGGGGGCGGTCATGGCGGATGGCAAGGAAGCGCTGGCGTGGGAGTTTGGCTTTTCGGCAATCGATGAGGGTCGGCTGGAGCTTGGCGCGTTCAGAGGCCGCGTGCTGCTGGTGGCGAACACGGCGAGCTTCTGTGGCTACACATATCAATACGAAGGACTGGAGAAGCTGCACCAGGCGGAATCGCCGCGCGGGCTGACGGTGATCGGGGTGCCAAGCAGGGACTTCAACCAGGAGTTCGCCGACAACAAAACGGTGAAGGCATTCTGCGAGACGAAGTTTGGTGTGAAGTTTCCCATGGCGGGGCTTGCGCATGTGCGCGGACCCGAGGCGGCACCATTCTACGCCTGGGTGCGCGAGCGGAGCCGTTGGGAGCCGGACTGGAACTTCAACAAGGTGCTGATCGGCCGCAACGGACGTGTTGTCAGTACGTTCGGTTCCGGCGATGAGCCGCAGGGGACGCGGCTCGCACAGGCCATCGCGGCGGAACTTGCGAAGGAGTGATGGCCGCGACCGGCCGCGCCGATTCCAACCGACGCGGCGGTGAGGCGGGCGTAACGACGCCCGCTTAACTGTTCGGTGCGTGGGGGCTGGTGGCCGCCTGGTGGTGCAGGGTGTGCTGTGTCTTGTTGTAGGCGCGAATGTCGTCTTCGGTGATGTAGCCTTTCTTGTCCTGGTCGATCGCGTCGAAGTGGCGAACGATCGATTTGTAGCCGGTCTTCGCCTGGTCCAGGGTCAGGTGGCCGTCATGCGTGACGTTGGCCTGCTCGAAGCGTTGCTGCATCGTCGCGTGCGGGTGCGCGGGCTTACTGGCTGCCGTCTGGGCGTTGGCGGTGATGGAGAACACGGCCGCGGCGAGCAGAGGGAGCAGGGTTCGCATGGCGGGACCTTTCTGGTTGGTTGCGATACCCGGCAACGTGCCCGTCCAACCCTAATGGATTGCTAATTCAGCTTGCGGCCGGCGTGGTGGCACCGTGCGGAACGGTGGGCGGACCGTAGACTTCACGCGCGCGCTTGTTGAAGGCGCCGACCATGCGACGGACCGCCTCGTTGAATACGACGCCGATTGCCGCCTGGAGGATGCGGCTGCGGAACTCGAAATCCACGAAGAAGTCCACTTCGCAGCCCTGCGGGTGGGGGAGGAACTCCCACTGGTTGTTCAGGTAGCGAAACGGGCCGGTTTCGTAGCGCACCTTCACGCGTTGCGGCCGCTCGAGGGTGACGCGGCTGGTGAAGGTTTCGCGAAACGGGCCGAAGCCGATGGTGAGGTCGGCGACCAGGTCGCGCTCAGTGCGGGTGCGGATGCGCGCGGCGACGCACCAGGGGAGGAACTGCGGATATTTGGCGACATCGGCCACCAGGTCGAAGAGCTGGTCCGGCCGATACGGAACGATCTGGCGTTCGGCGTGGGTGGGCATCAGGCGGAGGCGGTTCGCTGCGCCTCGCGGGCGGCGCGGAGCGCGGCGAAGTCAGCGTCCGCGTGGTAGGAGCTGCGGGTGAGCGGCGTGGCGGAGACCAGCAGGAAGCCCTTGCCGCGTGCCATGGCGGCGTAGTCGGCGAATTCGTCGGGTGTGACGAAGCGATCGATCGCGGCGTGCTTCACGGAGGGCTGGAGGTACTGGCCGATGGTGAGGAAATCCACCTCGGCCGAGCGAAGGTCGTCCATCACCTGCATGATCTCGATGCGGGATTCGCCGAGACCCACCATGAGGCCGGACTTGGTGAATATGGACGGGTCGAGCTGCTTGACGTGGTGCAGCAGCGACAGTGAGGCGAAGTAGCGGGCGCCGGGCCGGATGGTGGGATAGAGGCGCGGGATGGTTTCCAGGTTGTGGTTGTAGACGTCGGGGCGGGCCTCCACGACGATTTCGGCCGCGCCGGGCTTGCGCAGGAAGTCGGGGGTGAGGACCTCGATCGTAGTCGTTGGCGCTGCGGCGCGGATGGCGCGGATGGTCGCGGCGAAGTGGCCGGCGCCGCCATCGAGCAGATCATCTCGATCGACCGAGGTGACGACGACGTGGGCGAGGCCCAATTTCGCGGCGGCATCGGCGACGCGGGCGGGTTCGTCGGCGGCGAGGGGGCCGGGCTGGCCGGTGGCGACGTTGCAGAAAGCGCAGGCGCGCGTGCAGGTGTCGCCCATGATCATCATGGTGGCGTGACGCTGCGACCAGCACTCGCCGATGTTGGGGCAGGCGGCTTCCTCGCAGACGGTGACGAGGCCGTTGGCGCGCATCAGGGCACGGGTCTCGTGATAGATCGGATGGGTGGGCGCCTTCACCCTGATCCAGGCGGGTTTGCGCTGGATCGGGTTGTCCGGCCGGTGCGCCTTCTCCGGATGGCGCAGCGGCGCGGTGCGGTGGTCGATGACGAGGCGAGTGGACATGTCGGGGGAGATGTGGCGGGGGAGGGGAGGGGCGTCAAGCAGAGGCTTGCCGCGAGGGGGTTAGTTGCGCTCTTCTCCATTTCGCCTCAGGGAAGGTGCGGTATGGATACGGTCTCAACGCAGCACCACTGGTCAGAGGTGCTGGAGGATGACATTTACCGGGACGTCGTCAGGCGTTTCGCGCCACATCTGCCGCTGGTGCGCACGGCTCCGGCGCGCGCCGCGATGACGGCGTTGGAGATTGAGGGGGTCTGCGACAACTGGGTCTGGACGGCCGGCCACGATTTGCTGATCGTGCAGGCGGCGTCGAAGGCGCTCGACCGGCTGTTCCCTAATCTGGACGAGCAATACTTTCTCGCCCGCCAGATCGGCGATGACGGGTTCCATGCGGAATTCGTCAGAGATTACGTGACGCATCGGCTCGGCCGTGACCCGATCCGGCAGATCACGGACATCGTGCGCATGCATTGGGAGGCGCTGGGCGATCTGCCCTATCGCAACGTCCTGAGCTTCTTCGCCTGGGAGCTGCATTACGAGCTGCACATCCTGTCACGACTGCACACCGAGCGCCGCACACGACGGATCAACGATCCGGCGATCAAGCATTTCGCCGAGGAGCGCGTCGGGCCGGATGAGACGGTGCATCGACTGCGTATCCTCGACTGGTGGATGCGCTATTACGCCGCGCATGGGCCGGCCGAACGTGCGGCGATCGCGAGCAAGGTGATCGCGCTGGATGATGAGATACAGCGTCGGCTCAATCCGTATCTGCAATTGCGGTATCAGCGCTCGGCGGTCAATTTCGGCGCGGACATCCGGGGGAAGGATGCGGTGTACGACAATTTCCGGCGGGAGGTGCTGGGGCGGCTGCTCGACATGCCACCGGAGCGGATCGGACGGTTGACCAGCCTGGGGGAATGACGCCTGCGGTTCGGTCTGGTTGTCCACTGAAGTGAGAGATGATTTAGGAACGAGGTGTTGGCCGCCGCGACTTTGCCGTCGGACGATAAAGCAGAACATTGTAGGTGGGGTGCAGTTGTAGCAGCAAGTCCATGTGATGGATGTTAGCGCTGATCAGCAGCAGGTTGCATTCCACGGCGGTGAGGTAGAACAGCGCATCCAACAGCAACTCGCGGCGCCGACCCTGCTGGCAGCATAGCTGGTCGGGGTTGAGCGCTCGCTCTGGCGCGGCCAAACCCTGGGTGCGGGCGAGAATTCCGGCGAGAACTGCGGCCTCGGTCCAGGCCGAGGCGCTCGGCGCGACGGCTTTGTCCACGGTCATGTGGTCGAGGTGCGCCTGGATGGCGGCGGTCGTGGCTGCGGTGCGCGGGTCGGCCGGATCGAGGAGGCCAATGCTGATGGCCAGCTCGGCGCAGGCGACGCCGCAGTTGTGCACCATGTGCTGACGCGATGCGACCAGGGCTCGGATACCTCGCGGCACTTTCCCGGCGCCGCGATGGACGAAGAATGTTGTGTCCAGCAGCAAAGGCAGCATGGGAGCGGTGATGGGGTCGAACGGGAGGACGGCGTCCGGCCGGTATCGCAATGTGGCGGCATGAGCGGCAGGATTGTGCCGTCCAGCAACTATGCCGATGGTTTCAGATGGCAAGCTCGAAATCCGCAGGGAGGCGATCCTTGTCGGACAGCAACCACTCGACGAACGGGTCGGGTGCCACGAACGCGGCGAGCGCCGCCTGCACGACCTTCGTCGTGTTGGTCGAGCCGATCTTTCGCGCTGCGGCCTGGAGCAGGCCGCGGTCGATCCGCGCGCTGACCTTTTCGGCGCGGCCGGTGAGCACGCCGCTGGCGGCGAGTTCGCGCAGGGCAGCCGCAGCTTGGGCCGCTACGGCTTTCGAAGCGGGGGGTTTGGCTGACGCTTTCCGATTGGGATCCGTTGACCGGGCGCGAGGGTTTTGTTTGAATTTGCTTTGCACGAACGTGGTGTTCTCCTGTCGGACAGTATGCACTATTTGTCGGACAGATGCGAGAGGAGTTTTTATGCGACGGGTTGGTCCTTAGGCGTTCAAGCGGGCTGTGTATCCTGGCGGCGTTATAAAGCCGCTAGACATCGAAACGTTTGTGCTGTTTCGTCGCGGCGCTTCTCACAAGAATCCACGAGTAGACTGTGCCGCACGTATCAAAGGAAGACGTGGATGGCTGGCCTTCGCCAGCCATGACGAATGCCGGTTTCATCCAGCGCGAGTCCGTCGCCAGGCGGGTGTGAAACTCACAATGACACGGTCGTGCGACAGGAATCCGAGGCTCGCGAACTAACCAATTGCGAGGCACCAATGCCCACGCCACGCGGATCAGATGTGAATCACTCTCCCATACGCATCCAGCACCGCCTCATGCATCGTCTCGGACACCGTTGGGTGCGGGAACACCGTTTGCATCAGTTCTGCCTCGGTGCTCTCCAGCGTGCGCGCGATGGCAAAGCCCTGGATCATCTCCGTCACCTCGGCTCCCACCATGTGGGCGCCGAGCAGTTCGCCAGTCTTGGCGTCGAACACCGTCTTCACCATGCCTTCCGGCTCGCCCATGGCGATCGCCTTGCCGTTGCCGATGAACGGGAAGTGCCCCACTTTAACGTCGTGCCCCAGCTCCTTGGCGCGTGCCTCGGTCAGCCCCACGGACGCGACCTGCGGGCGGCAGTAGGTGCATCCGGGAACGTTCGTCGCATCGAGCGGATGCACGTCGTTTAATCCGGCGATCTTCTCCACGCAGACCACGCCCTCGTGGCTTGCCTTGTGCGCGAGCCAGGGCGGCCCGGCGAGGTCGCCGATCGCATACACACCAGGCTCGCCGGTGCGGCAGTATTCGTCGATCGTGACGTGCGTGCGGTCCACCTTCACGCCGGTGCCTTCGAGGCCGATACCCTCCACGTTGCCGACGATGCCGACCGCGGAGATCACGCGATCCACCGTGATGTCCTGGCTCTTGCCGCCGGCCTCCACGGTGACAACAACGTTGTCGCGGCCCTTCTTCGCGCCCTTCACCGCCGCGCCGACGTGGATATGGATGCCTTGCTTCTCGAACGCCTTATGCGCAAAGGCGGAAATCTCTTCGTCCTCGACTGGAAGAATCTGCGGCAGCACCTCTACCACCGTCACGTCGGCGCCCATGTTGCGATAGAAGCTGGCGAACTCTATGCCGATCGCGCCGGAGCCGATCACCAGCAGCGACTTCGGCATCGCGGGCGGCACCATCGCCTCCTTGTAGCTCCAGATCAGCTTGCCGTCCGCCTCGATGCCGGGGAGCTGCCGAGCGCGCGCGCCGGTCGCCAGGATGATGTGCGGCGACTTCAGGGTGGCCACGGGCTTGCCGGCCTTCTCCACTGCCAGCGTCTGCTTGCCGGCGAGCTTGCCAGCGCCATCCAACACAGTGACCTTGTGTTTGCGCAGCAGGAACCCGACGCCCTGCGAGAGCTGCTTCGCCACGGCGCGTGAGCGCTTCACCACCTTGTCGATCTCGAAGCGCGGTTCGACGGCGGCGAAGCCGAAGTCCGGCAGATGGTGCAGCAGGTGGTTGATCTCGGAGGTGCGCAGCAAAGCCTTGGTCGGGAATGCAGCCCCAGTTGAGGCAGATGCCGCCGAGGTGCTCGCGCTCGACCACCGCGGTCTTCATGCCGAGCTGCGCGGCACGGATCGCCGCGACGTAGCCGCCGGGGCCGCCGCCGAGAACGACGAGGTCAAAATTCTGGTCAGCCATTGTGGGTTCCTTCGGCGAGCGCGATCAGGGCGTCACCGCTCAACTGCTGCGGGATCCAGCCGCGCACGGGCTTGGCGCCGATACGGCGGTAGAACTCGATGGCCGGCGCGTTCCAGTCGAGCACGTTCCACTCCATGTCGATGCAGTCGCGCTCAATTGCAATGCGCGCCATGTGGCGGAACAGCGCGAGGCCGATGCCGTGGCCGCGGTGGGACGGCTCGATGTAGATGTCTTCGACGAACAGGGCGTAGCGGCCGGAGAAGGTGCCGAAAAGGAAGAACCAGATCGCGAAACCGATGGTGGTGCCGTTGATTTCGGCCAGGACGGATGCGAGCGGCGGGCTTGGGCTGAACAGCGCGGCGTGGAGTTCGGCCTCGGTTATTTTGAAGCGGTGGTCCAGCTTCTCGTAGGTCGCGAAGTCCCGCATGAGGCTGTGCAGGGTGGGGATGTCGGATGGTGTGGTGGGGCGGAGGGTTGGGGTCATCGTGCCGTCCCCTCCCCCCCAACCCCCTCCCGCAAGGGGAGGGGGAGTCGGGTCGCGAATTTGCTCCACGCTTCCTTCAGACGGTCCCTCGCGGTTCCACCCCTCTTTTGCGCCAGGCTCATAGCAACAGGCTTAGAGGATCCTCGACGATCCGTTTGAATTCTCGCAGCCAGCGGGCGCCGAGAGCACCATCGACCACGCGGTGATCGACGCTCAGGGTGCAGGTCATCACCGTGGCGATCGCCAGTAAGTCGTTCTTCACCACCGGCCGCTTCTGCCCGGCGGCAACCGCCAGTATCGCCGATTGGGGTGGGTTGATGATCGCGGCGAACTCGGTCACGCCGAACATGCCCATGTTTGAGATGGAAAACCCGCCGCCCTGAAATTCCTCCGGCTTCAGCTTGCCCGCGCGCGCACGTCCAGCCAGGTCCTTCATCTCGCGGCTGATCGTCGCCAGGCCCTTCTGGTCGGCGCGGCGGACGATCGGCGTGATGAGGCCGTCCGGGATGGCGACGGCAATGCTGATGTCCACATCGTCGAACAGTGCCATTCCTTCATCGGTCCATGCGGCATTCACTGTCGGCACACGGCGCAGTGTCACGGCCGAAGCTTTGATCACCAGGTCGTTGATGGTGATCAGGTAGGCGTCTTGACCCTCCTTCGGCGACTTGGCGTTCAGGTCGTTCATAAGCTTGATCAGCGCGTCGATCTCCACGTCCATCGAGACGTAGAAATGCGGGATCGTCGATTTCGCCTCGGTCAGGCGGCGCGCGATCACCTTGCGGATCGAACTATGCGGCACGAGCGTGTGCGGTGCGGCGATCGGCGCTGACGGCCGCGCGACGGGAGCCGCGGCAGGTGTCGCAGCAGACTGCGGGGCAGGGGGCGCGCCCCTCTGCATTGCCGCCTCGATGTCCGCCTTGACGATGCGGCCGTTCGGTCCGCTGCCCTTCAGCGCTGTCAGATCGAGCCCGCCCTGCTTCGCCATGCGTCGCGCCAGCGGCGAGACAAAGATGCGCTCGCCACCTGCATCTTGCCCGTTGCCGCTCTGCGGGGCGGGTCGCGGCGGCTCCGCCTTGGCAACCGACGCGGGAGCGGGTGGTGGTGCGGCAGCCGGCGGGGGCTTGGCGGCTGGTGCGGAAGCCGGCACAGATTCACCCTGATCGACCAGGATGGCGATCGGCTCGTTGACCTTGACGCCCTCGGTGCCGTCGGTGACGAGGATTTTGCCGAGCACGCCTTCGTCGACCGCCTCGACCTCCATTGTAGCTTTGTCGGTCTCGATCTCGGCGATCACGTCGCCGGCGCGGACATTTTCGCCTTCCTTCTTGAGCCAGCGCGACAGAGTGCCCTCGGTCATTGTCGGCGATAGCGCCGGCATCAGGATGTTGGTCGCCATGAGTTGCTCCCCCTCAGACGATCTTCTTCACGGCGTCGACAACCCATTCGGGCTGCGGCAGCGCGAGTTTTTCCAGGTTGGCGGCGTAGGGCAGCGGCACGTCGACACCGTGCACGCGCACCGGCGGCGCGTCGAGCCAGTCGAACGCGTGCTCGACGATCTGCATCGATACCTCTGCGCCGATGCCGGCGAACGGCCAGCCTTCCTCGACCGAGACGATGTGATTGGTCTTCTTCACGCTTTCCACCACGGTCGCGGTGTCGAATGGGCGCAGCGAGCGAAGGTTGATCACCTCCGCCTCGATGCCTTGTTCAGCGAGTGCCTCGGCTGCCTTCATCGCGACACCGACCATGATGCCGAAGGCGACGATCGTCACGTGTTGGCCGACGCGTTCGATCTTGGCGCGGCCGAGCGGGAGGATGAAGTTCTCGTCGGTGGGGCAATCGAAGGTGTGGCCGTAGAGGATTTCGTTTTCCAGCACGATGACCGGATTGGGATCGCGGATCGCGGCGCGCAGCAGCCCTTTCGCATCAGCGGACGACCAGGGCGCCACGACCTTTAGTCCGGGAACGTGCGCATACCAGCTCGCGTAGCACTGAGAGTGCTGTGCGGCGACGCGGGCGGCGGCACCGTTGGGACCGCGGAACACGATCGGACAGCCCATCTGCCCGCCCGACATGTACAGCGTCTTGGTTGCCGAATTGATGATCTGATCCATCGCCTGCATGGCGAAGTTGAAGGTCATGAACTCGACGATCGGCTTCAGGCCGTTGAGCGCCGCGCCGACCGACATGCCGGTGAAGCCGTGCTCGGTGATCGGCGTGTCGATGACGCGCTTCGGGCCGAACTCATCCAGCAGACCCTGGCTGATCTTGTAGGCGCCTTGGTATTGCGCGACCTCCTCGCCAATCAGGAATACCTTGTCATCGCGGCGCAGTTCGGCGGCCATCGCGTCGCGCAGTGCCTCGCGCACGGTGATCGGCTTGGTCGGACCCCAGTCCTTGTCAGGCTCTGCGCGCGGTGTCGGTGCCGTGGCAGCGGCGACTGGGCGGGGCGCCGGGGCTTCAGGACGTGGCGCCGGCTTCGCTGCGACAGGAGCAGCGGCCACGTCCTCGCCGTTGCCGGCCAACACGGCGATTGGCGTGTTCACCGCCACGCCATCGGTGCCTTCATCCACCAGGATCTGCGCCAGCTTGCCTTCATCGACCGCCTCGACCTCCATCGTGGCCTTGTCGGTCTCGATCTCGGCAATCACGTCGCCGGCCCTTACTTCGTCGCCGATGTGCTTGAGCCAGCGCGACAGCTTTCCCTCGGTCATGGTGGGCGACAATGCGGGCATCAGGATCTGCGTCGACATCTCTCAGCCCTCCAGCAGCACGTCGGTCCAGAGTTCCGCCTCGTCCGGTTCGGGGCTGCTCTGCGCGAAGTCCGCTGCGTCCTGCACGATCGCCTTCACCTCATCGTCGATGCGCTTGATCGCCTCCTCCTCGACACCGAGCGCTTCCAGCTTATGTCGCGCGCCGTCGATCGGATCGTGCTGCGTGCGCATGGTCTGGATCTCCTCGCGCGTGCGATAGCGCGCGGGATCCGACATCGAGTGGCCGCGATAGCGGTAGGTCTTCGCCTCGACCAGGAAGGGCCCCTTGCCGGCGCGGCAATGCGCCACCGCCTGGTCACCTGCCTCCTTCACCGCGAGCACATCCATGCCGTCGATCTGGATGCCGGGAATGCCCCATGGCGCGCCGTTCTTCGACAGATCGCGCGACGCCGATGCGCGCTCGACATGCGTGCCCATGCCGTACTTGTTGTTTTCGATCACGTAGACCACTGGCAGTTTCATCAGCGCGGCCAGGTTGAAGCTTTCGAATGTCTGGCCTTGGTTCGATGCGCCCTCACCGAAATAGGTGACCGCGACGCGGTCGTTGCCGCGATACCAGTTGCTGAACGCGAGCCCGGTGCCGATGCTCACCTGCGCGCCGACGATGCCGTGGCCGCCGAAGAAATTCTTCTCCTTGCTGAACATGTGCATAGAGCCGCCCTTGCCGTGCGAGTAGCCGGTGGCGCGGCCGGTGAGTTCCGCCATCACGCCGCGCGGGTCCATGCCGGTTGCCAGCATGTGACCGTGGTCGCGATACGATGTGACGACCTCGTCGCCGTCGGACAGCGCCATCTGCATGCCGACGACAACTGCCTCCTGGCCGATGTAGAGATGGCAAAAGCCGCCGATCAGGCCCATGCCGTAGAGCTGGCCTGCCTTTTCCTCGAAGCGACGGATCAGCAGCATGTCGCGGTAGGCTTGCATCAGTTGCTGTTTGTCGGCCGATGGCTCACGGGCCTTGCCGCTCCGCTTCCTGGTTTCGGATGTGATGGCCATAGTATCCCCCTGCCGCAGACGCAGAGCTAACGTCGGACATCCCGTCGGGCAAGTCGAGGCGGGCAAAAAAGCGTTATGGTGCAATGCAATAGCAACAATTAACCGGAATCCGGTTAATCCTTTGGCGCCGCCGGAAACCTAGCCCGCATGAGGAATCTGCATTGCGCGCCAGGCTCGCGGGAAGACATCTTCTTTCGCGCTACACTGGCATTTTGCAGGGAGATTTCTGCTCCCTCCAGTTACTCGAACGCCCAGACGCCGCGATGCGCAGCCCGCGCCGCCTGTTCCGCGCTCTTGAGTTCGGGCTGTGCGGTGACAGCGCGCGCCCAGCCGGCCGCAATCATGGCGCTGTTGAGCTCGGTGCCGTTCGCCTGGCAGATCGCATAGGGACGACCAAGGCTGTCCATACCGGTGATCCGGCAGGCAACGGGGAGGTCGCGCAGCATCCCGGCCAGGGCGTTGGCGGCCGACGCGGCGCAGTCCTGCCCGGCATCGTCGTGCGTGCCGCAGGGCTTGCTGCGGGGGGGCGGCTCGACGCCGAACAGCCGGACCACCCGATCGCCCAACTTCAGCGTGCCACCATCGATCACGGCGACATCGGGGGGCTGGGCGCTGAGTTCGACCGTGGCTGCAATCAGCGCGGGCGCCGGCGGCACGTCGTGATGCGGCCGCATGGCGAGCGACACCCCTGCCGCAACCATCAGGGCGGCAACGAGTACCACTACCACGCCCTTGGGTTTGGGCCGGGTCATTCCCGAGCGGAAAATCCGTCGCGGCTGGCCGATCGGCAAAGGCTGGTCTTCCCGTGACTTGTCGCCAGTGGCGGATGCAGCCGCGGGGGGCCTCAGGTCAAGCGCGAATTCGCAGCGAAGAAAGATCAGTGGGTAACCGGCTACAGGACTCCGTCACGCCGCAGCGTCGCGACGTCGGCTTCGGTAAGATCCAGCCACTTTCGCAGCACGTCATCGGTGTGCTCGCCGAGCACCGGTGAGGACGCGATCCGCGATGGCTTGCCGTCCACCCGCACCGGCCAGGCCGGCATCTTGAAGTCGCCGTGCACCGGATGGTGCATCACCTGCATGATGCCACGCTGCTCGAAGCTGGGATCGTTCTGCAGTTCCATGGTGTCGAGCACCGCGCCGGCCGGGATGCCGGCGGCGCCGATCATCTGCATCGCATCCTGCTTGGTGTGTAGCCGGGTCCACTCGGCGATGACTGCGTCCACCTCGCGCTCGCGCTGCAGCCGGTCCATCGGTGTCGCATAGCGGGCGTCGCCGATCAGGTCCTCGCGGCCGATCAGCTTGAGCAGGCGATCCCAGTGGTCTGGATTGGCGCGGCTGGTCATCAGGTAGACGTAGTCGTTGGGTCCACCCGGCTTGCACGGATAGAGCCCCATCGGCGCGTTGTTGACGCCCGGCACCTTGTCGCCGCCGCGCTGCGCCGGCTTGCCGGTCAGGCCTTGGGTCGCGAAGTTGATGCGCATGTAGTGCATGATGGCGTCCTGCATCGCGACCTGCAGCCGGCCGCCCTGGCCGGTCGCGTCGCGTTTGCGCAGGGCACCCAGGATGGTGATCGCCATCAGCATGCCGGTGCCGGTGTCGCCAAGCGATATGCCGGGGCGCGTGGGCGGACCGTCCGGCGCGCCGGTGACGCTGAATGTGCCGCCGCAGGCCTGTGCGATCATGTCGAAGGCGAGGTTGTGCTCGTACGGGCTGCCCTCGCCGAAGCCCTTCACCTGCGCGTAGATGATCCGCGGATTGATGTCGCGGACGACGTCGTAGCCGAGGCCCAGGCGTTCGATCGTGCCCGGCGCGTAGTTCTCCACGCACACGTCGGCGCGGCGGAGCATGTCCTTCACCAGTTCCAGGCCGCGCGGCGATTTCAGGTTGAGCGTGATCGACTTCTTATTCGCGTTGAATACGTGGAAGTAGTACGGGTCATCGTCGGGCTGACCGGGCCGCAGCCGTCGTCCCGGATCGCCCATCTTGGGGTTCTCGATCTTAACGACCTCGGCGCCGAGCCAGGCGAGCGCCTCGGTGCAGGAGGGGCCGGCCTCGAACTGGGTGAAATCCACGATGCGAACGCCTGCGAGCATGTCGAACGCGGCGGTGTTGTCCTGCATGGTCGCGGTTCCTTCCGAAGTCGGGCGCGAGCGTGCCACAGGGCGAGGGCGTCGCCAAACTGATTTGCTCAGGCGGGTGTGCTTCTGACCCCAGGGGAGCATTTTATGGGAAGTCAGAGCTAACTCGCCGCCCGATCCCGAGGATGACGCGATAATGTGACGTTGGGTATCGGCCCTAATCGTTTAGGGGTGCGTCTGTTTTCAATTCGCGAGGGGCGTCCAATGAGCATCTTCGGTTCCATTCTGAGCAAGATCTTTCACAGCGGGCCGGCAGCGGAGCCCGCGGCACAGCCAGGCTCACCGGCGGTCAATGTGCCGCCCGCTTCAGCACCGGTCTCGGCGTCCGCTGGGACGCCCGCGGAAGCTGTGGACGTCGAGGCGGTGCTGAATGGCATGGCAGCCCAGAAGGGCGGCGGTGGGAACTGGCAGACGTCGATTGTCGATCTGCTAAAGTTGCTGGACCTTGATTCCAGCCTTGCCGCACGCAAAGAGTTGGGTGGCGAGTTGAACGTACATGCCGGCGCAGATGGCACGGCGGAGCAGAACATAGCGCTGCATAAGGCGGTGATGCAGAAGCTGGCGGAGAATGGCGGGAAGGTGCCGGATAGTTTGAGAGGCTAGCACCCAACCATACGGCTGAGTGGGCCGCCACAGGCTGGTGCGTATGTCTTGCAAGTCACCAATTGCCGGCATGCTGAATAACCACTGGCATGAATGATCAGCGTCGCGCGTGATCAACGCATCAGGACCTGTCAGTGGCCAGCAGCCTCAGCAAAGTGTAGCCATGGCAGACGTTCTTCCGGAAATATGTGCCTCGTCGGCTCAAGCGCGGCGGCGTCATCGAATGCGCCGACATGGAAATGCATCTCCGACGAGGTCTCGCCTTCGCAGGTCAAGGTCGACCCGCACCTTGCGCAGAATCCGCGCAACCTGCCGGGAGACGAACTGAACTTCGTTATCTCCCCTTCGGTCACCGTATAGGCGTCACGCCTGAATGCCACGAACACGGAGACCGGCGCGCCACTGTGCTTGCGACAGCTTTGGCAGTGGCACCATGCCACGCCGATCGGTTCGCCGGCGGCGACAAATCGCACCGTGCCGCACAGACACCCGCCTTCGAACTGTTTGCTCATCTTGTTGTCCCTCCCTTCCAGACCGACGCACGTTGAAACCTTCGCATTCTGCGACTCTCTTGAGGTCGGCACGGGGCGAACGACAGAGCTTCAATGGCCCGCAGGCTCTTCCATTGACGCGAAAGCGGATCGTATGATTCCGGAAAATTCCGTGATGAGGATACCATATGCTGACGGACCGATACGATCTGCCCTTGTCCACCGCCTCGTCCATCGCGCGCGACGCCTATGTGCAGGGCTGCGAGGCGAAGCTGACCATGTACCCCGGTGCGATCGAGGCGTTTGATCGTGCCATCGCGGCCGATCCCGGCTTTGCCCTCGCTCATGCCGCCAGGGCGCACATCCTGCTTGAGCGCGGGGACGCGGCAGCGGCACGCGAATCAATGGCGGCGGCCAATTCGCTCGCGGCCGATTTGCCCGCACGGGAAGCCAGCCATATCGCGTTCTTCAACCTGCTTTCAGTGGGCGACACCGAAGCCGCCCTTGCCGCGTTGCCCGCGCATCTGGACGCGTGGCCACGAGACGCGATCGTGCTTGGCACCGCCGCGTTCACCAATGGGCTGATAGGCAGTTCCGGCCGCGCCGGGCAGAAGCGCACGCTGCTGGACCTGCTGGAAAGGCTTGCTCCGAGCTACGGCGATGATTGGTGGTTCACGGCCCATCATGGCATGGCGCTCTCGGAGAATGGACAGCGAGACGCCGCTCGTCCGAAGATAGATCGATCCTTCGCGCAGAACCAGACCAACCCCTGGGCAGCGCACGCCCGCGCGCATCTTTGCTATGAGGCGGGCGATGCGGACGCCGCTCGCCGCTTCCTGGCGTCCTGGCTCACCACATATCCGCGCAACGGCTTGTTGTTCAGCCATCTGAGTTGGCACCTGGCACTCGGCGAACTCGAGGCCGGCGACGCCGCCGCGGCGCTCCGGCTGTTCAAGGAAGCCTTTTCGCCCGATGTGCACAGTGGCCCACCGCGTGGGAAGCTGAACGATGCGGTTTCGTTCTTGTGGCGCTGGGAACTCGCCGGGCATCCGCGTGACGGCGAAGCGTGGCGCATGATGCACGACTTTGCGAACAGCGCTTTCCCGCGCGCCGGCGCGGCGTTTTCCGACATGCACATCGCGCTCGCGCACGCCGTGGCGGGTGATGACGACGAGATGGAGGTGCGCGTGCGGCAGACGGAGGAGCTCGCGAGAATGGGCCGTTATCCATCCGGCCATTTCGTTCCAGCCGTGGCGCACGCCTTCGCCGCTTTCGAAGGGCGAGACTTCTCTGCAGCGATCGACGCGCTTGAACCGATTGCCGGCGAACTCGAACGCATCGGCGGCAGCCACGCACAGCTCGACCTGGTGAGATTCACATTGTTGAAGGCCTATCTCAACGTGGACCGTGTGGCCGATGCACGTCGGCTTCTACGCGTCCGGCGTCCGGACACTGGTGTTCCTGTTGGCGGTTGGCCGGCTGCACACTGATCGACGAAACGCCGATGGCTGGGTCGATCCCGCGACACCGGACGCGTGTCCGGAGAAGCCGGCGCTCATCCTCGACACCTCGGGTAGCGCTGCAGTCGTCTGCCAAGGTGCGAGGCCGCACACCAACCCTCGAGGCAAATAACTCGCTGCCTCTGCGATCGTTTTGGCCGGCACTGAGGCCGGCCAAAGCGGAAGAGGGATCAGTGCACCTGTCGATCTCACTATGTCAGCGCCTATGCGGCCAAGCCCAGCCATGATCGCATCCGAGGCCGCGGCAAACACCAGATGAAGAAGTGCGCATCATGTCGTGGTGCCCTTTGTCGTTGCCACTGCTACAACCGGCTTCTACATACCCAGAATGCTGTTGTGCGAGCCGCTCTTTCTGGCCGTCGGGAAGGCTGTTGCCGATCCGTTCGAGCCACTCCTGGATTTCCGGTTCTGAGATGTGGCGCTGGTCGATTCGGCTGAAACTCAGCTATCTGCCCCTTATCATCGGAGCGTCGATGCCGTTGATCTCGTGGTTCTACCTGATGTGGAACACGACGGCCGGCGAGATCAGCCCGTGGCTGCGTTTCCGTACAAAGACGACGATCGCCGGGGTCATCCAGGAGGCTGCACCGATAATGTCGCTTAATGCGGTGCTTACGGGGACATACCAGCGGTGGGTTTCACGCTCGATTGGTCAGCTCTCGCCGATGTTCAAATTGGCGGTCGGCTGGAAAGGCCAGATCTACTACTCGCTGCTGGGTATGGTCCCGGAAGCGGGCGCGACCGGGCCGGACGCTGTGATTGTTGGCAGGGACCAGCAGTTATTCGAGATGACTTACCTGAAAGAGTATTGCGCTCGCGATCTGGCAAAATTGCAGATCGCGAGCGAAGACTGGGCCGCGCGCATCAGTCGGATGCAGGACTTCTTCGACGCGCGCGGCAAGGTTTTCCTCTATATCATCACGCCGTCCAAGGTGGCACAGGAGCCGCAGATCATTCCTGACAGCTACGCGTGCCCGGGCAATGCCAAGGACCGCGCCGAGAAGCTCGACCTGTATGACAAGGTGTTGACGCGTCATGGGGTGCGGTTCGTCGATACCGCATCGGATCTGACCGCCGCTCGCGAGGCATATGGTATCAGCATGTTCCCACGCGGCGGCACTCACTGGAACTCGTTGGGATCCGCGCTCGCGGCGCGGAAGATGATCGCGGCCGTGAATGCTCAGCGGCCTGCCCCGCTTCTGGCGACGCTGAACTTCACCTGGCGGATATCGTACAATCCCCAGGGAAGCGATCGCGACCTACTGGATATCGTCAATCTGCCACACCCGGATACGCATTATCCGGTGCCGGAACTGACCTACCAGTCGAGTCCGCCGCCGAATGGCTGCCATACGATATCGATCACCGAAGTCGGGGGTAGTTTTCTCCGTCTGCTCAACAGCACGTTGGAGAAGCTCGCCTGCCCGCCCGACATAACCGACTGGTTCTACTGGGATCATAATCATCTCCGCTACGCGGGCGGTCGCCTGTACGACCTGCCGCTCGATGCGGATGCGCGCCGCGAGTTTTTGCTCGATGGCGACGTTATCTTGCTGGAGGAGAACGACGCAGCGGCGCCGAACAGCATGCAGGGTGAGATGATGATGCAGGAAGTGGCAAGGCTTGCCGGTGACTCGCGATGATCACTCTGCTGCCGGGCTGATCGCTTTTCGCGGGAGGCGCATCAGCAACAGCAGCAACAGCGCGGGCAAGGTCGTCATGATCAGAAGGACGTAGTCGTCGGCGTAGGCGACGATCTGTGCCTGCTGGTTGATGACCCGGTCCAGCAACGCCGCACCGTGCCGCGTCGCTGGATCGAGCCAATGATGCGGCGATCCAAGCGCCTGCAGCGCGCGATTGAACGGCGTGATCGACGCACCGATCATCTCATGCATCGCCTGGGAATTATGCGCCAACGCTGACGAAAAGACCGAGACGCCAATTGCCGCGCCGAGGTTCCGCAGCAGGCTGAACAGCGACGCGCCCTCGGTTCGCATCGCCGGCTCCAGCGTGACGAAGGCGAGCACCTGAAGAGGGGAGAACACCAGGCCCATCGCTGCGCCCTGGATCACGACCGCAATGATAATCTCACGCTCCGACACGTCGGGCGTCCAGCCGGTCATCCGCCAGAACGTGTAGGAGAGCATCAGCAACCCGCTCCCCACCAACAGCCTTGCGTCGACACGCCCGGACAGCCGGCCGCCTATCATGGTGGTCACCAGGCTGCCAATTCCGCGCGGCGCCATTATCAGCCCCGCCGTCTCCACCGGATAGTTGCTCAACACCTGAAGCCAAGGCGTCATCAACGCGAGGCTGGACACCATAAGTGTGCCCACCATGAACATCAGCGCGAGACCGGAAGAGAAGTTGATATCCTTGAACAGGCTCGGCCGGATCAGCGGTTCACTTGCGTAAGCCATGTGGACCAGGAAAAGGTACAAGCCAAGGCAGGCGAGCACTGCCTCCGTGATGATCTCACGGGAGGTGAACCAGTCCTGGTCCTGACCGCGATCGAGCATCAGTTGCATGGCGCCGATCGCCAAGGTCAGCACGCCGAAGCCGAGCCAGTCGAAGCGCAATTTACCTTGCCCGCTGCCGCCTGGCAGGAAGATCATCAATCCGGCGGCGGCAAGCAGGCCGAATGGCAGATTGATATAGAACACCCAGCGCCAGCTATAGTTCGCGGTCAGCCAGCCACCGACGGTCGGTCCCATGATCGGGCCGAGCATGACGCCGACCCCCCAGATCGCCATGGCGAAACCGCGCCGCTCATAGGGGTAGATGTCGAGCAGGGTGGCCTGCGACAACGGTACCAGGGCGGCCCCGAACATGCCCTGGAGCACGCGGAACGACACGATCTGGCCGAGCGACTGCGCCGCGCCGCAGAGCATGGAGGCGATGGTGAAGCCGATGATGCAGCCGACGTAGAGCGGCTTGCGTCCGAAGCGTGCCGCCAGCCAGCCGACCGGCGCGGTCATGATCGCCGACGCGGTGATGTAGGAGGTCAGAACCCAGAGGATCTCGTCGAAGCTGGCGGAGAAGCTGCCCTGCATATACGGCAGCGCCACGTTCGCGATGGTCTGGTCGAGCAACTGCAACACCGTGGCGCCGATCGCGCACGCAGTGATCATCGCCCGATGGGGCGTCTCGTGGTGGACAGTTTCTCCCGGCATGGTGGCGACCTTGTCGTCGTCCCGTCATCTGCAGTGCAGGCCGGGAGCATGCGGACAAGGATCAGTCGCCGTCAAACGCAAAAAGATCGCTTCCGGCGTTACGTCGTGATGATCGAGAAGGCGGACCTGCTCAGAGGCCGGTTGTGAGCACCATGCGGAAGCGGGCTTCGCCGCGCATCATCTTGTCGTAGGCGTCTGCCGCACGTTCCAGCGGCATGGTCTCGATGGTTGGCCGCACACCAGTCAATGTGCTGAAGGCCAAGGTGTCCTCCGAGTTGATCGGTGCGCCCACCACATGGCCGGTCACCGAGCGGCTGGCGCCGATCAGGTCGATTGGGGAGACCTCGATCGGATCCATCCCCACGCCGATCACCATAAGCCGGCCACGCACCGCCAGGCCAGGGATCATCGCGCTCATCGCCTTGCCGCTGGTCACGGTCGCCAGGATCGTCTTTGCGCCGCCGAGTTTCATCAGCTCTGCCGCTACATCCTGCGAACCGCTGTCCAGATAGACATGGGCGCCGAGTTGCCGCGCCAGCTCTTCCTTGTCGCGACCGCGGGCGATTGCGACGGTGCGAAATCCCATCTTCGCGGCGTACTGCACGCCCAGATGCCCGAGCCCGCCGATGCCGAATATGGCGACGACATCGCTTGGTCGAGCGCCGCTTTCGCGCAGTGCATGGAAGGTGGTGACACCGGCGCACAGCAGTGGCGCCGCATCCGCGGCAGAGAGGTCATCCGGGATTCGCGCCAGCGCATCGGCGGGCGCGACCATCGCCTCGGCATAACCGCCATCATAGTTGATCCCGGGAATGCGCAGGTTGCGGCAGTCAACGAGATCGCCGCGGCGGCACGGCTCGCACCGTCCGCAATGGCCGCCGAACCAGCCCACGCCGACACGCGTGCCCTCTGCCCAGCCGATGACACCACTGCCGACCGCGTCAATTACCCCGGCAATCTCGTGCCCTGGCACGATCGGGTATGGTATTGAGGGAAACAGCCCCTCCTTGACGATCGAATCACTGTGGCAGACGCCACACGCCTGCACCTTGACGCGCACTTCCCCTGGCCCAGGCTGAGGCAGTTCTCGCTCGACCAGCTCGAAGGGGCCGTTTTTCTTGCCCAGCTGGATAACGCGCATCCTCGGCATCACGGCCCCCTTTTACTGGATCGACGATTGGCATTGGTTCCCTGTGCGGATTGTCGATGTTCACCGTAAATTGTCAAATTCGAGAAGTATTCTCTCATCCGGCAACGATATTACTTAGTAAGCGGAACAACAGTTCGGCCTGGGCTCGCCTGCGTGGCATTGCTATCGCCACCCGTGAACAGTACGGTCGCAGACGTCAGGAAAGGTTTGGTGAATGGGTGTGACATACGCCTCTTCCAACGAATATCGGATCCCAGCCACCATGAAGGCCTGGGTGCTCGGCGGGCCTGAGGAGCTGGCCCTGGTCGAAAAGCCGGTTCCCGAACCTGGTCCCGCTGAAGTACTTGTGCGGATTGACGCAGTCGCGATTTGCGCAACCGATCTCGAGATCATCCGGCACGGTCTGCCAGCCTCCATCGAAGGCGAACTACCCTTCAACAAGGGCTATACGCCTGGTCACGAATACATGGGCACGGTGGTCAAGCTCGGGGCAACCACTGACGAATTCCAACTGGGCGATCGCATTGCCGTGGAGATTCATGCCGGGTGCGGTCGTTGCCAGCGTTGCCGCGAAGGCATGTATACCTCCTGCCTGAACTATGGCTTTCACAGCCGGGGGCATCGCGCGAACGGGTTCAGCACCGACGGTGGATTTGCCGAATATGCGGTGAACCATGTGAACACGATGGTTCATGTGCCGCACGAGATGTCGGATGAAGAGGCCACCCTGATCGTGACCGCCGGCACCGCCATGTATGGCCTCGATGTGCTGGGCGGCATTATTGCTGGGGAAGGTGTCGTGGTGATCGGGCCGGGTCCGATCGGGCTGATGGGTGTCGGCGTTGCCAAGGCGTTGGGCGCGCAGCCGGTCATCCTGACAGGGACGCGAGAGAGCCGGCTGGAGATGGGCAAACGCCTCGGCGCCGACGCTGTTGTCAACATCAGGAACGACAATGCCGTGACGGCGGTGCAACGGATCACCGGCGGCAAAGGCGTGCAGTACGTTCTCGAATGTTCCGGCGCGCCTAATGCGCTGAACGAGGCAGCGCGAATGGTGAACCGGGGTGGCCGCATCTGCCTCGCCGCGTTTCCGCACGAACCGGTTTCGGTCGATCTAGCCTACATTGTTCGCAACAACATCTATGTCCTGGGGATTCGTGGCGAGGGCAAGAGCGCGACCCATCGTGCCGCCGCGTTGATGGGACAGAGGCGGTTCGATGCGAAGCTCATTCACACCCATACGTTCCCGCTCGAGCAATTGCCGACCGCACTCAGATATGCGCGCGACCGTGTCGAGGACGCGATAAAGGTGGTGGTGAGGATGCGGGGCGAGTGAGCGGGACTTACGGATCGACGCATCCTTCGCCCGCCTGCGGGTACGCGGTCCAACCATGGTTGGCGGCAAACGCGACCCATCGCCGCTGATCGGCTACCGAGAGAGCCATCGTCGGGCATGCGACATTGAATGCCTTCAGCCCGACGATGCCGAACAGATTACGGTTCGGATTGAAGCATCCTGGTCCGGCCTCGGGATAACGTGGCCAGCCCTGCTGGGCGGCAAAGTCAGCCAGGCGCTCGCGCTCTGCCGCCGGCATGTTTGGATCAATGCAGGCGACGTGAAAGATGTTGACCCGCGAGAGCATCGTCTGATCGGGCGCCTGCCTCACGGCGATCTGGTCAGCGCTCATGAACAGCCGCTGGACGCAGTAACCGATGTCGTCGGCGAGGAACGCCGGACTGATCATGATGCCGATCACCAGAAGAGCGCGGGCACGCGGCGACAATCGAGGCCATCGAAAGTTGGGCATGGGCACATGCGGCAGGCGAACGTTGGCGTCTGCCAAAGCCATGCTTGCATAGGCCATTGAGACCTCCTCGGTGCAGGAACAGGCTGCGCCGTCACCAGGCAGTGCCAGATTACACCTTGTGGGGAGATGCGAGGCAAGCGGGTGGCGGTTCGTGCCGTTCAGCCCCAGAACGGCTCCAGGTTGTGGAATCTGAGCCACGCCTGGTCGATCCGCTTTCGGGTGCGAGCGCTGTGCGCGCCGACGAAGCCCAGCACGAGGCCGATGGCGAAGGCGTGGTTGCCGCCTGCCAGTTCGCCCAGCAGGCTCGCGGCAACCGCGGCATCGTTCAGCGTGCCCAACCGGTCCTGTAGTCGGCCCAGCCTGCGAATGAAACGGTGCGGCGGCTTGCCGGGATATAGCGGCGCGAAGATCTCGGCCGCGTAGCGCAGCCGCTTGGCACGCAGACGGATCGCGTGCAGCGCGGATGGCTCAAGGCCGGCGAGGTCGTCATCGATCTGGGTGACTTGCTTGAGCCGCTTATCGAGCACGCGCGCCGCGAAGTCGTTCAGAGGAACATCGAGCTCTGCCTCTCCCGACTCATCGACGATCGCCGGCCAGTCCTGCACTCCGGCGAGGCAGGCGAGCTCAATCCCAAGGCGCCGGAATTCGACGCCGGCCAGGAAAGCGCGGAGTTCGTTGTGACACGCGCGCCGCCGGCGCTCCACCGCGGCGAGCAGTCGCTTGAGCCGCGGCTCGGTGGGAAACGCGGCGGCGACCGATGTGGCGGTCTCGGTCGCAAACACGTCCCAGTCGCGCGTCGGTGCGAGCTTCGCGGCAAGCGCCTTCAGGCCGGTATCCGCCGCATCAACCGCGGGAGAGTTCACTGCGTGGCCGAACACCTTGATTGCCGATCGCAGCCGGCGAACCGCGACGCGCATCTGGTGCACCGGTTCGGGACCCTCGCGGCCGGTGGCAGCGGTGGGCGCGAAGTGCATGACCACATCGCTCAAGTGACCAACGACGTGAGCGAATGCCTCGGGCACCGAGAGTCCGGGGGGCAGTTCGGGCGCGCCCTCGTGCCGCGGTTCCGGCGCTTTGCCCGAGGCGACCGCGAAGGCCTCGGCGGCCAGGCTGGCGCGCGGCACAGCGAGGCGAACCTCGCCCGCCAGCGCGACCGCCAGTTGCTGCACTACCGCGGAGGCGCCTTCCAAGCGGACCCGGCTGAGACGGTGCTCGGCGGCGACCGTGCGAACCGCGCCGTTCAGCAGGGTCATGCCTACCGGGCCGTGTTCCGTCGCAAGGCTGAGGCTGCCCGCCCGGCCTTCGAATGCTGCCACCGGAATGAGCTGGTCAGGCAAGATATGGCCGAGCGTGGATGCTGTCCGACCTGTCGCGACCACTGGTGCCGGGGCACCGAGTGGCCAGCTATGGGCGTTCGGAACCAGCCGCTCCAGCCGCCACAGCGGACGTTGCTCGGCAAGTGCCAGTCCTTGCTGTGCCAGCGCGCGATCGGGGCTGTCGTGCCAGATGATCCGCGCCACCCGGCTGTGCGCCTTGCCGTTCTTCAGTGGTGCGAGAAGTGCCAGCCTCGTCAGCCGCGACGCATCATCCGGATCGAGGCCGAGTTCCAGTTCCATGCGTTCAGGTCGCCGTCTCCTGGAGATCGCGTGGCGTCAGGAAACGGACCAACCTGGTGCCTGCTGCGTCGAGTTGCTGCCACTGCGTTGCGACCGCGAACTCGGCGAGCCCCGTGGTGGGGAAGCCGGCACTCAACCGATCATGCGATCCGCCGGCCAGCGACACGGCCAGTTCCTGCATGCCGGGATTGTGGGCGATCAGCATGACGCTGCGCACCGTCTCGTTGACGTCGCGCAAGACTGCAAGCAGTTGCTGAGCGCTCGCGAGGTAGAGCGTCTCCACCTGCTCCACCAGCGGCGTGTCGTCCCATGGCTCGAGCGCCGCCAGCGTTTCCTGCGTGCGGCGGGAGGGCGAAACAAGCACCAGATCGGGCGTGAGTTCGAGGTCGATCATCGCCGTTCGCATGGCAGTCGCCGCGCGGCGCCCACGCTTGCTCAGCGGACGATCACGATCGGCCAGTTTCGCGTCGTCCCAGGAAGACTTTGCGTGACGTAGAAGCAGGAGCTGATGCATGACGCGAGGGCTCGGTACTGGCGAGCACCGATCCTGCCACGAGCCGGGTGTGGTTGGCTAACGGCGGTTGGTGCCGGCCTGGGCAGTGCGGGTCACGGCAGCGGCGGGGCAGGCATCGATCGCGATCGGCTGCGGCAGTTGCTTGCTGGCCGCGTATCCCGCCAGTTCGGTGCCGCGTGTCAGTGCCAGGACCTCGCTGAAGATGCCGACATTCTGCTGGCAGAACAGCGTGCCCTGCTGGATGCCGGATTCCGACAAGGTGTTTGCCAGGCTGGTGATGTAGTCATCATGCTCACGCTGCGCGCGACCACCGAACGCGCGGGTGAAATAGGCGCGCAGGGTGCGTTCGTGGGCGACGAGATCACCGCGGAACCGCTGCACGAAGTCATTGTAGCGATCCTGCTGATTGCAGGTGAGCGCCGTCACCATCAGTTTGCTTTTCAGGCCCGCGACATCGAAGGCGGTCACGTCGGCGGGCTTCGCGCATGGCTTGGCCGCGGCAATTCCGGCGGCGGACAGCAAGGCGCCGGCGAGCAGAGCTGCGAATTTGATGTGCATGGCGAATCCCCCCGAATTGCGCGGAGTTTGCCGAGCGGCCGTTGGGGAAGCAAGTCGTTCCTGTGTGGGTGCAGTGTGGGTGGGTTCGGCCCCTCCCCTGGCCCCCTCCCGCGAGGGGAGGGGGAGTAGCGCCGCAATGCGCGGATGGCGAACCGGCGGTGGGATGCCCAGTATGGGTGGCATGAAAGATACACACATGATTGATCGGCTATCGCACGATCAGCTCTGGGATCAGGTCATCCGCCGCGAACCCGGAGACTTCCTCTACGCCGTCAGCACGATGGGCGTGTATTGCCGGCCGGGGTGTCCGTCACCGCGTCCGCTGCGCAAGAACGTCCGGTTCTTTCGCAATATCGGCGAGGCGGAGGCAGCCGGCTTCCGGGCCTGCAAGCGCTGCGATCCGAAGGGCGAGCGCGCGCGGCTGGCGCAGGCAGTGGTGCAGGACGCCTGCGCCTTCATCGAGGCATCCCAGGATATCCCCTCGCTGGACGCGCTGGCGGACCGTTCCGGTTACTCGCGCTTCCATTTCCTGCGCATGTTCCGGGACCACACAGGGCTGACCCCGCGCAGTTATGCGGAAGGCGTGCGGGCGCGTCGGTTGCACACGGCCCTGACAGGCGGCGCACGCGTGGCCGATGCGGTGGCGGAGGCCGGCTATGGCTCGGAGAGCCGCGTCTACGAGAAGACCGGCGAACTGCTCGGCATGACGCCGGGTGCGCTGCGGCGCGGCGGTGCCGGCGAAGTGATCCGCGCCGCGTTCGCGGACTGCCCGTTCGGTCGATTGCTGGTCGGCGCGACCGACCGCGGTGTGTGCTTCATCGGGTTCGCCGAGCCTGATGAGGCGTTGCTCGGCGATTTGCGTCAGCGGTTTCCGCGGGCACGCATCGTCGCCGACGACACTGCGCTGGCGAACGAGGTGCGCGCGGTTCTCGACTTCCTGGAGGAGCCGAAGCAGGCGCTCGACCTGCCGCTAGATCTGCGCGGCACCGCGTTTCAGCAGCGCGTATGGCTCACGCTATGCCGCATCCCGCCGGGTGAAACGCGCACGTACGGCGAGCTGGCGCGCATGGTGGGGGATCCGCAGGCGGTGCGTGCCGTGGCACGTTGCTGCGCACGGAATCCAGTGTCGCTGGCGGTGCCGTGCCATCGCGTCATTGGCAGCGACGGCAGTCTGACCGGTTATCGCTGGGGCGTGCCACGCAAGCGCGCGCTCCTGGAGAAGGAGCGCGCGGCCGCGGGCGACTGAAGTCCTAGTGACCGTACAGGCGGACGCCGTTGGCATCCCGGTCGGCGTCGCGCTGCTGGTGATGCGAGTCACGCCATTCCTGGTGCGCCTCGCGTTGCTCACGGGCTGCCGCGCCATAGTTGCCCGTCGCGGCATCGCGGTGCGCCTCGGCCGAATCGCGATGCGCCTGCATCCGATCCTGCTGGGAGCGCTGCTCGTGCCGGACGGCGTCGTTGTCGCCGCCGATCACCACCTGAGCGAGCGCCGGGGACGCCATCAGAAATGTGGCCAAACCGATAGATAATGCCTTTCGCATTCATTCTCTCCTGGTGAATTTCACTTCGCGTCGCAGCGAATGATCTGCCTGCGGTCTCGGCCGCGGGTTGCGCTGCCTGGGGTGAGCGCTTTGTCACCCACGCGTAGGTCTGGGAATGATTGCTGGCGAGAACGTGGCGGGATGACCATCTCACCGTAACGTGCGCCGTCGGATCATGGGTTGACCGGGGGCGAAGGCTGGCTTACCTGCAATTGAGAATTCGTCGCAATTAGGAACGCCGATGCTCGCTAGTCTGGTCATCGTCTTCCGTGAGGTCATCGAGGCCGGCCTGATCGTCGGCATCGTGATGGCGGCAACGCGATCCGTGCCGCGTCGCGGCTGGTGGGTCGCAGGCGGTGTGCTGGCCGGCACGGTCGGTGCGGGGCTGGTCGCGGCGTTTGCAAGCGAGCTTGGAGCTCTGTTCAACGGCTCCGGTGCGGAGCTGTTCAACGCCACGATCCTGTTGATCGCCGTCGGCATGCTGACCTGGCACAACGGCTGGATGGCCAGCCACGGGCGCGAGCTTGCGCGCGAGGTGCGCGCCGTGGGGAGTGCGGTGGCGGCAGGCGAGCGGCCGCTGACCGCTGTTGCCGTGGTGGTCGCGGTCGCGGTGCTGCGGGAAGGCTCCGAGGTGGTGCTGTTCCTGTACGGTGTGTTTGCCGCCGGCGGCACGACCGTTTCAGGCATGATGACGGGCGGTGCTCTCGGCGTCGCACTGGGGGCGGCGCTGTCGGCGTTGATCTATCTCGGACTGCTGGCAGTGCCGGCGCATCGTCTGTTCGCGGTCACTACCGGGCTGATCACGCTGCTCGCGGCCGGACTGGCTGCGCAGGCCGTGTTCTTCCTGCAGCAGGCCGACTACCTGCAGGGCCTCGCAACGCCGGTGTGGGATACCTCCTGGCTGCTCGGCGACGACAGCATTCCTGGGCGGCTGTTTCACACACTGGTGGGCTATACCGCGACGCCGGATGCCGCACAGTTGCTGGCCTATGCGCTGGTGATCGCGATGATGCTGACGACGATGCGCCTGGCGCGCGGCAGGACCGCGACCGCGCACCGGGCGGCGCGGTCGGCTCACTGAGCGCTGCCGTGGCGCGGTGAAGCTACATGAAGGTCTATGAGGGCGGCCGCAGTCTCGACGGCGCAGTGGTGACGGTCGATGGTGAGCTGCTCGACCCGCGTTTCGACATCCGCCGTTTCAGCCGGATGGGCTTCGAGTGGACCTATGAGGGCGACGGTCCGCGGCAACTGGCGCTGGCGCTGCTGGCTGACCACCTCGGGGATGCGCAGCGCGCGCTGGCGCTGACCGAGGGCTTTATGCGAGATGTCGTGGCTGAGTTGGATAATGCGTGGCGGCTGACCAGTGCCGATGTTGAGGCGGCTCTGCGGCCCCCTCCCCCCAACCCCCTCCCACGAGGGGAGGGGGAGCTTTAGTTCAGTAACCACTAATCGAATGCCAGGCCCATCGTTTCGGCTACCAGGGCGGGTCGCGACGAACCTTCCACCTCGATCTGGCTGTCGAAGGTCATGCGTACGCCGCCTTCGATGTCCTCGACGTTCTTCAGCGTCTGGTGCAGCCGCACACGCGAGCCAGCCGGCACGGGCGCGGTGAAGCGCACCTTGTTGGACCCGTAGTTGATGCCGCGCGAGCGCTTGCGGATGGTGTGAATGGCGTGCGACAGGCGTGGCAGCAGCGACAACGTCAGATAGCCGTGCGCGATCGTCTTGCCGCCCGGCATCTCGCGCTTCGCCCGCTCCACATCGACGTGGATCCACTGATGATCGCCGGTTGCCTCGGCGAATTTGTCGATCATCGCCTGATCGACCGTCACCCATTCACTGGTGCCGATCTTCTCGCCGATATGGGATTTCATATCGGCCGGCTTTTCCACCTCGAGCATCGCGCTTCCTCCGTCGTGATGGCGGCGACTATGGCAGGACTTGTCGCGGCCTGGAATTCCGTCCTATCACTCGGCGATGGACAAGCCAAAGATGTCGCAGCGGCAGGCGGCATTTCGCGCCGACTTCCGCACCCGAATCGCGCCGGCCTATTTCGGCTGGGCGCACGTAGCGCTGATCTACGCGCTGGGCTTCGCCGCCATCTGGTATTGCGCGCGGCAGATCGTCGCACCTGCATGGTACGAGTTCCTGGTGGTCCCCGCCGCTTTCTGCATCTCCAACGCATTCGAGTGGTGGATCCACCGCTACGTCATGCACCGCCCGGTGAAGGGCTTCCTGGGTATCTACAAGCGTCACACGCTGGCGCACCATCAGTTCTTCACCCATATCGAGCCGACCATCGACAACACGCGCGACTTCCGCATCGTGTTTTTCCCGCCCTATGCGTTGGTCGCCTTCATGGCGCTGTCGCTGCCGCCGGCGGCGATACTGGGCCTGCTCGGTGTGCCGAACGCCGGCTGGCTGCTGCTGATCACCAATGTCGCTCTGTACCTGAATTACGAGCTGTTCCACTACTGCTGCCATGTGAAGGACGACAGCATCGTGCGGCATGTCCCGCTGGTGAACTCGATCCGGCGCCATCACATCGCGCACCACAACACGGCGCTGATGATGGAGCGCAACTTCAACCTGACCTATCCGATCGCCGACTGGTTCTTTGGCACCTCCGACCTTGCCTGCGGGCTGATGCGCCACGTGTTCAACGGCTACGACACGCGGTTCGTGCGGCGCGATCTGAAGCGCGTGCGCAACACCAGCGATGATCCACGCTCGGGTCATGTGCAGGCGGCGGCGGAATGACCACTGGGACAAGCCCGGTGGCAGGCGTGCAACGGATCAAGCAGGGCAAGGCGAGTCTGGTCGGAGGAGCCGCTGTCGGGGTTGCCGTACTGGTGCTGTGGATCGCGATTGCTCATGAGCTTGCCGCGGATAGCATTCCGATAGTCATTGCCGGCGTGCTGGTCGCCGGCGCCATTGCCACGTGGATCAGAGTCGCCGATCTTTGACACTCTGAATTCACACGGGGTGGGAATGGCCGAGGACGCAGACACCTACGACTTCATCGTCACCGGCGCGGGAAGCGCCGGCTGTGTGATTGCCGCGCGGCTGTCAGAATCCGGCCGCCACCGCGTGCTGCTGCTGGAAGCCGGTCCGCCCGACCGCAATCCGTGGATCCACATCCCGCTCGGGTTCGCCAAGACCTATGTCAATCCGGCGGTGAACTGGAAGTTCGAGACCGAGCCGCAGCCGCAACTCGCCAATCGCCGGCTCTACCTGCCGCGCGGCAAGACGCTCGGCGGCTCCAGCTCGATCAACGGCATGGTGTATATGCGCGGTCATCACGGCGACTACGACGAATGGCGGCAGCGCGGCTGCGAGGGCTGGGACTGGGATTCCGTCCTGCCGTTCTTCAAGAAGGCGGAGAACCAGACGCACGGTCCCGATGAGTTCCACGGCGTCGGCGGGCCGCTGCACTGTGTCCGATCAGCCTGGACACTTCGAACTCGCCGATGCCGTGCTGGAGGCGTGCGTGCAGGCGGGCATTCCGCGCAATCCGGACTTCAACGGCGCACAGCAGGAAGGCTGCGGCTATTACCAGACGACCACCAGCAACAGGCGGCGCTGGAGCACGGCGAAGGCCTATCTGCGAACCCGCGCGGCAGCGTGCCAATCTGGTGGTGCAGACCGGCGCGCATGCCACGCGCGTGCTGATCGAGAACGACCGCGCCGTCGGCGTCGAGTACCAAACGGCGTCAGGGCCGCCGCACCGCCCGTGCACGCGGCGAGATCATTGTCGTCGGGCGGCGCCTATGGCTCGCCGCAGCTTCTGCTGCTGTCGGGTCTTGGTCCGGCGCAGCATCTGCAGGACATGGGCATCGGCGTGGTCCGCGACATGCCGGCGGTCGGCTCCAACCTGCACGACCACTTCAACTCCTATCTGAGCTGGCGGTGCAGCAAGCCGATCACGCTGAACGACCTGGAACGCAGTCCGCTGCGCAAGCTCGACGGCCGGTGTGCGCTATGCGCTGTTCCGCTCCGGCCCGATGGCCAGCAACGGCATCCACTGCGGGTTGTTCACCCGCACGCGATCCGCGGCTGGAACGGCCCGATCTGCAGATCAACCTGTTCGAATGGAGCACGCTCGAGCGCAACAAGGAGCGGGTCATCCCGCATCCGTTTCCCTGGCTTCACGCTCAGTCCGGTGCATCTGCGCCCCGATGGTCGCGGCACCGTGCGCCTCGCGAGTTCCGATCCGCTGGCGCCGCCCGCGGTGCTGTTCGACTATCTGCGCACCGACTACGACATGCAGGCGGTGATCTTCGGCATCCGGCTTGTGCCGGAAGATCGCCGAGCAGCCGGCGCTGCAAGCCATACATCGTGCAGGAACTCCAGCCAGGACCGTCGATCACGGCAGATGCTGACCTCGCACACTACATTCGCCAGAGCGGTGTGTCCAATCAGCATCCGACCAGTTCCTGTGCGATGGGGCATGGTCCGCAACACCGTCGTCGATCCGCGTCTGCGTGTGCACGGCATCGACGGGCTGCGCGTGGCGGATGCCTCGATCATGCCGGTGGCGGTCGGCGGCAACACCAATGCGCCGACCATCATGATCGGCGAGAAGGCGGCGGCGATGATCCTGGAAGATGCGGTGGCGACACCGACGCGTGCAAGCCGCACCGTGACGGCAGCCTGCAGGGGAGGGAATGCCGAACGAGCCGACACCTACGACTTCATCGTGACCGGAGCCGGTTCGGCAGGATGCGTGCTCGCCGCGCGGCTGTCGGAGTCCGGTCGTCATCGCGTGCTGCTGCTGGAGGCCGGCGGCAAGGACAGCAATCCCTGGATCCACGTTCCGCTCGGCTACGCGAAGACCTTCGTCGATCCGCGGGTCAACTGGATGTTCGATTCAGCGAACCGGAGCCCAACCTGAACAACCGCATCATGTATCAGCCGCGCGGCAAGGTGCTCGGCGGCACCAGTTCGATCAACGGCATGATCTACATGCGCGGCAACCACGCCGACTACGACGAGTGGCGCCAGCGCGGCTGCGAGGGCTGGGATTACGATTCGGTGCTGCCGTATTTCCGCAAGGCCGAGGACAACGAGCGCGGCGACGAGCGAATTCCACGGCACCGGCGGTCCGCTGCGCGTGTCCAACCAGCCGTACGAATGGGAGATCGCCAAGCTGCTGCTGCAGGCCTGCATCGAAGCCGGCATTCCGCGCAATCCGGACTTCAACGGCGCGAAGCAGGAAGGCTGTGGCTACTACCAGACGACAACCAAGAATCGGCGCCGCTGGAGCACCGCCGCCGCGTATCTTCGTCCGGCGCGCAAGCGGGCGAACCTGATCGTTCGCACCAACGCGCACGCCACGCGCGTGCTGGTCGAGAACGGCCGTGCGGTCGGCGTCGAGTTCCGCACGCCGCGCTGGGCTGGAGACCGCGCGCGCGCGAGGCGATGTGATCGTTTCCGGCGGCGCCTACGGTTCGCCGCAGCTTCTGCTGCTGTCCGGCATCGGCCCGGCGCAGCATCTGCAGGACATGGGCATCCAGGTGGTGCACGACCTGCCGGGTGTCGGCTCCAACCTGCACGACCACTTCAACACCTACTGCACGTAGCGCATCTCGCGATCGCTGATCACGCTGAACGAGCTGCATTACAGCATCCCGCACAGCTGATTGCCGGCGCGCAGTACCTGTTCTGAGCGCGGCGGTCCGATGTCGGGCAACGGGCTTTATGTCGGCGCGCTGGTGACGCAGCGACCAGCGCTGGAGCGGCCGGACCTGCAGATCAACATGTTCGCCTGGAGCACGATCGAACGCACGCGCGACGGCATCATCTCGCATCCGTTCCCGGCATTTCGCCATCAGCCCGGTCCATCTGCGGCCGGAAGGGCGCGGCACGGTGCGACTGAAGAGTCCGGATCCGCTGGCGCCGCCGGAGATCCGCTTCAACTTCCTGCGCAGCGACTACGACATGCAGCGCGGTGATCACCGGCATGCGGATCGCGCGCAAGATCGCCAACCAGCAGGCGCTGCAAGGGGCTCGTGGTGTGAGGAGACGTTGCCGGGGCCTGACGTGTCAACCGATGAACAGCTTGCCGAAGAAGTGCGCGCGCGCGGCGTGTCCAACCTGCATCCGGTGGGGAGCTGCGGCATGGGGCATGGTCCGAGCGCGGTGGTCGATCCGCGGCTGCGCGTGCATGGCATTGGCGGACTGCGTGTGGTGGACGCATCGATCATGCCGTCGATCATCGCCGGCAACACCAACGCGCCGACCATCATGATCGCGCGAAAAGGCGTCGGACATGATCCTGGAGGACGCGCGCGCGGTGCCGGTTCAGCGCGCGGCGTAGCGCTACCTGATGGTTGCCACGCGCAGCGAGTTGGTGCTGCCGGAATGGCCGAACGGCACACCGGCGGCGACGACGATCTCGTCGCCGTGCTGCGCGAAGCCTTCGGTCTGCGCGACCCGCGTTGCGCGCGTGACCGCCTCGGTCATCGAATGGGCATCGGCGGCAACGATCGCATGCAGCCCCCAGACGACGGCCATCCGTCGCGCCGTCGCGATATTGGGCGTCAAGCCGATGATCGGCGCCTCCGGCCGTTCGCGCGCGACACGCAGCGCTGTCGAGCCCGAAGCCGTATAGGCCACGACGGCCTTCGCTCCGATCGTGTGGCACACCTGCCGTGCGGCCGCGGCGATCGCGTCCGCGGTGACGTGCTCCGGCTCGGCGCGGCTCGCCTCGATCATTGCCCGCCAGCCCGGATCCTGCTCCACGCGGGCGACGATGCGGTCCATCATGTTGACCGCCTCGTACGGGTACTGGCCGGCCGCTGTCTCCCCTGACAGCATCACCGCATCCGCGCCGTCAAACACCGCCGTCGCGACATCCGACGCCTCGGCGCGAGTCGGCGCCGGTGCGCTGATCATGCTCTCCAGCATCTGTGTCGCCACCACGACGGGCTTGCCCAACTGACGTGCCAATCGCACGATGCGCTTCTGCGCCAGCGGCACTTCCTCCGGCGGCAGTTCAACGCCGAGATCGCCGCGCGCGACCATGACCGCGTCGGTGAGCTGCATGATCGCGTCGAGATTGTCGAGCGCCTGCGGCTTCTCCAGCTTCACCATCACCCAGGCACGGCCGCGGATCAGCTCCTTTGCCTCGGCCACGTCCTCCGGTCGCTGCACGAAGGACAGGCCGATGAAGTTGGCGCCGTGTTCCAGCGCGAACGCCAGATCGTTGCGATCCTTGTCGGTCAGCGCCGGGATCGGCAGCACGATATCAGGCACGTTGACGCCCTTGTGGTCGGACAGTGGTCCGCCGACGACGACCTCGGTTTCCAATGCATCGCTGCGCTTGCGCGCGACACGCAGGCGAAGCTTGCCGTCGTCCAACAGTAGCGAGCAGCCGATCGAGGCTGCCTCGATGATCTCGGGATGCGGCAGGTTGACGCGCGAAGCACTGCCTGGCGTTGCGTTGAGATCGAGCTGGAATTGCTGGCCTGTCTGCAGGAACACTCGCCCGCCGGAAAAATTGCCGACGCGCAGCTTGGGGCCTTGCACGTCGGCGAGGATGCCGATCGGCCGATCGAAGCGTGTCTCGAGCTGGCGGATCATGGCGAAGCGCGCGGCGTGATCCTCATGCGTGCCATGGCTGAAGTTGAGCCGGAACACATCCGCGCCGGCCTGGAACAGCCGTGTCAAAACCTCAGGCGACGAGCTTGCGGGACCCAGGGTTGCGATGATCTTGGTGCGTCGCCTGCGGCGCAATTTCGGTCTGGTTGCCACCTTGCTTTCCTCAGGCGATCAGGATGGCGCGGACGTCGTTGACGTTGGTCAGCGTGGGTCCGGTACGGATCGCGTCGCCGATCTTGTCGAACAGCGTATGGCTGTCATGGCCGGAGAGCATCGCACGCGGATCGAGACCGGCGGCACGTGCACTGGCCAGCGTGTCAGGGGCGATGATCGCGCCGGCAATGTCGTCCATGCCATCGAGACCGTCGGTGTCGCCTGCGATGGCCCAGATGTTCGCGGTGCCCCCCAGCGCGACCGCAAGCGCCAGCACGAATTCGGTGTTGCGACCGCCGTGACCGGCTGGCCTGTCGCCCAGCGTGACGGTCGTTTCGCCACCGCGACAGCATCACGGCAGGTGGCGCGAGTGGTTGGCCGTGGGTGCGGATGCTGTGAGCAATGCCTGCCAGCACGTTGCCCATCTCCCGCGACTCGCCTTGCAGTGCGTCGCCCAACAGCAGTGGCGCGAGTTGCAGGGCGCGTGCGGTCTCGGCCATGTGCATCAGCGCCATCATCGGCGTGGCGATCAGGTGGAATTCGCTGTTGGGCAACTCATCGTAGCCAGGTGTCTCGTCTGATGCCTGCTCCAGGCGCGCGGCGACCGCCGGCGAGGGCTTGATGCCGTAGCGGGCGATGATCGCGCGCGCATCGTCGAATGTGCTCGGGTCCGGCACCGTGGGTCCCGAGGCGATCACCGCCGCATCGTCGCCTGGCACGTCGCTGATCGCCAGTGTCACGACGCGTGCCGGCCGCGCGGCGGCGGCAAGTCGGCCACCCTTGATGGCCGAGAGGTGCTTGCGCACGCAGTTCATTTCCGAAATGTTTGCACCTGACGCGAGCAACGCACGATTGATCGCCTGTTTGTCGGCGAGCGTCAGGCCGGCCGCTGGCGCCGCGCACAATGCCGATCCGCCACCGGATATCAACGCGAGCACGAGATCCTCGGAGCTCAGCCCCCGCACACGCTCCAGGAGCCGGCGCGCGCCTCGTTCGCTGTTGGCGTCCGGCACGGGATGAGAGGCCTCGATCACCTCGATGTGCCGAGTCGGCACGTTGTGGCCGTAGCGGGTGACAACGGTGCCTTCGAGCGCGACGTCGGGCCAGGCGTCTTCCACTGCGGCAGCCATCACGGCCGCCGACTTGCCACAGCCCACGACGATGCAGCGCCCCCTGGGCTTTGGCGGCAGGTGCGCGGCGAGCACCTTGCGCGGATCGGCCGCCGCGATGGCGGCATCGAACAGCGTCCGCAGTGCGGCTCGGGCGCGCGCGTCGTCCCAGACCATCGGTCTCGATTTCCCTTCGACCGCCAGGGCGCAAGTATGGCGAAGCTCGCCCGGACGCGCCATGTTCTGGACGGTAGAGGAGGCCAGCCATGACCGCACAGCAATTCGACGAGAAGACCCGCACCGAGCTGGAGGCCGCTGCGTTCCGCCGCCTGGTAGAGCATCTGCGGGAGCGGACCGACGTGCAGAACATCGACATGATGAACCTCGCCGGGTTCTGCCGTAACTGCCTGAGCCGCTGGTATCGTGAGGCTGCGGAGACGCAGGGAGTTGCGCTTGCCGATCCCGACGCGCGCGAGATCGTCTACGGCATGCCGTACAAGGAGTGGCAGGCGAAGTATCAGAAGGAGGCGAGCGCCGAACAGAAGGCCAACTTCGCGAAGGCCAATCCGAATCATTGACCGCGGCGTAGCCGACAGCTATCCCCGCGCGCCTTGCGGAATCGGAGGGGAACGATGGCGCTGCACGCGGTGGAGACGACTGATACCAAGACCGGCGGCATCGCGGCGGACCGGTTGCGCAGTATTGTGGACCGCATCGAGCGGCTGGAGGAGGAGCGCAAGGCGCTTGGTGGCGACATTCGCGACATCTATGCCGAGGCGAAGTCGGCTGGGTTCGATGTGAAGGTGCTGCGCCAGCTCATTCGCGTGCGTCGGCAGGAGGCTGGGGATGTGGAAGAGCAGGAGACGCTGCTAGATGTGTATCGGCGCGCGCTTGGGATGTGAAACGAGATTGCAGCGGTGCGGCGCAGTCGCCTCTCGGCGGCATGACGGCTTGATTCGGCTGTGCCGAACTTGACGCAGTTATTTCCCAGCAAACCCTTAGGTAGGTCGCCGGCGGATGAGGAATATCTTCATCTGGCGGCCCTATGCCGCAAATACTGCTATAGGGCCGCGATCTGGACCTTCGGTTGATGGCTCAGGCGTAGATCTTCACCATCTCCTCGTGCGCCCATTTGACGGCGTCTTCAGCCGATGCGCCCTGGACCGCCTTGGCGTACATGTCGACGATGATGAATTTGCTGATGGCCTCGGCAGCGGCGCGGCCGGCGGGGCCGGCGTAGCCAGCGAAATGCCCGCTTTCCGCGGCTGTGCGGAACGGCGCCATCACCGGGTCAACTTTCCATACCGGATCGTCTTCCCACATCCTCGTCGTGCCGGTCGAGAAGCCCTGCTGGGACGTGAACCACTCGCCGTAGATTTCCTTGGTGTGGAACCAGCGAAGGAAATCCTTCGCCGCCTTCTGGTTCTTGCTGTAGGTCGGCAGGAGATTGGAGAACGGCACGTGGTAGCTGAACTGGCCGGCAGGGCCCTTCGGCAGCGGTGAATGGAAGATGTCGTCCTTCAGCGGTTTGTCCGTCTCGGTCATGTAGGTGTCGGCCTTCGCCTTGGCCAACAGATAGATAGAGGCACCGTTGCTGGTCGAACTGATCGTGTTGGCGAGGAAGGCGCGGTTGTTGCCGGCGTCGTCCCACGACATGGCGCCTTCGTCGAAGCATTCCTTCCAGAAGGCGACGGCGAACTTGACCGATTCGATGGTTTCCTTGCTGTTCAGTGCGACTGTCTTGCCGTCGGCTTCGACCTCCTTGCCGCCCCACGACCACATATACGGATACCAGAATGCAGGACCGTCGCCGAACGCATGGGCGAGAGTCTGGCCGTAGGGATGACTCTTGGGCTTCATCTGTTTGCCGATGGCGCGATACTGGTCCCAGGTAGTTGGAAATGTCTCCGGCTTAACGCCGACCTCGGCGAACCACGAGGTGCGGTTGGCGAACAGCACGCCGAGGATGGTGAACGGCATGGCGATCCAGCGCTTGCCGTTATTATCGATGTCGCGCGCGGTCTGGAAAAACCCGCCCTGCGCTTTGCCGACCTCATCCGCAATGTCGCTAACGTCAACCAGACTGTCGGCATAAAGCTGCGCCCAGTTGCTGACCGCCATCATGATGTCGGGGCCGGCCCTTGATTGGATGGCTGCGCTTATCCGCGCCTGGACGCCGTCGCCGTTGATTGTCTCGATGCTGAGGTCGATGCCGAGCGCTTTCTTGCATTCGTCCCTGATCTTGCCCTTGAGGAGCTGATCGGAGACCGGCACGAAATCAACGAATTTCAACCACTGTAAGGATGTCCCCTGGGCGAAAGCGGGTGCTTGCCCTGAGGCCAGAATGCCTGCGAGGCCACCAGTGCTCGCCGCCAGTGCGCCGGCACCGGAAACCTTGAGTACCCTGCGTCGACCGATACGCTGCATCGTCGATCTCCCTGAGCTATTTTCTGATTGGGGAGTCGGTCTGCGCCGAGCTCCTGTACGCGGTGACTTATACCCTCAATGCAAGTGACTCACTGGCTCTTCGATCGTCATGGCCGGCCTTAGTGCCGGCGATGACGATCGAATGTGACGGATGGGTCTTTCTCATTGAGCGTTGGTGTTACGCCGAGTAGATCTTCACCAGCTCGTCATGTGCCGCTTTCACCGACGCTTCGGCCGGCATGCCCTGGATCGCTTTCGCGTACATGTCGACGATGATGTACTTGGTCTGCACCTCGGCGGCCCTCTGGCTCGGCTTTCCAGCATAACCGGTCAATCGGCCAGTGACGGGGACATTCTTGAACGGGGCCATCACTGGATCGAGGTTCCACACCGCGTGGTTCTCCCACATCTTCGTGGCGCCGCACTGATAGCCCTGCTGCGAGGTGAACCACTGATCGTAGATCGGCTTCGAGTGCATCCACGTCAGGAATTTCTTGGCTGCATCCTGGTTCTTCGAATAGCCCATCAGCATATCTGTGAACGGGCCGGGCAGATTGAACTGGCCTCCGGCACCACCAGGAATGCCTGCGTGAAGGATGTCGTCCTTCATCGGCGTGCCCTTGTCAGTCACGTAACTGTCCGGCTTCTTCTTGGCTTCGAGGTAGATCGAAGCGCCATTGTTGGTCGCGCTGATGCTGCCCGACAGGAAGGCGCGGTTGTTGCTGGTGTCGTCCCAGGCGAGACCGCCTTCGTCCATCGTCTCCTTCCACAGGGGAACCGCGAACTTGACCGATTCGATTGTCTCCTTGGTGTTGAGAACCACGGTCTTGCCGTCGGCCTCGACCTCCTTACCGCCCCATGACCACAGATACGGATACCACCAGCCCGGCGCATCGCCGAACGTGTGTCCGGCGGTCTGGCCGTAAGGATGGCCCGCTGCCTTCAGCTTCCTGCCGGCGGCGCGATAATCGTCCCAGTTGGTCGGGAACTTGTCGAACCCGGCTTCGGCCAGCCACGACTTGCGATACGCGACGAGCCCGCCGCCGGCGCACCAGGGGACGCCGATCCAGTGGTTGTCATAGGTGCCGACGGTGGTGCAGATATCGTAATAGCCACCGCCCTCCTTGCCGAGCTGCTCGGCCAGTTCACTGACATCGGCAAGGCTCCTGGCGTAGAGCTGCGGCCAGTTGTTCAGTCCCATGACGATGTCGGGGCCGGTGCCCGATTGAATCGCGGCGGTGACGCGCGCCTGGATGTCGTTGGCGTTGATCGTCTCGACGGTCAGCTTGATGCCCAGATCCTTCTGGCATTCTTCGGTGATCTTGCCCTTCAGCAGCACGTCGGAGGCGGGCACGAAATCAGCCCAGCGCAGCCAGTGAACCGTCGCCGTCTGGCCGTAAGCAGGCGCCCGTCCGCTGGCCAGGATGCCAGCCAACCCACCAGTGCCGGCCGTCAGCGCGCTGGCGCCCGACAATTGGGTAAACCGGCGGCGATTGATGCGGGTCATCGTTTCCTCCCATTTGCTTCGCGCGGCGAAGCGCGATTTTTCCAGGCGACTCGGCTCGCCGATCCGTCAGATCGCCGCCTCGGTCTCGTTGTCGAAAAAATGCAGCCGTTCGGGATTGACTGCCAGACGGAGCTTTTCATGCACCTTGGCGGTGGCGGTGGGTTCGACCGACGCGACCATCGCCGACGAGCCGACGGCTACGTCGAGCAGGATCTCCGAGCCGAGCCGCTCGACAACTTCGACCGCGGTATCAAAGCTCAGGTCCTGCGGATCGCCGTCGCCGGCAATGTGCATGTCCTCGGGGCGCACCCCGAACGTGACTTCCTTGCCGGCATAGGCGCCAAGGCGCGGTGCGATCGGCTGGGGAACCTTGATGCGGATTCCGTCACTTTCCGCCCAGAGCGAGCCATTTTGCGCCGCGATGCGCACACCGGCGAAGTTCATCGCGGGGGAGCCGATAAAGCCGGCGACAAAGCGGTTGGCGGGGTTGTTGTACAATTCCATCGGGTCACCGACCTGCTGCACCCTGCCGTCACGCATGACGACGACGCGGTCGCCGAGGGTCATCGCCTCGACCTGGTCGTGGGTGACGTAGATCGCGGTGGTGCCAAGCCGATCGTGCAACTTCTTCAGCTCTACGCGCATCTGCACACGCAGTTTGGCGTCGAGGTTGGACAGCGGCTCGTCGAACAGAAAGACCTGCGGATGGCGGACGATCGCCCGGCCCAAAGCCACGCGCTGGCGCTGGCCGCCGGAGAGCTGACGCGGTTTGCGCTTGAGAAGCTCCTGAATGCCGAGGATCTCGGCCGCCTCCCGCACCCGCTTGGCAATCTCCGGCTTGTCGAACTTCCGCATCTTCAGGCCGAAGGCCATGTTGTCGTGCACGCTCATATGCGGGTAGAGCGCGTAATTCTGGAAGACCATCGCGATGTCGCGATCCATCGGCGGCAGCTCGTTGACGACCTTCTCGTCGATCGAGATGTTGCCCGACGTGATGCTTTCGAGCCCCGCCACCATGCGCAGGGTCGTCGTCTTGCCGCAGCCCGATGGGCCGACGAGCACAACGAATTCCTGATCGTGGATTTCGAGGTTCACGTCGATGACCGCGTGAACCTCGTCGTATTTCTTGTTCAGGCTGCGCATCACCACACGGGCCATGTGCTCAACCCTTCACCGATCCAGTGATGCCGGACACGTAGTATTCGACGAAGAACGAATAGACGAAGGCGACGGGGATCGATCCCAGCAAGGCGCCCGCCATGAGCTCGCCCCAGAAGAACACGTCGCCACGCACCAATTCCGAAGTGACGCCGACCGGCACCGTCTTCTGTTCGGGCGAGGACAGGAACACCAACGCGTAGATGAACTCGTTCCACGACAGGGTGAAGGCGAATATTCCGGCCGACAGGATGCCCGGGATCGCCACCGGGAAGATGATGTAGAGCATCGCCTTCCAGCGGGGTGCGCCGTCGATGCGGGCGCATTCCTCCAGCTCCTTCGGGATCGACTTGAAGTAGCCCATCAAGAGCCAGGTGCAGAACGGGATCAGGAAGGTCGGGTAGGTCAGGATCAAGGCCCACGGCGAATCGCCGAGCTTGAAATTGCGGATGATGTCGGAGAGCGGGATGAACAGCAGTGTCTGCGGCACCAGGTAGGTGATGAAGATGCCGGTGCCGATGCTGCCGGCGAACGGGAACTTGAGCCGCGACAGCGCGTAGCCGGCCAGCAGCCCGCAGAACAGCGAGATCGCCGTCGCCGCCAGCGAGATCAGCATCGTGTTCAGCATCCAGGTGGTGAACAGCGTCTCGGTCAGCAGATCGTGGATATGCTCAAATGTCGGGTGGGTGGTCCAGAACGGCTGCGTAGTTCGATGCGCTCCAGGGTCGGTACAGCTCCCTGTCCGGCCGCAGGGTCGTGATGACCATCCAATAGAAGGGAAACAGTAGCGCGACGACGAACGCCGTCACCGGCACATAGAAGAAGACCCAGCGCCGCCATAAGGCTCCCTCGATCATGGCCTACAGGGTCTCCGTCCGACGGATGTAGAGCAATTGGACAATCACCACGAGCAGCAGGATCGGGAAGATTGCCAACGAGATAGCCGCGCCCTGGCTGAGCAGTCCGGTGCCGATGCCGAGCTGGTAGGCGTAGGTCGCAAATAGCTGGGTGGCGTTGGCAGGGCCGCCGCCGGTCAGCACGTAGACGAGCTGGAAATCGGCGAAGGTCTGAATGACCGAGAACAGCACGATCACCAGCGTCACCGGCAGCAGAAGCGGCCAGGTCACATGGCGGAAGCGTTGCCAGGCGCGGGCACCATCGATCGCAGCCGCCTCGTGCAATTCTGGGCTGATCGTCTGCAGGCCGGCGAGCAGGCTGATCGCGTAGAACGGCACGCCGCGCCACACATTGACGATGATCACCGAGACCATCGCCAGGGTCGGATCGCCCAGCCAGTTGATGCGGGTACTTGATAATCCCGAGGTGGAACAGCATCCAGTTGAGGACGCTGAATGTCGGGTCGAACATCCATTTCCAGGCAAAGGTCGACAGCACGGTCGGGATGATGAATGGCAAGAGAATGAAGGCGCGCATGATCGCCTTGCCGCGGAAATGCCGGTTGAGCAGCAAGGCCAGCCACAACCCGAGCGCGAGTTTGAAAACCGTCGTGACGAACGTGTAGAGGCAGGTGTTCCACACCGCGACCTGGAAGATGTCGTCGTTCCAGATCTTGACGAAATTATCGAGGCCGACGAAGTGGCCAGGCACCCCGACCTTGGTATCGGTCACCGACAGAAGAATGCCGTTGACGAACGGATGGGCGATGAACAGGCCGAGCAGGATCACCGTCGGCAGCAACAGACATGTTGCGAGCCAACGTTCGTCTTCGAGCAGGCGCGTGATCGGTCCACGCTGCGGAGCGCGGACATATTGCAGGCGTGGAGCGGCAACTTCTGCGGTCGCCATAGGCGTTTCCTTCCGACGTTTTCACGGCATCGGCCAGTTGTCCTGACCGACGAAGTTTCAGCTAGCCGTGACCGACGAATTTATGAATGAACCCTAGAGACAACGTTGGGGACGCACAAGAGGAGGCCGCTCCAGGCTGAGCTGCTACTCCGCTGCCTGCGCGTAGGCTTCGAGCGGTGCGCAGGTGCAGATCAGATTGCGATCACCGTAGACATTGTCCACACGCTTCACCGGCGGCCAGTATTTCGCGGCCGCCACCCAGGGCAGCGGGAACGCCGCCTGCTCGCGCGAATATCCGCGCGTCCATACACTCGCCATGACATCGTGGGCGGTGTGCGGTGCGTGCTTCAACGGGTTGTCCACCTTGTCGAGCCTGCCAGCGGCGATCGCAGCGATCTCCGCGCGGATCGCGATCATTGCCTCGCAGAACCGGTCCAGTTCGGCCTTGCTCTCGCTTTCCGTGGGTTCGATCATCAGCGTGCCGGCGACCGGCCACGACATGGTCGGCGCGTGGAAGCCGAAATCCATCAGGCGCTTGGCGATGTCCTCGACCATCACGCCGGCCTCAGCCTGAAAACCGCGGCAGTCGATGATGCACTCATGCGCCACCATGCCGCCGGCGCCGGAATACAGCACGGGGTAGTGTTCGCGCAGCCGGATGGCGACGTAGTTCGCGTTGAGGATCGCCACCTCGGTCGCGCGCGTCAGTCCCGCGGCGCCCATCATTCGGATATACGCATACGAGATCGGCAGGATCATCGCGCTGCCGAAGGGGCTAGCCGACACCGGACCGAAGCCGGTCGCCGGGCCGGCATCCTCGCGCAGCGGATGGTTAGGCAGATGCGGCGCGAGATGCGCGGCGACGCCGATCGGTCCCACGCCTGGACCGCCGCCGCCATGCGGGATGCAGAACGTCTTGTGCAGGTTGAGATGGCAGACGTCGGCGCCGATCGCCGCCGGGCTGGTCAGGCCGACCTGAGCGTTGAGATTGGCGCCGTCCATATACACTTGGCCGCCGCGCGTGTGCACGATGTCGCAGATTTCGCGGATCGCCACTTCGAAGACGCCGTGCGTGCTGGGATAGGTGACCATAAGCGCCGCCAATTTGGCGGCGTGTTTGTCGGCCTTGGCTCGCAGGTCGGTCACATCGATGTTGCCGTCGCGGTCGCAGCCGACCACCACCACCTGGAGGCCGGCCATCGCGGCGCTCGCGGGGTTTGTGCCGTGCGCGCTGGACGGGATGAGGCAGATGCTGCGGTGTCCCTCGCCGCGTGCTTCGTGATATGCGCGGATCGCCAGCAGGCCGGAATACTCACCTTGCGAACCGGCATTCGGCTGCAGCGTGACCGCCGCATAGCCGGTGATCGCCTTCAACCAATCCGCCAGGCGCGCGATCAGTTCGGCGTAGCCCTGGGTCTGATCGGGTGGCGCGAACGGATGGATCGCGGTGAAGCCGGGCAGGGTGATCGGGATCATCTCAGCCGAGGCATTGAGCTTCATCGTACATGAACCGAGCGGGATCATGCTGCGATTGAGCGCGATGTCCTTCTCCTCAAGGCGCTTGAGGTAGCGCAGCATCTCGTGCTCGGAGCGATGCTCGTTGAATACCGCCTGTTCAAGGAACGCTGTGTTGCGTGCAAGCTCCGCTGGAACGGACGGCGCCGCGCCGCTCAGGGTGCCCCCCAGCACTGCGGCCAGACTTGTCAGCTCCTCGCGCGTGACCGTCTCGTCAAGCGTGATGCCGAGCTGCGTTGCACTGATCCGCCTCAGGTTGAAGCCCTGCGCCAGTGCCGACTGCATCAGCGTATCGGCGCTCGCGGTCTCGATCCCGATGGTGTCGAAGAATGCGTCGTGCAGCACGCGATGGCCGCCCTGCCGCGCTGCATCGGCTAACATCCTGGCTTGCAGGTTGACCCGCCGTGCGATGCGCTTCAGCCCTTCCGGACCGTGCCACACCGCGTAGCAGCCGGCGATCACCGCCAGCAGGACCTGCGAAGTACAGATGTTCGAGGTCGCCTTCTCGCGCCTGATGTGCTGCTCGCGCGTCTGCAACGCCAGCCGCATGGCCGGCTCGCCGGCTGCGTCGAGCGACACGCCGACCAGCCTTCCCGGCATGTGCCGCCTGTAGGCGTCGCGCGTCGCGAGATAGCCCGCGTGCGGTCCGCCAAAGCCCATCGGCACGCCGAAGCGCTGCGACGAACCCACGACGACATCGGCGCCCATCTCGCCCGGTGGAGTCAGCAGGGCCAGCGACAGCGGATCGGCGCACACGATGACAAGTGCATCCGCCTCATGCGCGGCACTGATCTCGGGCGACAGTTCGCGCACCGCGCCGGTGGTGCCGGGATATTGCAGCACCAGCGCGAACGGCTGCGCCGCACCGATCGCCGCCGTATCGTCAGGAGCGACATCGACCAACCTGATGCCGATCGGCCGCGCGCGCGTCACAAGCACGGCTCGGGTCTGCGGATGCACGTCGGTCGCTACCGCCAGCACGTCGGAGTTCGTCTTGCTGACGGCATGCGCCATAGCCATCGCCTCGGCGGCCGCTGTTGCTTCATCGAGCAGCGATGCGTTGGCAATCTCCATTGCCGTCAGCTCGCAGATCATCGTCTGGAAGTTTAGCAACGCCTCGAGGCGGCCCTGGGCGATCTCGGCCTGATAGGGCGTATACGCAGTGTACCAGCCAGGATTCTCCAGCACGTTGCGTTGGATAACCGGCGGCGTGTGGGTGCCGTGATAGCCCATGCCGATCAGCGACTTTTTCAGCGCGTTCCTGCCGGCCAACCCACGCAGTTCCGCGATCACCGCCGCCTCATCGATCGGTGGCGGCAGATCGAGTGTCCGATTGGTGCGGATCGTTGGCGGCACTGTCTTTGCCGCCAGGTCATTCAACGTCGCCGCACCCACTACGTGCAGCATCGCGGCAATGTCGGCCTCGGACGGACCGATGTGACGCGAAACAAAGCTGTCGGCCGCTTCGAGTGTGGCGAGTTCGGCGAGCGCGTCCATCAGTCCAGGGTCTCCACATATTCGTCGTAGGCGGCGGCATCCAGCAGGGCGTCGAACGCATCGGTGTCGTCCAGCTCGATGCGGAAGAACCAGCCTTCGCCCTCGGCGTCGCTGTTCACGATCGAGGGGTCGTCGATGATGGTCTGGTTGATCTCCACCACCTTGCCGGTGAGCGGCGCGTACACATCGGAGGCGGCTTTCACGCTCTCCACCACGGCGCAGGCCTCGTCCGCGGCGACGTCGCGGCCGATCTCCGGGAGCTCGACGAACACCACGTCGCCGAGCTGTTCCTGCGCGTGGTCGGTGATGCCGACAGTGGCTATGTCGCCATCCAGTCGGATCCATTCGTGTTCCCTGGTGAAGCGGACATCGGCGGGAGGTTTGGCCATCGGGAAAAATCCTTGTGTCAGCGGGCGTAGCGGTGAGGGACGAACGGCAGCGGCACAACGCGCGCAGGCAGCGGCTTGCCACGCACCATCAGGTGCAGCGCGGTGCCGTCGGCGGTGAGGTCCTTGCGGACGTAGCCCATGGCGATCGGCGCGCTCAGCGTGGGAGAGAAGCCGCCGGAGGTGACTGTACCGGCCTCGGTGCCGTCGCCGGCGACGATCTCGGTCAGCGCGCGGGCGGGCGCGCGGCCGTCTGGGCGGATGCCGACACGGCGGCGCGGCGTGCCGTGTTCCAACTGGTCACGGATCACTGCGGCACCAGGGAAGTCCCAGGCATTGCGGCGGCGCCTGCCGATCACCCAGGCGAGGTCGGCCTCGATCGGCGAGGTCAGCTCGTCGATGTCGTTGCCGTAGAGGCACAGGCCCGCTTCGAGCCGCAGCGAATTGCGCGCGCCGAGACCGGCGGGAGCAACTTCCGGCTCATCGAGGATGCGCTGTGCCACCAACTGGGCGCTTTCGGCAGGCACCGAGATCTCGAACCCGTCCTCGCCGGTGTAGCCGGAGCGCGACACGAGGCAGCCAACCCCGGCGAGCGTCACCGCGGCCACGCCCATGAACGGCACTTGGGCGGTCTCGGCGCCGATGCGGCCGATCACCGCCGCAGCGGCAGGGCCTTGCAGTGCCAGCAAGGCGCGGTCGTCGTGCTCGTGAAGCTGCACGCCGGACGGCAGGTTGGCGGCGATGTGGGTGAAGTCGATTTCCCTGCGGCTTGCGTTCACCACCAGGAACAGATTCTCGCCGCCGGGATTCGCCACCATCAAGTCGTCGAGGATGCCGCCCGCCTCGTTGGTCAGCAGCGTGTAGCGCTGCCGGCCCGGTTTGAGGCCGAGCAGATCGCCTGGCACCAGCCGCTCCAGCGCGGCAGCGGCGTTGGAGCCGGCAAGCGTCGCCTGGCCCATGTGCGAGACGTCAAACAGCGCGGCCTGCGACCGGCAATGCAGGTGTTCGGCCAGCACGCCCTGGTACTGCACCGGCATGCTGTAGCCGGCGAACTCCACCATCCGGGCACCGAGCGCGCGGTGCCAGGCGTCAAGCGGCACAGTCCTCAGCTTCTTGGGTGCTGGATCGTCCGGTAGCGTGTTTTCGATCAATGGTCGGCTCCGCAAAGGTCATGCGCCGGCGATCCGTGCCGGTGTCGCTGACCCCCCTCTGTCGCGGTACCTGAAAGATTCAGAGCGCTTTTACGGCGCCCCTTACCTCGTCGGTGCGGCAGGCGTGAGACACGCCGGCCGGCTTTCCAGAGATCCCTAATCCCGCCGCGGTCCTTTTGCCTGAGCGTTTCCGGGGGCCGGTTGCGCCTTCGGCGGCGGAGGCGACTCCGCTCTCTCCCGCGCCGGGTGGCTGGGACTCGGAGAGGATGCCGGAAAGGCGGTTAAGAGACAATGACGGATTGCGGTGTCCAGACGATTGGTTGGTAAAACGATTTGACGCGCCGTGCCGGACGGCAGGAGCATCGCGCATGACAGAGATCGAATTCGCGATCGTCGTCCTGCTGGCCGTTGCCGGCGGTTGGGCGATCGGGATCGTCGGCTTCTTCCAGGCGATCATGGCGCGCCGGGAGATTGCGCAATTGCGGCGTGCCCTGGCCGATCTGCGTCCAGTGGCGCCGCCGCCGTCACCCGAGGTTCGATCGCCAGAAACTCAGCCATGGAGGCTGCCCGAGCCGCACCCTGTCGCGCCGCCGCCACGGTCCGCGGAACCAGCCGCGCCATCGCAGGACCTTGAGGCTGTGCTGACCACACGTTGGGGCGTTTGGCTTGGCGCCGCTGCGCTGGTGCTCGCAGGGGTGTTCCTCGTGCGCTACGCCGTGGACCAGGGATTGCTCGGCCCCGGGCCGCGCTGCGTCCTCGCCGGCCTGCTTGGCGCTGCCCTGATCGTCGGCGCGGAGTGGCTGCGGCGCCAGGAAATCTCCCGCTTTGGCATCGCCGACCAAGCGGCCCCTGGTCTCGCTGCCGGCGGTGTGGCCGTGCTGTTCGGTGCCAGCTACGGCGCCGGAGTGATCTACGCCCTGGTGCCGCCGCTGGCCGGGTTCGGTCTGATGGCGGGCGCCTCGCTGATCGGCCTGGGTATCGCATTGCGCCATGGGCAACTGGTTGCCGTGGTCGGGCTGTTGGGCGCCTTCGTCACGCCAGCGCTGGTGCAGACCGAGGATCCTTCCCTGCCGGGCCTGTTCGCATATCTGCTGTTGGTCACCGGCACCGCGCTCGCGGTGGTGCGCTATGCGGCCTGGGTCTGGCTTGGCTGGGTGACTGCGATCGCCGGAGCGATCTGGATGCTGGTCGCCACCGCAAACGGGACAGGCAGCGAGGCATGGGCCCCTGCGCTGTTCGCGCCGGCAGCCGCGATGCTCAATCTGACGCTCCTGCCGCGCGAGGCGCTCGATCAGCCGATCGGCCGGCGCCTCGCGTGGGTGCCGTGCGCGGCTCTCGGCGCGGCCGGCCTGCTTCTGGCCGTGTTGGACCAGGGCTGGGACACCAGGATCGCGCTGCTGCTGTTTGTGCCGCTGACGATCTGGCGGGCGGCGCGCGACGACAGCCTGCGCCTGCTGCCGTTGCTGGCCGCCGTCCTGTTCCTGCTGCTGCTCGCCGGCTGGTCCGTCGAGGTGCGCGCGCGGCCGGACATTGCAGCTCCACCAGGCCAGGAGGTGCCGTCAGTGGTGCAGGCACTGCTGGCAACCGCTGCCTTTGTGTCCGGCTGCTTTGCTGCCAGCGGACTTTGGTTCGAAAGACGGTCGCGCCATCCGCTCGCCTGGGCCAGTCTGGCGGCTACCGTTCCGGTGCTCACGCTGGCGATCTGTTACGCGCGCGTGGCGGAGTTCCGGCCGCTGGCGGGGTGGGCAGTATTCGCTGTACTGCTTGCGGCCGCGCTGACCGCTGCCGCCGCCATGTCGAAGCGCGAACCCACCGACCGCCAGGCTGCTGCCGGTGCTTACGCCGCGGGCGCTTCGGCTGCGCTCGCCCTCGGTTGCGCGATGCTGCTGCGTGAGCAGTGGCTGACCATCGCCATCTCGCTGTTCCTGCCGGCGCTCGCCGGGGTTGCGGCCAAGGCCGACCTGCCGCCTTTGCGTCGGGTGGGCCTCGCGGTTGCCGCCTTCGTCGTCGCGCGGCTGCTGCTGAACTGGTACGTGCTCGACTACGGTTTGGGTCAGTGGCCCGTGGTGAACGACCTGCTCGCGGCCTACGCCGTGCCGGCCGCATCCTTCGCGCTCGCCGCCGCGATGTTCCGGCGCGACGCCGACGACCTGACGGTCGCTGTCCTGGAAGCCGGCAGCATCGCGTTCGTCACCGTGCTGGTAGCCCTGGAGGTGCATCAGTTGTGCCAGCCCGCCGGCGACGGACTGCGTACGCCGGAGCTGGATTTCGCGGAATCGGCGCTGCAGCTCGCATCGCTGGCTGTCCTCTCCATCGTCACCATGCGCATCGCAGAGAGGCTGGATAGACCGATGCTGCATGTGGCCTGGCGGATCCAGGGCGCGCTGGCGTTGAGCGGAGGCTTGCTGATGATCCTGCTCAACCCGGCCGCACTCGATTTGCCGGTCGGTAGCCTGCCGTTACTCGACTGGTTGCTGCCGGCCTACCTGTTGCCGGCACTGCTGGCGGCGGCCGCTTTGCGCGAGAAGGCGACTGAGGCGCCCGCGAACTTGCGGACGGTGCTCGCGGGCTATGCCGTGGTGGCAGGATTTGTCTGGTTCACGTTGCAGGTGCGGCACCTGTTCAACCCGGGACCGATCGGTCTGCCAGCCGTGCCGGTGCGAGACGGCGAACTCTGGGCCTGGTCAGGCGCGTGGCTGGCCTACGGTGTCGCAGTCATGGCGATCGGCATTCGTACCAAAGCCAGGCGGCTGCGCCTGACGGCGCTGGGTATCGTGGCACTGGCCGGAGCGAAGGTGTTTCTGGTGGACATGTCAGGCCTGGTGGGGCTTTGGCGTGTGCTGTCTTTCCTGGGTCTCGGCCTCGTACTAATCGGTCTCGGGGCGGTCTATCGGCGCCTCGTCGCGCCCTTGCCGCCGCGCCATGCCTGACCCATACGGTCCGGGCAAAGGAAATCAATGAATTCAGCCCTCCCGCTCTCCGGCATCCGCGTAGTCGATCTCACCCGCGTGCTGTCCGGTCCGTTCTGCTCCATGCTGTTGGGCGATCTCGGTGCCGACATCGTCAAGGTGGAGACGCCGGGCGAGGGCGACACGGTGCGCCAGCAGGGCGCGGGCAAGGACGGCCTGTCCTGGTATTTCGCCAACTACAATCGCAACAAGCGCTCGATCACGCTGAACCTGCGCTCCGGCGAAGGCCGCGACATATTGGCGCGGCTGATCGCGAAGGGTGACGTGCTGATCGACAACTACCGCCCGGGCGTGCTCGCCGCGATGGGCTTCACCGATGCGCGGCTGCATGAACTGAACCCGCGACTGGTGCGCGGCAGCATCACCGGGTTCGGCAATACCGGCCCGTATCGCGACCGGCCGAGCTTCGACTTCATCGCGCAGGCGATGAGCGGCTTTATGAGTGTGAACGGCGCTGCGGATCAGCCGCCGATGCGCTCCGGTCCGCCGGTGAGCGATCTGGTTGCCGGTCTCTATGCCGCCCTCGGCATCGTTGCTGGCCTGCTGCGCGAAGGGCGGACGGGGCAGGGCGGTTCTGCCTCGGTCAGCCTGACCGGCGGGCTGATCAGCTTTCTGGGCTTCATGGCGACCGACTACCTGGCGACCGGTCGGCTGCCACAGCGCACCGGCAACGACCATCCGATCGGCTCGCCGTATGGTCTGTTCCGAACTGCCGATGGCGAGATCGCCATCGCTCCCGCCGGTGAGGCGATGTACCAGCGACTGCTGCGCGCACTCGACGCCGAGGGGCTGCGCGAGCGTCCGGAATTCGCCACCAACGCCCTGCGCGCCGAGAACCGTGCGGCGATCAACACCGAGATCGAGGCACGCACGGTGCGCGAGACCAGCGCGCACTGGATTCGCGTGCTGAACGAGGCCGGTGTGCCGTGCTCGCCGGTGATGCATCTGGACCAGGTGTTCGCTGATCCGCAGGTAATCGATCAGCAGGCGGTGGTGACGGTCGAGCATCCCGGGCATGGGCCGGTCTCGATGCTCGGGGCGGCGCTGCACGTTGATGGCACGCCGTTGCCGGTGCGGCGTCCCGCACCGGAGCTCGGCGAACACACTGCGGAGGTGTTGGCCGAGCTTGGATACTCAATCGGCGAGATCGATCAGTTGCGCGGGCGCGGCGTGGTGTGAGGGGTGGGTGGGTCGCCTGGCGATGGTGGCGACGAGGTCCGAAATGCACCACATGTCCCATGCGGCCAGGAGGCGATCGGCGTCGGAAGGCCGGCCAATTTCTTCCAGCAGACGTTGCCGAGTTCGAAGGGAAGCAGCAGCGGCGCAATCAGCTCCGTTGAGTTGATCTGCACATCTCGACCCAGGGCTTGTCGGGTTCGCCGAAGATCAGCTCAGCGATGGCGAACGCATCAACGACAAGGATCGTCACGATCTTTGCGGACTATCCGCGCCGAATTCGCGCGGCGTCTTGATACCAAGCCTATCGACATAACGCGCGAGTTCGCCGATCGACCGGACAGGACGTACTGCGTCATCGATGATGGCCATCAACTCGCCCTGCAACGAGCGGTGGTTGCGTGCGGCCCGCTCCTTCAGGCGTTGTGCGAGGTCGTCCGGCATGTTTTTGATGGACAGACTGACGGTCATCAGTAGCCTCTTGGTTGCATTCTGGCGCCAATTTGGTGGCGCGCTGGGTGCCAATGGCAACAGTGACGCGTAAGGGTGTAGCCTGCATTGTGCACGCACGGAGGAACCGCCATGGAATTCGGCTATTTCGCCATGCCGTCCCATCCGCCCGAGAGGGGACTGAAGGCAGGCCACGACTGGGACCTCCAGACGCTGCGCTGGCTCGATGAGCTGGGCTACGCCGAGGCCTGGATCGGCGAGCACTACACGGCGCCGTGGGAGCCGCATCCCTCGCCTGATCTGCTGATCGCGCAGGCCCTGCTGCAGACCAAGCGCCTGCGCATCGGGCCGGGCGGTTTCCTGCTGCCCTACCACCACCCCGCCGAGCTCGCCGCCCGCGTGGCGATGCTGGACCATCTGTCCGAAGGCCGGCTCAACTTCGGCGTCGCCGCGTCAGGGCTGCCGACCGACTGGGCGATGTTCGACGTGGACGGCACGAGCGGCGTCAACCGCGAGATGACCCGCGAGGCGCTCGACATCATTTTGCGCATGTGGAGCGATGAGCCGCAGTTCACCTACCGCGGCAAGTTCTGGAACGCGGCGAAACCCGAGTCGATGTTCGGCTTCCTCAAGCCGCATATCTATCCGTTGCAGAAGCCGCACCCGCCCATCGGCGTAGCCGGTTTATCGAAGCAGTCCGATACGTTGAAGCTTGCCGGCGAGCGGGGATTCCTGCCGCTGAGCCTCAACCTCAATCCTGCCTATGTGGCGAGCCACTGGGAGGCGGTGGAGATCGGTGCAGCCCGCACCGGCCGGACGCCGCATCGCTCCGACTGGCGGCTGGTACGCGAAGTGTTCGTGGCCGAAACCGACGAAGAGGCATGGCGTCTGTCGGCGGGCGGCATGATGGGGCGGATGATGCGCGAGTATTTCCTGCCGCTGCTCGCCAATTTCGGTTTCCTGGAATACCTCAAGCATGATCCGAACGTGGCCGATTCCGATGTGACGCCGGAGTATTGCGCGAAGCACAATTGGCTGGTCGGCTCGCCGAAGACAGTGGCTGAGAAGCTGGAGCGGATCTACCACGAGGCGGGCGGTTTCGGCGGGCTGCTGGTGTTCGGCTTCGACTATGCCGACAATCCGCAGGCTTGGCATAACTCGCTGCGGCTGCTGGTCGAGGAGGTGGGGCCACGGGTGGCGCATCTGACGCCCGTGCGGCAGGCGGCGGCACAGTAGCGCCTGCGTTATCCGGCGGAGGATAACGCTTCACCTCGATCGTCCCGGCGCGCCGCTTTGCCTGCCAGAGATCATGCCTGACCTGCAAGCGCAGCCAGGTCTCGGCGGTGCTCCAGCCCGCCTTTTCCAGACGGATCGCCATCTCCGGCGATACCCCGTTGCGCCCGTTCAACAACTCAGACAGCGACTGACGTGACACCCCGAGCCAGGACGCAGCCGCCGTGACGGAAAGTCCGAGCGGTTTCAGGCAATCTTTCCGAATAATCTCGCCCGGATGTGGTGGGTTGAGCATCTTCATTCAGTCGCCCTCGCTAGTGATAGTCTACCAAAGCGACATTCGCGGCATCGGTTTCGACAAGGTCGAACATCAGTCGCCAGTTACCTGACACAGTGGGCGACCATTGGCCGGTTCGATCGCCCTTGCGTTGATGCAATCGATACCCGGGCAAATTCAGTGCCGTAGGTTCCGAGGCCTCATCAAGCACGGCCCGCATGCGGCGCAGTTTCGGTGCCATTCGTGGGTTGACCCCGCGCACATCGCCATGGCTGAACAGACGCTGCAGGCCCTTGTGACGAATCTGCTCTCCGCTCCGCCGCCACGTGACATTCGCGGCCGCCGGTGGCAATGAGGCAACCGGCCTGAGCAGCGTCAGGGCGCAAGATCTGCGCTCAGGTGACACGCCGCACGTCGGCGCGTGATAGAAGGAACCTGATATGCCCCACCATGATCTCGCGGCACTCTGGGAAGCGCATTGCCGACACGAGTTCGAGACGCGGGATGTCGATGCGACGATGGCGACGATGGTGGCGTCGCCGTACGTCAATCACATTCCCACAATGGCGGGTGGTATCGGGCACGATCAGCTCAAGCGGTTCTACAAGTATCATTTCATCGGCGCTAACCCGCCGGATACCACGATGATCCCGGTCAGTCGGACGGTCGGCGTTGATCGTATCGTCGATGAGGTGATTTTCAAATTCACGCATACCGCGACGATCGACTGGATGCTGCCGGGCATCGCCCCCACCGGACGCACGGTCGAAGTGCCGCTGGTCGCCATCGTTCAGTTCCGCGACGGCAAGGTGGCACACGAACACATCTATTGGGACCAGGCATCGGTGCTGGTGCAGATCGGCAAGCTCGACCCGCGCGGACTGCCGGTGGCGGGTGCGGAGACGGCGCGCAAGGTGCTGGACCCGAATTTGCCGAGCAACACACTGCTGCGCGATGCCTGGCAGAGCAGCGAAGGGAGGCCAGTGTAGGATCATGACCAGCCACGTCCTGCACCGTTCCGGCGCCATCCCGCCTACAGCCGTTGGCGGCGAAGGCATCTACCTGCATCTGGCCGACGGCACGAAGATCATCGACGGCTCCGGTGGGGCCGCGGTGGCATGCCTTGGCCACGGCAATCAGCGCATCGCATCCGCGATTGGACGACAGGCCGCCAGCATGGCCTACGCCCATACCGGAACCTTCAGCAGCCAGCCGGCCGAGGAGTTGGCGCACATCGTGCTGGATGGCGAACCTGGTGGCCTGACGCACGCTTATTTTTGTTCCTCGGGCTCGGAGGGCACCGAGGCCGCGCTGAAACTCGCGCGGCAGTACTTCGTCGAGATCGGCCAGCCGCAGCGCACGCACTTCATCGCGCGCCGCCAGGGCTATCACGGCAACACGCTGGGCGCGCTCGGTGCCGGGGGCAACATGATGCGGCGCGCGCTGTACGAACCGATTTTGGCGCCGGCGTTCAGTCTGGTGTCGCCGTGCTTCGCCTATCGCTTCAAACGCGACGATGAGAGCGATCAGCAATACGTCGATCGCCTGGCCGACGAGCTGGAAGCAGAATTCCAGCGGCTGGTCCCCGAGACGGTCATCGCGTTCATCGCCGAGCCCGTGGTCGGCGCGACCACCGGATGCGTTGCAGCGCTTCCCGGCTACTTCAGGCGCGTGCGGGAGATCTGCGACCGGCACGGTGCGTTGCTGATCCTCGATGAGGTGATGTGCGGCATGGGGCGCACCGGCACGATGCACGCCTGGGAACAGGAGGGCATCTCCCCCGATCTTCAGGTGGTCGCGAAGGGTCTTGGTGGCGGTTACCAACCGATCGGCGGCGTGCTGATCGGCGGTAGGATCGTCGCTGCGATCAACGCCGGCTCCGGCGGCTTCATGCACGGCCACACCTACCAGGCGCACCCTGTCGCCTGCGCCGCCGCGCTGGAGGTGCAGCGCATCATCCGCGAAGACAATTTGTTGGAGAATGTCCGCGCTCAGGGCGCGCGGCTCGAGACCGCGCTGATCGAGCGGTTCGGCAATCACCGCCATGTTGGCGAAGTCCGCGGTCGTGGCCTGTTCTGGGCCCTGGAGTTCGTGACCGACCGCGCCACACGGCAGGTGTTCGACCCGAAGCTGAAGATCAACGAACGGGTCAAGCAGGAGGCGCTGGCGCGTGGTCTGGCGATCTATCCGATGGGCGGCACGATCGACGGCACGCGCGGTGACCATGTCATCGTGGCGCCGCCCTACATTGCGACGGCTGCCGACATCGACACGATCGTTGATCGGCTGGGTGCGGCGGTGGATGTGGCGATAGCAGGCTAGAACTGCTGTTGCGAGGCATTCGCATCGTTTCGTCGCTCACTTGACTGCGGACGGCTGCCAGCCAAATTGCTGCCATGCGCAATTTTTCCGAACTCACTGAACGGGAGGTCCTCGCGTTGGCGATTGCCAATGAGGAGGAGGACAGCCGTATCTATACAGATATCGCCGAGGGGCTTCGCCAGGACTATCCGGCGAGCGCCAACGTGTTCACGGTGATGGCGGGTGAGGAGAGCGAGCATCGCCGACGATTGATCGAGTTGTACCAGGAGAAATTCGGCGAGCACATCCCGCTGATCCGTCGCCACGACGTCCGCGGGTTCATTCAGCACAAACCGGTTTGGCAGATCCAGCCGCTCAGTCTTGATCAGGTGCGCGATCTCGCCGAGACCATGGAGACCGAGACCAAGCGCTTCTATCGCCGCGCCGCGGCACGGACCACCGACGCCTCGATTCGCAAGCTGCTCGGCGACCTGGCCGAGGCCGAGGCCGTGCACGAGCAACGCGCGGATGAGATCGTTGAGGAGAACCTGCCCGCCGGCGTGCGGGCGGGCGAGGACGCGAACGAGCGGCGGATTTTCGTGTTGCGGGTGATCCAGCCGGGCCTCGCCGGATTGATGGATGGTTCGGTCTCCACGCTGGCGCCAGTGTTTGCCGCTGCGTTTGCGACAGGGCAGTCGTGGAACGCATTCCTGGTCGGCATCGCCGCCTCGATTGGCGCGGGCATTTCCATGGCGTTCGCCGAGGCGCTGTCGGACAACGGCAGCCTGACCGGCCGCGGCGCACCCGTGCTGCGCGGCGCGATCACCGGGCTTATGACCACTCTTGGAGGCATCGGTCATACGCTGCCTTATCTCATACCAAATTTCTGGACCGCGACGTGGCTGGCGATCTGCGTCGTGGTGGTGGAGTTGGCGGTCATCAGTTGGGTGCGCTGGAAGTACATGGACACGCCGCCTATTTCCGCCGCATTCCAGGTGGCATTTGGCGGCGCCCTGGTGTTTGCCACGGGCATTTTGATTGGCAGCAGCTAGAGCCCGCAATCATAGACTGGCGAGTCGTTTGGTTGTCATCGCGAGCACAGCGACACACTTGCGAACGAGATTACCGCGCGCATCAAGGAAGACGTGGATGGCTGGCCTTCGCCGGCCATGACGAATGCCATCCAGCGCGGGTCCGCCGCCAGGCGGGTGTGGAACTTGCAATGACAAGGTCGGAGAGGGTTTGATGCGTCATACGATCGTAATGCAGCCTGCCGAAACGCAGGGACTACGACATGACTCCACCACGATCATGTTCCACTGGATCAGCGCTGTCCTGGTCGCCGTGCTGTGGACGATCGGGCAGACCGTGGATGTGTTTCCGAACGGGCCGCTGCGCATCGACTATCGTTCCGTGCATATCGTGCTCGGTGTCGCGCTTGGCCTCGTCTTGCTCGCCCGGCTTGGCTGGAGGCTGACGCGCCGAGAGACACTGCCGCCGATCGATCACGGACTGCTGCTGGTGATCGCCCGAATTACCCACTGGCTGCTCTATGCGCTGCTGATCGTCGCGGTGGGGCTTGGAATCGCCAATGTATGGGTGCGCGGCGAAGTGATCTTCAACCTGTTTCAGGTGCCGGCCTACGATCCGGGGAACCGCGCGCTGGTGCGTCTGATCGGTGGCTGGCACGCGCTTGCTGCCAACGCCGTGGTGATCGTCGCGGGCGTGCACGCCGTGGCCGCGCTGTTCCACCACTACATCCTGCGTGATGCGACACTGCGCCGGATGCTGCCGTGGGAATTGCGGTGACGCCTCTCAGTCAAGCGTCTCGCGGTACAGACTGACTGCGATCGCGCCGACCACGACCGCGAACAGTGCCATAGGCCACAGGTCCGGCCAGATCTGCGACAACCCGTTGCCCTTCAGCAGGACCCCGCGACAGATCCGCAACGTGTAAGTCAACGGCACCGCCTCGCCGACATAGCGCGCCCAGGTCGGCATGCCCTGGAACGGGAACATGAAGCCCGACAGCATGATCGATGGCAGAAGCCCGAACTGCGCCAGTTGCTGTGCCTGCATCTGGGTCCGGGCCATGGTGGAGAAGGTGAACCCCATCGCCAGGTTGCAGGCGATGAAAACACCGAGCGCGAACAGCAGCAGCGGAATCGATCCGCGCACGGGCACGTGGAACACCAGAACCGACACCGTGAGGATCAGCGCCGTCTGCACGTAGGCCAGGCCGACATAGGGGATGATCTTTCCCAGCATGACCTCGATCGGCCGCACCGGCATCGCCAACAGGTTCTCCATCGTGCCCGACTCGCGCTCGCGCGTTATGGCCAGTGACGTCATGACAAGCGTCGATACGGTCAGGATCAGCCCGATCAGCCCGGGCACGATGTTGAGCGCGGTGATCTGCTCGGGGTTATAGCGAGCGTGCAATACGATCTGGAACGGCGGCTGCGACGGCTGCACCCGCATCGCCACCGGCAGATCGCGGTTCAGCACTGTGGCGTTCAGCGCGACCACCGCGGCGGTGGCGTTGGCAATCGCCGTCGGATCGGTCGCGTCGGCATCCATCAGCACCTGCGGCTGCTCGCCGCGATCGATGCGGCGCGAGAAGTCGGGCGGAATGTTCAGCACGAACAGCACGTCACCGCGCGCCAGAGCCTGTTCGGCAGCGTCTTCGGTGGCGAATGGATGGATGTCGAAATACTCGGTGTTCTGTAGCGCTGCCACCAGGGTTCGCTCGTAGGTGGAGTGTTCGGCGGTGATCAGGCCGGTCGGCAGATGACGCGGATTGGCGTTGATCGCGTAACCGAACAGGAAGAGCTGGATCAGCGGCAATGCCACCGTCAGTCCCACGGTGGCGCGATCGCGCCGCATCTGTATCCATTCCTTGCGGAGCATCGCCAGAAGACGCACGAACGAGAAGCCGTTCATGCCTCGGTGTCCCGCAGCATGTGGATGAACACATCGTCGAGACGCGGCTCGACCTCCTGCCAGCGCAATGTGGTGCCATCGAGGCTGTCGATCGCGGCGCGCAGTGCGGCGCGGTCCATGCCGGCGATGCGCATGGCGCGGCCGAACACCGCCGCCGTCTCCACGCCCGGCAGATGCCGAAGTCGCCGCACCGCCTGTTCGATGCCGTCGCCGCTCGCCTCGAACGTCACCAGATTGGCGGCGCGCACGACATCGTCGGCGGTGCCCTGTACGACCAGACGGCCGCCGGCGAGATACACCACGCGCTGGCAGCGTTCAGCCTCGTCCATGTAATGGGTGGACACCAGTACGGTCATACCGTCTGCCGCCATCTCGTGAATCATGTCCCAGAACTCGCGCCGTGCCTTGGCATCCACGCCGGCGGTCGGTTCGTCGAGCAGCAGCAGGCGCGGACGGTGCAACACGCACGCAGCGAGTGCCATGCGCTGCTTCCAGCCGCCGGATAGCTCCTGCGCCAACTGGTTGGCACGATCGGCGAGTCCGATGCGCTCCAGTACTTCGGTGATGGCACGATGGTAATCGCGAAGCTGATAGAGCCGTGCGACGAATTCGAGGTTCTCGGCGACGGTCAGGTCGCCGTAGAAGCTGAACCGCTGCGTCATGTAGCCGATCTGCAGTCGGATGCGCGGGGCATCGCGCAGCAGATCCATGCCGAGGCACGTGCCGCTGCCGCGGTCTGGTCGCAGCAGGCCGCAAAGCATCCGGATCGTGGTGGTCTTGCCGCTGCCGTTGCCACCGAGGAAGCCGCAGATTTCGCCCTCGGGCACCTGCAGGGTCAGTCCGTCGATGACCAGCCGAGGGCCGAAGCTCTTGCTCAGGTCGTGCACGTCGATGGCGAGCGTGGTCATCGCCGCACATCCACCGGCTGGCCTGGCTTCAGGTGTGTTGCCTGATCAGGCGGCGGATGTGCCTCGATCAGATAGACCAGCTTCTCGCGGTTGGTTTCGCTATAGATCACCGGCGGCGTGTATTCCGGCTGCGGCGCGATGAACGTGATGCTGGCGGTCAGGTCGGGCGCGCAGGCGTCGCAGCCGATCTTCAGCCGGTCGCCGATATGCAGGGTGGCGAGCTCCGTCTCGGGGACGAAGAAGCGCACCAGGATGTTCTGCGGTGGCAGCAGTTCGACCACCGGATTACCCGCGTTGATCGTCTCGCCAGGGCGCGAATAGGTGTCGGATACCAGGGCGGCAACCGGGGCGCTGACATGGCGCTGGGCCACCTGCCACTCCGCCTGGGCGAGCCCGGCCTTTGCCTGCGCCTCCATGGCGCGCTGTGCGGCGATTTCGTATTCGCGCCCGGTCGGCGACTGCATCTGCGCGAGCTTCGCATTGGCCGCCTCGGCGCGCGCGACGGCGGAGGCCAGGTCGGCATGCTGCTGGTCCACCGTCTGGTGGCTGGCGGCGCCGGTACGCAGCAGCTCCTCATTGCGAGCGAGGTCCTTGGCGATGCGATCCCTGGTCGCGACGAGGTCCGCCAGATCGGCCCGCGCCTGGGCGATCTCGGTGTCGCGGCTGCGGGTCTCCAGGTTGGCGAGCCTTGCCTGCGCCTCCGCCAGCTTGCCTGCTGCCGCATCGCGCGCACCAACGTCGTCGACGTCGTCCTGGGTGAACAGCGGTGCGCCGGCGGCCACCTGGTCGCCCCGCGCGACGGCAAGGCTGGTGATCCGACCGGTCAGTGTAGGCGACACGCGGACATATTCGGCGTCGACATAGCCCTGCCATGCGTCGTGGCCTGGGGCGCGGTGCAACCACCACCAGCCGGCGCCGCCGGCGGCGAGGGCTGCCAGCACGACCGCTGCAAATGTGCGCTTCACGGCGGCGCCTCCGAGGCGAGGCCGCGCAGCAGCACGTCGAGATGTGCCTCTGCGACCGCACGGGGATCGAAGGTGAGATCGGTGTGTCGGCCTAGCGAGTGCTTCCACAGCGCCAGGAGCAGGAACGGCGCGGCGAACAGCGGCAGGGTGGCGTGGACGTCCATCCGGCGGAACTCGCCCCGTTCCATGCCCTGGGTCAGGATGCCCTCGATCAGGGCGAAGGCCCGACGCAGCACGGTGTCGGCGTAGAACTGCGCGATCGCAGGGAAGTTGCCGGATTCGGCCACCACAAGTTTGGGCACTGCGGTCAGGTCGCTTTCGAGCAGTTGCAGGAACCGCTGAGCGAGCAGCCGGAGCAAATCGGCGCACGAGCCGGTGTGAGCGGCGAACTGCCCCTCGGCCACCTCGAGATTGGGCAACACCGCCTGGCGTACGACAGCCCGGAACAGATCCTCCTTGGTGGGAAAGTAGAGGTAGATCGTGCCCTTGCTGATCCCGGCGGCGGCCGCGACGTCCTCCAGCTTCGTCGCGGCATAGCCGCGTTCAGCGAACGAGGCGAGGGCGGCAGCGATGATCTCGCCGGGCCGCGCGTCCTTTCGACGGGAGCGGGTTGCCATCGGTGTTACTTACTGACCGTTCAGTCAGTTTCAAGATCAATCGCTTCGGTCGGCGCCGAACCGTGCTCGATTGTGAACGGACAAGGGACCGTGCAGCCTACCCGTATGCAACACGCCGGACTGCTTGCCGCCGCGGGACTGCTCGCGGGTGCGATGAATGCGATCGCAGGCGGTGGCTCGTTCATCAGTTTTCCCGCGATGATCGCAGCCGGGCTGCCGCCGGTGATCGCCAACGCTTCCTCCACCGTTGCGCTGTTTCCGGGAACCATTGCCAGCACATTTGCCTATCGGCGCGATTTCGGCCGGATCACCGATCTCAGGCTCGGCGTGATGGTTCCGATCACCCTGGCGGGCGGGGCGCTCGGGGCGGCGCTGCTGCTTGCGACATCGGCGCGGGTGTTCGACGCGGTGATCCCATTCCTGCTGCTGCTTGCCACGCTGACCTTCGCATTTGGCGCCCGAGCAGGCCTCGCACTGCGGCGCTTGGTGCGCATCGGTCCGCATACTTTGCCGGTGCCGCAGTTCGTGGTCTCGATTTATGGCGGCTACTTCGGCGGAGCCGTGGGGCTGATGATGATGGCAGCCTGGAGCCTGCTGACCGCGAACGCCGACCTGAAGGGAATGGCGCCGGCGCGCGTTCTGCTGGTCAGCGTGGCAAATGGCGCTGCCGTGCTGTGGTTCATCGTCGCTGGGGCGGTCCGTTGGCACGAGGCGCTGGCGATGCTCATTGCCAGCGTGATCGGCGGCTATCTCGGCGCGCGGTTGGGACGATGGCTGCCGGCGAGGATCATACGTGGATTTGTCGTGGCATTGACCGCGCTGGTGACGGTGGCGTTCTTCGTGCGGGCGCTGTGAATGGTCACCGCGTAACGCGTGGGCGCCGCTCCTCGATATTCGGCAGGAATGCGGTGAGCAGCCCGATCAGCGGCAGGAACGAGCAGAGCCGGTAGACCGTCTCGATGCTGGTCCAGTCGGCGATCTGGCCGAGTGCGGCTGCGCCCAATCCGCCCAGGCCGAACGAGAAGCCAAAGAACATGCCGGCGACCGTGCCGACGCGTCCCGGCAGCAGGTCCTGCGCATAGACCAGGATCGCCGAGAAAGCAGAGGCCAGGATCAGACCGATCGCCACAGTCAGGATGCCGGTCCAGAACAAGTTCGCATAGGGCAGCATCAAGGCGAACGGAAAGGCGCCGAGGATGGAGAACCAGATCACCGGCTTGCGTCCGAAGCGGTCGCCGATCGGACCTCCGGCGAAGGTGCCGGCCGCCACCGCGGCCAGAAACACGAACAGATGGATCTGCGCGTTCTGCACCGAGAGTCCGAACTTATGGATCAGGTAGAAAGTGTAGTACGAGCTGAGCGACGACGTGTAGACGTTCTTCGAAAACAGCAGTGCGACCAGGACGGCGATCGCAAACAGTACGCGCCGGCGTGACAGCACGGCGTAGGCGGCCCCGCGCGCGCTGCCGGCCCCTGCGCCCCGTTGCGTCAGGTGCCGGCTGTACCAGAGGCTGACATTGGTCAGCAGGACGATCGCCAGCAGCGCGGCGGCGGAGAACCAGGCCACGCTGCCCTGGCCGCGCGGCACCACGACGAAGGCGGCGAGGAGTGGGCCGATCGCCGATCCTGGTGCTGCCGCCGACCTGGAACAGCGACTGGGCGAAGCCGTGACGGCCGCCCGAGGCCATGCGCGCCACGCGGGATGATTCGGGATGGAACACCGAGGAACCGACACCGACCAGCGCCGCCGCCGCCAGGATCGTCGGATAGTTGCCGGCGACGGCCAGCAGCAGCAGTCCAATCAGGCTGCAACTCATCGCAATCGGCAATGAGTACGGCTGCGGTCGACGGTCGGTGACCATACCGACCACCGGTTGCAGCATCGAGGCAGTGAGCTGCGAGGCGAGTGCAATCAATCCGACCTGGCCGAAATCGAGCCGGTAGGTTTGCTTGAGAATTGGGTAGAGCGCAGGAACCAACGACTGGTTCATGTCGTTCAGCAGATGACAGACCGAGAGCGACACCAGGATCGCGAATGTCGTGGTTTCGCTTCCCGCTTCCGTGGCGGTGTATCGCGCGGCGAGGGTGTTCTGGCTCAAGGTCGGTCCGCTTGCAGGGAGATGCAAACCATTATGCGGGCGTTGCGGCCGCGGACCTATGCGTCAGGCTCAATTCTGATCCGCGCGGGCAAAAACCAGCCGCCATCATTGCGTTAATTGTGCATGATTAGAAGTTCCGGTGCGCCGGGAGAATAGCCATGGCCAAACAGCAGATCACCAATCCTGATCACCCGCGCCGTTCGGGCAGAAACCACGCGCAGTTCGCTCCCGTGGTTTGGATTCTGATCCTGCTGGCGTCCTGGCTGCTGATCGTCGAATGGCAAACACTGCCCGACATGGCCAGCGCCGCCCTGGCGGCGTTGCCCTGATCAGCCGGCAGGCAGGTCCACAGCGCTGAGAACCCGAAGGTCTGCCGAACGTACCAGGATCACTTGTCCCTGCCCTGGAGCAGATGGTTTGAAGGACAGACGGCGAGAAGTGCCTTCCCAATCGGCCAGCGTTTCGACTTCCCGCACGACGCGGTACTCGCGCAGGCGCTGGCCGTCGTTTTCGCCGGCGTCCACATCGGTTGCCTGTTGCGGGTCGTAGACGATGCGCTCGGCACGAACCACGCCGAGCGCGGCCGTCACCTCCACCGTGACACCGCCTTCCGTGCGGCTGAGTGTCAGGCCGTGTGGCAGCGCGCCTGCCGTCGCGATCGCCGCCTCGACCGTTGCCCGGTCAGAGCCCACCACCACTGTCGTTCCATCCACCACGAGTGCGGGAGTGAACACTTCACTGCCGATTTGTCGCGCGTAGGCCTGCTGACGAAGCGTCGCCGCGCGGCTGGCAAACCGGTCGCGCCACCCCAGGCGGTCCCAGTAGTCGACATGCCACGCCAGTGCGATCACATCGGACCGCCGGGCAAGTTGTCCCAGCAGGGCATCGGCCGGCGGGCATGAGGAGCAGCCCTGCGACGTGAACAGTTCAAGGACCACGGACTTCGATGCAGCGCGCGCGGCCGGCACGATACTGCTCGTGAGCGCCGCGGCAATCAGGTCTCGTCGTCGCACGGTTTTGCCTCCGTTGTCGGCCATGTGTGAGACCGTGGACATGGCCGGACGTTACAGGCTGCGCCGGACAACAAGCGACGAAAGCACTTTGCAACAGGAGGCGCACATTGATGGGGATTGCTTCGTCGCTTCGCTCCTCGCAATGACATGGTCGCGGCAACCAGCGATCCGACGATCGTGGGTGTTACAGGACGGGACACTCAGGTGTGGGATGGCGCGACGCTGCATTGTCTCCGTTGACTATAACATCCCGCCCCGCCGCCCCGCTATTGCCCCCAGTCGCAGGCGCAGCGCGTTCAGCTTGATGAAGCCCTGCGCGTCGAACTGGTCGTAGGCGCCCTGGTCCTCCTCGAAGGTGACGACGTCCTGCGCATAGAGGCTGTTGGGTGACTGGCGGCCGATCACCGAGACGTTGCCCTTGTAGAGTTTCAGCCGTACCTGACCGGTGACGCTCCTTTGGCTTTCGTCGATCAGCGCTTGCAGCATCCGCCGCTCGGGACTGAACCAGAAGCCGTTGTAGATCAACTCGGCGTAGCGGGGCATCAGGCTGTCCTTCAGGTGCGCCGCCTCGCGGTCGAGCGTGATGCTTTCGATGCCGCGGTGCCCCGCCAACAGGATCGTGCCGCCGGGTGTTTCGTACACACCGCGCGACTTCATGCCGACAAAACGGTTTTCAACCATGTCCAAGCGGCCGATGCCATTGGCGCGGCCGAGTTCGTTCAATCGGGTCAGCAGCGTTGCCGGCGACAGAAGCACACCGTCGATGCCGACCGCATCGCCGCGCTCGAAATCGACGGCGATCACCGTCGCCTTGTCGGGCGCGTCCTCGGGCCGGATGGTGCGCTGATAGACGATCTCGTCGGCCTCGATCGCGGGGTCCTCCAGAATCTTCCCCTCGGACGACGAGTGCAGCAAGTTGGCATCGACGCTGAATGGCGCTTCGCCGCGCTTGTCTCTGGCGATGGGGATCTGGTTCTGCTCGGCAAATTCCAGCAGCCTGGTGCGACTGGTCAGCTCCCATTCGCGCCACGGTGCGATGATCTTGATGTCAGGCTTCAGCGAATAATACGACAGCTCGAAGCGTACCTGGTCGTTGCCCTTGCCGGTCGCGCCGTGCGCCACCGCATCGGCACCGACCTGTTCGGCGATCTCAATCTGGCGCTGGGCGATCAGTGGCCGCGCGATCGAGGTGCCCAGCAGATACTGCCCCTCATACAGCGCATTGGCGCGGAACATCGGAAAGACGAAGTCGCGCACGAAGGTTTCGCGCAGATCGTCCACGAAGATTTCCTTCACGCCGAGCATCTCGGCCTTCTGCCGCGCCGGACCGAGCTCCTCGCCCTGGCCGAGATCGGCGGTGAAGGTGACCACCTCGCATCGGTAGGTCACTTGCAGCCAACGCAGGATCACGCTGGTATCGAGACCGCCGGAATAGGCCAGCACGACCTTCTTCACATCCTTCACACGCATGGATCAGCAGTCTCCACGGAGGGCTATCGAAGGGCGGAGTAGCCCTGGAAAACATAATTGCGCAAGGTAGCCCGGCCGGCGCATGCTCGATCCGTCGACGCATCGGAGGTGCGGGCATGCGTTTGACGGCGGCACTGCTGGTCATTTTGCCGTGGCTTTCCGGAGCGGCGTCCGGCGCGGCAGAGCCTCAGTGGGCGATACTCGATGTCGCGGCAGTGCCATACCTGACATCGCAGGGACGCAGCAGCTACCAGGATTTCCTGCTGATGGACTTGCCGCGCGCCATGGCGGTCGCCTCTGACGGTCAGTATGGCTGGTACGGCGGCGGCCATTCTATCGAGGACGCGCGGACCAGGGCTCTCAAGTTGTGCGCCGACAAAGGCGGCACAGGTTGTGCGATCTATGCCGAGGACCTGCAGGTCGTGTGGCAGGGCCGGTCACCCCAGCAGCTTCCCCCAGTGCCGGGGCCACTGATAGCAACGCGCGACTACGCCTTTGCGCCGGATGCACGCTTCTTTTGGTGGGGTCCGCAAACGGCGCGCGGTGTGCTGGTCTGGGGGCACGGCAAGGGCAACAGCTATGACGGGCGTGGCCAGCAACCGCCCGACTGGGTGCGCGCCTTCAATAACGGCGGCTTCGATGTCATTCGCTTCGAGCGCGAGCCTTTTGCGGATACCGCCGACGCTGCGGCAGCGTGGCTGCACAGCGGGCTGACTGCACTACGCGCGCGGGGCTGGCGCATGGTGGTGGTCGCTGGCCAGTCGCGAGGCGCCTGGAACAGCTTGCAGGTGCTCGACATGCCGGGGCTGGCGGATGCGGTGATTGCGATTTCGCCCGCCAGCTTCAGCAATCAGGGAACGCAGGAGGCCGATCTGTTCCGCATCCTGCACGGCATTCGCGCCTCCACCGCACGTGTCGCTGTCGCCCAGTTCAAGGGCGACGTCTATGTACGCGGGATGCCGGATCGGATCGATATGCTGCGCTCGCAATTGCCGCCGCGGGTCGCCGCAGCGCTGGTGATCGATCAGCCTGACGGTATCTCCGGCCACGGCGGCGGCAATTCGGCCGACTTTGCCCGCCGGTTCGGCCGTTGTCTGCTGCGGTTTGTCACGGCACCGGTGGCGCCGAAAGATTGCGGTACGGCGCCCGCTTCCTGATCAGGCGGCCGGGCGGTTTCCGCGGCTTTCGGTCCGCAACTGACCGCACGCGGCCAGAATGTCACGCCCGCGCGGCGAGCGGACCGGAGAGGCAAAGCCGGCGTCCATGACAATCCGCGCGAAGCGGTCGATCGCGCTGTTGCTGCTGGTCTCGAATGAGCTGCCCGGCCAGGGATTGAACGGGATCAGGTTCACCTTCGCTGGAATGCCGGCGATCAGCCGCACCAGTTCGCGCGCATCGGCCTGGCTGTCGTTGACGCCCTTCAACATGACGTATTCGAAGGTTATGCGCCGCGCGTTCGACGCCCCGGGATAACGCCGGCAGGCAGTGATCAGCTCGGCGATCGGATATTTCCGGTTGAGCGGCACCAGTTCATCGCGGAGCTCATCGCGCACCGCATGCAGCGACACCGCGAGGTTCACGCCGAGTTCGGCGCCGGCACGATCCATCATTGGCACCACGCCGGAGGTGGAAAGCGTGATGCGCCGGCGCGACAGCGCGATGCCCTCGTTGTCCATGACGATCGTCATCGCCGTGGCAACGTTGGCGTAGTTGTACAGCGGCTCGCCCATACCCATCAGTACGATGGTGGAAAGCAGACGAGGTGATTCGCCGGTTGGCGACGGCCACTCGCCGTAGGCATCGCGTGCCGCCATGAACTGGCCAACCATCTCCGCCGCTCCGAGGTTCCGCGTCAGGCGCTGCGTGCCGGTATGGCAGAAGCGGCAGGACAGCGTACATCCCACCTGCGAGGAGATGCACACCGCGCCCCGATCCTCAGCGAGATCGGGTATGTAAACCGTCTCCGCCTCCTGGCCGTCGCGGAAGCGGAACAGGAATTTTCGAGTGTTGTCATCGCTGGTCTGAACTACAACCGGCTCGGGCCGGCCGATGACGAAGCGCTCGGCAAGCCTCTGCTGCAACGGTCGGGCGATGGAGGACATGCGGGAAAAGTCGGTGGCGCCTTGATGGTAGATCCAATGCCAGAGCTGCTTGGCACGGAAAGGTGCCTCGCCGATCGCCGCCACCTCCGCCGCCAGTTCCACGCGCGACAGGCCGACGAGATCGCGCCGTCCGTCAGCAAGCTGCACGGGCGGCGGATCGAACAGCGCCGACTTGGCGAGGATGCGGTCGCGCTCCGCCGCGGTCAGATCGAGAGCTGCGTCGCTCATCAGCGTGCCGGACATGCCTTGTTGATTGCCGCATAAGCTGCGGCAAACCCGCGCAGGCTGAATGTGTCCACAATCGTCTGGCCGTCGCGCGGACCCGGTAAACGCGACAACGCCTGCCCAGCCTTCAGGAATGCGGCGACCACCGCTTTGCCGTCGCGCGCGAAGGCACTGCTTTGCGCGGTGTAGAAGTCGAGGCCGGTGGTATCGACCTGCACGGTCACCGCGGCGTCCTTGTGGAAGGGAAAGCCGGCCGAGATCGCCACTGTGTCCCGACCGCTCGGGCGCTCGGTGACGGTCAGCACGACCTCGCCGCGGCCAGACAGCGACGGAACGGAGTTCTTGGCGCGGACGAACGCATAGCAGACGGTCTGGCCGGACTCCTGATGCGTCGCTGCGATCCAGTCATCGAACTTGCCGAGTTCCCTGGGGCCCGGTGCGGCCTTCTCGGCGGCGGGGCGCTTCGGCTGTGCCTGCGCGACAAGTGGAACGACGAGCATGAGACTGAGCACGGTGACAATTCGGCGCATGCGGCAAGAGATACGGCGCGGGGTATGGTGCGACAAGCGGCCACGGGTCAGGAACCGGGCTTGCGCTCTGCCCATTCGGGAATGTTGCGGCGAAAACGCGGGGCGCCGTGGCCGCCGGGCACCGGTTGCGCCGCGGTCTTGCCCTCGCTGCCGACCGGGCGCTCGGCGAAACGGCCGTGCTGGAGGAGGCGGTCGTACAGCACCAGTGCGCCGACAACCGCCAGATTGAGTGAGAAGCGGGTGGGAATCCTCACCACGTGCCGGCAGCGCTGGAGCATGGCGGGCGACAGGCCGTATCGCTCGGGGCCCAGCACATAGGCGGCGTTCACCGGATGACGGAATGAGGGAAGGTCCGTGGCGTCGTCCAGCAGCTCCACTCCCACCAGCACGCAGTGCTGCGGCAGGCGAAGCATCTCGACGTCCGAAAAGCGCCAGAGCGGCACGTGCTCCGGTGTCGCGGCGGTGTCCGCCAGTCGGCCGGCGCGCGCATCGAAGCCGGCGCCGACGATGAAGCAGAACGCCGCGCCGAAGGCGTGCGCGGTGCGCAGCAGGGCGCCGACGTTGGCCGACTTCGAGACGCCCTCGACGCCGATGCCGAAATAGCCGCGTGATCTGGCTTCAGCCATGCCGGCGGTCTATGCCGGGCGCATGACCGACGCAACCGACGCGAGGCTGGCGGCGCAGTATGAGGCGTTCCCGTATCCACGGCGCGATCCACGCGACGAGGCCAAGCGGCTGATCGTCGGCAGCCCGGGGCATTTGCGCGAGATCGACTACTGGGTGTTTGGCGCGCGTCGTCCGGCATTGGTGCCGCTGCGCGCGCTGATCGCCGGCGGCGGCACCGGCGATGCGACGATCATGCTGGCACAGCAGATGGCGCGTGAGGGCAGGGGGGGCAGCGTGACGTGGCTCGACCGGTCCGCGGCGGCGCTGAAGGTTGCCCAGTCACGGGCGGCGGCGCGGGAGCTCAGCAACATTGTCTGGGAGCAGCGTTCGCTGCTGGAACTGCCGGGATCGGGGCTAGGACCGTTCGACTACATCGATTGCTGCGGCGTGCTGCATCACATGCCCGATCCGGCGGAAGGTCTGCGCGCGCTGCTGTCGGTGCTGGCGTCGGGCGGCGGGCTTGGGCTGATGGTGTATGCGCCGCACGGGCGCACCGGCGTCTATATGCTGCAGGACGCGCTACGATTGCTGGCGCCGGCGGAGGAGAAGCCCGCCGAGAGGCTGGATGTAGCAAAGCGCGTGATGCGGCATCTGCCGGAGACTGCGTGGCTGCGACGGAACGGCTTTCTTGACGATCACGAGAATGGCGGCGACGCGGGACTGTACGATCTGCTGCTGAACCCGCGTGACCGCGCATTCACCGTGCACGAACTGCACGCGCTGCTGGCGGGTGAGGGACTGACCATCACGTGCTGGGTCGAACCGGCGCGCTATGATCCGGTGCCGCTGCTGCCTGATCCGCGGCTGCGCACGCGGATAGAGGCGCTCGACCCGATCGCTCGGGCTGCACTGGCCGAAGCGCTCGCCGGCAATGTCAGCGCGCATATCGTGTATTGCGTGCGTGCGAGCGAACAGGCGGAACGCGCGGACTTCCTGGCCGCCGATGCGGTGCCGGTGCTGCGCGAGCTGTCCGGGCCGGAGCTTGCGGGCCGAATTGCGCCGGACGGCACGATCACCATGGTGTTCGACGGGCTGCGTCAGCCAATTGCGCTGCCGCCATTGGGAGCGGCCATCCTGCGGCTGGTCGACGGGCGGCGAACTGTGGGCGATATCGCGGCGGCGCTGGCAGAACGCGGGACCAGTGCCGAAGCATTCATGCGGGGCTGGCGGCTGACGTTCGGTGCGCTGGAGCGGATCAACCGGTTGCTGCTCGCTGCGCCAATCGCCTGAGGATAACGCGGGAGTTCGTTACCCGCCATGCGACATTTCCAGATTCGCATCGAGGCGGGCATCCGACGTGATCGTACCGCTACCACCGCGATGCACTTACCCCGCGTGAGATATGCGGGCTAAAGAGCGCTGCTCATTTACCCGAGCCAACCCGCGTGCGACACTCCGGCGCTTATGATCCTCGGGACGCATGACATGAAATGGACCATGGCGACAAAGGCAGCGGTCAATGTCGTCGCCGCTTTTGGCTTGGCCGGAATGCTCGTAGGTTGCGCGGACGACATTCGTTATCGCGAAATCCAAGGCCAGATTCCCCCAGTGCAGTCTGGCTATGCGCGCATCTACCTCTACACCATGAGCCCAACAGTGGATCCAGGCTTTGAGTTTTCGGTCGACGGTACGGTCGTAGGAAGTACGACAGGATATAATGTCCTATACGTGGACCGTCCTGCTGGGCCTGTTCGGATTACACTCAATTCAAAGCGGGTGTTCCCCTCATCGCCACCTGCGGAATTGCCCCTCCAGTTATCGGCCGGCGAGACGAGATATATCGAGGGCGAGAAGGATCCGACTTTCACGAGTCCGCAGCCGGCACATGTCCGGTTGCTCGTCATGGACCCCCAGCAGGCTGCGACGGACCTGCATGACTGCTTCTATGTTGGTCCCGCGTTGCCTGGAGCCAAGAGCTGAGTTCTCCGCGTAGGACGACTGTCTCTGGCGGCGCCGACATTCTGGGTCATCCCTGAAAGATGTATCTCCCATATTGCTTTAAGCAGGCCGCTGCGTTAAGGTGCATTTGTTATGCAGCTTTGAATGCAAGGCATGCCACGATGCTTTTTCGCCTGTCGCGGAATCTCGTCGCCGATCTCCTGGTGGTTTGCGCCACGGTGTTCTCCCTGTGACTTCCCTCTTCAATGCGGTGACCGAGGCAACGATCCGGGTGCTGGTGGACAGCTTCTACGCGCGCGCTCGGCGTGACCCGACGCTTGGGCCGATCTTCGCCGCCGCGATCGCGGATGACGCGTGGCCGCAGCATCTCAAGCGGATGTATGCGTTCTGGTCGTCGGTCATGCTGAACAGCGGCCGCTACAAGGGCGATCCTGTCAGCACGCACCACAGAGTTGCAGGCGTTGAACCACCAATGTTCGGCAACTGGCTCGAACTGTTCGAGGCAACTGCGGCGGAGCTTTTCGTTCCGGCGCTTGCAATGCAATTCACAGCCAAGGCGCGGCGCATCGCTGAGAGCCTCCAGTTCGCGATGTTCCCATGCACCTGACAGCATTCAGCGACTACACGCTGCGCACTCTGATCTATCTGGCGTTGCGCCCGGACACCCTGTGTACCATCGAGGAGATCGCCAAGGCGTACGACATCTCGACCAATCATCTCAACAAGGTGGTGCATCAGGCGGCGCTGGCCGGCGAGGTCGTCACGGTTCGGGGTCAGCGTGGCGGGCTGCGGCTGGCGAAAAGTCCGGCGACGATCAATGTCGGCGCGGTGCTGCGCCGCACCGAACCGGATCTCGACATCGTGCCGTGCTTTGGCTCCGGTGGTGCCTGCGCCATTCAGCCGGCCTGCGTGCTGCAAGCGGCTTTGGCGGAGGCACTTGCGGCGTTCCTCGCGGTACTGGATCGCACAAGCCTCGCCGATCTCATCCGTCCGAGGCGGGCTCTGTCCCGGCTGCTGCATCTTCAACCGTCTGCATGACGAGGTGGTGATGGACTTTGATCTGCAACAGTTCGCCGTCACGCTGGTGAACGCCACGTCCGATGCCGTGGTGTATGCCGATGCGGAGGGACAAATCCGGTTCTGGAATGCCGGCGCCCAGCGGATGTTCGGCTACACGGCAGACGAAGCCCTGGGTCAATCGCTGGATATCATCATTCCCGCCTCGCTGCGATCCCGTCACTGGGAGGGCTACACGAAGACGATGCGAACCGGCGCGACCCGCTATGGTGCCGGCGACATTCTCGCGGTGCCTGCCGCTCGCAAGGATGGTTCGCGCATCTCGATCGAATTCACCATCACGCCGTTCCGCGACGCGTCCGGCGCGATCCTCGGCATCGCGGCGATCATGCGGGACGTCACCGCGCGCTTTGAGGAGATGAAGGCGTTGCGGCAGCGCGCTGAGAGGGCGCCCGATCAGAGCCTGGCCTGAAGCGAAGGGACAGCGGTTCTTCTGCGGTCTACGCCCGCATCTCCCGCGCGGTCCCCCGCATCAGGATCTGCGCGAACCTGCTGGTGACCGCCGCGTGATACGCGATCGCCGCCGGTGACATGTCGGCATCCGGCCGCTGCTCATGCTCGAAATGATGGTGACGGTCTTCGCCTCGCACCAGCGTCGCGCTGTCGGCGCTGCCGGCAACCTGGCGCACATACGTTGGAATATACCGGATGGCGAAGCCGATACGCCGGTCGTCTGACGGATTGGGATCGGAGCCGTGGATCAGCCGCACATGGTGCAGCGACATCTCGCCGGCGGCGAGTTCCAGCATCGCCGCGTGGCGCTCATCGACATCCACCTCGATCTCCTGGCCGCGTGACAGCAGGTTGTCAGCGGCGAAGGTGTCGCGGTGAGGCGCCTGGTCGAACAGATGGGTGCCGGGGATCACCCGCATCGCGCCATTCGCGGCGGTGCTGTCGGTGAACGCCACCCAGGCGGTGATGATGTCCGGTGGTTCCAGTCCCCAATAGGTCGAGTCCTGATGCCACGATACATAGCCCGGATTGCGCGCCTCCTTGGTGAAGAAGGACGTGCCCCAGCAAAGGATGTCCGGGCCGATGATGTCCTCCACCGCGTCGAGGATGCGCGGATGGCGGACCAGATCGTTCAACCAGGTGAACAGAAGGTGCGGCTTGTGGCGCACGGGACCCTGCATCCCGTCACCGGCTGCCTCGAACGCTTCAAGCTTGCGTCGAAGCTCGCCGGCATCCGCTCGGCTTAGCACCGGGATCGGCGCGTAATAGCCAAGTTCGCGATACTGCCGCACTGCGGCTTCCGACAGGGATTTCACTGGTTGATCCTGTTTCGGGCCAAGATGGACAAAGCCGATACTCCCGAGCCACCATCGCCGGCAAGTCAGGGAGGAAGCAACAACAACTTGGGAGAACCAAACATGCGGAGACGCACTTTCCTCGCCGCCTCGGCTGCAACCCTGGCGCTGCCCTCAGTCGGACGGGCGCAGAAACAACAGGTGCTGAAATTCATCGCACAATCGGATCTGGCGATCCTCGATCCGATCTGGACCACCGCCTACGTGACGCGCAACCACGGCTACATGGTGTTCGACACGTTGTATGGTCAGACCGGTCAGAAGGACGGCTTCAAGGCCACGCCGCAGATGATCGCCGGCCACGTCGTCGACGACGACGGCAAGACCTGGAAGCTCACGCTGCGCGACGGCCTGATGTTCCATGACGGCGAGCGCGTGCTGGCGCGCGACTGCGTCGCCTCGATCAAGCGCTGGGGCGCGCGTGACGCGTTCGGCCAGGCGCTGATGGCGCGCACCGACGAACTGTCAGCGCCCGACGACAAGACCATCCTGTTCCGCCTGAAGCAGCCCTTCGCGCTGCTGCCGGACGCGCTGTGCCACGGTGCCTCGAACATGTGCGCCATGATGCCGCAGCGCATCGCGGAGACCGACCCGTTCAAGGCGTTCACCGAGGTCGTCGGCAGCGGCCCGTTCAAGTTCAACGCGAACGAGCGGGTGCAGGGTTCGCTGTTCGTCTACGAGAAATTCGACAAATACAAGCCGCGCGAGGATGGCGAGGTCAGTTTCACCGCAGGTCCCAAGATCGTGCATTTCGATCGCGTCGAGTGGCATGTGCAGCCTGATCAAGCCACCAAGGCGGCGGCGATGCAGGCGGGCGAGATGGACTGGTGGGAAAACCCGTCGGCCGATCTGCTGCCGGTGCTGCGCAAGGCCAACATCCAGACGCCGATCACCGACCACACCGGCGCGCCTTATCTGCTGCGGCCGAACCATCTGTATCCGCCGTTCGACAAGCCGGCGGTGCGTCGCGCGCTGATGGGTGCGATCGACCAGAAGGAATTCATGACCGCGATGATGGGCGAGGAGACGTCGCTCTGGTCGGCGCCATGCGGCTTCTTCCCGCCGATCTCGCCGCTGGCGAGCGACGCCGGCATGGCCGCGCTCACCGGCAAGCGAGACTACGCGGCGGTGAAGAAGGCGCTGGAGACTGCCGGGTATCAGGGCGAGAAGGTTGTGCTGATGGGGGCGACCGACCAGCCGACCAACTATCCGTTGGCCGAGGTCGCCGCGGATATGCTGAAGCGCGTCGGCATGAACGTGGATTATCAGGCGACCGACTGGGGCACCGTGGTGCAGCGGCGCGCGCTGACCAAGCCGCCGGCCGAGGGCGGCTGGAATCTGTTCTGCACCGGCTTCTCCGGGCTCGACTTCTTCACGCCGGCCAGCCATCTGCCGCTGCGCGGCAACGGCAAGGGCGCGTGGTTCGGCTGGCCGACCGATGCAAAAAGCGAAGCGCTGCGGGATGCCTGGTTCAACGCGCCGGACCTTGCGGCACAGAAGAAGATCGGCGCGGAGATCCAACTTCAGGCATTCGATAACGTCCCGTACTATCCGCTGGGGTTGGCGCAGTTGCCAACCGCGTTCCGCCAGGACATCACGGGTGTGCCGGAGGGCTTCGTGATCTTCTGGAACGTGCGGCGAACCTGAGCCCCGACGCGGTCATCGTCATCTTTGGCGCGGCGGTGCGCCCCGGCGGCCGGCCCAGCACCACGCTGGTCCTGCGCGTCGAGGCCGCCGCCGCATTTGCCGCTCGATTTACCAAGCCCTTGTTCGTGCCGACCGGCGGCGTCGGGCGTCATGGCCCGTCGGAGGCGTCGGTGATGGGGGCCTTGCTGGAGGCGCGCGGCGTGCCTGCCGAGCGCATCCTGCTGGAGGAGACCGGCCGTGACACGTTGTCGTCCGTCCGGGCGGTCATGGCGCTGCTACGGGGTCGCGGTGTCATCGCGCCGGTGTTTGCCGCGAGCAGCCTGTACCATCTGCCGCGGTGCATTCTGCTGCTGCGATTGATGGGAATGCCGGCCCGCGCCGCCATGCCGCCGACGGTTCCCGCCGCGACGCACTGGTATCGACGCTGCTGCTGGTGGCTGCGTGAGGCGCTGGCGCTGCCGTACGATACCTTGCTCGTCCTGCTCTTGCGCCTGCGTGGACAGCGGTGAACGCTGCGTATTGCATAAGGGAGCTGCACACATGGCTGACTCGATCCGGACGCCCGCCCTCCATGCAGCCGATGCGCCGTTGCGGGTGCGTGCCTCGGGCTACCCTGCGGATCTGGCGGCCCGTGTGGCGGGGCGCGAGAAACGGCCGCTGGGCGATCTGTTCGGGCTCACCGTGTTTGGAGTGAACCTGACGCGCCTGGTGCCCGGCGCATGGTCCGCGCTGCACCACCGGCATAGCCGTCAGGACGAGTTCATCTATGTGCTGGAGGGGACGCCGACACTGATCACCGATGCCGGGTCGACGCAACTCTCACCCGGCATGTGCGCGGGCTTCCCGGCTGGCGGCGCCGCGCATCATATCGAGAACAACACTGGCGCCGACGTGGTGATCCTGGAGATCGGCGACCGCACGCCCGGCGACGAAGGGACCTATCCGAACGACGATCTGAAGGCCGCGATGGGTCCGGATGGCAGGTATGGCTACACCCGCAAGGACGGCTCGCCGCTGTAGGGCGTCAGCGCTCGGTCTCGTCGGAATCCGGCTCGACCTCGATGTCCGGGCCGATCGCATCGGCGTCGTCCTCCAGATCGGCGGCATCCTCGATGATGTCCTCCTCGCCTTCCTCCTCAACGCCCTCCACCTCGATGTCGGCTTCCTCCATGCCCGGCGCCGGGACCGGCTTCTTGGGGCGCCGCTCCTCCACCACATTGCCCCCGGTGCGGCGCGGACGCGGTTGCTCGATAGGCTGCTCGGTGGCGCATTTCGGGCAGACCGCCGGAACCTTGGTCAGGTCGTAGAAGCGGGCGCCGCAGGCGACGCAGACACGCTTGGTGCCGAGTTCAGGCTTCGCCATCCAATTGGCCTCGCGTGGGTTGGCGGTGCGGGAAGCCGGCGCTCCTGCCACCGTGCGGCCCGGGTGTCAAATCAACCGCCGGGCGGTTCTTTCCGTCCGGTGCCCGCTCCACCCAACCCCCTCCCGCAAGGCGAGGGGGAGGAGAGAGCGATTATTGGCTGCTGACTCGCCGCTCCAGCATCCGGAGACGCGCGGCCGCCGATGTGTCGCCAAGTGAAAGCGCCTTTCGGTACCACGAGGCCGCGACATCGGGATCCGGCTGGATGCCCCGCGCGCCAAGCTGTGCCAGAACGCGCGGATCATAGGTCTTTGCCATACCGATTGCGCCACGGGCATCTCCTGCCGCCGCCGCCCGCTCATAGAGCAGACGTGCCGCGGCGAGGTCACCCAACGCCAGCAGATCGTCACCGCGGCGGAGTATCAATTCAAGCGTGTCCGTTGGGAGGACATGAGCCGCCGGAGGCATTTCTGCCACCGGGTTGGTGGCCCGCGGTAAAGCTTCCGATGTTGGCGCCGCGACGGGAATGGTCGAACTGTTCGCAGGTTGCACCATCGCTACGACAATCGGCTTGGATGCGGGTGGCGTTGCCTCGGTGGCCTGTAGCTGGGGCGCTGCCGTCGGTGCCGCCTGGGTCACACGCTGGTTGGGGGGACCGAATGGAGCCGTCATAAGCCTCTGTCGCGCCAACTGGAAATCTTCGGTTGCTGCTCCGTATTGCAACTTCATCAGTGCAATCTTGCCCATCAGTGTCAGTGCCTGAGCGGCTGCGAATTGATGCTCGCTGGCAAGCGGTGTGTGCACGCCACTGCCGTTGGTCGATTGGGCCGCCGATGCGATCTCACGATCCTCGAGCTGCCGGATCTGCCGCTCGGCATCGCTGAACCTGCCGGCGCTCATGGCCGCCTGAGCCTGCGCGATCATTTGTTGTTCCGCGGGATCGTTGAGGTTCATGCCGGCGAGGTCGTCTGCCACCGCGTGATACAACGATGCTGACTGTGCAAGGTCTTTGATCAGTTGATCCGAGGCGACGTTCTGCTGATCGAAGATGTGCAGCAATGCGACAGCGACCCCGTTGCCGACATTCAGAACATGCTGGAGTTGTTCGAGTGTCGGGGTCGTATCTGTGGCGTCCGCTGGGACATGTCCGGCCGTGCCTGCGATCAGTGTGGATATCTTTGCGGGGTCGAAATCCCGCGTCATGGCATCAGCGAGTGTCGTCGCCGGGTCAGCAGCCGCAATGGTAGTGCTGCCCACCCCTGGGCACACGCAAAGCGCGAGCGCCGCAACGAGAGTCATTGTCCATTGCCGTGGAATGCTCATGGGTGGTCGAATGCTCCGTCGCGTCGCTGTTTCTGTCGCGGGCGCCCTGCATCCACGCAGAGGACGTAACGCAATCGCGAGCTTATCGGCCGAGTCGGATAATGACCATCTTGTGTCAATGAAATCACGCCTAAGTGATGGCTGCTATCTTGCGGACGCCGTTCCATTCTCCACAGCGCAACAAATCGGCAAGTTCGACGCCTCTGCGGGTCCGCCGCACCTGTGAAAACCGCCGATGGCATGCTTTAGTTGCGCTCTTGCCCGGGGACGCTCACGCATGGATGCTGCCCGAAGACTGTTTTCCCGCCGTCCCGCGACGCCGCTCACCGGCCGCATCGCTGTCCCTGGCGACAAGTCGATCAGTCACCGCGCGCTGATGTTCGGTGCGCTGGCCGTGGGCGAGACGCGAATCACGGGACTGCTCGAAGGCGAGGACGTGCTGCGCACCGCAGCGGCAATGCGCGCTCTCGGTGCCGAGGTGATGCATGACCCCGACGGAACCTGGCGCGTGGCGGGTCGCGGTGTGGGCGGACTTGTCGAGCCGCCGGACGTGCTCGACATGGGCAACTCGGGCACTGCCGCGCGATTGCTGTGCGGCGTCCTGGCAAGCCATCCGCTGTTCGCGGTGATGACAGGCGATGCCAGCCTGCGTCAGCGACCGATGCGTCGGGTGATCGATCCGCTGGCTGCCTGCGGCGCACGCTTCGCGGCCCGCGAGGGGGGACGGCTGCCGCTCGCCATCCAGGGACCGAAGGAGGCACTCCCCCTGGAATACCGCGTGCCGGTGCCATCGGCGCAGGTGAAATCGGCGGTGCTGCTGTGTGGGCTGAATGCGCCCGGCATCACCCGCGTCGAGGAGCCGGAGGCCACGCGCGATCATACCGAGAACATGCTGCGCCATTTCGGCGCGACGGTGAAGGTGGAGGAGGCGGGCAGGGGCCGTCTCATCACATTGCAGGGCCAGCCGGAACTGCGCGCCGCCGATGTCGAGGTGCCGGGCGATCCTTCGTCGGCCGCTTTCCTGGTAGCCGCAGCCCTGCTGGTGCCAGGTTCCCGGCTGACCATCACAGGGGTCGGGGTAAACGAGCTGCGCTGCGGGTTCTACGCGACGCTCGCCGAGATGGGCGCCGATATCGCTGTCGAGAACCGCTGTTTACAGGGGGGCGAGCCGGTCGGCGACCTGGTCGTGTCGCACCGCGAACTGCGGGGTGTCGACATACCTTGGGAGCGCGCCCCGATTATGATCGATGAATACCCGGTGCTCGCGGTCGTTGCCTCGCACGCTGTGGGAACCACGCGCATGCGGGGGCTGAAGGAACTGCGGGTGAAGGAGAGCGACCGCGTTGCCGCCACGGCGGCGTTGCTGGCGGTGAACGGCGCCCGGGTCACGATCGAGGGCGACGACCTTATCGTGCATGGCGACGGCCGTCCGCCGCCGGGCGGGGGATTGGTCGAGACCAACATGGATCACCGCATCGCCATGGCTGCCCTGGTGCTCGGTGTGGCCACTGAACAGCCGGTGACCGTGGATGAAACGGCCTTCATCGATACGAGCTTCCCCGGCTTTGCCGAACTGATGAACCACGCCGGTGGAGCATTGTCGCCGGCGTGACACGTGGGCCGGTCATTGCCATCGACGGTCCCGCCGCGGCGGGGAAGGGCACACTGGCACGACGGCTCGCCACGACGCTTGGCCTGCCCTACCTCGATACCGGTTTGCTGTATCGCGCCGTGGGCCGACGGGTGCTGGACGACGGCGGCGATCCCGCCGATCCGGTGGTGGCCGAGGCGACGGCGCGTGCGCTGCGGGGCCCAGACCTGGAACGTAGCGACCTGCGCGGACCCGCCGCAGACGCGGCAGCGGCGGCTGTGGCGGCGATTCCGGCGGTGCGCGCCGCACTATTGGACTTCCAGCGCGACTTCGCCTCTGGTCGTGGCGCGGTGTTGGACGGTCGCGATATCGGAACGGTCATCTGTCCCGATGCTTCGGTGAAGCTCTACGTCACCGCGTCGCTGTCCGAGCGAGCGCGGCGGCGATGGCTGGAGCTTCATGCGAAGGGTATCGCGGCCGATCCGGCGACCGTCGAGGCGGAGATGCTGGCGCGTGACACGCGCGACGCACCGAACATGCGTCAGGCGGCCGATGCGGCCCTGCTCGATACGACGGCTCTGGACGCGGAAGCCGCCTTCGAGCGGGCAATCGCGGAGGTGAGGCAACGGTTGGCAACTTCGAGCCGTAAAAACAGTCGCCAAGCTTGACTTCGCTCGCTCCGGGCGTATGTCTCCGACACACCTCGGTTCACGAGGACTTCGGCAACCACCCAACCCGGCCCGCGGTCGCTCTCCGCGGGCAAGACGTGTTCCCACAGTGGAGCGCGCACACCAACGGCCAAACCGGGTCTGCCCGGTCTCTCCGTAACGGAACACAACCAGCACATGGCTCTATCCGCCACCGTCGCCCGCACCGCACCCCCGCCTGCCCCCATGCAGGACCATTTCCGAGGCGAGGACTTCGCCTCGCTCCTCGATGAAACCCTCGGCCAGGACACCGGCTTCGACGGCTCAGTCGTCACCGGCCGCGTCCTCCGCCTCACCGACGAGTACGCCATCGTCGATGTCGGCCTGAAGTCGGAGGGCCGTATCGCGTTGAAGGAGTTTGGGCCGCCCGGCATCAAGACTGATGTAAAGCCCGGGGACGTCATCGAGCTCTATGTCGAGCGCTATGAGGACAGGGACGGCGCCATCATCCTGTCGCGCGAGAAGGCGCGGCGCGAGGAGGCCTGGACCAATCTGGAGAAGGCGTTCGAGACCCAGCAGCGCGTCAATGGCACGATTTACGGCCGGGTGAAGGGCGGCTTCACCGTCGACCTCGGCGGCGCGGTGGCGTTCCTGCCCGGGAGCCAGGTCGATATCCGCCCGGTGCGCGACGTTGGTCCGCTGATGGGCTCGCCGCAGCCCTTCCAGATACTCAAGATGGACCGCGCCCGAGGCAACATCGTGGTGTCCCGCCGCGCCGTGCTTGAGGAGACCCGCGCCGAGCAGCGTTCCGAGCTGATCCAGGGCCTCAAGGAAGGCCAGATCCTCGACGGCGTGGTGAAGAACATCACCGACTACGGCGCCTTCGTGGACCTGGGCGGCGTCGATGGTCTGTTGCATGTCACGGACATCGCCTGGCGACGCATCAACCATCCGTCCGAGGCCCTGCAGATCGGCCAGCAGGTCAAGGTGCAGGTGATCCGGTTCAATCCGGAGACCCAGCGCATCAGCCTTGGCATGAAGCAGCTCGAGGCGGATCCGTGGGACGGCGTTGCGGCCAAGTATCCGGTCGGCGCCAAGTATACCGGCCGCGTCACCAACATCACCGACTACGGCGCCTTTGTGGAGCTGGAGCCTGGTGTCGAGGGCCTCGTGCACGTCTCGGAGATGTCCTGGACCAAGAAGAACGTGCACCCCGGCAAGATCGTCGCCACCAGCCAGGAGGTGGACGTGATGGTGCTGGACGTGGATGCCTCCAAGCGCCGCATATCACTTGGTCTGAAGCAGGTGCAGCGCAATCCATGGGAGCAGTTCGTAGACGAGCACCCGATCGGCGGCGAGGTTGAGGGCGAGATCCGCAACATCACCGAGTTCGGCCTATTCATCGGACTGTCCGCCGACATCGACGGCATGATCCACATGTCGGATCTGTCGTGGGACCAGCCAGGCGAACTGGCGATGGCCAACTACGAGAAGGGCCAGATGGTGAAGGCCAAGGTGCTCGACGTCGATGTCGAGAAGGAGCGGATCAGCCTGGGCATCAAGCAGCTCAAGGACGATCCGGCCGCCTCGGTGCTGGAGTCGGTGCATAAGGGCGAAATCGTCACCTGCGTGGTCACCGGCATCCAGTCGAACGGCATCGAGGTGAAGGTCGGCGACGTGCTGACCGGCTTCATCCGTCGTGCCGAGTTGGCCCGTGACAAGTCCGACCAGCGCCCTGACCGGTTTGCCGTGGGCGAGAAGGTGGACGCCAAGATCGTCGCGGTGGATCGCGCCGCCCGCAAGCTCAGCCTCACGATCAAGGGCAAGGAGGTCGAGGAGGAGAAGCAGGCGATGGCGGAATTCGGCTCGTCCGACTCCGGCGCGTCACTGGGCGACATCCTCGGTGCAGCCATTCGTCGCCGCAATCAGCAGGCGCAGACCGAGAGCGACTGAAGCCGGCCGGTGGTCGCCTGATCACTGCAGATGAGTCTGGAGACGGACCTGCTACTTGACCGGCGGCGGCTGAAACGTCGGCTGTTTTTCTGGCGCAGCTTGGCCGTGCTCGCTGTGCTGGCCGCCGTTCTGGTGGTTCTGCGCGGCGAGCACGTCGGTTTCGGCCGTTCGCATGTGGCCCGCCTGACCGTCAGCGGGATCATCAGCGGTGACCGCAAGCTCGACGAGGCCGTGACCAAGCTGGCTGACAATGCCAACGTGAAGGCGCTGATCGTGGCAATCGACAGCCCGGGCGGCAGCGTGGCGGGCGGTGAGGGGCTACACGACGCGATTGCCCGGGTTGCCGAGAAAAAGCCCGTCGTCGCGGTCATGGGCGGCGTTGCGGCGTCGGCCGGCTATATGATCGCTGTGCCGGCCGCGCGCATCTTCGCGCGTGAGGCCACGCTGACCGGTTCGATCGGTGTGCTGCTGGAGACTGGTGAGGTGTCCGGCCTGCTGAAATCAATCGGCGTAAACGCCGAGGCGATCACGTCCGGACCGCTCAAGGACCAACCCAGCTTCACCAAGCCGCTGTCGCCGCAAGGCAGGGAGGTTCTGCAGGGTCTGGTGATGGACATGTATGACCAGTTCGTCGGTATGGTCGCGAGCGGCCGGCACATGGATGATGCCCGGGTGCGCGAGTTGGCGGATGGGCGGGCGTATACCGGACGACAGGCCCTGAAACTCGGCTTGGTCGATGCAATCGGCGGCGAGCAGGACGCGCGGCTGTGGCTGGCGAAACAAAAGAACATCCCGGCCGATTTGCAGGTGGAGGATGTCTCGACAAGCGGCCTGGCTAGCCGAGCGTTCTCGTCGAGCCTGGGCTGGATGTTCGATGCGGTATGGAAAAGCCTTTTTCCCCAAGGAGTTATGCTTGACGGCACGCGGTTGCTCTGGCAACGTTTCGGAGGCTGAACTGCCACTCGCCTGTCGGGGTCATGACAAAATCGGAACTCATCGCGGAACTCGCCGACAACAACCCGCATCTGCGGGGTGCCGACGTCGAGCTCATCGTGGCGACGATTTTCGATCAAATCACCGTCGCCTTGGCGCGCGGCGAGCGGGTCGAGTTGCGTGGCTTCGGCGCCTTCACGGTGAAGCGGCGCAATGCACGCACCGGGCGCAACCCGCGCACTGGCGAGGCGGTGCCAGTGGACGAGAAGGCCGTGCCGTTCTTCAAGGCCGGCAAGGAGTTGCGCGACCGGGTCAACCGAGGCAGGACAGGGTCGCAACGTGCAGTAAATACGGGATAATCTATCCCCCTCCTCCTGCGGGAGGGGGTTGGAGGGAGGGAGTAGCGGCGCATTCTTTGCCCCCTCCTCCCAACCCCCTCCCGCAAGGGGAGGGGGAGAAGAGGTTTGGTGGGTCATGCGCCTGCTGATAGCATTGCCGCTGCTACTGTTGCTGGTGCTGTTCGCGCTGTCGAACACCCTGCCGGTTCGCCTGGGGCTTTGGCCCAGCGACTACACGCTGCAACTGCCTCTGTCGCTGACAATACTAGGTGCGATGGCCATCGCCTTCCTGGCCGGCGGCTCTATCGTCTGGCTGTCGGAACTTGGCCAACGGCGCCGCGCACGCCACGCGGAGCAGACAGTAAGGCTGCTGGAGGCACAGGTGCAGGACCTGAAGATGCGGCTGCCGCCGGCGCCATTGCCATGACCGTGCAGGTGAAGATCTGTGGAATCACCGATCCGGCGGCGTTCGACACCGCAGTAGCTGCCGGCGCCGACTGGGTAGGGTTCAATTTCTTTCCTCCCTCGCCCCGCTACGTCACCCCGGCGAAGGCCGCGGCTCTATCGGCCCGCGCGTCGGGCGGGCCGCCGCGGGTGGGGTTGTTCGTCGATCCCACGCCGGAGGCCATTGCCAATGTGCTTGATACTGTGCGGCTGGAGATCCTCCAGCTCTACGGCGCGTTGGACCTGCCGGCGTTGCGCGTCCGCTTTGGCCTGCCGATCTGGCAGGCGGTCGGCATCGGATCCGCCGACGATCTGCCTACCGAAACCGGCGTTGCCGACCGGTTGGTGATGGAAGCGAAGCCGCCGCCGGGCGCCGCCCGGCCGGGCGGCAATGCCACCCGGTTCGATTGGTTGCTGCTGCGAGGCTGGGCCGCGCCGGCGCCCTGGATTCTCGCCGGTGGACTGACCGCTGACAACGTCGGGGAGGCCATCCATAGCACGGGCGCCAACGCGGTGGATGTGTCCTCGGGTGTCGAAAGCCGCCGCGGCGTCAAGGATCCGGCGCTCATTCGCGCCTTCATCGCCAAGGCCCGCCGGGCGGCCGCGTAGGGGCGGCGATCAGGGCTTGGTCTTCGCGTCCTCGAGCTGCTGACGCAGGTTCTCCACCTCGGCGCGCAGTGCCGCGATTTCCTGTGCCTGGCTGGTGTCTGCCGTTTCCGGCCGATAGAACGGCGAGAAGAGACTGAGCGCCCGCTCCATCATCGCCATGTTCTGGCGCCCTACCTCCTCCATATTGCCGAACGGGAACATGGTGCCGATCGAGCCCATGGTCTTCTGCATCGTCGCCCGCATCTGCTCTTGTTGCTGGGAGAATGCCCCCATCGCCTGCTCGAGGAACCGCGGTACCAGGCTCTGCATCTGGTCGCCGTAGAAGCCAATGAGCTGGCGTAGGAAGGCGGTTGGCAGGAGGGCGCGTCCCTTGCCCTCCTCCTCCACTATGATCTGGGTCAGCACGCTGCGGGTGATGTCCTCGCCCGTCTTGGCGTCGTACACCACGAAGTCGCGCCCCTGGCGCACCATGTCCGCCAGATTGTCCAGGGTGATGTAGCTGGAGGTTTCCGTATTATAGAGCCGCCGGTTGGCATATTTCTTCACCACCACAACCGGCGAGGTGTCGCCGGTTGTGGCTTCCGGTGTGGCGTGTACGGTCTCGGCCATGCATGCCTCAGTATTCAGATTGGCGCTAGCATGGGGCTTATGCCGCACCTGCGAAAGTCCTTTCGCGCAATCTTCTCTATCCTGGCTCCTGGCGCTGCCGGCGAGACTTGCCTCCGATGGCTCGCATAGTCATGGTAGCCGCCGCACGAGTGCGCCCGCGCCCGCCCGCATGACCGCCGATGAATTCATCGCCTGGGCGATGCAGCAGCCCGAAGGCCAGCGCTACGAACTTGTCGCCGGCGAGGTGGTGGGTATGGCACCGGAACGTGCCGCCCATGCGCGCCTCAAGCACCGGATCTGCGAGGCCCTGGTGCAGGCGATCAAGTCTGCTGGGGCGTCGTGCGAGGCCTTTCCGGACGGTATGACGGTCCGGGTTGACGCCGACACGGTGTATGAGCCGGACGCGCTGGTCCGCTGCGGCTTCCCGCTGGACGACAATGCCGTCGAGGTGCCGGATCCGCTCATTGTGGTCGAGGTCGTCTCGCCGTCATCTGCCAGGCGCGATTCTGGGAGCAAGCTTGAGGGTTATTTCCGCATTCCCTCGGTGCGGCACTATCTCATTGTCACGACGCGGAACCTTGCCGTCATCCACCATCAGCGTGACGACGCCGGCGGCATCACGACCCGCATCATTCGCGAGGGAACAATCGCGCTCGACCCGCCCGGCATCGAGTTGACCGGGTTGTTCCAGACGTGATGAACTAACTCTCCAGGAACTCGGCGAAGTACTCCTCCGCACTGATGCGTCTTGTCACGATGCCGGCGAGGTGTGCCTGTTCGGCGAACACCTCGATGGTTGCGCGGTTCCGCTCGAAACCATCGGCGTGGAAGTCGGCGCCCATCAGCGCCTCGGTCTCCTCCAGCTCCGCATCAAGCCAAGGCGACACATACGGGAACGATCGCTGAGCCTTGCCGAACGTCTCCGTGCAGCGGGCAAATGCATCGGTCAGAGAACGCGCTATCCATTTGTTCTGCTGCCAGGCATCGCGTCGGAGAACGATGAGATGTTGCGGCGGAAACATGCGCGTGGCACGGAAATACTGCCGCTCGATCGTGCGTATGTCGGGGAACAGGCGCGCGATCGGTCCGTCTACCGGATGATACCGCCGAGGCCGCGGCGGGCTGTAGATCGCGTCCAGTTCGCTGGCGACCAGCATCTCGGCCAGCGCGCGACCCTCCGGAGCGGCGCGCACATCCTCCGGCAGCGTATAGACGTGACTGGTGATATTCGGTTCGTCCACCGGGCCGATGGTCCATTGCAGGTCCTCGGGCGGTACCCCGATGAAGCGCAGGAAATGCCGGTACCAGATCGAGCCGCTTGCTACCCAGTCGTACATCCCGACGCGCCTGCCACGCAGATCCGCCGGGGTTTTTATCGGCCCGGCTTTGCGCACGTACAGATCGCGGCCGGTGAAATTGCGCAGCGGGAATACCGGCAGCGCAACCAGGCTGCGGTCGCCCTGGTCGATCCGGCGCAGATGTCCGGCCATCGAGGACTCGCCGCCTTGTACCGTCGGATCGCTCGCGGCGCGACGCAGCATCTCGGCGCGGGCCGGCCACGAACCTTCGCGCCCCAACACCATGGTCAGATCAATGCCGTCTGGCTTTACGTTACCGACCGCAAGCGGCATCACGCGCGCATAGTCAGCGCTTGTCAGTCGAAGCGGCAGGTCGGCCATGTGGATGTCCTCAAATGAAGCGAATTGCCAGCGCGGAGAAATCATCCTCCAGCGGGCCCGGTCGCGCCGTCATGCGGACCTTGTCATACAGGCGGCGTGGGCCGCCCGGTCCGGCCATGACCGGCAGCAGCGACAGTATCTGCGAGAGATCCCATTCGCGCCCTGCATGATCGGTGATCTCGAACACGCCGTCGCTGAACAGGAACAGCGAACTGCCCGGCATCACCGCCGCGCGTGAGGCGGCGACCTCGCGATCCGCACTGATGCCAATCGATGGATTGCGCGTACCCAATGGCATTGGCTGCGCCGCATCAGGCGCCAGCAGATAGGCCGGATGGTGGCCCGCCGTCGCGAAGCTCACCACGCGATCCGCGACGTCGTAGACGCCGTACCACATCGTGAAGAACAGATTGTTGTGCTGTTCCATTGGAAACATGCGGTTGAGCCCGCGGATCACCGCGCCCGGATTGCGGAAATCCACCTCCGGCAACATGCGCTGACGGAGCACGTTCGCCACAGTCACAGAGAACAGCGCCGATCCTGCGCCGTGTCCCGCAACGTCAAGCATGAAAGCGGCGAAGCAACGGGAATCCAACATCTGGTAACCGAACGCATCGCCACCGAGACGCGTGCAGGGCTGATAGAACCACTCCGCCTGCACCGGCCCGGCGATGATGGGCGGCGGAAGCACCGACAGCACATAGTCGCTGGCCTCGCCGAGCTCGCGATCCAATGCCTCCCAGCCCGCCAGTTCCTGCGGGCTGCGCCGATGATAGCTCAGTGCATGCGCGCCGACCGTGATTCGCGCCCCATCCTCCAGCACCACCGGGTCGCTAACACGTTCGCCGTCGACAAAAGTACCGTTGGTCGAACCAAGATCGGTCAGCACGACGCTGTCGTCCTGACGTTCCAGTCGGCAGTGCCGACGCGAAACCGAGCTGCCTTCCAGAACTACCTCGGCCGGAGCGGTACGACCGACGGTCAAGGGCGACAGGCCCAACGTTACGTGGCGAGGCGGCGCGTTGTCGGCCAGGATCAGCAACAGGTGCGCTGCTGTCTCGATCTGCGGCCGCGGCTCGACATCGCTGCGGAAGCTGATCGTTCGTTCAGTCAAATCCTCGTCTGGCTCCGCCACCGCCACACCGTCCACGCTAACACATCGTCGTTACTCTGGACGGTTGTGGCGGGGCAGGCAAGGCGTACGGACCTACTGCGACCTATTGCGAAGACGCCGTCGCTGCTGGGATCGCCGCCTGGATGAACTGCATGGCCTGCGCCCGATCGCGCGCAGCCAGCGCCTGCAAGGCCTGCGAGATCTGCGTCACCGCCGGGTTGTCGCTTGGATTATTGGTCTGGCCCATCGGCACGGAACGACTGAGCAGACGCGTCTGCGCCATCTCGAGCGACTGCTGTGCCTCGCCGGTACGGCCGGCCTGCAACGAGGCTTGCGCGGCGCGCAGGAGATCGACCGGGCTGGCATCCGGACCGAGCGATGGGCTCGGCAAATTCGGCGCAATCGTCGAGCGCGTATCGCTCGCATCGATGTTGCTCGCGCGCGTGCCCATCGGCATCGACATGCCGGTACCGACATCGTTGCCAGGTCGCGCGCCTGTCACCGGGTTGGTGCCAGGCGGCACACCCTGCGCGTTGGTGGGCACCGCGGTCTGGGCCAGCACAGGCGTGCCGACCAAGCCGGCCAGCACAGTGAATGACAGTGCCAGGGAACGCATCTTGGGTTCTCCTTCACGATTGTGGCAATTGGTTACGAGCCCGACGTGCCGCAATTGTGGCAAGTCTCCACGCCACGGGATGACATGCCTGTGAGCATCAACGCCAGCGACGATGAAACCATAGCCACTGATCAGGGTTTTCTCGCACCCAGCGCTCGATCACGGATGTGATCATCTGGGTGGACTGCTGCACATCGATCCTCCCGTCGGCGCCGCGCGGCAGGTCGAACGGCCCCTCTGCCGCAATGCGGAAGCGATGGCCCGGCCGGCGGATCACCCGCACACCGACGACCGGGCAATCGAACTGGCGGGCGAGGCGAGCGATCGATGGGTTTGCCTTGCAGCGCCTGCCGAAGAACGTCACGTCGACACCGCGCGAGAAACGCTGATCCACAAGCATGCCGAGGTGCTCACCGCGTTCCAGAGCGGCGGCCATCTCCAAAGGCGCCTGCGCGCGGCTGCGGATCAGATGGCCCATCAGCGGTGCCCGGATGCTGGCGATCTCGCGCGCGACAGCCTTGTTGTTCGGCATCCGATAGAGCACCGCGGATGGCAGGCCGTGCGCCGCTGCCATCACCGCCGGCAGTTCCCAGTTGCCGAGATGCGCCGCGAAGCACAGTGCGGGTTTCCCGTCGTTCTGTAACTCGATGAAGACGTGCTCATCGTCGGTTACCATGCGGCCTGCGTGCGGATGCGCCGGGTCATAGTCCCACAACCGGCCGAGATGCACGTATTCGCCGGCGACCCGACCGAGATTGTCCCAGGCGCCGCGCAATGTCGCAGCGATCCATGCCGAGTCCTTTTCCGGGAACGCGGCGCGAAGATTGCCGCGGCCAATGCGGTGCGCAGGGGTCAGCGGGCCGATGCGCCGAGCCATCGCGCCGCACCAGTCAGAGGCGCGGTCGGGATCCGAGCGGCGGAGGGCCGCCAGCGTGTACTTCACCAAGCGGCCAAGCAGCCGGTCAGCATAGAGCGAGACGTATCGCGCCAGTTTAGAGCTCGACAAGGAGCTTTCCGAAAACGTCGCGACTTTCCAGCCGCTCGAGACCAGCACGGAAGTCTGCAAGCGGATAAACCGTGTCGATCACCGGCCGCACACCGGAGGCGATGCGATCCAGCGCGCGGCCGAGCGAGTGCAGCGGCGAACCAAACGAGCCGATGATGCGGTACTGCTGCTGGAAGAGCTGCATCAGGTTGATGCTGCCGGATGGTCCCGATGTCGCACCGCACGTCACCAGGCGACCACCCCGCCGCAACGACAGCAGCGAGCCGCTCCAGGTGTCGGCGCCGACATGCTCGAAGACCACGTCGACGCCCTTGCGGGCGGTGAGCTTTCGCACCACGCCCTCGAAGCGGTCTGTGCGGTAATTGATGACGTGATCCGCGCCGAGGTCGCGAGCCTTCGTCGCCTTGTCGTCGCTGCCGACGGTTGTGATGACCGTGCAGCCGAGTGCCTTTGCCACGCGGATGGCGATGCTGCCGATGCCCGAGCCGCCGGCATGCACCAGGATCCATTCGCCCGGTTCAAGTCGCGCATTGTCGAACAGCATGTGGTCGACGGTGGCATAGGCCACAGCGACACAGGCGGCGTCGCGCAGATCGACCGCGTCGGGCAGCTTGGCGGTGAGGCGCGCGGGGTGATTGGTGAGTGCCTGCGCGAAGCCATCGACGTGGAAGCCGCGCACGCCTGCGACGTTCTCGCACAGGTTCTCGCGACCGTGCGCGCAGGCGGGGCATGTGCCACACACCAGCGCGGCGTAAGGCACCACGCGATCGCCGGGCGCGAGCGTCGTGACGCCGTCGCCGACCGCAACCACCTCGCACGCCGCCTCGGCGCCGACCGTGAGGGGGAACTGGCGTTTGGCGAAGGCCATGCCACGGAAGCCCCATACGTCGATATGGTTGAGCCCGACGTAGCGGACGCGAAGCTGGACCTCACCAGGAGCGGGTGGGGGAGGGGGGGCGGCTCGGTCAAAGCGAGCTCGCGATCGGCCAGCAGTTGCAGCGCGCTGATTGGCGGCACGTTGAGCGCGGTCACCCTTAAGGCAGTCCCATCACCAGACACACGTTCTGCCCGCCAAACCCGAACGAATTAGAAATCGCATGCTGCACCTGCGCGTCGCGCGCGATGTTGGGCACGCAATCGACTGGCAGCGTCGGATCGGGCGTTTCGTAATTGATGGTGGGTGGCAGTCTACCGTGCCGCATCGTCAGCAAGGTGAAGATCGCCTCCACGGTACCGGCCGCGGTCAAGGTGTGGCCGATCATCGACTTGTTGGACGAGATCGGAATTGCCCCGGCACGCTCGCCGAACACGGCGGACACGCCCACCCATTCCATCTTGTCGTTCTCCGGCGTGCCGGTGCCGTGCGCGTTGATGTAGCCGATGGCATCCGGTGCCAGCCCGGCATCCTCGAGCGCGCTCTGCATGCAGGCAATGATCGGCTTGCCGTCCGGCGATGAGCGCGTGCGATGGAACCCATCCGCCATCTCGCCGCAGCCTTCCACCACGCCAAGTATTTTCGCACCGCGGGCGCGGGCATGCGCGAGAGTTTCCAGCACCAGCGCGCCGCCACCTTCCGCCATCACGAAGCCGTCGCGATCCTTGCTGAACGGGCGCGCGGCACCCTGTGGCGGATCGTTGCGAGTGGACAGCGCGGACAGAAGCGAGAAGCGGATCAGACTTTCGGGATTCACCGACGCATCGGTACCCACCACCAACGCCGCCTCGGCCTCGCCGCGCCTGAGCGCCTCGACACCGAGTTGAATGGCGGTAGCACCTGATGCGCAGGCGGTGGAGGTTGCCACCGGCGAGCCCTTGGTGCCGAAGCGCACCGCAAGGTTCTCCGCGACCGAGCCGAACAGGAACCGCTCGTAGTAGCGTGCGAACTTTCCCGTTGCCGCGGCGCGTAGCAGATCGTCGTAACTGACAACTTCGTTGGCGCCGGAGGCGGCGGCCAGTGCGAGACGCTGCGGCCATTCCAACTCCACCGGTGGCAACGCCAGAAACATCGGTCCGGGAAAGTCGCCCGGTGCGCCGATGCCAGATTCTGTCAGCGCCTCGTCGACAACCAGTTCCGCCATCCGCTCGGAAAGTGCCGGCGCCGACAACTCGTCGACCGGTACGAAGTCCACTGTGCCGGCGATGTTGGTGCGTAGGCCGCCGATCGAAAAACGTGAAATGCGCCGAATGCCCGAGTGCCCGGCGGTCAGTTGGCGCCAGTTGTCCCGTTTTCCCGCGCCGAGTGAGGTCACGACTCCGGTGCCTGTTACCACCACGACCGGCCGGCGGCGACTATCGGTGTCCGCGCGTCCCATGCCCGCCTCCTAATCCGCCTCGACCACGGCGAGCGTCTCACCACGCCAATGGCCCCACGACGTCACCAGCACCTGGCGCAGTTCGTCGGTCATCGGCTGCTCGTCAGTTTCGAGTGGCGCGAACAACCGGTGGTGCGACAGCGACAATGCCGCCAGCGCGAGATTGGCGGGAAACGAGGGCTCCAGCGAGTGGCCGAACGCGGTCGCCGTGCCGCGTACCGGCAGCCCGAGACCGCCCAGCAATGTCATCTCTTCGGCGGTGACCGCGGCAACACCGGAGGCGCCGGAAATTACCGCGGCATGCGGCGGCTGCAGGTGATGGCGCATCGTCGTAAGCTGCCGTTCGGTGATCGCGGTAGCCTCGCCTGGGCGACGCCGGCAGCGATCGGTGGCGAGCGCGGCGATGTGAGCCAGCGCAGGCACACCACGTTTGGTGGCGTGCTCGCGACTCTCGATCACCAGGAAGCAGCCCACCGACCCCAGCACCATGCCGCCACCTGCCGCCTGACGCGCCCAGACGCCGGCGATCGGCCGCTTCCAGAGCAACCCACCCATCTCGTAGTGCAGCAGGATGTCCGGTCGCTGTGCGTTGTACGAACCACCGACCAGAAACAGATCGCCCTGACCCGCGGCGATACGGGCGCAGGCGACACGGACGGCATCGGCGCCGGATGCCTCTTCGCCCATGAAGGTCCGCGACGAGCCCACCACACCGTGCACGATCGAGACGTTGCCGGCGAGCAGGTTGGAAAGCTGCGCGAGGAACAGCGTGGGTCGCAGGTCCGACAGAAGGTGCTCGTTCAGGAACGCGCCCGGATCGGGCGCCGACGGCAGAGCCGACAGGATCGCAGTATCCACGGCATAATCGCGCTCACCACCGCCGGCGGCAACGATCATGTCCATGCGCGACAGCAGCTCCGCGTTGCCCTTTACACAAGCAGAGTCCAGCGCGAGTCCAGCGGCGTAGGTGCCGATGCGCTGCCACGCCTCCATCTGCCGCTGATCGCCTCGCTTCGGTATCTGCTTGTCGAGGTCGAGCGGTGTCATCGGATGCACCGGCCATGGCGCGAAGGTCGTCGCATCAATCACCGGCGCGAATCCGCCATCGCGATTGAGCACCGACCAGTGCGCCTCGATCCCCTCGCCAAGGCAGGACACAAGGCCGATCCCGGTGATCATCGCGTCGCGTGGACTAGCCATGCAGGAACGCCTCCGGCACGGCGACACGCCGCGCGGTTTCCAGCATTTCAGCGCGCAGCGTGTCGTTGGGGAAGGGCGCGACGCGGTAGGTGATTTCGGCGTCCGCCACCTTCTTGCCTGAGGAGCTTATGCTGCCCTTCACCACGGCGTAGCCCGAGCCGTCGTGCAGCAGCCTCGCCTCGGCCTGCAACGTCTGGCCGGGGGTGACGAAGGCGCGCAGCTTGGCCTCTTTCACCTGAGCGAGGAACGGCATTCGCTGAAAGCGCAGCACGGCCAGGATCAGCCAACCACCGGTCTGAGCCATGGTTTCGATCATGAGCACGCCGGGCAGCAGCGGATAGCCGGGAAAATGGCCCTCGAATACCGGACTGGCGTCGGGCACGACGCAGTCGGCCCGGACGGTGCGTGCCTCCGGATCGAGCGCCGCTATCCGGTCCACCATTTGGAAGAATTCCAGCCGCATGGCGGATCAGGCCGCCTTGGCAGCCACCAGCTCGTCGATGTTCTTGCAGAGATTGCCGAGAACGAAATACTCGTCGGTCGATACCTTGCCGTCGTTCACTTCCTGCGTCCATTGCTCAAGTGGCATCTTGATGCCGAACGCTTTGTCGATGGCGAAGGCGACGTCGAGGAAATCCAGACTGTCGATGCCGAGATCATTGATGACGTGGCTCTCCGGCGTGATCTTCTCACGCGAGATATCGCACGTTTCCGCAATGATCCCAGCGACGGTCTCGAAGGTCGACGACATCGATCAGCCCCTGCAAGCGCGGGCGGGCACTAACACCGCAACGGAGGTGCCGCAAGAGCGACCCATCAAGCTACAACCAGTGTGCCGTGTGCCATACCCAGCCGGAATCGGTCCTCTCCCAGTAGGACGGCATCCAGGTCCCACTGTTCCCGGCCGCATCGACATACTGGCCGGGCACCCAGACATACGAACTGCCGGTCCAGTCCCAGTGCCCCGGTTGCCAGGTCAACGGCACGGGGCTGACCGGCGGCTTGGGGATCGTCTCGGCCATCGGTGCCGGCATTGGGGCCGGAGGTGAAGAACTGGCGCAGGCGGCCAGCAGCAGTAGGACGACGACAGCGCAATACTTCATAAGGTGGAACCTCCTCAGCCGGGCAACAGCACGGTGGCGACGGCTTGCGCGGCGATGCCCTCGCCACGCCCGGTGAAGCCAAGCCTTTCGGTGGTGGTCGCCTTCACCGAGATGCGGGATGCGTCAACCCCGAGGATGCCGGCCAGTCGCGCGGCCATCGCCGCGGCATACGGGGCGATCTTCGGTCGCTCACAGATCAGCGTGACGTCGGCATTGGCGAGCCTGCCGCCGCGCAAGGCGATGCGCCCCGCCGCGTGAGCCAGGAAGCGGGTGCTGTCGGCGTTCTTCCAAGCGGCCTCGGAGGGCGGGAAGTGGCGACCGATATCGCCTTCGGCGAGCGCCCCGTAAATGGCGTCGCACAGAGCGTGGATGCCGACATCGGCATCTGAGTGTCCGGCAAGGCCTTTGTCATGTGGCACTGCGACGCCGCACAGCATCAGGGGGCGCGCCGCCTCCAGCACGTGGACGTCGAAGCCGGTGCCAACGCGCGGGATCAGGGCAGCGGCCATGGCGCGCTCCAGCCGGGGCAGGTCCTCGGCGTAGGTCAGTTTGATGTTGTCCTCCGAGCCGGCGACTATCGCCACACTCTCTCCCATAGCCTCCAGCAGCGCCGCGTCATCGGTGGCGGCCACGTCGGTGACTGTGCGGTGTGCCTCCAGCAGTACCTGATAGTGGAACGCCTGCGGGGTCTGAGCCCGATACAGTCCCTCGCGTGCCACCGTGGCAGCGATCATGCCGTCCGTCACGCGCTTCAGAGTATCGGCAACCGGGACGGCGGGGATCGCTCCGGCCGCGCGTTCTAGCGCTGCCAGGAGGGCAGGGATGGTCCCTACGGGAATCAGCGGTCGTGCTGCGTCGTGGACGAGCACGACGTCAGGCTCGGCCGTGATCAGTGCCTCCAGTCCGGCGCGCACGCTGTCCTGCCGGGTCGTGCCACCTGGAACCGTTGGCTGGTGTCGCAGGCCGGTGAGCGCTGCATCAATCGCAACGGCGTCACCGACCGGTTGCAGCAGCGCCACGTGTGCGGCCAAAGTCTCGGCGGCATGGCGGATCACCGGCTTGCCCGCCACCGGCACGAACTGCTTCGGCATCTCGGCGCCGAACCGGCTGCCGGAGCCGGCTGCCACCAGGATCGCTGCTACCTGCATTGCGGCACCGTTGCCGGGCCAATGGGCCGGCGTCAATCGGCAACCGTGATGGTGATCGCTGGATGTTGTTTCTGACAGGAAACGTCATGGCCGGTTCAGCATCGCCACGACGGCTTGAGCAGCTTTCGCATTGCATCCTGGCAGGCGTGTCTATAATTTGCCCAATTGATGGGCAAGTGTCATAGCCACACCACAGTTGCACCCTACGAACTGCCACCGATTGACCTCGGCAATGGCGTTCGAATCGACACGCCGGTCATCCTCGCGCCGATGTCCGGTGTCACTGATCTGCCATTCCGCCATCTCGCCAAGCGACTCGGTGCCGGCATGGTGGTGTCCGAGATGATCGCCTCCTGGGCGATGATCCGCGAGAACGAAAAGACACTCGCGATGGCGGAAGTGGATGGCTGCGGTGGCATCAGCGCGGTGCAACTCGCCGGTTGCGAGCCAGCGGCGATGGCCGAGGCGGCGAGACGGGCAGTGGACCGCGGCGCCGACCTGATCGACATCAATTTCGGCTGCCCGGTGAAAAAGGTGGCGCTTGGGCAGCAGGCCGGCTCCGCGCTGATGCGCGACGAGACGGCCGCCGCGGCGATCCTTGAGGCCACGGTTCACGCCGTGCCCGTGCCGGTGACGCTGAAGATGCGCATGGGCTGGGACCACGCCAACCTGAATGCCCCGCGCATGGGCCGCATCGCCCAGGGCTGCGGTATTCGCATGATCACCGTGCATGGCCGGACTCGCCAGCAGTTCTATACAGGCTCCGCCGACTGGGACTTCATTGGTCAAGTGAAGCATGCAGTGGACATCCCGGTGATCGCCAACGGCGACATCGTGACTGAGGAGGATGCCGCGGAAGCACTTCGCCGTTCTGCCGCTGATGGACTGATGATCGGCCGCGGCTGCTATGGCCGGCCCTGGTTCATCGCCCAGGTCGTGCACTTTCTGCGCACGGGCTCGCGGTTGCCCGAACCGCCTTTGCTACAGCAGAAAGCTGTGGTGATGACCCATTACGGCGCTATCCTCGACCGTTTCGGCACCCAAGCTGGCGTACGCATGGCGCGCAAGCACCTGTCGTGGTACTCGCGCGGCCTGCCTGGTTCGGCTGAGTTTCGCGCCGCAATCAACCGGATGCCGGATGCCGACGCAGTCATCCGCCTGATCGATGCATTCTACGACCGGCTGATCGCCCGTGGCGTGGCCCGTGCTTCGCCGCGCCGCGACGAGATGCTGGCCGAGGCGGCATGATTAATCCCGTCACTCGCGCCGCGCTGGCTCTGCGGGATCGCCGTCGGGCGCCCGACATCGCTCACATCATGAGCGCCCTGCCGGTACCGGTGGTGCTGCTCGACACGGACAATCGGTTTCGCTACGTCAACCACGCAGCCGAACAGTTCCTCGGCATCTCTGCCGCGGGCCTGTCGCAGCTTCGCCTGCGCGACCTGGTGCCGGAGGACAATCCTCTGTTCCTGCTGGTTGAACAGGTTCGCAACAGCGATGCCACGGTGTCGGACCATGACCTGTCGGTGGACAGCCCGCGGCTGAACAAGCAGGGCATGACCGTCCAGGGCTCGCCGCTGCCGGAGGAGCCCGGTGCGGTGCTGCTGGTCCTGCAGGATGCGTCCGCTGCCCGCGCATTGGACCGCCAGCTTGCCTTCCGGGGCGCGGCGCGCAGCGTCACCGGCATGGCGGCGATCCTTGCGCACGAGGTGAAGAACCCGCTCTCCGGTATTCGCGGCGCGGCACAATTGCTGGAAACCAGCGTCGATGCCCAGGACCGTGAGCTGGCGGTTCTGATCCGCGATGAGGCGGATCGCATCCGGGCGCTGGTCGATCGGATGGAGATTTTCGGCGAGAAGCCGATCACGCGCACCGCGGTGAACATCCACCGCATCCTGGAGCACGTGCGCAAGCTGGCGCAGTCCGGCTTCGCGCCGCATGTGCGGTTCCAGGAAAACTACGACCCGTCCTTGCCACCGGTCTGGGGCAATCGCGACCAGCTCGTGCAGGTGATTCTCAATCTGGTGAAGAACGCTGCCGAGGCGGCGACCCAGGAGGCGCAGGCCAATCCAGAGATCACCCTGATGACCGGATTCCAGCACGGTATGCGTCTGACGGTGCCTGGAACCAGGGCGCGGCTCGACGTGCCATTGCTGGTTGTCGTCCGCGATAATGGTCCGGGCATTCCGGAGGATATCCGTCCACACCTGTTCGATCCATTCGTGACATCGAAGCCCTCCGGCAGCGGACTTGGCCTGGCTCTGGTTGCCAAGATCATTGGCGATCACGGTGGGCTGATCGAGGTGGACAGCCGGCCCGGCCGCACGGAATTTCGTCTGCACCTGCCCGTGCTCAACGAGGACGAGAGCGACACCGGCATTTGATCTCTGGAGTTGCGATGACCCCACCTACCGTCCTGGTCGCGGACGACGATCGTTCCATCCGCACCGTGCTGACCCAGGCACTGGGTCGCTCGGGCTATCAGGTCCGCAGCACGGGGAACGCCGCGACGCTCTGGCGCTGGGTGGAGGATGGCGAGGGTGATCTCGTCATCACCGACGTCGTCATGCCGGATGAGAACGGCCTCGACCTCATTCCACGCATCCGCAAGATCCGCCCTGATCTGCGCGTGGTGGTTATGAGCGCGCAGTCCACACTGATGACAGCAGTGAAGGCGACCCAGCGCGGCGCCTTCGAGTATCTTCCAAAGCCGTTCGATCTGCAGGAATTGCTGTCGGTGGTCAGCCGCGCTCTTGCCGTTCCGGCGCAGGTGAGCGCCAGGGCGCCCGAGCCGCGCGACGCGGATGAGCGGCTGCCGCTGATTGGTCGCAGCCCGGCGATGCAGGAGATCTATCGGACCATCGCACGGCTCACGACCGCCGATCTGACGGTGATGATCAACGGCGAGTTCAGGCACCGGCAAGGAGCTGGTAGCGCGTGCGCTGCACGATTATGGGAAACGCCGCGCCGGTCCGTTCGTTGCCATCAACATGGCGGCGATCCCGCGCGAACTGATCGAGAGCGAGCTGTTCGGCCATGAACGCGGCGCCTTCACCGGCGCGACGGCGCGCAACCAAGGGCGCTTCGAGCAGGCCAATGGCGGCACGCTGTTCCTCGACGAAATCGGCGACATGCCGCCGGAGGCTCAGACGCGGCTCCTGCGGGTGTTGCAGGAAGGCGAGTTCACCTCGGTAGGTGGACGGCAGCCGATCAAGGCGAACGTGCGCATCATCGCGGCCACTCATCGAGACCTGCGCAACGCGATCCGCCAAGGACAGTTCCGTGAGGATCTGTTCTATCGGCTGAATGTCGTGCCGATCCGCCTGCCGCCGCTGCGCGAGCGCGTCGAGGATATCCCATTGCTCGCCCGCCACTTCCTGGAACGTGCGCAGGACGATGGTCTGCCGGCCAAGACACTCGATCAGGGCGCGGTCGATCAGCTCAAGCGCTACTCCTGGCCGGGCAATGTGCGCGAGTTGGAGAACCTGATGCGGCGACTGGCCGCGCTCTGCCCGGACGAGATGATCGGTGCGGACCAGATCGCCGCTGAACTGGTGGAGACCGCGCCGATGCCGTCCGAAACGCCGGTCGCGGCCGGACCGGAACCTCTGGTGCGCGCGGTGGAGCGCCATATTCGCGACTTCCTCGCCGCGCATCACGACGGTGGCGTGGCGCCGTCCGATATCTACGACCGGGTGATTGCCGAGGTTGAACGGCCGCTGATTCGACTGACACTGGCGGCGACTCGCGGCAATCAGATCAAGGCTGCGGCGATGCTGGGCCTCAACCGCAACACGCTGCGCAAGAAGATCCGCGACCTCGACATTCCGGTGGTGCGAGGGCTGATGTGAATGCTGCCCCGCCACCCGGGTCGCTGAGGCCCGAACCGCCGATCGAGCCGCCGCCGGCGGAACTGTCTCGCGCGAGTTCGGTATTGGGCAGGATCGCCAACATCCTGCTTGGCAAGGTGGCGACGCTGGTGCTCGCCACGCTCGCGTTCGCGATCAGTCTCGCGACCTTCATTGTACTCACACGCGGCACACCATTTGGCGTGCAACCCGGCGTCGGCGTCGGCCTGGTTCTGGCGAACATCTCCGCAGTGCTGCTGCTCGTCGCAATTTTGGCCGGGCGCCTGACGCGCGTCTGGGTCGAGCGCCGCCGTGGGTCCGCCGGGTCGCGACTGCACGTGCGGCTCGTGCTGCTGTTCGGCGGGGTCGCGGTGGCGCCGGCCATCGTGGTGGCGTGTTTTGCCGTGGCGTTCTTCCACTATGGCATCCAGGCCTGGTTCAACGACCCGGTCCGTCAGGCGGTCACCGAATCACTGCAGGTCTCGCGCGGCTATCTCGAGGAGCACCGCGACAATATCCGCTCGGTGGCTCTGGAGATGGCCAACGACCTCACGCGTGCCGGCCAGTACCTCACTGCCGATCCATCGGTGTTCGTCGAGGTGCTGGGTACGCAGACAACGCTGCGCGGCCTGACCGAGGCGGTGATCTACGATCCTCTCACCAAGCAGATGCTTGCCGCCGCCGGGCTGTTCGCCGGCATGGGTGTCGAGCTGCCATCCCAGGCCGTCACCGCGCAGGCGCAAGGCGGCGACGTTGTGGTGCTGGCGGCCGGCGACGGCACGCGCGTACAGGCGGTGGTGAAACTCGATTCGACGCCACCGCTGATGCTTATGATTGGCCGGCCGGTCGATCCGTCGATCCTCGAACATATGACACGCACCGAGCAGGCGGTGTCGGAGTATCAGCGGCTCGACAAGAACCGTTCGTGGCTACAGATCGCCTTTGCCTGGATCTTCGCGATTGTTGCGTTGCTCGTGCTGCTGGCGGCGGTACTGATCGGTCTGGTGCTGGCGAACCAGATCGCGCGGCCGATCGGGCGGCTGATCCTCGCCGCGGAGCGTGTCCGCGGCGGAGATCTGAATGTGCGCGTGACGGAGGCACCGACAGGCGACGAACTCGCCGGACTGTCGCGCGCGTTCAATCGCATGACCGGCCAGCTTGCCGCGCAGCGCCGCGAACTCATGGACGCTTATAGCCAGATCGACGAGCGCCGGCGCTTCACGGAGACGGTGTTGTCGGGCGTCTCTGCCGGCGTGATCGGGCTCGACGCGTCGGGCCGCATCGAGCTGCCGAACCGTGCCGCTGACGACCTGCTCGGTCTTGATCTGCTCTCGGCGCTCGGCCGCGAGCTGGCCGACGTGGTACCGGAGTTCGCCGACCTGCTGCACGAGGCCGCGGCGTCGCCCGAACGTGCACGCACTGCCGAGATCCAGATTGGTCCGCCATCCGGGCGACGGACACTGCTGGTACGGATCGGCGCCGATCTGTCCGCCGGCCGCACCGATGGTTTTGTCGTGACGTTCGACGACATCACCGAACTACAGGCGGCGCAGCGCAAGGCTGCCTGGGCGGATGTCGCGCGCCGCATCGCGCACGAGATGAAGAATCCTCTCACGCCGATCCAGCTCGCCGCTGAACGACTGAAGCGGCGGTTTGCCCGGGAGATCACCACGGACCCCGACACATTCAGGCAGTGCGCAGATACCATCATCCGTCATGTCGGCGACATCGGTCGAATGGTCGATGAGTTCTCCAGCTTCGCGCGGATGCCGCAGCCGATGATCAAGCCGGAGGATGTCGGCCGAATCGCGCGAGAGGCGCTGGTGCTCCAGAGGACCGCGCGGCCACAGATCACCTGGCGCAGCGAGATCCCGGAACGCGGACCAGTGGCACCATGCGACAGGAGGCTGCTCGGCCAGGCACTGACCAATCTGCTACAGAATGCCGCCGATGCGGTGGCGATGCGTGATTCGGCTGGTACAATTGGCCTCCGTGTCGAGTTCGAATGACGACGACGTTCGCATCATCGTGACCGATGACGGCGTTGGCTTGCCACAGAATGATCGCGCGAGGTTGACTGAACCCTATGTAACGCACAAGCCAAAGGGCACTGGACTGGGTCTCGCCATCGTCAAGAAGATCATGGAAGACCACCACGGACGGTTGACGCTGGACGATAGGCCCGATGGTCCCGGCGCAGTGGCTGCGCTGGTGCTGCCCGTGAAGGTGTCGGATGGCGTATGACATCCTGATTGTCGATGACGAACCTGATATCCGTCTGCTGATCGACGGCATTCTGCGCGACGAGGGCTATGAGACGCGGGGGGCTGGCGACGCCGATGCGGCGGTAGCCTCTTTCCGCATGCGGCGCCCGTCGCTAGTGATCCTGGACGTGTGGCTGCAAGGCTCCCGCATTGACGGCCTCGGACTGCTGGAAGCGTTTCGCAGCGAGGAGCCGCAGGTTCCGGTGGCGATGATCTCCGGTCACGGCAACATCGAAATGGCGGTGCAGGCGATTCAGCAAGGCGCCTATGACTTCATCGAGAAGCCGTTCAAGTCCGATCGTCTATTGCTGGTGGTACGCCGTGCGCTCGAAGCAGCGGCGCTGGCGCGCGAGAACGCCGAATTGCGTTTGCGCGCCGGACCTGAGACCAGCCTGACCGGCGAGAGTGGTGTCATCTGCAGTCTGCGCGCAGGTGTCGAGCGCGTGGCGCCGACCGGTTCGCGTGTGTTGATTCAGGGGCCGGCCGGCAGCGGCAAGGAGGTCGTGGCGCGCATGGTGCACGCGCGCTCGCGCCGCTTCGACGGGCCGTTCGTGGTGCTGAACTGTGCCACGCTCGCGCCAGGCCGGTTCGAGGAGGAGCTGTTCGGCCTGGAGGTAGGCACTGATCCGATCGCACAGCCGCGGCGTGCCGGCGTGCTTGAGCGCGCTCATGGCGGCACGCTGCTGCTGGACGAAGTCTCCGACATGCCGCTGGAGACGCAAGGCAAGATCGTCCGCGCACTGCAGGATTCGACCTTCGAACGTCTCGGCGGCTCGGCGCGGGTAAAGGTGGACGTGCGCGTGCTGTCGACCACCAACAAGGACCTGCAGACCGAGATCGCGTCCGGGCGGTTCCGCGAGGACCTCTACTATCGCCTGGCAGTGGTGCCGCTGAAGGTGCCAGCGCTGAAAGATCGCCGCGAGGACGTGCCGGCGCTGGCCCAACTGTTCATCACCCGCTCGGCTGAAAATGCCGGTATGCAGTCGCGCGAGCTGTCGGCCGACACGTTCGCAGCGCTGCAGGCCTACGATTGGCCAGGCAACGTGCGACAGTTGCGCAACCTGATGGACTGGCTGTTGATCATGGCGCCCGGCAGCGCGGCCGATCCGATCCGTGCCGAGATGCTGCCGCCGGAGATCGGCGCGAATGCACCGGCGCTGCTGAATATCGATCCGACGGCGGACATCATGGGCCTGCCGCTGCGCGAGGCGCGCGATTTGTTCGAGACGCAATATCTGCAGGCGCAGTTGCTGCGGTTTGGCGGCAACATCAGCCGGACGGCGCAGTTCGTCGGCATGGAGCGGAGCGCGCTGCATCGCAAGCTTAAGCAGCTTGGAGTCAATTCAGACGAAAGGGTGGGGGGATGAGCGACTTGTCGGAACGCGGACAATCGCTGGGTCGCGCGGAGCGCTTGCGTATCCGCTCGGGCATGTTCACCGGGCCGACATCCGGCATTGCCCCGGGCAACGTTCAGGCAAACCTGGTAATCCTGCCACGCGCATTGGCGAACGATTTTCTGCGCTTCGCCCAGGCGAATCCAAAACCCTGTCCGGTGCTCGCCGTCTCCGAACCCGGCGAACCGACATTCCCCACGCTCGGACGCGAGCTCGACATCCGCACTGACCTGCCGCGCTACCGGGTCTGGAAGTACGGCGAACTGGTAGAGGAGCCGACCGACATCAAGGATATCTGGCGCGATGACCTCGTGAGCTTCGCGATCGGTTGCTCGTTCTCGTTCGAGGAGGCACTGATCGAAGACGGCATCGAGGTCCGTCACATTGCGTGCGACCGCAATGTGCCGATGTACCGTACGTCGATTCCGTGTGTGCCCGCCGGGGTTTTCCATGGACCGCTGGTGGTGTCGATGCGTCCGCTGCGGCCGGCGGATGCGATTCGCGCGGTGCAGATCACGTCTCGCTTTCCTTCGGTGCACGGCGCGCCGGTACATCTGGGAATGCCTGAGTCGATCGGTATCAGCGACATCGCCAAACCGGACTACGGTGATGCGGTGCCAATCGCGCCCGATGAACTGCCGGTATTCTGGGCCTGCGGTGTCACGCCACAGGCGGCGATCGCGGCGGTGAAGCCGGAGTTCTGCATCACCCACGCCCCGGGATCGATGCTGATAACCGATCTGCGCAATACGAAGCTGGCCGCACTTTGAGGCGATCTCCTCCCCCCGGCCTCCTCCCGCAAGGGGAGGGGGAGGTCGCCGATCACTCCCCCTTCCCTCGCGGGAGGGGGTTGGGGGAGGGGGCCCAGCCCCGGCGGTAAACAGCATCGAAGCGCTGATCCACGAGGAAGTCGGGCGCAACATCGACGGCCTGTTCACCGCCGCCAAGTGCGGTCTTTGGCGCGCTGCATCAGCACTGGCGGCAGCGCACCAGCCATCGGTCGGCATCATCACTGGCTTCTACGTGCCACTGGGCACGCCTCCGGCCGCGGAGACAGATGGCCCTGTCGGCGCGGCAATGCTGGCTGCCGCGCTGACCCGGCTGGGCATTCCTTGCCGCCTCGTCACCGATGAGCCGTGCCGCACGACATGCGCGGCAGCGCTGCACGGCACCCACACACCACTCGATGTCGTGCCGCTCGGTGGCCACGTCGATGACATGATTGCACTATGGCGGCAGCTTCGCGTCACCCACGCGGTGTCGATCGAACGCTGCGGTCGCAGCGCCGATGGCGCACCCCGTAACATGCGCGGCGAGGACATCAGCGCCTTCACGACGCCACTGGACGAGCTGTTCCTCGCCGGCCCATGGCAACGCATCGCGATCGGCGACGGCGGCAACGAGATCGGCATGGGATCGGTGCCCGCTGCGGTGATCGGCGCGCACGTCGCACACGGCGAGAGGATCGCCTGTGTCACACCAGCCGATCACCTGATTGTCGCCGGTGTGTCCAACTGGGGCGCGTATGCACTGATCGGTGCGCTAGCGGTGATTCGGGAGGATTGGCGCGCCGCGCTGATCGATTGCCTGGACTCGGTGCGCGACGAGGCAATTCTGCGCGCGATGGTGAATGATGGACCGGCAGTGGATGGCGTGACACGGCAGCGCACTTTGACAGTGGACGGCCTGGCGACCGAGGTGCACCACGCCAAGCTGCGAGCGATCCGCGCCGTGGTCGAGGCCTATGCAGCGGCGTGAGTTCGTCTGCGAGCGTTATCACTTCGCGCCGGATACCGGGATGCTCTCGCTGCATTACTCGTTCGATCGAGGTCCGCGCTTCGAGGAGCGCATCTCGCTTCCGCTCGCCACGCGGTTGCTATCCGATCGCGAAGCCAGAGCGCTCGACAGGGTGTTCCATCTGCTGCTGCTGGCGTGCGGCGTCAGCTACTACAAGGCGTTTGCGCCCGAACGAATCCGTTGCGCGGCGTTCCCGTTGGACACTGCAACCGCCGCCTTCTTCACCGACTTCTACGTGAAGGGGCTTGGCGAGTTCGCCTGGCGGAACGGGGTTGATCTCGCAGCGCTGATCTTCGCGGTGGACGCGGTCGAGCCGGCACCGGCACTGCGACTGCAACTGCCGCGCCTCACCTGCGTGCCGGTGGGCGGTGGCAAGGATTCCATCGTCACCATCGAATGTCTGAAGCAGGCCGGCGAACCGCTGGTGCTGTTCGAACTCGGCAACGCGGGACCGATCGAGGCGACGATAGCGCAGGCCGGGCTGCCGGCGATACGCGTGACGCGTCGGCTCGATCCAGCGCTGTTCGCGCTGAACGAGGCCGGTGCGCTCAACGGACACGTGCCGATCACCGGCATCCTCAGCATGATCGTGCTCGCCTGCGCGATCATCCGCGGCTTCGATGCGATCGCGATGTCGAACGAGCATTCGGCCAGCGCGCCCAACCTTGTCGCGGACGGGCGCGAAGTGAACCACCAGTACAGCAAGTCGTTCGAGTTCGAACAGGCATTCAGCCGGTTCGTCGAGCGGCATGTGGTCGAGGGCGTGCGCTACTTCTCCCTGTTGCGGCCGTTATCAGAGGTTGCCATCGCGCGGCGCTTCGCGCGGCATGCGGCGTATCTTCCGGTGTTCCACAGCTGCAATGCAGCGTTCCGTCAGTCGCCTGAACGTCGCGCGACGCACTGGTGCTGCGATTGTCCGAAGTGCCGCTTCGTCTTTCTGGCGCTCGCTCCATTCGTGGAGAGGCAGGCTCTCATCGCGACGTTCGACCGCGACATGCTCGACGATGCGGCGCAGATCGACGGATTTGCCGAGCTGTGTGGGCTGCAGCGGCACAAGCCGTTCGAATGCGTTGGTGAGGTCGAGGAGAGTGCGACGGTGATGGCGCATCTCGGCAATCTGACGGATTGGCGCGATGCCGTCGTCGTGCGGGCGCTTGCAACGCGAGTTTCCCCGGGCAATTTCGCCGCGTTGTTCGCGTTGCGCGGGCCGCATCTCGTCCCCGAGCGATACCTGGCAATGCTCGATGCGTGTGACTGAGCTGCACGGCCGACGTATCGCGATCTGGGGTTTCGCGCGCGAGGGCCGAGCGGCGTTGCGGTTTCTCCGCGAGCGCGATCCCGGCCTGACAATCACGGTGCTGGACGACGCGGACAATCCGAGTGATGCGGATGTGCCACTGATCAGTGGGCGCGATGCGATCGCCACGGCGATCGGCGGTTTTGAGGTGGTGGTGAAGTCGCCCGGCATCAGTCTCTATGATCCGCTGGTGTTGCGGGCACGGGCGGATGGCGTTCAGTTCACATCGCTGCTCAATCTGTGGTTTGCCACGGCACCGGCCTGCCGCACAATCTGTGTGACCGGCACCAAGGGAAAGAGCACCACCACTGCACTGATCGCACACATTCTGCGTGCTGTCGGCTGGAATGCCGTGGCAGCGGGCAATATCGGCGTGCCGGTGACGGAGCTGCCGCGCACCGGGCTGGATGCGGCGGTAATCGAGGTGTCGAGTTATCAGGCCGCGGATTTCTCCGGGTTATGCGACATCGCAGTGCTGACCTCGCTGTTTCAGGAGCATCTCGACTGGCATGGCAGCGTGGCGGCGTATCGGCGCGACAAGCTGAACCTGCTGCGTCATGCGGGACGCTCGCTGATCAACCGCGAGGCGCTTGCCGCCGTGGCGGAAGTGCTCGATCTCGTGCAGCTGCATCATGACATTTTTGCGGTGAGTTCTGCGTTGCACGTCAGCAACCGCTATCTCGCTCGACCGCACAATCTGTCCAACCTGGCAGGCGCGCTGGCAGTGGCGCAGTCGCTTGGCGTAAATGTTGCTGCGGCACTGCGCGCTGCGGAGGACTTTTCACCGCTGCCGCATCGCCAGCAGGAGATCGCTGAGGTCGATGGTGTGCTGTACGTCGATGACAGCATCTCCACCACACCGGAGGCGACCATGGCCGCACTCGATGTGTATCGCGACCGGGCAATCACGGTGATCATCGGCGGTCATGATCGTGGCATCGATTATGAAGCGTTGATCTCGCGACTCCAGGAGGAACCACGGCCTAGCGTCGTTCTCATGGATGCCAGCGGCAGGCGGATCCATACCCGGCTTGGCTGCGGCGTCCGCATCCGACTGGCGGATTCGATGAGCGAGGCCGTGGCGCGAGCGCGCGAGATGACACCGCGCGGCGGCGTTGTGCTGCTGTCGCCGGCAGCACCGAGCTATGGCAGGTACAAGAGCTTCATTGAAAGAGGCGAAGACTTCGCGCGCTGCGTAGCTTAAGCGCCGGCTGCCACCTTGGCACGCCGATCCGCCGAGAGCGATCGACCTCACGTCTTGCGGCTTCGTTCTGGGTGAGCAGTTCGAGGCTCTCGCTCTCATCGTCACTCACCTCGCATAACGACTGGTCCGTGTATGCCCGGTGGAGCGGATCGCGCAAAATTGCCCGACGGATGAATTCGATGGCGAACCAGCGATGCGCCATGCGTGCGTGCTTGCTGACGATCTCCGACGCCGCATCGGCGGCCAGGGTGTGCATCACCGCAAGCGAATTCGATGGGATCGACGAACGCAGCCACTGCACGACATAGCCGTCATCGTCGTAGTGCGACGGCTTTAGCAGCAGAGCTGAAAGCGACGCATGGGCTTCCCCGCCCCGGAGTTCGGCAAGGACGATAGCGATGACAGCCGAGGCCGGGAATCGATTCGATCGGCCCGCTCCCCCCAACCCCCTCCCGCGAGGGGAGGGGGAGGGCCAAGAAACTACTCCCCCTCCCCTTGCGGGAGGGGGTTGGGGGGAGGGGGCGACCCATGATCCCGCGCCTTCGTTGCCAGCGCGTCCACCCGATCGTTCATCGGATCGCCCGAATGGCCGGGCACCCAGCGCCATTCGATCCGATGCGCCTTCGCCGCCTCGAGCAGCCGCCGCCACAACTCCACGTTCGCCACCGGATCGCCCGCAGCGTTGCGCCAGTTCCGACGCACCCATCCTTCGTGCCAGCGTGTCACACCGTTCTTCACGTACTGGCTGTCGGTGTGCACCACGACACGACACGGCCGTCTCAGCGTCTCCAGCGCCATCGTCGCCGCAGTGAGCTCCATGCGGTTGTTGGTGGTCGCGGGATCGGCACCAGACAGCTCCCTCTCCACACCTCGGAAGCGCAGGATCGCCGCCCAGCCGCCAGGCCCGGGGTTTGGCTTGCAACCACCATCAGTCCAGACCTCAACCATCTCCGAGGCCGGCGGGCCGGGCGTGATCGTGACCTGCTCAGATGCCATAGGCATGCTCATCCTGTGCCACCAGGTGGAAGCGCAGCCGTCGCAAGTATTCCAGCGGGTCCTTGCGCGTCACCAGCGCACCCGGCGGCGTGTTCAACCAGTCATAAAGCCGCGTCAGCATGAAACGGATCGCCACTCCCCGGCACAGTACCGGGCAACGCCGCCCGCTCTGCGCCCGAAAGCGGGCGAATGGCACTGTATGCGCGCAACATCGACCGCGCCTTCGTGACATTGAAGGAAAAATCCGGCTCGAAACACCAAGCGTTCAGACACACCGCGACGTCGTACGCGAGGACGTCGGTGGCGGCGAAGTAAAAGTCGATCAGTCCCGACAGCTTGCCGTCCAGGAAGAACACATTGTCGGGAAACAGGTCTGCGTGGATGTGGCCGATCGGCAGCCCGTGTGGCCAGGCCGCCAGGGTGCCGGCGAGAGCGCACCCCAGTTCCGTTGCCAGACCGGCCTGCACCTCGTCCGCCCGACCGCGGGAGCGTTCCAGCAGCGGCGTCCAGCCATCGGGCCCCAGCGCGTTGCGCCGTGTCGGCACGTAGTCGCGGCCGGCGACGTGCAGCGCGGCCAACGCGGCACCCACCGGCGCGCAATGTTCCGGACGCACCCGGCGTGGCCAGACCCCCGGCAGGAAAGTGGTGATCGCGGCATGCCGCCCACTCAGATGGCGCAACGCCCGACCGTCGTGCCCGCGCACCGGCAACGGGCAGACAATGCCGCGCTTCGCCAAATGCTCCATCAAGCCAAGGAACCAGGGCAGCTCCGCCGGATCCACGCGCTTTTCGTACAAGGTCAAAATGTAATCGCCCGACGTGGTGCGCAGCGAGTAGTTGCTGTTCTCCACACCCTCGGCGATGCCGCGGAACGCCACCATGCTGCCGATGTCGTAGTCTGCCAGGAAGGCGGCGAGCGCCTCGTCGGTCACCTCGGTGTAGACCGCCATGCGGGCTCAGATCACGGCGGCAGGATGGTAGAAAATGCTGGCCTCCTAGGCGGTTGTCGACCGGAACCGCGACGCGCACTATGCCGGCCCTCTCGATCCCCGGCAACGAGTTCCCTGATGCCCGCACGACTGCCAAATATTGGATGGGCGCCGCGCGCCGCCCTGCTCGCCGCTCTGCTGCCGCTGCTGGCCGAGTGTGGGCCGACGCGCAATCAGTTCGCGCCGCCATGCCCGGCCCGCGCGATCCTCGGGGATGCGGCAAATCTCGACGTCTACCGGGCATCGAGCACGCCTGGCGGCGCACGCGACCTGACCGACCTCGTGCTGCATGCCAGAATTGTCGGCATGCAGGGCAGTTGCAAGGAAGGCGATGCGAAGAACCAACTCGCCGTCACCGTCAACGTGGGGGTTGAACTGACCCGCGGGCCGGCGATGGTCGGACGCGAGACAGACGTGCCGGTGCTCGTCGCCGTGACCCAAGGCGATACAATTCTCGACAAGCACGTCTACCAGATGCACGTCGTGTTCCCGTCGAACGTTGACCGCATCACGCTGACCCCGGGCGAGGCGAACCTGATTCTGCCGGTGACGCCGACGAAATCGGGGGCGGCCTACACCATCCTGGCGGGCTTCCAGCTCACGCCCGATCAGACGGCGCGAACCCCGCAGACCGGCAGTCCATGAAGTGTCGCTGGCGCGGTCATGGCTCGCGCACACCCGGCTGCAGCGCATCGAGAACGGCAACCCGCACATCCTCGGACTGCGAGGAGAGTGCGCGCAGCATTGCGTTCATCCGGCTCCGTAACTCGTAGACCTGGTCCAGCAGCGACAGAACCAGCGGGATGGCATCCTCGCCAATCTCCATGTCGCGACGCAGATCATGGATCAGCCGCACCCGCGCCACGTCGATCTCGTGGAACACCAGGCCGGCGTCTGCCGTATCCGGCACGACCCAACCCTGCTCGACCCATTGGATGATCTCGACCGTTGTGAGGTCGGGAAACAGCGCAGCGACCGCGATCACGTCCATCACTCGGTCTCCAGACCGGAGCGCGGGTTGATCGGGTGCCGCGGCTTCCAGCTCTTCAGGAACTCGGCGAGTTCAGGTTCCTCGTTGGGTGGCAGCACGGGATGAAGTTCCACGAACTGATGACCTTTGCCCTCGATCCCCCGCCCACGCAGACGCAGCCGCGTGCCACGGCCTGAGTTGGGCGGAATGGTCAGGCGCACGGGCCCCTTGATAGTCGGCACTTCCAGCGCGGTGCCAAGTACCGCCTCCTGTAGGGTTACCGGCAACTCGACGATGATGTCGTCGCCCTCCCGGCGGAACAGCGGATGTGGTGCGACGGCGACCTCGACCAGCGCATCGCCGGGCGCCCCGTCGCCGATCCCTGGCATGCCCTGGCCCTTGAGCCGGATCACCTGACCATCGCGAACACCGGCCGGGATGCGGACGTCCAGCGTGCGTCCGTCCGGTAAGGTGACCCGACGGGTGGTGCCGTTGACCGCATCGAGGAAGTCGAGCGTGAGCTGGTACTGGGCGTCCTGACCGCGCATCGAGAACCGCCGTCCTCCACCTGTGCCCGACCGTCCGCGGAATGCCTGCGCGAACACGCTCTCCAGATCCTCGGGATCGAAACCCGCATCGGCATGGTATTTCTCGCGGCCGGCCGCATCGCCGAAGTCGCGATAGAACGGGCGCTGGGGTGGCACCTCGTTGCCGGCCGCATCGATCTCGCCGCGGTCGTAGCGAGCGCGCTTTTCCTTGTCGGACAGGATGTCGTAGGCGGCGCTGATCTCCTTGAACCGCTCCGCCGCCTCCGGCTTGCCAGGATTGACGTCGGGGTGGTGACGCTTGGCCAGCTTGCGATAGGCGGAGCGGATCGCCGCTTCGCTGTCGGTCTTCTGTACGCCGAGTACTTCGTATGGGTCTTTCATCGGAAAGCAGATCAATGATCGGCAGCGCGCAAAATCAAGTCCCAGTCCACACCGGCTGGCGCTTCCCCAGGAAAGCGTCGATGCCCTCGCCGGCATCGCGCGCCAGCATGTTTTGCGTCATCACCTCCGAGGCGTATGCATAGGCCTCATCGAGGCCCATCTCGGCCTGGCGATAGAACGCCTCCTTGCCGATCGCCAGTGTCAGCGGGCTCTTCGCAACAATCTGTCCGGCGAGTGCCGTGACCGCTGCATCCAGTTCGTCGTCGGCCACCACGCGGTTGACCAGGCCGAGCGCGTGTGCGCGGGGTGCGTCGATCAGTTCGCCGGTCAGCAGCATCTCCATGGCCGCCTTGCGCCCGACGGCGCGTGACAGCGCCACCATGGGAGTGGAGCAGAACAGCCCGATATTGACCCCCGGTGTGGCGAACCGCGCGGTATCTGTCGCGACCGCGAGATCGCAGCTTGCCACCAACTGACACCCCGCCGCCGTCGCCACGCCATGCACGCGGGCAATCACCGGCTTGGGCAGCCTGACGATGGAGGTCATCAGCCGCGAGCACAGTTCGAAAGTCGCCTGATACGCCCCGCGCTCCGGGTTGGACCGCAGCTCTCGCAGATCGTGTCCGGCGCAGAAGGCCGGGCCCGCGCCGCCGATCACCACCACCTTCACGGCGGGATCCGGTTTGATCGCCGCGAGTTCATCGACCAGCGCCCCCATCAGCGCCACGGACAGTGCATTGCGCGCAGCGGGGCGGTTCAGCGTCAGGCAGGCGACGCCGTCCGTATCATGCCGACGCAGCACCCGCTCGATCACGGCCGATTGCTCGTTCATTCCTCGCCCTCCGCGGCGTTCCGCTGCACGATGCCGCCAATCCTAGCAGGAGACCGCGCCATGACGAATGCCGCGACGCAGCCCACGGGCGAGCTTGCACTGCGCACGGTGGCGATGCCTGCCGATACCAATCCTGCGGGCGACATCTTCGGTGGCTGGATCATGTCGTTGATGGACCTGGCCGCCGGTGTGTCCGCCGGCACGCGAGCCAGGGGCCGTGTTGCCACTGCCGCCGTCTCGAATCTGAGCTTCCTCCAGCCGGTGAAGGTCGGCGACGTGGTTTGTGTCTATACAGACGTCATCCGCACCGGACGCAGCTCGATCACGCTCGGCGTCGAGACGTGGGTGCTGCGTCGGGGCCAGGGCGAGCGGGTAAGAGTGACAGCGGCCGAATTCGTACTGGTGGCGGTCGATGAAAGCGGCCGGCCTCGACGGCTACCGGATAAGTAGCAGCACGTCTCTGCGCGCTAGCGCCAGAAAGAAAATATTCTAAACGCAGATATCAAGTGGGTTCACGCAAAACACGCAAATAGTGATGTCCACAACCTGCGAACCTCACTGAACCATCTGCGTGTTTTGCGTGAGTCTGCCTCTTATTTGCGTTAGATTCTTCCTTTCTTATTCTGTGCGATCACGAGGCGGGCACAATCAGCGCATCGACTGCGGTGATGCTGTCGCCGGCGCAGATCAGCGGATTGACATCCAGCTCGGCAATTGCGTCGCGGTGATCTGCCGCGAACGTACCGACGCGGCAGATCACTTCAGCCAGTCGATTGCGATCCACCGCCGGCATACCGCGGAAACCGTCGAGCAGTCGCGCGCCTTTGAGCTGTGCCAACAGCGCCAATGCCTCATCGTGCGTCACTGGTGCGGGCGCGAGCGCCGTATCCTGCAGCAGTTCCACCAGAATTCCGCCAAGTCCGACCACCACCAGCGGGCCGAACAGCGGATCGACACGCGCGCCCACCACCATCTCGATCCCTCGCGGCATCATCTTCTGCACCAGCACCCCGGCGATGCGCGGCGGAGGAGTGACTGCGTTCGCGCGCGCCACGATCGTCTGATACGCCTCGCGCACCTCGTCCGTATTGCGCAGATTGAGCCGCACCACACCAGCCTCGGTCTTGTGCGGCAGGTCGGACGACTCGACCTTCAGCACTACCGGATAACCGAGTGATCCGGCGGCATTCACCGCCTCGTCCACGGTCTGCGCGACCCGCTCGCCCACCACCGGTACACCGTACAGCGCCAGCACCTCCTTCGCCTCGCGTTCGGTCAGCGTACGACCGCCCGCCGCGGCAATCATCTCAACCGCCTGCCGCTTAATCTCGGTCGAGGTCACCGCAAGCGCCGATGCACCGGCGGCACGCTTCGCCCCCCGCCAGTGCCACGCCGCCAACGCCGCGAAGCACGATGGCATAGAGCGGAACAGCGCGACATGCTCCGCTTCTTCCGCCTCCTTCACGCCCGGCCCTTCCAGCCACTCGCTCTGCCAGGCGATGCACGCGATCTTGCCGTGCTTGGCCGCCAACAAATCGTAGACTGGAATGCGCTTCGCCGAAGGTGCGTAGCCGTAGGTCTGTGGCACCACCAACGCACCGTACGCGGCATCGCCGAGTAATGCATCGGCGCAGGCGTTGAGTGATTCCGGATTGGCCAGGATCTGCGCCGTCACGTCGCACGGATTGCGTGCCGAGCCGAATTCGGGAATGTGCGCGAGCAGCACATCGCGCACCGCATTCGAGGGCTGCGTCAGCGGTACATCGAACTGCTCGGCGCGATCAGCCGCCATGATCGCCGCACCGCCCGACGCCGCAACCACGGCGACACCGCGCGCCTTCGGCGGCCTAGCCTTGGCAAAAAAAGCGGCGGTCTCGCACAACGCCTCGTAGTCATCCACCAGGATGGCGCCGGCACGACGGAACACCGCGCGATACGCCGCCTGCGATCCAGCCAGCGAACCGGTATGCGACATCGCCGCCGCTGCACCCTGCTCGCCGGTCGCCATCTTGAACACGATCAGCGGCTTGTCACGTTGCCAGGCAATCTCGGCAGCGACCAGCATGCGCTCGGGCTCTGCCATGCCTTCGAACACGCAGGCGATCGCGGCGCAGGACGGATCGTCAGCGAGATAGGAGATGTAGTCGGCCATGTCCACGTCGCAGGAATTGCCCGACGTCAGCACGTGGCTGAACGACACGCCGCGCACAACCGCCTGCGCCAGCGCCATGCCGAGAGCGCCCGACTGGCTCACCATGCCGATCGAATGCTTGCGCGGAGGAGGGATCGGCGTGATGTCCATGAAGGTCACGCGCATGTCGAGCGGTGCGTTCACCACGCCGATGCAGTTCGGCCCGACGATCCGCATGTTGCTTTCGCGTGCGATCGCTGCGAGGCGCTGCTGCTGCGCGATGCGGTCTTCCTTGCCGGTCTCCGCATAGCCCGAGGCGAACACAATCACGCCGCCCGCGCCTGCGGCGGCACATTCCAGCACGATTTCCTCGACTGCTTCACGCGGCGCGGTCACCACGGCACAGTCCGGCACCTCAGGGAGTGACTTGACATTCGGATAGCAGCGCTGATCGCCGATCCGCTCGTAGCGCGCATTCACCGGATACACCCGCCCGCCATAGTGCTGGAGGTTCATAAGCACGCGTTCGCCGAAAGAGCCGGCCCGCGTGGATGCGCCGACCACTGCTACGCTGGCAGGATGCAGCAGGCGCGTGAGGTCGGCATGGCGGTAGACGGTCGTTCGTTTTGACTGCATGGTGGGCTCGATTGACGTTTCCAAATGGCGAGCATACTGATCGGTAGCCTTTCAGCAAAGGACACCAGGATGTCGTCGCTGTTCGATCTGACCGGCAAGGTCGCCGTTGTCACCGGCTCCAGCAAGGGAATCGGCCGCGCCATAGTCGAACGCATGGCGGAACACGGCGCGAAGGTGGTGGTGTCCAGCCGCAAGGCCGATGTGTGCGAGGCTGTGGCTGCCGGCATTCGCGAGCGGGGTGGCGAGGCCGCGGTAATTCCGTGTCACATCGCGCGCAAGGAGGAACTGCAGAAGCTTGTCGATCAGACCACCGCGTTGTGGGGCGGCATCGACATCATGGTGAGCAACGCAGCGGTCAATCCCTATCTCGGACCGGCCGCCGGCGCGTCGGACGAAGTGTACGAACGGGTGATGGGAGCCAATGTACGCAGCAACTTCTGGTTGGCGAACATGGTGTGTCCGCAGATGGCGGAGCGCGGCGGCGGATCGTTCATCGTCATCTCCTCGATCGGCGGTCTCCGCGGCACGGCATCGCTCGGACTGTACGGGATCTCCAAGGCGGCCGACATGCAGTTAACGCGCAACATCGCAGTGGAGTGGGGACCCAGGAACGTGCGCGCAAACTGCATCGCGCCAGGGCTGGTTCGTACTGACTTCGCGCGCGCACTGTGGGAAGACCCGGTGCGTTACCGCAAGACAACGCGTGACAATCCATTGCAACGCATCGGCGAGCCGGACGAAATAGCCGGCGCCGCGGTGTTCCTCGCGTCACCGGCAGGCAGTTTTGTGACCGGCCACACACTGGTGGTCGATGGCGGCACAATGGCGGGTGTCGTGCTGCAAAAGGATGACTGAACCGACGCGGCAAGACGCGGCGGCGCTGGATCGCGACGACGAACTGGCGGCGTTTCGCGAACGGTTCGTGCTACCGGACGGCGTGATCTATCTTGACGGCAATTCGCTTGGTCCGTTGCCCAAGGCGACAAAAGCGCGTGTGGCAGAGGTGCTGGAGCGCGAGTGGGGACACTCGTTGATCCGAGGCTGGACGGAGCACGGCTGGATCGACCTGCAATTCCGCATCGGCGAGAAGATCGGCCAACTGATCGGTGCGGCGGCGGGCACGACTGTGGTGGCGGATTCCACCTCGGTGAACCTGTTCAAGCTGTTGGCCGCCGCGCTGCATCAGCGGCCGGGCCGCAAGGTCATCCTGACCGAGGATGGCAATTTCCCGAGCGACCTCTATGTGGCGCAAGGTCTGACCGCGCTGCTGCAAGACGGCCATGAGCTGCGTGCGGTGAGTGATGTGGCCGCGGCAATCGACAAGCAGACCGCGGTGCTGATGTTGACGCACGTCAACTACCGTAGCGGCGCGATGCATGAAATGGCGGCGTTGACGCGTGCGGCGCACGCGGCCGGTGCGCTCGTGCTGTGGGACCTGTCGCATTCGGTCGGCGCGGTGCCGCTGCAGCTCGCTGCAGACGACGTCGATCTCGCGGTGGGGTGTGGCTACAAATATACCAACGGCGGTCCCGGGGCGCCGGCGTTTCTGCACGTCGCGAAGCGGCTGCAGGACGATCTGCGGTTGCCGTTGACCGGCTGGCTTGGCCACGCCGAGCCGTTCGCATTCGAGGGCAGCTATCGGCCGGCGAGCGGTATTGCCCGCACGGTTGTCGGAACGCCCCCAATACTGTCGCTCGCGGCATTGGAGGTGGGGATCGATGTCGCACTGGAGGCGCCGATGCGGCTGGTGCGTGCGAAGTCGCTGCGGCTGGCCGAAATGTTCGTCGCGCTGATGGAGCGGGAGGCCGGATTCAGACTGCTGACACCGCGTGAGCCTGCTGCGCGCGGCAGTCAGGTCGCGTTTGCGCATTCGGACGGCTACGCGATCATGCAGGCGCTGATCGAACGCGGGGTGATCGGCGATTTCCGTGCCCCGGACGTGCTGCGCTTCGGCCTCGCGCCACTTTACATGCGGTATGTCGATGTGTGGGACGCGGTGGCGGTGCTGCGGGATGTGATGCGCACCGCAGCCTGGCGCGACGCGCGGTTTCAGCAGCGGCAGAGCGTGACGTAGGAAGCAAGGCAGTGAGCAGGGAGCATTCTACTCCCCCTCCCCCCAGCCCCCTCCCGCAAGGGGAGAGGGAGTCCGGGCTGCCTCTATCCGTTCTTCGCCTTGTTCTCCAGCGCCTCGGTGAGTCGCTGTGGATCGACTTCAATCTTCACACCGGCCCGTTCCAACTGGCACAGCATGATCGCGCGGGAGTCACGATCGGCCCAGCCGCGGTTCAAGCCTTCGGCCAGGTCCGCCAGCGCCAGATTGGCCAGGCGCATCGGCACGTTCAGCTCGCGCCCCAGCGCAGTCGCCAGCGACACATCCTTGTGGGCGAGACGAAGCGCGAACGCCGGGGGCTCGTACTTGTTCGGCAGGAACTGATCGGTCAGCGAGTCGAATGCGCCGCGCCGGCCGATCGCGCCCTGACGCACCGCCTCCCAGATCGCCAGCGGCTCGATGCCGGCCTTCACACCCATGCTGAACACTTCCGCCGCAGCTGCCGTCGCGATGTAACCGAAGCAGTTGTGCACCAGCTTCGCGACCGAGCCGGCGCCGACCGGGCCGATGTATTTCGCGGCGTCGCCGATCATGTCGAGGACCGGCTTCCACTTGTCGAACACGTCCTCATCGCCGCCGCACCAGATCGCCAACTTGCCGCTTGCCGCACCACGCGGGCCGCCACTTACAGGAGCGTCGAGCAGATATGCGCCTTTCGCGACGAACGCCTCATGCGCCTTGCGCACCACGGTCGGCGAGTTGGTGGTCAGATCGAAATACGCCGTGTCCTTCTTGATCCCGGCCAGCAGACCCGCGGCGACCGCCTCGAACTCCGGCGGCCCGGGGAGCGAGGTGAAGATCACCTCGCTCTGCTCGGCCACTGCCTGCGGCGAGTCTACCCAGACCGCGCCGTCTTTGACATGACGCGCGGCTGCCTCGCGGCGGATGTCGTGCACCACAAGCGTGTCGCCGCGTGCCTTAAGTCCCTTTTGCAAGTTGGCGGCCATGCTGGCACCCATCGTGCCGAGGCCAATGAATCCTGCCTGCATGACGCGCCCCCTTCTCTAATTGGCCTCGAACACTTCGCGCGCGATGTTTGCCGCCGTCATCGCCGCCGGCCAGCCGGCATAGAAGGCGAGATGCGTGATCACCTCGGACAGCTCCTCCTTGGTTACGCCGTTGACCAGCGCGCGTTGCAGATGGCCGCGCAACTGCTCCGGCCGGTATGTAGCGATCAGTGTCGCACAGACGATCAGACTGCGATCGCGTTTGGAAAGCTGTGGCCGTTCCCACACATCGCCGAACAGCACCTTCTCGGAGAGGTCGATCAGCTTGGGAACCGTGCCGCGGACGCGGTCGCGTGATTCAGTCGAGGGTGCCTGAGCCATGGTTTCCTCCTTCGGTTGGTGTCATCGCTACTGAACTCTGCACTTCGGTTCCACGTCCAGCCGCGCCACGATGCCCTCGAGCCCAGGTTTCGCTGCCGGGTAACGTTGCAGGACCAACGGATCGTGCCCCGGAATGATTGCGTTCGGTGCACTCGCCAGCTTCCGCATCGTCGCGTAGCCGGCCAGCGTGTCCTCGTGGCTGTGCATGATCGGAAACGCGCGACCTTCCTCCATGTTGGCGTAGAAGTGGCTGGCATCCGACGCCAGCACCATCCAGCCGCGACGCGTCCATACGCGCACCACCTGCAAGCCCTTTCGAGTGACCACCCACGTGATGCACGGTCAGCCCCGGCGCAAGCTCATCCACGCCGTCGTGGAACACGACGCGACCGGCGAACAGCTTGCGCACGATCGCCACCACGTCCTCTTCCTCGAACGGTCCGCGCAGACCCGCGTGGCACATGCACCGCCCGGTGCAATATGCCATCTCGATGTCCTGCACATGATAGCGGGCGTGCGGGAACAGATCGTAGTTGCCGCAGTGGTCGTAGTGCATGTGCGACAGGATCACGTCACGCACGTCGCCAGGCTCGACGCCGATCGCCTTCAGTCCCACCGACGGCGATCGTATGAACTGGCGCTGCCGCTTCTCCCCCATCGGGGCGTCGAACCCGGTATCGAACACGAAGGAACGATCCGGTCCCTTGATCGCCCAGACGAAGTAGTCGAGCGGCATCGGTCCGTCGTGCGGATCGCCGCCGATGAAGTTGTTCGCCCGCCGTGCATTCGGATTGTGTGCGTAATGCACGGCGTAGACCTCGTAGGGCGCGATCTCGGCCATCACGAGACCTTTGGCCACAGTGCATCGGACGCTGCGATGGTGGCGGGATACACCGGCGTCGGGCCTGCCCTTCTGCCATTGCACGATGCACAGCTTGGCACCGACGCGGCGGCCCTTCTCGTCGTATTGCAGGTGACCGTCGGGGAAGAACAGCGCGGGACCCGTCGGTCATGTTGAGCTGACGGATCGCCTCCGCCACCTTGTGCCTGTCGGCCGTGCCGGCGCGCTCCAACGCCTCCTTCAGGATCAGCACGTGCACATAGGCGAAGATCAGAGTCATGGCCGAACCAGGGCTCCTTGGTGCGCTCGACGAAGCGCTGCGCCACGTCCGCGACCGCCTTGCCGGGCCAGTTGGCCAGACCGACCAGCACGCCTTCCAGGTTGTCCGCGCCGGCAACCTTCAGCAACTCCGGCACGCACCAGTGGCCGCCGCCGCCCACCATCGGCAGCTTGCTCGCTGTCAGGTTGTACTCGGCGAACTTGTCGATCAGCAGCTTGTCATCCGGCACGTTGGTCGATTGGATCAGCATGAAATCCGGTCGCGCCGAGCGCACGCCCTGCACCAGTGTCGTCGCGTCGGCCAGCGGTGGCGTATAGACCTCATCAACCACGAGGTTGAGCTTTTCGTTCTTGAAAACGTGGTCGTGCAGCGGCTTGTAGAAGCTCACCGCGGCAGCAGTGTTGTCGCCGACGATCCCCACCTTGGTCGGACGCTTGCCACTCGCCTTGGTCGCGAGATCGATGATCATCGGCACCAGATCCTCCGCCTGCGCATCAGCGGTCGGCGAGGACTGAAAAACATACTTGAACCCGCGGCCGGTGATCGCGTCGGAATACGACAGCGTCAGCCACGGAAGTTCGGCGCGCTCGGTCACCTCGGTGACGGCCAGCGTGAAGGTGGAGAGCCAGCAACCAAAACCGCCGACGACATCCGGGTTCTGCGCCAGCATGCGCTGTGCCGAGTCCTTCGCCTTTTCTGCGCTGTCCTGCGTGTCGTATTCCAGCAGCTTCAACTTAGCGCCGCCCAGTGCCTTGATGCCGCCGGCATTGTTCACGTCGTCGATCGCCATTCGCGCGCCCATCTGCTCGAGAATGCCCTGGCGCGCCCACGGACCGGACAACGGCACCAGCATCGCGATCGATACTTCCTTCGCCTGCGCACGGGCGCGGCGGGGTGCGACTGCCGCGGCACCGGTCGCCAGGCCGAGGCCCATCGCAGTCCGCCGGCCAATCGTGGATACGTTTGTCATGATGGCGTTTCTCCCTCCAATCTTATGCGTCTGTGAGGCCGAGATAGGAGCGGCGCACCCGATCATCGGCAAGCAACGTTTCATACGAGCCGTCCAGCACCACGTGTCCGGTTTCGAGCACGTAGCCATGATCGGACAGCTCAAGAGCTTCGGCAACGCGCTGTTCTACAAGCAGGATGGTCACGCCGTCCTCGCGGTGGATCTGCGAGATGCGCTCGAAGATCGTGTCGGCAACTGCCGGCGCCAGGCCCATCGAGGGCTCATCCAGCATCAGCAGCCGCGGCGCGGAGGCAAGGCCGCGGCCGATCGCCAGCATCTGCTGTTCGCCGCCCGACAGTGTTCCCGCAAGTTGCGCGGCGCGCTCGGCGAGGATCGGGAACAGAGTATGTATGCGCTCCAGCGTGCGCTGCCATTGGGCCCGGCCGGCCTTGGTGTAGGCGCCCATCTCAAGGTTCTCGCGCACGGTCAACGTTCTGAATACTTGACGGCCCTCCGGCACGTGGGCGATGCCAAGATGCGCGCGCGCCGCAGCCGGCAAGGTGAGCAGGTTCTGGCCAAGAAACGAGATGTCGCCCTGCACCGGCAGCACGATGCCGCAGATGGTCTTGAACAGCGTCGATTTGCCGGCACCGTTCGGACCCACCACGGTGACGAACCGTCCCTCGGCAACCGACAGTGACACGTCGATCAGCGCGCGCAAGCCGCCGTAGGCGACGGAGAGGTTGCGGACCTCAAGCATGAGCGATGGGGTGAAGGAGGATTCTCCCCCTCCCCTTGCGGGAGGGGGTTGGGGGGAGGGGGCCGTGCCAATTCCCCAACCCCCTCCCCCCAACCCCCTCCCGCAAGGGGAGGGGGAGAAATGACGCTGGCTGCTTATGCATTCTGTCGCGCCAGGAACTTCTTGCCGAGATACGCCTCGATTACCGCGCGATCCTCCACCACGTCGCGCGGCAGCCCGGTTGCCAGCACCGCGCCATGGTCCAGCACCACGAAACGATCGGCCAGTCGCATCATTGCGTGCATCGTGTGCTCGATGATCGCGATCGTCATGCCCTCGTTGCGCAGCTTTGCCAGCACTTCGAGCACCTCGTTGCACTCGTCGCGCCCCAGCCCTGCCAACGTCTCGTCGAGCAGCAGCAGGCGCGGCTGGCCGGCGAGTGCGCGGGCGAGTTCCATCAGCCGCAACTGCTTGTTGGTGAGTTGCCCGGCCTGGCGTGTCGCGAGCTGCAACAGGCCGACATGGCGCAATGCCAGTTCGGCTGCCGCCATGGCGTCGTGATCCGACAGTCCGGCGCCGTAGGCACCGACCACCACATTGTCCAGCAACGGCAGACGGGGAAAGCTGCGCACCACCTGGAACGTGCGCCCGACGCCCATGCGGCAAACCTGATGTACCTTGCGGCCGAGCATCGACTCGCCGGCCAGAGTCGCGCCGCCCTGGTCCGCCGGCAGCACGCCGTTCAGCACGTTGAACAGCGTTGTCTTGCCGGCGCCGTTCGGCCCGATGATGCCGAGGATCTCGCAGCGCGCGACGGTGAAGCTCACGTCGCTGACCGCGCGCAGGCCGCCGAACGAACGTGAGAGGTTCTGCACCTGGAGCAACGGATCCGATGCGCTCATGGCGGTATAGGCGCGAGACGGTACTGGGGCGGCGGGCAGGGCAGGGGGCGGTGGCGGCAGCGCGCGGCGAAACCAGCGATCGCGGATGGTCCAGTACAATCCATCCGGGGCCGCCAGGATGATCACGATGATGGCGGCGCCGTACACCACACCCTGGATGCCGGGAAGGACGTTGCCAAGCTGCGCGTTCAGCGACTCAGCTAATGGCACCAGCACCGCCGCACCGATCACCGGACCCCAGATCGACGCCACGCCGCCGAACAATGTGACCACCACAGGCTGCGCGGATACCAGCAGGCCAAACACCGAGTCAGGCGTGACCACCAGCAGCACGCAGGCATACAGACCACCGGCAGCAGCCGCGATTGCCCCCGAGGTGATCAGCGCGCGCATCTTCCATTGCCGTGCGTTGATCCCCGCCGCCTCGGCCGCCAGCTCATTCTGCCGGATCGCCAGCAACGCCAGGCCGAAACGCGAGTTTTCCACCAGAACGCAGACCAGCACGCCTGCGGCAAGCAAACCCGTCGCGACAAGGGTGTATAGACGCGTGTCGGTGAATTCCAGATACGCTGCCGGGTGCTCGCGATGCATCGGCAGCGACAGTTCCTGGAAGCCGAGATATTGCAGGAAATACAGAATGGCGAGCGGATAGGCGAGCATCGACAGCGCGAAGTAGTGTCCGCGCAGGCGGAATGTGGGCGTGCCGATGATCACGGCGGCGATCGCGCCGACCAGCATGCCGAGTGGAATGCCCAGCCACGGCGTCAGGTCCCAATAGATCAATGCCAACGTGACCGTGTAGGCACCGATACCGAAGAACGACGCATGACCAAACGAGAGCTGACCGCCATAGCCGGACAGGATGTTCCACGAGACGCCGAACAGTGCCCAGATGGGCACCAGCGTCAGGATCAACTGGTAATACGGATTGGTGACGCGAACCGAGATCGCCAGATAGACGACAGTGACAATGGCCAGCGCGATGCCGTCGCGTCGCAGCCGAACACCTGCTCCCTGTCTCATGCGCGCTCCGCCGAGCGGCCGAACAGACCCTGCGGGCGGAGCATGATGATCAGCAGGAACACCACGAAGATTGCGGCGTTTTGCAACTGCGGCGGCAGCACCAGCGCGGAGCATTGCTGTACGAAGCCCACCGTAAGGCCGCCCCAGAATGCGCCGAGGATACTGCCCATGCCGCCAAGTACCACGCCCGAATACATGATGATGACGTAGTCCAGACCGATGAACGGGCCGAACGATAGATAGGTGGCCATCAGGCCGCCGGCGATGGCGGTGATGCCGCAACCAAGCGCGAAGGCGGTGCGATAGGCGCGGTCGACGTCGATGCCCATATATGTCGCCGCCGTCGGATTGTCGGCCGCCGCGCGCAGCGATTTGCCAAGCCGGGTGTATTCCAGCGTGAGGTAGAGTGCGATTGCGATGATGATCGCCACCGCGCAGGCGATCAGCCGCGCCTTGTTCAGAAACACGGTGGCATCGCCGTAGAACCCGGAAACCTCGAAGGCACGCGACGCAAGTGGTGTGCGTACAGCCTGTGGCGAAGAGCCGAACACGATCAGTCCGCCGTTTTGCAGGATCAGCGAGATGCCCAATGTGACGAGAAGCTGGCCGAAATGGCCATCGTCGATGCTGCCCGCCGTGCGCAGGCCCGAGACACGTGCGATCAGGAACTTGTGCAACAGCGCGCCACCGGCGAACACGATCGGGCCGGCGCACAGCGCGCCGATGAACGGACCGAAGTAGGGGCCCAGAAAGGCGAACACGCCGGCTCCGGTCACCAGATACAGGCTGGCATACATGCCCAACATCAGCAGCTCGCCCTGGGCAAAGTTCACGATGCGCATGATGCCGAAGATCAGCCCGAGGCCGATGCACATCAGACCGTAGATGCAACCGATGGTTATGCCGGCGGCGACCGCGTTCAGCGTGTTTTCGATGAGGACTTCGAGGTCCACCGACTTTCTTGTGCCTCCCAGGCGGCTTGTGGCGGCTGTCTTACTGGCTCCCTGCGTCCGCCTCAAGCGACCAGCCGGCGATCAGACTACCGAGGTGACGCGGCGCCTCGCCAGGCCACAGCAGTTCGCCGTCGATCGTCGCCCCCCAGGCTGCCGCGACGCCCATGGCACGCAGGCCATCAGGCGCGACGGCGCGGTACGAAACGTGGTGGTGGCCATGCACGATCAGGCTGGCCCCCATGGCGCGCGCCAGATCGTCGAGCGCGGCGTTGCCGGATGGATGGCTGCGCGGAGCCTCGTGCGTCACCAGGATGTCGGCACTCTGGCTGGCGAGGTAGTCGTAATCCTCCGGCCAGATAGCGGTGGCTCCGAGTGAATGGATCAACGCGGCGATGTGCTCTTTGCCCCAGTTGAGGGCGCCCAGGTCCTCGGGCAGTTGCGCGCGTCGATGCACGCGGGGCGGATCGGGCGGCTCCCAGATCCGCGGGCGGAACGTGCCGCCGAGACCGGCGATGCGCACTCCGGCAATCTCGACAACCCGCGCGTGCAGGGCGCCTTGTGCGGTCCGGGGATTGCGGTCGGCCTCGACCAGATTGGCCCACATCTCGGGGCCGCCATCGTTGTCATGGTTGCCGAAGATCCAGTGCACCTCGATGCCGCGGTCGAGCAGCGGCGCTGCCAGGTCGTCCAGCGGTTTGTCGCACTGGATGTCGCCCAGGAGGATGGCGGCGCGCGGCGACGGATCAAGAGTGGCGAGGCCGCGCTCGACGCTGTGCCATTGTTGGTGGATGTCGCCGATGAAGACAATCGTCATGGTTCCGTACGTTCCGTAGCTTTGGGCCTGACCTTGACGATGTCGCGGCGGCGTCCCTAGCCTTCCACGAATATCAATAAATGGAAACCGGATGAACGATCGGGTCGAACTGGAGCCGGCGGCATTCTTGGACCGGCTCGAACGGACCGCCAGGCGAACGGAAACGCCGTGCGGCGGCGGAACGATGGTGTGGCGGTCCTGGGGCGAGGGGCCGGATCTGGTGCTGTTCCATGGTGGCGCGGGATCGTGGCGGCACTGGGCGCACAATGTCGACGTGCTGTCGCGCACGTATCGATTGCTGGTGCCGGACCTGCCGGGGCTCGGCGAGTTGGCGTTCCCGCCGGACGGCGACGATGCGATGCAGGTCGCGCAGATCGTGGCAAACGGCATCGACACCGTGCTTGGCGCGGAGGCGCGCTACGACGTCGCCGGGTTCTCCTTCGGCGGCACGATGGCGACCTGCGTGGGGGCGATACACGGCGCGCGCGTGCGGTCGGTGACGATCATCGGATCGAGCGGCGTGGGACCGTCGGGCAGCGCGGTCGAACTGCTGAAGGTGCGGCACCTCAGCGGCGACGAGCGTGTTGCGACGCACCGGATCAATCTCAATCGGCTGATGATCGCCGACCCTGCGAAGATCGATGCGCTGGCGCTGGCGATCCAGGAGTGGAACACGCGGCACTCGCGGTTGAAGACGCCGACATTGTCGCGCAGCGGGGCACTGCCGAATGCGCTGAGGCGGGTGGTTGCGCAGGTGAATGGCATCTGGGGCGAGCGCGATGCGCCGGCCAATCCACGCGCGCCGCTCCGCGTGGCAGCGTTGCGCGAGATGCGGCCTGATGCCGATGTGCGCATGATCCCGGGTGCCGGCCATTGGGTGGCGTACCAGTTGCCGGAGCAGTTCAATGCGATGCTGCTGGAGATGCTGAAACGCACGCGACCATAAGGGAGGACGCACCAATGTCGGACACCAGCGAGATCGCGCGGGGCCCAGGCGAGATGATGGGCAACGCCGGCCCAGGAATGCTGGCGGGATTGCGTGTAGTCGAGGTGGCTGACGAGCGTGCCGAATACACCGGGCTGCTGCTGGCGGGGCTCGGTGCCGAGGTGGTGAAGGTCGAGCCGCCGGAAGGCAACGCGACGCGACGGATCGGGCCGTTCCTGGAAAATGAGCCGGGGCTGGAACGCTCGCTGTTCTTCTGGAACTACAATCGCAACAAGAAGTCGGTGCTGCTGGACCTGCGCGAGACGTTAGCGCGCGAACATATGCTGCGTCTGCTGGAAGGCGCCGACGTGCTGCTCGACGCAAGCTGCGGTGCGTTGAACGCCGCGCTGGAGCTTGACCGCGCCGCACTGAACGCGCGCGTCCCGTCGCTGGTGACCGCGCGCATGACGCCGTTCGGCGATGACGGCCCGTGGCAGGATTTCAAGAGTTCCGATCTGATCCACCTTGCTCTGGGCGGGATCATGATGAACTGTGGCAACGATCCCGATCCTAATTTGGAATACGACACGCCGCCGATCGCGCCACAGATCTGGCACGCCTATCACATCGCGGGCGAGCAGCTTGCGACTGGCATCATCGCGGCACTGATCCATCGCCATCGCAGCGGGCAGGGACAGGACGTATCGGTGGCGGTGCACGAGGCGGTGTCGAAGAACCCCGAACTCGACATCATGCACTGGGTAATGCGGCGCGTGCCGATCTGGCGGATGACCAACCGGCACGCCGCGGAAACGCCGAACCACTCGCCGAGTATCAGCCACACGAAGGATGGGCGCTGGTTCATCTCGCACGGCATGGGCGCGCGCGATCTGAAGAATTTGGTGCCGCTGCTGGCGAAATACGGCATGGAAGCGGATCTGCAGCCGCCGCCACCGGATGCCGATCTGCGGGCGCGACAGGTGCCCGGTTCGCAGGCGGGCGACGAGACGCGCGCGCATATGCTGGACGTGGTGCAGCGCTTCATCCGCGCCTGGACGTATGCCGACATGCCGTGGCGAGAGGCACAGGATTCCGGCCTGCTATGGGCGCCGCTGCGCAAGCCGCATGAGAACGCGCTGGACGAGCACTGGCTGAAGCGCAAGAGCTTCGCCGACGTGTTTCATCCGGAGCATGGCCGCAGCTTCCGCTATCCCTCCAGCAAATGGCTCAGCACCAAGACGAGCTGGCAGGTGGGACGGCGTGCACCGCTGCTCGGCGAGGACACGGCCGCGGTGCTCGGCGAAGCAATGCGGCGTCCCAGTGTGCCGGCGGAGCCACGCGGCGTGGCGAACCCACGACTTTCAGCGCTGCATGACAAGCCGTTCCCGTTGCAGGGCGTGAAGATCCTCGACTTTGCGTGGTTTCTGGCATCCGCCGGCGGCACGCGTTTCCTCGCCGCGATGGGCGCGGAAAGCTACAAGGTTGAATGGAAGGACAATCCGGACACACGCCTTGCAGCGATGGCACCAATCGGCGGGCGTGCGGCACGTGATGCCGCAACTGGACCGCTACCGGGTGTGAAGGACCCGGACATGGGCGGGCAGTTCAACAACAAAAACGCAGGCAAGCGCGGCATCTCGCTGAACATCCGCCACCCGAAGGGACTGCAGATCGCCAAGGATCTGGTGCGAATCTGCGATGTCGTGGCCGAAGGTTTCTCTCCTGGCGTGCTGCAGCGCCTTGGTCTCGGCTATGACGTGATGAAGAGCATCCGGCCGGATGTGATCTACATCCAGCAATCCGGTATGGGCGTGCACGGCACGTATGGGCGGATGCGCACCGTGGGTCCGGTTGCCGCAGCATTTGGCGGGCAGGGCGACATGTCGGGATTGCCGGAGCCGGCGATGCCGGCGGGTTGGGGCTACTCGTTTCTCGACTGGATGGGCGCCTACGGTTACGCGCTCGCGCTGCTCGGCGCGCTGTATCATCGCGAGCGTACCGGCGAGGGTCAGTGGATCGACGCGTCGCAATGCGAATCCGGATTGTTTCTGACCGGGGCTACAATTCTCGACTGGTCGGCCAACGAGCGCGTGTGGCGGCGCTACGGCAATCGTTCACCCTACAAGCCGGCGGCGCCGCATGGTGCGTATCGTTGTGCGGGGAAGGATCGCTGGATCGCCATCGCCTGCTTCACCGACACCGAGTGGCGCGCATTGGCGCAGGCGGCAGGGCAGGGGGCGTGGCTGGACGATCGCCAATTCAACTCTCTGGAACACCGGCTGCTGCACCAGGACTCGCTCGATGCTCTCGTGGAGTCATGGACGCGCACGCAGGACCGCTATGACTGCATGATGAAGCTGCAGCGTGCGGGCGTGCCGGCGGGTGTGTGTCAGAATGCCGAGGACCGCTGCGATGTCGACCCGCAGTTACGCCATCTGAAATGGCTGACAGAGGTCACCGGCACCAAGATCGGAACCTGGCCGGTGTATGAGCTGCCGATGAAGTTGAGCCGCACGCCGGCCTATATCGGTGGCCCGACCAACCGCGGCGCGCCTGGCTATGGCGAGGACAACGAGTGGCTGCTGACCGAGCTTCTGGGCATGTCGCGCAGTGACGTCGACCGGCTCGCCGAAGAAGGCGTCATATGATCCTGCTCACCAACAACGAGGGCACACTCGGCGTGCCGACAACGGCGCGGCTGCTGACGGAATGCTCGCACGCACTCGATGCAATCGAGGCGGGCATCCGTATTGTCGAAGCGGATCCGTCGGTGCGCACGGTAGGACGCGGCGGTTGGCCTAACCTGCTCGGCGAAATGGAGCTCGACGCCTGCATGATGGACGGCACCACGCTGCGCTCCGGCGCGGTCGGTGCGCTGCAGGGCTTCCTGCATCCGGTCAGTGTTGCACGTGCGATCATGCGCCATCTGCCGCACGAATTCCTGGTGGGCGCCGGCGCTGCCCGCTTCGCACGGGAGATCGGTGCGGAGCCGGCCGATAATCTGATCGAGGATTCCCGGCGCGCGTGGCAGGCCTGGTTCGATAACGAAGTGCCGCCGGAACAGCGGCGCGCCTGGCCCGACACGCCGCTCGCCACACTCTGTCGTCATGCGATCGATCCGGAGGTTGGACGCGATACGACCGTGTTTCTTGCACACGATGCGGCCGGCAATATCTGCTCGGGTACCAGCACGTCAGGCTGGGGCTGGAAATATCCCGGCCGTCTCGGCGACAGCCCGATCATCGGTGCCGGCTCGTATGCCGACACACGCTACGGCGCTGCTGCCTGTACCGGCGTCGGCGAGATGACCATCCGCTGCTGCACCGCACGCTCGATCGTGCTCTACATGAAGCAGGGCGCCGGCGTCGCCGATGCGGTGCGCGAGGCGGTCGAGGATATGCGTGCATTGCAGGGTGGTCTGATCAGTCGGGTGACGATCCATGCGATCGACACGAAGGGCAATCACAAGGTGGTCGCGGTGAACGGCACAAGCGACAACAAATACTGGTTTTGGCAAGGGCAGGAACCGAGCCTTTTGCCGGCGGAGCCGATCGTGATCACCCAGGGCACCACGCGGCCGACCGCGACATCGCGCTACACCAGCGCGCGCTGATCGCCGCCGGGCGGTGATGCGCCGACCAGCCCTCGACTTCGCTCGTCTCACCAACCTGGCCGACGGGATCTTCGCCGTCGCCATGACCTTCCTTGCGTTCACCATCCAGCTTCCGGCGACGTCGTCCCAAAGCCCCGATGGTGGCTTGGCACTCAAGTTGCGGGCACTGCTGCCGCAGCTTGTCATTCTGGCCTTCAGCTATGGACTGGCGGCGCGCTTCTGGCTCCTGCACTACAAGATGCACTCCATCATTATCCGTGGCGACGACTGGTTGCTATTCTTCAACCTCTGCTTCTTGTTCGGCATCGTCCTGGTGCCGTTCAGCGCCGACATACTTGGCAATTTCCCGCTGTCGCCGCTGAACGTCACAGTCTACGCGGGCAACATCGCGTTTGCCGCGATGATGCTTGCGGTGATGTGGGGCTATGCCCTCCTGTGTCCGCACATCCAGCTGGTCGACGAGGGACGGCGCACAGGGCGCTATTATCTGACCTTCTCCGCGACCCAGGCGCTTGGGTTCCTGGCGTCGATCGCTGTGGCGCAGTTCCGTCCGGTGTTCGCCATTGCGTGCTGGCCAGTGCTGTTTGCCGCCGGCCACATTGTCGGTCGACGGCTATCGCTGCGCGGCGAGCCCTGAGATTCAAACCACCTTCTGCTCGCGCAGTTTCGCGATCTCCGCGTCGCCGTAGCCCAGTTCACGCAACACGTCGTCGGTGTGTTCGCCTGGTTCGGGTGAAGCGCTCCGCACGCTCCATGGCGTGCGCGACAACTCGACCGCCTGGCCGACCACCTCGACATCGCCAAGCACCTCGTGCTGCACATGGCGCGTGATGTCGAGGTGCTGCACCTGCGGATCGGCGAACACTTCGTTCATCTTATAGATCGGTCCGCACGGCACGCCGGCCTCATTCAACAGATCGATCCATGCGGCCGTTGTCCGCTTGCGGGTGATCGCGCCGATCGCCTCATTCAGTCGTGCGCGGTTCTTCGAGCGATCGGAGTTGGTGGCGAAATCAGGATCAGTTGCCAGTTCCGGCGCGTCGAGCACTTTGCAGAACCGCTGGTAGATCGCCTCGCCGGCAGCACCGATGTTCATGTAGCCGTCGGCGGTCTGGAACACGCCGGTCGGGATGCTGGTCGGATGATCGTTGCCGGCCTGTCCCGGCACCTCGTGGCCGATCGTCCAACGCGCGGCCTGGAAGTCCAGCATGGCGATCTGTGCAGCGAGCAGATTGCTCTGCACCCATTGGCCCTCGCCGGACTGCTCGCGCTCCAGCAGCGCTACCAGAATGCCCATTGCACAGAAGATGCCGGCGGTGAGATCGGCAACCGGAATACCGACGCGCACGGGCCCCTGGCCCGGAAGTCCGGTGATTGACATCAGACCGCCCATGCCCTGCGCGATCTGGTCGAAGCCGGGACGTTCGCGATACGGCCCGTCCTGGCCGAAGCCGGATATGCTCGCATAGACCAGCCGAGGATTGATTGACCGCAGGCTTGCATAGTCGATGCGCAGGCGGAATTTGACGTCCGGGCGATAGTTCTCCACCAGTACGTCGGCATCGCGCACGAGGCGCTTCAGAATCGCCACGCCTTCTGCGGATTTCAGATTGAGCGTCATGCTGCGTTTGTTGCGGTGAAGGTTCTGGAAGTCAGGGCCATGCCGCTCGCCACCCATCCCCGCGTCGCCTTCGGGTGACTCGACCTTGATGACCTCGGCGCCCCAGTCCGCAAGCTGCCGCACCGCGGTAGGGCCGGCGCGCACGCGGGACAGGTCGATTACCTTGAAGCGGGCGAGGGGACCCTGGCGCAGTAGATTAACCATTGGGCGTCATCCTCGAGGATACAGTGCGTCAAAAACTCATTGCACAAACTGTATGTAACGTCGAGATCACGATAATACTGCGGACGTTCTGAGTGGTCGCGCGGTTGTGATTAAACGTCACGGTATTGAACCATGATCGGCGTGGGCCGAAAGCAATTTGTAGTGCTAGTGACGCTGGCCGCCGCTCGTTGAGCATGGCGCGGATGGTGGCCTGAAGGGAGAACGAATCCCTTACTGGTTCGGGGAGCGACCGTTGTCCAGCGTGACGCATAGTGATGCTGCCTCTGCCACCGACGGGCGCACGCGCCGCCCGAAGTTGATGATCGTGGACGACGACCCCGAAGTCCGAATCATTGTGGCCGAGTTTCTGCGGGATATTGGTTATCAGGTGATCCAGGCGCCCGGCGGCGCTGAGGCACTCAACCTGTTGGAACACAATCCGGACCTGCGCATGATCATTACCGATATTCGCATGCCCGACATGTCAGGAATTGAACTTGCCGACCTCGCGACGCGGCGCCAGAGCGATCTGAAGATCATCCTCATCTCGGGTTATTTCGTATCTCAGCAGGTCCAGCGGCGGTTCCTGAGAAAGCCGTTCCGAATGCGTGACCTGGCGGCGGCAGTGAAGGCCGAGCTGAACGCGTAACGTCTGCCCCTTGGCATTGCTGTGTTGCTCCTATATCTACTGGCTTGCTGTCACTGCGATCGTAGATGACGCAGTATCTACAATCAATTCGCTGAACTGATCACCCGTGTGAGTTGCCACCGGACGACGCCGGGGCTATGGTTGTCGCGTGATGGATCGGCACCTTATGTCGAACGGAACTCTGTCTGCCGAGGTCAAGGCGGATGGCGCGGAGCTTTGCTCGCTGCGTGATGCGGGCGGCGCCGAAGTGCTGTGGCAGGCAGGCTCGATCTGGCCGCGTCATGCCCCGGTGCTGTTTCCCATAGTCGGTCGACTGAAGGGTGACACGCTGCGCCACGAGGGCCGGGCACATCGGCTCACGCAGCACGGCTTTGCCCGCGACAAGCGCTTCGCCTGGCTCAATCGCAGCGCTACCGCATGTCGCCTGGTGCTGCACGAGGATGCTGAGACGCGCGCGGCTTATCCCTTCGCGTTCAGGCTGGAGATCGCCTACGCGCTGGACGATGACGCGATCGAGCAGCGCCTCACCTTGACCAATCCCGGACGTGGCGTACTGCCTGCGTCACTTGGGGCGCATCCTGGATTTGCCTGGCCGTTGGTCGATGGCGTCGACAAGACGGCGCATCTGCTCGAATTCGCCGAGCCCGAGACAGCACCGGTGCGGCGGTTGGCGGATGGATTGCTGCGAGCCCAAACGGAACCGACCCCGATCGCTGGCCGAACTCTCGCACTCGAGCCGGCGCTGTTCGCTGCCGACGCCGTGATTTTGCCGGATCCCGCCAGTCGGTCGGTGCGCTACACCGCACCCGGCTCGCCAGCGATCGAGGTCGCCTGGGAGGGCTTCCGCCAGCTCGGCCTGTGGTCACGCGCGGAGGGGGATTTTCTCTGCATCGAGCCGTGGCATGGCACCGCCAGTCCGGCCGATTTTGACGGCGAGTTCCTCGACAAGCCCGGCCTGATGTTGATCCCGTCAGGCGAGCGCCGGACGCTGTCGATGCGGATCAGGCTCTGCTGATCCAAAAGGAAAGTTCAGGTTCCCATATCCTTGTTGTGCTTTACCTTTTGCCAGTCGCTTTCCATTTCTTCCAGCGACGTCTCAGCTAACGTCTTTCCTTTGGCAGCAGCCGCTTGCTCGATGGCGCTGAACCTCTTGTAGAACTTGAGGTTTGCCTGCCGCAGGCAAACTTCGGGATCCAGATCAAGCTTGCGCGCCAGGTTGGCGAGCACGAAAAGCAGATCGCCCATTTCGTCCGCCAGCCGCTCCGGTCTCGCATCGGATAGTTCCGCGCGAAGCTCGGCGACCTCCTCATCCAGCTTGGTCAGCACAGCAACGGCATCCGGCCAGTCGAAGCCAACCCGGGCAGCGCGAGCGGTCAGCTTGGCGGCGCGCGACAGGGCAGGGAGGCCAGCCGGCACACCTGCGAGCGCTCCGGTCTCGGCCCTGGCAGCCCGCTCGACCGTCTTGTGGGCCTCCCAGGCTTCGGTCTGTTCCGCGGCATTGCGCGTCACCGCGTCGCCAAACACGTGGGGATGGCGACGGATCATCTTGTCGGCGATCGCCCGAGTGACCTGGGCGAAGTCGAACCGCTCGGCTTCCTCGGCCATGCGCGCGTGGTAGACGACCTGGAACAGCAGATCGCCAAGTTCCGCCTGCAAATCGCCGAAATCGGCCCGGGCGATCGCATCGGCGACTTCGTAGGCTTCCTCGATCGTGTATGGCGCTATCGTCGCGAAGTTCTGTTTCTTGTCCCACGGACAGCCCCGATCGGGGTCACGCAGGGCGGCCATGACGTGGAGCAGACGGCGGAGTTCGGCTTCGGCGCTCAACGGCGCTCCTCCGGAACCGGAAGGATCAGCGTTTCGGCCCTGTCGTCGCGACGAAGGGATGCCGGCTTCGGTCTGCGGCTGCGGGACGGCGCCTCGAGTTCGTCCACGAGCATCCCGGCTAGGTTGTCCACCGCGAGGCCGCGCGCCAACTCGACCGCCTCCTCGTCGCGTCTGATTTGAACGAGCATCTGGTCCAGGGCCAGTTCGGTCCGCGCGGCACGCATGGACTGACGAGCCGACCGGTCGGCTCGCAACTCCGCCCTCCAGGAGGCAAACCTTTCCGACGCGATCTGCTTGCAGGCGAGGGTGGCATGAAGCGCACGGGGCGCTCCGGTGCGTCGCCACTGCCGGAGCCACTGGCCCCACACCTCCAGGGCGCGGGCATAGGCTTGCGCACGCGTCTCCTGAACCCCACCAACCGAGTCGGTAGAGGACATCACTTACTCCCTGATGAATTGTTCAGCAGCCAGGCTGCCATGGAATGATACCGGCGCTTGCCAAGATCGCCATATTTCACCGGGGGACCGGCTGGCATGCGCACGCAAACGTTACCGAGCCTGTCCCGTCAGTGCCAGCCACTCGCAGTGGCCTCCGGAACGGCAGCAATTTCGGAGCCCGATAGCTATCGGCGAAGTACACAACAAAGCCGCATAAGATATATTATGTTAAATCTAGCCGCATACCGTCATGGCCTGGCTCAACGCCGGCCGGCAGGTTCGCGCGAAGCCAGGTCCAGTCCATGTCGGTGCCCATGTGCGTCAGCACCGTCCGCCGCGCACCGATGCGCCGCGCCCAGTCGATCACCTGCGGCAAATCAGCGTGTGTCTTGTGCGGCCCGCGGCGCAGAAAGCAGCCGACAACCCAGGTATCGATGCCAGTCAGTACCGCCAACGCGGCATCGTCCAGCCTCACTACATCGGTCGAATAACCGAACCCACCGATACGGAGGCCGAGTGTTGGGCCGAAGCCGTGATCCTGCTCGAACAGCAGCACGGGCATGTCCGCCGCCACGATCGTCTCGCCGGCTTGGACCTCGCAAGCAACCAGCGCCGGCCGGAAGAACCCCGGCGGCTCCCACGGACGAAATGCGTAGCCGAACCGTCGCGTCAGTTCCTCCAGGGTCCGCCTAGTGGCGAAGGCGTCCAGCGGTCGGCCGGCAATGCGGTTGAGGATCCGCACGTCGTCGAGGCCGGTGATGTGGTCGGCATGCGCATGTGTGTAGAGGACCGCGTCCACCTGCGGCACGCGACACGCCAGCAGCTGTTCGCGCATATCTGGAGCGGTATCCACCAACAGGCGCATTCCGGTGGCGCCCTCAATGACGATGCTGGCGCGGGTGCGTCGGTTGCGTGGCTCAAACGGATCGCAGGCGCCCCAGTCGCCAGTTCCGTCCTCGCCGCCGATCATTGGCACGCCGGCCGAGCCGCCCGTACCGAGAAGGGTCACCCGCACCGCGCTCATGCCGCCTTGCGAAACAGGCGACGGAAGTTCTTGGTTGTAAGGTCAGCAACGGCCTGAGGTTCCAACCCGCGAACCTCCGCCAGCGCGCGCGCTGTGTGCGTAACGAATGCCGGTTCGTTGCGCTTGCCGCGGAACGGCACCGGCGCGAGGTAGGGCGCATCGGTCTCCACCAGCAGCCGATCCGCTGGAAGGTCGCGCGCGATCTCACGTAATTCATTGGATTTAGGGAAGGTCAGGATGCCCGAGAAGCTGACATGGCCGCCCAACGCGACAGCCGCCTCCGCGAGCATCCGCGAGGAGCTGAAGCAGTGAAGCAGGAAGCTGAAGTCACCCCCGCTATCACATTCATCTTGCAGGATTGCTGCGATGTCCTGGTCAGCGTCGCGGGCATGGATCGCGAGCGGCACTCCGGCGAGACGCGCGGCGCGGATGTGGGCGCGAAACCCGGACTGCTGGATGTCACGCGGAGAGCGATCGTAGAAGTAGTCCAACCCGGACTCGCCAATGCCGATGACCTTGGGATGGCCGGTCAAAGCAGCGATTGCCTCAGGTTCCGGCACCGGTTCCTCGGCCGCGTGATGCGGATGGATCCCGACGGTGCACCAGAGGTTCGGATATGCCTCTGCAATCGTCGGCAGAAGCTGCGACTGCGCGAGGGTGGTACCAATGGTGACTAGCTCGCCGACCCCGGCCGCCGACGCGCGGGCCAGCACATCCGGACGTTCGTCATCGGTGTAGTAGTCGAGATGGCAGTGGGAATCGATCAGCATACGCCCCCGTCAGAAGCTAAATCTGGAGGAACCACCCCCTCCCTCACGCGGCCGGCTCAACATAGCGCGGGAACACCCCCTGCGGCGTCGGCAGCGCAGTCCCATCATCCAGTGGCGCGGCAAGATCGGCCAATTGCCGCGCATTCGCGGGCACCCCAATCTGATCCAGCATCCGTCCCATGCTGTCGGGCATGAATGGCTGCAGCACGGTGCTGATCACCCGCAGCACATCCGCCAGCACCCGCAGCACTGCCGCCATTCGCGGCAGATCGGTGCGGCGGAGCGCCCAAGGTGCCTGGTGGTCGATATAGGCATTGGCCGCCCGGACGACCTTCCACACGTCGTCCAGGGCCTCGTGGAATATCTGCCGGTCCAGCCGCTCACGCAGCGCGGCCGGCAGCGCCGCCGCTGCCGCCAGCAATTCGCCATCGGCCTCGGTGACAGGACCCCTCCCCGGCAACCTGCCCTCGCAGTTGCGCGCAATCAGCGACAACGACCGCTGCGCCAGATTGCCCAGGTCGTTGGCCAGCTCGACGTTGATCCGCGTGATCAGCGCCTGGTGCGACAGCGTGCCATCGCCGCCGAACGGCTTCTCGCGCAAAAGGAAGTAGCGGACCTGATCCAGCCCGAACGCCGCCACGAGCTGACGCGGCTCGATGACGTTGCCGAGCGACTTGCTCATCTTCTCGCCGTCGACCGTCCACCACCCGTTTGAGGTCACCCGCTTCGGGACCCTCAGCCCGGCAGCCATCAGGAACGCCGGCCAATAGACGGCATGGAACCGCAGGATGTCCTTGCCAACGAAGTGCGCGTCCGCCGGCCAGTAGTGCCACTGCGGCGCAGTCTCGTCCGGAAAGCCGCAGGCGGTGACGTAGTTGTTCAGCGCGTCCAGCCAGACATACATTACGTGGCCAGGCGCGCCCGGCACCGGGATGCCCCAGGTGAAGCTGGTGCGGCTGATCGACAGGTCACGCAACCCACCGCGCACGAAGCTCAACACCTCGTTGCGGCGGCCCGCGGGTAGGATGAAGTCGGGATCATCTTCGTACAGTTTCAACAGCCTGTCCTGCCACTCGGACAGCTTGAAGAAGAACGAAGGCTCCCTCACCCACTCCACCGGCGCGCCACTGGGCGCCATCTTGCTGCCGTCCGGCCGCGTGGTCAGCTCCTCCTCATCATAAAATGCTTCATCTCTAACGGTGTACCAGCCCTCGTAGTAACCGAGATAGATATTGCCGCTGGCCTCGATCCGTCGCCACAGTTCGGCGCACGACGCCTTATGCCGCTCCTCCGTGGTGCGAATCCACTGGTCGAAGGACACGCCCATCTTCACCGCCATGTCGCGAAAGTCCGCCGAGACCTTGTCGGTAAAGGATTGCGGATCCATGCCCGCGTCGCGCGCCGCCTTCTCGACCTTCTGGCCGTGCTCGTCCGTCCCGGTCAGGAAGAACACATCGAACCCGTCCAGCCGCTTCCAGCGTGCCATCACGTCTGCCGCGATCGACGTGTAGGCATGCCCGATATGCGGCGCGCCGTTGACATAGTAGATCGGAGTCGTGACGTAGTACCGTTTGGTCATGGCATATTTCCGCCGAGCATCCCGAGACCGGCCACGACCGCCTGTCGCTTGTCCAGGTTGAATTGCTCCGTCTCGTCCTGCAGCCGCGTCAGCGCGTGCCACACGTCGCCCCATGCATCAAGGGGACGCAACCCAACCAGCCGCGACTGCTCCTCGTCGCCCTGCCCGCGCACGACGTCGCGCAGCGCCGCGGCGATGCCGGTCCGCAGCAGGTCCATGAAGTTGGTGAAGGCAGTCTCGCCGCGTGCCAGGGTATCGGCCACCGCGTAGGCGCGTGTCGGCTTCAGGCCGGGGAGCGCTGCCAGCACTTCGTTGACCAGACCGGCGATTGCCAGCCCTTCCTCCTGCGCCAACAGCAGCGCGCGGCCCGGCGAGCCTTCCGCCACCGTCACCAGCCGGCTCCGTTCATCCGCGCCCTGGTCCGGCAGATAGACCGACAGCAGCCGGTCCATCGCCTCTGGCGCCAGCGGGTCCAGCCGCAGCCGCCGACATCGGCTGCGGATCGTGGCGAGCAGCCGGCCGGGTGCCGCGCACACCAGCAGCAGGATCGCCCGCCGTGGCGGCTCCTCCAGGATCTTCAACAGCGCATTGGCCGAGGACTGGTTCATCTCCTCCGCGCCATCGACGATGGCGACGCGCCAGCCACCCTCGGCCGGTGTGAGACTCATGAAGGTGCTGATCTTGCGAACGTCCTCCACCGCGATCTGCGTTCGCATGCGGCGACGCTTTTCGTCATAAGCCCGCTCGACCGTGTGAAGGTCCGCGTGGGCCCCGGCGGCGACGCGGCGGAACACCGGGTGTGTCGGCTCCAGCGCCAGGTCTTTTTCCGTTGCTGTCGGCACGCCGGCGAGCAGGCGGCGCGCGAAACGGTAGGCGAGCGTCGCCTTCCCGACGCCGTCGGGGCCGGTGAGCAGCCAGGCATGGTGCATCCGACCCGAGCGCATCGACTCGAGCAGCGTGGTCTCGGCCGCTTCGTGGCCAAGCAGGAGCGGGTTGGCGCGGGGTTCGGGAGCCATGCGGCGGTTATAGCGCGATGCTGCGGCGCGTCGTCAGCCTAAGCCTTGATCAGCGCGTCATCCGCCCGATCGTCTCGACCAGCTCCTCGACCTTGTGCCGCTGCTCCACCGGATCGCCCGACGCAAATGCATCGGCGACACAGTGGGACACATGGTCCTGCAACACCTGCTCCTCGACCTTGTGCAGCGCGGCCCGCACTGCGTCGATCTGCGTGAGCACATCGACGCAGTAGCGGTCATCCTCCACCATGCGCAGCACACCGCGCACCTGCCCCTCGATGCGCTTCAGCCGCGCCGCTACCTTCTGTTTTGTTGCCTCGTGCATCTTGTTACCATACCCCAGCAGGGTATATGACGCAAGCATGGACCACGAACATTTCTCCCCCTCCCCTTGCGGGCGGGGGTCAGGGGGAGGGGAGGACGCCCCGACCACCGACCCTGTCTGCGGAATGGCAGTCGATCCCGCCACATCGCGCCACCGCCTCGAGCACGCCGGCAGCACCTTCCATTTCTGTTCCGCCGGCTGCCACGAGAAATTCGCCGCCGCCCCGGAAAGATACCTGACGCCGCGTGAGCAACCGTCCGCCACACCGGGCGCCGTCTACACCTGCCCGATGCATCCCGAGATCCGTCAGACCGGTCCAGGCAGCTGCCCAATCTGCGGCATGGCCCTGGAGCCGCTGACAGTCACCGCCGAGCCGGGGGCCAATCCCGAACTCGTCGACATGAGCCGCCGGCTGTGGATCGGCGCCGCTTTGTCGGTCCCGGTTGTCGCCTTGGACATGCACCCGCATCTCGGGTTCAACACGAACTGGCCGCAGCTCATCCTGGCAACCCCGGTCGTGCTGTGGGCCGGCTGGCCGTTCTTCCGTCGCGGCTGGGACTCACTGCTCCGCCGCAGTCTCAACATGTTCACCCTGATCGCCCTCGGCACCGGTGCGGCATGGGCGTACAGCGTCGTCGCCACGCTCGCGCCCAGCCTGTTCCCTGCCGGCTTCCGTTCCCCCGACGGCAATGTTGCGGTCTATTTCGAGCCTGCCGCGGTCATCACGGTTCTGGTCCTTGTGGGCCAGGCGCTCGAACTCAGGGCGCGCGAGCAGACCGGCGGCGCCATTCGCGCGTTGCTGAACCTGGCGCCCAAGACCGCTCGCCGCATCACGGCCAGCGGCGACGACGAGGAGGTACCCCTCGAGCAAATCCATCCGGGCGATCGGCTGCGCGTGCGACCTGGTGACAGCGTGCCGATCGATGGCGAGGTGCTGGACGGCACGAGTACCGTCGATGAAGCGATGGTGACCGGCGAGGCGATGCCCGTGGCGAAACGCCCCGGAGACCACGTAATCGGCGGCACCATCAACGGCACCGGTGCGCTGATGATCCTGGCCGACCGCGTCGGCTCGGAGACCATGCTGGCCCGCATCGTGGCAATGGTCGCCGAGGCGCAGCGCTCACGCGCACCGATCCAGCGCCTTGCCGACATTGTCGCCGGCTGGTTCGTGCCCGCGGTGATCGCCGTAGCACTGACCGCATTCGCGGCCTGGGCCGTCTGGGGACCGCCCCCTGCCCTCGCCTACGCCCTGATCGCCGCAGTATCGGTGCTCATCATCGCCTGCCCATGCGCCCTCGGGCTCGCCACCCCGATGTCGATCATGGTCGGCATTGGCAAGGGCGCGGGTGTCGGCGTGCTGATCCGCTCAGCCGAGGCGCTGGAGCGCCTGGAGAAGGTCGATACCCTCGTGCTCGACAAGACTGGGACACTCACCGAAGGCCGGCCGCGCGTCGTGGCGGTGGTGCCGATGGGCGAGTGGTCCGAGATCGATCTCCTCACCGCGGCTGCGTCGGTCGAGCGCGCCAGTGAGCATCCACTGGCCGCCGCTGTCGTCGCTGCGGCGCATGAACGTGGCGCGCCCCTGGTCGAACCGCAAAACTTTCGTTCGCTCACCGGCATGGGCGTCGCCGGCGAAGTGAGCGGCAAGGCCGTCGCGCTGGGCAATACCAACCTGCTGCGCGATCTTGGGATTCCGCTCGGAAATCTTGAAGTTACAGCAGAACCGTTGCGTCGCGACGGCGCGACCGCCTTGTTCCTGGCGATAGACGGCAGAGCCGCCGCCGTGATCGCCATAGCCGATCCGATCAAGCCGACCACCTCCGATGCGCTGCGTCAGCTGAAAGCGCTCGGGCTGCGGATCGTCATGCTGACCGGCGACAACCGGACCACCGCAGAGGCTGTCGCCAGCCACCTGCATATTGCCGAAGTCGCTGCCGAGGTGCTGCCGGCCGACAAGCACGACCTCGTCCGTCGCCTGAAGCGCGATGGCCACGTCGTCGCCATGGCCGGTGACGGCGTCAACGACGCCCCCGCGCTGGCCGCCGCCGATATCGGCATCGCCATGGGCACCGGCACCGAGGTGGCGATCGCCAGCGCCGGCATCACTCTGGTGAAAGGCGACCTCACCGGCATTGTCAGGGCGACCTTGCTCAGCCGCGCCACCATGAGCAACATCCGACAGAACCTGTTCTTTGCCTTTATCTACAATGCAATCGGTGTTCCAATTGCCGCTGGCGTGCTCTATCCGGTCGCCGGCATTCTGCTCAGCCCGGTCATTGCCGCACTTGCCATGTCGTTCAGTTCCGTCTCCGTGATCGCCAACGCGCTGTGCCTGCGCCGCCTCCGGCTGTGAACATCGAAACGCTGCTGCAACTGCCCGCGCGCTAGATTCGGGTCTCAATCCGCGCACGCACAGGGGTCGCATTGCATGACAACGCCAGGTCAATGGGCGACCGCCTCCCGTATGAACTCGGAGTTGTCGAGAATTCTGTGCTCCCTGCGCGGCGAGGGCAGCGCGGCGCAGATGATGGCGGCAGGCCTCGATGCGATCATGGGGTCTCTTGGCGCGGAAGGGGTTGCGGTCATTCGCAGCATTTCCGCCACCGCCGGAGTGGAACCCGAGGTCCTGCATCGCGCCGGCATGATCGGGCTGCCAGCGACGTCAGCCGCCAGGCTGCTGCAATGTGCCGAGATCGGCACCCCGGTGCCGTCGGTCGAACCGAATACGCGCCCAATCGTGGTTGCGGTGTGCCGTCAGACCAGCGACGAGAAGTTCGGCATGGTGCTCTGGCGTTGTCGCAGCGCACGCGACTGGACGGGCGACGACATGCCGTTGGTTGACTCACTCGCCGGGATCGTCAGCCTGCTGATGGATCGCGGTGCAGGCCCATGCGACGTGTTCCACGCCGCGCCAACCGATTCGCTCACCTCGCTGTTGAGCTTGCGCACCTTCATCACCGAGGTGACACGGCACATCGCAAGGCTGGATGGCGATGGCCTGCCGGGCACGCTGATGCTGGCGGAGGTTGACAATCTGGCGAAAGCCGGTCCGTTGCTGGGCCCGAACGGTGGCGATCAGGTGCTGAGCCGCGCGGCCATGCTGTTGCGGAGTACGGTGCGGCCAACCGATCTTGTTGGCCGAATCGGAGGTGCCGAGTTCGCCGTGTGGATCGGTGGCGCGGACCACATGACCGCGGCCGAGCGCGCCGAGGACCTGTGCCTCCAGGCACCTTGCCGCGTAGTTGGACCAGACAATGTCACGCTGTGCGAGGTCAGCTTCTCGATTGGTATCGCCACGCGCCAGATAGGCGAGAGTTTCTCCGATCTGGCCGGCAGGGCGGCCGTGGCGATGCAGCAGGTCAAGTGCGAAGGTGGCGGTTATTGGCGCGTCTCGCTAGGCAGAGCCGCCTGAACGCAGACCGCCGTCAGTTTCAATGAAGGCGGCGATCTCTGGGACACCGGTTCCGGCGCGGATATTGGCGAAAACAAAGGGGCGCTCGCCGCGCATCCTGCGCGCGTCGCGATCCATCACGTCGAGGCTGGCACCGACGAAGGGTGCCAGGTCGATCTTGTTGATCACCAGCAGGTCGCTGCGCGTGATGCCGGGACCGCCCTTGCGAGGTATCTTGTCGCCGGCCGAGACGTCGATCACGTAGATTGTCAGGTCGGCCAGTTCCGGACTGAACGTGGCGGCAAGATTGTCGCCACCGGATTCGATCAGGATAAGATCGAGCTGCGGGAAGCGGCGCTTGAGTTCTGCGACACCGGCAAGGTTGATCGAAGCGTCCTCACGGATCGCTGTGTGTGGGCAGCCGCCGGTCTCGATGCCCAGGATGCGCTCCGGCGGCAGTGATCCGGCGCGGGTGAGGAATTCGGCATCCTCCTTCGTGTAGATGTCGTTGGTGATCGCTGCGATGTCGTAGTCGGCGCGCAGCAGCTTGCACAGCGCGTCCATCAGCGCGGTCTTGCCGGTGCCGACCGGGCCGCCGATGCCGACACGCAAGGGGCCGTATTGCGAATGCCTCATGAGCGGAACAGCCTCGTGTACTGGGTCTCGTGGCGCATGGCGGCGAGGTCGGAACGGAAGGCGCAGCCGCCCAGGTCATCGAGTGTGGCCGCGCGGGTTTCCGCTGCAACGTGCAGGATGGTTGGTTCGAGTGAGGCGAGAACGCGCAGGCCGGTGCTCTGCCCGAGCGGGACGAGGCGCACAGCGGCGGAGATCAGGTTGACGGTGAAGGCCTGAAGATACGCCGCTGTGGTTGTGTCTTCATCGATGCCGTGGCAGCGCGCGAGGGCGCCTACCGCCACGGGATAGGCGACGCGCTCTGGCAACTCGGGCGGATGCCACGCCGCGGCGGCGGCGATGAATGCGGTGCCCTGATCCAGCGTCTCGGCGCGACGCTCGCGCGACGGTGCGATGGCGGCGGCAAGGTCGTTCAATGTTGCGTAGTCGCCCTCGGCGCGGTGGGCGTGGCGAAGCAGGATCGCGTCGTTATGGCCGGAACCATGTTGCAGCACGTCAGCGAGCCAATTGCGCAGTGAGTCGCCGTCCGTGGCGTCACCGGATTCCACAGCCCATTCCAGGCCATGCGAATACGCGTAGGCACCAGTAGGAAATGCCGGGGAAAGCCAAACAAGCAGCCGCAACAGTGTGGGCGCAAGTATCTTCCCCTCCCCTTGCGGGAGGGGGGCGGGGGGAGGGGGCAGCGCGCGTAACGGGGGCACCCCCTCCCCCGCCCCCCTTCCGCAAGGGGAGGGGGAGATACTGTGTTCTGTCCCTCACTCATCATGCTGATGATGGTGGTGCCCGCCGGCATAGGCGCCCGCTTCCGGATCGAACGCCGCCTCGACTGTATCTACGTGACCGCCCAACCCCTCCACCAATTCCCTGATCACATGATCCGCCCGAATGCGCATGCGATCACCCAGCAACTGCACCGGCAAATGGCGATTGCCGAGGTGCCATGCGATCCGCACAAGCTCGCCCTCGTCATGCGCATGTATCTCCATCAGCTGTTCCGGCTGCGCGCATACCCGCACCACCTGGCCATCCACCGCCAGCCCGTCGCCGTCGCGCAGACGCACGGCCTGCGGCAAATCGAGCAGCACCTCCCTGCCCTGTTCGGTGCGCAACAGAATGCGTCGGCGATGTCGGCGATCGAAATCGATCATCACGCGGTCGAACTCCGTCGCCGCGTCCCAGGTACCGGCAGGCAGAACCGTCTCGGCGCGCATCAGAACAGGAAGTAGCGCTGTGCCATCGGCAGCACTGTCGCGGGTTCGCAGGTCAGCAGCACACCATCCGCGCGCACCTCATAGGTTTCCGCATCGACCTCGATCAACGGCGTGGCATCGTTATGGATCATCGATTTCTTGCCGATGCCACCACGCGTATTGGCGACCGGCACCAGTCGCCGTTGCAGCTTGAGTGCCTCACCAATGCCGGCATCCAGTGCCGCAGCAGAGACGAACGTCAGGCAGTGCTCCGCCAGCGCGCGGCCGAACACGGCGAACATCGGGCGGTAGTGCACTGGCTGCGGCGTCGGGATCGACGCGTTTGGATCGCCCATCGGCGCGCAGGCGATCGAGCCACCCTTGATCACCAGATCGGGCTTCACGCCGAAGAACGCCGGCGACCACAGCACGAGATCGGCCAGCTTGCCCTGTTCGATCGAGCCGATCTCGCGGGCCATCCCCTGCGCGATCGCCGGGTTGATGGTGTATTTCGCGATGTACCGCTTCACCCGCGCGTTGTCATTGCGCTCGGTATCGCCGGGCAGAGCACCGCGCTGCGTCTTCATCTTGTGCGCGGTCTGCCAGGTGCGAATGATCACCTCGCCGACGCGGCCCATCGCCTGACTGTCCGACGACATCATCGCCAACGCGCCGAGATCGTGCAGGATGTCCTCGGCTGCGATCGTCTCTCTGCGGATGCGGCTTTCAGCGAACGCCACGTCCTCCGGGATCGTCGCATCGAGGTGATGGCACACCATCAGCATGTCGAGATGCTCGTCCAGCGTGTTCACCGTGTACGGCCGCGTGGGATTGGTTGAACTCGGCAGCACGTTGGCGAGCGATGCGACCTTGATGATGTCGGGTGCGTGTCCGCCGCCGGCGCCTTCCGTATGGAACGCATGGATGGTACGACCCTGAAACGCGGCGATGGTGTCCTCGACGAAGCCGGATTCGTTCAGCGTGTCGGTGTGGATCATCACCTGCACGTCGAACCGGTCCGCCACTGACAGTGCGCAATCGATCGCGGCCGGCGTGGTGCCCCAATCCTCGTGCAGCTTCAGGCACGCGGCACCGGCGCGGATCATCTCCTCCAGCGCGGCAGGGCGTGAGGCGTTGCCCTTGCCGGCGAAGGCGATATTTACCGGCAGGCCCTCCGCTGCCTGCAGCATGCGCGCGAGATGCCATGGCCCTGGCGTGCATGTGGTCGCGGCGGTGCCGGTCGCCGGACCCGTGCCGCCGCCGATCAGCGTGGTGATGCCGGAAGCGATCGCGTCCTCGACCTGCTGCGGACAGATGAAATGGATGTGCGCGTCGATGCCGCCGGCGGTCAGGATCTTGCCCTCGCCAGCGATGATCTCGGTGCCAGGACCGATGATGATGTCCACGTTAGGCTGGATGTCAGGATTGCCCGCCTTGCCGATCTTCGCGATGCGACCGTTGGTGATGGCGACATCGGCCTTCACGATACCCCAGTGATCGATGATCAGCGCGTTGGTGATCACCGTATCGACCGCACCCTGCGCCTGCGATGCCTGCGATTGCCCCATGCCGTCGCGGATCACCTTGCCGCCGCCGAACTTTACCTCCTCGCCGTAACTGGTGATGTCGCGTTCCACCTCGACGATAAGGTCGGTGTCGGCGAGGCGCACGCGATCGCCGGTGGTCGGACCGAACATGTCAGCGTAGGCAGCGCGGGGAATGCGGGCCATCAGTCGAGCGCTCCCATGACGGCGGCGCGGAAGCCCTGCACGATGCGGTTGCCGCGATAGGGTATTAGCACGACCTCGCGCGTCTGGCCGGGCTCGAAGCGGACGGCGGTTCCCGCCGCGACGTCCAGCCGCTTGCCACGAGCCTGCACGCGATCGAACGACAGCGCGGGATTGGCCTCCGCGAAGTGGTAATGGCTGCCGACCTGGATCGGTCGGTCGCCGGTGTTGGCGACCGTGAGCGTCGTGCGCGCGAGTCCGACGTTCAACTCGATCTGGCCGTCTGACGGAAGGATCTCGCCGGGGATCATCGTCACCTCCTGTCATTCGTGTCGCGTTTGGCGCGCATCTTCTGATCGAGATTGCTTCGCTTCGCTCGCAATGACATGGGCTTGCTCATCGGATCGGCTCGTGCACGGTGACCAGCTTTGTCCCGTCGGGAAACGTCGCCTCCACCTGCACGTCGTGGATCATCTCGGCGACTCCATCCATGACCTGAGCGCGGGTGATGACCTTGCCGCCCGCCTCCATCAGATCCGCGACACTGCGCCCATCACGCGCACCCTCGACGACAAAGTCGGTGATCAGGGCGACGGCTTCGGGATGGTTGAGCTTCACGCCGCGCTCCAGCCGACGGCGCGCGACCATCGCGGCCATGCTGATGAGCAGTTTGTCCTTCTCTCGGGGAGTCGAATTCATGCGTTTCCCCTCAGCACAACCACACGCGAGGCAGCGCGCGTCCGCCGCGCAATACCCGCAATGCATCTATCACGCGGGCACGCATCGTTGCACCGTCGGCGGCGAGCATACGCGCGATCAGCATGCCATCCCAGGCACTGGCCCCGATCCCCTGACCGCGCAGCGGATCGAGCATGGTCTCAGCATCATGCGCCACATATACCAGTGTCGCTACGGCGCGTGCGCCACCGGCGATCGCGGGACGCCGCAGGGTTGCCGCCACCTCACCTTCCAGCCGGATCGCGTCATGCAGCAACAGGCGGCCGCCGCGATGCACCTCGTAGACATCGCGCAGCGAGGCGTTCTCGACGATCTCGCCCATAGCCGCGCGGCCGAACACCAGGCTTTCCACCCCAAGGAACCGAGCATTGTCCGCAAGGTTGATGTGCAAACTACGCCGCACGGCGCAGCGATCGAACAGGATGGTCTCCTGCGGCAGCCACTCCGCCGCCCCTCCATCAGCTACGGCGATGCGCGTGCGCACGCTCGAAGCCGCACTGCCCGGCAAGGCGCGATAGAATCGTTCCGCCGCCTGTGAGGCGATCGTCGCTCGTGCTCCCGCACCCACCACAACCCCGCTGTCGAGTGCGTCACCACCGGCAATTCCACCCGATGTGTTCAGTGTGACCACGTTCAGCCAGCGAGGGTCATCCGGACGCGGAAACCGCGCCTTCAGGCACCCTGCCTGGCGCAGACCATCCAACACCGAGTGCGGACCGCGTCGCTTCAGCGACACGGAAAGCTGGCCAAATGCCCGTTGCAGGCTGTCCGGTTGCGAAACAGCGTCCACCAGTCCACCGCTATTGTAGGACGCATGCACCCGGCGAATCTGGCAGCGTTAACAAACCTTGCCAACCAGTCATACCGATAGGCGGCGCCGCACGTCCGCCTCGTCCAGGTCCTCCCGCCGTCCCGCCAGCACAACGTCGCCGCGATCCATCACCACGATGGTCTGAGCGAGTTCCTGGGCAAAATCGAAATACTGCTCGACGAGCAGAATGGCCATGTCGCCGCGCGACCGCAACAGCGCTATCACCCGACCGATGTCCTTGATGATACTCGGCTGAATGCCCTCGGTCGGCTCGTCCAGGACCAGCAGGCGTGGCTTCATCACCAGTGCCCGCGCGATCGCCAATTGCTGCTGCTGGCCGCCAGACAGATCGCCACCGCGCCGGCGCAGCATGGTCCGCAGTACCGGGGAACAACTCGAACACCTCATCCGGCACGCGGCGATGACCGCGCGGCAATACCGCAAAGCCGGTCTCCAGGTTCTCGCGCACCGTGAGCAACGGAAAGATGTCGCGTCCCTGCGGCACCCAGGCGATACCGCGCCGAGCGCGATCGTGGATCGCAAGACGGGTGATGTCGGAACCTTCCCAGCGAATGGCCCCGGCACTGACAGGATGCGCGCCGGTGATCGCGCGCAGCAGACTAGTCTTGCCGACACCGTTTCGCCCGAGCAGGCAGGTGACCGCGCCGATCTCCGCGGTCAGCGACACCTGACGCAGCGCGATGGCGGCGCCGTAATGCAGATCAACGTGATCGACCGCGAGAAGTCATCGTCCCAGGTACACCTCGATAACCCGCGGGTCCTCGCTGACATGGTCGATCGAGCCCTCCGACAGCACCGATCCCTCGTGCAGCACCGTCACCTTCACGTCCAGCGCGCGTACGAACGCCATGTCGTGCTCCACCACCACCACGCTTCGTGTCCGGTGGATTTCGCGCAACAATTCGGCGGTCTGCTCGGTCTCGGCGTCGGTCATGCCGGCCACCGGTTCATCGACCAGAAGAAGCTGCGGCTCCTGTGCCAACAGCATGCCGATCTCCAGCCACTGTTTTTGGCCATGCGACAGTCCTGCCGCCAGACGATGGCGCTGGTCGATCAGACGCGTGGTGACCAGGATTTCCTCGATGCGCTCTCGCTCCGCCGCACTCTCGTGCGCCCACAGCGTGAAGCGCGGTCTGCGGTCCTCGGCCAGCGACAGCAGCAGATTGTCCCAGACGGTGTGCGGCTCGAACACCGTAGGTTTCTGAAACTTCCGCCCGATGCCCAGCGACGCAATCGCCGGCTCATCGAGGCGTGTCAGATCGGTGTCCTTGCCGAACACCACCTTTCCTTCGTCCGGTCGCGTCTTTCCGGTGATCACGTCCATCATCGTGGTCTTGCCGGCGCCGTTCGGGCCGATCACCGCGCGCATCTCACCGGCCTCCAGCACGAGCGACAGCGCGTTCAATGCGCGGAAGCCGTCGAAGCTGACGGTGACACCGTCCAGATAGAGCAGCGTGTCGTGCAGTTCCGCGCGAACGTCGCTCATCCCGTCACCTCGTGCGGTGTGGCTTGTGAGGCTGCCCGAGCAGGCACGGGTTCAGGCACGATCGCGCGCTCGCGTCGCGTCAAAAGACCAACGATGCCGCGCGGCAGCAGAAGGGTGACGAAGATGAAGATCGCGCCCAGCGCATAGAGCCACAGCGAAGGCAGGGCACTGGTAAGATAGGTCTTGCCCAGGTTGACCAGCACCGCGCCGAGGATTGCCCCCGACAGCGTGCCGCGCCCGCCGACGGCGACCCAGATCACCGCCTCGATCGAGTTTGCCGGCGAAAACTCCGACGGATTGATGATGCCGACCTGTGGGACATAGAGCGCGCCGCCGATCCCGGCCATCACTGCCGAGAGAACCCACACCACCAGCTTGTATGACTTCGGGTCGGTAGCCCAGGAACCGGGTGCGTGCCTCTGCGTCGCGCACCGCGACAAGGACTTTGCCGAATCGTGAGGTCACCAGCCAGCGCGCCAGCAGGAACTGTGCGCACAGGAACAGCGCGGTGATGACAAGCAGCGCGCAGCGTGTGGCCTCCGTCTGCACCGGAAAGCCCAGCAGATCCTTGAAGTCGGTCATCCCGTTGTTGCCGCCGAAGCCCATGTCGTTGCGGAAGAACGCCAACAGCAGCGCATAGGTCAGGGCCTGCGTGATGATCGACAGATACACGCCGGAGACGCGCGAACGGAAGGCAAGCCAGCCGAACACCAATGCGAGGACACCCGGCACGAGGATCACCATCAGTGCGGCGAAGCCGAACCACTCGAAGCCGTGCCAGTACCACGGCAACTCGTGCCAGCCGAGGAACACCATGAAGTCCGGCAGATTGGCGTTGCCATACACGCCGCGCGCACCGATCTGGCGCATCAGGTACATGCCCATGGCGTAGCCGCCGAGCGCGAAGAATGCCGCGTGGCCGAGCGACAGGATGCCCGCGAAACCCCACACCAGGTCGACCGCCAGCGCCAGCATCGCGTAGCTAAGGTATTTGCCGGTCAGCGCCACGACATACGTCGGCACGTGCAGCGACGCAGTTGGCTCGGTGGCGAGGTTCAGCACCGCGAGAAGCACGGCCCCACCGAGCACCAGTGCCAGCGTCAGCAGCGATGCACGATTGAGGATCATCACAGCGTCCTCCCCCTCCCCTTGCGGGAGGGGGTTGGGGGGAGGGGGACGTGGGGTGGCTGCGTTGCCCCCTCCCCCCAACCCCCTCCCGCAAGGGGAGCGGGAGTGAGTGCGGACATGTTCATGCCTCTGCCGCGCGGCCCTTGAGCGGGAACATGCCGCGCGGGCGCCGCTGGATGAACAGGATCAACATCACCAGTACGGCGATCTTGCCCAACACCGCGCCCGCCACCGGCTCGAGAAACTTGTTGACGATGCCGAGTGTCAGCGCACCCATCACGGTGCCCCAGAGATTCCCCACACCACCGAACACCACGACCATGAAGCTGTCGATGATGTAGCTCTGCCCGAGATTGGGCGAGACGTTGTCGATCTGGCTCAGTGCCACACCCGCCATGCCAGCAACGCCGGAACCAAGCCCGAAGGTCAGCGCATCGATCCACGGTGTGCGAATACCCATCGCCGCAGCCATCTGCCGGTTCTGCGTCACCGCACGCATCGCAAGACCCAGCGATGTAAAGCGCAACGCCGCCATCAACGCCGCCAGCACCAGGAAGGCGAAGACGATGATATAAAGCCGGTTGTAGGTGATTGTCAGGCCGCCAAGCTGTGTCGCGCCGCTCATCCAATCCGGCGTGCTGACGTAGCGGTTGTTGGGGCCGAACAGCGAGCGCACCGCCTGCTGCAAAATCAGCGACAGGCCCCACGTCGCCAGGAGCGTCTCCAACGGTCTGCCGTACAGCCAGCGGATCAGCGTGCGCTCGATAGCGATGCCGATCAGTCCGGCGACGATGAATGCGAGCGGCACAGCGATCAGCAGACTGCCACCGAACAGTCCAGGAGCCGCCTCGCGAATGAACTGCTGCACCATGAAGGTCACATACGCGCCGATCATCACCATCTCGCCGTGCGCCATGTTGATCACGCCCATGACGCCGAACGTGATCGCGAGACCGGCCGCGGCCAGCAGCAGCACCGAGCCCAATGACAGTCCATAGTAGACGCTCTGCAAGACGCTCCAGAGTTGCAGGTTGCGATCTATCGCTGTCACCGCTGCGGCAGCGGCCTGCGTCACCGCCGGCGTCCGCCCGGACAGCGACGCAAGCAGGCTTCGGCTGTCGATGTCGCCGCGAGCACGCAGCACCTCGATCGCGGCCAGCAAATCTGCGTCGCCGGTGTTATCGGCGAACAGCAGCGCGGCGGAGCGCGCCTGCTCCATGCGGCGCTTCACCCCAGCATCGCTTTCGCGCGCCAGTGCGCGTTCCAATGCTGGCAATGCTGCCGGATCGTGCGAATGGAACACCGCCTCGGCGGCATCGAGGCGGGTGCCCGCATCCGGCGCGAACATGCGGAGACTGCCGAGTGCCGCTTCGACTTCTCCACGGACCGCATTGTTCATGCGCACTTGCCTGAGGCCGCTCGACATGATGTCTGGCGCCGGCTTGCCGCTCGCCGCCTCGATGAATGAGCCGTCGTTGGTCTTGATGAACAGCGCCTTGTCGGCGACGCGGGCGAACAGGCGGTTCCCCTGCAGCGCCGACAGAACGGCAGCCGCCTGCGGATGGCCGGATACCGCAAGCACACCCACTCCTTGCCGGATTGTATCGTAGCTCGGCGATGCCAGCGCGGCGAACGCGTCGTCCGCCGACTGCGCACGGGCTATCACGGGTGTCAGTGCCAGTGCGGCGATCAGCAACAGCCAGGCGAGACGCTTCATCGGCACGCTTTCAGAAGTCGTGGGGGTGGCCCGGGGAGGAAACGGGCCACCCCCATGGGGATGGTCAGCTCAGGCCGTCATGCCTTTTTGCCGCCACCTGCTCCACACTTGCCGGTCTTGACGTTGAACGCTCCGCAAGAGAGCGGTGCACGCCAGTCACCGATCAGATCCTTCGTGTCCTCGACGTACGGCGACCATTCCTGTGCCACCACAAGACCCGGCGTCTGCGAGACCGTATTGAACTGGCCGTCTGACTGAATTTCGCCGATCAGCACGGGCTTGGTGATGTGGTGGTTCGGCATGATGGTCGAGAAGCCACCCGAGAGGTTCGGCACCGAGACGCCGATCAGCGCATCGATCACCGCGTCGGATGCTGTGGTGCCAGCCTTCTCGACTCCTCTCACCCACTGATTGAACCCGATGTAGTGCGCCTCCATCGGATCGTTGGTGGTGCGCTTGTCGTTCTTGATGAACTTGTGCCACTGGTCGATGAAAGCCTTGTTCTCCGGCGTATCGACGCTCTCGAAGTAGTTCCACGCGGCCAGGTGGCCGACCAGCGGCTTGGTGTCGAGGCCGGCCAGCTCTTCCTCGCCGACGCTGAACGCCACCACCGGGATGTCGGTCGCCTTGATGCCCTGGTTGCCGAGTTCCTTATAGAACGGCACGTTGGCATCGCCGTTGATGGTGGACACCACGGCGGTCTTCTTGCCGGCCGAGCCGAACTGCTTGATCGAGGCGACGATGTTCTGCCAGTCGGAATGGCCGAACGGAGTGTAGTTGATCATGATGTCGGTCGGCGCGACGCCCTTCACCTTCAGATAGGCTTCCAGGATCTGGTTGGTGGTGCGCGGATAGACGTAGTCGGTGCCTGCCAGCACCCAGCGCTTCACCTGGCTTTCGCTCATCAGGTAATCGACCGCCGGGATGGCCTGCTGGTTCGGCGCCGCACCGGTGTAGAACACGTTGCGGCTGCATTCCTGACCTTCGTACTGCACTGGGTAGAACAGGATGCCGTTGAGCTCTTCGAACACCGGCAGCACCGACTTGCGCGACACCGATGTCCAGCAGCCGAACACCGCGGCACACTTGTCAACGGACAGGAGGCCGCGCGCCTTCTCGGCGAACAGCGGCCAGTTGGAGGCAGGATCGACCACGACGGCTTCCAACTTGCGACCGAGTACGCCGCCTTTGGCGTTCTGCTGCTCGATCAGCATGAGCATGACGTCCTTCAGCGTCGTCTCGCTGATCGCCATGGTGCCGGAGAGCGAATGCAGAATGCCGACCTTGATCGGACCCGTCTGCGCGACGGCAGGCGAAAAGGCCGCCTTGACGCCGCCCATTGCGGCAAGCGTCGCGGCGGCAACGCCGAGACCGCCAAGGCGGCGGCGCGTAAGCATGGTGTTGGTCGATACCATAGTCCTGTTCCCTGTCCGTTCTGTTTTGTGGCGAGGCCACTGCCTCGCTTCACCATCGCGAGAGGTGCAACCCCCATGCCACAAACCCGTGAGGCGCAGCGCCCTGCGACTAAGCGAATCGAGGCGCACCGAATGCGGAATAATCAGGCATCGCAGCAGCCGCTGAACAAATTTTAGGCTTGAGCGGCCGCTTGCCGAACGCCTCGGTCTGAGGTCGGATAAACCGCACACAATCCAGGGGGGCAGCAGTCCATGATCCACGTCGTTGCTATCATCACCGCCAAGCCAGGCATGCGCGAAGCGATCCTAAAGGAGTTCCGCGCCAACGTGCCGGCGGTTCACGCCGAACAAGGCTGCATCGAGTACGGTCCGACGATCGACGCCGACGGGTTTCCCACCAAATTCGGCGACGACACATTCGTGGTGATCGAGCGGTGGGAAAGCGCGGAGGCCCTGAAGGCCCACGCAGCGTCGCCGCACATGGCCGCCTATGGCGCGAAGACGCGCGAGATGGTGGCGAATCGGGTCATCCACGTCCTGGCGCCGGCTTGAAGCAAGTCCCCTCCCCTGCTTTGCGGGGGAGGGATTCGCCGGAGATTCGCGGCGGCGATTCGCTGCCCACAGATTTCTCCACAGGATATTACGAAATATCCCCAGTTCTTTCTTCTTGCAGCGTAATTTGTGGCGGTTCCGGTTGACCATCACACCATGCACTTGATACGCCCAATGCGTGCCCACAGCCGATTCGCGTCCGTTCATCCGAGTCCGCGGCCGTTCGTTTATGGCGCTCGTTCTCGCGCCCGAACCGCCCGTGGAGGATTGGCTTGACGCGCTGGACGCGCAGATCAATCGCTCGCCGTCGTTCTTCGCCGGTCGTCCTGTCGTGCTTGACCTCGGTGCACTGCCGAGCGAACAGCCGGACGTTGCGGGCCTTTTGCAGCGCCTGAACAGCCGCGGGATCCGTATCATCGGCACGGAAGGCGCGCACCCATCTTGGCAGGGTCTGGAGGCCTGGGCGCCGCTGCACGCCACCGGCACGCGTCCTTCGCGCGCGGTTGATGTGCCCGATGAACGCCGTGCAGCGCAGCCGCAGGAAGGTACCTCGCTGCTGATCGATCAACCGGTGCGATCAGGCCAGTCGATCGTGTTCGAGAAGGGCGATGTCAGCATCGTGGGCTCCGTTGCCTCAGGCGCGGAGGTGATTGCCGGCGGTTCCATTCATGTCTACGGCACGTTGCGTGGTCGAGCGATCGCCGGGCTTACCGGCAACAATCGCGCGCGCATCTTCTGTCGCAGGCTGGAAGCCGAATTGCTGGCGATCGATGGCGTATACCAGACGGCAGACGATATGGACGCGAAGCTGCGCGGCAAGCCAGTGCAGGCCTGGCTCGCCGGCGAGGCGATGATGTTGGCAACGTTCGACTGAACGAGGAGAGAAACTGATGGCCACGGTCATCGTCGTGACATCCGGAAAGGGCGGCGTCGGCAAGACGACGTCCACCGCGGCACTTGGCGCCGCGCTGGCACAGCAGAATCAGAACGTGGTCGTGGTCGATTTCGACGTCGGCCTGCGCAACCTGGATCTGGTGATGGGAGCCGAACGCCGCGTCGTGTTCGACCTGATCAATGTCGTGCAAGGCGATGCCAAGCTGCCGCAGGCACTGATCCGCGATAAGCGGATCGACACGCTGTCGCTGCTGCCCGCGTCGCAGACGCGCGACAAGGATGCGCTCACGGCCGAGGGCGTGACACGCGTGATCGGCGAGCTGCGTGAGAAGTTCGACTGGATCATCTGCGACAGTCCGGCCGGCATTGAACGCGGGGCGACGTTGGCGATGCGCCATGCCGACGCAGCCGTGGTGGTGACCAATCCTGAAGTCTCCTCGGTGCGCGACTCGGACCGCATCATCGGCATGCTCGATTCGAAGACCGCGAAAGCCGAGAAGGGCGAGCGGGTCGACAAGCACCTGCTGCTGACGCGGTACGATGCGGCGCGTGCCGCGCGCGGGGAGATGCTGAAGACCGAGGACGTGCTCGAGATCCTTTCAATCCCGCTGCTCGGGATCATCCCGGAGAGTGAGGAGGTGCTGCGCGCATCGAATCTCGGCTCGCCGGTGACGATCGGCAGCCCCAACAGCGTGGCGGCGAAGGCGTATTTCGAGGCGGCACGACGGCTGAAGGGTGAGACCCTGGTTGTCACGGTGCCGGCTGAACGCCGCAGCATCATGGGACGTCTGTTCGGCCGGAGGGCCGTTGCATGAATTTGATGAGCCTATTTCGGCGGCGCGACTCGGCGCCGGTTGCGCGCGAGCGACTGCAGGTGCTGCTGGCGCACGAGCGTGCGTTTGTCGGCAAGTCTGATCTGCTGGCCGTGCTGCAGGAAGAGATCATTTCGGTGATCGCCAAGCACGTGACCATCGAGCGCGAGCGCGTGCAGATCAAGCTCGACAGAGGCGATCCGATCTCGATTTTGGAGATCGACGTGGAAGTGCCCAGTGCCGCCGCAGCTGCGGCGTTGCGCGAGACACGCGCGGCGATGGCGGGAGGCTGAACCGCTATTCCGCTGTAAGCAGCGCGACGGGGAATTCTGCGAGGATCGTCTCGAGCGGCAGATGCCGACCGGTCGGACCCAGGCGCCGCCCGCTGATCCTGTCGCGCAACCGCCGTCCGGTTATGTCTTCCGGCAGATGCAGCGTGGCGGACTGCCAGACCGCAGCGGGAATTGTAATCTCCCCATTCTCGGTGTCCGGCAGACCCAGCAGTCGGCCCACCAGACGCGGCACCACGACGATGCAAAGCGCGTCCTCGCGTGATCGCAGAAACGCCACGACGTGCGGCGCCAGCGGCCCGCGCACCTCGATCGGCCGATACTCCCCCCGCGCGAACAGTTTTGGAATCTCGCGGCGCAGCGCGAGCGCGCGGCGGATCACCGCCTGCTTCACCCTGCCATCCCGCCAGCACGCCGCGAGCGCCACCGGTGACGCATCGACATTCAAAGCCGCAAAACGCCGCGTGAAATCCACCGGCCGCCGATTGTCGGGATCCACCATGCTCAGGTCCCAGAATTCGGCGCCCTGATAAATGTCAGGCACGCCCGGCACAGTGAGCTTCAGAAGCGTCTGCGCCAGGGAGTTCACTGCTCCGGCCGGCCCGATACCGTGCGCAAACGCCGAGGCATCGGCAACGAACCCATCGTCCGCCATGATCGTGTAGAGGAACGACCGCGCCGCGTCCTCGTACTCCAGATTTGGTGCCGTCCAATCCGTCGCCAGCTTCGCCTCGCGCAGCGCCTTGAGCTGCCAACCAGCCAGACGCTCCGTGTAGTCCCGCAGATCGAGCTCATCGTTGGGCCAAGCCCCGACGATCATCTGGTACAGCATCGCCTCGTCACCCGGCGAAGGCATTGGTGCGTCGCCACGCCGGCGATGCGGTGTGTTCAGCTCGAGCCAGCGTCGCACCGTGCGTTCCCACTCGTCTGGAATTTCGCTCAGCACCGCAAGCCGCGCGCGGACATCCTCGCCGCGCTTGTGGTCATGTGTCGCCGTGGCGAGCATCGCATCGGGAAAGTGCTTGCGCCGCTCGAGACATGCAGCGTGGAACTCCGCCACCGAGGCGCTGAACCGTCTTACATCGGCGCCAACCTCGTTGCGCGAGAGCAAAACTCCGTAGCGGTAGTATGCAGTGTCCTCAACCGCCTTGGCCGCCAGCGGCGCACTCAATTGCTGGAAGCGGACGGCGCTTTCCGGTGTCGCCTCCTCACCGAGCCAGCGCTCGAGCAATTCCAGCGTTGGACGATCGGCGGCAGGCACGTGCTTCATCGCCGCCGCCACCGCGCTCGCCAGTGCGTCGGATCGTTGCCCGACGCCATAGCTGCGATACACCGGGAAATGCGCGAACAGTGCGACGAGCGCCCGACGGATTGCCCCCTGGGTGATGTCGCGTGTCTCGATGCGCATGACCGCGATGCGACGCAGTGATTCGATCAACGCGTCGAGTTGTGCGGCAAATGAGCGATCGAGCACGTCACGTCGTGCCGCCTCCTCCTCCTCGGAAAAATCTGCGGGACGACCGCTGACCGCACCCCACAAATGCCGCAGCGTGCTTTCGCCCGCACCGTCGTGCAGCAGCGCGCTCACCTCGTCCATGAATTCGTAACCGCTTGTGCCATCCACGGCCCAATCTCCGGGCAGGCGCTCGCCGGCACCCAGGATCTTCTCGACGACCAGCCAGGCCGGTCCCTTCGGCGCGTCAGGCGGTCGTTGCGGCGCCAGCTCATCGAGACGCGTGCGCAGTTGGCGGCAATAACCGGTCGGATCGGCCAGGCCATCGACGTGATCGACCCGCATGCCGTCGATCAGTCCTTGCTGGTATAATCGAAGCAGCGTGCCGTGCGTCGCCTCGAACACCGCTACGTCCTCCATGCGCAGTGCGACCAGGCCATTGATGTCGAAGAACCGTCGCCAGTTGATCGCATCGCCCGCGCTGCGCCACCAGGCGAGCCGGTAGTGCTGGCGTTCAAGCAGATGATGTAGCCGTTGCCTCCCCATCGTCGTTGCCGGATCGAAGGCGTCTGACCGAGCCGAGACAACCTCCGCGTGATCCTCCGGGCGGATCGGGAATTGATTGTCATAATACCGGATGACAGGTTCATCGCCGTCGCGCGCCAGGGTAATTGTGCCGTCGCGCAGCGCTTCGCCGTATGGTTGACCGAGGAACGGGGCGAGCACCTTGCCGAATCTGCCCCAGTCGATATCGAAATATATCGCATAGCGGCTGTCGCGTCCGTACTGCAGCACATCCGCCCACCAGGGATTCTCGACACCACCCGCAGCCATATGATTCGGCACGATATCGACGATCAGCCCGAGACCGGCGGCACGCAGCGCCATGACAAGCTTCCGCAAGCCCGTCTCGCCGCCAAGTTCCTCATTGACCCGCGTAGGATCGGTTACGTCATAGCCATGCATCGACCCCGGACGCGCCGCGAGGATCGGCGAGGCATAGAGATGGCTGACGCCCAGCAACGCGATGTAAGGCACCAGATTCGTTGCATCGGAAAAGGTAAAGTCACGGTGCAATTGCAGGCGCATTGTTGCCCGCAACGGCCTCATAGTCGTGGCCGCCGCGTCGCTAGTTGGGCCACTCGTCGCGCGGTGCGCGGCTCGTCGAACAGTGTACGTGCCTCCGCCGTCAGCCGCCGCCGCCAATTCGGATGCTGGTCGATCGTCCCGGGCAGGTTCGGCTGTTCTTCGATCCCAATCAGGTCCTCGATCGGCGGCAGACAGAGCGGCGAAGGAGTTGCGGCCACAAACGCCAGCGCCGCATCCACCATTGGTTGCGTGTCGTTCAACGATGGCGCATCGCCATCTCCGACGTTGGCCTCCGCAAGCGCCTGCCACAACGCGCGACGGTCGTCGGTGCGCTCCGCCGACATGTCCGCCTCTTGCACGCCCACGCCGAGACGGCCGGTTGCCGCGCGCGTGGTGATGTCGCTGCCATGCCACCAGCCTGCGAGGGTCGGCAGATCGTGCGTCGAGGTCATCGCGACGCCAGAGTGGCTCCACGCCTCAGGTGAGTTGAAAGCGTGGCCATTTCGCTCGAACCAAAGAACGCGCATGCCATGAATACCAGCGGTTTCAAGTGCGTCGTGGAATCCGTCGGGCACCGTACCAAGGTCTTCGCCGACAACGATCGCGGCATGCCGTTGCGACTCGAGAGCCAGCAGCCGCACCAGATCAGAAAACGGGAACGTCAGGTATGCGCCCTCGGCGGGATTAGCGCCCTGTGGAACCAGCCAGAGGCGCGTCAGACCCATGGCGTGATCGATCCGCAAGCCGCCGGTGTTGCGCAACGCTGCACGAACCGTCGCGATGAACGGCCCGAACCCGCCCGCAATCAGCGCACGGGGCGAGAAGCCGGTCAGCGCCCAGTCTTGGCCGCGCGGATTGAGCAGGTCGGGCGGAGCGCCAATTGAGAGACGGCCCAGTACGTCGCCTTGTCGGCTCCATGCGTGACTGCCGCTCGGGTCCATGCCGACGGCCAGATCGCCGATCAGGCCGATGCGCATTCCCGACCCAAGAGCGCGGCTCTGCGCTATGCCGAATGATCGATCGGTGAGCCATTGCAGGAAACTGTGGAACAGCACCTCGCGCTCGTGCGACGCCGCAAACACCGTGACGGCAGCACTGTTCGGATCGCGTAGATCCGTCGGCCAACGATGCCAATCGCCCGCGCCGGCCGCAGCCTGCGCGGCATGCAGCGTTTCGAACACCACGTGTTGCGCCAGCAGTTCGCCGCCGTAGGCGCGGAAGCGGGCAAAGTCCAGATGAAGTTCGCCATAGGCGCCGGGAGCATCAATGAAGGGCTCGAACAGTGCCCTCAGCAACCGATGCTTGGCACGCGCCGCCGCCGGCCAGTCAATCAGCGACAGCGCCTCCAGTCGTTCGAACGTCTCGCTCAGCCCTTCCGCCCGCAGCGTGTCGGCCACATGGGCTTCGCCAAACACCAGGGCCGGTGAGGCATGCAGCGGGTTCAGGAACAGGCGTGTGGACGGCGAGTAAGGACCGAAGCGCGAGGGATCGGCACCGAACAGAGCATGGAGCGGACTCAACGCCAATGCATCGGCGCCACGCGATCCGGCTGCCTCGGCGAGCGCCGCGATGCCCGCAGCGTCACCGATACCGCCGTCACCGCAGTGACGCAGTGAATAGACCTGTGCCGCAATGCCCCACAGCCGCGCATCAGGCACGGCGTCATCGATAGTGCGGCACCGTGTCGGCGCAACCGCCAGAACAAATTCGCGATCTTCAATCAGCAACCGGTGATAGCCAGTCTCGTTGATCGCGGGCACGCGCAGGCGTCCGCGAACCGGCGAGATGGCAATGTCGCGCGCGCCACCCGCTTCGAGGTTGAGCCGTGCCTTATGCGTGTCGCTCGCGCCGACATCGAGACGTGTCGGACGTCCAGCCATCGCCGTGATCAGCGGCGGCAGCGCCTGCACATTGGAGCGGCGCTGCAGCAGCCTGCGGCTCGCGAGCAGATCGCCGCGTGACTTGCTGGGAAGGCCGAGCGCCTCAAGGACGTGACGCAATACGTCAGGCGCGACGGTTTTCGGCCGCCCGGCGAAGTCTTGCCACTCGACGGCAATGCCGGCGCGCTGCGCGAGATCGCGTATCACTTCGTCAGACATCGGCGGAACGTGACGTATCGAGGAAGGCGCAGGTGCAATGACCAGGCAGGAGGCCCGGCGGCATCTCCGTGTTGGTAAATAGAAGCGCCCCTGCGGGCGGGTCAAGTGTCACCGCCTGCACGTCGACATTGGTGGCCACTGTCAGCACCGCGCCATCGCCAAGTCGCCATCTCGCGACAACCGTCTTCGGCCCGATCGCTTCGGCGGTCAGCGCGTGCGCCCCATCCAGACGCGGTACGATCTCGGTGGCGCGCAGTGCAATGAGACGGCGGTACAGTGCCTCCCGCGCCGGGCCAAGCGACGGATCCGCTTGAGGCTTCGAGGCAGCGAAAGTCTGTAATGCGTTTGGGTCTGGAATTCGTTCCCGGCTGGCCGGATCGGCGAACTCCCGGAATTTCGAAAACTCGCTCCGCCTTCCCTCGCGCACAGCATCAGCCAACTCGGCGCCATGGTCAGTAAAGAACAGGAATGGCGTGCGACTTGCAATTTCTTCGCCCATGAACAGCAGAGGGATCTGCGGGCACAGCATCATCAAGGCAATTGCTGCTTCCAGCGCCGCTGGCTCCACAAGCGACGTCAGCCGCTCACCGAATGCCCGGTTGCCAATCTGGTCATGGTTCTGCAGGAACAGCACGAAGGCGGTCGGCGGGAGATGACCACTCGGCATGCCGCGCGGTTCGCCCAGGTAGCGTGAATGCTCTCCCTGGTAGATGAAACCTTCCGCAAGACAGCGCGCCAACTTCCAGGCAGGCTCATCAGCATAGTCGAGATAGTAGCCGCCGTCTTCGCCAGTCAGCAGAGCGTGCAGAACGTTGTGCCCATCGTCGTTCCACTGCGCATCAATGTCCTTGCTGAGGTGCGAAGCATCGTTGTGGTGCTCAAGCACAAGATGCACTTGCCGGCCCGGCTCGACCGTGGCGCGGACCTTAGCGGCCATCTCGTCCACCCAGTCCTGATCCAGGATGGCATGCACGGCATCGAAGCGCAGTCCGTCGAAGCGGTATTCCATCAACCAATAGAGCACGTTGTCAGTGAAAAAACCGCGAACTTCTGGTCGCCCGAAGTCAATCGCCGCTCCCCATGGGGTACTACGATCGCCACGAAAGAATTGCGGTGCGTAGAGCGACAGGTAATTACCGTCGGGACCAAAATGATTGTAGACAACGTCCAGAAAGATCATGAGCCCGAGGTCGTGCGCCCTATCGATCAGCGCCTTCAGGTCATCGGGCGTTCCGTAGGCCGCGTCAGGGGCATACGGCAGGACGCCGTCATATCCCCAGTTGCGTTGACCCGGAAAATCATTGACCGGCATCAGCTCTACGGCGGTGATGCCGAGGTCGGCCAGCCTTGGAAGTTCCCGTGCAACACCCTGAAACCCGCCAAGAACGCCCGCATGGAGTTCGTACATAACCGCCTCGCGCCACGGCCGTCCGCGCCAGTCCATGTTGCGCCACGCATAGGAACGCGCATCGACCACCACACTCGGATCATGCACGTCACCTGCCTGTGCGCGCGAGGCAGGGTCGGGCACCAGTATTCCGTCAGCCAGGCGATAGCGATACTGCGTGCCGGCAGGACACCGCACGGTCGCTTCGAACCAGCCGTCGGGCGAGCGCACCATCGGTAGGTTGGGACCGCTCTCTATCGCCACGGCGACGGTATCCTGCGCGGGCGCCCACAAGCGAAACCGTGTCGATCCGTCGTGCAATCGCCGCGCGCCAAAGCCGGTCTCAAACGCAAACCCCCCGCTCATCCGAGATGCTCGGCGTACACCAGAACGGCACTGTGGGCAGCCACGCGAACCTCCTGCCCCGTGATCGGGCGTTCGTCAGTCTCCGGCTCAGCGCTGTCGAGCAGCACGCGTCCAGACAGGTGGGGCTCGGGCAACCGAAAGTCACATGGCAGATCACCCGGATTCAGCAGCAAGCTCAGAATTTCAACCTTTCCGCCTGGAACCCGCATCGAACGACGCAAAATCAACGTCCGCTGATCGATGTCGTTCCAGGCCTCCACTGGAATTGTTCCTCCTGACTGATCGAACCAGGCAATGTCGGCAATACTTGGCGCGGGATGCGCCCTGCCGTGCAGAAAATGTGGATGCCGCAATACTGGATGCTCGCGGCGAAGTGCGATGAGACGCGCAACGTATGCAGTCAGCGCAATTCCCGGCGGCGATGCCGCCATGCTCCAGTCCAGCCAGGATATTTCGTTGTCCTGGCAATAGGCATTGTTGTTGCCGCCTTGGGTGCGGCCGAACTCGTCGCCGCCCAGCAGCATTGGTGTGCCAGCGGCAAGAAACACAGCGGTCAGCATGGCACGCTTGACACGATCTCGTATCGCGTTGATCGCCGGATCGTCGCTTGGCCCCTCCACACCCCAGTTGCTCGTGTAGTTGCTGGGATGCCCGTCCTGATTGCTTTCGCCATTCGCGCCGTTGTGACGTTCGGCATAACTCACGGCGTCCGTGAGCGTGAACCCGTCATGCGAGGCGACGTAATTGACCGATGCCCACGGCCGCCTGCCATGGCGCGCAAAGATATCGGCGGAACCGGCTAATCTTGCGGCAATCGCCGGTCGGTGTCCGCGATCGCCGCGCCAGTAGCGCCGAACACCATCGCGGAAGCGATCGTTCCATTCAGCGAAACCGGGGGGATGGTTGCCGAGCTGATAGCCTCCCGGACCGACGTCCCAGGGTTCGGCAATCAGCTTCACGCCCGCCAGAACCGGATCCTGACGAAGCGCGTCGTAGAAACCGGAGCCTGGATCAAACCCATGGGGTTCACGCCCGAGCGTCGCACAGAGGTCGAAGCGGAATCCATCGACGTGGAACGAGGTCACCCAGTGGCGCAGTGAATCCATCACCATTTGCAGGACGCGCGGATGCGAGAGGTTCAGCGTGTTGCCGGTGCCGGTATCGTTGATCGTGCGGCGTTGATCGCCAGCCTCCAGCCGATAGTAGCTTGCGTTGTCGAGGCCGCGGAACGACAGTGTCGGACCGACTTCGTCGCTTTCCGCGGTGTGGTTGTACACGACGTCGAGAATCACCTCGATACCGGCCGCGTGGAGCCGGCGCACCGCCACCCGCATCTCGTTCGGTGAGCCATCCGACAGATACGTTGGTTCCGGTGCAAAGAAGCCAAGGGTATTGTAGCCCCAGTAATTGCGCAGGCCGCGCTGCTGCAGGGCGCGATCCTGCAGGAAGGCTTGCACCGGCATCAGCTCGATCGCAGTGACTTCCAAGGCGACTCAGGTGGTCGATCATCGCATGATGCGCGAGCCCAGCGAATGTGCCTCGCTCCGGCGGACGGATGTCATTGCGAAGCATGGTGAGCCCGCGTACATGCGCCTCGTAGATCACGGTATCCGACCATGGCACGGCAGGTGCGCGATCGTCTCCCCAGTTGAATGAATCGTCGGTCACCACGCACTTCAGCATCGACGGGGCGCTGTCCCGCCGGTCAAACGACAGATCACCGCGCGTCGAATGCTGGCGGTAACCATACAGCGCATCCGACCAATGCAAAGTGCCTGCCAATGCGCGCGCGTAGGGATCGAGCAACAACTTGTGATGATTGAAGCGGTGTCCTTGCTCCGGCGCATAAGGACCGAATGCACGGTAACCATAGCGCAGGCCCGCGGTCGCGTTGGGCAGATAGCCGTGCCAGATCTCGTCGGTGTACTCCGGCAGCGTATACCGCGCGATCTCATGCCGGCCGGAAGGCTCGAACAGGCAGAGATCGATCCGTTCGGCATGCGCCGAGAACACCGCGAAATTGATGCCGAGCCCGTCCCATGTCGCACCGAGGGGAAACGACCGGCCCGGTGACAACGCATCAGGCAGCTGCTGCATGCGTTCGGGCCGGGTTAGTCGCCCTGACGCAGGAACACGGTAGCCAGTGGCGGCAGGGTGAGTTCGAGCGACTGGGCCTCGCCGTGGCGTTGCACGGGCACCGTCTCGACCATCCCGCCATTACCTATATTGGAGCCGCCATAGCAGGCGGCATCGGTATTGAGCAGTTCGCGCCAATGCCCCGGACGCGGCACACCAATGCCATAACCCGATCGAGGCACTGGTGTCATGTTGCATACGACAAGCACTGGCGGGGCGGATTCTTCGCCGTAACGCAGGAAAGCGAACACCGAGTTCTGCCAATCATCGCCGACGACCCATCGGAAGCCAGTGGAAACGGGGTCGCGCTGATGCAGAGCGCGCTCTTGCGCGTACAGACGGTTGAGATCGCGCACCAGTCGTTGGATCCCATGCCTGAACGGATCCTCCAGCGCACCCCAGTCGAGCTCGCTGTCGTGGTTCCATTCGCGTTCCTGCGCAATCTCACCGCCCATGAACAGCAGCTTCTTGCCGGGATGGCCCCACATGAAGCCGAAATAGGTCCGCAGGTTGGCGAAGCGCTGCCAGCTGTCGCCCGGCATCTTGCCGATAAGAGAGTGTTTCCCGTAGACGACCTCATCATGCGACAGCGGCAGCACGAAATTTTCGGCGAATGCGTAAAGCAATCCGAACGTCATGTCGTTGTGATGCCACGGCCGATGGACAAAATCATGCTCGATGTAGCGAAGCGTGTCGTGCATCCAACCCATGTTCCACTTGTAAGAGAAGCCCAGGCCGCCTTCGCGGATCGGCCGTGACACGCCGGGCCAGGCGGTCGATTCCTCGGCAATGGTGATCGCACCCGCGCACCGTTCGCCAACGACGGCATTAAAGTGCCGCAGGAATCCAATCGCCTCGAGGTTCTCGCGGCCGCCGTAGATGTTGGGGATCCACTGCCCCTTGCTGCGCGAGTAATCGCGGTACAGCATCGACGCCACCGCGTCGACGCGCAGGCCATCAACGTGGAAATGCTCCAGCCAGTAGAGGCCTGACGCAATCAGAAATCCCTGCACCTCGCGGCGGCCGAAATTGTAGATGTAGGTGTTCCAGTCCTGATGGTAGCCTTCACGCGGGTCCTGGTGCTCGTAAAGAGCCGTACCGTCGAATCGCGCCATCCCATGGGCATCGGTCGGGAAATGCGCCGGCACCCAATCGACGATGACGCCGATATTGGCGCGGTGGCAGGCATCGACAAAGCGAGCGAAACCGTCGGGCGGCCCAAACCGCGCGCTCGGCGCGAACAGGCTGAGCGGCTGATATCCCCAGGAGCCGCCGAATGGATGTTCGGTCACGGGCATCAACTCGATATGGCTGAACCCCATTTCGCTGACATAGGGCACCAGTCGCGCTGCCAGCTCGTCCCATGTCGGAATTCGCCCGTCCGGATGGAACCACGACGCCGCATGCATTTCGTAGATCGAAATCGGTGCATCGGTATCGTGCCGACTTGCCCGTTGCTGCATCCACCCTTCGTCGTGCCAGACATGCGATGTGGGATCGCTAACAACAGATGCAGTGGCGGGCGGCGGTTCGGTCGCGCGCGCGAGCGGATCAGCCTTGAGCGGCAGCCGCCATCCATCTGGACCGGTGATGGCAAACTTGTAGCGCGTGCCAGGCCCGAGCCGTGGGATGAACAGTTCCCACACGCCAGATGGGAAGCGCAGTCGCATCGGGTGTCGCCGAGGATCCCAGGTGTTGAAGTCGCCAACAACGGAAACCGCGCGCGCGTTCGGCGCCCAGACACCAAAACGTACACCGCTGATGCCATCGATTGTCACGGCGCTGGCGCCAAGATGCGACGCAAGTTCAAAATGCCGCCCTTCGTTGAAGAGATGCAGATCGAGGTCGCCAAGCAAAGGCCCGAAGGAATATGGATCTTCGGTTTCCTGCACAGCGTCCGGCCAGACGATGCGCAGCCGGTACGGCTCGGTGCTGCTCACCCTGCCGACGAACAGGCCCTGCGGCGTGGTCGGTGTAAGCCGCCCCAGTGGTTCGCCAGTCTTTTGTACCAGTGCCTCGACTTCCAGCGCGCCGGGTAGGAAGGCACGGATCTCCCGTCCCATCGCGGTGTCGTGCGGCCCCATTACGGCGAATGGATCTCTGAGTGTGCCGGCGGCGAGCGCTTCCGCCACGCCCGACGGCAGACCGGAAATTTCAGCCATGTCGTTCATGATGGCACCTGCGCGATCAGTTGGGCGAGGCCGTGCAACGGCACGTCAATCCAGGCCGGCCTGTTGGCCGCCTCATAGGCGACCTCGTAGGCCGCCTTCTCGATCAGGAAGAGCGTCAGCAAATCTCGCTCCGCCGCGGCATCCTCGGGCGGCAGCACTTCGGCATAGCCGGCAAGGAAGCACTGCGCCGCACGTTCGACAAACGTCCGCAAGAATGCATCGCGCTGCGGATCGGCGACATGCGCCTGGGTGGCAACGCTCCTGCGCTTCATCACTGCGGCAGCATAGTCGAACGAACGGAGTATGCCAGCGACGTCGCGAAACCGGCAGTTCTTCGCCCGGCGCAACGCAACCGGTTTGGCCGGCTCGCCCTCGAAGTCGATGATATAGATGTCACCGTTGGCCACCAGTAGCTGACCCAGATGCAGATCGCCATGAATGCGCGTGAGCACCTCGCCATGACCGGCGTTGGCGAGCCTCCGTGTTGTCGCAGTAATTCGATCGCGTTCCGCCATCACGATAGCCAGGTCCTGGGCAGCCTCGGCGTCCCATTCCCGCGGCGCATCAAGTGCTGCGAAGGCATCGGCAAGCTGTTGCTCCGCCTGATTAGCCCATTTCTCAATGATGTCGGCCCCAGCCTGCTCCGGAGCGAACGCCGGATCGTCGGTATCGCGCGCGAGCACCGCATGCATCTCACCCAGGCGGCGCCCTAGCAAGGTGGCGATCGCACCGTAATCCTCGTGCTGTTCAGCTTCGGTCGCCTGCACCTCTTCGGTTCCGGCGGTCAGGTCCGCCAGGCCGCGCATCAACAGATCCAGGGTCCATGTCCAGGCGTCGCCCTGGTTGCGAATGAAACCTTGAGCGATCGCCAGTGCATGACGCACGCCGTCGGCATCGATGCGCACGACCTCACCGAATAGCGGCGCGATATTGGCAAAGCCCTGCTCGGTAAGGTAGCGGCCCATTTCCGCCTCCGGATGCGGGCCTGCGGACACTCGCCGGAACAGCTTCAGCATCGCCACATCACCGACGATCATTGAGGAGTTGGACTGCTCCACCGACAGCCATTTCATCTCGGCGTCGGGAGGAACGACCGTCTCCGCCATGCGCGATGTCGGTTCGAAGTGGATCTCGCCGACCGGCGTGCCGGCCGCCAACCCGGTCAGAATGGCATTGGCAAATTCTGGCAACGCGAAGGCATCAGTCAGCAGGCCCACGCGCGCACCTCGCCGGACGCGCGCGATGGCAAGTTGCGTAGGCAACGGCCCGGTCTGCCGATCCTCCCAGGCAACCGCGAGAGGCAGCAGCCATTGCGACACGCCACCTTGCGTTTCGGTCTGGATCTCCGCCAACAGCAGCTGCAGCTCGGCGTGCGGCAAGGATGCAATCGATGTCAGCCGCGTCGCCTGCAACGCCTGGTCCTTCAGCGCGAACCAACGACGCTTGGCGAGATACGCTGGCAGGATGTCATGTTCCAACACCGAACGATTGCTCAGCAGTGCATCGGCCAAACGGGTTCGCAGAACGATAGTCTGATATTCGGGCATGGGTTCCGGCGCGGGCGTATGTGTCGTCGGCCAACCCGCCTCCTCATCAGCCAGATGAAACCAATAGAAGCCGTACGGCGGCAGCGTGAGCAGATAGGACAGCTGACCGATCGGCGGGAATATCGAGCCACCATCCAATTCCACGGGCGTGCGGCCGGCGAATTCCGACAGCTCGAGTTCCACCGCCTGCGGCGTCCGCGCCATGTTGGCGACGCACAGGATCGTGCGGCCCTCGTGCTCGCGAAGATACGCCAGAACTTTGCGGTTCTTCGGATACAGCAGCCGGAAGTTGCCACGGCCGAACACCTGATACTGGCGACGGATGGCAATGGTGCGACGCATCCAGTTCAGCAGCGAATGCCGGTCGCCGGATTCCGCCTCGACATTCACCGCCTCGAAACCGTACAGCGCATCCATGACTGGCGGCAGCACAAGACGCGACGGTTCGGCACGTGAAAAGCCGCCATTGCGATCGGGCGACCATTGCATCGGCGTCCGCACACCGTCGCGGTCACCGAGGTGGATGTTGTCGCCCATACCGATTTCGTCGCCGTAGTAGATCACCGGCGTGCCCGGCATCGATAACAGCAGATAGTTCATCAGCTCCACCCGCCGGCGATCGTGCTCCAGCAGTGGACAGAGCCTTCGCCGAATTCCCAGATTGAGCCGCGCGCGGCGGTCCGCGGCGTAGGTTTCCCAGAGGAAATCCCGCTCGCTCGACGTAACCATTTCCAAGGTCAGTTCATCGTGGTTGCGCAGGAAAATTGCCCACTGGCTGTTGGGAGGGATGTCGGGTGTCTGACGCAGGATATCGGTGATCGGAAAGCGATCCTCGCGTGCAATCGCCATGTACATCCGCGGCATCAGCGGGAAGTGAAACGCCATGTGGCATTCGTCGTCGTCGCCAAAATAGTCCTTGGCGTCCTCCGGCCATTGATTGGCCTCAGCCAACAGCATGCGGTCCGGATAATGGGCGTCGAGCTCGGCACGAATCTGCTTCAGGACCGCATGGGTCTCCGGCAGGTTCTCGTTGTTGGTGCCTTCGCGTTCCACCAGGTAAGGCACGGCATCCAGCCGCAAGCCATCGACACCGAGATCAAGCCAGTAGCGCAGCACCGAAAGCACTTCCTTCAGCACGCGCGGGTTGTCGAAATTAAGGTCCGGCTGATGTGAATAAAATCGATGCCAGTAGTAGGCACCGGCCACCTCATCCCACGTCCAATTGGACCGCTGCGTATCAACGAAGATGACCCGAGTCCCGGCGTATTTGTGGTCATCCGCCGACCAGACGTAGAAATCGCGGTACACCGAGCCGACTTTCGCCCGCCGCGCGCGCTGAAACCACGGATGCTGGTCCGATGTATGGTTCACCACCAACTCGGTGATCACCCGCATACCGCGTGCATGCGCTGCGGCGATGAAGCGCCTGACGTCAGCAAGCGTACCATAATCCGGGTGGACTCCCCTGTAGTCGCCGATGTCATACCCGTCGTCCAGGCGCGGCGAGGGATAGAACGGCAAGAGCCATATCGTGTTCACGCCAAGATCGGCGATGTAGTCGAGCTTGGAGATCAGGCCAGGAAAGTCGCCGATCCCATCGTTGTTTGCATCGAAGAACGACTTGATGTGCAGTTGATAGATGATCGCGTCCTTATACCACAGGCCGTTCGCGCTGAACGCGACCCGGTTCGTGGTCTCTGGCGGTGTGGCGACGGCTACGTCCATCATGGCGCACCCGTCGGTGCGATCTGCCAGATGGCGAAAGGCAGATCACTCGGATCGAGGCGGACGCGCTGCTGCTTACCGCTCCAGACGAAGCGATTGCCCCGCACAAGATCGAATGCAACCAGTGATTCGTGGTCCGGCAGTCCCCATTCCCACAGCGGGATTTCGATTGCAGCCTCCTGCACGTTGTGCGGGTCGAGATTGACCGCGACCAGGATCATGTCGCGCCCACCGGGTGTTCGCTTGCCATACAGCAGCACCTGATCGTTGAAGGCCGGATAGAATGTCAGGCCGAGATGCGTCTGCAACGCGGAATGCGCCCGCCGGATGCGATTGAGCGCGGAGATTTCCGCCACGATGTTGCCTGGCGCGGTGATGTCGCGCACGCGGATCTGATACTTCTCCGAGTCAAGGTATTCCTCTCGACCGGGCAGCGGCGCCGCTTCGCAGAGCTCGAAGCCTGAATACATTCCCCACAGGCCAGATAGCGTGCACGCGAGGGCAGCGCGGACCAGAAATCCCGGCCTGCCCGACGTCTGAAGAAATGGCGGGTTGATGTCCGGCGTGTTCACAAAGAAATTCGGGCGGAAGAACTCCCGCACCGGCTGCGAATTCAGTTCCGTGAGATACTCGGTGATCTCCTGTTTGGTGTTACGCCAGGTAAAATAGGTGTAGGACTGGGTGAAGCCTATCTTCGCCAGCCGATACATCATCTTCGGCCGCGTGAACGCCTCCGCCAGGAAGAGCACATCTGGGTGCCGTCCGCGGATATCGGCGATCATCCAATGCCAGAACGGCAGCGGCTTGGTGTGTGGGTTGTCGACCCGGAATATCCGCACGCCCTGGTCCACCCAGAACTGCACCACATCACGCAGCGCCAACCACAGCGCCGGCATGGCCGCCTTGGCGTAAAAGTCGGGATTGACGATATCCTCATATTTCTTCGGCGGGTTCTCCGCGAATCGCATCGATCCGTCGGGGCGCCAGCGGAACCAGTCATGGTGCTCACGCAACCATGGATGATCCGGTGAGCACTGGATGGCGAAGTCGAGCGCGATTTCCAGTTCGTTGTCCTTCGCCGCGGCGACCAGTGCGCGAAAGTCATCGAGCGTGCCGAGTGCCGGATGGATAGCATCGTGCCCACCCTCGGGGCCACCGATGGCATATGGACTGCCCAGGTCGTCGGGCTCGGCACGCAGCGCGTTATTGCGGCCTTTGCGGTTCGTCGTGCCGATTGGATGGATCGGCGGGAAATACAGCACATCGAAGCCCATCGAGCGGATCAGCGGCAGACGCGCTATCACGTCGGAGAACGTGCCGTGCCGCTCGGGGTCATCGGTCGCGGAACGCGGGAACATCTCGTACCAGCTTGCAAATGCGGCCTGAGGACGATCGACATCGAGCGGAATTGCCGGTGTGAGCTCGCTGGCGAATGGCTGGTCATCGGCCGCGTACATCACCCGGGCGGTATCCTCCGCTAACAGCAACGCAATCTGCTGCGCGGTGTCGAGGGATCGAATCCGTGCGGCGATACAGGCACGATCAGGCGATGCCTCGATCATGTGACAGCCTTCCTCGATCTCCAGGTTCACGGCCTGGCCGGCTGCATGCTTGGCCGCAAGGTCATGGCGAAAGGTTTCCCAGGTATCCCACCATCCCCGAACAGTGAAGCGATGTCGGCCGACCCGCGCCGGCACGAAGCGCGCCTCCCACCGATCGTTCGCCACGAGCCGCATCGGGACACGATGCCAAACTGTCTCATCTTCGGCGCGCCACAACACCGCCGCTGCCAGAACCTCGTGACCATCGGCAAAGATATCGGCGCTGACCGTGACGCCTTCGCCAACCAGGCGCTTCATCGCAAACGTGCCATCAGGCACGCGCGGCGCGACCGCCTCGATCGCGATCCGCGTGGCCGCGAGTCGCGACTGGGCCAAGTCTTTGTCGCGGACCAGCGGATAGGTCACGGGTTGCGAGGGTGACGGATAGAAATGAATGCGCACCTCACCCGAATCCAGCGGCGCCTCAGCGCCTTCCGGGGTCTCTTTGAGGGCGAACGCCGCGCCAGCCTGTGGCGGCAATGGCGATACCGTCAAACCGAGCGGACCAGCGCGGCCGATATCCGGATTTGCCAACACCAGCACGGCCCGCGATGCGTTGCGCGCGTCAGGTGCATCGACCCGCAGCAACGCGGTGACTGGTGCCTGTGCGTCGGTGAGTTGCCGTACTTGGCCATTCACCCCACAGGCGGCAACGCGATCGACCAACCCATTGGCGCTCGCGATATCGGCCGTCAGATCAAACGGCGCCTCGTCACGGGCGCGTTGCAGATCCTCAGGCACAGCCAGTGCGGCGTCGAAAGGCCGACGCGTCGCATACTCGTATCCCATCGGAACGAACAAGCCATTCGCTGCGGCAGCCGCGAGCCGCAATCCGAAGCGATAGGCCACGGCGATGTCGCCGCCAGGTGGCACCCGAAGCGCCCGGCGCTCGAAGAATGAAGGCTCCGGCGACGCGACGATCGGAGCGATGCGCCGCAGTATATCCATCTCCTCGACCAGCCAGTTCGCGCGCCCATCCCACCAGGCGAGCGATGAACACACATGGTCAAAGCCAATCCCCTCGAGCCGAGGCAACGCGGATCGCTCGACGCCCGGCGTCCAGGCCAGGAACGCACAGCCCTCACGCTCCTGTTTCAATGTGGTGATGATCCGTCGCCACAGTGGCGCCGGCGCATGATCGGGATCGAGGCAGCGAAAGCCGGCGACACCCGCCTGCACGAGGCGTGTCAGTCGATCGAGCCACCATGCAGCCATCGCCTCGGCGATCTCGGTCTGTTGCAGCCTGGCGTAAGCGACGTCGAGGCGATGCGGCGCCCGCCGAGGGGTGGGCAGCGCGCCACAACCCCCAGGAGCGAACCAATCATCCTCGCGACGGCGAATCGTGGCATCGATGGCGACCTGGTCGATGGACAGATCCAGCCAAATGCGCAGGCCGTGCTCGGACGCCTGCTGCGCCATGCGTGCGAAGCCGGCATCGGCGGACCCCGTCCAGCCCAGCGCCGGGTGCAGAACCTCATGATCTCCGGTGATGAAGATGTCGCCGCTGGCGCCCGGCAAAAAGGGTGGTGCGACGCACACGGTGTCGAAGCCCATGGCCTGACACAGCGCAAAGTGCGACGGCCAGTTGGCGAGATCGCCGGCAACCAGCGGATGCAGGTGATAAATCTTTGGTGCCATGCCGTGCGTGGTTCCGTGTGCCTGGGGAGGTCCCCGATTGCGCCTCTCGAACGCCTCGGAATGATGCAAACGCCCGTTTGCGGCAATCGGTTGGCATTCACTGTAACGTTCGCGCCCGCGCGGGTTCACTTAACCCGGAGCGGCCGGGACCGCAATTGTCCGTGAAGCTTGCGCGCCGACAGGCGCCTCGATACAGGGCGCCTCAGGGGCCCCCTCCCCCCGCGCTCGACCGAAATGCCGGCCTGACGGCGCGGAGTTACAACGAATTCATACTGGCCCCTAATCGGGCTCGGCCCTATGCACTACCACGGCTGAGATGGGATTCTGTCCGGATGCACCGAGCGAAGATCGAGGCGGTTCAGGCACTCCGCGCGGTCGCCGCACTCAGTATCGCCATTCTGCATGTTCTGCACGACGCAATCGGCCTCGACCCCACGGGATGATCGGGCGCTGGCACAGCGCGTTGCCTTGGGATGCCGGCGTCGACCTGTTCTTCGTCATCTCTGGCTTCGTGATGGTATATGCCTCAAGCGAACTGTTCGGCCGGCGCGACGGTGCCACGCTCTTCATGGCGCGGCGCCTCATACGAATCGTCCCGCTCTACTGGGCGGCAACCACCCTCTTCCTCCTAATTGCACTCACTGCGCGTTCGGTGGTGACCGAGGGTGCCGGCAGCATCGTCAACATCCTGATGAGTTATGCATTCCTGCCGTCGCGAGGTCCTGATGGCGCCATTCAGCCCATCTACAGCCTGGGCTGGACGCTGAACTACGAGATGTTCTTCTACGTCGTGTTCGCGGCATTTATCTGGCAGGTTCGGCACCGCGCACTCATTCTGGTCACGCTCACACTTGGCGTCGCGATTGCCGTGCACGCATGGATACCAGCGGACGCCACAGCTCTGGTGTTCTGGACCGACCCGATCGTGGCCGAGTTCCTGTTCGGCATGGCCATCGCGGCCCTGGCCACAACAGGAATCAGCCTGTCGCTCGTGGCCAGCGTTGGGCTTGCCTTGCTGGCCCTGCTCTGGCTGATCGGCGGCTACGTTTCGGGGATTGGCGGCAGCAGGCCACTGACGACAGGTTTTCCAATGGCGATGCTGGTGACCGCGGCGGTGTTCGGACGCGACATACGACTGCCAACCGCGCTGGTCCTGCTTGGTGATTCGTCATTCGCACTATACCTCGTCCACCCCTTCGCAATGCGGGCGGTGCAGCTGTTCTGGCATTGGTTGCGCCTGACCGGACCGGTTGCGGCCATCGCCTATGCAGCCATCTCGCTCCTGCTGGCGGTCGCTGCCTCGGTTGCCGTCTATGAGTGGTTCGAACGGCCTATCAACGCCTCGCTGCGTGCGCGCCTGGCGGAACGTCGTGCGCGTCAGGCTCCGCTACCCCGCGGCGCGACATGACAGGCGGTGGCCGAAACCGCGTCCGTTGGTCACGCGAGCCCTGAAAGCGACCGCCAAACGAGCGGAATTGCTTGCGATGTCAACGGATAAGCTCTTACGATCGCTCATCGAGTGCTGTGAGGAAAACGTGCTGTGAAACATCAAAGTCGGACGACTGCCGGAGCGACCGGAATAATTGCGCTCGGGCTTCTGCTGTCAGGGTGCGCGCAGACCCCGTTGGGGCCGACGGTGCAGGTCATGCCCGGCCCGGGAAAATCGTTCGATGCGTTCCAGTTCGAGCTGGCCGGTTGCAAGCAGTTCGCCGAATCGACGGTGGCTGGTCAGGCCCAGAATGCCAACAACCGGGCGGTCGGCGCCGCGGCCATCGGCACCATCCTCGGTGCGGGCCTCGGAGCGGCGATCGGCGGAGGACGCGGCGCGGCCATCGGCGCGGGCAGCGGCGCCATAGCCGGCACGGGCGTCGGCATGGGAGGCAGTTCGAACGAGCAATATGGCATCCAGCAGCAGTACGATAACGCCTTTGCGCAATGCATGTATGCGAAGGGCAACATGGTGCCGGGTTACGGTCCGATGATGGTCAACGCCCCGCCGCCCCCGCCCCCGCCTCCCGGCTACAACGGTGGCCTGACTGCCGCGGTGCAGCAGCAGTTGATCCGGCTGGGCTACCTGCACGGTGTGGCGGATGGGGTCTCGGGGCAGCAGACCAGCGCTGCGATCAGCCAGTTCGAAAGCGTTTCGGGACTGCCCCCGGACGGCGTCCCCTCGCCGCAGTTGTTGGCCAGGCTTCAGGCGACGCCGTAGCCTCGCCGCACCCCTCGCCATTCAGGCTGAATCGGGCTATCTAGGGGCGTATGATGCAGTGCAGCGCCCGGCGGCGGGCGCGTGCTGCCGAGTACTGAATCGAGCTGTTCTTGAGCGATACCCCCGACGACGCCCCCCCGGGTCCGCCCGAGGACACCCCGCCCGTGACTCTCGAGGAGGAGATGCGCCGCTCCTACCTCGACTACGCCATGAGCGTCATCGTGGCGCGCGCGCTGCCGGATGCCCGCGATGGGCTGAAGCCGGTGCATCGGCGCATTCTGTTCGGCATGCAGGACGCCGGCTACACGGCGGATCGGCCATACCGCAAGTCGGCCCGCGTGGTCGGCGATGTGATGGGCAAATACCATCCGCACGGCGATGCCGCGATCTACGACGCCATGGTACGCATGGCGCAGCCGTTCTCGATGCGCGTCCCGTTGATCGACGGACAGGGAAATTTCGGCTCGGTCGACGGCGATGCGCCGGCGGCGATGCGCTACACCGAGGTGCGGCTGGCACGCGCGGCGTCCCTGCTGCTGGACGATATCGATCAGGACACAGTCGATTATCAGCCGAACTATGACGAGACCGAGAGGGAGCCAAAGGTCCTTCCGGCGCGCTTCCCCAATCTTCTGGTCAACGGCGGCAACGGCATCGCGGTCGGCATGGCGACCAACATCCCGCCGCACAATCCCGGCGAGATCATCGACGCGACTCTCGCCTTGATCGCGGAGCCGGATACATCGCTCGAAGAGCTGATGCGGATTGTGCCGGGGCCGGATTTTCCGACTGGCGGCATCATCATTGGCCGCTCAGGAATTCGCACGGCGTTCGAGACGGGGCGCGGCTCCATCACCATCCGCGCGCGGGCTGAATTTGAGGAGATCCGTCGCGATCGCGAGGCGATCGTGATCAACGAGATCCCCTATCAGGTGAACAAGTCCACGCTGCTCGAGCGCATCGGCGAACTGGTGCGTGCCAAGCAGATCGAGGGCATCGGCGAGATGCGCGACGAGAGCGACCGCTCCGGCATGCGCATCGTGATTGAACTGAAGCGCGACGCGACGCCCGAGGTGGTGCTGAACCAGTTGTTCCGCTTCACCCAGCTTCAGGTGACGTTCGGCGTCAACATGCTCGCACTGGACGGCGGCCGGCCGCGGCAGATGGGGCTGAAGGACGCGCTGCAATGCTTCATTGCGTTCCGCGAAGAGGTGATCCTGCGTCGCGCCCGGTTCGAACTGGGCAAGGCGCGCGATCGGGCACATCTGCTGGTCGGACTCGCCATCGCGGTAGCCAACATCGACGAAGTGATCAGGCTGATCCGTTCAAGCGCCGACGTGGCGACGGCGCGGCAGGCGTTGATGGAGCGCGACTGGCCGGCCGGCGACGTGGATGCGCTGCTGGCGCTGATCGACGAGCCTGGCAACGTGATCACACCCGAAGGCACCGTGCGCCTCACGGATGAGCAGGCGCGGGGCATTCTGGACCTGCGGCTGCAGCGGCTGACCGGGCTGGAGCGCGAAAAGATCCAGGAGGAGATGGGCGAGGTCGCGGCGAAGATTGGCGAATTGCTGGCAATCCTCGCCTCGCGCCCACGCCGCATGGAGGTGATGCGCGAGGAGCTGCTCAAGGCGCGCACCGCAATCGATTCACCGCGCATGACCGATATCATCGAGGCGGATTCAGATCAGGACGATGAGAGTCTGATCGAGCCAGGCCAGATGGTGGTGACGATCACTCGCGACGGTTTCATCAAGCGCACCACCCTGGAGACATTCCGTGCGCAGAACCGCGGCGGGCGCGGACGTTCCGGCGCATCGACCCGCGGCGACGACATCGTCACGCGCAGCTTCCATGCGCATACTCATCAATGGGTGCTGTTTTTCTCGTCGGGCGGCAAGGCGTTTCGCCAGAAGGTCTGGCGTCTGCCGGAGACGGGACCGACGGCGAAGGGCAGAGCTTTGGTCAATCTGCTGCCCGAACTCGGCTCGGACACCATCACGACGGTACTGCCGTTGCCGCAGGACGAGACGCTGTGGGACAGCCTGCATCTGCTCTTTGCGACCGCCTCGGGCAACGTGCGGCGCAATCGGCTGTCGGATTTCCGCAACGTGCGCGCCACCGGCCTGATCGCGATGAAGCTCGATGATGGCGATCGGCTGATCGGTGTCGCGACATGCCGCGAAGGTCAGGATGCATTCCTCGCCACCCGCAAGGGGCGCTGCATTCGCTTCGAGCTCTCTGATGACGCGGTCCGCGTGTTCGCGGGCCGCGACAGTTCGGGTGTCCGTGGCATCCGCCTCGCTGGAGGCGACGAAGTCATCAGTCTGTCGGTGCTGAGGCATGTCGAGGCGACGAACGATGAGCGCGAGGCGTACCTGAAATACGCGAATGCGAAGCGTCGCGGCAACGGCGATGAGGAAGGCGATCAGGCTACCGATGCGGAGGAGCCCTTCGTCGAGATGCAACTTGACGAAGCGCGAATCCAGCAATTGGAGCTGGCCGAGGAGTTTCTGCTTACCGTGACAAATGCCGGGTTTGGCAAGCGGACGTCAGCCTATGAGTATCGGGTGACGGGCCGCGGCGGACAGGGGATTGCCAATATCACATTGGCACCGCGCAATGGCACTGCCGTGGTCGCGACCTTCCCCGTCGAGGACGCCGATGACATCATGCTGGTGACAGATGCGGGGCGGCTGATCCGCGTGCCGGCCAATCAGGTGCGCCGGACCGGTCGGCAGGCGATGGGGGTGACGCTGTTTCGGGTGGACGCTGACGAGCACGTCACCAGCGTATTTCCGGTGATCGAGGATGCGAGTGACGAGAATGGCGCGTCGGAGGACGAGGACTAGATGGCTCAGCCTGTGAAGAAGCTGCGGGTCGGTCTGTATCCCGGCACGTTCGATCCCGCCACCAATGGGCATCTCGATGTGATTGCCCGCGCGGCGCGTCTGCTCGACAAGTTGGTGGTGGGTGTGGCTGTTAACACCGGCAAGGGACCACTGCTCTCGCTTGACGAACGTGTCGAGCTGGTGGAGGCGGAGATTGCCCGTATTGCCACGCAGAACGGCATGGTGATCGATGTCCTGCCGTTCGACACGCTGCTGATCGACTTTGCGCGCAAGGTCGGGGCATCGATGATCGTGCGAGGTCTGCGCGCGGTGTCGGACTTCGACTACGAGTTTCAGATGGCCGGCATGAACTACCGCATGGCCCCCGATATCGAGACTGTGTTCCTGATGGCCAGCGAGCGACATCAGTTCATCGCCTCGAGGCTGGTCAAGGAGGTGGCGATGTTGGGAGGCGATATCTCGTCCTTCGTCCCACCGTTGACCCTCGAACGCGTATTGCAGCGCATCCGCGGCTGAACTATCCCGCTTCCTCGATGTTTGAAGGAGGGCGCCAATGCATCGACGCAGCCTGATCGCGGGCGCCGCGATCGTAAGCCTGACAGGGACAATCATCATGAGCGACACGGCAGACGCCCAGACGAAATCCGACCCTGAGAACACGCTGTACATGGACCTGAAGCAGGGCCGCGTGGTGATCGAGATGTTTCCGGACATCGCGCCCAAGGCGGTGGAGCGCATCAAGACGCTGACGCGCGAGGGGTTCTACGATAATACGCCGTTCCACCGGGTGATCGAGGGCTTCATGGCGCAAGGCGGCGATCCGACCGGTACCGGCACCGGTGGCTCGAAACTGCCCGACCTCCCGGCGGAATTCACCACCAAAAGGCATTTCCTGCGCGGCACTTGCGGCATGGCGCGCACCTCGGAGCCAAACAGTGCGAATAGCCAGTTTTTCATCATGTTCGCCCCAGCACCACATCTTGACGGCCAGTACACGATCTGGGGCCAGGTGACCCAGGGCATGGAGCTCATCGACCAGATCAAGCGCGGTAGCGGTTCCGGCGGCACTGTGCAAAGTCCGGATCGAATTGTGCACATGCGGGTTGCGGCCGACGTGAAGAGCTGACGGGGCCATATTGACCAGCGACGGCGCTTGGCGTTCTAAGGCGCTGGGCGAGCCCGTAGCTCAGGTGGTAGAGCACGAGACTTTTAATCTTGGGGCCGTGGGTTCGAGTCCCACCGGGCTCACCAATAAATCAAAGGGCGGTCGGCATCTGTTCGGCCGTTTCCGAATGACGGTTCCAACGGACCAGTTCCTGATCGGTGGCGTCGCATGTGTGTGGTGGCCGTCCGGATCGAGGCCAGGACGCCATGGTGCGTCGTCGTTCGCCGCGATAGTCTGTCGCCACGGCCCGCGAGCAGTGCATGGGGAGTGACCGGTGCGTGACGACATCTCTTTCGTATGGCCATCCGCCGGGGCGATGCAGGTGACATCGCTTCCGGGCGGTGGCTGCAACATCAAGATCACCTTTGCCGATAGGGGCATCGTAAGGTCGATCGGAAAGGGGTGGGTACTCAAGGTCCGGAACATCCCGACGAAGCGCATTGCACGGCAATACGAGATCATCATCCGGCATGACAGTGGTTTCGAGAGCAGCTACAACATCGTCGACCTGACACCGCATTTGCCCACAGGTGAGTTGTCCGTCCTCCGAACACCGGGGACCTTTGTCGAAGATGGCGGCGAACTCTACGATATCAGGAATGGCGGGTTCCTGCACTTTCAGCTTTTCCAAGGTGGCAAGCTGGTTGATCCGAGGAACCATATACGGTCGGAGTCGATGCCTCCAGCCACACCTGAAACATGACGCGAGAAAAACTGCCACGCGGCTGACGGCCGAGGCGACTGGATAGACGGACATCCGATAGAGCATCCCGGTCGAAAGTCCGCCACCGGTGCGCCCGACCTTGCGTCAGGTTGACTGCCGTGCGAGCCTCGCCATTCCCGTTCGTATATCACGATCCACCATTCAGACGCGCCGGCCGCCGATACAGGCGCTGTCATACGCCAGGGGAAGTCACCCGATGAACTATCTCGAATCACAGCTCAAGGTTGTTGGCACCAGACCGATCCGCCCCGACGGCGTGGACAAGGTCACCGGACGGGCGCTGTTCGCCGCCGACACCCGCGCGGCCGGGATGCTGTGGGGCAAGATCAAGCGCAGCCCGCATGCACATGCTCGGATCCTATCGATCGACACGAGCAAAGCCGCGGCGTTGCCGGGCGTCATGGCGGTCCTGACAGCCGCAGACCTCCCCAACATCCCGTCCGAGGAAGCATTCGTCGGCGAAGGCCCGATGAACTTTCGCGATCTGTCGCGCAACGTCATGGCGCGTGACAAGGCGCTGTACGAAGGCCATGCCGTGGCCGCCGTCGCCGCCACGACGCCGGCAATCGCCGGGCAGGCGCTGGACCTGATCGAAGTGGAGTACGAGGTCCTGCCGTTCGTCATCGACGTTGAGGAGGCCATGGCGCCGGACGCGCCGGTCCTGCACGAAGATCTGTTTACCGCCGGCGCCGATCCGAAGCCGACAAAGCCATCGAACATCGCAAAAATTGTTGCCTTCAAGAAGGGCGATGTGGAAGCCGGCTTTGCCGAGGCGGACGTAATCGTGGAGGGCCGCTACACCACGCAGCCCGTACACCAGGGCTACATCGAGCCGCACGCCTGCCTGGCGACCTATGCCCCGGATGGACAGGTGTCGATACATGCGTCCAGTCAGGGTCACTTCATGATCCGCGCCTACACGTCGAAGCTGCTCGGCATCGACATCGCCAACATCAAGGTCAATCCCGCTGAAATAGGCGGCGGTTTTGGCGGCAAGACGCTGATCTATCTGGAACCCGTGGCTGTCATGCTGTCGAAGAAGTCCGGGCGTCCCGTCAAGATTCAAATGACGCGCGAGGAAGTCTTCCGTGGCTCCGGCCCGACCTCGGGCGCGACCGTCGAGGTGAAGATCGGCGCGAAGAAGGATGGCTCCATCGTGGCCGCGCAGCAGGTGCTGAAATTCCAGGCTGGCGCATTCTCCGGCTCACCGGTTCAACCGGGCTGCATGTGCGGTTTCGCGCTGTACGATCTGCCGAATGTCGACGTCGTCGGATACGACGTGGTCAGCAATCGACCCAAGACGGCGGCGTATCGCGCGCCGGGAGCACCGATCACGTCATTCGCGGTGGAAAGCCTGATCGATGATCTCGCGCGCAAACTGGATATAGACCCGCTGACATTGCGGCAGAAGAACGCAGCGCGGAATGGGTCAAAGACACACTACGGGCCGAGTCATCAGAACATCGGGTTTGAAACCGTCCTGCAGACGGTCAAGAACCATCCGCACTGGAAGTCGGCGTTGAAGCCGGGCCATGGCCGCGGCTTTGCCTGCGGCTTCTGGTTCAACGTAGGCGGCGAATCGACGGCTCAGGTTCACATCAACGAAGATGGTTCGGTGACGGCCGCGACCGGCAGTCCGGACATCGGTGGCTCGCGCGCCTCCATCGGCATGATGGTGGCCGAGGTGCTGGGCATCCCGGCATGGCGCGTGCGCACAGTGGTGGCCGACACGACATCGATCGGCTTCACTCACGTGACCGGTGGCTCGCGCGTGACCTTCGCCACCGGCATGGCCGCCACGCAGGCCGCGGAAAAGGTAGTGGAGACGCTAAAGGAACGCGCCGCGATGATCTGGGAAATCCCGGTCGAGGCGGTCGAATGGCGCGACGGCAAGGCGTTTCCCGCAGGGTCCAACGCAGGTGAATTCGATCCGCTGGAACTGGGTGCGATCGCATTGAAGGCCGCGCGCACGGGTGGCCCGATCAACGCCGAGGTATCGCTGAATGCGCAGGGTGCCGGGCCAGGCTTCGGCGCGCATCTCTGCGATGTCAGCGTGGACATGGAGACCGGCCACGTCACTATCGAGCGCTACACGGCGTTCCAGGATGTCGGCAAGGCGATCCATCCGAGCTACGTCGAGGGTCAGATCCAGGGCGGCGCTGCCCAGGGCATCGGCTGGGCACTAAGCGAGGAATATATCTACGACAAGCAGGGCCGGATGGACAATTATCCCGATCTCAAGCTGTACATTGCCGGAGAGTGGCGACAGGCCGACGGCCAACCAGTGATCAATCCGGCCGACGAGAGCACCTTGGCCATCGTCCCGCACGCGAGCCGCGCCGATCTGGACGACGCGCTGGCTGCCGCCGAACTGGGATTCAAAACGTGGTCGCGCACCGCACCTGCCAAGCGGGCCGAGACCATCCTCAAGGCCATGCACCTCATGCGTGAGCACGTGGAAGAGATGGCCATTGCGATGACGCTGGAACAGGGCAAGCCGATCGCCCAATCACGCCTGGAGATCCTGCGCGGCTGCGAGATCATCGAGTGGGATGCACAGGAGGGCCGTCGTATCTACGGCCGCATCATCCCCAGCGAACCTGGCATGCGGCACTCGGTATTGCGCCAGCCGATCGGTGTGGTGGCCGCGTTCTCGCCATGGAACTTCCCGATGAGCTCGCCGGCCCGCAAAGTCGGCGGCGCCCTGTCCGCGGGCTGTTCGATCATCCTGAAGGCGTCAGAGGAAACGCCAGCCGGTGCCGTGCAGCTCGTGCAGGCATTCGTCGATGCCGGTTTGCCGCCTGGCGTATTGAGCCTCGTATTCGGCAAGCCCTCCGACATCTCGGAATATCTGATCCCGCAGCCATCCGTGCGGCTGGTGACGTTCACCGGTTCAATCCCAGTCGGCAAACATCTGTCCGCCATGGCCGGTGCGCACATGAAGCCGGCCATCATGGAACTCGGCGGTCATGCGCCCGTGATCATGTGCGACGATATCGATCCGGTCGCCAGCGCGGGGACATCGGCGATCGCCAAATCGAGGAACGCCGGGCAGGTGTGCGTCTCGCCGACGCGCTTCTTTGTGGAGGATGCGATCTACGACCGGTTTGCCGACGCCTTCGCCGCGAAGGCCGCGACCATCCAGGTCGGCAATGGCCTGGATCCAGACAACCAGATGGGACCGCTGGCCAACGATCGCCGCCTCGCCGCGATGGAGATGTTGGTCGCCGACGCGAAGGCCAAGGGTGCGCGCGTCACCGCGGGAGGTTCGCGTATCGGCAATCGTGGCTACTTCTTCCCGCTGACCGTGCTCGCCGACGTGCCGGATGACGCGCGTGCAATGCGCGAGGAGCCATTCGGGCCGCTTGCCCTGCTCAGCCGCGTCCGCAATGTGGACGAGGCGATCGAGAAGGCGAATTCAGTGCCGTACGGCCTGGCCGCTTACGCCTTCACGAATTCGGCGCGCAACGTGGATCGGCTGGCCGAGGGTGTCGAGGTCGGCAACCTTTCCATCAACCACTTCGTGGCATCGAGCGCCGAGACACCGTTCGGCGGCGTCAAGGACAGCGGCTTCGGGCGGGAAGGCGGCACCGAGGGGTTGCAGTGCTACACCGTGGTGAAGAACGTCTCACACCTCACTGCTTAGCCGCGACCAGCACGGGGGCGGCGCGATACAGATCAGGGAACAAAAGCTGCAGTTCCTTGATCTTCGGCAGGTCATTGTAGACGATGTATGGGTTGGTCGGATGCTGCGTCAGGTAATCCTGATGATAGCCTTCCGCCGGATAGAATGCGCGGCCCGGCTCGATCGTTGTCACCACAGGAGCGTGGAAGGCGTGCACCTGGTTGAGCTGGGCGACATAGGCGCCGGCAATGTCCGCCTGCTCCTGGTTACCCGGAAAGATCGTTGACCGATATTGCGTTCCTCGGTCCGGACCCTGGTAGTTGAGTTCTGTCGGGTCGTGCGCAACCGAAAAGTAGATTTGCAGGATGCGGCCGTAGCTGATTTGCCGCGGATCGAAAGTGACGCGGACGGATTCGGCATGCCCAGTCGCGCCGGTGCCGACCGTTTCATAGTGCGCGGTAGCCTGATCTCCGCCGGCATAGCCGGAGACTGCGCTGGTCACACCATCAACGTGCTGAAACACGCCCTGCACGCCCCAGAAGCATCCACCGGCAAGCACCGCCACCTCGCTCGTCGTCGCGGCGGTGGCTTCGTCGCGTGCAGGCGGCGGGACGACCTTGGCCGGTTCGGCATCGGAGCGCGACACTAGGGCGACTGCCGCGATCGCCAGCAGCGCGGCGCCCGACAGGATCGGAATCAGGCCGCGCATGACGCAACCTCCATTGCTTTACGCATGAGCACCACCTTTTCCGCCGAACGCCCGAAGAAGTGGTATCCCGACCCACCTTCCGCAAGCACATCGAGAAAGGCGTCGGGTGCCGTGACGCGCACCCCGCCGAGCACATCGACGCCCCGGCGCAGGAGAGCATCGGGCTGCAGACCGACAGTCGGGCCGACCATGACCACTCGCGCCTCCTTGCGGCACAGTGCGAGCAGGTTCTCAAGCGTGTCGTTCAGCAGCGTGGTTCCGGTGATCAGCACCACATCGGCGTTGGGCACCACCAGGTCAGCCTCGTCGGCCGAACGGAAGTGCGGCAACTCGTCCGGCTTCAGCGTGGCGGGGTCCATTTCAAGCACGGTGTAGTTGTGACTGCTGCGCTTCAACGACTTCAGGAACGGCACGAAGGCGCCCACCACGACGACATGCTCGCCCGCACGGATGTCCGCGGCGTCATAGGCATCGACGCCGGAGCGAAGTTCCACGCCAGGCGTTGCGCGCCCCTGCCAGCACATGTCGGCCAAGGCATTCATCGTGGCGACACCGACCGCGCGGCGAATGCCGTTGGGTGCCCCGGTCTCCTTCAGCAGCTCCCTGGCCGGCCGCCCACGCAGCTTGCCCGGAAACGGCATGGCCATGGCGGAACTCGGGCAGCAGACAGCCTCGGGGATCGAGCGCAATGGCGTCGCGCACGCGCCGGCGATACCGGTGTTCAGCTTCACCCCGGTGAAGAACAACCCGATCACGGCGCGTTCGACGACGATGCGATCGAGGTCAGCGCCCAGAATGCGCTGAATGCCGGCGACGGTCTCTGCGAGAATTGGTTCGGTCTGCATGCACACTCCGTAGCACCGCGGCCGCACCGTGTCGCCATACCCCAAGGCCCGGTGGCGCTGACCCCAGGAATCCAAATTTGAAAGGGATGGGTTCCAAGCGCCCGGCGCTTGGCGGAGTCCAGAGGCGGAGCCTCTGGTGGGGATCGGGGTGAAACCCCGACGCGGTGCCCGGAGCGGCCGGAGCACTATTCACCGGGCAGCGAGTTGTCGATCGTCTCGCCATGCAGCGCGGTGGCCATACCGGCGTAGAAACGCAGCATGCCTAACGCGCGCTGGCGGCCGCCACGTGTGCGGGTGATAGGCGCCCCCATATCGAGCGTGTCCAACGCCGCGAATTCCTCGAGGTCGCGCTCCACCAGATCCGCCAGGCGCAGCAGAATACGCTGACGCTCCGCCGGCTTGAACTTGCTCCACGGACCATTGAACGCAGCACGTGCCGCGGCAACCGCGCGATCGATGTCCTCGGCATCGCCCTCTGCGACGTTCGCCAGCACTTCGCCAGTGGCAGGATTGCGTGTCTCGAAGGTCTTGCCCGACGCGCTCCAGCCACTTGCCGTCGATCAGCATCCGCTTGGCCTTGCCATCGAGATACGGATGCACCTCGGTCATCACGTCCATCAGTTGGGTCTCCTCATGCCCGATTGTTCGAGATCAGGCGCCGCGATCAGAGCGGCGCCGAGTGAACTGGCGTTGCGATGGGTCAGAGCGAAGGCAACGTCGAAGCCGTCCGGTGTTCCGAGCCGAAGGATGAGACGCGTGCCGCCCTCGCTTTGCTCGATCCGCCACGTGCCGAGTTGGTGTACGAAGCGCAGAGAACCATCGGGAAAGCGTGCATCCAGTGCGGTCTGCAGGATCCTCGGCGAGGTCATCAGTAGGCCACTGAGAACGTCGAACGGCAGTACGAGCCTGTGAGCTGCGCCGTCGCTCCCGATGAAATACATCCTCACGTGAGTGCCGCCCGTCAAAACCGCCCAGGTGGTAAGCTCCTCGCCTTTGATCGTACGGACATGAGCCGACGCAGCACCCATCAGTCGCTCTTGTCGTTATTCCCGTATAGATATAGCCGAAAGCCGGCTCCCTGTCCATCCGAACCGCCGTCGGCAGCGCTTGTTGAAATTATCCCATCGCTCCACTATTCGACGAAGCCCGGCCGTCATACCGCATACCGCCGGCGCTGTAGCCGCAGCAAACGATACAGAAAAAAGGAGGAGCGTACATGCTAGAGCGTTCAGGGATGTCCGGTCATATCCTGCGCCGCTGGCGTTGGGTCGTCGCGCTGACGTCCGTGATTTTGGGAACCCCGTCGGCATTCGCGCAGCGGACCCAAATCATGATCGATGACAATCGCGCATTTCCGGAGAGTCTTACCTCGACCGCGGACGGGACGATCTACATAGGCAGCTTCGTGCACGGTACGGTCTATCGCGCGATGCCGGGAGCGTCGCAGGCGACGCCCTGGATCCCCGCCGGACCTACCGACCTCACGCGTGGGGTGGGCGTATTCGCGCATGAGCCGTCGAACACGCTATGGGTCTGTTCCGCCGACCCCGACCCGATCAAAAACACCACTATCCTCAGAACGTTCGATCTCAAGACCGCCGCATTGAAGGGCGCGTATCCATTCCCGGGCGGAGGTTTTTGTAACGACATCGCGGTCATGCGTGATGGTACAACACTGGTAACCGACACGCGCGGTGGCCGGATTCTCGCCCTCAAGCCTGGCGCCACAGCTCTGGACGTGTGGGGTCAAGATGCCAAATGGGCCGGCATCGATGGCATTGCCATGCTTCCCGACGGCGACGTCTTGTTCAACAACGTGCGGCAAAATCAATTGGTAAGTGTGGCGGTGAAGCCCGATGGTTCCGCTGGCGAAGCTACCTTCCTGGAGCTCTCGCAGCCAATCGATGGTCCCGACGGTATGCGGGCCTTGCCGGACGGACGTATTGTCGTGGCCGAGAACCGTGGCGGAAAGATCGATATCGTCCGTGTCAATGGGAACAAGGCCGCCATTGAGACGATCAAAGACGGTTTCAAGCTGACCCCGACCGCGGTCACGGTGGTTGGGACAACGGTATGGGTCACCGAGGCGAAGTTCGCCTACTTGAATGACCCGAAGCTGAAGGACCAGGACCCCGGCCCTTTCAGCACGGTCGCAGTTCCCCTGCCGCCACATTGAACGGGCGCACTGCGTGTCTTCCGCATCGGGGTGACGCCGGTGCATAGGACACGCAGTGGAGGCAGGCTTACAGGGCGGCGGTGACGGCCTTGATCTCGGTGTAGTTGTGGAACACTTCCTCGCCCATCTCGCGGCCCCAGCCGGACTGCTTGTAGCCGCCGAACGGTAGCGAGGCATCGAAGACGTTGTGACAATTGATCCACACGGTGCCGGACCGGATGCGATTGGCCAGCTTGTGCGCCGTGCCGCCATTTCGCGTCCATACGCTGGCTGCCAGGCCGTAGATCGTGTCATTGGCCTGCTTCGCAATCGCGTCGATGTCATCGTCGCCGAACGGCGTCGTGCACACCACCGGGCCGAAGATCTCCTCACGCACCACCTTCATGTCCGGCGTCGTGTTCTCCAGCACAGTGGGCTGCACGAAGTAGCCAAGGTTCCCGACCCGATCGCCACCAACGGCAACCTTCGCGCCGGACTGACGGCCATCCTCGATATAGCTGGTGACACGGGCAAATTGCTCGTCTGACACCAGCGGCCCCATCTCGGTCGTGGGATCAAGGCCGGGCCCGACCTTGATCTTGCCGGCGATGTCGGCGACACCCGCGACCACGCGCTCATATACCGACTTGTGCGCATAGAGGCGCGACCCGGCGCAGCAGCATTGGCCGTGGTTGAAGAAGATCGCGCTCGCCGCTCCGGCGATGGCAAGGTCGAGATCAGCGTCCGGCAGAATGATTGCCGGTGATTTTCCGCCGAGTTCCAGCGATACCTTCTTCAGATTGCCGGCGGCGGCCTGCACGATCAGCTTGCCGACCTCGGTCGATCCGGTGAAGGCCACCTTGTCCACGCCAGGATGCGCCGCCAGCGCCGCCCCCGCGGTTTCGCCAAAGCCTGCGATGATGTTCACCACGCCGTCGGGGACACCTGCCTCGACAATCAACTCGGCCAGGCGCAATGCGGTCAGCGGCGTCTGCTCGGCCGCCTTCAGCACGATGGTGCAGCCAGCCGCCAGGGCCGGTGCAATCTTCCATGCCGCCATCAACAGAGGGAAGTTCCATGGGATGATCTGTCCGACCACACCGACCGGCTCGCGCACAGTGTACGACAGATATTCACCAGGCAGCGACAATGGCAGTGTTGAACCCGTGAGCTTGGTGGCCCAACCGCCCATATAGCGGAACATGTCAACGGCCAATGGCAGATCTGCGACACGCGCCACGGCATAAGGCTTGCCATTGTCGATTGACTCTAGCTCGGCCAGTTGCTCCAGGTCACGCTCGATCAAATCGGCGATGCGCCACAGTATGCGGCCACGCTCCGACGGGCTGATCCTTGTCCAGCGTCGCTCGTCGAATGCACGCCGCGCCGCGGCAACCGCGAGGTCGACATCCGCCTTGTCGCCCTCTGGCACATTGGCGATCACGCCGCCGGTGGCGGGATTGTAGACCGCGAAAGTCTTGCCAGACACGGCCGGCACCTGAGGGCGAGATCAGCAGCTTCATCGCTGATGGCGCATATGACGGCGATCCAGTCTATCAGGCCAATTGCGGACGCGGTAGCGCGCTTTCGGGATGCGGTGACACGGTGCCCGACCCTACCTCCTGAGCGAAGAGAGATACGGCCGGAGTCACCGAATGTGGCGCAAGCTCCATCTCGCGACGCGTGCTGCCGATTTGCACCGGAACCGAGCAAGTTCCGGGCCCGCACTTTGCTCTGACATGGAGTGCCCTCATACAAGGGTGAATCCGAGCATCCGTTCTATGGCGTGACCCCAAGACGAAGGGACTGCCGGCACCTAAACCGTCTCACTCGTCCGGCGTCGAGGACGGTTGCCTTCTCGTAGGGAAGCTCCAAATGCCCGAAAGAGGGCCCGATTGACAGGGTTGGTGTGCGCGTCGACTTCGGCATGCCACTGGACACCCAAAGCGAATGCGGAAGCACCAGCAATGCGTATCGCTTCGATCGTGCCGTCCTCGGCCACACCTTCCACGACAACGCGATCGCCAAGCTCGAGGATGGCCTGACCATGCAACGAGTTCACGCGGATTGTCAGGCAACCGAAGAGTTCTGGCGAATACGCCGCCGGCCTCGAACCGCACCTCATGGCGATCGGCGAACACGACCTTCGGATCGCGATGAAGACTTCCATCTTCTGCGCGTGGCGCGCGGTGGTTCATGCGGTCCGGAAGGTCTCGGACCTCCGGATGTAGCGACCCACCGAAAGCGACATTCATCTCTTGAAGTCCGCGGCAGATCCCGAGCAGAGGCACGCCTCGGTCGGTGCACGCCCTCACGAGGGGTAGAGCTATAGCATCGCGATTACGGTCGTAAGGCTCGTACCGGACATCAGGGTCGACGCCGAAACAGGACGGATGCACGTTGGCTCGCGCCCCGGTCAGCAGAATTCCATCTACGGTGTCGAGAAGAGCATCGATGTCGGTGATGGCTGGACAGCCGGCGAACATCAACGGGAGAGCGTCCGCGACTTCGCTGATGCACAGAAGACTGTGTTCCCCAACGTGCTGGACGCTCAGGATGTCATGGATCGAATGGGCGTTAGCAATAACGCCGACTATGTAACTGCTCAACCGCCCTTGAGGACCGAGGCGCCGCCGAGAATTGCATTAATCGCTTGATAGGCGTCGGTGCCATGTCGCGCGGCTGTGCCGACAACTGATCGGACGGCAGCGAACAGATCGGCGCCCCAGTTCGATCGAAAGCCACCGGTCACCTTGCGGTATGTAGCTGTTGGCCGCAGTTCCCGTTCGCTTCCGTTGTTGTCGGGCGGTGTGTCGGGATGGTCTAGGAATGTGAACAAGTGGCTTCGGTTCCTGCCGTAACGTTTTCGCAGTCGCTTGCCGTGCCGATTTGCAGGAGCCAGTACCATGATGGCGTTTAGATCGCGGTCCAGCCGGCGTTGATAGGAACGACGCGTGCTTTCGGCCAGTTCCATGCGCCGTCGCGCCAGCACGACCGCGCGCAGCAACAGCGTCTTCATGCGGGGAGCGAAGATCTCATCGCCGGCTTCGATGGCGTATTGGCAGTCGCGCAATTGGTGCGCCAGACAGATCTGCCAGAGATCGGCGTGTCCTTGCTGGGCACTGTAGAGGTCGGAAACCCAGATGCTGGGTCGATGGCCATCGAGCACATCGGCCACCACGCTGGCAGCGCGGCTGTTGCGGATGACGTGAATGACCACCTGCTGGTTCTGGAACACCCAGTTCCAGTGGGTGCGGCCATCGATGCGCACCGTCGTCTCGTCGGAGCAGATGATGCGCGAACGGCGCAGTCGGGCCAGGATCGCCGCGACCTCGTTGTCGAAGCAGGGCTTGGCGCGACGGAATATGGCATCCAGTGCGCCTTCGCTGATCTGCAAGGCAAACAGGTGCAGGAACAGTCGGCTCAGCCGCTGATAGCTGATCGCATGTGTGAAGCGCAGATAGATCGCGAGCGCCAGGATGTTCACGCTGAACGGTGTACCCGGCTCCAAGCCCTCGGGCACCGGTGCCAGGCTCACCTGGTCGCAGCACGGACAATGCCCAGCATATCGCTCCACCCGAGTTACCACCGGCCGAACTGGCGGCAGATCAATTTTGTTGTACAGATCGTGCAGCACCTGATCGGCATCGGTCAGCGCCGTTCGGCAATGCACACAGCTCAGCGCCTTGGCCACGACTGTCGCATCGGGGTTGCGGGCCAGCGGCCGGCCACCACCCTTCCGGCCCAAGCTACCCTGGCGCGGGCCGTTGCGCTTCCTCTTCTCCGCCTGATTGGGCTTCTCTCCCTTCGATGGCGGCAGGCTCGAATTGTTCGGTGTCTTCGGCGGCTCGGCGAGCTTTGCCTCCAACTCGGCGATGCGACGCTCTGCCTCCTCAAGCCGCTGCCATAGCGCCAGGATAAACGTGTCCTTCTCGGCGTGGCTCAGTTGGGTGACGTCGGGCAGTGCGGGCACGAAAAGCTTGAATTGAGACCGCCGTGATCGTGTCAATCACCATCTCGCAGCCGATCAACTACTCCCAAGCCACACTGTGGTCGACAGCGTCAAACCGGGGATGAGCAGTTACCCGACTATTGGCTTGCGCATTTCTCGTCCAGCCTCCGCAGGTGCGACTGTACATAAGGCGATGCAAGATTTAGGCAGTCCCAGCCTGTCCGTCCGGCTTGAGAGATTCGGCCAGGGAATCGAGGCGACCATTCGTGCAGTATCAATTGTGTCAACTCTTGGAACACGTTCACAACTCCAGCCGCTGGGCAATACGGGATCTAATGGATGCCGATGTTAGACTGGCAGAGAGTTGTGCCACCGCAAACTCTTGCCGAAAGCGGGCTCGGGGACGAGAGCCCGCCGTCGGTGACCGTGCTGATTAAGTCGGGGCTCACCTCGGTATCATATGTTTGAAGCAGAAAAGCCTGGATCTCGCGCACCGTCAGGCCGCGCGCATAGAGCGCGGTGACCTTGTTGTCGAAGCCGGTGAAACGCCTGGCATGCTTGGGCACAAGCACCGGCTCGAAACTGCCATCGCGGTCGCGCGACGTGTCGATCCGGATCGTGCCATCGCAGGTCAGTACCGATTTGGCCGTGCTGTGTGATTCGGCTTCGAATGGTGACCCCCTCCGGCGTCGGCTATCCCATTGATACGGATTGGCTTTTCACGTTCGGATCGATAGCGTATCGGCTTTCAACGATGACCCCCTGGGAAACAGTCATCCTGTTGATGTGATTGGGAATTCGCGCCTCTGGATGGGGTCAACATTGGAAGCCGAAGGGGGTCACGCGCTGGCGCCGAAACACAGGCTGAAATCGCCCAGCAGATCAATCCGCTCCTTAGGGGGTGGATTGAGTACTACGGCCGGTTCAGCCGTTCAGGCTTGGCACCGCTGGTTGATTACGTCAATCAGAAGCTGAAGGCCTGGATCATGCGAAAATACAAGCGGTTCCGGTTCCACAAGACGCGAGCCTCGGTATTCCTACGAAAGCTGGCTCAGCACAATGTGGACCTCTTCGTGCACTGGCAATCATTCGGAACGGTTACGTTTACCTGATGGGAGCGGTGTGAATCGAGAGGTTCACGCACCGTTCTGCGAGAGGCCGGGGGTGAAACTCCCCCGGCCTACTCACCCGCTGCTGTCTGAACGTGATCTTCCGGTCGGTGATCACTGAGCGCCAAGCCCGCCTTGGTGTCATCTACGCCGTTGGCGGTGATATAGTCGAGCGCGGGCAGGTCTTGTCGGGTGCGGAGATATGGCGGGGCCGTCGACGCCTACGGATTAGTCGCGGGGCCTGGGGCAAAGAGCGATGTTGATATTTGGGGTTGAGGTCCCTCGGTGAGCGTAGCCGGTGAGGACAGCCGAATGCGCGGGCAACTCATCCTCTACGACGACTACTCGCGTGAGGCGGTGCACGACATCTTCGATCCCAACAGCCTCTTCACGAGGGGAGCGGGGGTTTGGGGTATCACAGGGCTTATCGAGATCCGGGGACGTCCGGGAGACTTCGTCTTCCTGGTCACCTTCGGCACCAAGCAGGGTGACCACGAGTTCGACGAGGGAATTTCGACTGAGGGTATCATTCGGTGGCAATCGCAACCGCAACAGGGTCTTGGTGATCCGCGGGTGAAGCGCCTGATCGGCCACGATCCTGACCGGAACTCGGTGCACCTCTTCTTACGGACCGCCGAACGCCGTGGCGGAAAGGTGACGCCCTACACCTACCTAGGCCGTCTTCGATACGACGGACACGACCGGGAACGCTCGCGGCCCGTCCATTTTCGTTGGGCGCTGCTTGAGTGGCCGATACCAGAGGCTGTGCGCACGCGCATCGCGCTGCGGCTGGAAGACGAGTTCGCTCAAGCCGATCGCGGTGCGGGCGATGCCGGAGCTGCGCCTGAACCAGTCCCTGCCGAGGAATATACGCTCGTGGAGGAGGATCCACCCCCGGCCACCGCTAGTTTACTGAGCAATGGCGAGTCAACGCGCGAGTTTCGGGCTGCGCGCCGGCGCCGCCCCACGGAAGACGAAACTCGGGCACTGGGACAAGCGGGGGAGCGATTGGTCCTGGAACGCGAGCGCCAGCGTTTGATTGCGGCCGGCCGCAGTGATCTCGCCGAAAAGGTGGTGCACACTGCGAAGGTCGAGGGAGACGGCGCGGGGTTCGATATTCACTCGTTCTTCCCAGACGGTCGTCCAAAGTTCGTCGAGGTCAAGACGACCACCGGGCCGAAGGACACTGACTTTCTGATCAGCGCCAACGAAGTTGCTTTCTCGGCGGCGCACCAGGGCAGCTATGAGCTTTGCCGCGTCTTCGCATATGACCCCAGTCCTAACACCGCGCGCTGCTACTCTATACGCGGCGACATCGCGAAATGGCTTCGAACTCAGCGCGACCGAAGACCGTGCAAGGGTGCGGGCTGCGCCCGACCATGAATCTGGATCGTGATGTTGCAGGCTCATGCTGCCGCAAACCGAGCCTACGGAACCAGAACTCTTTAGGAAACGCCAAGGCCCGCCGAAGCGGGCCACGAACATTCGCCAGTGCTGGCAGAAGCTGCGGGCCGTTAGGTCAGTCGCAAAGTTGCACATCGAGGACATACCAGCACTTGCGGCCCGCGGTCTTAACGACTGGCGATGCCGGATGCTCATCGGCAACTCGCGAGATGCCATATCCGTCGAGCTGCCAGTGACCCGCCGGGGCGCTGTAAGACGCCAGGAACTGCGCTTCGGCCTTCGAAGCATTGTGCCCATTGACGATGTAGTCCTGGGCGTGACCGACCGCAGGTGCGAATATGTTCAGAGCGGCTGTGGCGATCGCTAGTGCCAGAAATGTGCTCTTCATTGGTCCGCTCCGTTCCCCGTGCCCCCGGTGGGCATTGCCGACGCAATGAGGATGACGGTGATGGAGCCATGACCCGATGAAATGCTTCACGGCACAGCAGTCGCCATACTGCCGCGTCGGGATTGGGAGAGAGACGGACTGCGGACCCGGAGACCATCCCCGGGAGCCTCATAGCCGACCAAAGCACGGGCTCAAACGAGGTGTCCCTCGCCGCCGCAGTCGGGTTGGAGAGTGGTGAGTGAGGAAATGTCTGGCGCTGAAATGGTTCACACCTACGCTGCGACGATGTGGCCGGATGGCGCAATCGCCTCTTGGAGCGACGCAATGCCCTTTGGCAAACTCAGCACGCTGACGCGGTGTCGATTCCGCTGACCGAGGAGCCGCCGAACCCAGAACTCTAGATGGAGGGACCGATGGTCGATCTCGCTGAAATGAGAGAGATTTGGACGCCACGCATGCTCAGCGTGTTTCGCATTGTGGTAGCGCTGCTCTATCTCCAGCACCCTCTGGCGAAGTTCTTCGCCTTTCCGCACGTCGCCGCTTTTGACAATCTGCAACCGTTCTCGCTGATCTGGGTGGCCGGCGTCATCGAACTTGTCGGTAGCCTGCTGCTTCTGGTCGGCTTGTTCACCCGGCCAGCCGCCTTCATCCTGTCGGGTGAAATGGCGGTGGCCTATTTTAAGGTGCACGCCCCGCGCGGCTTCTTTCCACTGGTCACTAGTGGCGAGGCGGAAGTGTTCTATTGCTTTGCTTTTCTCTATCTGGCGTTTGCCGGCGCGCGGTAATGGAGTATCGACCACTCACGGTACCGCGCGACAGCAAAGTTGGCCGGTCAGCGACACGGAGGATGGCCGGTTTGGTCGGCTTCAGAGTGGGCATAGCCCAGTCGTAGGTGGGCCAAACCGGGCGGCACGGATTTCCGTGGTCTCTGGTCGCTGCGTGTGTGCGAGCAGTGTCGGGTCCTCGATTTCCAAACGAGGCCCGACGTGCCCGGACGCCCCGCCACCGACCAGCAGATGAGAATGTATATGAAGCTCCGTTGCCACCATCCCCAGCATGCCGCTGCCGCCAAGGCCGGCTTCAGCGAGCGCACTGGCCGCCGGATCGAGGGCGATCCGCGGCTGCCGTCCCAGAAGAGTGCTGAGCGACCCTTGCGGCGGAAGGTCGCCGACCCGCTCGGCAGCTTGTGGGAGAGCGACATCCTGCCGCTACTGGTCACCCGTCCCGGCATGCGGCCGGTGATGCTGCTGGACGAGATGCAACGGCGTCATCCCGAGCGCGATTGGGATCGGCTCCGCCGCACCTTGGAACGTCGTGTCCGCGCATGGTGTGCCGAACACGGAGCTGCGCGCGAGGTGATCTTCCGTCAGGACCACCCGCCGGGCCAGCAAGGCCTGTCGGACTTCACCGACATGGCCGAGCTTGGCATCCGTATCGCCGGTGAGCCGCTGGCGCACCGTCTCTATCACTTCGTTTTGGCGTATTCCGCCTGGGAGCACGCCGAGGTGGTGCTCGGCGGCGAGAGCTACACTGCGTTGGCTTGCGGCCTGCAGAACGCGCTGTGGTCGCTCGGTGGCGCCCCGGCCGAGCATCGCTCCGACAGTCTTTCAGCGGCGTTCCGCAACCTCGAGCGAGACGCCGTCGAAGACCAGACCCGCCGCTACGAAGCGCTGTGCGCTCACTATGGTATGCAGCCGACCCGCAACAACCGCGGGGTCGCGCACGAGAACGGCGCGATCGAGAGCCAGCACGGTCACCTCAAGCGTGCCGTTGCTCAAGCCTTGCTGCTGCGCGGCAGCACTGACTTCGACAGCCTCGAGCTCTATCGCGATTGGATCGCCGACCTCATTGGCCGCCGCAACGCCAGGCGCGAGAAGCTGGTCGCGCTGGAGCGCGCCGAACTGGGCAGATTGCCGCCACGGCGTACCTCCGATCATGACGAGGTCAGCGTTCGGGTGACCTCCAGCAGCGGCTTCATTCTGCGCAAAGTGTTCTATACAGTGCCATCTCGCCTGATCGGCTATCGGCTGAACCTGCGGATCTACGATGACCGTCTGGAATGCTTCGTCGGTCAAAGCCTGGTGCTGCGCCTGCCACGTCGTCGTGCGCCCAGCGATGGCCGCCGCATCCAGGTGGTGGACTATCGGCATATTATTCACAGCCTGCGCTGCAAGCCGATGGCGCTGCTGCATCTTGTCTACCGCGACGCGCTGTTCCCACGGCCGGCTTACCGTGCCGCCTGGGAACGTCTGCTCGACGCGTGCGATGCACGGGTCGCCTGCCGAACCATGGTGGAGTTGCTGGCGCTCGCTCACGAACGTGGCTGCGAAGCCGACCTTGCCGCCGCGTTGTCGCAGCAATTGCTCGAGGATGGCATGCCCGACCTGGCAATATTGCGCGCCCGGTTCGCCCCGAGCATCGCTTGCCTGCCCGTCGTTGCGGTGAACCTGCCGTCGATCGCCAGTTACGACGTGCTGCTGCCCGCAATGGCGGCGACAGCCGGGGCAGCGACACCATGAGCGACAGTATCACCATCGACACTGCGCGCCTGCCGCTGCTGCTGGGGGAACTGCGTCTGCCGACCATCGGCAAGCTGTGGCAGTCGTTTACCGCGCGCGCCGATCGTGAGGGCTGGCCCTCCGCGCGCTTACTGGCAACCCTCGCCGAACTCGAACTCGCCGAGCGTGCGCAGCGACGTACCCAGCGACACCTGCTGGCAGCGCGACTGCCGCCGGGCAAGACGCTCGGCAGCTTCGACTTCGCCAGCGTGCCGATGATCAGCCACGCTCATGTCACAGCACTTGCCAGCGGTGACGCCTGGCTGAACAAGGGCGTCAACATCCTGCTGTTCGGGCCGAGTGGGTCCGGCAAGTCGCATCTCGGTGCAGCGCTCGGTCATGCTCTTGTCGAGAACGGCTATCGCGTGTTGTTCACTCGCACGACCGACCTCGTGCAGCGTCTGCAGACTGCTCGACAATCGTTGTCCTTGGAGAGCGCGATCGAGAAGCTCGACAAGTATCACCTGATCATTCTCGATGATCTGTGCTACGTAAATCGTGATCAGGCAGAGACTAGCGCACTGTTCGAGTTGATCGCTTCTCGCTACGAACGGCGCAGCTTGTTGGTAACGTCTAATCGACCCTTCGGCGAATGGACAACCGTCTTCCCGGATGCCGCCATGACGCTCGCCGCAGTTGATCGCCTCGTCCACCATGCCGTCATTCTCGAGATGAACGTTCAGAGCTACCGCCAACGCTCCGCAGCAACCCGTCAGAATCAACGCCCTTCCAGCGACGGTAAGGGCGACACCAAACAGAAGGAGATCATCACCGCTTCGTCCGCGTGATATCCCAACGCGACCCTTGTCGCGAAGCTCCCGTCACGCCATCTTCAACACACGCAGCGACCGGACATCCTTGCTGTCGCTCGCCGGACATCCGAACTGTCGCGCTAT
>CAWCXI010000044.1:0-43331 GCA_963799415.1 uncultured Alphaproteobacteria bacterium | reverse complement strand
GCGGCGGCGTCAGGTACAACTAGCGGCGGAAGTGTTGGCTGGATGGTCGGCGGTCTGTCTCAGCCGCGGTCTTGCCTCGGCCACCCCACCCCCTACGATGCGCTCCCATGCCCCGAGACCAGCCGTCCCGAGTGGACATCGTCCTCGTCCACAGTTCCGACCTGCACGTCGATGACGAACACCACGCCACCAAGCACCATGACGGCACCGCGGGCCTCGCCGCCGTGCTGGCCGCCGCAAGCGCGCACAACGCCGACATCGTGCTGCTGGCCGGCGACACGTTCGACAACAACCGCGTTCCCGCCCCGGTGCTGGACCGCGTCGGGCGGCTGCTGTCCGACGCCGGCATGCCGGTGGTGATCCTCCCCGGCAACCACGATCCGGCAATGCCCAACAGCGTGTTCGAGCGCGGTGGATTGGCGTCGATCCAGGGCGTGACCGATCCTCGGCGTCACGCACGACGAGGCCACCGGCTTCCGGGCCCACGACCTGGAGATCTGGGGGCACGCGCATCGCGACTACGAGAACATGGCGCCGTTGCGTGGGCCGCGTGCGCGCACCACGCGGTGGCAGATCGCGATGGCACACGGCCACTACGAGCCGCCGCACAACCTTGCGACGCCGCTGCGGCCGTCATGGCTGTTCAGCGACGACGCGATCGCCGGCGACCGCAGGCGGACTATCTGGCGCTCGGCCATTGGGACCGTCCCGAGCGGGTCGGCGACGGCAGCGTGCCGGCCTACTACTCCGGCTCCCCCGACCTGGCGCGGACAGTCAACGTGATCCGCCTGACCTCGAGCGGCGAGGTGCTTGTCACGCGCGAACCATTGCGGTGGGATCGCGCGTGAGGAGGAACGAGCCATGCCCCTGCTCTGCGAACGCCGCGGTGCCGTCGCCGTCCTGACGCTCAGCCGCCCCGAGGCGCGCAACGCCTGGTGCGAGGAATTCCAGACCGGCCTGCGCGAGCGCCTGCCGGAGCTGGAGGCCGATCCGGACATCCGCTGCGTCATCCTGACCGGCGACGACAAGGGCGGCGCGTTCAGTGCGGGTGCCGATCTGAAGAACCCGCGCACGCACACGATGGATTCGGTCGCCGCCTTCATCGAAGACCTGCCGAACCGGCGCCGCGCGCATCCGATCCCGATGCTGACCGACTTCGCCAAGCCGATCATTGCGGCGGTGAACGGTTACGCTGTCGGCATCGGCTGCATCGTCACCTATTGCTGCGACATGATCGTTGCGTCGGAGCGCGCGGAATGGCGGCTGCCGCAGAGCGGTCTCGGCATCATTCCGGCGCAGGGCGGTGCGACGCGGCTGGCGCGTTGGGTCGGCAAGGGCCTGGCGATGCGCGCTGGCGTTCGGCTTTCCGCTGAAGGCGGAGGAGGCGTATCGCATCGGCCTGGCGCAATGGCTGGTGCCGCATGATGCGCTGATGGCGCGCGCGATGGAGGTGGCGGAGCACATTGCCTCGCTGCCGCCACTGGCCGACGCGGCTGACCAAGGAATCGCTGAACCGCGGGCATCGACGTGCCGCTGGCCGATGCGGTGCTGGGCGATCTGTATCGCTTCGCCATGCTCGAGATGACCGAGGACAAGCAGGAAGCGCACCAGGCGTGGCGCGAACGCAGGAAGCCCCGGTTCAAGGGACGCTGATAGAGGTCTGACAAGGGGGAGAATTGATGGCTCAAGCAGTCGCGCGCCGTCGTCGTTGATCCAGCCCGCAGCGAAAAGCTGACCCTGCAATCGGTCGAGCTGCCACCAGCGACGGCCAGCGATGTAACCGTCCGCGTCACCGCGATCTCGCTGAACCGCGGCGAGGTCAATCGTGCGCTGTCGCAGTCGGAAGCCGGTGCGCGGCCCGGCTGGGACTTTGCCGGCATCATCGAAGAGGCCGCAGCCGATGGCAGCGGACCGAAGCCCGGCACGCGTGTCGTCGGCATGTTGCCGACCGGCGCCTGGGCGGAACGCATTCGAGCGCCGAGCCACGCTGTCGCTGCTCTGCCCGACGTGGTGACGGACGCACAGGCGGCGACGCTCCCGGTTGCCGGCCTGACCGCGCTGCATGCACTGCGGCAGGGCGGGCTGCTGTTGGGTCGCAAGGTGCTGGTCGATGGCGCGACGGGCGGTGTTGGGCATCTGGCCGTGCAACTTGCCGCCACAGCAGGCGCCGAGGTTTATGGCCACGTGCGCCGCGCCGAACAGCGGGCGATGATCAGCGAGTGGTGCGGCGAGCGTATCATCGTCGCGTCCAACCTCGGCGCCGCGGCATCGAGTGGCCCGTATCACCTGATCGTGGATTCGATCGGCGGCTCTGCGTTGTCCGCCGCGCTGACGATGCTGCAACCGAACGGCACCTGCGTGCACTTCGGTGTTTCGGAAGCGCCGACAACGACGTTCGAAAGCGGCGCGTTCTTCCGCCAAGGTGGCGTGCAGCTGTATGGCCTGATCCTGTTCCACGAGTTGCGCCGCGTGGAACCCGCGGGCGAGGGCCTCGCGGTGCTCGCGAGTGAGGTCGCCCGCGGTCGGCTGCGTCCGCATATCGATGTCGAGGCGCCGTGGACCGACATCGCCTCGATTGCGCGCCGCCTGATCGCGCGCGAGTTTCCCGGCAAGGCGGTGCTGCACGTGACCTGACGGAGGCCTTTCATGACCTATCAGGCGATCAACTTCCGCAAGAAGTTCGCGTTGTTCAACGAGCAGTGGCAGCCCAGGGTCGTCGCCGAGATGAACGACTATCAGTTCAAGATCGTGAAGCTGCAGGGCGACTTCGTCTGGCATGATCACAAAGACACCGACGAGACTTTCCTGGTCATGGAAGGCGAACTGCGGATCGACTTCCGTGACGGCGCCGTTCGGGTTGCGGCCGGCGAGATGTTCGTCGTTCCAAAGGGCGTCGAGCACAAGCCGTATGCCGACAAGGAGGTCAAGCTGTTGCTGATCGAACCGCGCGGCGTGCGCAACACTGGACACGAGGGCGGCGAACGAACCGCGCAGAACGACGTATGGATTTGACTGCTATGTCCGCCTGAGCACGATCGCGGCGGCGACGAGCATTGAGTGCGACCGCGATCACCGGCGAGACGAAAGCATAGGTACCGGTGCGGCTGGTGCCCCAGTCACTGACACCGCCGGCGCCCAGCAGCTCGCTCAGTCGAACCGCCCGGCGAACGGCGCCGGACCGAACAGCACCAAAATGCCGGTGACACCGATGGCGAAAGCCGCTACCTGCCGCCAAACGAGGCGTTCCTGTCCGACGACAGCACGGCAGCCAATCCGGCAGTGATGAAGCGCAGACCGTAGAGCTGAATGACCTGATTGAAGGACACCATCAGTATGGCGACCACGATCAGCCGTAGGCGCGGGTAATCACCGCGTCGATGGCATTGATAATCGCGCTGCTGGACGCGTCATCGGACAGGGATGTCACCAGGCGACCAAGTGATGACCGCTGGATTGCGACGATCTGCAGCGGATCGAGCAGGACGTACTTGCCGTCTATGCGGAACCGCGGCGTGAGAGTAGCGTCGGGAACCTTGCCACGAGGCGCCGCGCGAAGTGCAGCGACCAGCCGCGTGCGCGCTGCGTCGAAGCGTCGCGACTGGATGACAACCACATAGGGAATGTCAGCTCAATTCTGCCCCGTGTTCGCATGGACATCGAACTGCGCCATCAGAGTGACGAGAATTCCTCGCCAAGCCCCCCGTGCCGGTCATAGAGGTCATTAAGCATCGCGATCGTCGCATCGATGCGGTGATCTTTCTCGTCCTGTCTGGCGCGCTCGGCTGAGATGAATTCCGCAAGTAGTTGCTCGACCGTCTCCGACAGATTGCGCGTCAACAGCCGTGCCTCGCGCACCAGATCCTCGCTCAACGTCATGTTGACCGGCTTCTTGGGGCCACGCGCGACGTAGTTCATGATCACCTCGTCTCATGCGCATCATATGCGCATGAGACGAGGTGCAGCAAGCCTCAGGCGTGCTCCTTGCACCAGCGCGCCACCTGCGCGTGCGTGGCGAACCAGCATTTTCCGCGCGCCTTCATGTGCTTGATCAACCGCGCCAGCAGCGGCAGCCGAGAGCGGTGGCCGGTCACGTGCGGGTGCATGGTCAGCAGGAACAGCCCGCTCTCCTCCCACGCGCCGTCGAACTCAGCGGTGAAGATCTCCTCCACCGCGGAAGGCGGCGTGTAGGGCCGCAGCGCCGAGAACCGCACGAAATTGAAATACACCGCATCGTCGCGAATCCATTCCGGCGGCAGTTCGACGATCCCGGTCGGTTCGCCGGCATCCATGAGCTCGTACGGATCGTCGTCCGCCATCAGCGAACTGTCGTACAGCAGCCCAAGCTCGCGCACGATGTCGAGCGTGTTCACCGAGAAATCCCAACTCGCGGTGCGCATCCCCACCGGATCGCGCCCGGAGATACGCGCCAGCGTCTCGAAGGCGCGGAATGTCAGGTCACGCTCGGCCTCACGCGGGAGCGTGGTGTTCGCCTCGTGGATCCACGAGTGGATGCCGATCTCGTGCCCGTCATCGGCCGTCGCGCGCACCTCGTCGGGATGTAGCAACGCCGACACGGCTGGGTAGAAGAACGATGCCGGAACCGCCTCGCGCTCCAGCAGGCGGCGGATGCGGGGCATCGCCTGGCGATTGCCATACTGGCCCTGGCTGATCCGCATCGGGCTCTCGTCGCTGTCGCGCAGCGGGATCGTCTCGTGATCCGCGTCGAAGCTGATCGCCACTGCACAGCGCGCACCATCCGGCCAGGTTTTCGGCTTCAGGCTGCGGCCGGCGCGGGCACGGCCGACAATGCGTCGCCATGTGGCCTCGGGCCACTGCCAGGGTTCGCCCTCTGGATGCCGGGTCGAATCATTCATTGGCGCACTCCTCCGCTGGGTTCCCGCCGCTGCGCGTTGCGTCCATGCTGCGCCCGAGTCCGGAGGAAGGACAAGACATGCTGCATCAGCGCATCAACGGCTGCGACATGGCGTACATCGAAGTCGGCGAGGGCTCGCCTCTGGTGTGCGTGCACGGCTCGCTGTGCGATTTCCGGATCTGGTCGTGTGTGCTGGGACCGTTGTCGCGGCGCCACCGGGTGATCGCGCCCAGCCTGCGGCATTTCTTTCCCGAGCACTGGGACGGCGCCGATCCGGACTACACCATGGCGCAGCACGTCGCCGACATGATCGGCTTCATCGAGGCGCTGGGCGTCGCGCCTCTCGATCTGATGGGTCATTCGCGCGGTGGGCACATCGCCTTCCGGGTGGCGCAGCAGCGGCCAGACCTGCTGCGGAGGGTAGTGCTGGCGGAACCGGGCGGCGATCTGGATGCATCCCTGGCGTCGGCAGGCGCCACTCTCCCGCCGATGCGGGACAGGACGGTCGCGGCGGCGCAGAAGATCGCCGCGGGCGACGTCGAAGGCGGGCTGGCAGGGTTCTTCGACGGGATCGACGGCGAAGGGGCATGGCGTGCTCTTCCGCCCTATGAAAAGCAGGCAGTGCGCGACAACGCCTACACGCTGGTCGGACAGGCCAACGAGCAGCGCCAACCGTTCAGCCGCGCCGATGCCGAGTCGATCCGGACTCCTACGCTGCTGGTGGGTGGCGAGAAGACCCCCGGCTCGCTGCCGGTGGTACTGCGGGCGCTGGCAGCGCACATTCCAGGGGCGCGGGTCGAGATCATCCCGAACGCCGCGCATTTCATGTTCGGACAGGACCCGCTCCGGTTCTGCCGGGCAGTGACGGCCTTCCTGGCGGAATGAGGGCGAAGTGGGGGGCTTCTGTTGCCCGGTGCCCCCCGAACCGCGCTTATCGCTTATGCAGCGACAGCGAGCGCCTCTGTGTTGTCATTGGCACTTGTCATATGGCCCGATAACGGCGGAACCATGCCGAGCGAAAGATACGCCTTTACCGCGCGTGTCGAGCCTGTGTCGCCCCCATGCTGCCCGAGGCGGGCAATGGTGGAGGCGCCGGGCACTGCCCCCGGGTCCACTACGCTTATTCCACGCACCGTTTATCGCCATAGCCGGCGAACCGACGGAGGTAATATAGGCACTCCTCCAGCCCGGTGAAAGTGGAGTCGTCATGCGCCTGACCGAGCAGCAAGCTGCCGAGATCGAGGCCGCCCGCGGCCAGCGGTCGCCGACCGCACGCCCCACCGTTGCAGCGCTGGAAGCCATGCTGTTTCAGGCGATCCCGGCGCTGGATCACGGCTTCATCCGGGTGATCGACTACATGGGCGACGATGCGGCGATCGTGCAGGCGGCGCGGGTGTCCTACGGGCGGGGAACCCGTCGCGTCTCCGAGGACGCCGGGCTGATCCGCTATCTGATGCGCCACAGGCACTCGACCCCGTTCGAGATGTGCGAGATCAAGTACCACGTGAAGCTGCCGATCTTCGTCGCCCGGCAGTGGATCCGCCACCGCACCGCCAATGTGAACGAGTATTCCGCGCGCTATTCGATTCTGGACCGCGAGTTCTATCTGCCAGCCCCCGAGCACCTGGCAGCGCAGTCAGCGGTCAACCGTCAGGGCCGGGGCGATGTGCTGGCCGGTGAGGAAGCCACTCATGTGCTCGATCTGCTGCGCGAGGATGCGACACGCAGCTACGACCACTATGCGGAAATGCTGAACGAGGATGAGACGGGGGCTGCGCGCGATCCGTCGCGGCAAGGCCTGGCGCGCGAACTGGCGCGGATGAACCTGACGCTCAACACCTATACGCAGTGGTACTGGAAAATCGACCTCTACAACCTGTTCCACTTCCTGTCGCTGCGCGCCGACGCGCACGCGCAGTACGAGATCCGCGCCTATGCCGAGGCGATGCTGAGCACGGTGAAGGCGTGGGTGCCGGTGGCATATCAGGCCTTCCTCGACTACCGGCTGGGCGCGGTGACTCTGTCGGCGCAGATGCTGGCGGTGGTGCGGCGAATGCTGCACGGCGAGGCCGTCGAGCAGGCGAACAGCGGGCTGAATCGGCGGGAGTGGGCGGAGCTGATGGCATCCCTGGGGCGCACCTAGCAAGCCCGCCGTCGGTCCACTGCTCGCTCGGCAATACTGCAACGATTTGTGACTGACTTCACTGAAGCACCGCGGACGCGCGGTTAACGTGTCTCGGCATCGACGGGTGAAGCCGTGGCCGAGTTTCGTCTCTTTCGACCCGAGGCAGTGGCGTTCCAGCGGGAGCCGCTGCGATCCGTTGAACGGCAGCCTGTGGCCCCGACGGCGGGGCCGTTGACATGGCTGCTTGCGGCCCTGGTGTGCGCGGCGGTCATGTTTCTCGCGACCGGCCACTACGCCCGCAAGGTAACCGTCTCCGGCTTCCTGGTACCGACTGTCGGCGTCGCCAAAGTATTCCCGCCGCACTCAGGCATCGTCACCGCGCTTGATGTGAGCGAAGGCCAGCTCGTCGATGAGGGTGCGCCTCTGCTCACCGTTCGGGTCGGCCAGACCGACGGTCAGGGCGGTGACGTCGACGGTGCGGTGCTGCAGGCATTGGCGCGGCAGCGGGCCGAGCTGCTGGAACAGATCAAATTGGAACAGACGAAGGCAGAGCAGGAGAAGCTCCGGTTCCGCGATCAGATCAGCAGTCTCGACCGCGAGGTGACGGCACTACAGGCGCAATTCGCGACGCAGCATGCGCGATCGCTGCTGGCCGCGCAGCAGGTCAAGGCGATCCGCGGTCTGGTCGCCGCGGGCTATGTGTCCGACGTCGAGTTCAAGCGACGGCAGGATAACCACCTCGCGCAACGACAGAACGAAGCGGCGCTGGCCGAGCAGATCGCCGCAAAGCAGAGCGAGGCGACGCAGCAAGGTCATTCACTGAACGCGCTGCCCGAGCAGGTTGCAGGCCGGCTATTGGTGCTGCGCCAATCCGTTGCCGATTTGGAAGGCAAACTTGCCGAAGCAGCAGGCCGCCGCGCCTACCAACTCCGCGCGCCTGTCGCGGGCCGTGTCTCGGCTTTGCAGGCCCGCGTCGGGCTCGTCGCCGATCCCGCAATCCCTCAGCTCGCGATCGTGCCAACCGGAGGCGTTCTCGAGGCGGAGTTGCTCGTCCCGGCGCGCGCGATTGGCTTTGTGGCACCCGGCCAGACAGTGCGCCTGGCATACGAGGCGTTTCCCTACCAACGGTTTGGCTTGCATGGCGGTACGGTGCGCTCCGTGTCCCGCACGCTGTTGCGTCCGGCGGAGGTCGTCGGACCGGTCGTCAGCACCGAAGCGTCGTACCGTGTGACCGTCAATCTGGACCAGCAGAGCCTGCCGGCATTCGGGCATGACTTTCCACTCGACGCGGACATGACATTGAAGGCCAACATCGTGTTCGACCGGCGCTCGCTGCTCGACTGGGTGTTGGATCCACTGCGCAGCATGCATGGCGGGGCGGTATGACAGCTCGCGCGTTATGGGCCCGACGACTGCCCGACATTCGCCAGTCCGAGGCAGCCGAATGCGGCCTCGCCTGCCTCGCGATGATCGCATCTTACCACGGGCAACAAATCGATCTCGGCAGCCTGCGCCGCCGCTATCCGGTCTCGCTCAAGGGCATGACACTGGCCGGCGTCATCGAGGCGGCAGAGCGGATCGGACTAGCCGGCCGGCCGCTTCGCCTCGAACCCGTCAGCCTCGCGCGACTTCGGCTGCCCGCAATTCTGCACTGGGACATGAGCCATTTCGTCGTCCTGAAGCGAATTGCGCGCAACGGCCTGGCTGTCATCCACGATCCAGCACTCGGCGAGCGGCAGTTGAGCGTGGCCGACCTGTCCAATCATTTCACCGGCGTGGCGCTCGAGATCACCCCATCCTCCGGGTTTCAGCCCGGCGGCCAGGTGGCCAAGCAGCGGCTCACCGGGTTGATCGGTTCGGCACACGGCCTGCTCTCTCCGTTGGTGCAAACGCTGGTGCTTTCGGTGATCCTGCAGGCCTACGTGCTGGCGGGTCCGTTCTACATGCAACTCGCAGTGGATGAGGGCGTCGTCAACGATGACCGCGGCCTGCTGTCCGTGTTCGCCCTCGGCTTCGGACTCGCCATGCTGTTCAACGCAGTGGCTGGACTGCTCCGCTCGCGCATCCTGGTCTACCTGCAAAGTCGCATCGCCTTCGACATCGGCAATGGTCTGTTCGCCCATCTGCTGCGTCTGCCGCTCGTCTTCTTTGAGCGCCGACACATCGGTGACCTGGTATCCCGCTTCAGTTCCATCGAGCCGATACGCAACCTGCTGGCCGAGGGCCTGATCTCGGCACTGGTCGATGGTGCGATGGCCGTGCTCACGGCCGCAATGGTGTTCCTGTACAGTGCAAGGCTTGGGTTGGTCGTGCTCACAGCATTGCTCGTCTACGCCGCTCTGCGAGTGGCGTTCTATCAAATGTTCCGGCGACGTTCGGTCGATGTGGTGCAGGCCCGTGCGCGTGAAAACTCCACGTTCATCGAGACCGCGCGCGCCATACAGAGCATCAAGATCTTCAATCGCGAAAGCGGCCGAAAGGTGCTGTGGTCGAACCGCTACGCCGATGTTGTGGCGACCAATGCGGGCGTGGAGTACCTGAAAGGCGTGTTCAAGGCCGTCAACGACGTGGTGTTCGGCTGCGAAAATATCGCCGTGATCTATCTCGGAGCCCTCGCCATCCTCGATGGGCGCATGACGATCGGCATGCTGTTCGCCTTCATCGCGTACAAGCAGCAGTTCATCGACAAGGCGGTGCGGCTCGTGGAGAAAGCGATCGAGTTCCGGATGCTGGACCTGCATCTCGAGAGGCTCGCTGACATCACGCAGGCTGAGCCGGAGCCGGGCCAGGAGCGGACCAGCTATCGCGCGCCGGCGTCAGGCCGCATTGAGGTCCGCAACCTGTCGTTTCGTTATGCGCCAGGCGAACCCTATGTCTTCGAAGGCATCAACCTCACTGTACAGGCTGGCGATTACGTAGCGATCACTGGTCCGTCTGGCGGCGGCAAGACAACGCTGATGAAGGTCATGCTTGGCCTGCTCGAGCCCACCGACGGCGAAGTGCTGATCGACGGCCTGCCGCTGGCCACATACGGAGCGCGCGCGTTCCGCGACCATGTCGGCGTCGTGATGCAGGACGACCAGCTGCTGTCAGGCTCGATCGCAGACAACATCTGCTTCTTCGACCAGGGCTTCGATCATGCGCACATGCAGCATTGCGCCAGGATTGCCTGCGTTCACGACGACATCATGCGCATGCCGATGTCCTATGACAGCCTGATCGGCGACATGGGATCTTCGCTGTCGGGTGGTCAACGCCAGCGCGTCCTGCTCGCCCGCGCGCTGTACCGGCGCCCCACCATGCTCTTCATGGACGAAGGCACGTCGCATCTCGACACAAATATCGAGGCACGCGTCAATGCGGCCATTCGCGAGCTCGGCCTGACGCGCATCATCATTGCGCACCGGCCAGAGACGATCGCATCCGCGGAACGCCGCATTGCGATAGTTGATGGCCAACTGCACGAGCAACCGCAACCCGATTCGATTTCTCGCCGGAATGCCATCATCCCGGCAGTGGCACAGGTCATCGAGGCAGCATCACCAATTTGATGCCACCTGCGCGCCTGCTTCACGCTCAATGAGAAACACCCATCCATCATATCCATCATATCCGTCACATTCGTCACACCGTCACATCCGTCACATCCGTCATGGCTGGGCTTGGCCCAGCCATCCACGTCTTCTCTTGGTGCGTGTGGTCAAGCCCGCCTGACGATCGAGGTGACAGCAAGCCACTCGCATTGAGAGTTGGCACAACCGGGCACAATATTTCCATTCGTCACACAAGACATTCGATCTGTGACCCTTCTCACTGTGTCCCCCTTACCCGTTCTTTACCAGTAATAGTCGCGGTCAAAGGCCGACCGTAATCAGAAACTTGAGGAACATAGCGATGAGCAAATCGAAACTGGCAACTGATGCCGACCTCCCGGCGCCACTGTCGTTGACGCTGGAAGACGTTCGCAACGTGGCAGGCGGCGCGACATTTGTGGCGACCGTAAGCGCAGCGCATTGGTGGTGGTACGGTCAACCGGCAAACCCCTGGCTGAACGCGGTCTCCCAGGCCAACGTGTCCAATGTGACCGTCGGACAGGTTGGAGCGGTACAGGCCCTCGGCGGCTAAACCACCGTACAGCCTTGCGCGCCCGTCTGGACAGCAGTCGTTGCACGGATCGCTCGCGGTCTGCGGCGCTGCGCCAGACGGGTCAAAGGCTACGCTGCAATGTCATTACGGTCGAGGATTCTCCATGAGAAACCCCAAGGATGCCGGTCCGCTATTATGCCCGAGCGCACACACCGCCGCGCCCGGCGCTCGCTTGTTCGGCGTGCAGGTGCGCACGGAAAGCGGTGATCGACAGCTCGCTTACCTGACCGAGACGCATCCGATCACCGAACAGGTTCTGGAGCTCGCTGGTTCGGCAGCGCCGCATGAGGTGCTGCGCGTCGCCGCGCATTGCATCGAGGGCCAGTGCCCGCATTGGAATGGCCAAGGCTGTCGGTTGGCGACCCGTGTGGCGACCATGCTGCCGCCTGCGGTTTCGGCGCTGCCACGCTGCGCCATCCGGCCCACTTGTCTGTGGTTCAAGCAGGAAGGACCCGCTGCCTGCCTGCGGTGTCCACAGGTGGCGACGATCGAGCGCCATTCCTCCGACACTCTGGGTGCCACGGTGGCGCAGCTCGAACTGCAAGATGACGACGTTGTCCTGCAGCCGCATGGTGCGTCTGCTGAGCCGCGCGACGGCGCCGACCTGCAACGAGACGTCGGGGCGACGCCCCCTCGCTGACGGCGATCGGCGGGACTGGCATGTTCATCACGCGTGATGCACTGCCAGGGGAGGACCGTCGATGATCTGGGTTCGTTTCGCTTGCCTTTGCCTACTACTGATCGCCCTGCTGGGCACCGCGCCACCTGGATCTGGTCAAACACCCGTGCGCCCGTTCGACCCCGTCGGGCGCTGGCGCTTCTTCCATGACAACGGCGCTCCATTCACCGCGCGGCTGGCACCGGATCAGAGTGCCGCAACTGACTCTGAAGGCGGCGAACACGGCATCTGGCGCTGGGAGGGAAACAATGTCCGCGTGATTTACACGGATGGCTGGGACGACCTCCTGGCACTCGGTCCCGACAGAAAGTTCGTCAAACGCGGCTGGGGTCCGGACGACGATCGCTGCGGTCCTGCGTCCAATCAGACGGCCGCCGAACGCCTGTCCTCTGATCCCGGACCACCGCTCTGAGGGGTGACGACCCAATGGGTTCGCTGTAGCTTTCCGTTCACGCAGAACGGAGGAGCGACCGACATGGCAGACGGACAGACCTGTCTCAAGGGGGTGAAGATCCTCGATCTCACCCAGTTCGAAGCAGGACCGTCCTGCACCGAGGCGCTCGCCTGGCTGGGCGCCGACGTGGTCAAGCTGGAAAACCCCGGTGGCGGCGATCCAGGCCGCGCGCTGGGCGGTCAGGCTGCCAAGGACGATCCCTATTTCCTGCTGTTCAACGCCAACAAAAAGTCGATCACGGTCAACCTGAAGGACCCGAAGGGCCTGGCGTTGGTGAAGGACCTCGCGGCCAAGGCCGACGTGATGGTGGAGAACTTCGCCCCTGGCGCAATCGAGCGCCTGGGCCTCGGGGCCGATGTGATCCGCAAGATCAATCCGTCGATCATCTACTGCCAGGTGAAGGGCTTCGGCGAAGGCAGCCCGTACGAGAAGAACCTGGCATTCGACATGATCGCGCAGGCCTGCGGCGGCACTATGAGCATAACCGGCGAGCGCGACGGACGTCCGTTGAAGCCTGGACCGTCGCTCGGCGACACCGGAACCGGCATGCTGCTGGCGATATCCATCCTGGGCGCGCTGTACCGGCGCAAGGAGACCGGCCAGGGCGATCACCTCCAGGTGGCGATGCAGGATGCGATGCTGCACTACATCCGCATCGCCTTCGCCGCGCAGAACCGTACTGGCAATACCCAGGCGGCGGGGCGTGCGGCCGACAGCAGCGTCTCCAACACCACGCCGCCGATGGGAACGTTCCCCTGTAAGGGCGGCGGCTCGAATGACTACGTCTATGTCTTCACCAGCCGTGCCAATCCTGATCATTGGCGGCGTCTGCTGAAGGTCATCGGCCGCGAGGACCTGAACGGCGACGCGCGCTTCGAAACGCCCGCCGCACGCGCCGAGAACGCGGACGCGGTGAACGGGATGATTTCCGACTGGACCAAGCAGCACACCAAGCACGAGGCGATGGAGATCATCGGTGCGGCTGGCGTGCCCGCCGGCGCGGTGCTCGATACGATGGAACTGTACAACGATCAGACCTTCGAGCAGCGCGGCATCTTCCAGACGATCGAACACCCGACAGTCGGGACCTTCCGCATGCCGGCATGGCCGGTGCGGTTCGATGGCAGGCCGCCGCCGGTCGCGCCGTCGCCGCTGCTCGGACAGAACAACGAGCAGGTGCTGAACGATTGGCTCGGACTGGACAAGGACGCGATCGGCGGCCTGAAGAACAATGGCGTAATCGGTTAGAGGAGACGAACCAATGGCAGAACTGACAGGCTCGGAAATCCTCGCAAGGTGCCTCAAGAAGGAAGGTATCGAGGACATCTTCTACATCATGGGCGGCCCGATGCTGCTGGCGGAGGCTACCTGCATCACCGAAGGCATCCGCATGATCGACGTGCGCCACGAGCAGGCGGCGGCGTTTGCATGCCAGGCCTACAGCCGGCTGCGCCAGACGCCTTCCGTGTGCATGGCGGCATCCGGTCCCGGTGTGACCAACCTGATCACCGGCATGGCGAATGCGCTGATCGACTGCTGCCCCGTGGTGGCATTCGGCGGGTCGAGCCCGATCAGCCAGGCCGGCCGCCAGGTGTTCCAGGAGATCGATCAGGTCAAACTGATGGAGGGCTGCTGCAAGCACGTCGATCGCGTGCATAACCTCAAGCGCATTCCGCAACAGGTGAACTTCGCCCTACAACGCGCGATGTCCGGCAAGCCGGGTCCCGTCTACGTCGATATGCCGGGCGACATCCTGTACCAGAAGATCGACGAGAACCTGGTCGACTGGAGTTTCGCTGGACGCAAGATGGACAGCCGCCCGCTCGGCGATCCGCGCCAGGTCGATGCGCTGGTAAGGGCGCTGGCGGAAGCGAAGCAGCCGCTGATCGTGTCGGGTTCCGGTGTGATCTGGTCGCGCGCGTGGACCGAAATGCAGACCCTCGTCGAGGCGGCCGGCATTCCGTTCTATACCACGCCGCAGGGTCGTGGCGTGGTGCCGGACGATCATCCCTGCTCGTTCCTGACGATGCGGAACGCCGCGTTCTCGGATGCCGATCTGATCATCGTGCTCGGCACGCGGATGAACTACATCATCGGTCACGCCGCGCCGCCGCGCTTCGGCGGCAATGCGAAGATCGCGCGCATCGACATCGATCCGGAGGAGATCGCGGCGGCAGCGCGCGGTGTCGACATTCCGATCGTCGGCGATTGCAAGATGGTGCTGCAGCAGGTGCTCGACGGCATCAAGGGCAAGGTGACGCAGGACAGCTACAAGGCGTGGCGACAGAAGCTCGCGGATGGCGAGGCACAGAAGCGTTCGGCGGCCGGCGCCAACAGGTATGCCGAGGATGGCGACATCCACCCGGTGCGCATGCTCGAGGAGGTGAAGAACTTCGCCAAACGCGACGCGATCCTGTGCGTCGATGGGCAGGAGACGCTGAACTTCGGGCGCCAGACGATGCCGACATTCTCGCCCGGCCATCGGCTGAACTCAGGGCCGTTCGGCACGATGGGCGTAGGCCTGCCTTTCGGCGTCGGCGCCAAGGTTGCGTGCCCGGACAAGCAGGTGATCGTGGTGCACGGCGACGGCTCGATGGGCATGAACGCGATGGAGATGGACACCGCGATCCGCCACAAGATCCCGCTGCTGATCGTGATCAGCCTGAACGGTGGCTGGACCGGCGATCCCGCGCGCGAAAAGCCAGGGCGCGATCTTGGCTACATGCGTTACGACAAGATGTGCGAGGCGTTCGGCGGCTACGGCGAGTACGTGACCAAGCCCGAGGACATCCGCCCTGCACTGGAACGCGCGCAGGCCAAGGTAGACGAGGGCATGGTGGCGCTGGTCAACGTGCGCACCGACTATCGCGCGCGGTATGGCGGCGTGCGGTTCTCCGACTATTCGACCTGACGCTGCGCTTTTCCCTCCCCCGCGCGAGCGGGGGAGGCCTGTTCGCGGCGGCGAGGTTCCGGAACGTCCTGTCCCTCACCGAAATCCGCCGCTGCGGCGGGAAAGGTCCGACCGCTGGATGCCCTCGTCGTTTTTTTCGCGCCCTGCGATTACGCTGGATCGAGCGCGACAGCAAAGGCCTCCGAGCCGATGGCGGTCAAAGTGTCACCGACCTTCACCCGCCTCAGTGCGGCCTGCCGCCGGGGATCGGTGACGGTGAAGGTCTGCACCAATCCGCCCGAAGGATCCACGAGCGAGATAGTGTGAGCATCCAGATCGACGCCAACCACAGTGCCGGTCACCACAATCCTCGTGCCGACCGCGCCGGCTGGCAACTGACCCTTCGGTGCACGAGCGGCCGCAGCGGTCGCCTGATTGTCCGGAATTTTGGTTCCCGGCGCAGACAGCACGAACGCTACTGACGCATAATAGGTGGCGACAACGGTGTCGCCGACCTTCACCTTGTCGAGGTTACGCACCGCGTCGCCAGCATGCACGACGAGCACATTGCCTTGCGGCCCGACCAGCGTGACCTCGCGTTTCGCAAGGTCGATCGCTTTCACCTGCGCACGTGCCGTGATGGTATGCGACTCGCCAATGCCACCCATGCCAGCCGCCTGTCCCCAGGCCGTTTGGGGACCGGTCAGAACCACGAAGCTGACCGCAAGGCATCCTGTCAGCGCGAGGCAGGCGTTTCGTAGTGAAGCATGTCGTCTCATGGATGGCTTTCCTTATTGCAAGCAGCCGTCTGGGGCATCTCTACTGGCCTCCGGCCTCAGCCAGCACGTTGGATCAGACCTCAGCCGATTCGGGAATTGCGCGAATTTTTCCAGGAGGCGGGATCGGTGGTATTGGTTTCGGTCCCGACGCTGCGCGCGGTCGCGTAGGGTGGTGTCCTTTCGTCAGGCAATGCCATCCCGCCGTCGATTGCAATGTCTTCTCGCGGTTCGCATCCCGTCAACGTCCTGTTCTTAAGCTGGCGCGCCCGGAGAGACTCGAACTCCCAACCCCCAGATCCGTAGTCTGGTGCTCTATCCAATTGAGCTACGGGCGCTTCGCCAAGGCGCGCGGGTTTAACCGAAGCCCGACTACAGGGCAAGGCTCGCCGGCCCCCACGACCGTTTGAACGCCATCCCCGCCCGCCCGGCCTATGCTGCCCTCAACGACAAACCGGGCGGGAGGAAAGCCATGGCACCGGTCAGCGAACAGGCCATCATGCACAAGGTCGCATGGCGTCTCGTGCCATTCCTTGGCATCGGCTATTTCGTCAACGCGCTCGACCGCACCAACGTGGCAATCGCTGCGTTGACCATGAACAAGTCTCTCGGCTTCTCAGCCGCCCAATATGGCCTGGGCGCCGGCGCGTTCTTCTGGAGCTACATTCTGTTCCAGGTGCCCAGCAACGTGATGCTCGCCCGCATCGGCGCACGACGCTGGATCACCACCATCATGCTCGCATGGGGGCTGTGTTCGGGCGCAACCGCTCTGGTATCCGGCGTGACCAGCTTCGTCATTGTGCGATTCATGTTGGGCGTCGCGGAGGCCGGCTACTTCTCCGGCGTGATCTTCTTCATGACCCGCTGGTTTCCGAACCGGCACCGGGGCTCGGCGATGGGGGCGTTTTACGCCTGCGCGGCGCTCGCCGTCTCCACCGGTGCGCCGATCTCCGGCAACATCCTCGCGCTGCATGGATGGCTCGGCTTGCAAGGCTGGCAGTGGATCTTCCTGATCGAGGCCGCGCCTGCTCTAGTGCTCGCGGCATTCGGTCCATTCGTGCTGTGCGACCAGCCGGCCGACGCACGCTGGCTCACGCACGACGAGAAGCAATGGCTGCAGAGCAAGCTCGCCGCCGAACAACGCGAAGCGGTTGGCTCGACCACCGGCACGCTGCGCGCGCTCCGCAGCCCGTGTGTGGTTCTCCTGACGATCGCCTATCTCTGCATCGGGTTCGGCGTTTACGCGAACGTCTTCTTCCTGCCGCTGATCATCAAGGATCTGGGCTTCAGCAATATTGTCGTCAGCTACCTGGCAGCAGTGCCGGCGGCTTTGGGTGCGATCGGCATGATCCTGGTCTCACGCAGTTCCGACCGCACCGGCGAACGCGTGTGGCACGTGACGATCCCGACGCTGGTGGCAGCCCTGGGGCTTATCGCCACCGGTCTCACCATCGGCAGACCGGTTGCCGAACTGATCTCGCTCTGTGTTGTCGGAATGGCCATCAGTTCCGCTTTGCCGACATTCTGGAATCTGCCGACCGCCTATCTCGGCGCCGGCGCGGCCGCGGCGGGCATTGCGACGATAAATTCGATCGGCAACATCTCGGGCTATCTGGCACCGCAGCTTGTCGGTGTGCTGCGCGACATGACCGGCACATATGCTGCGGCGATGCTGGTGGTCGGCGGCATGGTTCTGGTCGCTGCTGCACTGCTGCCGCTCGGTGCGGCGGCGCGTCTGGGCACGTTGGAAACCCGCCCCGCCAGGGTTTAGACGGCGAGCTTGTCCAGCTCGCGCAGGATCGACTCGCCCATGACGTTGGTGCCGACCTTCGCGGTGCCAGGGGCCATGATGTCGGCGGTGCGCAGACCGGAGGCAAGCACGTTGGTGCAGGCGCGCTCGATCAGCGCCGCGTCTTCGTCCATACCGAACGAATAGCGCAGCAGCATGGCAAAGCTGAAAATCTGCCCCATGGGATTGGCGATGCCCTTGCCGGCAATGTCGGGCGCAGAGCCGTGTATCGGCTCGTACAGCGCCAGGCGCTTGCCTGATGCATCCGCCGGCCCCAGCGTCGCGGACGGCAGCATGCCGAGGCTGCCAGTCAGCATGGACGCCAGATCGGACAACAGGTCGCCGAATATGTTGGAGGTGACGATCACATCGAACTGCCGCGGATTGCGCACAAGCTGCATGGCGCAGTTGTCCGCGTACATGTGGTCGAGCTGCACGTCGGCATAATCCCGCTCGTGCAGCGCCGTGACGGTCTGGCGCCAGAACAGCCCCGACTGCATCACGTTGGCCTTCTCCACGCTGGTGACGTGGTTCTTGCGCTTGCGGGCCAGCTCGAACGCCACGCTGGCGACGCGCTCGATTTCGTTCGTCGTATAGCTTTCGGTATCGAAGCCGCGCTTCTCACCATTGGGCAGCGTTTCGATTCCGCGCGGCTCGCCGAAATAGATACCGCCGGTGCTTTCACGCACGATCATCAGGTCGAGCCCGCGCACCACTTCGCGCTTCAGCGTCGAGGCATCCACCAGCGGATCGAGCACGATGGCGGGTCGCAGATTGGCGAACAGGTCCAGTTCCTTGCGCAGCCGCAGGATCGCCAACTCTGGTCGGAGCTGAAAGCCCAGCTTGTCCCACTTGGGGCCGCCGACCGAGCCGAACAGGATGGCATCGGCGTCCTTCGCCTTTTGCAGCGTCTCGTCGTTGATCGGCGTGCCGCGTGCATCGATCGAAGCGCCGCCCACCAGGTCGTCCGAGATGTCGAACGAGACCATGCGGCGTCGGGCCATCCAGTCGATGATGCGACGCACCTCGCGCATCACCTCGGGGCCGATGCCGTCGCCGGGCAGGATCAGCAGCGTCTTGTTGGCAGGCATCGAGGCCTCGCTCAGGCCACGGTGGTTGGCAGCCACGCATGACGCTCGCGCTGGCGCGTCTCGTGGTGGCTGATGTTTTGCTCGTGCTGCAATGTCTGGCCGATGTCGTCGAGGCCATTCAGCAGAAGGTGCTTGCGGAACGGCGCAATGTCGAAATGGATTTCCTCGCCATTTGGCCGGACCACGACCTGGCGTTCGAGGTCGATGGTGATGCGGGCATTGCCGCCGAGCTTCGCATCGTCGATCAGCGCGTCGCAGATCGCCCGCGGCAGTCGGATCGGCAACAGGCCGTTCTTAAAACTGTTGTTGTAGAAGATGTCGCCGAACGACGGCGCGATGATGCAGCGGATGCCGAAATCCTGCAGCGCCCAAGGCGCGTGCTCACGCGAGGAGCCGCAGCCGAAGTTCTCATGCGCGACGATGATCTGTGCTTTGCGGTAGGGCTCCTGATTGAGAATGAAGTCCGGCCGCTCCTTGCCGTCGCTGTCAAAGCGCAGCGGATCGAACAGGTGCACGCCCAGTCCCGATCGCTTGATGGTCTTCAGGAAGCGCGCAGGGATCACCTTGTCGGTGTCGATGTTCTGCATCGGCATCGGGGCAGCGACCGCAGTCAGTGTGGTAAATTTTTCCATCATGTCCTCATCAGAAGACGTGGATGCCGGGCCTTCGCCCGGCATGACGCGTGGGGCCGTTGTCACGACGGGAGCGGTTATCGTCATGCCGGGCGAAGGCCCGGCATCCACGTCTTGTTAGCGTCCGTGGGCAACGCTCCGCAGCATGACAGGCGGATGGGTCTACATCATGACCAACCGGCGAAACGGCACACTGTACGTCGGCGTCACCAACAACATCATCCGGCGCGCCTACGAGCAACGCACCGGCACAATCGATGGCTTCACCAAACGCTACAGACTGCATCGGCTGGTCTATTGCGAATGGCACGACGATGTCCGTTCCGCCATTCAGCGGGAGAAGAACCTCAAGGAGTGGCCGCGCGCCTGGAAGACACGTGATCAGGCATACCAACCCGTGGCGGACCTCTACTGACGGCTTGAGCCAACTCTCGGCATGCCGGTGCGGCATCCACGCCTTCTGCAACGAGTAAGACGTGGATGCCGGGCCTGCGCCCAGCATGATGAGAGAGGCCTCACCCCAACTGCCTCACATCGGCCAGCCGTCCCATCACCGCCGCCGCCGCCGCCATCGCCGGCGACAGCAAGTGCGTTCGCCCGCCCGGCCCCTGCCGACCCTCGAAATTCCGGTTCGACGTACTCGCGCAGCGCTGTCCCGGCGTCAGCTTGTCGGGGTTCATCCCGAGGCACATCGAACAGCACGGATCGCGCCACTCGAACCCGGCCTCGAGCAACACGCGATCCAGCCCCTCGTGCTTCCGCCTGCTTCTTCACCTGGCCCGACCCAGGCACCACCAGCGCCTGCACGCCGGCGCGCCACGTGGCGGCCCTTGGCGACGGCAGCCGCGGCGCGGATGTCCTCGATCCGGCCGTTCGTGCAGGAGCCGATGAACACCACGTCGATCGGCACGTCCGCCAGCTTCTGGCCAGGCTTCAGCGCCATGTATTCCAGCATCCGCTGCATCTGCGAGCGCAGGCCTTCGTCGGCCACGTCGGCCGGATCAGGCACCGCGCCGGTCACCGGCACCACCGCGCCCGGACTGGTGCCCCATGTCACCATCGGAGCGATATCGTTGGCATGCAGCGCGACGTGCGTGTCGTAGTGCGCGCCCGGGTCGGTCGGCAATGTCCGCCAATACGCCACCGCCTGCTCCCACGCCTCGCCCTTCGGTGCGTACTCGCGTCCCTTGACGTAGGCGAATGTCGTCTCGTCCGGCGCGATCAGTCCGGCCCGCGCACCAGCCTCGATCGTCATGTTCGACACTGTCATGCGCCCCGCCATGTCGAGCGCGCGGATCGCCTCGCCGGTGTATTCGATCACATGTCCCGTGCCGCCGGCCGTGCCGATCTTGCCGATGATCGCCAGCACGATGTCCTTGCCCGAACAGCCAAACCCCAGCGTGCCGTCGACCCGAATTTCCATGTTCTTCGCCGGCTGCTGCAGCAGCGTCTGCGTCGCCATCACGTGCTCGACCTCGGACGTGCCGATGCCGAACGCCAGCGCCCCCATCGCGCCGTGCGTCGAGGTATGCGAATCACCACACACGATCGTCGTCCCCGGCAGGCTGATGCCGCAGTTCCGGGCCGATGATGTGCACGATGCCCTGGCGCACATCGAGGATCGGGATATACGGCACGCCGAACTCGACGACGTTCTTCTCCAGCGTCTGCACCTGGATGCGGCTGTCCTCCTCCTTGATGTCGGCAGGAGTCCGCGCGCCGACCGTCGGGATGTTGTGGTCGGCCACCGCGATCGTCAGGTCGGGCCGGCGCAGCTTGCGGCCCGCCAGGCGCAGACCCTCGAACGCCTGCGGGCTGGTCACCTCATGCAGCAGATGCCGGTCGATGTAGAGAATGCACGTCCCGTCCGGGAGCTTCTCCACGACGTGGCTGTCCCAGATCTTGTCGAACAGCGTGCGTGGCTTCGCGTCGGACATGGCGTTTCTTCTCCCGTCGTGATTCCGGGCCTGGCCCGGCTATCAATCAGCCGCTTCGGTTTCGTGGCAGTCGCCGGCGCCTCACCCGAGGGTCCGGCGGTGCGAGCGCGTCTCGGCGATGCGCGCCGACTTGCCCGAGCGTCCGCGCAGATAATACAGCTTCGCCCGTCGCACATCGCCGCGGCGCACCACCGCGATCTCGGCGATCAGCGGCGAATACAGCGGGAACACGCGCTCCACGCCCTCGCCGTAGCTGATCTTGCGCACGGTGAAGTTGCTGTTCAGCCCCTTGTTGGAGCGGCGATGCACACGCCCTCGAACGCCTGGGTGCGGGTGCGCTCGCCCTCCACCACCTTCACCGCGACGCGCACCGTATCGCCCGGCGCGAACTCCGGCACGCCGCGGCTGGCGGTCAGGCGAGCGATCTGCTCGGCCTCGTAACGCTGGATGATGTTCATCGCTCATGGTCCTTCCGTCGAGATTTCCTTACGGCGCGGTCGCCGGGCTGGCAACTGGCGCCGCGCGAGTGGCTGATGTGTGCGCGTCCCACAGGTCCGGGCGGCGTTCGCGGGTGATCCGTTCCGCCTCGGCCTGGCGCCAGGCGGCGACCGCGGCGTGATGGCCGGACAGCAGCACGTCCGGCACGCGCCGCCCCTGCCAGTCGGCCGGGCGCGTGTAGTGCGGGTATTCCAGCAGGTGGTCCGAGAATGATTCCTCCGCCGGCGCTGTCCGCCGCGCCCATCACGCCCGGCAGCAGCCGCACCACGGCATCGAGCAGCACCAGCGCCGGCAGTTCGCCGCCGGACAGCACGTAGTCGCCGATGCTGATCTCTTCCATGCCGGCGCGCCTCGATCACGCGCTGATCCACGCCCTCGTAGCGGCCGCACAGCAGGACGATGCCGGCCCGGCGGCATAGCGCTGCGCATCCGCGCTGCGTCAGCGGCCGGCCGCGTGGCGTCAGGAACACCAGCGGCCGGTCATCGGCCACCGAAGCAATCGCGGCATCCACCACATCCGGCCGCAGCACCATGCCGGCGCCGCCGCCGAACGGCGTGTCATCGACCGTCCGATGCCGATCGCTGGCGAAGTCCCGAATATTCACCGGCTGCAGCGACCAGACATCCGCCGCAGCGCTCGGCCCGCCAGCGACATGCGCCAGAGGTCCCGGGAACATCTCCGGAAACAGCGTCAACACGGATGCGCGCCAGGTCATCGCGACGTCATGGCCGGGCTTGGCCCGGCCATCCACGTCTTGAGCCGGCGCAACCAACGAAGACACGGATGGCCGGACCAAGCCCGGCCATGACGTCGGCGCGTCTATCTCCTCGGGCACCACCACCAGCACCCGACCGCGCCTCACATCGACCTCCGGCACGCACGCCCGCGTAAACGGCACCAACAACGGCGGCACGCTCTCGCGCGCAATCTCCAGACTGGCCCCTGCGCCATAGTCATGCACCGCGCTGACACTGCCGAGCGCCGCACCACCGCCGTCGACCGCGGCAAGCCCGATCAAATCCGCCAGATAGAACTCGTCCGCCTCCGGCTCCGGCAATTGCGCCCGCTCGACGTACAAGCCGCGTATTCGTCAGCTTCTCCGCCGCCGTCCGATCGGCCACCTTCACCTCGGCCTCGCCGACCACCTCGGCGATCTCCGCCACGCCCTCGCCGCGCGAATCGCAGCACAAACCGCCGCCCCTGGTCGTCGCTCAGCGGTCCGTACGCCGTCAGATCGTCGGCATACGACGTGACCCGCACCAGCCCCCGCACACCATGCGGCCGGCCGATCACGCCCATCAGGATGCGGCTCTCCGGCACCTAGGGCCGGCTCGACCCGGCCATCAGCCCGCCGCCGCCTCGGCGGCCTTGGCGCGCTCCTGCGCCTTCTTCTTCGGCGCCGACTTCACCGGCTGCTCGCCCCAGGTCGGCATCGGGCCAACGCCCTTCTGGCCGAGGAACTTCGCCACCCGGTCGGTCGCCACCGCGCCCTGCGACACCCAGTGCTGGATGCGCTCGGCCTGCAGCCGCACGCGGTCCTCATGCTCCGCCGGCAGCATCGGATTGTAGCTGCCGAGCTTCTCGATGAACCGCCCATCGCGCGGGCTGCGGCTGTCGGCCACCACGATGTGGTAATACGGGCGCTTCTTCGCCCCAGCGCGGGCCAGTCGGATCTTCAAACCCATAGATCAGTGTCTCCTTGAGAAATCAGGTCGGTTGTCCGGGCACCATGCCCTTCGGCATCAGCGCGGCCAGCCCGTTGCGCATCAGTCCCTTCTGCCCCAGCTTGCTCATCCGCTTCATCATCGTCGTCATGTCGTCGAACTGCTTCAGCAGCTTGTTCACTTCCTGCACCGACGTCCCCGACCCCGCCGCGATCCGCTTCTTCCGGCTCGCCTTGATGATGTCCGGTGTCCGCCGCTCCTTCATCGTCATCGACGAGATGATCGCCCCCTGACGCTTCAGGATCGTCGTATCCAGATTGGCGTCCTCGATCTGCGCCTTGATCTTCCCGACCCCCGGCAGCATCCCAAGAATGCCCGACAGGCTCCCCATCTTGCTGATCTGCTTGAGCTGGGTGGCGTAATCCTCCAGGTCGAACTTCCCGCGCATCATCTTGGCGGCGAGCTTCTCCGCCTCCTCCTGATCGATCGTCTCGGCGGCGCGCTCCACCAGGCCGAGGATGTCGCCCTGCCCCAGGATGCGCCCCGCCACGCGCTCCGGATGGAAATCCTCCAGCGCGTCCTGCTTCTCGCCGACACCGATCAGCTTGATCGGCGCCCCGGTGATCGCCCGCATCGACAGCGCCGCGCCACCGCGCGCATCGCCATCCATCCGCGTCATCACGATGCCGGTCACCCCGACCGCCTCGTTGAACGCCTTGGCGGTATTCACCGCGTCCTGCCCGGTCATCGCATCGACCACCAGCAGCGTCTCGACCGGCGAGGTCACCGCGCGGACCTGCCGCACCTCCTCCATCAGCGCCTCGTCGATCGACAGCCGCCCGGCGGTATCCAGGATGACGATGTCGAAACCCTCGCGCCGCCCGACATCCATCGCCCGCTGCGCGATCTGCACCGGCGTCTGGCCGGCCACGATCGGCAGGCTCGGCACCTGCGCCTGCTCGGCCAACTGCGCCAACTGCAACTGCGCCGCCGGCCGCTGCGTATCCAGGCTGGCCAGCAGCACGCGCCGGCGCAGCCGCTCGCGCAACCGCAGCGCCAGCTTGCCCGAGGTGGTGGTCTTGCCCGAGCCTTGCAGCCCCACCATCAGGATCGGTATCGGCGCCGGCGCGTTCAGGTTCAGCGGCACCGCCCCCTCGCCGCCCAGCGCGTCGACCATCACGTCGTTGACGATCTTGACCACCTGCTGGCCGGGCGTGACCGAGGACAGCACCTCGGCCCCGACCGCACGCTCGCGCACCTTGGCGATGAAGTCGCGCACCACCGGCAGCGCCACGTCGGCGTCCAGCAGCGCCAGGCGGACCTCGCGCAGCGCCTCGGTGACATCGGCCTCGGACAGCGCGCCGCGGCCGCGCAGGCGATCGAACACTCCGGTAAGCTTGTCTGACAGCGCTTCGAACACGGCTTACTCCAACGGCCAAAACGCCGCTGCGCGAACCCTCGCGGAGCGGCGGAGTCCCCGCGTCGGGCGGGGACCGGGACGGCTACGTTACCCGGATGCGCGGCGTTATGCGAGCGGGAGGTCGGGAAGTCAACGGCCGCGCCGGCCCCGCCCGCTGCCGTTCCTGACCGAACGCCTCCGGCGCTTGATTGGGTGACAAAGCCGGAATAGCCGTTAAGGCTGAATCTTCCACTCCCCATGCTGCTTGATCGCGGCATGCATGGCGTCGGGAGCGAGGTCCAACTCGCCAGGCCAGACCACGGCACCCATCTCGACAGTGACCTGCTCAAACAGGCTCCGGTCCCGCAGGCGGGCGAACACACCCGCTTCCGGCGAAGCAATCAGCGCGGAGAGATCGACAATGCCTGTCAGTCCATCAACAAACCGCACAAACAAGCGGTCGCCCGGCAACGCCGCCACGTCTCGCACGCGCCACGGTGCTGTCGGTTGTATGGCGGGCGTTACCGCAGCGGCTCTATCGTCTTTGGCGACTGCCTCTGCCGGCATAGGTTCGAGTCCTCCATCAGTTCGTCACGATGTTCGCGCGCCCAGGGCCATGCGCCTTGAACCAGCACAGCACCTCGGGGCCGAGCCGGATATGGATCGGCTCCCGCTGTTCCGGCAGCCCGCCGGCAACGCGCCGTCCTCGTCGTCCGCCAGACGCTCGATGTCCGCGGACGCCACGGCCTCGGCCGCCCGCGAGTCGCTCCGGCTTCCGCCACAGGCTCTGCTCAGCCGAAGCGCCCCCGATACGCTGTTTCGTCTCGCTCTCCTGAACGCGCCGATCAGTCCCACCGTGACAGTGCGCAGTTCACCGTGACGCGATGAGGGGCATCGGCGTCACCCCCATCGTCATGGCCGGGCTTGGGCCCATAGGCGCAATGAGATCGACAGGCGTACTGGTCCCTCATCCGTCATGGCCGAGCTTGGCTCGGCCATCCACGGCTTCGTCAGATGCATAACACCAAGGCCCATCGACTAGAACCGATGGCGACTCTCGTCATGTCGGGCGAAGGCCCGGCATCCACGTCTTGCATGCCGCGGAAGACATGGCGACCATGGCCAAGCGGCGGCATGGCGCCGAGGTAATGAGTCGCGGCCCATGAGCTTTGGTATAAGCCGTGAATGGAGCATGCTCCCCCGTTGCATCCATGCTCCGGCCCGGCTCTGCTCGCCTCATGGACACAGAAATCGCCCGGACGATCGCCTTCGTCGCGCTTCTGATTTATGCCGGTGGGACAGGGAGTGCGCTCTGCGATCTATGCCCCGCACCGTTGTTGGCTGGCACGCTGGCGATCCCGGGCAAAGCCACGCTGCAGCTCAAAGCCTCGACGCATGGCGGCGATGTCACGCTGACGGGCCCACTCGGCGCGATCTCCGGTCGGTCCAGCGTTACGTGCCAGTCAGGAGAGTTCAACGCCATGCTCTATGGTATGTCCGATGGCTCACTCTACCGCTGTCGCGGCACCATCGACGGGCAAGGATTCGCTGGACAGTGCGTGAATGGAAGCGTGACCGGCGAGATTTCAGGGTGGTTCTTGGCTCAGCCATAAAGCGAATTGTTCGGCCGGGTGAGCTGGCGACCCGCGGTGCCGCGTAACATGGTTTATGGAAACTCGAAGGTGCGGGGGCTGTTTTTGGTCAGTTGGCTTGTAGGACATCCTTCGCGACGTTGGTGAGCCAAATGCCTCGCTGCGTCGGACTGAGATGCTCCCAGACGGGGCCCACGGTCATGATCCGCTTCCGGCCGTCCGGCAGTGTTATGGGGAAGTCCCGGTCTGCCTCCGCTGCCGGTATCTCCGGGAAGGCCGCCCGTAGATCAGCCATCGGTAAATGCCAAACGAGCCAAAAGCCGGCGAGGTATCCGAACGCGGCTCCAAACATAATCCGGCATGTCCACCGCAAGAAGCGGCGCATGGGTGGTTCTCCTGTAGAATCGGTCGCGATGTCCGCGGAGCCTCTCGGCTATTGCACTCTCACCGTTACCAACAGTTGCCGTTGGGCTCAATGCGCGACTAGGATTCACCCTTGGACAGTTCGGCCAGCAACGCAGAAGTTTCGGCCCTTACCGGGGGCGGCGCGGTCACATGGTGATTGTAGCGTGCCGCATCTGGCCCCCAATCAAAGTAAAGGCCGGAGTTGCTTGCTCTGAGGGAATTCGCAGCCTCCTGTGTTACGTCAAGATGGACGACAAAGAGTGATCGTGTTTTGGCTGACCCCGCAAGCGTAGCAAACACCTCCAAGATATGACTGCCCGAAGAAAAAGCGACGGGCTCCAAATCGGGAGGAGGGAGGAAATGGTGGTTTGTGGCTACGCCGCCCTCCGGGACGTAAAGCCCGCTTCCTCGGCGCAATTTGTCATCACCGTAAACCCATATATTGAAATTCTGGCGCGTCTCTCCGCGTCGCAATGAGACAAACATGTTCTCGATGACATGCCCCCGCTTTCCTGTCGAGTATAGCAACGTGCGAAAGAACACCTTCTGACTTTTGGGCTCCATGCCATAGCGACTGCCATCTGGCCCGAAATAGATTTGAGTCGGCTGCGTCATCAAAACTTGCCCCCGTTGGAGCAACGTCAACCAAGCTGTAACCGCTGACACAGCAAGCGCCAAAAGAGAGATTGCAATTCCGACGATGGCAATCATGCGCTGAGCCGCGAAATCGTGCTCTGATCGACGTTGTAGCTGCGAGCGATGCTCCGCTGCGTCTCGTTCTGTGCCAGTCGCTCTAGTGCTTCGCGCTGTTGATGCGGGGTGAGTTTCCGCTTGCGTCCGAACTTCACGCCCTTGGCTTTGGCGTCGGCGCGGCCCCGTGCTGTTCGCTCGGCGATGCGGCGGCGCTCCAGCTTCGCGGCGACACCGAGCATGGCAAGCACAAGCTCGGCGAAGTCCCCCGTTGTATCGAGCACGGGTTCCGCGAGCGAACGAAGGCCCGCCCCGGCGCGCTGCATGTCGCGGGCGATCACCATAAGGTCGGTCGTGTCGCGGGAGAGGCGATCAACCGCCGGAGTGATCACCACGTCTCCGGGGGCGAGGGCGGCCATCAGCTTCTTAAGCTGTGGCCGGTCGGCGGTCGTGCCGGTGATCTTTTCCCGGAACACCTTCACGCATCCCGCCGCCTTGAGTTGGGCGAGCTGGCCGGTGAGGTCTTGGGCTTCGGTCGAGACGCGGGCGTAGCCGTAAATCATGCCCCAATTCTGCATCAGAATTTCGCATCGGGAAAGATCTATAAATTCAAGCCTCTAGCTTTGATGCGAATGTCTTGAGTTTTGCAAGGCGAGGTGGATGCGCGTGGCTCCGCTGTGTGGTCCGTGAAGCGGGGCTAGGTAGTGCACCGCATGTATGTTACATTTCGTTGCGTCCGGTTCCATGCCGCCTGAGTCCAGGAGCGCGTTACATGCAGTTTGATGAAGTCATAAAATCAGACGCTGCTCTTGTAGGAGCAATCGGTCCAACCCCCCAAAGAATGTTAGATAAACAGATCGACTTCATTGACGATATTTGTCGTTCGTATATTGAGCGTGCGCCTTTTCTCGCGATTGCATCGTTCGATGGACACGGGAGGGCTGACGTATCTCCGAAGGGGGACGCTCCCGGTTTCGTCGCCATCCTGGATGAGAAGACAATTGCCATACCAGAGCGCCCCGGCAATCGACGCGCTGACACGTTTCGGAACGTCCTGCAAAACCCCCACGTTGGGCTGATTTTTTTTATCCCGGGTCGCGGTGAAACGCTCCGTGTGAATGGGCAGGCCCTGATCGTCAGAGATCGTTGGCTCCGCGAACGTCTTGCGGCCAATGGCAAGCTGCCGGAGTTGGCACTGATCGTGACCGTGGAAGAGGCATTCGTCCATTGCACAAAGTGCATGACTCGCTCGCGGTTGTGGCAGCCCGATACATGGGATCCGGATGGCCTACCATCGGTCGTTGAAGCCCTGGTTCAACATGCAGAGCTAAAGATTACCGTGGACGAGTTGCAGGAGCGCTGGAAGGAAGATCAACGAACTCGGATGTATTAACAGCTACGGCACGCTGCACCGAAGGCGTGGCTGACCGCTGCGTAACTCTTGACTTTCGCAACCGAGCGCATCGCAGTTTGTCCCCTTCCATACAGCGTGGCATCTTGCACTGATGGAGATACGGGATGCCGTCGCTGAGGACGCAGAGGCTGCCTGCGAGGTGCTGAGGCGGTCGATAGCGGAACTATGCGTGGCCGACCATCGGAACAACCCAGCAATTCTGGAACGATGGTTGGGGAACAAGACTGTCGACTTCTTCATGTCGTGGCTTAACCAACCTGACAATTCGATGCTTGTCGCCGTCGAAGACGGCAGAGTACTTGCAGTGGGTTCTGTCACCGACGCGGGGAAAATCAATCTGAACTATGTCTCGCCGGATGCTCGGTTTCGCGGCGTCAGCCGGGGATTGCTTGGCGCACTTGAGGCTCGCGCAGCTGAGCGAGGGAACGCTCGATGCACGCTCATCAGCACCGAGACCGCCCGCCGCTTTTACCGCGCTCGTGGGTATTCTGACGAGGGGCCGCCGGTCGGCGAATTCGGGACGACGGCTGGCTACCCGATGGCAAAGGTTCTGACGATGCAGAAATCTTGAGATTTGCACCGAAGGTCGGCTATGGGTGGGTAGCGGTCCGACCGCTTAGCGACTGCGGAGCGCTGAAGCTCACAAGGCTGTCCAGTAGCAGACTAATGCTCCCCGAACAAACAGTAAAATTTTAAAAGCGTGGATCTAAAGTCGTCTTTTCTTGCCATATCGGCCAGCCGCGTCCATAGCTCAACAACAGATCTCCGAGCTTGTGTCCCACATACTCGAAATAGTTTTCTCGCCGACAGGACCGGAGAACTTTTCACCAACCGTAGCCCAGCTCGCCCGTGCAACTGATGCATGCAGCAGCGGGAATACGTTTACCTGTTGTGGAGGAAATTTGCCCACAACGTCTCGGAATGTTTTTCCTAGATTTTCGATTTTCAGTCTGCGACGGGGAACAAGCTGGCCAGACACACTCGCGAAACTCACAAATCTATAAGCCTCATCGCCGAAGGTGAGGATGACCGGAGGGCGATACTGCTGAATCTGCTGCGATAGCAGAACTCTCTGCTCTTCCACAGCAGGGCGCGCGAAATCGAGCTTCGGCAGCACATCGTCGGCTGAGCCAAAAGCATTCCTGAAAAGAAGCTTGCATGCGTCCAGGCGCAATCGCGGGCCATCGTCGAAAACCTTTCCCTGCAGGTAATCCGCCACTGATGTCCAGATGCTGTGCCGTGTCGGATGCCGTGGGTCCAAGACGCCTTCAAGGTTGTGGCTCCACCTGCTCGGGGGCGAGTGCCCAAAGAGCCAGATGCGCCGGAGTAACTGATGTTCAGAGAAGGTTTCGCTCATCGAGGATCGTATATCACGGCGGAATGCCGCTCCGCTAAGCATAGGTTCGCGTCCGCTTTCGAGAGGGCGGTCGCAGAAGGCCAGCGTCTCGCTTGGGTCGAGAACGGACTCCGCCACAGAGGAATCGAGGACTTTTGAGGAAGAATTTCCTATGATTTGAATTGTTGCTGATTCTATCTAAATGTTTGGCTGTTGCAGATTTCTTGACTTACACGCACCGCTCAACGCCCTGATGCGTGAGGCTTTCGCGGACCTATTACGAAAAAGGAACGTGAGCCTAGACAGCTTAGCCGGCGAGAGCCGCGATGAACGGGACTGATCCACATCAGCAGAGGGGAAGTGCGATGCTCGCCCGCTTCGTCGCGGTTGCGCTTGCCGCGGAGACATTTCTTGTCTGCCTAGAGGGAACCATCCCAGCATGCGCCCGCTTCCTGCCCTTGGGAGGGTCGCATCTTGCTCAGCTTGGTTTTGTGCTCGGAATGGCCGTTGTCGCAACCCATCTGTTAAGCGCTATGCAAAAATCTTGAGTTTCGCAAATATGGCTCCTCCATCTCCATGACCCACTGGTATGCAGGTAACGAGGTTCCTGCCAACGTGCATACCCTTGGTTTTTCTGGAGCGGCAATGACCTCGTCAAACCCTGCCGCCGAACTAGTGCTGTTGGTCACTGGCTACCGCGTCTCGCAGGCGATCCACGTTGCCGCGACACTCGGAATCGCTGACCTGATCAAGGACGGAGCATCCTCGGCCTCCGACCTCGCAATCGCGACCAACTCCCACGCAGGAGCTCTATACCGCGTGCTCCGGGCACTCGCAGCGGCCGGCGTATTCCATGAGGACGACAAAAAGCGGTTCTCTCTCACGCCGCTCGGCGAATGCCTACGCTCGGATGCAGAGCGGCCAATGGCGGCCTGGGCGTCATTTATCGGGCGTCCTCATCAGTGGCAGGCCTGGGGCTCGCTTTCGCACAGTGTGCGGACCGGCGAGAACGCCTACCGCCACGTCCATGGCGTTGGCCTCTGGGATTACCTCGTCGAACATCCTGAGGAAGCGGTGATCTTTGACCGCGTCATGACCGACGGCTCTCGCGGCGTCGTCGAGGCTATTGTGTCAGCTTACAACTTCTCGGCGTTCGGTCATGTCGTGGACATCGGAGGTGGTCAAGGCGCGATGATCGCCGCTGTCCTCGCAGCACATACCAACACTCATGGCATCCTGTTTGACAGACCGGACGTCGTGGCACGGGCGCAACCTGTATTGGAAGCGGCGGGTGTCGCCAGACGGTGCGCCGTGGTGGGAGGCAGTTTCTTCGAGACCATTCCCGAGGGTGGCGACGCATACCTGCTCAAATATATCCTGCACGATTGGGACGACGCCGCCTCGCTCGCGATCCTGGCAGCATGCCGCCGGGTATTTCATTCGGAAGCAAAACTTTTGATCATAGAACGGATCGTCGGAGGTCCGAATGACGGCCTTGAGACGAAAACCTCAGATCTGAACATGCTCGTGTCCCCTGACGGACAAGAACGCACAGCGGATGAGTTCGCGGCCCTGCTGGCAAATGCAGGGTTTCGCATGGAGCGGATTATCGAAGTCACTCCTCGTCTCTCTATCGTTGGGCGGCACCAATCTAACTTCTTTTGCGCCATGGTAATGACCTGAAGTGTAGTCGCCAGGATATGCCTGCCGGTGAGCGGCTCGCCCATTTTGGAGGTTGGCGGCGTCAGGGCACTGCTCTGACATGTCCGGGCCATGTTCGTTCTCAGAATTCTTGAATTCTGCATCGTTGGAAGAGCGCCAAACACCGTCACTCATCGGACGCGGACGTGTGTGCGTGCCGCGTAATATCTTATGACAACCCCGGAATAGCTGCCCGCACCCCGTTCATCTGACGCCGTCACTCAGCACCATATCCGCCGGCTTCAGCCGTCCGTTAATATGACAAATAAGTCTTGAAATCTATACTAACAACCACCACCTCCGCCCCCATGTCCGACGCGCCCACCACCGAACCCCAGGCCGACCCTTTCCAGCTTCTCCCCAAAGCCGTCTACCGCTCCATCGTCGCCGACCTCTACACCGACATCCCGTCCCCACACCTCACCGACCCCGAGCTGATCGCCGAGCGTGTCCACGCCGCGATCGCCGAGATCGCCTCCATGTGCCCCGTCAACGCCGAGGAGGCCCGCATCGCCGCCCGCGTCGTCGTCGCCGACGCCCAGGCCCGGGACTGCATCCGCCACGCCCGCGCCCTCTTCATCGACACCATCCCCGCCATGAAGTGCCAGGCCCAGGCCAGCCACCTTATGCGCACCGCCAACGCCGCCCGCGCCCTGCTGCTGCGTGTCCAGGCCGCCCGCCACAAGCGCGATTCCATCCAGGTCACGCGCGAACAGGACGCCTGGACCACACACGCCGCCGAGGGCCTCCTGCTCGCCGCCGACGGCCACGCCACCGCCGAACCGCCCCCGCCGCCCGCCACCGACGATATCGACAAATTCGCCCGCTACGACCCGGCCGAGCAGTACGCCCTGATGTACCCACGGCGCGCCGCCGAGATCCGTGCCTGCGGCGGCGTCCCGCCCACCGCCACCTACGGCCTGCCCGAGCCAGAGACCGTGGCGGCCCTCATCGCCAGCACCAGCCCCATCCTCCAACAGATCGACCAGGAATACGCCAAGCTGCCGCCTGATCGTCATCCCCGCCCGCCGTGATCGCCCGCAATCGTCCCCCAATCGCCCCTACCGTCATGGCCGGCCCCATGTCCTCGGGCGTGACCCGAGGATCAGCCCGGCCATCCACGCCTTCCTTCCGCTACCGACCGGACGGTGAGAAAAGGGCGATAACGCCGACGTAAAGCGTCCCATTGAGCTTGTTCGACATGATGTAGACCCATCCGCCCACACACCGATCATTGGCACGACCAGTGAACAAGACGTGGATGGCCGGCACGGGGCCGGCCATGACGAGAAACCGCGCCCGGCGTCTCACCCAAAGGGCAATGAGACGCCTGTGAGACCCCGCGCTATCCGACCAGCATCACGCCTGCACGCGAGCAAACCCGCACAGCTTGTTGCCGTCCGGATCGCGCAGATACGCCAGATACATCGGCCCGGCGCCGCCTTGCCGCACGCCCGGCGGATCCTCGACCGACGTACCGCCATTCGCGACCCCGGCCTTGTGCCACGCGTCGGCCTCCGCGGGGCTGCTCATCGTGAACCCCACCGTGCCGCCGTTCGCATGCGTGGCCGCTCCGCCGTCGATCGGCTTGCTCACCATGAAACGCCCGCCATTGTGCGAGTAGGCCACCCGACCTTTGGCATCCACGGTGCCGGGCTTGCCGCCCATCGCGCCGAACACGGCGTCATAGAACTTCTTCGACCGGTCGATGTCGTTGCTCCCGATCATGATATGGCTGAACATCCACTTCCCTCCTCACCAAGATTGCACGCTGGGCGCGCCGAGGATCAGAACCCGACCACCTCGGCCACCGCCTCAACCTGCTCCGCATACCGCGACACCGGGTTCAGCAACAGATGGTTGGCGCCCATCGCGATCACCGCCTCCAGCTTCTCCCGCACCTGCTCGGGTGTCCCATGAATACCCGACGCGTCGGTGCCCGGGGGATTGTGGTACACCTCGGTGAACCACCGATGCAGCTCCGCGCGCGCCCGCTCCGGCCGCTCATCCACCGCCATGAAGATGCGCTTGGAAATCGGAAACGTCGCCGGGTCGCGTCCGGCCTTCTCCAACGCCTCCCGCAGCACCGGCACGGACCGGCCGAACTCGGCGATGCTCGACCCACCGGACCCCATCCAGCCGTCGGCCATCGACGCCGTGCGCCGCACCGCATCGGGATGCCCAACCCCCATCCAGATCGGCAACGGTGTCTGCACCGGCTTGGGCGACATCGTGCCGCCCTCCAACCGATAGAACCGCCCCTGAAAATCCACCTTCGCCTGACTGCACAGGGCGCGGATCAGCTCGACCTCCTCGCGGAACCGCCGCACGCGCCCCTCCTCCGGCACCTCGAACTGCCGATAGTGATGTTCGCGCCCCAATCCCACACCAAGGATCGCTCGGCCGCCGCTGACGTAATCGAGCGTCGCCCATTGATGCGCCACCATCAGCGGGCTGTGGATCGCCAGCACCACCACCGACGCACCGAGACGGATGCGGCTGGTCACCGCGGCCGCGTAGGTCAGCACCACCACCGGATCGAAGCACATCACGTGATCCAGCGTGTTCTCGGTCACCCACAGATCGCGGAACCCGAGCGCCTCGGCGCGTTGGGCGACGATCCGCACATCGTTCATGTCGATCGCGTCAGGTGAGCGGTGCGGCAGCGACATCCCGAACGGAATGCGGTCCTTCAGCGCCATGCGGCAAGCCTCCAGTGCTAGTGCGCCGGCGCCGCTCCCTTCGGCATTCGAGGCAGGAACAGCGCCAGCGGCCAGATGCAAAGCCCCAGCATGCCCAACAGCCAGAAGATGTCGAGATAGCTCATGATCCCCGCCTGCGCCTGGATCATCCCGTCGATCGGTGCCAGCGGCGTCGACCAGCCATAACCGTTATACGCCGTGATATGCTCGGCCAGCCGCTCATGATGAAACTGCAGCCGCTGCTCCAGCATCGTTGTGGTGAACGAGACGCCGACACTGCCGCCCAGGTTGCGCATCAGGTTGATGATGGCCGACGCCTCGTTGGTACGGTCCGGCGGAACGCCGACATAGGAAACCGCGCTCAGCGGGATGAACACGAACGGCAGCCAGATCACCTGCGTCACCCGCACCAGCGATATGTTCCAGAACGCAACATCGAGGTCGAGCCGAGCCGCGCTGAACAACGCCCACCCGGTGCCCGCAAGCGCCACCATGATCAGCCACTTCGGCTGCACCAGTCGCCCGGTCACGACACCAGCCACCGGCATGATGACCAGCGTGACGATCCCGCCCACGCCGAGGGTAAGACCAGCCGTGGTCGCGTCGTAGTTCAGCAGTGTCTGGGCAAGCTGCGGTATGAGCTGCGTGGTGCTGATCAGCATGAAGCCGAACAGGAACATCACGAGGGCCGAGATGGCGAACGCCCGCGACCGCAGCAGCCGGACGTTCATCGCCGGTTCAGGATGCCACAACTCCCATGCCACCAGTGTCATCAGGCTGACTGCGGCAATCGCACCGGTGCTCGTGATGAAGTCGGAGGCGAACCCATCATCGCGCTCATACCGGTCGAGCATGATCTGCAAGGCGCCGAAACCGATCACGATAAGCGCGATCCCGATGTAATCGACCGTCAGACCGCCGCTGAGCAGACGCTTGCGATCTCGCTTCAACGCCTCAGGCTCGACGATGAACAGTTGCACCAGGCTCAGCGACAGCAGCCCGACCGGCAGGTTGATCAGGAAGCACCAGTGCCACGACAGATTGTCGGTCAGCCAGCCGCCGAGTGTCGGGCCGACCGCCGGCGCCGTGACAACCGTCAGTCCGTACAGCGCGAATGCCTGTGCCCGTTTCTCGACCGGAAATGTGTCGGCGAAGATCGACTGCTCGGTCGGCGCCATGCCGCCACCGCCAATGCCCTGGATGACACGCGAGATCAGCATCATGCTCAGCGAGGTGGACATCGCGCACATCACCGAGGCGCCGGTGAAGATTGCGACGCAGATCATGTAGAAGCGCTTGCGGCCGATCACGTTGGCCAGCCAGCCGCTGATCGGCAGCACGATCGCATTGGACACCAGATAGCTGGTGACGATCCAGGTGCTCTCGTCGTGGCTGGTCGCCAGACTGCCGGCGATGTGGCGCAGCGCGACATTCACGATGGTGACGTCGAGCACCTCCATGAAGGTCGCGATCGAGACGATCACCGCGATCAGCCACGGACTGCGATTGCCGGCAGCGGAGCGTGGCAGGCTCGGATCGGCCATCAGCGGACGTGCGCGGACGGCACCACCGACATGCCAGGCGAGATTTGGTAGTTCCTCACCCGGTCGTCGTCGAAGTCGATCTTCACCGGCAGCCGCTGCACGACCTTCACGTAGTTGCCGGTGGCATTCTCTGCCGGCAGGACGCTGAATTCCGAACCGGTACCGGGCTGGAAGCTGTCGACGCGGCCGTGGAATGTCACCGAGGGAATGGCATCGATATCGATATCGACCGGCTGACCGGCCCGGATATCGGCGAGCTGCGTCTCCTTGAAGTTCGCCGTCACCCACAGTTGGTCCTGCACGATGGCGAACAGCGCCTGACCGGGGTTCACATAGTTGCCGACATCGACCGTGCGATGGCCATGCGCCCGGTCACCGGCGCGACGATCGTGCAATACGAAAGCTGCAGTTGCGAGGCCGCGACGTTGGCATCGGCCTCCTGCACCTGCGTCTGGGCGGCCCCCACTTGCGCGTGGCCGGTCTGCAGCTGCGCATCGGCACCGCGCACCGCCTGCCGCGCGGCGTCGAGCTTCGCCTGCGCCGAACGATACGTGGCTGTGGCACTGTCGACCTGCTGGCGCGTCACTGCATGCGGATCGATCGAGGTGAAGCGATCGTAATCCTGCTGTGCCTGCAGCAGGTCGGCCTCGGTGACTGTCACATTTGCCCGCGCCTGATCGAGATTGGCCTGCTGCACGCCGATCTGCGCCTCGGCCTGTTGCAACCCGGCTGCCGCGTTGCTGCGCTGCGCCTTCGCCTGATCGAGCTTCGCCTGATAGTCACGCGGGTCGATCAGCACCAGCACCTTCCCCGCAGTCACGTGCTCGTTGTCGGTGAACTTCAACGCTGTGACCCGCCCCGACACCTGCGGTGCGATCTGCGTGACATAGCCATCCACGAATGCATCATCGGTGGTCTCGAATTGTCGCGCGTGCAGCCACCACAGAACTCCCGCGACGATCAGGGCCAGCCCGACAACGACAGCGAGCGCGATGCCCAGCCGACGGCGCCAGCGTGGCGACCCACCCTCGGATTGTTGCTCCGCCTCGCTCTGCCAGGTCGCATCGTCGCGAACGGAGACAGGGTATAGGTCGTCCATCGGATCTCCAGCTATGAACTCCTCCCCGATTGCTATAAGGCTCCGGCGGTTGCCTCGGTTCGATCACGGACGGCTGATCGCGCGCTCGGACCTCCAGTATCCGCAGGAGTTCCCGCATGCCCGTCCCTTCCGCCGACACAGTCGCCGCCGTCCTTCGCCACGCCGATGCCTCGCTCGACAAGTCGCGCGGCCGGCTGTTCGATCTGCTGCGAATTGCCTCCATCAGTGCGCAACCAGACCACCGCAACGACTGTCAACGCGCCGCCGAATGGGTGCGCGACCAGCTTGCCGGCCTCGGCTTCTCCGCCGAAGTGCGGCCCACCGCCGGCCATCCCGTCGATCGTCGCGCATCACCCGGCGCCCGCCGGCTACCGGGGACCACATGTCCTGTTCTACGGGCACTACGACGTTCAGCCGGTCGATCCGCTGGAGCTGTGGCACAGCCCGCCATTCGATCCGCAGCTCGTCGACGGCCCGCACGGCAAGCGTTTCGTCGCGCGCGGCGCAGTGGACGACAAGGGACAGGTGATGATGTTCATCGAGGCCATGCGCGCCTGGCAGGAGACCACCGGTGGCGTCCCGGCGCGCATCACCGCGCTGATCGAGGGCGAGGAGGAAGTCGGCAGTCCCAACCTCGAACCGTTCCTGGCAGCCAACAAGAGCGAGCTCGCCGCCGATCTCGCGCTGATCAGCGACACCGGCATGTGGGATGTCGATACCCCGGCGATCACCACGAGGCTCCGCGGCATGACCTATGTGCAACTGACGCTCAAAGCGGCGAGTCGCGATCTGCATTCCGGCCTGTATGGCGGTTCGGCGCTCAATCCGATCAATGCGCTGGCGCACGTCCTGGGCGACCTGCAGGACGCCAACGGCCGCATCCAGCTCCCCGGCTTCTACGACAAGGTGAAAGCCGGTCTCCAATGCGCAGCGCGCGCAGTGGGACGCCCTCGGATTCGACGAGCGAGCGTTCCTCGGCAAGGTCGGCCTCGAGGCACCTGTCGGCGAGCGCGGCTATTCGGCGCTGGAACGACTCTGGGCGCGGCCTACCGCCGACATCAACGGCATGTGGGGCGGCTACACCGGCGTCGGCAGCAAGACCGTGATCGCATCGGAGGCCAGCGCCAAGATCTCTTTCCGGTTGGTGCCGGACCAGGATCCTGACGAGGTGTTCGAACAGTTCAAGCGCTTCGTCAGCGAGCGCCTGCCCGCGGGCGCGATCGTGACATTCGAGGGCACGCGCTCGCCGGCCATCGAGGTGAACATCGAAAGTCCCTGGGTGCGCGCCGCTCAGGCCGTGCTCGCCGAGGAATACGGCAAGCCGGCAATCCTGATGGGCAGCGGCGGTTCGATCCCGGTCGTGAACTCGCTAAGCAAGCGTACTCGGCCTGGACAGCCTGCTGATGGGCTTCGGCCTGGACGACGACCAGGTGCACAGCCCGAACGAGAAGTTCGAGCAGCGCTGCTTCCATCATGGCATCCGCTCGCACATCCGGCTGTTGGCAAAGTTTGCCGGCGGATAGCGAGCGCACTCCCCTTACCCCCAACCCCCTCCCGCAAGGGGAGGGGGAGCGTTCTCGCCCGCCTCGCTGGTCTCGCCTCCGTATCGTCGGTCTGAGCAGCCAGCTCGCGGGCCCGTTCGATCTCGCACTTGACGCCGGGGAATGCCTCGCGATCACCGGACCGTCCGGCTCAGGCAAGAGCCTGTTCCTGCGCATGGTTGCCGATCTCGACCCGAACCAAGGCGAAGTCTTTCTCGACAGCGTTGAGCGGCGGTCGCTGCCGGCTCACGAATGGCGCCGCAAGGTGGTCTACAACGCCGCCGAGCCTGGATGGTGGCACGAACGGGTCGCGGACCACTTCCATGGCGCGGCCATGGACTTTGCCCGAACCACCGCGCCACGGCTCGCGCTTGCCGCCGCGCTGCTGGATGGACAGGTGATGCAGCTTTCCACCGGCGAGCGGCAGCGCGTGGCGCTGCTCCGCGCGCTTGCCTTGCGCTCACCTGTACTGCTGCTCGACGAACCCACTGGAGCGCTGGATGAAGCCAGCACAACCCTGGTCGAGGATGTGCTGCGCGAGCGCCTCGCCACCGGCGTCACCATCGCCATGGTCACCCACAGTGCCGCGCAGGCTGTGCGACTGGGCCACCGGCATCTGCGCATGACAGATCGTCGCCTGGTGCCAGCATGAACCCAATCCTGCTCACCCCATTCGATGTCGCTATCGCCGCGGTGCTGATCGTGCTGGACGGTGTGCTGTCGCTGCTGCTGCGACTGGAGCTTGCACACCCAACTCGCCTGGGCCGCGACGCGTTTGGTCGTGCAGCTTGTGCTGGTCGGCTTTGTCCTGCGCCTTGTGTTCGCCATGGCCTCGCCGCTTGCGACACTGGCGGTGATTCTGGTGATGGTGGCGATCGCCGGACGAGAGGTCGCGGCCCGCCCGGAACAGCGCCTCGGGCGCTTCGGCAACTATGCGGTGGGTGCATCGGCAGTCGCCATCGCCACGTTCCTCACCGCCATCCTCGCGCTCACCACCGCGATCCGCCCGCAGCCCTGGTACGACGCACGCTATGCCATACCGCTCGCCGGCATCATCCTGGGGAGCGTGCTGAACGGCGGTTCGCTGGCACTCGATTTGCTCCTGGGCGGCGTGGTGCGGGAACGCGCCGCCATCGAGGCACAGCTTGCCCTCGGCGCGCGCTTCAGCCACGCGATGCGCGGGCTGATCCGCGACTCGGTGCGCCGCGCGCTGCTGCCGATCATCAACCAGATGTCGGCCGCAGGCGTGGTGACATTGCCCGGCATCATGACCGGCCAGATCCTCGCCGGCATGGACCCGATGGAGGCGGCCAAATACCAGATCCTGCTCATCTTCCTGCTGTCAGGTGGCAGTGGCCTTGCCGCGGTCGCTGTGGTTTACCTTGCGGCAATGCGATTGACCGATGATAGGCAGCGCCTGCGAATCGACCGGTTGACCGCCAGGCCGAGAGGATCGCGACCATGATCGCCAGCGACGTGATGACCCGCAACGTGCTCTCGGTGGCGCCCGACGCGACCATCGCCGAAGGCGGTCGAGCTCATGCTGGAGCGCGGCATTTCCGGCCTACTCGTGGTCGACGCCACCGGCACGCTGGCGGGCATCGTCACCGAGGGCGACCTGCTGCGCCGCGACGAGCTGGGCACCGAGCGCCGCCGCTCCTGGTGGCTGCGGCTGATCGCCTCGCCCGGCCGGCAGGCGGCGGACTTCACCCGCACGCACGGTCGCAAGGTCGCCGACGTGATGACCCACGACGTGATCAGCGTGGATGCCGACGCACCGCTCAGCGACATCGTCGCCCTGATGGAGGAGCGTCGCGTCAAGCGCGTGCCGGTGCTGGAGGGCGACCGCGTGGTCGGCGTGGTCAGCCGTGCCGACCTGCTGCGTGCACTGTCGGTCGCGGCGCGCGAGCACGGCGCCGTGGCGGACGCGATGACGGCACCATCCGCGACCACATCCTGAACACGCTGACTCGCGAGCCCTGGGCGCCGAAGACCACGCTGAACGTCACCGTGGTGAACGGCGTGGTCGATCTGTGGGGCACCATCAGCAACGACCAGGAGCGTCGCGCGATCTGCGTGATTGCCGAGAACACGCCGGGCGTGAAAAAGGTGATCGACCATCTGGTATTCGTCGAAGCCTACACCGGCACGGTCATCGAGCGCCGCCGGAGACCTGCATCGGATCCGCAGACACATAGGTGCGCGGTCACAGTTCGGCCGCAATGCCATAGCCCTTCCCGGCCATGTCCTTTGGCCGGCGACATTTCGTTGCTATGGGTGCGGCCGCGGCACTGCAAGCCTGTGCCGCGGTTCCGGATGTCAACGCAGTACCTGGCAACGCAGACCCGCTGCAGCGCCACTATCGCGCTGCAGCAGGCGCTCGCCGGCGGCCCGCTGGTGTTCGGCAATCAGACGCGGCTGCTGAAGGACGGCGGCCAGGCCTTCCCGGCGATGTTCGAGGCGATGCAGCAGGCGCGCGACCACATCAACCTGGAGTACTTCATCTTCGAGGACGTCGTCCTGTCGGCTCGCAGCACCTGTCCGACCTGCTGATCGACAAGCTCGCCGGTGGCGTCGCGGTCAACATCATCTACGACGCCTATGGATCGCAGGACACGCCGGCGCGCTGTTCGACACGTTGCGCCGGGCCGGCGCCAAGGTCGTCGAGTTCAATCCGATCAACCCGCTGGCCGCGCTTGACCGGGCATTCGCCGAACGATCGCGATCATCGCAAGATCATGGTGGTGGACGGCCGCATCGGGCTTCGTCGGCGGCATCAACCTGTCGACGCACTTACGAGAACCCGCCCTCCGCCGGGCGTCCCCGCCGACGGCGACACGGCAGCACGCCTACTGGCGCGACACCGCGATGCGAAATCCGAGGTCCCGCCGTCGGCGGAACTGCAGAAGCTGTTCTTCGACACCTGGCAGACAGCAGAACGGGCGGCCCGGTGCCCTGCGGCCGAACTACTTTCCGGCCCTGCTCGCGCCAGGGTGTGCAGACGATACGCATCATCGGCAGCGCGCCCGGCGATCAGCAGCCGCTCGTATTACATCTCGCTGGAGCAGGCGGTCCGCGTGGCGCGAGCAGCGCGTCTGGCTGTCCAGCGGCTATTTCGTACCGCCGCATCAGGAACGCGAGGACGTATGGCAAGAGCCGCCCGCCGAGGCGTCGATGTGCAGCCTGGTGGTGCCGAGCATACAGCGATGTGCGAGGCCGCCGTGTATGCCGGCGCGCCGCCTACGGCGATCTGCTGGAGGACGGCGCACAGATCTTCGAAATGCAGAACGCCGTGCTGCATTCCAAGCTCGCCGTGGTGGACGGCGTCTGGACCGCGATCGGCTCATCCAACCTCGACCGCCGCAGTGTCGTGTTCAACAACGAGGTCGATGCGATCATTCTCGGTGCCGACACCGCGGTCGCAGGTCGAGGCATTGCTGCAGCGCGACATGGCAATGTCCACGCCAGATCACGTTGCACGCCTGGCAGAGACGATCGTTCGACGAGCGTCTGGACGAGATGAAGGCCAGACTTTGGCAGTACTGGATGTAGTTCGCTAGCTGGCCGCCTGCATCGGTCATGAGGTGTGTCCATGAACATCCGCTTCGACGGCAAGACTGTCGCCGTCACCGGCGCCGGCCATGGCTTCGGCCGCTGCATCGCGCAGACCTTCGCCCATCTCGGCGCGCGCGTGTTCGCCACCGACATCTCCGCCGATGAACTCGCCGAGACCGCGGCGGGCGGCGGCATCGCCACGAAGGTCGTGGACCTGCGCGACCGCGCCGCCGGTGCCGCCTGGATCCGCCAGATCGAGGCGCAGACCAACGGGCCGATCCATGTGCTGGTGAACAACGCCGGCGGCGTCGCCGGCCAGGAACCCAAGCCGCTGGAGGACGTCTCGGACGAGGACTGGAACATCCTGTTCGACATCAACGTCAACGCCGCCTTCACGCTGTGCCGCGCCGCCGCGCCGGCGATGAAACGTGCCGGTGGCGGACGTATCGTCAACACCAGCTCCGGCGCCGGCCTGCAGCCGTCGCTGACCGGCATCCAGGCATACTGCTCGGCGAAGCACGCCGTGGTGGGACTGACCCGCCAGCTCGCGCACGAGTTCGGGCCCTACAACATCACGGTGAACTCGGTGGCGCCGGGCTTCATCCGCACCAACGCGGCGACCGAGCGGCAATGGGAGAGCTATGGCCCGGACGGGCAGAAGGCGCTGCTGGACCGCATTGCGATGAAGCGCCTCGGCACCGCGCAGGACATCGCCAATGCCGTGGTGTTCTTCGCGTCCGACCTGGCGGGCTTCGTCAACGGCCAAATCCTGCAGGTCGATGGAGGCCGTTAAATTTA
>CAWCXI010000043.1:0-13574 GCA_963799415.1 uncultured Alphaproteobacteria bacterium | reverse complement strand
TGTAACCGTCAAGATCGATGGTCGCGACGTCGCCGGTGGCGAACCAGCCATCGGCGTCGCATGCGCTGCCGGGCGCGTCGCCGAAATAGCCGCTGCACACCCACGGTCCACGCACCATCAGGTCGCCGAACTGCTTGCCGTCCCACGGCAATTCGCGGCCGTCGCCGTCGACGATCTTCATGTCGATGCCCGCCAGAACGCGGCCCTGCTTCAGCATGTGCTGCACGGCCGGCTCGCCGGTCAGATCGGCCTGCGCCGGTTTGGGCGCGTTGTAGGTGCCGACCGGGCTGAGTTCGGTCATGCCCCAGCCATGCTCCATCGCGACGCCGAACTCGTCGCGGAACGCCTCGATCAGCAGTGGCGGTGCCGCCGAGCCGCCGGTCATGATGCGCTTCACCGTCGCCAGCTTCTCGCCGCTCGCGCGCATATGCTGCAGCAGGCCGAGCCAGACGGTCGGCACGCCGCAGCTCATGGTGACGCGCTCCTGGTTGAACAGGCGCGCCAGGCTGGCGCCATCGAGGTGGCGGCCCGGCAGCACCAGCGCGGCGCCGGTCAGCGCGGCGGCGTAGGGAATCCCCCAGGCGTTGACGTGGAACATCGGCACGACAGGCAGGATGCGGCTGGTGGCGCGCAGATCCAGCACGTCGGGCAGGGCGATCGCATAGGCATGCAGCACCGTGGAACGGTGGCTGTACAGCACGCCCTTCGGCCGTCCGGTGGTGCCGGAGGTGTAGCACAGCGCGCTGGCCGTGTTCTCGTCGAAGTCCGGCCAGGCGTAGTCGTCGTCCGCGGCCGCCATCAATTCGTCGTAGCAGAGCAGGCGCATGCCGCCCGGCAGATCGAGCGCCGGCATCGCGGCTGCGTCGGTCATCACCACCACGGCGCGCACGCTGTCCTCGATCTTCGCGGCGATGCCGCCGATCAGTGGCGCGAAGCCCGGATCGACGAACAGCACGCTGTCGCCGGCATGGTTGATGATGTAGGCGATGTCGTCGGGCGCGAGACGCGGATTGATCGTGTGGCAGATCGCCTGCATGCCGGATGTGGCGTAGTAGATCTCCAGATGCCGATAGTCGTTCCAGGCCAGCGTGCCGACGCGATCCTGCGGCGTTACGCCGAGCCCTTGCAGCACCCGCACCAGCCGCCGCGCACGGCGCTCGGTCTCGGCCCAGGTCGCGCGATGCATGCCGCCCGGCCGGTCGCCGAGACCACTTCGGCACTCGGGTGATGCCGCGCCGCATGCGTGAGCAGCGAGGAAATCAGCAGCGGTTGTTGCTGCATCAATCCCAGCATGACGTGCCTCCAGTGTGCGGCGTGGGTTTCCTTGCCGCGGTTTCCGGCGATGATAGGCAACCCGAGACCGGGACAACCAAGAGCGGAGGTTGCGCGATGGAAATGCGATCAGCCTTGATCGTTGGCGTTGGCAGCGGCCTGAGCGCCTCGCTGGCGCGGCTGTTCGCGCGCAACGGGCTGCAGGTGGCGCTGGCGTCGCGCAATCCGGACCGGCTGGCCGCGCTGGCGCGGGAGACCGCGGCGGCGACGTTCGCCTGCGAGGCGGCCGAACCCGAGGAGGTCGGCGGCCTGTTCGACGCGGTGATCGCCACGCAGGGCGTGCCCGACGTGGTGGTGTACAACGCGTCGGCGCCGGGCGCGCGGTCCGATCGCCGAACTGGATCCCGAGGCGGTGGCGCGGGCGATCGCGGTCAGCGCCTATGCGCGGGTTCCTGGTCGGCCAGCAGGCGGCGCGCCACATGCTGCCGCGCGGCTCCGGCGCGATCCTGTTCACCGGCGCGTCGGCCAGCGTGAAGGGCTATCCGCTGTCGGCGGCGTTCGCGATGGGCAAGTTCGCGCTGCGCGGCCTGGCGCAGAGCATGGCGCGTGAGCTGGCGCCGCAGGGCATCCATGTCGCGCACTTCGTCATCGACGGCGGCATCCGCAATCCGGGGCGGACCGAGCCGCCGGACAAGCCGGACAGCATGCTGGATCCCGACGCGATCGCCGCAAGCTACTGGCATGTGGTGCAGCAGCCGCGCAGCGCCTGGACCTGGGAGATGGAACTGCGTCCGTGGGTGGAGCGGTTCTGAACTGGACCGGCGGACCATCGCCTCGATCTGGGTCGGCGGCGTCGTGCTGATGGTCGCGCTGTATGTCATCGGCCCGCAGCAGTTCATCGCAGCTGCGAGGCGCTCATCGATCAGTTCTGGTCGTTCATCGGTGACCTGATCGACGCGCTGATGCAGCGTGCCTTCGACGTGGTGCGTGCCGCCGCGATCGCGCTCTATGTGGTGTTCGTGGTGCTGGCGCTGCTGGCGGGGCATCGCGGCCTGCGCAGCGGCGGCGCGCTGTTCGTCGTTACCGTGGTGTTCGCGCTGCTGGTTGGCACGGACTGGTACGAGCCAGGCACCAAATGGTTCAGCTGCCGCGCTGCTGGCCGCGGTCGGCGCCTGCGTGATGACCGCGCTTGCTGCATGCGCCGCCGCCACGCGATCCAGCGCGATCCATGGGGCAGCTCCGCTTAGCGGCCACGATCGAAGGTTCGGCCGCCTTGTCGCCATCGGTCTGCGCCGCACGCATGCTTCGACCTCGAAGGGAGGGACTCGCGATGCTGTATGAACTGCGTATCTACGAGTGCGTGCCCGGCCGGCTGCCGGATCTGATGAAGCGCTTCGACACGATCACGCTGAAGCTGTGGGAGAAGCACGGCATCAAGCAGGCCGGCTTCTGGACCACGGTGATCGGCGAGTCGAACCAGACGCTGTATTACTTCGTGGTGTGGGACTCGCTCGCCGAGCGCGAGAAGAAGTGGAACGCGTTCGGCGCCGATCCGGAGTGGCATCAAGGCGCGCGCCGAGACCGAGAAGAACGGCGCGATCGTCGCCAACGTGAAGAACTTCATCCTGGCGCCGACCGCGTTCTCGGCGGTGAAGTAGCTCAATCACGGGCGCCGGCGGACGAGCTCCGCCGGCTGCTACCGCGGCGCCACGAACATCTGCTTCGTCGCAAACGACAGCCACACTCGTCGTGAGCGCAGCCAGTCCGTGCCGAGCAGCATGTCGACGATGGGCACCATATGCACCGGCGCCACCCATAATGTCAGATCGCGCGTTGCGTCGGGGCCGACGCGCATCTCGGCGAAGTGATGGTGGTGCATCGGCACTGGTGCCGGCCCAACACCGGCGCCATTGCCGACAGGGTCACGTGCCAGCAATCCGGGAGTGAGACCTAGCCGGAACATGCCAGACGCGGTGATCAGGCTGCCGCTGGCGCCGGTATCGATCAGTGCGCGCAGCGGCCGGCCGTCGACCATCACCTGCACCACTAGCGCGCTGTCCACCGACGGGGTGGCGGGGATCGCCGCATAAGGCGTCGTCCAGGGCAGGAACCCCGCGCCGCATCCTTGCACGTCGAACAGCGTGAGCCGGCCATTGGGCAGGTCGAGGTCGAGATCGAACGGCGCAAGGAAGTCGCGGCCCAGCAGTCCCGCGATCGGCCTGCCGTCGACCGTGTTCACCGGCAACGGTCCGACCATCACACTGGTGCCGCCGGTCAGTGTCCGGCGGTGCAGCATTGTGGCGCCGAGACGCAGCGAGTGGGGCAGGGCGTCCGGGCGCTCCTGAACCCCACCTATGCCGCGGATCGCGGTTGCCACCCACCGGTCGCGCTCCAGGTGGAAGTTGCGAACCGCGTCCTCGCCCATCAGCGTTCGATAGGCGCCGGTGTCGACGATGAAGGTCGCATCGACATCGTTTACCTGCACCGTCGTCAATGGGGTGTTGCGGACGATCTCGACCGGCACCGTGCTCTGCGGCACGACGCGGCAGGCGCCCTGTGCCGCTGCGGTGAACAGGAAGGCGAACGCGGCGATAAAGAGTGGTCGGGTTTGTCGCATGGCGTCCGGGAACTATTCAACCTGGAATACCCCGCCTTCATTGTTTATTCGCAAATTCGTCTGGTGGCTACCAAACCACGAAACCATCTGCGTGTTTTGCGTGCATCGGCCTTCATCTGCGCTAAATTCTTTTTGCCCTTGCGGGTCACAAACTCCGCAAGACTGCGCGCAGGTGCCGTCAGGTTCACATCCGACCGGTTCCTGCCGCCATCCTCACTGCTCCGGATCGGTCACGTGGCTCGTCGCCAGATGCACCGTCTGCCGGTTCCGTATTGGCGTAGCGGGCGCCTCTGCCACTTCCTCATACGTGTGCCACCCTCGCTCGGTTGCCGGGCGTAGATCGCTGGGAACCGGGTTCAGTTGTGGCTGCGGCGCCGGGGCACCGGACGCGGTCACCATCACGCCGGTGTCCGGCCGGTCGTAGATGAAGCCATAGGTTGGATAAACGCTGCCGAAATGACCGGCCTCGCCCAAGCCCACGCGAACGGCGCTCCAGTCATTGGCCTCGGAGACGTCAACCACGGGAATGTTGCGGGCAACGCCACCATGCATGCCGGGAGCCCACCAATTTGCGTGCTCAATCTCGATCTCGCGCGGATTGATGACGCGGCTAACCACCGCAACATGGCCTAGCCGCATCCGGCCGTTGGAGCGGAAGGTCAGCACACTGCCTGACTCGGGAACGCTGCCGCGAGAATAGATACCCGCCGCGTTGTCCCACCATTGCCAGGCATTGCCGACGACCGCGATGCCTGAATCGCTGCGCGCAAATGGCACGCAGGAGAGGCCGGCGTGCGCATACTGGCCGTGCAGCATGGTTTTGCCGTGGTATTTGGCGGCCGCATACTTTTCATACGCGGTTTGCGGCTGTCGGTTGGGCGAGGCATCAGCGGGTGGCACGGCGACCTGGTAACTCAAAGCTAGAAATGATCCAAAAAATAAGGATTTCGCGCTGGTTCCCCAACCACGCATGCGGCCCGCTCCCTGAATTGCTCGTTCGAAGGTCTGTGTCTGGCTAGCAACAGGGTTGCAAAGATGGCAATCCCACCCAGGCGCTCATTCCGCGTGCGAGGCCGCACTTATTGGATTGGACCCTGTGGATAAGGCGCAAGTCCGGGACAATTGTCCTAATTTGGCGTTTCGTTCCCGGTTTGATCGGATCCAATCGATGACAAGCGACTCCGCCGGCCAGCACCACGCCGTCGGAGTCGCTCGTCGTTCCCGCGCTACTTGCAGGCCGTCACCATGATCTCGACCAGGATCGACGGGCTGGCGAGCTCTGCCTGAACGCACGCACGCGCCGGCGCGCCGCCCTTTGGCAGCCAGGGAGTCCACACTTCGTTCATCGCGTCGCGATCGCGGATGTTCTTCACCCAGATCAACGCTTGCAGCAGCCGTGTCTTGTCTGTTCCGTGCATTTCCAGCAGTTGATCGATCTGGGCCAGCACTTCGGCCGTTTGCCCCTTGATGTCCTTGCTGGTGTCCTTGGCGGTAACTCCCTGAAGATACACAAATCCGTGGTATTCCACGGCCTTGGCAAGGATGCTGCCCGGATCGGTGCGGCTGATGGATGGCATTGGCGGTCTCCCCATGTTGCGGTGGCCGCGGCCTTCTAGGGCATGCGCCGCGTACAGGCCAGCGCCCGTTGCCGCCTTGCTTTGCGGGCACAGCGATCAGGGTGTCGCGGGCGCGGGTTCCGTGGTTGGGGAACGGTCGGTTTCGGTGCCGGTGTTGCGCACACAATCGCGCACCATGTTCTCGTGATCGAAGCGCTGCGCCAGCCCACGATCGGTCACGCCCGGCGTATAGTTCGCGGAATACGGAGTGTCGCGGCTGCTGATCGTATAGATCGTGTCGCGGTTATTCCGATCGTACACCGCGTCGGCATGCTCGCGGCAGGCCGCCAGAGTCACCGCATCTGCGTGTGCCTGGCCTGTGGGCGGCGGTGGCGGCGCGCACCGGACGAGCACGAATATCAACAGGAGCAGGGCGAGATGGCGGCTCATGACGCTGCTCCAGTCAGGCGCGGGAGCTCTTGGCCTTCCACCGCAAGTCCGAAGGCGAATTGTGCAAGCCGACCGCGGAACCCGGATTCATCGAAGCGCGCTTCGGCGGTCAATGGAGCGCTTGCCGCGGCGCCGAGCAAAGAGGGATGCAACTCCGCGCCATCGCGCCGCAACAGGCAGAGCGAGTCCGCCCAGCGCGCCCGCGCCAGCAAATCCACCAACGCCAGCAGACGTAGGCAGACCGCAAGCCCGTAGCTGTTGCGCAGCCCGATTGTGCCGTCCACCGCATCGGCCCAACAGCATGCGTCGCGATCGGCCAGAGCGAGGTCGCCGTATGAGCCGTCATGACGCTCGAAGCGGAAGAAGCGGCTGACGCCCCAGTGCTGCGCCAGGGCGGCGTCGCGCGCGGCGTACCAGGCGCGTTCCAGGTCGCGGCGGCGCACGGACGGCAGCTCCTCCGGGGGCAACCGGACGAGATAGGTCAGCGACCCATCGGGGCCAGCGCCGACGTGCACAGACGCGGGAGGTTCAGACGCACTCATCGTTGGGAAGGATGGACCCGCGAGGCAGCTTGCGCCAGCCTGTGCATGCGTTTGCCGAGGAGAATCTAGCCATGCACGACCCGGCGAAACTGACCGCAACCGAAGCAGCCCGAGCGATACGCGATGGGACGTTGGATCCGGTCGATCTGATGGAGGCGTGCCTTGAGCGAATCGCAGAGCGCGAACTGTCGGTGCGCGCATTCGCCTGGTTCGACGCGGATGCCGCGCGGCGTGCAGCATTGTTGGCGCGGCCGGGTGCGTTGCATGGATTACCGATCGGCGTGAAGGACGTGTTGGATACCGCTGACATGCCGAGTGAGTACGGCTCGCCGATCTGGCGTGGTTGGCAGCCTCGCGCCGATGCCTCCGCGGTGGCCTGGGCGCGTGCGGCCGGCGGTGTGATGATCGGCAAGACCGTCACCACCGAGTTTGCCACGCGGAAGCCTGGTCCGACCGCAAACCCGCACAATCGCAAGCATACGCCGGGTGGTTCCAGCAGTGGGTCGGCGGCGGGCGTGGCGGACTGTTTCTTTCCGCTCGCCTACGGCACGCAGACGGCAGGCAGTGTGATCCGGCCGGCGGCATACTGCGGCGTTGTAGGTTACAAGCCGAGCTACGGCACGATCAACCGCTTCGGCATGAAACTAATGTCGGAGAGCCTTGATACAGTGGGAGTTATGGCCCGCAGCGTCGCTGATTGTGCGCTATTCGCTGGTGCTGTGGCGGGGCGGGATCTCGGTGATCCCGATGTCCGGCCCGAGCGACCGCCTCGCATCGGTATCTGCCGGTCGCCCGCCTGGGACGCGGCGTTGTCCGAGACCCAGGCGCTGCTGCCTCGGGTTGCCACGGCGCTGGAGCGCGCAAAAGCCATCGTGGTGGACCGCGAACTTTCTTCAAGCGTGGCGGCAATCGCCGATGCGCACCCGATCGTGATGAATCACGAGAGCGGCCGGGCGTTGGGTTGGGAACTGTCGAGTGCACCCCAGCAGATCAGTGAGGGATTGCGCGAGCGCCTGGAGTTTGGGCTGTCGCAGAGCGAGGCGGTCGTGGCCGAGGCATATGCAACATCTGACCGTGCACAACGCGAGTTTCCGGTCTGCATGGAAGGGCTTGATGCGCTGGTGACGCCGTCAGCGCCTGGCCAGGCGCCCGCCGGGCTGCAATGGACTGGCGATCCGGTATTCAACCTGATCTGGACCAGCCTGCACGTTCCCTGTGTCACGGTGCCCGCCGGCGCTGGTCCTGATGGCCTGCCACTCGGCATTCAGATTGTCACGCGCATGGGCGAGGACCGGCAGGCGCTGGCCTGGGCGCAGTGGGTGATGGCCGCTTTATCCTGACAGAAGCGAATCCTGCAGTTTCTTCCGGCCGGCCTCACCGGCGCTCAGCGTCGTGGCATTGACGATTGCCAGACGGAAGCCGCCGGGGGGCATGGCGTGATGCTCCGGCGCCTTGTCCTTGTGAAAGGTGATCTGCACGCTGGATACGCCCGGTATGGTCAGCACTTCGTCGATCAGCGCCGCGGGTGGGTGGCGATATCGCGGGCCATGTGGCCCGAACAGCACCACGCTGTATCCGTCGGTGCGATTGGAGTCCGGATAGACCCAGTCCCCGGTGACGTGCAGGCGCACCACGGCCTCAACCCAGCCTGGGCCATAAAGATCAGGCCATTGGTCGGCAAAGCGCAGATGCGCTTCGATGATGCGCCCACCAATCGTCTCGAAATTCACCATGCCGGTGTAGCCGCGCAGGTGCCGGCGCGACCATGCGCCGCACCAGTCCTCGATCTCCGGCATTGCTTCGGCGTGGATCAGCCAATGATCGAACGTGCCGCCCGGTCCTGTGGCTCCTGTCGTGTGCCGCCACCAGCGCGGTTCGCCGTCGACCAGCGCCGCATCGGTGCTGACGTGCGCACCGGTCAGCAGCGTGCACCAGAAGTGTCCGGCGGTCAGTGCCGCCCTGTACTCGTCGGCCGAGGCGATGACCTGGCTGCCGGTGCCCATGCCGCGCAGGTTCATGATTGGCTTGGAGAACACCGGGAACGACGGCGGCATCACACCGTGCGGAGCGGCCAGCAGGCCCTGTGACAAGGCTACCGCAAGCTTGTCGTAGATCCAGCGATGTGCGGGGAACCACTCCCACGAATCAGGATCTTCGGTGGAGATGCGGACGTCCGGCGGGCAGTCGACGCGCTCGAAATACTGGAACCGCCAGGGATCAGCCTCACAGATCGGCATCGGCCGGTCTCAGCCTATCGGCTCCGGTCGCAGCCGTTGGGGCAGGCTGTTGAGCGAATTGGTGGTATCGAAGTCGCGCAGCACCGCGTCGTCGGCCATCTCCACCTCCGTCACCACCTCGAGATGCTTGCCGAGCAGGAATCGAGCACCGGAGTCGCCAGAGATCTGGAGAATTTCGGAGAAGAACCGCCGATCCCACAGCATCGGGTTGCCCTGCTTGCCGCGGAACGTCGGCAGCACGATCAGCCTTCCCTCATCGGGGTCGTATGTGCCGAGCAGCCGGTCGATCATTCGGCCAGTCACCAGGGGCATGTCGCCGAGGCAGACCAGCGCCGCCGAACATTCCTCGGGCACCGCGGCGATACCTGACTTCAGGCTGGCCGACAGTCCCTCCGCATAGTCATCGGCGTGGACATAGCGCACCGGTCGTCCGCCCAACGCATGCTGAACCTGCTCCGATTGATGACCGGTCACTACCAGAATGGGCCGTGTCTTGGACGACAGCACGTTGTCCACCACGCGCGCGATCATCGGCTTGCCGGTACGGTCCGCAACCAGCAGCTTGTTGTGCGGCGCCATCCGCCGCGACCGGCCAGCGGCCAGAACGATCGCTGCTATGGTAGGCGCGCTACGCGGGGCCACGCCGGTGCGCCGGGTGGCTGGGGCCTTCTCGCGCGGCAGCGGGCGCGTGTCGATCTCCTTCAGCAGGCCACCGACGCCCATCTTCATGATGTCAGACGGGCCGACCGATAGCCCGGCGAACAGTCTGGTCAGCACGAAGTCGATGCCGTTCAGCTTTGGGCTGCGGGCGCACCCTGGCAGCACCAGCGCCGGCCGTGTGCCGATGCGGCCGAGGCAGATCAGGTTGCCGGGATCCACCGGCATGCCGAAATGCAGGATCTCGCCGCCAGCGCGGACAATCCCCGAGGGGCCGACGTCGCGTCGATCCACCACCGCCGAGGCGCCTACAACCAGCAACAGGTCGGCACCCTGGGAAATCAGTGATTCCAGTGCCTTGCCGAGGGGTGTTTCCTCGTGGGGTGCATGCACTGGCGGTAGCAGAGATCCGGTAAGCTGGGTCACCCGCTGTTCTGTCGCGGCGATGGTCTTCTCGGTGACGCTGTCCTTCAGGCCAGGCAACTCGGTAACGACGAGACCGACCTTGAGGTGATGGAATGGGTGAATGGCCAGCGGTGATCCAGCCTGGCGGATCAACGCTTCGGCTACGGCCAGCACGTTGCCAGGCACCGAGAACGGGATAATCTTGACCGTGGCAACCAGGTCCCTCGGCGCGACGATCGCGTAGTCCGGCAAGGTCCCGAGGGTCAGTGATTCATCGATCGTGTTCAGGCGGTTGATCATCGCCGTATCGACACGCAGCAGGCCCGGCACCTCGGCAGTCAGGTTCACCCTTCCGGTAGCCGCGCGGGTCCGCGCCAAAAGTGGCGAAACCAGGGGCTGGGCCAAGCGGTCGGCCGCGATGTCTTCGGGCACGTCGCCCGGCTCCAACCGGGCAACGATGACCTCCTTCCGGTTCGTCTCGCGCAACGCGGTCAGCGCGGCCTCATCCAGCACCGATCCCTTGCGGATCATCCGCTCGCCGACGCGCTGCGAGTGCGCCATGATGGCGCCGCGGGCTTCTTCCAGTGGGACCGGGCCGAATTTCATGCCGCCAGTGGTTGCTTCTGCGGCATTGTCGCACCACGGCGCACCGCAACGATCTCCGCGATGATGGACAATGCGATTTCCGGCGCGGTGACCGCCTCAATGTTGAGGCCCACGGGACCCTGAATACGCGCCAGTGCCGCCTCGCCGTGGCCGAGTTCGCGGAGCCGCTTCAACCGTGCGGCATGGGTTCGCCGTGAGCCGAGTGAGCCGATGTAGAACGCCGGCGACTTCAGCGCACGGTCCAACGCGGGATCGTCAAGCTTCGGATCGTGGGTGAGGGTCACGACGGCGGTCCGGGAATCAGGTCGCAGCTCATCCATCGCCTCATCGGGCCAGGCGGTGGAGACCGTGACATTTGGGAAGCGCTCGTCCGACGCAAACGATCGGCGCGGATCGACCACGTTGACGGCGAAGCCGCACTGCGTGGCGAACGGCACCAGCGCCTGGGCGATGTGAACCGCACCGACCACGATCAAGCGCAGCGGTGGATTGTACGCATGCAGGAACCAGTCGGTTCCGTCGATCTTCACGGTGCCGCTTTCGTCCGATTGCAGCACCTGCTCAGCCGCGGCGCTCAGTTCCTGCGAGGCTGACGGGTCGGGCAGCAGGCGCTGCGCGCCGTCGGGGAGACGAGTGGCGAGCACGGCCGGGCGCTTTTCGTGCTTTGCTGCTTCCAGCGCGGCGAGGATTTCGGGGGTCATGGTGCGGCACCCCCACCCCAACCCTCCTCCTCTGTGCGGGAGAGGGGACGGAATACTCCCTCTCCCGCACAGCGGGGGAGGGTCGGGGTATGGCAGGCTGTCACGACAGCTTCTCCACGAAGACCTTCACCTTGCCGCCGCAGGCCAAGCCAACCTCCCATGCACGCTCGTGCGACACGCCGAAGTCCAGCAGCTGAGGCGTGCCGGTGTCGATCGTCTTCATCGCTGCATCGGCCACCGCGCCCTCGATACAGCCACCCGACACCGAGCCCGCCATCTTGCCTGACTTGGTTACCGCCAGCTGGCTGCCCGCGGGGCGAGGCGAACTGCCCCAGGTCTCGGTTACCGTCGCCACGGCGACCTGCTCTCCGGCTGCGCGCCACAATGCTGCGGTGCCCAGCACATCCTCGGTTTCTGCGATGCTCATGATGCCATCCTTTCAGGCTCGCCCGCCGCCGCCAAGAGTGTGCGTCGCGGAGCGGGGCGGGACAGGAGATCGACCAGCGCGCGCAGGCTGGCCAGATTGTGCACGGGGCGGAAGTCGTCCACGTGCGGCAGCATTGCGCGTATGCCCTGTGATTTTGGTTCGAAGCCAGCCCAACGCAACAGCGGATTTAGCCAGATCAGCCGTCGGCATGAACGATGCAGCCGATCCATGTTTTCCGCCAGACCGCGCGCGCCATCGCGATCCAGCCCGTCAGTGATCAGCAGCACAATCGCGCCCTGTGCCAGCACGCGTCGCGCCCAGAAGCGATTGAACGAATCGAGTGCCTCGCCGATTCGCGTGCCGCCGGACCAGTCGGGCACGACATGCGAGACCATCTGGAATGCGACCTCAGCGTCGCGATGGCGAAGCTGTCGTGTGACGTTGGACAGCCGTGTGCCGAACAGGAAGACATGCACACGGTCGCGATCGTTGGTCACCGCGTGCAGGAAAAGCATCAGGATCTGCGCGTAGCGCGACATCGATCCGGAGATGTCGCAGAGCACGACGAGCGGCGGCGGCCGTGTCACCTGGCGGTTGCGTGCGATGGTGACGATCTCACCACCCTGTCGCAGGCTCTGGCGGATGGTGCGGCGCAGGTCGGTAACCGGCCCCAATGGGTCGGCGCGCAGCCGTCGTGTGCGCCTCGCGTCGAGCGGCAACACGAGGCGTCGGATTTCCCGTTTTGCCTGGTCAATCTCCTCGGCGCTCATCGCCTCGAAGTCCATATGCTGCAGGCGTTCGCGATCCGATACGGTCAGCACCGCATCCATCACCGGAGGTTCGTCCTCAACACGCGGCTTCATCTCGCGCGGCCTGGCCATTGCCTCGGCGACGCGGCGGCTGCCGGGCGGGGGGCGCTCTTGAGGCCTGTCCTTCTGCGCATCGAGCAGCGCCATCGCGGCAGCCTGTTCGGCAGCAGTGGGATCGCGCCAGAACAGGTTGAACGCCTGGTCGAACACATCCTGATGCTCGTGGCGGTGGATCATCGCCGAACGCAATGCAGTGCGCGCCTGCGTGCGATTGCCGATATCGACCAGCGAAAGCGCGCGCTGGCCAGCGAGCGACTCGGCGGGCCCAACCGGCAGGCCGGCACGGCGCAACATTCGTGCGAAATGCATGACATTGGCGGCGAGCGTAGGGGAGGTGGCCGTCATTCTTGCTGCTTACCCACCAGCATCCATAGTCGCTCCAGCCCTCGGTCACGCAGCCCCGCCGTGTGCAACGCATCAAGCGTCGATGCGAGATAGGCGGCACAACTGCCAAGGGTGCCGGTCGCGGTGGCGAGATGTGCGGCGACCAGCGCGTCGTCGAGGCGTCCCGCGTAGCGCAGATGCGCACGGTTCGCGACGAAGGTGACGGCGCGCACCGGCCCTTCGGTGGTGGTGGCTGTCACCCAGCGAGACTGGTAAGCGCCAGTGAACAACTCGCGCCGCCATGCGAGCAGCAGTTCCGCCCGCGCATCGGCGGCAGAAATGCGGAACAACAGGCCGGCGCAACGCCCGCCGCGCTCCAGGGCCAGCATCAAGCCGGGATTGTCCGGCGATCCTCGGCCGCCGTGCAGCCAGAGGCAAAAGCGCCGGTGCCAGCCATGCACGGCGGCGGCGCGGCTTTCGGCGAACTCGATGGCCGGGTTCCACATCAGCGAGCCATAGCCGAACAGCCACACATCGCCCTGCGTGTGCAGGCTCAATGTGGCGTCAAGATCGGCCTCTATCTCGGCGTCCGACAGAAACGCTGTGCCGGACGGCATGAGACGGCGGGCGGCGGCAAGGAGAGAGCCGTCGCGTAGCGCTTCGCGGGTTACGGCTGGCCGCCAGTTCGTTCCCAGGCCAAGGCCGAAGTCCGAACGGCTCTGTGTCACTCCGCGGCCTGCCGTGTCTCAGTCACCAGTCGCGCTGTCTCGGCGCCACGAATCTTCGTGATATCATCCTGATATTTCAGCAAAACACCTAGAGTTTCATCCACGGCCGCCGGCGCCAGCTCCGTCTGGTTCAGATAGGTCAGCGCCTGTGCCCAGTCGATCGTCTCGGCGACGCCGGGCAAT
>CAWCXI010000042.1:0-23638 GCA_963799415.1 uncultured Alphaproteobacteria bacterium | reverse complement strand
GCGAGGCTGGCAGCAACACCCACCAGCTCGAGCCGACCCAGCCGACCCCGGCCACGCCCACTGCGGCAACCAGCAGGACGCCACCGCACAGAAGCCGTTTCTCCGATGAGCGGTCACAGAACCAGCCAATCGTGATCATGCCGACGGCGCCGACGAACGCTGGGATCGCCGTGACGAACCCCGTGGCGAAAATGGAAATGCCGATGCCTCTGATGATTTGCGGCAGGAAGTACGCCACACCGTAGCTGATTGTGCCCGAGCCAATATAAACCACGCAAAGCGCCAGCACTCTGGGTTCGATCATCGCCCGCCAGGCGGAGAATGTTCCGTGCACAGCTTCGAGCTCATCGCGCTCACTGGTGAGAGTTTGCTCCAGCCAGTCACGCTCTTCGGTGCGCAGCCAGTGCGCTTTGCTCGGCCGATCGGTGAGATACCACAGCGCGGCTATGCCGATCAGCATCGAGGGAATGCCCTCCAACAGAAACAGCCATTGCCAGCTTCTCATGCCCCAGCCTTCGATCTGCATCAGCGAGGTTGCCAGCGGCGCGCCGAATGCGCCCGTGAGAGGCACCGAGAGCAGAAAAGCCGCGATCACGCGGGCGCGATACGCGCGTGGAAACCAATAAGTCAGGTACACCACCACGCCGGGGAAGAACCCCGCCTCGGCGAGGCCCAACAAAAAGCGCAGGGTGAGAAAGCCGTAAAAGCCGGTGATGAGCGCCATGGCAGACGAGACGATGCCCCACGTGATCATGATCCGCGACAGCCAGATGCGGGCGCCGTAACGTTCTAACAGCAGATTGCTTGGCACCTCGAAGGTGCAATAGCCCAGGAAGAAGATGCTGGCTCCGAGACTGTACATGGTCGCGGTGAAGCCGAGGTCGGCGTTCATGGTGAGAGCGGCGAAGGCGAGGTTCACCCGATCGATCAGGCACCAGATGAACATCAGGAACAGGAATGGCAGCAGGCGCCACGCGACTTTGCGAATGGTGAGCTGCTCCAGCGTGTCAGCCATGGTCGTCCCTCCTCGGCCCGTCTTGGGGACCGTTATCGTTGGACTAGGCATGGGCGGCACCGATTGGGCGCGCGACGCCCTGTGGGGCAGGTTAGGATGTGTGAGGGAAGGCGACAACAGCGCCGCGCGGCGGGAAGGCACGACGCCAGACGAAATGCATCAGCAATAACTGGCGCGGCTCTCGGTGTTTACTCTGTCATGCCGGGCGCTTCCGCACATTGCGGTAGGAGATAGTGGGCACTAATAGGAACTCTCAGCAGACTGATCATGATCTACCGAACGATCAGTGCCTCAGTTGAGCCGCAACGGTGAGGTTTGAATGAGCCAAACACGCCGACCACCCCCGCGTTCCGCTTTTGCATCTCTGGTGCTGATCGCTGTTGTCATCGGTGGCGGTGCCGCCGCCTTTGCCTACACGGCGGGATGGCTTTCGCCACAGCGCCTAACCCCGGACAAGCTGGTGGATGCGTTTACGCCTCCGACCGGTGAACCACTGGGCCATCGCCGAAACCATGCCAAGGGCATCTGCTTCACAGGCACGTTCGAGGCGAACGGGGCCGGATCTGAACTTGCCTATGCTCAGGCCTTCACCCGTGGTCAGTACCCTGTTCTCGGACGCTTCAACCTCGGAACTCCTGATCCGAACGCGCCCGATGCGACGGTCCGGGTTCGCGGCATTGGGCTGCGCATCTCGACGCCGGACGGGCAGGAATGGCGCAGCGCCATGATCAACGCTCCGGTCTTTCCGGTGTCGACGCCACAGGCGTTTTACCAACTGCTGCTTGCTTCGGCGAGCAAGGACCCGAACGCCATAAAGACATTCGCTGCCGCGCATCCTGAGATCGGGGCGTTCGGCGCCTGGGATAACAACGGATCCTGGACCGGGAGCTACGCGGAAGAGCGATACAACGGTCTCAACAGCTTCGTCTTCACCAACAGCTCCGGCGTCGAGAAAGCGGTGCGATGGTCGCTTTTGCCGAAGGCGCAGCCCGTACCGATTTCGCCCGATGAGCTCGCGAAACGTGGGCCCAACTTCCTCGAGCAAGAGATCGCCGAGCGGATCCGCGGCGGCCCGCTGCGCTGGACCATGGTGGTAACTGTGGCCAACTCCGGTGACCCCACCGCGGACCCGACCAAGGCCTGGCCAGATGACCGCCGCACAGTCGAGGTCGGCACGCTGATCGTCCAGCAGATCGAAGCCGAGAGGGACGGCCCTTGCCGCGACATCAACTTCGATCCGACGGTGCTGCCCGCGGGCATTCGGACATCGGACGATCCATTCCCGGCCGCACGGTCGTCTGCGTACGCGAAGTCGTATGACCGTCGCACGGCGGAGGCCAAGTACTATCCAAGAACCGCAACGGACGAAAAGCCATGACCGGGGATAGCCAGCGCTTCACTCCGCTCCAGCGCCTGCTGCACTGGTTCATGGCGGTATTGATCCTGGCCATGCTGTTCATCGGCGTGGGCATGGTGTCCACCGTCATGCCGAAATACCTCAACCTTGTTTCGATCCACAAACCGCTCGGCATCGCGATCCTGGTACTTGCGCTGATCCGCCTCGTGGTGCGCCTGCGCTCCGGAGCACCGCCGCTGCCGCCCGACCTGCCTGAGCCGATGAAACTCGCGGCCCATTTGTCCCATTATGCATTATATGTCCTGATGATCGGGATGCCGTTGATCGGCTGGGCCATGTTGTCGGCGGCTGCCTACCCGGTCGTACTGTACGGGAGCGTCCATCTTCCAGCGATCCTGCCACAGAGCGATAGCCTTCACGCGGTGCTCTGGAGCGCACACTTCTATCTTGCCTTCGTGTTCTTTGCCCTGATCCTGATGCACGTTGCGGCAGCGCTCTTTCACGCGCTCATCCGGCGGGACGGTGTATTCGAATCGATGGCGTCCGTGTCGACAGACCACGAGGTCGTCCCCGCTGAGTGACGCGGATCGCTTTGCATGGGCAAGCATGCGCTCATGCTGATCGATCGAAGTGTGCGAACGGCGCTCCCCTCCTAAGCTATCCGGTTCTGCCGCCTAGCAGATGAGTTACTGCGCAACATGTGAAGCAGGTCACCGAATATAGCGACAGATGGACTAAAAGACCTGTTGAGGGGGAGACAGCACATGCCAAAGGCACTCGCGTTCTCGAACAACGACATTGCGGTGTTTGCCTGGAGCTACGAACAGAAGCTGGCCGGCTGCCTTGGGTTCGCGGTGTATCGTGGCGACGTGCATGCCGGCACGTGGGAGCCGCTGCCGGCGTTGGCACGTTTCGATGCCACTTCGGCAGATACCAAGGAAACCACCGAACAGGCGCCGGTGCAGAAGTACTGGTGGAAGGACCTCGGCGCCCGCCGCGGCGGGATGTTCCACTACAAGATCGTGCCGATGGGCGGTAAGCCAGGCGCGCTGCGGCCGCTGGACGGGATCGATCCGCTGCTGACCAACCCAGTTGCCGTCACCCCTGACCGCGGCCTGTTCAAGGCGTATTTCAACCGCGGCATCCTGGCGACCCAGATGGTCGCGCATGCGCTGGGCACGCCAAGTGTCGATCGCCTGATGCGCCATATCGGGGATCCGAAGGATAGCCTGCGCCAGGCGCTGGAAGGTCAGTTGGCCGACGCGCTGACCGAACTTCTCGATCGGGCGGACGACAAAGGCGGCGAGATCCGGGGTGCGCTCTATGAGCTGAACGATCCGCAGGAACTCGAGGTGCGCCTACAGGCGAGCGACCACGGTTCGGCGTCCGCCCGCGCGGTGGTGCTGGGGAATGAGCGCTCGGGAACCAATGAAGATACGCACAGCCAGAACCGCGCCAATTTGAAGGCGGCGGGAGTGCCGGTCGTGGATCGCATCCTGCCAGCGGGGCGCATCCCGCATAACAAGTTCCTGGTGCTGAAGCAGGCCAACCAACCGATCGCCGTGCTGACCGGTTCCACCAACTGGACGATGAACGCGCTGGCCGCGCAGACCAACAACGCGCTCATCGTCGAAAGCCCGACTGTCGCGGCGCACTATTCGGCCTACTGGGATCAGTTGGAAAAGGATACCGGCAGCGCCCAGCGTGGCGACGAAGCATGGCAGGGACCGACATTCCGCAAATGGGTTCAGCAGCAGAACGCGGCGATGATCAATCAGCCGCTGCAGCTCGAGGACCAGAGCGCCACTATCCAGGTGTTGTTCTCGCCCAATACCAACAAAGCAATCAGCTCGCCGCCGAAGGAGAACCCGGCGGATGTCAATCTTCTGTTCGACCTGATCAAACAGGCAAAGCAGGCAGTGCTGTTTCTGGCCTTCGAACCAGGCAATCATTCGATTTTGGATGCTGCCGGGAAGGCGCTGCACGATAATCCTTCGCTGTTCGTGCGCGGCGCGCTCACCAGTGCGAGCAATGCGGAGAATTTCAAGGAGGCGCTGCAAGGCGGCGGAGACACCGCACCGGAAGGCCGCGGCAAGCAGCCCCGTGTCGCGACAATCGGCGAGCCTGCGCAAGGCAAGGCGGGCGTGGATTTTCGCGTCATTCCTGCGACCTCGGTCAACAAGAACGATGCGTTCGGTGCCTGGGAGGCCGAGTTGAACAAGGCCGGCTTCGCGATCATCCACGACAAGATCCTGGTGATCGATCCGTTCAGCGATGACTGCGTGGTGGTGACCGGTTCTCACAACCTTGGCTATCGCGCATCACACAACAATGACGAAAACCTCGTGGTGGTGCATGGCCATCGCGCGTTGGCCGAAGCCTATGCGTGCCATGTGCTGGACGTGTACGATCACTATGCGTGGCGGTGGTGGCTTACTCAGAAGCCACAGCAGTTCGGCATGCCACTCGATCCCACGGACAAATGGCAGGACCGCTATATCAAGAACGGCCAGGTCACTGCTGCGGAACTGAAGTTCTGGATGAGTGCGGAGCCGAATGTGCGTGCTCACGCCGCGGAGGCTGCGCCGGCCAGCAGGGCTCGCCGCGGTCGGCACTGATCACGCACGCTTCTCCGGCATGCCGAGCAACTTGGTCAGCACATATTCGGTGTGCGCGCCGGCCATCGGGCCTGGCCATGCCACCACGGCCTCCGGCTTCTCGCCGTCGAGCCGGATTGCGGGGCCTGGATGCAATGTTGGCCCGATCAGGGGATCGGTCACTTCCAGCACCGAACCGCGCGCCCGGAAATGCGGATCGTTGGCGCAGTCGGCGATGTCGTAGAGCCGCGAGCAGGGCACGTCCGCCACCTCCAGCCGCGCCTCAGCGTCCCTCGCCGGCAGCGTCCGCGTCCAGGTGGCAATCGCCGTGTCCAGCTCCGTGCGGCGCGCACAGCGATCGGCGTTGGTCGCATAGGCTGGGTCGCGCGCCAGTTCAGGCCGGCCGATCGCGGTCATCAAGCGGGAGAAGATCAGATCGGAATTCCCTGCGATGCACAGCCACTTCCCATCCGCGCAGGGGTAGGTGTTGGTGGGCGCCGCGGTCTCGATCGCCGCGCCTACAGGCTGTCTCACGCGGCCGTCCATGGCGTATTCCGGCAGCATTCCCTCCATCAGGCTGAACACGCTGTCCACCAGATTCACGTCGACCACGCGGCCGCGCGCAGTACCTGCCACATCGCGTTGCCACAGTGCCGACAGCAGGCCGATCGCCGCATACAGCCCCGCCAGGTCGTCGCTGATCGAGATGCCGCAGCGCGGCGGCGGCAGATCGGAACTGCCGGAGGGATGCCCGGTGAGGTGGCGGATGCCGCCCATGGCCTCGCCGATCGCGCCGAACGCCGGCTTGTCGCGATATGGGCCGTCCTGGCCGTAGCCCGAGATGCGCGCGATCACCAGGCGCGGATTGATCGCGTGCAGCGCCTCCGGGCTCAGGTCCAGCCGTTCCAGGCCGCCGGCGCGCAGATTCTCCACCAGGACGTCCGCCCGGGACGCCAGCCGCAGCACCACGTCGTGGTCGCGCTTGAGGTCGAGCACCACCGACAGTTTGTTGCGTCCATGCACGCTGAACCACACCGAGTGGCCATCCACCGAGGCGCCCCAGCCGCGGAACGGATCGCCGCCCGGCGGCTCCACCTTGATCACCTCGGCGCCAAGGTCGGCCAGGATGCGGGTACAGAAGGGTGCCGCGATGTAATGGCCGATTTCGAGGACCTTAAGGCCGGCCAGCGGGCCGGTTCGCTGTGGCGGAATCTGCATTGGCGCTCCGGTTGCGGCAATCCGTGAGGATAATAAACGACGAATTCGCGCCAGCGGCACGCCAGCGTTACTCTTTCATAAGAGGTTTACCGCCATATTGCTTCACGGAGCCGGCTTTGGCCGGTGTCCTGTTTCCTCCCCGATGTCGTGCCGCTACGGCGCGACCCCCTTGGGCGGTGCAGCTTCGTGCGGCACCGCTCTTTTTTTGGCCGGCTTCCGTTCCTGCGCCTCCGATCGCATGATCCGTGCCCAACGGCCGGAGAATGGCGTGGGCAACTAATGACGGGGGCAATGACATGGACAAGGAACTGATCGCGAAGCTGGCGCACGCCGCGGGCCTCGACAAGGCGCTGGCGCAATTCCCTGACGATGTGGCGATGGCGGCCGAGCAGGCACTGGGCAACCGGGGCGCGATCGCCTACCCGGAGGACCCGGCTGCGGAACCCTGGCCGCCGATGCGCGCGGGGGTCGGACTGTGAGCGAGCTCCACTGGCTCACAGCGGCGGAGGCCACACGGCAGTTCGCCGCGCGAAAACTCTCACCCGTCGAGCTGGTAACCGCGCTGCTGGCGCGGATCGAGCGGCTTGATCCGAAGCTGCACGCGTTCATCCGGCTGGACGCCGATGCCGCAATGGCGGCGGCACGCGTAGCCGAAACCGATATCGCTGCCGGACGCGTACGCGGGCCGCTGCACGGGGTACCGGTCGGCATCAAGGACATCATCGATGTCGCGGGCCTGCCGACCACCTGCCATTCGAAGATTCTGGTCGACAACGTCGCCAAGGCCGACGCGGCGGTGATCGCAAAGCTGCGCCAGGCGGGTGCGATCATCCTGGGCAAACTGTCCACCCACGAGTTCGCCATCGGCGGCCCGAGCTTCGACCTGCCGTTTCCGCCGGCACGCAACCCCTGGAACCCCGAGCATCACCCCGGTGGCTCTTCGTCGGGTTCCGGCGCCGGCGTGTGCGCCGGGCTTTTTCCCATCGCGCTTGGCTCCGATACTGGCGGTTCGGTGCGCAACCCCGCTTCTGCCTGCGGCATCGTCGGTTTGAAGCCGACCTATGGGCTGGTGTCGCGGCGTGGCGTGTTCCCACTGTCGTTCACGCTCGACCATGTCGGCCCGCTGACCCGCACGGTGGCTGACAACGCACTGCTGCTGGACGCGATCGCCGGGCACGATCCTGCCGATCCCGGCAGTGCGGCGAGCAGCGCACGGCATTTCGGCGGAATGCTGGAGCGCGGCGTGCGTGATCTGCGCGTGGGCTTCGTGCGGCACTTCCACGAGCTGGACAAGCCGGCGCACCCGGAGGTGAGCGCGGCGGTGGAAGACGCGGCGCGTGTGCTGCAGGCCGAAGGCGCGGAGGTTCGCAGCGTCGCCTTGCCGTCACTGAACGAGTTCGCCGCGGTGAACCGGGTCATCCTGTGCAGCGAGGCCTGGTCGATTCACGCGCCGTGGCTGCGTCAGCGTCCCGGCGACTATGGTCAGCTCTCACGCCAGCGGCTGATGCCCGGCGCGTTCATGAATGCCGGCGACTACGTCGGAGCGCAGCGCCGGCGATTGCAGATGATCGCCGCGGTCGAGGAGGCGTTCCGTGACTTCGACGTGCTGATCTGCGCCAGCTCGATGGATCCGGCGAGCCGCATCGAGGACGCGGTGGAGACTGGTCGCACCTATCCACGCCAGGCGCGCACACCGTTCAATGTCACCGGTCATCCGGCGCTGGCGATGATGGCGGGATTGTCGCGCGCGGGACTGCCGCTGTCGGTGCAGTTTGTCGGCCGCTACTTCGAGGATGCGACGGTGCTACGCGTTGCCGCTGCGTACGAACGCGGCACGGAGTGGCACAAGAAGCGGCCGCCGATCGGGTAATATGGCTTTCGTCACGGGGCGCGTTGTGCCGTCGGCCTTGTGACGGACTGCGCGCCCACGGGCTGCGCCGGATAGCTCGCCAGGAATGTCTGTAGCTGCGCCGACCCGGTGACTGCTGAATTGCCGGCCGCGACCAGCATGTCCACATCCTGCCGTTTCACGGTCAGTCCGGTTGGGATCGCCAGCAATGCTGCCTTCTCCGGTCCTTCCGGCATCGCCGCCAGCGATATGTGGATCAGTTCGCCGTCCACGTCGTCGCATCTCGCGCCATCGATTACGCTTGCCTCGCCGCAGCGCGCCTGGGCGATGGCGTGAGCGAGCGCATGAACCTGGTCGGTGACCGCTGTCAGCGTCTCGAAATTGTAGCGATCGATCTGCGCGCCCGAGACCAGGCCGAACAGCGAGAACAGGCCGCCGACGGCCCGGTGCTGTGCGACCGAGGAATCCTGTGCGCCCTGTCCGTCGATGCTGAGCACCAGAATCCGCCGCACATGATCGATACCGCGACCGCGTATGTCCGCGGACGACAATGCGACGCTTTGCATCATCGCCCCGCCTGCCCGTAGCGCCAGGTTGTCGGCGACGCCGCCGTCGACCAGATGCACATAGCGGGTCCGCTTCGGATCCAGATAGCGTTCCGCCATCAAAGCCTCCACGCCCAGCCGTGACAGTGGGTTCTGTTTGTCGGCGTCGCTCACGTTGCGCAGCCAGCCTGGCTTGCGCCCGCCGCAGTCCGCCGCGCGGTTGGTCAGCGTGATGGGGGAGAACAGCCCGGGAAATCCGTTCGACGCCGCCACGGCGCGCGCCACCGGGAAGTCCTCCAGATCAGAGCAGATCAGATCGAATGACTCCTGCGTGAACAGCACCGGTGTGCCATAGGCGACGTCGGTGGCGCCGATCGCAATGACCGGTCGGCCGCGCTGCGCGAGATCGCGGAAGGTCGCGCCGTGGAACATCGTCCGGTCGGTACACACGCTCCATGAAATCGTTGGTGCCGACCAGCGGATCACTGAGCCACGTCCAGTTCCATGGCAGCAGATAGATGCCCCAGATATAGCTTTCGGTGTCCTGGTAGAGGAAATCGCCTTCAAATTTGTCGAATGTCGCATCGCGATACAGGCCGTAGTACGCTGCCGGGAAGCTGCCGCCTGACACGCCGGCGATCGCCGATACCTGTTGCAGGAGCGGCTGCGGGCCGGCCGCGAGCGGCACCATCACCGTGCGCATGCCTTTCAGCGCGCCGTAGCCGAACGAGGCCGATCGTTTGCCGCCGCCTGACATCGCGACCATGACCAGCAGATCGGGCGCGTAGCCGGGTGCATGCAGCGCAGCCAGCCGATAGCCGTCGTTCGAGATGCTGCCGCTGTCCATCGGTGCCAAGTCACTTGGCGGGAGGGGCACGGTGTCGGTGACTGTCAGCGATGCGCATGCGCCGAGCAAGGCGGCCAGCAGTATTGCTGCGACACGGCGCAGCGCGGCGGGTCCGTGAAGCGACACAGTGAGCATTCTCCCCATTTGCGAAGATTCCATACACCATGAAGCATCTCAGCGCCTCCTGCGGTCACGGGGCGGCTCTCGTCACACGTGGCCGCCAATTGCTCCCCTAGGCTGACAGTAGTCAGCATATCCATTACGCGACAGACTATCGGGTGATGGCACGCACGATGTCCTCCGGCCCTACGTCCCGCGTCTATTTCTCGCAGCGGCTGCGACTGCACTACGTCGACTGGGGCAATCCGGGCGCACCGCCCTTGCTGCTGGTGCATGGCGGGCGGGATCACTGCCGGAACTGGGACTGGGTCGCGGAGGCGCTGCGCGATGAGTACCACATCATCGCTCCCGACCTGCGCGGTCACGGCGATTCCGCCTGGTCGGCGTCCGGGCACTACACCATGGCGAGCTACATCCACGACCTGGCGCAGCTGATCCACCAGCAGGAGCTGGCGCCGGTCTCCATCGTCGCCCATTCACTCGGCGGCAACATCGCTTCACGCTACGCCGGCATCTATCCGGATGCGGTGCACCGTCTGGTGGTGATCGAGGGTATCGGGCCGGCACCGCGTCCGCCCGGCGCCAAGCCGCGCCCAACGATTGATCAGCGCATGCGGGACTGGATCGACGAGAGCCGCTCGCTGTCGGGGCGGCTGCCGCGGCGTTACGCCTCGATCGAGGACGCGCTGCGGCGGATGCAGGAGGAAAACCCGCACCTCTCGGCCGCCCAGGCGCGGCATCTCACGCAGTACGGCGTTAACCAGAACGAGGATGGCACGTACAGCTGGAAGTTCGACAATTACGTTCGTGTTTGGCCACCTTATGACATGACGCGTGAGGAGATCGCGACCCTGTGGTCTCGGATCACCTGCCCGACGCTGCTGGTCTACGGCAAGGAGAGTTGGGCCAAGAATCCGGCGGATGACGGTCGGGCGGCTTATTTCCTTAAATCGCGGGTCCTCGGCGTCGAGGGCGCTGGGCATTGGGTGCACCACGACCGTCTGGATGTGTTTCTGCGGGAGGTGCGCGGGTTTATTGCCTGATCGGCTGGCGATTAACCCAATCTTTCCACTCTGGCCCGAGAACCATCGCCTCATGAGCTCGGCACTGATCTCCAGCGCGGATGCGTCGCGCATTCCGATCCCTGCGGAAGACGAAGACGTCGCCGCACTCCGCCAAAGCGTGGTCCATAAGCTGACCTACGCGGTCGGCCGCGACCCCATTGTCGCCACCGACTGGGACTGGTTCATCGCGGCCGCGCTTGCCGTGCGTGACCATGTGCTCGAGCGCTGGATGGCCTCAACCCGCAACAACTACGTTTCCAAGGGCAAGCGGGTCTATTACCTGTCGCTGGAGTTTCTGATCGGCCGGCTGCTGCACGACTCGCTCAACAATCTCGGCCTGGTCGAACGCATGCGCGCGGCACTTGCCGAACTCGGTGTTGACTACAACCGGCTGCGCGACGTCGAGCATGACGCGGCGCTGGGCAATGGCGGCCTCGGGCGCCTGGCCGCCTGCTTCATGGAGAGCATGGCGACGCTGTCCATCGCCGCACATGGCTATGGCATCCGCTACGATCACGGCATGTTCCGTCAGGTCATTCAGGATGGCTGGCAACAGGAGTATCCCGAGAACTGGCTGACCTTCGGCAATCCGTGGGAGATCACACGGCCGGATGCCAGCCATCAGATCGGCTTCGGCGGCATTGTCGAGGCCCGGCCGACGGCGGACGGCGGTGCGCATCACATCTGGCATCCGGCGGAAACCGTCGATGCGGTCGCCTACGATACGCCGGTGATCGGGTGGCGCGGGCGTTTCGTCAACACCCTGCGGCTGTGGTCCGCACGGGCGGAGAATCCGCTGCGGCTGGATACGTTCAATCGCGGCGACCATATCGGTGCGTTGGAGGCGCGCGACCGGGCCAATGCCATCTCACAGGTACTCTACCCGAGCGACGAGACGGCGGCGGGCCAGGAGCTGCGTCTGCGGCAGGAATATTTCTTCACCGCCGCCTCGCTCCTGGACCTCGTCGCGCGGCACATGCGCCAGCAGAATGGCGACATTCGCATCCTGCCCGACAAGGTCGCGATACAGTTGAACGACACGCATCCAGCGATCGCGGTCGCAGAGCTGATGCGAATTTTGATTGATCTGCACAATATTCCTTGGGACGACGCGTGGCAGATCACGACGGCCACGATCTCCTACACCAATCACACGCTGTTGCCGGAGGCGCTGGAGAGCTGGCCTGTCTCCCTGATGGAGCGGCTGCTGCCGCGCCACATGCAGATCGTGTATCAGATCAATCGCCTGCACCTCGATGCGGTCTGTGCCCTGCCAAGGAGTGATGGACCGCCGCTGGCGGAGCTTTCGTTGATCGATGACAATGCTGGCCGACGTGTCCGCATGGGCTGGCTTGCATTCCTCGGCGCGCACAGGGTGAACGGTGTTTCCGAGCTGCACACCGAGCTGATGCGGCAGACCGTGTTCCGCGAGCTGCATCGACTGTACCCAGACCGCATCGTCAACAAGACCAACGGCATCACGATGCGGCGCTGGCTGTTCGCCGCCAACCCTGAGCTGACGGCGCTGCTTACCGATGTCGTCGGCGAGCGCGTGCTGGACGATGCGGATGCGCTGGCCGATTTCGCCGCCGTCGCGGACGATGCCGGTGTTCAGGAACGGTTTACGCGAATTCGTCGATCCAACAAGCAGGCGCTGGCGAAACTGGTGGCAGACCGGATGCAGATCGCGTTGGACCCCGACGCTTTGTTCGACGTGCACATCAAGCGCATTCACGAGTACAAGCGCCAACTGCTCAATATCCTCGAGACGATTGCTCTGTACAACGAGATGCGCGCGCGGCCGGTGTCCAATTGGGTGCCGCGGGTGAAGATCTTCGCCGGCAAGGCCGCCGCCAGCTATCATCGGGCGAAACTGATCATCAAGCTGATCAACGATGTGGCAAACGTGATCAACGGCGACCCGGCGGTGCACGGACTGCTGAAGGTCGTGTTCATCCCGGACTACAATGTCAGCCTCGCGGAGATGATCATTCCTGCCTCCGATTTGTCCGAGCAGATCTCGACCGCAGGCATGGAGGCATCCGGCACAGGCAACATGAAGCTGGCGTTGAACGGTGCGCTGACCATTGGGACGCTGGACGGCGCCAATATCGAGATCCGCGAGCGCGTCGGTGACGACAACATCTTCATCTTCGGCCTTACCGCAGAGGAGGTTGTCGAGCGCCGCCGGCGTGGACCGGGCGCGCGGGAAACGGTTGCGAGACTGCCGGTATTGCGGGAGGTGTTGGACGCGATCTCGTATGGCGTGTTCTCGCCGGACGAACCTCAGCGGTATCGTGAGCTGGTCGATGAGCTGACCGGCAACGACCACTTCATGGTAACCGCCGACTTCGCCGCATTTGCTGCGATGCAGGGTCGGGTGGCAGCGCGGTGGCACGATCGGCGCGCCTGGTGGCGTTCCAGCGTGCTGAACACCGCACGTGTTGGCTGGTTCTCCTCTGATCGCGCGATTCGCGAATACGCGGCGGACATCTGGAACGTGGAGCCGCGCACTTTGTAGGGATTGCGCCGCCTCATCCGTCGCGCCAGCATTGCCGCGACGGAGGGGGGAAGTGCGATGGATCTGATTGTCCGAAACGCCAGGCTGTCGCACGCGCCGGATGCGCCGGCGGTGGATGTCGGCGTGATCGACGGGCGCATCGCTGCGATCGAGCCAACGCTGCAGGCGGACGGTCCGGTATTCGATGCAGGCGGCTGTTTGGCATGCGGCGGGCTGGTCGAGACGCATATCCATCTCGACAAATCCAACATCATCGATCGCTGCGCGCCAGAGGAGGGGCGGCAGGCCAATTCGGTGCAGCGAGTTGCGGCGGTGAAGCCGACATTCAGTGTCGAGGACGTGTATGAACGGGCCAGCCGCACGCTGGAGAAGTGCATCAGGCACGGCGCAACACGGATGCGCACGCATCTGGAACTCGACGGCGGCGTGGAGATGCGCAGCTTCGAGGCGATCGAAGCGCTGAGGCACGATTACGCCTGGGCCATCGATCTCGAGGTGTGCGTGTTCCCGCAGGAGGGGCTGACTAACAACCCGCGCGCTGACGCGTTGCTGGTGGAGGGATTGAGGCGCGGCGCGAAGGTGATCGGCGCGGCACCGAACTACGACCCGGACCATGTCGGACAAATCCACCGGGTGTTCGACCTTGCCCGCGAGTTCGATGCGGACATCGACATGCATCTCGACTCGGGGAATTCCCCGGAGGGGATGGACATTCATCTGGTCTGCGAGCTGACCGAGAAGTACCGGCTCGGCGGACGCGTCGCGGTCGGGCATATGTGCAAGCTCTCGACCATGCCGATTGCCGACTTGCGCGCACTGGCGGGACGGATCGCCGATGCCGGCGTGGCAGTAACCGTGCTGCCGGCGACCGAGCTGTTCATGATGGGGCGCGATCAGGAATACAACGTGCGCCGCGGTGTGGCGGACGTGAACCTGCTGGTGGAGCATGGAGTGAACTGCTCGCTGTCCACCAACAATGTGCTCAATCCTTTCACGCCGTTCGGTGACGCGTCGCTACTGCGGATGGCCAACCTTCAGGCCAATGTCTGCCAGATCAGTGGCACGGGGCGACTGCGCGATTGCTTCGCCATGCTGACCGAGCGGTCGGCGCGGCTGATGAGCCTGAAGGACTATGGGATCAAGGTCGGCAATCCCGCGGATATCGTGGTGCTGGACGCGACGACGCCGGAGCAGGCGGTGGCGGAGATCTGCCATCCGCTGGTGGTGTTCAAGCGCGGCCGGCGCACGGTGACGCGGCCGAGAGCCGAGTTGCACAGGCCGGGATGAGACTGTCATTGCGAGGAGCGGAGCGACGAAGCAATCTCGGTCAGGGCGCGCAGCTCGACCGAGATTGCTTCGTCGCTTCGCTCCTCGCAATGACAAGGGGAACATGGATCGATGCACCAATCCTTCCGCGCCAGCGACGGCAACCGCATCGCCTACACGATCGACGACTTCACCGACCCCTGGCGAACGTCGGCGACTCTGCTGCTGCTGCACGCAGCGATGGGCTCCTCGAAGCGCTGGTATGCTGCGGTGCCGCCTCTGTGCCGCGATTACCGAGTTGTGCGCATGGACCTGCGCGGTCATGGCGAATTGCAGGTGCCGCCACCGGAACCGCCGCTGACAATGGAGCGCCTGGTCCAGGACGTGCGCGAACTGCTCGACCACCTTGGCTGCGGGGCCGTGCACCTCGTCGGCAATTCCGCCGGCGGCTACGTGGGGCAGAACCTGGCGATGACGTCCCCCGAGCGCGTGCGCAGCCTGATGCTGTTCGGCTCGACCCCGGGGCTGAAGAACAGCCAGGCGCACACCTGGCTGCCGCGTGTCGCGCGCGAAGGTTTGCGCAACTTTCTTGCTGCCACCATTGAGGATCGCTTTCCGCATGGCCACGACCAGGGGCACATCGAATGGTTCCTGGATGAGGCAGCAAAGAACGACACGGCATATATTGGCCGCTTCGTCGGGCTGATGACAACGCTGTGGTGGGCCGATGAACTGTCGCGCGTCAAATGCCCGACGCTGCTGGTTATGCCGGGCGCGGAGACCGTGGGCAGCACGCAAAACTACGAGATCATGCGGGCAAAGATCCCCGACTGCGAGCTGATTGCCTACGAGGGCCTGCCGCACAACATCTGCGATATTGTGCCCGAGCGCTGTGCGGCGGATATTCTCGCATTCCTGCGCAGGCGGTTCCCATGAAACTCTCGGACATTGCTCAGGTGATCCGCAGCAAGAATGCCGGCCCGCGGCGACTGACGCTGGATCTGATGTTCGCCAACGAGGCGGACTATCAGCGCGTCGCGCAATCGCCGGCACTGAGCCGCGAGCGGATCGGTACGCTGTACGGACTGCCCGCGGACGATGTGACGGTGATTCCGTATCCCGTGGGGCGTGCGATCAAGATCGTGCTGGCGCGGCCGATCATGGCAGGTGATCCAGGCGATCGCGACGTTTACGGCGCGCAGCAGCACGCGCCGCTGTTGGGGGTCGAGATATGAGCGCCTCCGGCCGCGTCCTCGACGACATACGCCGCAAGCGGCGACCGATGCGTTTCCTCGGCGCCTCGGGTCAGCTTGGCTACGGTATTCCGACGCCGGCGTTCAACGCCGGTCTGGCACGCAAGCCGGACCTTATCGGTTGCGACATGGGCTCGATCGACATCGGCCCGACCTATCTCGGCAAGGGCGAGATGGCCACGGCCCCGTCGGCGACGCGACGAGATCTGCGCAAGGCACTGCTCGGCGCACGATCGATCGACGTGCCGCTGGTGATCGGTTCTGCCGGGTCGGCTGGTGCCGCGCCGCATCTTGAAGCGACACTTGTGATCATCCGCGAGATTGCGCGCGCGGAGGGGCTGCATTTCCGCCTCGGTGTGCTGCGTGCCGATCTGTCGCGCCAGGCTTTGCGCGGCGCGGTACGTGCCGGCGCGGTCAGCGGCATCGACGATATGCCGGCGCTCACCGAGGAAGAGGTGACCGAGGCCGCGCATATCGTCGGGCAAATGGGCATGGGTCCATTCCGCCGAGCACTGGCCGAGGACATCGATGTGCTGATCGCCGGTCGCGCGTGCGACACCGCGATCTTCGCGTCGTTGCCCACGATGCTGGGGTTTCCGACTGGCTTGTCCGTGCACATGGCGAAGATCATCGAATGCGCGTCGCTGTGCTGCTTGCCGGGCGGGCGCGATTCGCTTCTGGCGACGCTCGATGACGAGGGGTTCGAGCTGGAAAGCATGGCGGAGCAACGACGCGCGACGCCGGTTTCGGTCGCGGCGCACAGCCTGTATGAGCAGGCCGATCCATACACCGTGTATGAGCCGGAAGGCCGGCTCGATCTGAGTGGTGCGAACTATGCGGCGGTGGATGACCGGCGCTGCCGCGTCACCGGTGCGACGTGGCGCGAATCAACCGATCCGTGCGTGAAGATTGAGGGTGCGCGGCGGATCGGCGAACGTGCGGTGCTTCTGGCGGCTGCCGCCGATCCGCGCTTCATCGCGCAGCACCGCGAGATTCTGCCGGCGGTCGCGACCGTGGTGCGCGACTTGGTGTGCGAGGACGGGCCCGAGGACTACACGCTGCGCTTTCGCGTCTATGGTGTTGACGGCGTGCGTATGGCGGCGCCGGCGGGCGAGCCTTCGCCGGGCGAGGTGTTCGTCATGGGCGAATGCATTGCACCGACGGCGGAACGCGCAGCCGAGGTAGTGCGGACGCTGAAGCAGTATCTACTGCATCATGGCTACGCGGGAAGGTTGTCCACCGCCGGCAATCTGGCGTTTCCATTCACGCCCCCGGAGGTTTCGCTGGGTCCGGCGTATCGGTTCAACGTGTATCATCTGTTGCGAGCGCACGATCCGGACGCGCTGTTTCCGTTTGAGGTTGAGGCAGTGTAGGCCCCTCCCCCCTCCCGCAAGGGGAGGGGGAGGAAGGGTCGTTGCAGCTGGCTTTAGTAGCCCATCGGCGTCGTGCTGACCGGCACCCACTTGCCGCCCTTCACTTCGCACAGGAACGACTCGTTGGAACCCTGGTGCTTCGTTGCACTGAAGCTCATCGCCGGGGAGCCGAAGATGTCGTGCCAGTCCTTGATGCTCTCCATGCCGGACACGAAGCTGTCCACCGTCAGATCCTTGCCGGCATTCTTCAGCGCCTGCACGACAAGCTGCGCCCCGGTGTAGCCGATCTGCGCCGCGAAATTCGGCTCCTTGCCGAACTCCTTCTTGTACTGCTCGGCAAACTTCGTCACGTCCGGGTTCTCGCTGTTGGCTGCGACATAGAGCACGGGCGTCATCGAGTAGAAGCCTTCGGTCACACCGCCCGGCACCTCAGCCACGGCTTCGTCGTAGCTCGCCGCCTGTCCCAGCATGTCCACTTTCCAGCCGGTCTTCCGCACCGCGGAGATGATCTGCACCGAATCGCGCACGATGCCGCCGACCAGGATCAGATCGCAGTTGGCGTCGCGCAACCGTGCGACCGAGGCACTGAAGTCCGTATCGGTCGGCTTGTGCAAGGTCTCGGCGGCGAGCTTTAGGTTCAGCGCCTTGAGCTCATCGCGCGCGCCATCCATCACGTCGCGGCCGAAATCGGTATCCTGGGACATCGCGCACACAGTCTTCTTGCCGCGCTGCTCGACGAACAGCTTCACGCCCGCGCGCATCTGGTCGTAGTAGGACGAGGCAAGCCCGAATTTGAGATGGTTCAGCGGCTCATACATCGAACGGGCCGAGGTGAGCGGGAAGACGTTGGGCACGCCCTTCGCAAGTTGATCGGGCATTACGGCATTGTTCATCGGCGTGCCGCCGTTGGCGACCATCAGGAACACGCCATCGCGGTTGATCAGCTTGTTCGCGGCCTGGATGGAACGAGGAATCTGATACTGGTTGTCTTCCACGATGTACTTGATCTTGCGGCCGTTGATGCCGCCCGCGGTGTTCGTCTCATCGAACACCAGGCGCCAGGCATTGGTGTTGTTGACGCCCCACATCGCCGTCACGCCCGAGAGATCGGTGTAGGTGCCGATGACGACCTCGCTGGGCGTCACGCCACGCACACTGTCGGCCGCCATCACGGGACCGACGAGAGCGACCGCAAGTGCTGCCGCCAAAAGCCTGCTACGCATAAGTCATTCCTTCCATCACGTGCCGTAAGCTTCCTGCATCAGGGCCTGGTAACGCGCGTCCAATGCGGGGCCCCGCGCCGCCTGGCCGTCGATGTGCTGAATAGTGATGCCGAGTGCTGCGGCCCAGCGTTCGATCTCGGGCGCCAGCGGCGCGCCTCCAATATAGCCGCATCGCAGCCGGCTGAGCCCGAGTTCGCGTCTGACCGCGCGCAGCACGAAGAGGCGCGCCAGCAGCGCCATGGGACCGCCATGTGCACCGGTGGCGATCGCCCAACGATACAGCAAACGCTGCAACCGCGTTGCGCTGGTGGCGGCGTTGTCGGTTCGAGCGTGCAGCACCTGCCAGATGTGCGGATCGGTGGCGAGCACCGTCGGCTGCAACTCCTGCAGGTTCTCCATGCCGGTGTCGGGATCTTCCAGGTAATTGCTGATCACACGCGCATCGAGCGAAAGATACAAACCCAGCACTCGCTCCACGACGTGGCACATCGGCAGCATCGCCAGGCGCTCATCGCCGGCGCGCAATGGCAGCAGCGCGCGCGCGTTGGCGATCAGGTGCAGCGCGTCACCATGGGTCAGTATGCGGCTCGCGCCGGTGCGCGGCAGAAGCAGCACCGCCGGCTGGTCGTCGGTGATTGCCGCGATTCCCGCGTCCCAGTCGCCATCGTTGACGGTGCGTCCCACGAAAGCTTCCAGGCTTTCGCACATCGGGTCGGTGAAGTCGCGCAGGCCCTTCATATCGATGATGATGATGTGCCGCAGATCGGGACAGCGGTCGCGCACGAGCAATGCCTTGTCGAGCTGTTCGTCGTTCTCGACAAACAGCACGCGACAGCCGGCGTCGCGCAGCGCCTGGCCGAGTGGTTCTGCTTCCTGTTCGGGATGGATCCCGCCGCTGACACCGCCGGCGCCGAGAATGCCCAGGTCGATATGCACCCACTCCGGGCGGGTCTCGGCCAGCACGCAGGCAACGTCGCCGGGACGGAAGCCGATCGCCTTCAGGCCGGTGCCAACCTCGCGCACGCGGGCGCCGAGTTGTGCCCACGTGGTGGCCTTCCAGATGCCGTGGTCCTTCTTGCGCAGCACAATATCGTCGGCATGCGCCGCGATACGGTCCGCGACCAGAGCAGGTATCGTCAGTGCCACAGCCGCTTCCTCTTCCATCGCCGCTGTCCGCGGACGCCGGTTTCCTTCTGGCCGAGGTAGAACTCCTTGATTGCATCGGTCTGCATCAGCTTTGCGCAGTCGTCGGCGAGCACGATGCGGCCCACTTCCAGCACGTAGCCGAACTGAGCGGTACGCAGCGCCATGTGCGCATTCTGCTCCACGAGCAGGATCGCGACGCCCTGTTCCTCGTTGATGCGGCGAATGATGCGGAAGATCTGCGTCACCAGCAACGGCGAGAGGCCTAGCGATGGTTCGTCCAACAGCAGTAGTTTTGGACGACCCATCAGCGCGCGGCTGATCGACAGCATCTGCTGTTCGCCGCCTGACAACAGGCCGGCGCGCTGGTGCGAGCGTTCCTTCAACACCGGGAAGTAGGTGAAGCACAGCTCAAGGTCGTGGTGCACCGCGTCCTTGTCGTGGCGCGTGTACGCATCCCATCAGCAGGTTTTCGTGCACGGTCAGGAAAGGGAAGACCTCGCGGCCTTCGGGAACGTGGCAGATGCCAAGCCGCATCACGCGGTCCGGTGGCAGATGGTCGATGGCCTTACCGTCGAATTGCACCGATCCACGCTCGGGATCCAGCACGCCCGAGACGGTGCGCAACACTGTCGTCTTGCCGGCACCGTTGGCACCGAGCACGGTGACGATCTGGCCTTGCGCGACCTGCAGGCTGACGCCGCGAATGGCCTGGATCGGGCCGTAGAAGGTCTCGATCGCGGTGACGTCCAGGAGCGACGCGCTCATGCCTCACCCCCGATATACGCCCGCACCACTTCCGGATGGTTCTGCACCTCGTTCGGCGTGCCGAGGGCGATGACCTTGCCGTAGTTCAGCGCCATCACGCGATCCGAAACCATGCGCACGAGGTTCATGTCGTGCTCGACCATGATCACGGTGATGCCGAGGTCCTTTTTGATGTCCTCGATCCAGAAACCCATGCCCTCGGTCTCCTCGACGTTCAGTCCCGAGGACGGCTCGTCGAGCAGCAACAGCTTCGGCTCGATGCACAAAGCGCGGCCGAGTTCGACCACCTTGCGCACACCGTACGGCAGGTTGGCGATCAGCGTGTCGCGATAGCGCTCGAGACCGAGAAAGGCGATCACCTCCTCGACCTTCTCGCGATGCTTAAACTCGGCGCGCCGGACAAAGGGCAGGAAGAGCACCTGCGACAAGACGCCGACACTCGAGTGGCAGTGCCGGCCGATCAGCAGGTTCTGCAGCAGAGTTGCGTTGGCGAACAGCTCGATGTTCTGGAAGGTGCGCGCGATACCGAGACCGGCGATGCGATAGGGCGGGACGTCGGTGATGTCCTGGTCCTGGAAAATCAGCCGGCCTGACGTCGGTGCGTAGATGCGGCTGATCAGGTTGAAGATCGTCGTCTTGCCGGCACCGTTCGGGCCGATGATCGAGAACACCTCGCCCTCGTTCACCTCGAAGCTCACCGCATCCACCGCGCGGATGCCGCCGAACCGAATCGCGATCTCGTCAGCACGAAACAGGCTCATCGCAGCCGTTCCGATCGTGCATACGATTTCTGCCGCCGGAAGCTGGTGCGGCGCTTGAACGGATAGGCCTGGAACCAGCGCTTTATCTTGATCCAGCGACCGTAGATGCCGCCTGGCTCGAACAGGATCACGATCACCAGAACGAGGCCGTACAGCGATGGCTCCAGCCCCGGCATGCGGCCAATGCCAAACGGCAGGTCGTCGCGGATGATGGCGATGAACTGAGGCAGCAACCGCACGAACAGCGCGCCCAGGACCACGCCGTGCAGCGATCCTAGCCCGCCCACGAACACGATGGTCACGAACTGCACCGACAGCAGCACGTCGAACGCGTCCGGCGCCAGGAAACGCACGTAATGCGCGAACAGCGCGCCGGCGAGACCGGTGATGAAGGCGCTGAGCGCGAAGGCAAACGTCTTGTAGCGCGCAAGATGGATACCCATGCTCTGCGCCGATATCTCGCTGTCGCGGATTGCCACCATCGCGCGTCCCAGCGGCGTGCGCAGCAGATTGGCGGAGAACCACAGCACGATCACCAGCACGGCGAGCGAGAGGTAGTAGATGCCGTTCGCGTTCTGGATCGGCACGCCGAAGATGTCGGGTGCGGGCACTGCGAAACCGTCGAAGCCGCCGGTGATCGCTTCCCATTTCTGGAAGACGGTGCCGACGATGCTGCCGAATGCCAGCGTGGCAATGGCGAGATAGAGGCCGCTCATGCGCAGCGTCGGCAGGCCGATGGCGATGCCGAACAGCCCGGTGAACAGACCGGCGACCGGCAGCGCGATCAGCAGCGGCACGCCGTGCGACAGCAGGATCGCATCGGTGTAGGCGCCGATACCCAGGAACGCGGCGTTGCCGAGACTGATCAGGCCGGTGTAGCCGGCGAGCAGCATCATGCCCACGCCGGCGACTGCGAATACGAACACGCCACCCAGTTCGCCGACGTAGAACTCGCCCAGTACCGAACGGGATCACCAGCAGCACGATGCCAAGGAGACCGTCCCAGAACAGGTCGCCGCGATGGCGCCACAGCGCGGTGTCCTGGCGATAGTCGGTCTTGAACAGGTAGCGCATGCGTCAGACCCGCTTGCCGGCAATCTCGGCGAACAGTCCCTGCGGCCGGCAGGATCAGCGTCGCGAGCAACACCACGTTGCCGGTGACCTCCTGGAAGCCGGCGGGCAGGAAGTATCCCGCCAGTTGTTCGACGATACCGATGACCACGCCGCCGACCAGCGCGCCAGGGATGCTGCCAAAGCCACCGAGACCTGCGGCCGCGAAGGCCTTGATGCCGAGAAAGCCCATGTTCACGTCGATCATCGACACGGGGGACAGCAAGATGCCCGCGACCGCCGCGACGCCGGCGCTGATCGCCCAGATCAACGAGAACACCGTGCGCACCGGGATGCCCATGTAATAGGCGGCAAGCTGATTTGCGACGACGCCTGCATCGCGATGCCGAGCCGCGTGTGGCTGAAGAACAGATACAGCACGCCGCACAGCAGAACCGTTCCGACGATGATGGAGACGTTGTCCTGGCCGAGGATGAGACCGCCGAGATTGACCGTGCGGTTGGTGAACGGCGTCTCGAAGCCGACGAAATCGTAGCCCCAGGTGATGCCGGCCGCGGCGCGGAAGATGAAGCCCAGGCCGAGAGTCACCATTACAACCGCGAATTGCGGTTGGCCAATGACGCGTCGCAGACGACAGCGTCGAGCGCGAAGCCGAACGCGGCAGTGAGCAGGATGGCGAGCAGTGCGCCGACCCAGTAGTTCAGGCCCAAGTGCGCGATAAGGGCGAACGCGAAGAACCCGCCCAGCATCATGATGTCGCCCTGGGCGAAGTTGATCATCTCGGTCGCCTTGTAGATCAGGACGAATCCAAGAGCGATCAGGCCATAGATGCAGCCTGCGGCGGCGCCATTGATGACGAGCTGCAACAGGCGCGCAGCGTCTTCCACGATCAGCCGGCCCTCCCAAGGCGGGGCCGACCCTTGTTGACGCCCCCGTGTTTGATTTCAGACGAGACGATAGGCCGGGGGTCTGCGGAGCGTCAACGTCGTCAGCGCGGGATGGTCAACGCGATCAGCCGCTGCCCGGCCACATCGATGCGTTCCAGATGCCTGCACGCGTCGGTCAGTTCGGCGAACTGCGCGGCCGATATGGCGATGCCGGGGATGACCGGCTGTATGCGCCGAACATGTTCTTCGAAGTCCCAGATGAACTCGCGGCCGGTGCCCTCGCGGGTGAAGCTGCGGCCGTCCTTGGTGAACACCGTGATGCGCGAGCCAAATCGGCCGGCGAGACCATCGGGATCAGCGTGACGCGATGCATGAGGTCGAGCACCTCGGGCGGATCGTCTGACCGGGCCGAGGTTGCGCGCCACGCAGCAACGGGTAGCCGCGTGGCGGCGCCATAGGCGGTGAAGTACTGCGTGCCGCCGACGCGCGGCCGGCCGTCGCTGCCGGGGGTGGGGAAGGCGGGGCTTGGGTATTCGGTCTCGAACCAGTTCACCACCGCCTCGATGCGGTCGATGTCGGCGCAGGCGATGTCGTGTTCCTCGCAGAGCCGTGCGGTCACATCGATATGGGCGATGTTGTAGCCGGCGGTGGAATAGATGCGGTACAGCGTCTCCAGGAAGATCCAGTCGCGGCCGAGGTTTGCCGTGATGCGTGTCAGGTCGGTGCTGGTGTGGCCGGTGTAGCTGTAAGTCAGGCGACC
>CAWCXI010000041.1:0-163400 GCA_963799415.1 uncultured Alphaproteobacteria bacterium | reverse complement strand
TGGAACGCGGCAGCTGATTGTCATCGACGCGGCAAGCAGTGGGTCGACACCTGGCGCCATCTTCAAGTTGCCTGGCGCAGAGCTGGAAGCGGAGCGTTCACCCAGTTTCAGCCTGCATGATTTTCGCTGGGACCACGCACTTGCCGCCGGACGGAAGATTTACCGCGAACGTTTCCCGACCGATGTCACCGTCTACCTGATCGAGCTGCAGAGCGTTGCGTTCGGGTTGGAACTCAGTGGGCCTGTTCTTGCGTCGGCGACGCGCGTGATCGCGGAAATTCAACGCACGATCGATGACTATGTCGCATGCTGACGACGGCCCGATGATCAGCATCCGGCGCGGCAACATTCATCTCTCGCGGGAGCTATGCGATGCGCATCTGCCGGATGTCGGCGCGGTTGCTCTGCTTGCCCGCGACGACACAGTGTTGATCGTGCCGCTCGCACGGCAATCGGCAGGCGGTCTGTTGCTGAAGATCCGCAATGCGCGCGGCGACCGCGTGGTGCATGCGCAGGAATTCCTGCGCGCGAGGGGACTGCCTGAAGATTTTGAAGAACGCCAATTTCCGGTCCACTGGATTGCCGAGCTTAAGGCGCTGGCGATCCTTGGCCTACCCGAGTGCAAACTTGCTTTGCACAGTGATAAAGTGATTGCCGGCAAGCTGGATCGCGTCTTAAGCTGATCGCAATATCCTCGCCTCAGATGAATGCGTCGACCCGGGAGGACGTGGTGGGGCCTACGCTACCCGAATCACAATTCGATGCCGCGCTGAGGGCGGTCAACTCTGAGGCAGAGACCGCCGAGGAGAAGGCCGAGATGCTCATGGAGATCGCCATGGGCATGCAGCTGCGGCCGAAGACGCCGGATCAGTTGCGGCGCGCGGTGGACCTGTATCGCCGCGCTCTCGACTTTGCCGAGGACACGCTGTTGCGGGCGCGCATCACTGCGCGGCTCGGGACGGCGCTGCAGGCAGTGCCCGATGGTGGCACGACCGCGCTGAGGCACGCGCGCGACGCGTACGAGGCGGCGCTGCCGACCTTGCGCGAACACGGGAAACCAGCGGAGTTTGCCGAGGTTGAAATGAATCTCGGACTGGTCACGCAATCGCTTGCCGGCGCAGGCGCCGCGCGGCTGCAGGATGCCATCCAGTCGTATCATCGCGCCCTGCGGACCTTCACACGCACCGAGTATCCGCAGGAGTACGCAATCCTGCACAACAATCTCGCCATCGCCTACCTGTCGCTGCCGATGGCCGACGAACGCGCCAAGATGCGTGAGGCGCTGGCGGTGCAGTCGTTCGAGGAGGTGCTGAGCGTCATCACCCTGGTGGACCATCCCAGCGAATACGCGATGATTCAGAACAATCTCGGCAACGCGCTGCAGTACGCCTCCAGCGGTCATGTGCTGGACAACAATCTGCGCGCGCTGACTGCCTATGCCGAGGCACTGAAGGTCCGTAACGAGCGCGACACGCCGCTGGAATACGCGAGCACCATCGCGAACAAGGCGAACGTTCTGCGCAATCTCCCGGATGATCCAGACCAGCCGAGGTCGGGCCGCGAGGGCTGCCTGATCACCGCGCGCGATCTGTACCGGGAAGCACGCCGCATCCTGCTCCGCTTCGATCAGACCGACAGCGTCGCAATGATCGAGGAGGCGCTGACCGGCATCGCTGACGACCTGGCTGCGCTGTCGCATCATCCGGTCGGGAGCTGAATGCGGATGACCGGCGTCTGGCACCAACTCGCAAGCGGGCAGTTGACCGCCGTGACGATCGTGATCTGGACGTGCTTCGGGTTCGTGGCGGCGACCTTGGGTGGCGCACTGGCCGGTATCCTGCTCGCCGGCAAAGATCTCGGCAACGAGCTGGCGGGAGCGATGGGTGCGATGTTCGGCCCGACCGGCGCTGTGCCAGGCGTGCTGCTCGGACTGATCATCCTGGCACTGCTCTAGGAGCGCGGTATGTGGCCGATGTTCACCAACTCGCTTCGACTGTTTCTGAAGGGCAAGCTGTTCCGCGACCCGAAAGCGGTGCTGCTGCGCTGGTTTGCGGGTTTCGCGATCGCGCTTGTGGTGGTGGTGATTCTGGGGCTGCTCGGCTTGCCGGTCTGGCTCGCCGTCGTGCTGGCATCGCTCGGCGTCGGCGCAATTCAGCCGTATCTGTTCCGCGACCTGAAATACGCCTGAGGATCGGGTCGTGAACAGCGCCACGACAGAACGCACGCAGGCTTCCCCGCGGGATGAGGCAGCGGCGGAACTGGACCGCCTGGTGCATGCGATCACCAGCCAGGAGGCCGTCGTCGATCGCTGGGACGCTGCACAGGCCGCGACTGTGCAGGCGCTGAAATCGGCGATCGAGGCGTTGCACAAGGAAGCGCTGCGTCGGCTGATCCGCAGCCTGAAGGATGATCCCGCTGCGCTGCCCAGATTGCGCGAGGCGGTGGCCGATCCAATCGTGCAGGGCGTGTTGCAATTTCACGGGCTGCTGCGTGAGCGTATGGAGACGCGACTGGAGCGTGCGCTGGACGACGTGAGGCCGTCGATGCGTTTGCATGGCGGTGACGTGGAACTCGTCCGCGTGGTTCCGCCGGATGCAGTGGAGATCCGCCTGACCGGTGCCTGCCACGGCTGTCCGGCCTCCAGCGAGACGCTGCGCGAAGGCGTCGAGCGCGCCATCCGCGTGCACTGCCCGGAGATCGTTCACATCAGGCAGGTCAGCAAAGGCCCGGTGAAGCAGGCCGCTGACGTGACGCACTTCATCAGCCCGTTCGCGGCCAATACGGATCAGGGCTGGGTCGATGCCGCGCGGCTGGACGAAATCCCCGAGGGCGGCATCATCGAACGCAAGATCGCCGGCCGCTCGGTGCTGCTGAGCCGGCGTGACGGACGGGTCAGTTGCTTCGACAACGCCTGCGCGCATCTCGGAATGCCACTGGAGATGGGCGACATCGCCGACGGCGTCATCACCTGCACGTATCACGGCTTTCGCTATTTGCTGGAAACCGGCGAATGCCTGACCGCCCCCGAGGTGCAGCTTGTTGTGCATGCAGCGCGCGTGCGCGGCGACCGCGTCGCTGTTCGGCTGGAGGGCTAGACGGTGGCGACTGCGATCCGTGTCAACCTGACGCCCGCGTTGAAGCATGCGCCGATCCCGTCAGGTCTGGCGGTGTTGGATCGCCACGGGCCATTCGCTTGTCTCGGTCTATCCGGCGGTGCAGATGGACTGGCGATTCCGGTGGCGCCCAGTGCCACCTCCCTGTTCGGGCCACGCGGCGCCAGCCTGATCGGGCAGCGCGGTCCGCTCTGGGTGAGCGACACCGGCCACCACAGGCTGCTCGGCTGGGCGAGGGTGCCGGACGCCGACAATGCGCCGGCGGACTGGCTGATCGGACAGCCGGACTTCACCCGGGAGGGTCGCAACGCCAAGGGCCAGCCTGGCCCGGCCACCTTGAATGTGCCGACCGGCGTCACGCCGCTTGGCGACGGGATAGCGGTCGCCGATGCCTGGAACCATCGCGTGCTGATCTGGCTTGCTCGACCGGAGCGCAGCAATGCACCGGCCGACGTTGTGCTGGGTCAGGCGGATTTCGCGTCCGTCGAGGCCAATGGCGGCCACACCACGGCATCGGCCCAGTCGCTGTTCTGGCCTTACGGCGTGCACTGGGACGGCGTAAGGCTGTGGGTCGCCGACACCGGCAACCGGCGCGTGCTGATGTGGCATGGCGTGCCGATGAGCAACGGGCGTCCGGCCGATCTGGTACTGGGTCAGCATGACTTCGGCACACGCGACGAGAACGGCGGCGGCGAGCCGAGCCTGTCCAGCATGCGTTGGCCGCACGACGTGACGCTATGGAACGGCAGGCTGTGCGTAACCGATGCCGGCAACAACCGCATCATGATCTGGGACGTGCTGCCGACCCGTAACGATCAGGCCTGTGACCGCCTACTCGGCCAGATCGATCCGACTCAGGTCGATCATAACCAGTCGCTCTACTGGCCGAGCGCTAGCACGCTGCACATGCCATACGGCATCGCGTCGAGCGGAAAGTGGCTGGTGGCCGGCGACACCGCGAACTCGCGGTTGCTGGGCTGGCGCGACGACGACAATGTACATCAGACCAGCGCTTGTGCATTGACCGGACAAGACGATTTCCATGCCAAGGGCGACAATCGCTGGGCACTGCCCAGCCGGGACAGTCTGTGCTGGCCATACGGCCTAGCGGTGTGCGGTGACGTGGCGGCGGTCGCGGATTCCGGAAACAACCGGGTCCTGCTCTGGCGCCTTGCGCCGGACCTGCTCGCGTCATGAACACGCTGGCGGATCCGTTGGCCGATGATCGCGACGTCGCCGAACTGATCCGCGTGCGGGGCCTGGTTCAGGGTGTCGGGTTCCGACCGACCGTATGGCTCCTCGCGCGCCGCCACGGCCTGCGCGGCTGGGTAGCCAACGACGGCGACGGCGTCATCATCCGGTTGCGCGGCTCCGCGAAAACGATCGAACGGCTGATCGTCAGTCTGGCGGATGAGGCCCCGCCACTGGCGCGGATCGACCGGATCGAACGCACTGCGTGCCCATTATCGTCGGACGACGCCGCGTTTCGCATCATCGGCAGTATTCCGACCCGAGCGCGCACCGGCGTGGTGCCCGACGCAGCGACCTGCCCACAATGCCGAGCCGAGGTGTTCGATGCCTTCGAGCGGCGCTATCGCTATCCGTTCACCAACTGCACGCATTGCGGTCCGCGCCTGTCGATCATCGAGGCGATTCCCTACGACCGGCAATCCACCACCATGCGAAAGTTCGGTGTCTGCCAGGCGTGCGCGGCTGAATACGACGTGCCGGACGACCGCCGCTTCCACGCACAGCCGATCGCCTGCCACGCCTGCGGGCCGCGCGCCTGGCTTGAGCGCAGCGACGGCCGACCGCTCGCCTTGGATGCCATCACCACGCTGGACGACGTCGATGGTGCGGCCACGTTGCTGATGCGCGGGCAGATCGTGGCGATCAAGGGGCTCGGCGGTTTCCAGTTCGCCTGCGACGCGACCAATCCGGAGACCGTGGCTCGTCTGCGCGAACGCAAGCGTCGGCCGCGCAAGCCACTCGCCCTGATGGTGCGCGATATCGATGTCGCGCGTGCCTGGTGCGACATTGATGCGCAGGAGGCGAACATCCTGAGCAGCGCCGCCGCCCCTATCGTGATCGTCAAACCGCGCACTGATGGCCGGCGCGTCGCAGAGGCCATTGCACCCGGCGTCGGCACGCTCGGTGTCATGCTGCCGAACACGCCGCTGCACCACCTGATGCTGCGGCGGATGGATCGGCCGATCGTGCTGACCAGCGGCAATCTGTCCGATGAGCCGCAATGCATCGGCAACGCGGAGGCGCGACAGACACTCGACGCCATCGCCGATTATTTCCTGATGCATGACCGCGACATCGCGCGACGGGTCGATGACTTCGATCGTGCGGGTGATGGGCGGCAGACCCCGCATCATGCGGCGCGCACGCGGCTACGCCCCGGCACCTATGCCTCTGCCGGAAGGCTTCGCCGCCGCGCCACCGGTACTTGCGATGGGTGGCGAACTCAAGGGCGCGTTCTGCCTGCTGCGCGACGGCCAGGCCATCCTGTCGCACCACATGGGCGATCTGGAGAACGCCAAGACCTTCGCCGACTACGGGCAGTCGATCGAGGCGTATCAGCGATTGTTCGAGCACGTGCCGACGATCATCGCGGTCGATCGCCATCCCGAGTATCTGTCCACCAAGTTGGGGCGCGATCTTGCTGCGCAACATGCAGCGAGCCTGGTAGAGGTGCAGCATCATCATGCCCATATCGCCGCCTGCCTGGCGGAGAATGGAATCGCCCTGAACTCGGCGCCGGTGATCGGCGTGGTCCTGGACGGGCTTGGATACGGCCTGGACGACACGCTCTGGGGTGGCGAATTCCTGCTGGCTGACTATCGAGATTGCCAACGGCTGGCGACGTTCAAGCCAGTCGCCATGCCGGGCGGCGCCCAGGCGATCCGCGAGCCCTGGCGAAACACGTACGCGCATCTCATGGCCGAGATGGGCTGGGCGCGGTTTGCGATGGACTATGCCGATCTCGCGCTTTACCGGTTCCTGGAGACGAAGCCTCGCGCGGTGCTCGACGGCATGATCGCGCGCGGCATCAACAGCCCGTTGGCAAGCTCGTGCGGTCGCCTGTTCGACGCGGCGGCAGCGGCGGCCGGCGTCTGTTGCGATCGCGCTGAATACGAAGGCCAGGCGGCCACGGAGTTCGAGGCAATGGTGGACGCGCACACTCTCGCGCACGAAGACGAGCGTCTCGCCTATCCGTTCGCAATTCCACGGCTCAAATCCAGCAACCTGCCGTATGTTGAGCCGCTGCCGATGTGGCAGGCGCTGCTCGGCGATCTGATCGAGGACACGCCGGTGCCGGTGATTGCCGCGCGGTTCCACAAGGGGCTCGCCTCGGTCATCGCACGCATGGTCGACAAGCTGCGGCAGCGCGATCCCGACATGCCACCGGCCACGACTGTCGTGCTGTCCGGCGGTGTGTTGCAGAATCGCGTGCTACTCGAGGTGCTGATGGGCCGGCTGGAAGCACAAGGCCTTCGCGTGCTCACCCACGCACAGGTGCCTGCCAACGATGGCGGGCTCGCGCTCGGCCAGGCGGCAATTGCCGCGGCACGGGCGATCTCGCTTGGCGTAGAACAACGAGGAAGCACGCCATGTGCCTAGGCATTCCCGGACGCATCGTCGAGATCTCCGACACGAACAGCAGTCTCGCGATCGTCGACGTCGGCGGCGTGCGCCGGCCCGTCAACATCAGCTTCATCGCGATAGAGGGGCGGGAGCCGCAGTCCTATGTCGGCGAATGGGTGCTGGTGCATGTCGGTTTCGCCATGAGCCGCATCGACGAGGACGAGGCTGCGCGCACGTTGGAATTGCTGCATGAACTGGGAGAGGCGCAGGCCGAGATGGAAGCCATGCGCCGCTCGGAATCCGCATGACAGAGGGCCGCGCACTGCAGGACTTGTATCCGTTCCTCCACGGCGACAAGCAGGATGCGGGCCGGCTACGCGGCGCGTTGCTTGAGTCGGTGCGCCGGAAAGCGCGCGACAGCAACGAAGTGAAGGAGCGTTTCTTCGCCGAGAACACCGATGCTGTCGTCGCGACGGCGGAGGCCATCGCCGGTGTATATCGCCGCCGTGGCCGGCTGTTCAGCATGGGCAATGGCGGTTCGAGTTGCGATGCCGCGCACTTCGCGGTGGAGTTCCTGCATCCGGTCACCGCGGGGCGGCCGGCGCTGACCGCGATCAACCTGACCGCCGACATCGCGATGCTGACTGCGGTCGGCAACGATGTCGGCTTCAGTCACGTCTTCGTCCGCCAGTTGATCGCTCAGGCCAACCAAGGCGATGGACTCGTGGGCTTTTCGACCAGCGGTAATTCCGAGAACCTGCTTGCCGCGTTCGCCAAGGCGAAGGAGCTTGGTCTGGTCACGATCGGCTTCGCGGGCAACGACGGCGGCAAGATGGCGCGCGACTGCGCGGTCGATCACCGTCTGGTGGTGCGGACCGACAGCATCCACCGGATCCAGGAGACGCATGTGGCAATCTATCACATCCTGTGGGATCTTGTGCACACGCTGCTGGCCGAGGACCGCGGTGGTTTGATGAGCGGGGCGGCGTCATGAAATACGTCGACGAGTTCCGCGATCCGGTGAAGGCGCGTGTGCTGCTGGACGAGATTCGCAAGTTGAGCGCGGCAATCTCGCGGAATCGGACGCGACCATTGCAGATTATGGAAGTGTGCGGCGGACACACGCACTCGATATTCCGCTACGGCATTCAGCAGATGCTGCCCGACGAGGTGGAATTCGTGCACGGGCCTGGCTGCCCGGTCTGCGTGCTGCCGATGGGGCGGGTTGACGACTGCGTGGCACTGGCCGAACGGCCGGAGGTGATCTTCACCACGTTCGGCGACGCGATGCGAGTGCCGGGATCGCACAAGAGTCTGCTGAAGGCAAAGGCCGATGGTGCGGATGTGCGGATGGTCTATTCGCCGCTCGATGCGCTGGCGATCGCACGGAAGAACCCAGATCGGGAGGTTATCTTTTTCGGTCTGGGCTTCGAGACCACGATGCCAAGTACCGCGATGACGGTGATTGAGGCGCGGAAGCAGGGCGTGAGAAACTTCTCGCTGTTCTGCAATCACATCACCATCATTCCGACGATCAAGGCGATTTTGGATTCGCCCGACCTGCACCTGGATGGATTCCTTGGGCCTGGTCATGTCAGCATGGTTATCGGCACCACCATCTACGAATTCATAACCCGGCACTATCGCAAGCCAATCACCATCGCCGGGTTCGAGCCGTTGGACGTGCTGCATGCGCTTTGGATGGTGCTGAAGCAAATTGTCGATGGCCGCTGCGAGGTCGAGAACCAGTACGGCCGCGTCGTTCCGGCGCATGGCAATCCGAACGCGCTCGCGGCGATCCACGAGGTCTACGAACTGCGCGAGTTCTTCGAGTGGCGCGGCCTTGGTTCGATCGACCATTCCGGCGTGCGGTTGCGCGAGAGTTATGCCGCGTTCGATGCGGAACGGAAGTTTGGCGTGCCCAACATCAGGATTGCCGACCCCAAGGCGTGCCAATGCGGCGAGGTGCTGAAGGGTGTGATCAAGCCGCGTCAGTGCAAGGTGTTCGGCACCGCCTGCACACCTGAAACCCCGCTGGGGTCGTTGATGGTCTCCACCGAGGGTGCCTGCGCGGCGTACTACAACTACGGCCGGACCGACATGTCGCTCGTCCCCGCGGATTCAGGCGGATGAATGTTCCGGCACCGACAGGCGCGCGGCGCGGTGGCACGGTGCGCGATGCCCGCATCAACATGTCGCACGGCAGCGGCGGCAAGGCGATGCGCGCGCTGATCGAGGACGTGTTCGTCTCGGCGTTCGACAATCCCATGCTCGGCGCGCTGGAGGACCAGGCGCGCATCCCTCTCGCGGACCTCGCGCGGCACGGTGACCGGCTGGCGTTCACCACCGATACCTATGTGGTCGATCCGCTGTTTTTTCCGGGCGGGGACATCGGCACGCTTGCGGTGGCGGGCACCGTCAATGATCTGGCGATGTGCGGCGCGCGGCCGTTGTTCCTGTCGTGCGGCATGGTGCTGGAGGAAGGACTGGACGTCGACATCCTGCGCCGCGTGACCGCCAGCATGAAGCGCGTTGCCGATCAGGCCGGCGTCGTCATCGTGACCGGGGATACCAAGGTCGTCGAGCGTGGCGCCGCCGATAAGCTGTTCGTCAACACCGCCGGCATCGGCGTTGTCGCGCAGGGCGTCGCGATCTCGGCGAACCAGGCGCGCATAGGCGATGTGGTAATCGTCAACGGCGTACTCGGCGATCATGGCACAGCCATCCTGATCGCGCGCAACCAGTTGGCGCTGGAGGCCGACGTATCGAGCGATTGCCAGCCGCTGGACGGGCTGGTGGCCGCGATGCTGGCGGTATGCCCGTCGATCCACTGCCTGCGTGACGCGACGCGGGGCGGCATTGCCACCGTGCTGAACGAGTTCGCGCAAAGCTCCAATGTCGGCATCCGCATCCGCGAGGACGCGCTGCCGCTGCGTGAGGAGGTCAAGGGAGCCTGCGAAATCCTGGGTCTCGATCCGCTGTATCTGGCCAATGAGGGCAAACTCGTGGCGGTGGTCGCCGCGACCGACGCCGATCGTGTGATTGCGGCGATGCGTGCGCATCCCGCCGGCACGGATGCAGTGGTGATCGGCGAGGTGACCGAGCGGCCCACCGGCATGGTGGTGTTGCACACGGTGTTCGGCGGCGAGCGCATCGTCGACATGCTGGTCGGCGAGCAGCTGCCGAGGATCTGTTAGTGATGCGATGCAATGCATGAACTCAGCATCGCCAACGGCATCGTGGAGATCTGCGCCGAGCGCGCGGGGGATGCACGCGTGACCCGGGTGCGGCTGGAGATCGGCCAGCTCTCCGCGGTGATGCCGGACGCGGTGCGCTTCTGCTTCGATGTGTGTGCCAGGAACACCGTGGTAGAAGGCGCCGCTTTGGAAATCATCGAAACGCCGGGACGCGCGGTGTGCCGAGACTGCGACCGCGAGGTGGCATTGGTTCAACTGGTCGGCCGCTGCGCCTGCGGCAGCGCAAGACTGCGCGTCATCGCCGGCGAGGAACTGAGGATCAGGGAAATGGAGGTCGCGTGATGTGCACCACCTGCGGCTGCTCGGATAATCAAGACGTCCGCTACACAATGCCGGGTGCTCATGCGCATGGCTCCGACGGGCATACCCACAGCCACGACCATGCGCATCCACATGACCACGCGCACCCGCATGACCACGACCACGATCATGGACATTCGCATGATCACAGCCATGCGCATGCCGACCCGCGGGCCGCGCTGCACGCCGGCGTGCACGGCCGCACGATCGCCCTGGAGCAGGAGATTCTGGCCAAGAACCAGGCCCTAGCCGAACGTAACCGCGGCTGGTTCGAGGGCCGCGAGGTGCTGGCGCTGAACCTGATGAGCTCCCCTGGATCGGGCAAGACCAGTCTGCTGGAACGCACCATCCGTGCGCTGCGGGACGAGATGCGCATCTATGTGGTGGAAGGCGATCAGGCCACGACCAACGACGCCGAGCGCATCCGCGCCACCGGCTGCGCGGTGATCCAGGTCAACACCGGTACCGGCTGCCACCTTGAGGCAGACATGCTGGCGCGCGGCATGCAGCAGCTCAAACCACCCCCCGGTTCGCTGGTGCTCATCGAGAATGTCGGCAATCTGGTGTGCCCGGCGCTGTTCGATCTCGGCGAGCGCGCCAAGGTGGTGTTGGTGTCGGTGACCGAGGGCGAGGACAAGCCGATCAAGTATCCGCACATGTTCCGTGCCTGCCGGCTGATGCTGATCAACAAGATCGATCTGCTGCCGCATGTGCGTTTCGATGTCGATCGCTGTATCGCGTATGCCCGCGAGGTCAATCCCGACATCGAGGTGTTGCGCGTGTCCGCTGAGACCGGCGAGGGCATCGAGGCGTGGTATCAGTGGCTGCGCCACGAGCTCGTCGGACAGCAGGAATCGCCCGCTCCAACCGGACTTCAATCTGCGGACCACGCCGTGTGAGCGGCATTGTCGGCGGGCTTCGAGGCCTTCGGGGGTCCGCGTCGCTGTATGGCGGCCTGATCGCCGCCAACGTCACAGCCTGGACCTGGGCCTGGGTGGCATTCCACGACCGTCCGGCACTGCTCGGCATCGCGCTGCTGGCCTGGGTGTTTGGGCTTCGCCACGCCGTCGATGCCGATCACATCGCAGCCATCGACAACGTGGTCCGTAAGCTGATCCACGACGGGAAGCGCCCGCAAACAGTCGGGTTGTGGTTCTCGCTTGGCCACTCCACCATCGTCATCCTGGCGTCGCTGGCGATTGCCGCGACGGCCGCGGCCATGCAGGACCGGTTCGACACCGCGAGGCAGGTCGGCGGTATCATCGGCACCGCGGTGTCGGCCGCGTTCCTGTTGGCCATTGCACTCGTCAACCTGGTCGTTCTGCGTGGCGTCTGGTGCAGTTTCCGCGAGGTGCGGCGCGGCGGAAGCCTGAACGACGACGCGCTCAACCTGCTGCTTGCCGGGCGAGGAATGCTGGCGCGCCTGTTCCGCCCGCTGTTCCGCTCAATCACCGAAAGCTGGCACATGTACCCGCTGGGCTTCCTGTTCGGCCTGGGCTTCGACACGGCAACAGAAGTCGGCCTGCTGGGGATTTCGGCGACGCAGGCAGCCCGCGGTATGTCGCCGTGGCAGGCGATGGTGTTTCCCGCGCTCTTCACCGCCGGCATGGCGCTGGTGGACACGACTGACAGCGTGCTGATGGTCGGTGCCTACGGCTGGGCCTTCATCAATCCGCTGCGCAAGCTGTGGTACAACCTGACGATAACCGCCGTCTCGGTGCTTATCGCTCTGCTGATCGGCGGCATCGAGGCACTCGGGCTAATCGGCAGCCAGCTCGCGCTGAGCGGGTGGTTCTGGGACGTTGTCGGGACGCTGAACGACAGCATCGGCAATCTCGGGTTTGCCGTGGTCGGCATCTTCATCCTGTGCTGGGTGGTCTCGACGATCATCTATCGCCGCAGCGACATGAGCCCGTAATGCGCCCGGCAGGACCCGGAACGGCGCGGCAAGGGCTACGTCCCTTGCCGCTGCCGGAATGGCGCGGCGGGATAGACGCCGAGAACCCGCACCTCGGAGGAAAAGAACGACAGCTCCTCCAGCGCGCGCCGCAGCGCCGGCTGTTCGGGATGGCCGTCGGCGTCGCATAAGAACTGCGTGGCGACGAAATGACCGGCGAGCATGTAGCTTTCCAGCTTGGTCATGTTCACGCCATTGGTCGCGAAGCCGCCCAGCGCCTTGTAAAGCGCCGCCGGCACATTCCTGACGCGGAACACGAATGTCGTCATCAGCTCGGGCTGGGTCGGCTCAGGTGTCCGCGGCTGGCGCGCCATGACATAGAAACGCGTCGTGTTGTGCGATGCGTCCTCGACATTCGCCGCCAGAATCTCGAGCCCGTAGATCTCCGCCGCAAGAGCCGAGGCGATCGCCGCTTCCTCCTTGCGGTTCCACTGCGCGACAAGCTGGGCGGCGCCGGCGGTGTCCGCCTGCACCACAGGCGTCAGCCCAAGCCGGCGCAGGCTGTGGCGGACCTGACCCAGCGCCACGGTATGCGAGTGCGCCCGCTTCAGATCGTCGAGGGCGGCGCCCTTGACCCCGAGCAGGCAGTGTTCGACCCGATGGAAGTGCTCGCCGATCACGAAAAGACCGGATTCCGGCAGCAGGTGGTGGATGTCCGGCACGCGCCCGGCGAGGCTGTTCTCGCACGGCAGCATGGCAAGCTCCGCCCGCCCCTCACGCACCGCGTCCATAGCCGACTCGAACGACTCGCACGGCAGCGTGGTGAGGTCCGGGTGGGCGACGCGACAGGCGAGGTCGGAATAGGCGCCGGGCACACCCTGGAAGGCGATCGTCGCGGTCATGCGCGGCCGGCCGGTGCCAGCAGGCGGCGTGCCCGTTCCAGGTCCTCGGGTGTGTCGACGCCGAACGGCCCGTGGTCCATCCGCGCGCAACCAATCCGCATGCCTGCCTCCAGCGCGCGCAGTTGTTCCAGGTGCTCTCGCAACTCCAGTGGCGAGGGCGGCAGTGCCACGTAGCGCGCGAGCGCGGCGCGGCGGTAGGCGTAGATGCCGACATGATGCCAGCGCGGCCCGTCGCCCCAAGGGATCGGCGTGCGCGAGAAGTACAGCGCCGGTGCGATGATCTGCCCGTCGGCGAACGCACAGGCGGCCTTCACGAACGACGCGGTATTCGCTTCCTCATCTGACGCGATCGGCACCACCAGTGTGCCGATGTCGCATGCGGGGTCGCGCAACGGTGCCACCGCAAGGCGCAGCTGCGCGCCGGTGATGGTCGGGAAATCACCCTGGAGGTTGACCACGACGTCGTGCCGCTCGTCAGGATCCAACGCGGCCAGTGCGGCGAACACGCGATCGGAGCCGGATGGCAGCGCGGGGTCGGTCACTACCGCGCGACCTCCTGCCGCCCGCACCGCATCGGCAATCACTGCATCGCCGCAGGCCACCGCCACGGGCCCGAGATCCGCTTCACGCCCGCGCTCCAGCACGTGCACGATCATCGGCCTGCCGTGGATGTCGGCGAGCGGCTTGCCGGGCAACCGTGTCGAGGCCATGCGGGCGGGAATGATGACGATCGGGTTCACGGGTTGATGGGCAAAGGTCGTTTCCCTATGGTGCGCCCACCTTATGGAGGTGAACGGCCGCGTGCAACGCCGTGCCGGCGGACCTCCGTGCGTCTTTGATCTGGTTCGACGGGGAACTCGCGCCGCATGGACAGTATGGAAGTCAACAAGGGCATTGCCGCGATCCTGGTCGCTGGCATTGTCTTCTTTCTCACTGGCCTGATTGGCGACTCCCTGGTGCGCGAACGGGTGCCGGAGAAGCCGGCGCTGGTCATCGCGGCGGCCCCGGCGGCGACGGGCGGCGGCGAGGCCAAGCCGGCCGGTCCCGCCCCTATTGCGCCTCTGCTCGCCAGCGCCGACCCCAAGGTGGGCGATCAGTTCGTGCACCGCGTCTGCGTCGCCTGTCACACCTTCGATAAGGGTGGCAAGCCCGGGGTCGGGCCGAACCTCTACGGGGTTGTCGCTGGGCCGCACGACCACGAACAGGGTTTCAGCTATTCGCCTGCGCTGGAGAAGTTCAAAGGCCAGCCCTGGACCTTCGATGCCCTGAACGAGTGGCTGTACAAGCCAAGCGCCTATGCGCCCGGCACCCGTATGTCGTTCGCCGGTATCAGCAACGACAAGCAGCGAGCGGACGTGATCGCCTACCTGCGGTCGCTGTCGGACAACCCCGTGCCGTTACCGGCGCCAGAGGCCGCGCAGCAGCCCGCAGCCCCGCAGCCCGCCGGGCAGCAACCCGCCGCCGGGCAGCCGAGCGCGCCGGCATCCCCGCCGGCGGCGCCCGGTCAGCCGCCCAAGCCGTAGACCCGGCGCTTTGGCAAGGAAACCGGCCGTTCTGGCCGAACTCGACCGGTTCCTGGCAGCCGCCGAAGCTGCTGCGGACGTCGCCGGCGCCGTGGTCCGCCCGTTCTTCCGCGCCGGCTTTGCCATCGACACCAAGTCCGACCGCTCGCCGGTTACGATCGCGGACCGCAGCGCCGAGCAGGCGATGCGCGCGGTGTTGGCTGAGCGTTTTCCGGAACACGGAGTGCTGGGCGAGGAGTTCGGGCTGGACCGGCCAGAGGCGCGATTCCGCTGGGTGCTCGATCCGATCGATGGCACGCGTGCCTTCGTCAGCGGCCGGCCGACATTCGGCACGTTGATCGCGTTGCTGGATGACGAGATGCCGATCCTCGGCGTGATCGACCAGCCGGTGACGCGCGAGCGCTGGATTGGCGCCAATGGCCGGCCCACGGCATTCCGCGGCCCGTTCGGCGGACGCGCGGGTTGCCGACCGTGTGCCTCGCTGGCGCATGCGGAGCTTTCCTGCACCAGCCCGGAGATGCTGGGTGCCGATGAACCGCATTGGCGGCGGCTCGCATCCTCGGTGCGGCGCAACTACTGGGGCGGCGACTGCTACGCCCATGGCCTCCTGGCGCTCGGCCAGATCGACGTGATCGCGGAGACGACGATGAAGCTGTGGGACTGGGCGGCGCTGGTGCCGGTGGTCGAGGGCGCCGGCGGCCGGGTGACCGACTGGGCCGGGCAGCCGTTGCGGCCGGGCGGCGACGGACGGGTGTTGTCGGTGGGCGATCCGGCGCTGCTGCCGCAGATCGTCACGCTGCTTAACTAGTCTTTAGTTGCCAGCCCCCCTACTTGGCGGCACATCTGCTTTCCTATGCGCGCCATAATCCTCTCGCTGCTGCTCGGCCTCGCCATCCTCCCCGCCCGGGCGGACGATCTGCCGACGACCCGTAGCAACGCCATCGCTATATTGGCGAAGCCTGCCCTACCGCCGGACTTCCCATACTTTCCCTATGTGAACCCGAACGCGCCGAAAGGTGGCGAGGTCACGTTGGCGTCGATCGGCACGTTCGACAGCTTCAACCCGTTCATCCTGCGCGGCACATCGGCAAGCGGGATGGTCAGCCCATGGGTGACCCTGCCGGGCGGCTCGGGCTCCGGCGCCACCGTGGGACATGTGTGGGAAAGCCTGCTCACCTCGTCCGCCGACGAGGTCGCGACAGGCTACGGCCACCTCGCCGAGACCATCGAGTTGCCGGCCAACAAGCTGTGGGTCGCGTTCGAGCTGCGGCCCGAGGCAAAGTTCTCCGACGGCACGCCGGTCACCGCCGAAGACGTCGCCTGGACCTACCGGACGCTGCTCGAACAGGGGCGGCCAGGCTTCCGCATCCAGATGGCCGACGTGAAGGACGTGGTGGTGGAAAGTCCACGGCGCGTGGTGTTCCACTTCAAGTCGAACGAGAACCGTGAGCTGCCGTTGATTCTGGGCGGCCTGCCCGTGCTGCCCAAGCATTTCTTCGAAGGCCGCGACTTCACCAAGCCGCTGACCGATCCGCCGATCGGCTCGGGACCTTACCGGATCGAGAATTTCGAACTCGGCCGCAGCATCACCTATGCGCGCCGGCCCGACTGGTGGGCTGCGAACATGCCGACCGGCAAGGGCACCAACAACTTCGATCGCGTGCACATCGAGTATTTCCGCGACTCGACGGTGGCGATGGAGGCGTTCAAGGCTGGCCAGATCAATCTGCGCAGCGAGAACATTTCGAAGAACTGGGCAACCGCCTATGACTTCCCGGCCGTGTCGCGCGGGCTGGTGATCAAGCAGGTCTTCAAGCATCACCTGCCGACCGGCATGCAGGGTTTCGCGATGAACACGCGTCGTCCGGTGTTCGCCAATCCGCTGGTGCGTCAGGCGATGGCGGAGGCGTTCGATTTCGAGTGGGAGAACAAGAATCTGTTCTACGGCAGCTACACGCGCACGCTGAGCTACTTCAACAACAGCGACCTGGCCTCGTCCGGCATCCCGCAGGGCGACGAGTTGAAGCTGTTGGAGCCGTATCGCAAGGAGTTGCCGCCGGCACTGTTCACCGAGCCGTTCAAGCTGCCGGTGACCGACGGCTCGGGCAACAACCGCGAGCAGTTGCGGCGTGCTCTGGCGCTGCTCGAGCAGGCAGGCTGGTCGGTGAAGGATCGCCAGCTGGTGGACAAGAACGGCACGCAGATGAGCTTCACCATCCTGCTCGACGACCCGTCGCTGGAGCGGGTGTCGCTGCCTTACGTCCAGTCGCTCCAGAAGCTCGGCATCGATGTGCGGGTGCGCACGGCCGATCCTGCACAGTACCAGCATCTGACGGATGACTTCGACTTCGACATGCTCATCATGATCTATCCGGAGGGCGATATTCCGGGCAACGAATTGCGTGACTACTTCACCTGTGCGGCGGCCAAGGCGCCGGGAAGTTTCAATGTGCCTGGGATCTGCGATCCGGCGGTCGATGCGCTGGTCGAGCGGGTCGTCACTGCGCAGGATCGCGCGACACTCGATACGGCGGGTCGCGCGCTGGACCGTGTATTGCTGTGGCGTTGGTATCTGGTGCCCAACTGGGACAGCCTGGACTTCCGCATCGCCTACTGGGACCGCTTCGGTCATCCCGACAAGCCGATCCGCGAGGGGTTCAACTTCGATTCGTGGTGGGTGGATCCTGCAAAGGCTGCGGCGAACGACGCGGCAAGGCAGCAGTGAGGCCCCTCCCCCCAACCTCCTCCCGTAAGGGGTGGGGGAGTGGCCCAACCTGAATGGCCGGCTATCTGCTCCGCCGCTTGCTGCTGGTGATCCCCACTCTGTTCGGCATCATCGCCATCAACTTCGCGGTGGTGCAGTTCGCGCCCGGTGGACCCGTCGAGCAGATGATCGCGGAGCTGCGGGGCAAGGGCGATCTGTCGTCCCGTCTCGGCTCCGCCACATCGGAATTCGGCGGCTCCAGCTCGTATCGCGGCGCGCGCGGACTTGATCCGCACATCGTTGCCGACATCAAGAAGATGTTCGGCTTCGACAAGCCGCCACTGACACGATTTCTCGACATGCTCAACGGCTACCTGCGCTTCGACTTCGGTCGCAGCTTCTTCCGCGACCAGACCGTTGTGCATCTCATCCTCCAGAAGATGCCGGTTTCGATCTCACTCGGTCTGTGGTCGACGCTGCTGGTCTATTTCATCTCCATTCCACTCGGCATCGCCAAGGCGGTGCGCGACGGCAGCCGCTTCGACATCGTGAGCAGTGCCGTCGTGTTAGTCGGCTACGCCGTGCCAAGCTTCCTGTTCGCCATCCTGCTTGTCGTGCTGTTCGCCGGCGGCAGCTATTGGCATTGGTTTCCCTTGCGCGGCCTCGCCAGCGAAGGCTCCGCGGACTGGAGCCTTCCTGCGCGCCTCGCAGACTACGGCTGGCACATGGTGCTGCCCACGACCGCCGTCGTGGCGAGCGGCTTCGCCAGCCTGACGATGCTGACCAAGAACTGCTTCCTCGAGGAGATCCGCAAGCAGTACACGGTGACGGCGCGCGCCAAGGGCGCCAGCGAGCAGCGTGTGTTGTACGGTCACGTGTTCCGCAATGCCATGCTGCTGATCGTCGCCGGCTTCCCGCAGGCCTTCATCAGCATCCTGTTCACCTCGGCGTTGCTGGTCGAGATCGTGTTCTCGCTGGACGGATTGGGCCTACTTGGGTTCCAGTCGGCGATCCAGCGCGACTATCCGGTCATGTTCGGTACGCTCTACATCTTCACGCTGCTCGGTCTGCTGATGCAGATCGTCGGCGACACGCTGTACACGATCGTCGATCCGCGCATCGACTTCGAGGCGAGGCGATGACGCTCTCACCGATCACCCGCCGCCGGCTCGCGATCTTTCGCCAGCACCGGCGCGGTTCTGTCTCGTTCTGGGCATTCCTGGTGCTGTTCGGCACCAGCATGTTTGCCGAGTTCATCGCCAACGACCGGCCACTGCTGATCAGCTTTAACGGGCAATTTTATTACCCTGTTTTGAAGGACTACAGCGAGGACACGTTTGGTCCGGAGTTCATGCCCACGGAAGCTGACTATACGGACCCCGACCTCCAGCAGTTGATCGACGCCCATGGCTGGATGATCTGGCCTCCCGTGCCATACAACTACGCCACCATCGTGAAGAATCTGCCGACGCCCGCGCCGTCACCACCAACCATGCGTAATCCGCTTGGCACCGACGACCAGGCGCGCGACGTGCTGGCGCGCGTGATCTACGGCTTTCGCCTCTCGGTGCTGTTCGGCTTCAGTCTCACCATTGTGTCCTCAGCCATCGGCATCGCGGCCGGTGCCGTGCAAGGCTTTTATGGCGGCGCGATCGATCTGCTGTTCCAGCGCTTCATCGAGATCTGGAATGGCATGCCGCAGCTCTATCTGCTGATTATCCTGGGCAGCATCATCACGCCGGATTTCTGGGTGCTGCTGATCTTCCTGCTGCTGTTCTCCTGGATGAATCTCACCGGCGTGGTGCGCGCCGAATTCCTGCGCGGCCGCAACCTCGACTATGTGCGCGCGGCCAAGGCTCTCGGCGTCTCCGACATCGCGGTGATGTGGCGGCACATCCTGCCCAATGCGATGGTGGCGACGCTGACCTTCCTGCCATTCACCATGTCCGGATCAGTGACCATCCTGGCGAGCCTGGACTTCCTTGGATTCGGCCTGCCGCCGGGATCACCATCGCTGGGCGAACTGGTGGCACAGGGCAAGAACAACCTGCAGGCGCCGTGGCTAGGTTTCACCGCGTTCTTCGTGCTAGGCGGGGTGCTGACATTGCTGATCTTTGTCGGAGAGGCGGTGCGCGACTCGTTCGATCCGCGGCGGTTGCCGATATGAGCCTTGTCGAGGTGCAGAACCTGTCCGTCGCCTTCGGCACTAAACGCGTGGTCAACGGCGTGTCGTTCACGCTCGAGCGCGGCGAGACGCTGGCGCTGGTCGGCGAGTCCGGCTCCGGCAAATCCGTCACAGCGCTGTCGCTGCTGCAACTGCTGCCGTCAGGTGGCAGCAATCCCAGCGGCAGCATCCTGCTGAACGAAGAGCAGATGATCGGTGCCGATGCCGATACACTGCATCGCGCACGCGGCGTGCTGGCCGGCATGGTGTTTCAGGAGCCGATGAACAGCCTCAACCCGCTGCATCGGATCGGCCGCCAGGTCGCCGAGGCGATGACGCTGCATCGCCGTATGCCGGCTCACAGCCTGCGCGAACGTGTGATCGACGTGCTCGGCCAGGCTGGCTTTGCCGATGCCGGGCACCGGCTGGAGGCGTTCCCGCACCAGCTCTCGGGCGGCCAGCGGCAGCGCGTCATGATCGCGATGGCACTTGCCAACAATCCGGCGCTGCTGATCGCCGACGAACCGACCACCGCGTTGGACGTCACCATTCAGGCACAGATTCTGAAGTTGCTGACGCGGCTGCGTACCGAGCGCCGGATGGCGCTGCTGCTGATTACGCATGATCTGCAGATCGTGCGCCGCTATGCTGATCGGGTATGCGTGATGAAGGACGGCGAGGTAGTCGAGGCCGGCCGCGTCGCCGATGTGTTCGAGGCACCCTACCACCCCTATACCTGCATGCTGCTCGCCGCGGTGCCCCAAGGTCGCCCGGCGCCGCTGTCGAACCATGCGCAGCTCCTGCTGAAGGCAGAGGACGTGAAGGTGCACTTCCCGATCCGCCGCGGCGTGCTGCGTCGGACCGTTGGATATGTGCGTGCGGTGGACGGCGTATCGCTTGCGGTGCGGGAAGGCGAGACGCTGGGGCTGGTCGGCGAGTCAGGCTCAGGCAAGACCACGATGGCGCTCGCGGCGCTGCGTCTGGAGCGGGCCACCGGACGAATCGAGTTCGACGGCTCCGACATCGCGATGCTCAAACGGCGCGGAATGTGCGACCTGCGTTCCAGCATGCAGATCGTGTTCCAGGATCCGTTTGGCAGTCTCTCGCCGCGTATGCCGGTCGGAGAGGTCGTTGCCGAAGGGCTTCGCGTGCACGAACCCAGCCTCAGTCGCGCCGAACGCGACGATCGGGTCGCCGCGGAACTGGAGGAGGTCGGACTGCCGGCGGATACCGTGCATCGCTATCCGCACGAATTCAGTGGCGGTCAGCGGCAGCGCATCGCCATCGCACGCGCGATGGTGCTGAAGCCGCGCTTCGTCGTGCTCGACGAGCCAACCAGCGCGCTGGACATGTCGGTTCAGGCGCAGATCGTCGATCTGCTGCGTCGCCTGCAGCAGGTGCATGGTCTGGCCTATCTGTTCATCAGCCATGACCTGAAGGTAGTGCGCGCCCTTGCCCATCGTCTGGTCGTGCTTCGTCATGGCCGCGTGGTGGAGGAGGGCGACGCCGATGTCGTGTTCGCCAATCCACGCGAGGACTATACGCGGGCACTGATGGCCGCGGCATTCAAGCTGGAGGTCAGTCCCGCCCTGATCGACACGGTGGAGTAGTCGTGACTTGCGCGGGAGAGGCTTTCGGGTTGTGACGGACATGCTCCGCCTCCGTGGCCTGACACGCAGGTTCGGCAGCGTGGTCGCGGTTGACGCCATCGATCTCGACGTGCCGGCCGGCCAGATGCTCGGCATCATCGGCCGCTCGGGTGCCGGCAAATCGACATTGCTGCGCATGATCAACCGGCTGACCGAACCTTCAGCCGGCACCATGCATTTCGGCGACGCCGACGTCACCGCACTCACCGGCAAGGCTCTGCGTGCGTGGCGTGCACGGGCGGCGATGATCTTTCAGCAGTTCCACCTGGTGCCGCGGCTCGACGTTCTTACCAACGTGCTCATCGGTCGGCTGTCGCATCGCGCTGCGCTGTCGAGCCTGCTCGGCCTGTTCTCAGCGGAGGAGCGGGCGATGGCGGTCATGTTGCTGGAGCGCTTCGGCCTCGCCGAGGTGGCATTGCAGCGCGCGGGCACGCTGTCGGGCGGCCAGCAGCAGCGTGTCGCGATCTGCCGCGCCCTGTTGCAGGAGCCTGCGCTGCTGCTCGCAGATGAACCGATTGCCAGCCTCGATCCGCATAATGCACGGGTGGTGATGGATGCGCTGCGCACGGTGAACCGGCAGGACGGACTGACGGTATTGGTGTGCCTGCATCATCTGGATGCCGCTCGCGCCTGGTGCAACCGTGTGATCGCCATGCAGTCGGGACGCATCGTTTTCGATGGCACGCCGGCGCAGCTCACCTCTGACAAGGTGTTCGACATTTATGGCGTGACCGAAGACGAATTCCACGCCGACCACGCGCCGCTGGTTCACGCGTGACGGTCAGTGCCGTAACAGCAACGGCAGATCGGCATTAGCCAGCATGTGCCGCGTGACGCCACCGAGCAGCCATTCGCGCAGCGGCGAGTGCTGATAGGCACCCATCACCAGCAGATCGGCGCCGAGTTCGTGCGCCTTGTCGAGCAGCATCGCGCCGAATACGCCGGAACCGATCGGCAGCGCATGTAGCTGCGCGGTGATGCCGTGCTCCGCCAGGATCGCCGGTACTTGTGGTGTGACACCGCCTCGCATGCCGGCGAGCACGAACACGCTCTCTGCCTGGGTCAAACAGCGCAGCGCTGACAACACCGCCTTGGTCGCCGGTTCGTCGTCGCGCCAGGCGATGGCGACGCGGCGACCGAACGTGGCGGATGACTGCGGCGGCACCACCAGCACCGGCCGGTCCGTGGCGAACAGTGCGGCACGCAGCGCATGCCAGCTCGAGCCGTAGTCGTGTCGCACCGGCTGTTCGATGACCAGGTAATCGGCGCGGCGTCCGCGTTCCTCGACCAGCAGCTCCGCGATGCCGTCGGTGTCGGTCCAGTCGGTGACGATGCTGGCAGGCAGGTTCGTTGCCCAGCTGTCGAACACCTCCCGCACACCGGTCGCGCGGCTTGCCTCCTCGTCGCGCAATCTCGCTTCACGTTGCGCAGTCAGCACCTCTTCGCTTGGCGACACCATCGCCTCGGGTGGCGTTCGAACCAGCAGGGCATTGATCCGCGTCGCATCGCACAGTTCGGCGAGCCGTCGCGCGGCGTCCAGCAGCGTACCCGTCGCGTCCGGATGATCGAGGACCGCGAGGATGACAGCGGACATGTCACCACGCCTCGCGTCCCGCCTTCGGCCGCACCATCGTCCCCGCCTCACGCGTGCGCTGCTCAGCCTCGTGCTTGTCGAACATCGCACGCGCCGCAGCCGAGCGCTTCTCGGTCAGCTCGTCGCGATGCTCGGTGCACCAGTCGAATAACTCGACGCGTGGAATGTTGTCGCCCGAGAAATGCGGCATGACGTAGCGCGCATACAGCTCGTAGGAGCGCTTGGTCTCCTCCCAGTCCGCCCAGTTGTGCGCCTGGTGCAGGAACACGCCGAACTCGCCCTGCTTCGACTGGAGTCGTTCGATCAATGCGATCGCGTCGTCCGGCGTGCCGATCACGCCGAACTTGTTCTCGACGAACCACTCGGCCGGGTCCTGCCCCGGCGGCACGATGAAGCGCTGCTGATTGTTGTTGAGATAGCCGAGATAGCGCTCGAAGCCGAAACGGCAGTTCTCGAATGCCTTTTTCCGGGTTTCAGCTATGTGCATCGGCCCGACCAGGCGCAGCCGGGACGGGTCCATCATGCGTCCCTGCTCGGCGGCGAGGTCATTGGCGATCTGCCAGTTGGCGGCGAGTGCGTCGTAGCCGAACGGGTTGGTGGCGGCGACGCAGATCATGCTGAGGTTGTACTTGCCCGCCAGGCGCCCGCCGGATGGCGTGACCGCGCTGACCACCGCGACCTCGGGATACGGGCGTGTATACGGACGCAGATGCGCGCGCGCGTTGACGAAGGTGTACCAGTCGGTTTTCTCGGTGACGATCTCGCCCCTGAAGAAGCGCAGGATCACGTCCAGCGCCTCGGCCATGCGGTCCCGCTGGGTGTTGGGATCGATCCCCAGCATAAGCGCATCCGATGCGAGCAGGCCGGGGCCGGCGCCGAACATGACGCGGCCACGCGTGTGGTGGTCGAGCTGGATGATGCGGTTCGCTGTCATCAGCGGATTATGGTACGGCAGCGAGATCACGCCGGTGCCGAAGCGGATCGAGCGCGTGCGCTCGGCGGCGACCGCTATGAACAGCTCGGGCGAGCTGATGGTTTCCCACCCGGCGGAATGATGCTCGCCGATCCACGCCTCGTGAAAGCCGAGGCGATCGAGCCACTGCATCAGCTCGAGGTCGCGGTCCATGCAGGCGGCAGGGTTCTCGTCCATCGGATGGAACGGCGGCAGGAAGACGCCGTGGCGGAGGTGGATTGCGGACATGACGGGCCTCGGAACTGAACCGTGGCATTGTGCGCGCCCTGCCCTCGAACCTCAATCTTGCCGGAGGGGCTGGCTGATAGGAAGAATAACACGGATTGCCACGGATGAAGGCACACGGATTACACTGATTCGCGTTAACGCCTGGGCAAAGCTGTTGGGCGCACGCTGAATATTATGAAGCCCGGCCTCGTACATGGTGGTGACATCACGTATCAGATCATCGGCGCCGCAATGCGCGTGCACCGAATCCTTGGTCCGGGCCTGCTCGAATCGATCTATGAGGCATGCCTGTGTCATGAGCTGTGGCACGACGCGATACCGTTCGATCGACAGGTCCGTCTGCCCGTTCGGTATGCCACTGTGACTCTGGATGGCGGCTACGTCGCTGACATCATCGTCTGTTCCGCAGTCCTGCTCGAGCTGAAATCCGTCGAACGCATCCTGCCGCTGCACGAGGCGCAACTGCTGACCTATCTTCGCCTGACTGACTGCCGCGTGGGCCTGTTGATCAACTTCAACACTGTCTCACTGACCGACGGCATCAAGCGCCGCGTTCTGTAAACCCCTTCCGAGTAATCCGTGTGCCTTAGTCGACGCAATCCGTGTTACTCTCTCTTCCTATGATGAGGCGCTTGACCAGCGCTCCTCGCGGGTTTCTCCTGCCTGCAACAAGAACCCAAGGAGAGCGCCCCCATGCACGACACCGTCATCCGCGGCGGCACCATCGTCGATGGCACCGGCAAACAGGCCTTCACAGGCGACATAGCCATTGATGGTGATCGCATCGCTGAGGTTGGCGGCAAGGCCGGCCCTGCGAAGCGCGACATCAACGCGGATGGCATGCTTGTGACGCCCGGCTGGGTCGATGTGCACACGCACTATGACGGTCAGGCGACCTGGGACAAGGAACTGGCGCCGTCGTCGTGGCACGGCGTCACCACCATTCTATTCGGCAACTGCGGCGTCGGCTTCGCTCCGGTGCGCCGCGAGCATCATGCGTCGCTGATCGGCCTGATGGAGGCGGTAGAGGAGATCCCCGGCATCACGCTGTCCGAAGGCCTGAAATGGGACTGGGAGAGCTTCCCGCAGTATCTCGATGCGCTGGAGCGCATGCCGCGCGCGATCGACGTGGCGGCTCAGGTGCCGCACCATCCGCTGCGCGTCTATGTCATGGGCGAACGCGCGATCAACCGCGAGAAGGCCACCGCCGAGGACATCGAGGCGATGCGCAGCATGACGCGCGAAGCACTGGAGGCCGGCGCGTTCGGCTTCACCACATCGCGCACCAACTCGCACAAGACGCCGACCGGCGAGATGGTGCCCGGCCGCTATTCCGAGGTGCAGGAGCTGCTCGGCATTGGCTCGGCGCTGAAAGGCCTGCGGCACGGCGCGTTCGGCGTGAACAGCGACTTCGACATCGAGAGCGAGGAACTGGCCTGGATGACGAAGCTTGGCCAGGAGACCGGCCGCCCGGTCTGGTTCCTGCTGACCGATCGCCCGACCGATCCCGTGCGCTGGCAGCGCCTGATGGAGGGCGTGCGTACCGCCCGCGCGCAGGGTGCGTTTGTCACCGCGCAGGTCGCGGGGCGTCCGGTCGGCATCATGCTGGGTGTGGATACCGCGCTCAATCCGTTCTCGATCAGGCCGAGCTATCAGGAGCTGCTGAAGCTTCCCGCTGCGGAGCGCCTGGCGCGGCTGCAGGACCCGGCGGTGCGCGCGGCGATCCTGGCCGACGAACCGTCCGATGAGCTGGTGCAACGGCTTACACAGTTCCGCATGCAGATCACCACAAGATGGGATCGCATGTTCGTCATGGGCGATCCACCGGATTACGAGCCCGAGGCGTCCAGCAGCATCGCCGCGATGGCGAAGCGCTCCAACCATACGCCGTCCGAGGTGGCCTACGACTATCTGGCGGGCGGGCTGGACAAATTCCTGTTCTTCCCGATCGTCGGCTACAATGAGGACAACCACGACATCATCCGCACGATGCTGACCTCGCCGGAGACGGTGCTGGGGCTGTCGGATGGCGGCGCGCACTGCTCTTCGATCAGCGATGCATCGCTGCCGAGCTGGATGCTGGCGCACTGGGCGCGCGACCGGAAGCGCGGACCCGGGTTGCCGCTGGAGATGATCGTCAAGCGGCAGACCAGCGAGACGGCGGACTTCTTCGGCTTTGCCGACCGCGGCCGGCTGGCTCCCGGGCTCAAAGCGGACGTCAACGTGATCGACTTCGAGCGCCTGCGCCTGCACGTGCCTGAGATCCGCTACGACCTGCCCGCGGGTGGCCGCCGGCTGGTACAGCGCGTCGATGGCTACATCGCGACGCTCGTCGCTGGCACGCCGGTGTTCGAGCACGGCCAGTACACCGGCTCGACCCCGGGCAGGCTGGTCCGCGCCGGATAACTCACGCCAACCCCCTCCCCTCGCGGGAGGGGGTTAGGGGGAAGAAGCAACGCTTACCGCGCCCGATAAGTCCGGTGGCAAGCCTCGCAGACGTCACCCACGACCTTGACCTGCGTGGCAACGCCGTCGGCGTTGTCTGCCCTGGCAAGCTCCGACAGCTTCGTCGTCGCTTCCACCAGTTCGTTCGCGGTCTTCAGAAAGCCTTCCCGGTCGCTCCAGACCGCCGGCAATGCGCGGGTGTTGTGCCCCTGTTCGGTTCCCGGCGGGAACTGCGTCGGGAACTGCCGCATCCAACGTGCCATCGCCTTGGCCGGCCTTTCCACCGTCTTCACGTCACCCTTGGTCGCCACAACCCCGCGAATAAGCGTGTAGACCGAAATCATCAGATCCTGACCTGCCTGGCGTGTCTCGATCGGATCCGGCCCGTCGGCCCTCGCCGCGGGAACGCCCGCACCAGCCAGTAACAGGACCGCCAGCAATACATACCGCTGCTTCATCAATCCCCCCGAACACCGCCACCGCGGTGGTGAAAAGCAGGACGCCGGGTCGTCGCCAATATTCCAGGCTCCGCTGCGAAACAGGTGGCGAAATCAACGGCCGACGGCCACATTGCCACCCATGCCAAATATCCACGCCGTCGCCGTGTTCTGTGGCTCCCGTACGGGAAACGATCCCGCATACCGCAATTCCGCGCAAGCGCTCGGGCATGGGCTCGCGTGCGCCGGCATCCGGCTTGTCTATGGCGGTGGACGCATCGGCCTGATGGGGGTCATGGCCGACGCCGCCCTCGCCGCCGGCGGCACGGTGACCGGCGTCATCCCGGAGTTCCTGACCCAGCGCGAGGTGGCCCACCCTGCGATCACCGAGCTGATCGTCACCGATTCCATGCACAGCCGGAAGCAGCGCATGTTCGAGGCCGCTGACGCCTTCATCTCACTGCCAGGGGGCCTGGGCACGCTCGACGAGACCATCGAGATCATCACATGGCGCCAACTCGGGCTGCATGCCAAGCCGGTGCTGATCTGCGATGTCGCTGGTTCGGCCGCGCCCTTCCTTGCCACGATCGAGGCGACAATAGCGGCCGATTTCGCGGACCCGGAGGCGAGGTGGTTCTACGAGGTGCTGGACAGCGTTCCCGCCGTGCTCCAGCGCCTGGCACACCTCCATCGCGGGGCGCGCGGAGAGACAGCGCGCCTGTGACGCTGCCTTGCCGCAGGAACCGCCCGGGGCTATATGCGCCGCCTTGGCCGGAGTGTAGCTCAGCCTGGTAGAGCACTGTGTTCGGGACGCAGGGGCCGGAGGTTCGAATCCTCTCACTCCGACCAGCAAAAATTCAGATGAGCACAAATCGCTCGCGTTGCCACTGGCCCGCGGTGCGTCACCAACTGGCCGCTCCGCTACGGGCGGCCTTTCCACATTTGGCGGCCGTGCCGCGATCACCAGATACAGAAACGGCGCCCAACAGGGCGCCGCTCATCTGGCCTAACGTATATTAGCCGCCGCCCGGCGGTGGTGGGACGAACCAGCCCACAGTGATGCCCTGACAATTTACAGCCGGTCCAGAAATATTGGCGACGAGGAACCCGTCCTGTCTGATCGTACCAGTGATGTTGGCTGTGCGGCCCCGGCCACCGACTTCCTTCGCACTCATCTGGAATGTTCTGCTCTGCGCGTTGGTGCTTCCCGAGGCATGAGCCAGCGACTGCATGTTATTCCAGGCAATTATGCCGTCGAGAGTGCCGTTGGGGTCCAGCACGACGTGCCAGTCAAGTGCAGGGCAGCTGGCCTGCGCCGTCGAATGGAAGACGTAAACCCTCCCTGGTGGCAGCTGTTGCACTGCGGCTGCGACAGCTGGAGAAGGCGGCGGGGGCTGAGGAGTGCAAGCTGCGGCGGAGATCACTGCCACACCGGCAGCCACGGACCTGAACAACGTCATAGTTTCGTCCCCCTGTTTCTGTCTCTGTCATTACCTGATCTGCGGAGTTTGCCGAAAAGTCTTCCTTTCTGCAATCTCCTCGGCGCTCGTTAGCCAGATGCCTGGGTAGCCGCCGTGACATCCGGACGTGGGACGCGCTATCATGGCGTGTCCGGATTGCTATCCGGCTCATTGAGATACCTAAGCCTAGCCCCGCCCCAAGCTCGGGCGGGGCTTTCTTTGCCGCCCACAGGCCACTCAAGCGCGCCCGCCGCGGCACGTCACCAACCACCCGCCACGAATCAGAACGCATCCACCAGCCAATCGAGCGTAGCCACCCCCAGCAGGGCAGTTGCTATATCAACCACGAGCCACCACCGCCTGCGACGGCGGATTTCAGGAATATTACCAGGATTCTTCAGCGGAGCGACAACCAAGAGGCCGATTCCCAGCGCTGCCAGCAACAGAAAAGGCGTCACCAGCGATGCCACCAAGCCCCGCATCAGGCTCCCAAACAGCAGCGGTGCGCGCAGCTTCCGCGCCGATGGGTAAGCATCACCTTCCGCTAGAAACGCAGCATGCTTCGCCAGACGCTGGTACCCCTCAGCGAGAATTACCTTAGCGCGTCTCGCTTCCTGGTCTTGCGTTGCATCGGCCTCGGCGTCAGACCATGCGTCAGCCGCTCGTCGCAGCCAGTCGGCCGTCGTTGGTTGCATCGGCATCGCCTTAACCGTCAGATGGCCGGTTCAATCTGGCAAACAGCGCCCTCACCCAAGCGTCGACATTGGGATCGCTCACGTCAATGGTCCGCAAGTAAGCCGAATGGCTCGGCTCGCGTTCGCGGCCAAAGATGCCGGGGTAAGGGTCGGTGCCGATCGCGCGAAGGCGAACCTGGCGGGGTTCCAGCGAGAGAGAGCGCGGACGTAGCTGGACGGGTCCGAGTGCGAGTACGCCGGGCGATAGGCCAACATTAGGGATCACGGATGCGCCCCCCTGCCACGCATGTGCGCGGCTCTTATAGCGTAGCGCCATGCCGATGCAGTGTCACGGGAGCTGGCGAACACCAAGCCGTGCCCTTACCCCCGTCGGCCTCGCTTCCGTTTCAACAGTTGCCAGGCGAATTCAAGCTGTTCTGCCCTCGGCGCCAGCGAGCGGCGCGCACCCATCGTGGTCACATGGCCGAAACCGCTAAGGCATTTGGGGAACAAACGGGCCCTGCAACCCAAGCACAGTGCCCGCGCGACGGAGCCGGGCCGGTTTGCGCCGGCTAGGCTGCCACACTCGCCGGTTGTGCACTTGAACCTACGCAAGCTGCAGGGGCCGGGGTTCGAATCTTCTCACTCCGACCAGCTCGTTTGCACTTCCTTAGCATTTCCAGGCCACGCCGTGAGCCGATCGCATGCTCGCAGGAGACGCGCGATGTCGGCTGGCCGCTTTCGCTATCAACAACGCCACATTACTGTCAGGAGCCCCGCGACCCTGATCGTGGTCGTGATGTTGCACTTCTGCTCGGCGACCCCACTGCTCAACGCACTGGCTCCTCGCGATGGCATCACGCAGACACGCGACATCGCCTACGCCTCCGGCCTGCGACACACGCTCGACGTCTATGCCCCGCGTGCGGCCGCCGCGCCGGCACCGGTGTTGGTGTTCTTCTACGGTGGCGGTTGGACGTCCGGATCGAAGGAAACGTATCGCTTCGTCGGAGCGGCCTTGGCGGCACGCGGTGTGCTGGCCGTAATCCCCGATTACCGGTTGTATCCGGCAGTCCGCTTTCCCGCATTCATGAACGATGCGGCCGCCGCGGTCGGCTGGGCGCATGCGAACGCAGGAAGGTTCGGTGGCGACGCACATCGCCTGTTTCTGATGGGCCATTCAGCCGGTGGCCAGATCGCGGTGCTTCTGGCGCTGGATCCGGGTTATCTGCAATCTGTTGATCTGTCCTTTGGCAGCGATATCTGTGGCGTGATCGGCTTGGCCGCGCCGTATGATTTCCAGACGGTTGGCCGCGCCGACATGACGGGAATCTTCGGTCCCGAAGCGGAATGGCCACACGCCCAGCCGATTGACCATGTATCGGCAAGGGCGCCACCGATGCTGCTGCTGGCGGGCCGCGAGGACCATACCATCGATCCACGCAACACGCTGCAACTCGCCGCACGACTGCGCGACGCGGGCGTCAGCGTCCGCGATGAACTGTATCCGGACGTGGGCCATTTGACGATGATCGAGGCATTCGGCTCGCCGCTGGTATTTCTGGCGCCGGCGCGCGAGGCCACTCTGCAATTCGTTTCGGCGCACAGCGCGTGCGGCGGGTAGGCGTGCCTTCGCCGCGAGATGGCTATCTGTCGGATTTCAGCTACAAGGTCGCGCCACCGATGCCTCGACCCGCGTCGCCCGGCGCGGTGCCTACCGGGTATTTCGGTGCCTTGTCGCCGGGGCTGGAGGAAACGCGCAGCTTTGCAATGGACCAATGCAGGCACCACTGGAGAGCAGCCGCGGCTCCACGACCGGCCGCCGCGACTGGCCGCAATGCCTGATCGGACGACGCAGTTGGTGAGCGAACTCGCTGCTGCCGTCGCGCGCACCGAGGTTGCGGCACCTGCCTGGCAGCGCTGGCGGCACCTCATTAGACAGAGCCTGACGCGGCCGATCTATGCGCTGTATGGCCGCCGCCTGCTCGCCCAGGTGTTGCAGTGCCCGCCGCCACGACATATCGGGATCATCCTCGATGGCAATCGTCGCTTCGGCAGGCTGTCCGGCGTGCTGGATCCACTGAAGGTCTATGCTCAGGGCGCACAGAAACTCGACGACTTGCTCGACTGGTGCGGCGAATTGTCGATCCCAGCTGTCACCTTGTGGGTGTGCTCGACCGATAATCTCGCGCGCCAGCCGCAGGAGGTGGCCGGTATCCTCGGCGCACTGGAGGTGAAGCTGCGTGCCTTGGTCAGCGACCCCCAGATCCACCGGCGGCGCGTCCGGGTGCAGGCGATTGGCCGGCTGGAGCTTCTGCCGGTCAGCACCATTGCGGCAATACGCGCCGCTGAGTCGGCCACCGCAGACTACGACACGATGCTGCTGTCGATCGCGGTTGCCTATGGCGGCCATGAGGAGATCGCCGATGCAGTGCGCGAGATGCTGACCAAGGCGATGCAGGATGGCGCGTCATTGCCCGACATCGTCGAGGCGGTTTGTCCCGAGCAGATCGGCCGGTATCTCTACCTTGCCGGCACGCCCGAGCCGGATCTGATCATCCGCACCAGCGGCGAGTTGCGCCTTTCGGGCTTCCTGCTGTGGCAGAGCGCCTATAGCGAGTTCTACTTCTCCGATGTGCTATGGCCTGCGTTCCGCAAGATCGATTTCCTGCGTGCGGTTCGCGCATTCCAGCAACGCAAGCGCCGCTACGGCCGCTGACCCAACAGGTGACGCCGCAGCAGCGGCAGGTAACCGCGCAAGAATAGGCGCAGCGAACCCTGCAGCAGATTGCGGTCGTGCTGCAGCAAGTTGTGATCGCGATGCAGCAGGTTGTGGTCTCGCTGCAGCAGGTCGTGATCGCGCTCCAGCACCGCGATGCGTGACTCGGCCTGTTCCGCGCGCTGACGCTGCGCGATGGATTCGACCTGAGCGCGGCTGCGCTCATCCCCGACCTGCTCTGCCCGCAGCCGCTCGGCGTCCAAGGCACGCTGCGTTTGTTCCTGTGCCATTGCGAGCAGGGACAAATCGCTCGCCAACCGCGTTGCCTCGGACGCGTGCGCGTCGCGCTCGACCGTCAACGCTTCGTGGTGAGCGCGGAAGTCAGCCAATCGCTTTCGCAAGACGTCGTGCTCATCCAAAGTCCTCGGCGAGGCTGGCGCGGCAGTCACTGCCTCGCCTCCCCGGTCACGCGCTGCGCCGAGTGTGGCATACTCCGCATCGAGCGCGGCACAGATACGCTGGAACTCTGCCGCGCCGTCCAGCCCCCGCTCCTCTTCCCAAGTCTTCAGCCGGTCAATCAGGTCATAGGTCGAGCGCAGTACCTGCGACCGCTTCAGGATAACCGCCTGGCGAGACGTTGCGCGTTCGCGAAAGCCAGTGATCGATTGTGCCATGTGCGAAGCTGGCAAGGCTCTGCCCATGATCCGTCACCCGCTCACGATCGAGGCGTGAAGTATACCGATTGGTCTTCTCAATCCACTGCGCCACGTCCTGATGCGAGAGATGGTGGATGGCCACGCCTGTGTCTGGAGCCACCTGCATTACGCTTTCGGAGTGCACCACCGTACCGCCGTGCACCGTGCCGCTGAACGTCACGGCCCCGCGGCGAAACAATCTGATCTGATACTCCGGCCAATAATACGCGGCCTCGTCATGCGTGCCGAGGATATAATGGCGCTGTAACAACCCATAGACATCCGCGCGCGGGGCCGCCAGCTCAGTTTGGATGAAACGGATGGCCTCGATGTTGAGGCATTCGTCGTCATCCAGGCAGATGATCCAGTCGTGCGTGCATTGCCCCACGGCGAAGGCGCGGGTCTCTTCTACCGTCGGCGACCAGGGGACGGTGATTACACGGTCGGCGTGCTGCGCGGCGATCGCCGGAGTGTCATCGGTGGACGATTTGTCAACTACGATAACCTCGTCGGCAAACCCCAGGGCGCGCGCGCAGGTTCCGAATAGCGGCGCACGGTTGTAGGCGATAACGACCGCGCTCAGCTTCCCGCGCACCAACGGATCTCCTCGAGATGTCCGCCGAATTGTATGACAAAACCGCGCTGCTTTACATGCTTGCGCCAAACATGGCGCTGGCATTTCACTCTCGCTACTGCGGCGCAAGAATCGAAACCCCAGCGCGGCCGGCCCAAGCTGCGCTAATTCAGTCGTGTACGAAGTTCGTCCATCGCACCACGGATGCGGCTGGCCGCGTCACCTTCCGGAACCAGCGCAAGGAAGTGCTCGAAGCACCGCAGCGCGGCGCCAACGCGATCGAGGCGCTGGTTCATCACCGCGGCCTGTCGCCAAAGATCCGCGTGATCCGGCGCGATGCGCAGCATGTCCTCGGTGCAGGTCAGCGCGCCAGGCAGATCACCCGCCTGCAACCTCCGGCTCACGATGTTGTTCTGCAGCCGCAGCAGCACCCGGCGCGCGTTCATCGGCCGCAGCAGACCAGGACGCAGTTCGGCCTTCTCGCCTTCCACGCGCTTCAGCAGCACGCGCAGGTCCCGCGCGTCGAGCGTGACGCCGCCCCCGAACACGTCGATCACAGCCTGCACGCTTTTGCCTTCGAGTGCCACCAGGAAGTGCGCCGGGAAGTCCACGCCATGCGCGCCCCACCCCGCAGCGCGGGCGGTGTGCAGCCAGATGATGCCTAGAGAGACCGGCAGTCCTCTGCGACGCTGGATCACACTGATCAGGTTGGCGTTGGCGAGATCGTCATACGTCTGCGCATCGCCGCTATAAGCGTATCGGCCGGCGATAAGACCCGCGAGCGCCTCAGCGCGCATCGACAGATCGTTGGTGCCGATCGTGTTGGCCAAGTCCACTGCATCGCGCGCCAGATCAGACAAGTGCGCGCGCGCCGCATGCCAGTCGGAGGCTGGTGCGTCGACGCGGGCGAGCTGTAAGGCCGCGTCACCGATGTCGATCTCGGTGTCCGGCAGCACGCCTATCGCTTCCAGTGCGGCACGGGGGTCGCTCATGCGCGGCAGTGTAGGGCGATGGTGGCCGGGCGCAAGAACGATTCAAGGGGCAGTCGCGAGGGCACGAAGGCGTGCTTCGTGCCCTTGTGTGGTGGAAGGCTTTATACCAAGCCCTGCTGAGTACAACTCATTCCGTCATGGCCGGCGGCCAAGCCCCACCATGACGGTATTGAGTCGCGATCTCTGGCATTGGTCTTATTCGGCCGCGGGCAGGTAAATTTCCTTGCCCTGCTCGACGAACTCCTTGCTCTTCTGCTCAAGTCCCGCCATGCGCTCGGCCTCCACGCGCAGGTCCTGCGTGATCTTCATCGAGCAGAACTTGGGGCCGCACATCGAGCAGAAATGCGCGACCTTGTGTGCGTCCTTCGGCAGCGTCTCGTCGTGGAAGTTGCGCGCCGTGTCGGGATCGAGCGAAAGGTTGAACTGATCCTGCCAGCGGAACTCGAACCGCGCGCGGCTGACCGCATCGTCGCGCAGCTTCGCGGACGGATGACCCTTGGCAAGATCCGCCGCGTGCGCCGCAATCCGGTAGGTGATCACGCCCACTTTCACGTCGTCACGGTTGGGCAGGCCAAGATGTTCCTTGGGAGTAACGTAGCACAGCATCGCGGTGCCGAACCAGCCGATCATCGCGGCACCGATTGCCGAGGTGATGTGGTCGTAGCCGGGTGCCACGTCGGTGGTGAGTGGGCCAAGCGTATAGAACGGTGCCTCGCCGCATTCGCGAAGCTGCTTGTCCATGTTGACCTTGATCTTGTGCATCGGCACGTGGCCGGGGCCTTCGATCATCACCTGGCAGCCCTTGTCCCAGGCGATCTTGGTCAACTCGCCCAGCGTCTCAAGTTCCGCAAACTGTGCGGCGTCGTTGGCATCGGCCTGCGAGCCGGGACGCAGCCCGTCGCCCAGCGAGAACGACACGTCGTATTTGCGCATGATGTCGCAGATCTCGTCGAAACGCTCGTAGAGGAAGCTCTCCTTGTGATGCGCGAGACACCAGCGCGCCATGATCGAGCCGCCGCGCGACACAATGCCGGTGACCCGCTTCGCGGTCAGCGGCACGTAGCCGAGACGCACGCCGGCGTGGATGGTGAAGTAATCAACGCCCTGTTCGGCCTGCTCGATGAGCGTGTCCTTGAACACCTCCCAGTCGAGCTTGTCGGGCTCGCCATCGACCTTCTCGAGTGCCTGGTAGATCGGTACGGTGCCGATCGGCACCGGCGAATTGCGCAGAATCCAGCCGCGGATGTTGTGGATGTTGCGGCCGGTAGACAGGTCCATGACCGTGTCGCCGCCCCAGCGGATCGCCCACACCAGTTTTTCGACCTCTTCCGCCGCACCTGACGTGACCGCTGAATTGCCGATGTTGGCGTTGATCTTGACCAGGAAGTTGCGGCCGATGATGACGGGCTCGAGTTCCGGGTGGTTGATGTTGGCGGGAATGATGGCGCGGCCGCGCGCTATCTCGTCGCGGACGAATTCGGGCGTGACAAAGTCGGGGATGGCGGCGCCGAAATCCTCGCCGTCGGCGCGACGTTCCGCGGCGCCGGCCAGCGCCTTGGCGCGACCAAGATTTCTCGCGATGCGCGACGTAGATCATTTCTTCCGTGACGATGCCGGCGCGCGCGAATTCAAACTGCGTGACGAGCTGGCCTGGCTTGCCGCCGAGGATCGGATGCTCGGCCGGGCAGGTAGGGACGAGACGGTCGCCGGACGCACCGCCATTGTCCACGTCCTTCACCGCGCGGGCGGCGATGCGCTCGAAGCCGCGTTTGGCGATCCAGTCGGCGCGCAGCGGCGGCAGGCCGGATTCCAGGTCGATGGTGACGGCCGGATCGGTGTAAGGACCGGACGTGTCGTAAGCACGATAGGGCTCCTCGCGCGCGCTCGGTTCCAGCGCGACCTCGCGGAACGGGACGTTGATGTCGGGACGGCCGGCTGGCGAAGTGTAGATCTTTCTGGATCCGGCGATCGGGCCTGTGGTGACGCTGCTCGGGCGGGCGGCGGTCTTCGATTGGACGGTCATGGACGTCTCCTCAATCGCGCTCGCGGGCCTCACGGGGGAAGAACGGGGAGCGATCTCGGCGGCACCCGTCCCTACGCCGGCATGACCCGGTTCAGGTTCAAGGGTCACCGCGCCGCCGCGTTGCGCGGTCCTGGCGGTCTCTCAGCCCCGTTCGGCGGGGCTCCCCTCGGTAGCGTGACAGGATGGGGCGGCTCGGGGTTGGTGTCAAACAGGTGACGACTACGCCTCGCGATAGTTCAACAGCATCAAACCCACCAGAATGAAGCACACCGGCCAGAGCCAATGCGCGACGCGCCAGGCGACCGGGCTGGTAGCCGGGTCGAGTCGCAGTTCAAGCCACCGTGCCCACCCGGCAACGATGCCGGCAAGTGCAAGCGGCGTGTGGGTCAGCTCGATCAGCAGCTGCTCCTTCACGTTGGCGATCGCGTGGCTGTGCGTGAGCAGCAGCACACCGCCGCCGGCACACAGCAATGGGAATAGCAGGCGCGCCCAGGGCTTCACGTTGCGGCTGGTTCGCACGCGCCATTCGAAGATCGCGAAGGCGGCGATCAGCACGACGAACACCCGGTGCTGCAGCACCTCGACGTCGCGGAGACTGGCAAAGAACCCGATGTCGCCGAGTGGCCATACCTCGGGATCGGAGCGCAGGAACAGAAACACCGCGAGACCCAGGAACAGCAGCGGCCAATGTCGCGCCCAGCGCAGTCCCGCGGCGTTCAGCAGCGACAGGATGCCGATCGCCAGGACGAACAGGCCAGACCAGTGATGGTTGTATTCCGACCACGCGATGTCGGCGGCGTTGCGCGGCGGCAGGTCTCCGGAACCCGGAACAAACGCCATCGACGCGGCCGCGCTGTGATGCGCCGCCTCGGCGTCCAGTCTCGCCTGCAATGCTGGCAGCGCCAGCTTGGCGTGGTCAGGCGAGGTGAACGTTGGCCATTGCGGCGTATTGCGTTCGAGGATCTCGGGCCAGATGACGCGGTCCTGCGTGAGATCGATCGCCGGTGGCACCGAGGTGAGCGATGCCGCCGCAAAGAATATCGCCACACCGATGCCGATCTCGACCTCGGCATAGCGCTTCAGCCGCGTGACCGGCACTGCGGGCCGCGAACGCATTCTCTCAATCAGCAGGAAGTTGCCGCCGCCGAGACCAAGCAGCATGAGGAACATCGCAATCTTGGCGCCGACCATCACGCCATAGGCGGTGCCGTAGAAGCCCTCCCAGCTACCAATGTAGCCGAGGCTCATGGTGATGCCGCTCACCACGATGCAGGCGACGCCCGCCATCGACATGCGGGAGAACCGCGCGCCGATCAGGCGCCAGGACTGTGGGTTCTGCACGCGATTCAGCGCGACCACGAAGCAGGGAATGCCGCCGATCCAGATCGCGGCGCCGAACTGATGCAGGAACTCCACCAGCAGCAGGGGCGTGCGGTTATCGAGACGCGCGGCGGCATGGGTGGTCAGCGTCGCGGCGGCCAACTCGATCACGCAAAGTGCGATCAGCGGTGCGATCGGCGCGCGCTGCTTAAGTCCGAGCAGGGTCAGCGCGATCAGAGCCGCCGCGACGGTTTTCACCATGCCGGCCACGGCAAAGTTGGCCTGTAGCGTGTCGGCGATCGAAATGTCCACGGTGCCGACCAGCACCATCGTTTGCAGCGCGACGGCAGCGCCCTCGCATAACACCAGCGCCACCGCGCTCCAGCCAGCGATGGATATGCAGGTGCGCTCGATGCTCTGCCCGGGCGCGCCCAGTTGCGCCAGCAGAGGGCGCACAACCAAAGCAAGGAACAACACGCCGCCGAGAGCAATCGACTGCGCGGTGATGGTAAGGCCGTGGATGACGATCGACAGATAGCCGAACAGGTCGATCAGCAGACTCACGCGTCAGTGGCCCATGACCGTGAAGGGCACGTCGCCGCGCGTGATATGGCCGTCGACCGCCAGCACCTGCCAGCGCACGACATAGGCGCCGGATGTCTCCAGGTTTGTGGTGGTCTCGAGCAGGTTGGGCGGTCCGTCGGGCGCGATCTTCAGCACCGATTGGCTGTGGTCCGGGCTGGTGAGGGTAAGGCGCGAGCGGGCGCGATCGATACGGCTGTTGTAGCTGAACGACATGTCCAGTCTGCCGGCCGGTACCTTGGCGCCTGCCGCAGGCTGGCTCTGCACCAGGATGGCGTGAGCGCTGGCGAATCCAGGGGTCAGGGTGATGCCGAGCAGCGCGGCGATGACAATGCGGAATGTCAGCAAGACAGCGGCTCCTGTTCGAGCGCGCCTCTATCGGCTATCAGTCGGCGGAACGCAAATTACCACCGAGATATCTGAATGAGCCGCCAACCGCCGGGCCATCGCGCCGACTATCGCTGGTTTTACGCGATGACGACCCGCTGGATGGACAATGACGTGTTCCGGCACGTGAATAACGTCAACTATTTTTCCTTCTTCGACACGGCGGTGACCTACTATGAGATGACGCATGGCGTGGTCGATCTGTTGGATGGTCCGGTGCACTGTGTCGTGGCCGAGGTGATGTGCCGGTATCACAGTTCCGTGGCGTTCCCGGACCGCATTTCGGTCGGCATTAGGGTGGCGCGGATCGGCGGGAGTTCAGTGCGCTACGAGATCGGCGTGTTCCGCAACGATGACGATGTGGCGGCGGCCGAAGGATACTTTGTCCACGTGTTCGTTGACCGCGCGACGCAACGCCCAGTGCACGTGCCGGAAGCATCGCGGGCGATACTACAGAAGTTCGCGGCTTAACCGACCCCATGTCATTGCGAGAAACGAAGCGACCAAGGAATCTCGCGGCGGGAGCTCGCGCAAGCGGCGCTCGCGCTGATTGAGCGTACTTCGATGGGGATTGCTTCGTCGCTTCGCTTCTCACAATGACAGGGTGGGGTCGCTTCGCTCGGAGGCGATTGCTTCGCACGTAGGATGAGCGGTTGGTGCTATCCGCCCTCGATCTTTGGAATGAAGAACACCTCAGCCCCAGGCCTGATTGGGCGCAGGAAGTCGATCTCGTACAACTCCCCATCGATCGCGACGGTGGTTTCCTCCTCCAGCGTGTCGCCGAGGCCAGGGAACTTCCGGTCCATCTCGCGGATGACGCCGCGCAGGGTCTTCGCTGCCACCTGGAACTCCGTCACGCCGCCGGTGTAGCGGCGTGAGAAGCCGGTGGTGAAAACGATCCGCGCGGGCGCCTCGCTCACGAACTATGCGCCTTTGGCGTCGATCGCCTCCAGCACCTTCGGCGGCGACATCGGCAGCTCGGTCATCCGCACGCCGATCGCGGCTGAGATCGCGTTGGCGATCGCGGCCATCGGCGGGCAGATGTTCACCTCGCCCACGCCCTTCGCGCCGAACGGATGCGCCGGGTTTGGCACCTCCACCAGCACCGCGTCGATCATCGGCAGGTCCGACGCGACCGGGCAGCGGTAGTCGAGGAAGCCCGGGTTATCGAGCTGTCCCTTGGCGTTGTAGATGTATTCCTCGTTCAGCGCCCAGCCGATGCCCTGCACGACGCCACCCTGGATTTGTCCCTCGACATAGCTCGGGTGGATGGCCTTGCCGACATCCTGCGCGGCGACGAACCGGAGGATGGTCACCTTGCCGGTCTCGGGGTCCACCTCGACATCGCAGAACTGGGTGGAGAAGCCGGGCGCCTGTCCGCCGGCATTCACCGACGCCGCCGCTGTGATCGGCCCGCCGGTGGCCGACGATTTCGCTGCCAGAGCCTTCAGCGACAAGGGCTCGAACTCGCCCACGTTGGACCCGGCCGGCTTGGCGAAGCCGTCCTCCCAGATCACGCCGTCGGGGTCCACGTCCCAGATCAGCGCAGCCCGCTTGCACAGGTCCTTCACCACGGCCTTGGTCGCGTTGACCACCGCGGTGCCGGTGGCGAAGGTCACGCGCGAACCGCCGGTGACGTGCGTGTAGCCGACCGAGCCGGTATCGGCGACGATCGCCCGCACCACGTTGTAGTCAACGCCCAGGGTTTCCGCAGCCATGATCGCCATCGAGGCACGCGAGCCGCCGACATCCGGACTGCCGGTCGCCACCAGCACGGTGCCATCGGCGTTCACCTGAATCGTCGCGCTCGAATTGCCGCCGCCGTTGAACCAGTAGCCTGACGCGACACCGCGCCCCTGGTTCTTGCCCAGCTTCACCTTGTAGGCCGGATGGTTCTGCAACGCCTCGAGCGTCTGCACGTAGCCGTCGTGCGCGTGCTTTGGCCCAAAGATGGTGGGCGTGCCGATGCGGCAGGCGTTCTTGTGCCGCAGCTCCAGCGGATCCATGCCGATCGCCGCGGCGCACATGTCGATCACGCTCTCCACCGCGAAGGCGGAGATCGGCGAGCCGGGCGCACGATACGCTGCGGCCTTCGGTCGGTTACTCACCACGTCGTAGCCGACCGCGCGCTGGTTCGGAATGTCGTACGGGGCGAACGCGCACAGGCAGCCGTTCATCACCGGCGAGCCGGGGAATGCCCCGGACTGGAACTTGAAGATGCCGTCGCCGGCGACGATCTTGCCGTCCTTGGTGACGCCGATCTTCACCCACATCGACGAACCCGAGGTGGGACCGGTGGCGCGGAACACGTCCTCGCGCGCCATCATCAGACGCACCGGACCGCCGGACTTCATCGACAGCATCGTCGCGAGCGGCTCCAGGTAGGTTACCGTCTTGCCGCCGAAACCGCCGCCGATCTCGGCCGGATAGACGCGGATGTCGCCCACTGGCTTCTTCAGGATCGCCGCGGTCAGCGCGCGCATCTGGAAGTGGCCCTGCGAGGAGGACCAGATTTCAGTCTGTCCATCAGAGTCGCAGCGCGCGACGCAGGCGTGCGGCTCGATATACGCCTGGTGCACTGCGGCGGTCTTGAACTCCTTTTCGATCACCACGTCGGCCTGCTGGAAGCCGGCCTCAACATCGCCGACCTGGAACGCCAGCCGCTTGGAGATGTTGGAGGGCTTGGTAGGCGCCGGCTCGATGCCGCGGGTGATCATATCTTCGAACAGCAGCGGCGCGTCATCCGCCATCGCCTCGTCGACGTCGATGACGTGCGGCAGAACCTCGTAATCTACCTTGATCAGCGACGCTGCCTCTTCGGCGATCGAGGTACTGGTAGCCGCCACCGCGGCCACCGCGTGACCTTCATACAGCGCCTTCTCGCGCGCCATAATGTTGCGGGTGATGTGCCAGAAATTTTGCGCAACGCGCTCGGGGCCGATGTAGTCGAATTTTTGGTCCGGCAGGTCCTTTGCCGTGATCACTGCCTTTACGCCAGGCAGCTTCGCGGCCGCCGAGGTGTCGATCGAGCGGATGCGCGCGTGCGCGTGTGGCGAGCGCAGCACCTTGCCGTACAGCATGCCTGGCAGCTTGTAATCCGCGCCGTACATTGCGCGGCCGGTCACCTTGGGCACGCCGTCCGGACGGATCGGCCGAGTTCCCACCCACTTGAAGCGCTTTACCGAGTTGGTCACGACTGTGTCGTTCACAGCTACCTCGCCTGATTGTTCTGGACTGCCTTGCTGGCATTAACCGTCGCGCAGCGGGCGCGAGATGGCAAGTCCCGCCCACTGCGGTGGGTCGGTCGCCGGCAACAGGCCGCGACGCCGGATTATCGACCGATCCCCGCGCGTCGCAGGCTGCGCTGCCAGCCCGTCGCCAGTTCGTCCAATGCAACCTTGGCCGTCTTTTGTCCGAGCTGGACCTGGGAAATGGCGGTCCGCATCTGCACCTCCAAGGTGTCCCACACCGGATTGGCCGGGGTTGGGATGCCGGTCTCGATCGCCTGCGCGGCCACCGGAGGCCAGCCGATCCGCTCGATCATATCGGGATCCTCCAGAACCGAGCGCAGCGGCGGAGCATTGCCGCGAATCATGGCCCGCTTCTGCCATTCACGGCTGCAGCACATCGCCACAAACTCCAGTGCCCATTCCTTGTTCCTGGTGTATTTCGGCACGCCGATCGTGTGGCCGTCGATCCACGTGCGGCCTTCCTCTTTGTTGTGCGGACCGGGCACCGTGGTCCATGCCCATTTGCCGCCGGTCTGCGAGATCTTCGGATCGTTGATCAGCGTGCCGTAGGGCGCGAACATCTGCACCATGGCATAGCGGTCGCGCTGGCCGCCGGCGACGATTTCCTCGAATTGCCAGGTCATCGCGTCCGGTGGCACCAGATTGTACTTGGTGTTGAGATCGCCGTAGAACTGCAGCGCCTCGACCGCCTTGGCGTCGTTGATGAACACCTCGCCGGTCTTGAAGTCCACCATGCGGGCGCCCCCATTCGAGAACAGCCACGAGGCGAGGCAGGAATACATGCCGGCACCCTGCATGCCCATCAGGCCATAGGCATACCGCTCGGGCGGCGTGTTCACCGCCTGCGCGGTCTTCAGGAACTGCTCCCAGTTCTCCGGCGGCTTGGCGAAGCCCGCCCGCTCCAGCAGCGCCTTTTGGTAGTGGAAGATGCCGGTGGTGATGCGATACGGGAGCCCGCACAGCTTGCCTTCGTAGCTCGCCGCCTTCTTGGTGCCGGTCAGGTAGTCGTTCCAGTCGAAGTCGGCATGCCGCGACTTGATCTGCGCCAGCAACGGCTCGTGGTCCTCCATGTGCGGCGCCATCCAGCCGGTCATGCTGACCGAGAACTGCACAATGTCGATGCCGCTGCTGCCGGAACCCAGTTCGGCGCGCAGCCGTGCCCGCCATGGATCCACCGGCAGCAGGGTGAAGTCGATCTTGATGCCGGTGGCCTTCTCAAACGCCGGCGCCACCTCCTCGACCATGGCGTAGTGCCAGGGACCGTTGTCGCCAACATAGACCAGCTTCTCGGGCTTGCTCTGCGCCATGATCTGCGGTGCGGCAAGCAGGCCCGCCGATGCCTGCAGCAAAGTGCGGCGCTTCAGCGCTCTCATACGTCTCTCCCCATGTTTTTGTTCAGCCCCGTCCTTGTTCACCCCTTGACCGCGCCGGACGATAGCCCTGCGACGAGGTGCCGTTGCGCGACGAACGAGAAAATAAGCACCGGCAGGATCACCAGCGCTCCGGAGGCTGTCATGCCGCCCCAGTCGACGCCAGTGTCGCCGCCGGAATAGGCCGCCATCAGCACGGGCAGCGTGCGCGTTGCATTGTTGGTCAGGACGGCCGCGAACAGGAAGTCATTCCACGCCAGTTGGAGGCAGAGAATGCTCGCCGCTACCAGTCCCGGCCGGATCAGCGGCAGCACCACGTGGCGGAATGCGGCGTAGCGTGACGCACCATCCACCCAGGCGCTTTCCTCCAGTTCACGCGGCAGGTCCTCGAAGAAGCCGCGCATGATCCACACCACCAGTGGCAGGCTGAACGTTGTGTAGGCGAGGACGACGCTGAACCGGGTCGTGGTCAGGCCGAACTTGCTAAACAGAATGTACATCGGCACCAGCACGGCGATCGGCGGCAGCATGCGCATGACCAGCAGTGAAAAGAACAGGAAGGATCCGCCGCGGAACGGAAACCGCGCGAACGCGTAGGCTGCGGGGACGCCGATGCACAGCGACAGCAGCACAGCGCCGGACGACACCACCAGGCTGTTGACAAATGCCTGAAGGAAGTCGGCCTGACTGAGCACGCTGAGGTAATTCTCGAACGTCGGCCGCCAGAGGAACAGTGGCGGCATCGCGAACACCTGCAGCCGCGTTTTCAGCGACAGACCGATGACCCACAACAGCGGGAACAGAAACACCGCGGTCGTCGCGATCAGACCGAGATAAACCGCGCCGGCGAACGCCAGCTTGCTGCGTCGAGATCCGACGCCAGAGAGAGCACTCATCAGTTCGCCTCCCGGCGGTGAATCGCCGCGATGAAGAACAGACAGAGCAGCAGGCTCATCAGCAGCATCAACCACGAAGCGGCAGCGCCGAGACTTCAGGTCGAACCGCACGAACGACGCGAGATAGGTGAACATCGACAGCGTCATCGTCGCGTTCGCTGGCCCGCCGCTCGTCATCACGTAGATGTTGTCGAACGCGCGGAACTCGAAGATCGTCCGCAGCAACAGCGCGACCAGTATATATGGCCGCAGGAGCGGCAGTGTGACATGCCAGAACACCTGCCACCGGCTTGCACCATCGATCGATGCTGCCTCCACCGGTTCACTCGGCAGCGAACGCAGTCCCGCGAGCAGCAGCACCGCGACATAGGGTGCGTTCTGCCACAGGTTCACCACCATCACCGAGATCAGCGCGGTGTCAGGGCGGCCGAGCCAGACGATATGGCTGCCGATCCAATAGTTGACGACGCCGTGGTCGGGATCGAGCAGCAGCTTCCAGCACAGCGCCGCGACGATGGGCGTGATCATCATCGGAACCACGAGCGCGGTGCGGAATAAGCCGATCCACGGCAAATCGATATTCAACATCAGCGCGATACCCAGGCCAAAGGCAAGCTCTGACGAGACGGTGATCGCGGTGTAGATGCAGGTGACCCACAGGCTTTGCAGGAACTGCGGATCGGTCAGCAGGTCCTCATAGTTGGCGGTGCCAGCAAGCTTGCCGGCGAACAGCGCCTGCTCCGGCGACCAGCCCTCGAAGCTGAGATACAACGAGAACGCCAGCGGGACGCCGAAGATCAGCAGCATCATCACACTGGTCGGCAGCACGGCGAATTGCACGAACTGCCGATCCACCCAACGCTGCGTGCGCGTCGTGCCAGACGAGATGCCCTGCGCTGTGCGCATCGCAGTTGGTCTGACGGCGGTCGTGGTTCCTCCCATGGTCCCTCTTTGTGTCGGGCTCGATTGGTTTCCGCCGACACAATACAGGGCGAGGTGCCCTGCGTCACCCGAGGGACCGGATTTTTGTAACGGAACCTTCCGGAGTGCTACGGCATCGTGTAGTTTTGCAATGAATCCGCCGCATCAATCAGTGCGGCGCGCTATCGTGGCCGACGCACCCATCTGATGCTGCAGCGATTAGCGCTGGAGTTGCGGCTGGGTAACGGATTGATGATATCGGTGACACTTTTGGGCGCGCCTATTGAGGGATGGACGTACCAACTCCTAACCTTTGTCGAGGCTGAGTTGGTCCGAGCAATCGTGCCTCCCGCTGAATGCATCAGGTTCACGCAAAGCCTATGGATGAACGTGTAGAAAGTCCGCAGACGGAAATCCGGCATGCCCCGCTGTCGCGTGGACCTGCGCCGCCCGTTGTGAGGCGCTCGCGCTCGCGCGCGTGGCTCGGTCTTCTCCTCGTGCTGATTGTGGCCCTCGGGGGCGCATACTGGTTCCTGTATCCCGCGCCCCAGACCACGGGCCGACCCGGCGCCGGTCGCGCCACCGAGACCGCGCCGCAACCGGTGGGTGCCGAAACGATCGCCAACGGCGACATCCGCATCATCCTGAATGAACTCGGCACCGTCACGCCGCTGGCCAACGTGACGGTGCGAACGCAGATCAACGGCCAGCTTACCGCCGTCGCCTTCCAGGAAGGCCAGACTGTGAAGCAAGGCGAGTTCCTGGCACAGATCGACGATCGCCCATACAAGGTCGCGCTCGAACAGGCGCAAGGGACGCTCGCACACGACCAGGCGCTGCTCGGTCAGGCACAGACCGATCTGAAGCGCTATCAGACGCTGGCGCGCCAGGACTCCATCGCGAAACAGCAGGCCGACGATCAGGTGTTCCTGGTCGGGCAATATCAGGGTTCGGTGCAGTCCGACCAGGCGCAGGTCGACAACGCCAAGCTGAACATCGCCTATTGCCATATCATCTCACCGGTCGCCGGCCGGGTCGGATTGCGTCAGGTCGATGCCGGCAATTACGTGCAGACCAGCGATACCAATGGCATCGTGGTGATTACACAGGAACAACCGATCTCTGTCGTGTTCTCGGTGACCGAGGACAATCTGCCGTCGGTGATGAAGCAACTGATCGGCGGCGCACAACTGCCGGTGCAGGCCTACGACCGCTCGAATACGACCTTGCTTGCCAACGGCACGTTGACCAGCGTCGACAACCAGATCAACACGACGACCGGCACGGTGAACATGCGTGCGACGTTCCCGAACGAGGACTTCGCTCTGTTCCCCAACCAGTTCGTCAACGCGCGGCTGCTGGTGGATACGCTGCACAACGTCGTGCGCGTGCCGGTTGCCGCCGTGCAACAAGGTGCGCCTGGGACATTCGTTTACGTCATCAATCAGGACAGCACGGTGACTGTGCGCCCGATCAAGCTCGGGCCGACGGACGGCGCTTACTCCGAGGTGATCTCAGGCCTTTCCGCTGGCGATCGCGTGGTGACCGATGGCACCGATCGGCTGCGCGACGGACAGAAGGTGACGATACCGGCACCTGCGAAGCAGGCAGCGGCGGGACAGCCTGCGCCGCAGCACCGACGCGGCGGCAAGTCGGCGCAGTGACTGACAGAGCGCGCCGCCGCGTGATCGCCGCATGAATCCGTCGCGCCTCTTTATCCTGCGTCCCGTCGGCACCTGGCTGTTGATGCTGGCGATCCTGCTGGTCGGCATCGTCGCCTACGGCTTCCTGCCGGTCTCCGCGCTGCCCGAAGTCGATTACCCGACCATCCAGGTGCAGACCTTCTATCCCGGTGCCAGTCCGGAGGTGATGACCTCGTCGGTCACCGCGCCGCTCGAACGGCAGTTCGGCGAGATGCCGAGCCTGAACCAGATGTCGTCGGTGAGTTCGGCTGGCGCGTCGGTGATCACGCTGCAGTTCAGCCTGGACCTGAGCCTGGACATCGCCGAGCAGGAAGTGCAGGCCGCGATCAACGCAGCCGGCAATCTGCTGCCGTCCGACCTGCCGGCGCCGCCGATCTACGCCAAAGTCAATCCCGCGGACGCACCGATACTGACGATTGTCGCTGACGTCGAAGACGTTGCCGCTGACGCAGGTGGAGGATCTGGCCGACACGCGGCTGGCGCAGAAGATCTCGCAGCAGCCTGGTGTCGGCCTTGGTCAGCATCAGCGGCGGCCAGCGTCCGGCGGTGCGCATCCAGGTCAATCCGCGCGCGCTGGCGGCCTACGGGCTGAACATCGACGACCTGCGCACCACGCTCGGCAACGCCAACGTCAACACGCCGAAGGGCAAGCTTCGACGGTCCGCGCCAGGCCAGCACGATCAACGCCAACGACCAGATCACCAGCGCGGAGGACTACAGCAACCTGGTGATCGCCTATCGCAATGGCGCACCGGTGCGGCTGACCGATGTCGCGACCGTGGTGCAGGGCGCCGAGAACACCAAGCTCGCTGCGTGGGCAAATCGCACGCCGGCGGTGATCCTGAATGTGCAGCGTCAGCCGGGCGCCAACGTCATCCAGGTGGTCGACAGCATCAAGAAGCTGCTGCCGGATATGCAGGCGACACTGCCGTCGGCGATCGACGTCGACGGTGCTGACCGATCGCACCACGACCATCCGCGCGTCGGTCGCCGATGTGGAGTTCGAGCTGGCGCTGGCGGTCGCGCTGGTGGTGCTGGTGATCTTCCTGTTCCTGCGCAACCTGCCGGCGACGATCATTCCCAGCCTGTCGGTGCCGCTGTCGCTGGTCGGAACGCTGGCGGTGATGTACCTGCTGCGGCTTCAGCCTCGACAATCTGTCGCTGATGGCGCTGACCATCTCCACCGGCTTCGTGGTGGACGATGCGATCGTGATGATCGAGAACATCTCACGCTACGTCGAGATGGGCGAGAAGCCGCTGGAGGCCGCGCTGAAGGGCTGCCCAGCAGATCGGCTTCACGATCATTTCGCTGACCGTGTCGCTGATCGCGGTGCTGATCCCGCTGCTGTTCATGGGCGACGTCGTCGGACGGCTGTTCCACGAATTCGCCATCACGCTGTCGGTCACCATCGTGATCTCCGGCATCGTGTCGCTGACGCTGGTGCCGATGATGTGCGCGCGGCTGGTACGTCATCGGCCGGAGTTGCAGCGCTCGCGCTTCGACCTGCAGGCCGAGCGCGCATTCAACTGGGTGATCGCGCGCTATGACCGATGCCTCAACATCGTGCTGGATCATCAGCCGCTGACGCTGCTGATCGCCTTCGCCACGCTGTGCGTCACGATCTGGCTGTACGTCATTGTGCCGAAGGGCTTCTTTCCGGTGCAGGACACCGGCGCGATCCAGGGCATCTCGGTCGCCGCGCAGAGTTCGTCGTTCGCTGCGATGGCGCAGCACCAGCAGGAGCTGGCCGATGTGATCCTGAAGGATCCGGACGTGGTCAGCCTGAGTTCGTTCATCGGCGTGGACGGGCAGAACCTGACACTGAACACCGGCCGGTTCCTGATCAACCTGAAGCCAAAGGACGAACGCTCGCTGGATGCCACCGCGGATCGCGCGCCGCATCCAGTCAGGAGACGGCAGAGGCATCGCCGGTGTCACGCTCTATCTGCAACCGGTGCAGGACCTGACGGTGGATTCCTCGATCAGCCGCACTCAGTACCAGTTCGTGCTGGAGAACCCGAACGCCACGGCGTTCCAGACCTGGGTGCCGAAGCTGGTGCAGCGATTGGAGCAGTCGCCCGATCTGGCCAACGTGGCCAGCGACCTGTCGCAACAGGGCCTGACGGTGAACCTGGTGATCGACCGATCAACGGCGGCGCGCTTCGGCATTACACCGGCGACCGTGGACAATGCGCTGTACGACCTGTTCGGCCAGCGCATCATCTCCACGATCTACACACAGTCCAACCAGTATCGCGTCATCATGGAGGCGACGTCGGACCTCCAGCAGTCGCTTGCCAGTCTCAATTCCATTCGCCTGCCTTCGTCGGTGGCCGCGAATGGCCAGGTGCCCCTGTCGGCCATCGTGCATGTCGAGCAGCAGTCCGGACCGCTGGCGATCAGCCATCTCGGCCAGTTCCCCGCCACGACCATCTCGTTCGACACCGCGCCGGGTGCGTCACTCGGCGCCGCGGTCGCGGACATCCGCCAGGCGGAGAAAGACGTCGGCCTGCCGGACAGCTTCATCACGGCGTTCCAGGGAGCCGCGGCCGCACTGGAGAACTCGCTGTCGAACGAACTGCTGTTGGTGCTGGCGGCCATCGCCACCGTGTACATCGTGCTCGGCGTGCTGTACGAAAGCTTCATCCACCCGATAACGATACTCTCAACGCTGCCCTCGGCTGGCGCCGGGGCGCTGGTGGCGCTGTTGATCGCCGGCGACGACATCGACGTGATCTCGATCATCGGAATCATTCTGCTGATCGGCATCGTCAAGAAGAACGCGATCATGATGATCGACTTCGCGCTGGAGGCAGAGCGCGAGGAAGGCAAGCCGCCACGCGAGGCGATCCATCAGGCCGCACTGCTGCGCTTCCGGCCGATCCTGATGACCACCATGGCCGCTCTGCTCGGTGCTCTGCCATTGATGCTGGGCCACGGCACCGGATCGGAACTGCGCCGGCCGCTCGGGGTCGCAATCGTCGGGGGCCTCATCGTCAGCCAGGTGCTGACGCTGTTCACCACGCCGGTGATCTATCTGCTGTTCGATCGCCTCGCCGTGCGCATGACCCGACGCGGACCAGAGCAGCGGCTGGCAGGTGACGACGCGCCGACGGCACCGACATGAACCTCTCGGCGCCATTCATCGGCCGTCCGGTGGCGACCACGCTTCTGACCATCGGCATTGCGCTGGCCGGCCTGTTCGCCTTCAGCAAGCTGCCGGTCGCGCCGCTGCCGCAGGTGGATTTCCCGACCATCTCCGTGTCGGCGCAATTGCCGGGTGCCAGTCCGGAGACGGTGGCGACCAGCGTCGCCAGTCCGCTGGAACGGCATCTCGGGCAGATCGCCGATGTGACCGAGATGACCTCGACCAGTTCAGTCGGCCAAGCTCGCATCATCCTGCAATTCGGTCTGGACCGCGACATCGATGGCGCGGCGCGCGATGTGCAGGCGGCGATCAACGCGGCGCGTGCCGATCTGCCGACCTCGCTGCGCAGCAATCCGACCTACCGCAAGGTCAATCCGGCCGATGCACCGATCCTGATCCTCGCGCTTACGTCGAAGACGCTGACGCGTGGACAAATGTACGATGCCGCCAGCAATGTTCTGGAGCAGCGGCTGTCGCAGATCAACGGCATCGGCCAGGTGATCATTGGCGGTTCGGCGCTGCCGGCGGTGCGTGTGGAACTCAACCCGCAGGCGCTGTTCAAATACGGCATCGGACTCGAGGACGTACGCGCCGCTTTGGCCTCGGCCAATGCCAACAGCCCGAAAGGTTCCATCGATAACGGCCCGCAGCACTATCAGATCTACACCAACGATCAAGCGAGCAAGGCCGCCGACTACCGCCCGCTGATCATCGCCTATCGCAATGGCGCGCCGGTGCGGCTGTCGGATATGGCGGACGTACAGGATTCGGTGGAGAACCTGCGCAACGAAGGCGTGGCGAATGGTCAGCCGGCGGTGCTGGTGATCCTGTTCCGCCAGCCGGGTGCCAACATCATCGACGCTGTCGATGCGGTGAAGGCGTCGCTGCCGCAGCTTGAGGCGGCGATGCCGAGCGACATCAATGTGAGCATTGCCAACGATCGCAGCACCACGATCCGTGCCTCATTGCAGGACACCGAGGTCACGTTGATCATCGCGGTGATCCTGGTGACGCTGGTGGTGTTCCTGTTCCTGCGCAATGTGCGCGCGACGCTGATACCGGCGGTCGCGGTGCCGGTGTCGATCATCGGCACATTCGGGACGATGTACCTGCTGGGCTTCAGCCTGGACAATCTGTCGCTGATGGCGCTGACCGTCGCCACCGGCTTCGTGGTGGACGATGCAATCGTCGTGCTGGAGAACATCTCGCGGCACCTGGAAGCCGGCATGCCGCGCGTGCAGGCGGCGCTGCTGGGCGCGCGCGAGGTCGGCTTCACGGTGATCTCCATCAGCCTGTCGCTGATCGCCGTGTTCATTCCGATCCTGCTGATGGGCGGCATCGTCGGCCGGCTGTTCCGCGAGTTCGCGCTGACCTTGTCGCTCGCGATCATGGTGTCGCTGGCGATCTCACTTACCACCACGCCGATGATGTGCGCGTTGTTCCTGCGGTCGATACCGCGGCGCGAGCAGCGACACACGCTGTTCGACCGCGCGCTGAGTCTCTATGGCCGTACGCTCGGCTGGTCGCTGCGACACGGCCTGCTGGTCATGCTGGTTCTGGCGATCACGGTCGGCCTGAACGTGTGGCTGTTCGTCATCATCCCCAAGGGATTCTTCCCGCTGCAGGACACCGGTCGGCTGATCGGCAGCATGCAGGCGGACCAGAGCACGTCGTTCCAGGCAATGCAGCAAAAGCTCGACCAGATGGTGGCGATCGTGCGGAGCGATCCTGCTGTGGAGAGCGTCGTCGGCTTTACCGGACAGGGCAGCGGTGGCGCCGGCGGCCAGTCCAATACCGGCAGCGTGTTCATCGCCCTCAAGCCGATCGCGCAGCGCGGCAACATCGATGCGGTGATGGGTCGAATGCGCCGTTCGTTGTCGGCGGTGCCCGGCGCGCGGCTATTCCTGCAGCCGATGCAGGACATTCGCGTCGGCGGACGCCAGAGCAATGCGGCCTATCAGTACACGCTGCAAGGTGACAGCGCATCGCTGCTGTACGAGTGGGCACCAAAGCTGCTGGACGCACTGCAGAACAACCCTGTGCTGCGTGACGTCAACTCCGATCAGCAGCAGAAGGGCCTGGAGACCGATCTGGTCATCGACCGTTCGACCGCGAGCCGGTTGGGCGTGACCGCGGCGCAGATCGACAACACGCTGTACGACGCGTTCGGCCAGCGGCAGGTTTCCACCATCTACAGCGCACTCAACCAGTACCACGTGGTGATGGAGGTGGAGCCGCGATACTGGCAAAGCCCCGAGACGCTGAAGGATATCTACGTCAGCACCTCGGGTGGCAATGCCAGCGGCACAGAGACGACAAACGCCGTGGTGGGAACCGTCGCTGCGACGACAAACACAAACGCGAGCACAGCCGCGGCCGCGGCTGCCAGCATCGCCAGCAGTTCGGCGCGCAACGCGGCGACCAACGCGCTGGCCAATACCGGCAAGGGCAGCGCATCGTCGGGTGCGGCAGTGAGCACCAGCAAGGAGACGATGGTGCCGCTCGCCGCGTTCACCCACTACGGGCCAGGCAACACGCCGCTCGCGGTGAACCATCAGGAGCAGTTCGTCGCGACGACAATTTCGTTCAATCTGGCGCCGGGTAAGTCGCTGAGTGATGCGACGCAGGCGATCGAGCAGGCCATGCGGCAGATCCGCATGCCGGCGAGCATTCACGGCAGCTTCCAGGGCACCGCGCGCACCTTCCAGGATTCGCTCGCCAGCGAACCGCTGCTGATCCTTGCGGCGCTCGTCGCCGTCTACATCGTGCTTGGCATCCTGTACGAAAGCACAATTCATCCCGATCACGATCCTGTCCACATTGCCGTCGGCCGGTGTCGGCGCGGTGCTCGCGCTGCTGCTGTTCAACACGGAGTTCAGCATCATCGCGCTGATCGGGGTGATCCTGCTGATCGGCATCGTGAAGAAGAACGCCATCCTGATGATCGACTTTGCACTGGAGGCCGAGCGCGAGCGCAACCTGACGCCGCACGATGCCATCTTCGAGGCTTCGCTGCTGCGATTCCGGCCGATCATGATGACGACCTGCGCCGCAATGTTCGGTGCGATGCCGCTGGCCTTCAGCTTCGGCAACGGTGGCGAAATCAGGCGGCCGCTGGGTATCGCGATCGTTGGTGGGCTGATGTTGAGCCAGGCGCTGACGCTGTACACGACGCCGGTGCTGTACCTGTATCTCGATCGGTTCCGTCTCGCGATGCGACGCCGCTGGCGACAGGCGTTCCCAGGCATCGCCGGCACGCCGGAGGCCGCCGAATGATTTTCTCGCGCATTCGCTCGCCCTCCCCTCGCGGGAGGGGGCTGGGGGGAGGGCGCCGTGCGACGTGGGTGTCGCCCCCTCCCCCTACCCTCCTCCCGCAAGGGGAGGGGGAAAACAAGGGTCTGCGTGCGACCCTGTCGCTGCTGTTCGCGCTTTCGGTGTCCGCCTGCATGGTCGGACCGGACTACGATCGCCCTGACGCGCCCGTCCCTGTCGCCTACAAGGAGTTGCAGGGCTGGACGACAGCGCAGCCACAGGACGCGGCTGAGCGTGGCGCGTGGTGGGCAGTCTATAATGATCCGGAACTTGATCGTCTGGAGCGTCAGGTCGACGTCTCCAACCAGACGATCAAGCAGTTCGAGGCCGAGTACCGCAATGCACAGGCGCTGGTGCAGGAGGCGCAGGCGAGCCTGTTCCCGGTCGCTACACTCAACGGGGCGGTGACGCATGGCTCGGGATTTGGCGGCAGCAAATCCAGCTCCAGCAGCTCGTTGTTGAGTGGCGGAGGCGCCGCGCACACGCAGTACACCGTGGAAGGTTCGATCAGTTGGGACCTCGATGTCTGGGGCCGCATCCGTCGACAGATCGAAAGCCAGAAAGCTGCCGCGCAGGTCAGTGCCGCCGATCTCGCCAATGCCAGGCTGTCGGCACAGGCGACGCTGGCGACCGACTACTTCGATCTGCGTGCCGAGGACTCGCTGACCGATCTGCTGCGGCAGACCGTGGTGGCGTTTGAACGATCCCTCCAGATCGTGCAGAACCAGCACGCCGCCGGCACCGTCTCCTCGGCCGATGTGGTGACCGCGCAAGCGCAACTGGAAGGCGCCCGCGCGCAGCTTGTCGGGGTCGGCGTGCAGCGAGCTATATTCGAACACGCGATTGCGGTGCTGACCGGGCGTGCGCCAGCCGAACTCACGATCTCGCCTGCATTGCTCACCTCCGATGTACCGGTGATGCCGCCCGGCCTGCCGTCCACGTTGCTGCAGCGTCGCCCCGATATCGCAGCGGCCGAGCGCCAGATGCAGCAGGAGAACGCGCTGATCGGCGTGCAGGTGGCGGCGTTCTATCCCGACATCTCGCTGTCGACATTGGGCGGCTTCATCGGCAGTCCGCTGTCGCAACTGTTCACCACGGGCAATCGGGTCTGGTCGTTGGGCGCCGCGGCGAGCGAGCCAATATTCGAGGGCGGTGCGCGTTCGGCCGCAGTGGCGTCAGCGCGTGCGACCTACGACCAGAGCGTCGCCAACTATCGTCAGGTCGTGCTGACGGCGTTGCAGCAGGTGGAGGACGAATTGTCATCTCTGCGCATCCTGGAGCAGCAGGCACGTGCCGAGACAATTGCGGTGAACGCCTCGCAACGTGCCGTCGACGTCACTCTCAATCAATACCGCACAGGCACTGTCGCCTATACAAGCGTCGTTACCGAGCAGACCACGCTGCTGGGCAACCAGCAGTCGCAACTGGCGGTGCAGCAGAGCCGCCTGGTCGCGAGTGTCGCGCTCATCGCGGCATTGGGGGGAGGTTGGGATGCCCAACTGCTCGCTGAGGCGGGACGTTAACCCACTCGCAGCAGCCGGAACCCCTCTGCCTGCAACCACGGGATCGCGGTCGCAGCGTGCGGCGTGAGACGATCGACAAGGCGCCAGAAGCGCTTGCCGTGGTTCAGGTGCCTCAGGTGCGCGACCTCGTGTGCCGCCACGTAGTCCTGCACGAACTCCGGCGTCATCACCAGGCGCCAACTGAACGCCAGCGACCCATCGCTGGCGCAACTGCCCCAACGGCTGCGCGTGTCCTTGACCGAAATGCGCCGCGCCGTCACACCGAGCGTCGCTGTCTTGTCAACCACCAACGCCGTTAGCCGCCGCAGCGCCTCGGTGCGCAGGAAATCCAAAACGCGACGCCGCAGGAACTCCGGCGCACCGCTGACATGCAGTTCGCCGTCCTGCAACCACGCGCCACCGAGCAACTGAGGCACATGACGAATTCGATGGGGCACATCGCTGATCGGGACCAATGTGCCATCGACGAAGGGCAATGCATCAGGCAGTGCGGCCAAACGGTTCGCCACCCACTCCGCATGATTCATCAAAAGCGCGACACCGGCACCGCGACCAGCGCGTATCGGCAGCGTGACAACGACGCCACCGCCACACGGGTCGATGCGCAGACTGACACGTCGCGCACGGCGATTGCGTCGCCATTCGACGCGAGTCGGACCGCTTGGAAGAGTCAGCGTTTCAGATCGCGGCCATTCCATTCTGCCCACAAAGGGCAGATGTAACCGATTCGTCAACCAGTTTGGTTGCCCGTCTGGGGTGCGCGCTATGCAGCCCGCGCCAGCTGTACGCCGCTCGCGTCGAATGCGGTGAACAGTTTTGCCTGCTGCTCGCCGGTCAGCTTCAGGTGCGGCGGGCGCATATATTGCCATGCAGCATCGCCGGTGTGGCGTGCCATCAGCGCCTTAAGCGCCGGTATCGCTGCGGGAGCGGCGACGATCGCCTTGCGCGTCGCACTCAGCGTTTCATGCATGCTCGCGCCGACGTCGTTGTTCCAGTTGGCATACACCTGTGCCGCAATCGGCGAATTCACGTTTGCCGCCGCGGTGATGCAGCCGGCACTGCCGACCTGCAGCAGCGGGCGCAGCAACGTGTCGTCGCCGGCGTACACCTCGAAGCCATCGCGTGCGAAGTTCTCCACATAGGCGCGGCCGTTCTCGTAGCTGCCACTGCTGTCCTTCACGCCTTTCAGAGTGCCAGGAAACGCCTTCAGCAGTCGCCCGATCAGATCGACGCTCAACGGCACCGCCGACTGCTGCGGAAAATTGTAGAGATAGTATTTGATGCTGCCACCAACGCGGTTGATGACCTCGGAGAAATACGCGAACAACCCGTCATCGGTCGGGTTCTTATAATAGAACGGCGGCAGCAGCAGTGCACCGCGGCAGCCGGCCTCCATCGCCTGCTTGGTCAGCAGCACGGTGTCGGTAAGCGCCGTCACGCCGGTACCCGGCATCATCTTCGCTGCCGGGATGCCGCGCGTCACCAGGCCCGGCAGGATGTCGAGACGCTCGCTGATACCAATGCTGTTCGCTTCACCGGTGGTGCCAAGGACGCCAAGGTTGTTGCAGCCATTCGCCAATAGCCAGCGACTATGCGAGGCCATGCGATCGAGATCGACCGACAGATCGGCGCGCATAGGCGTCAGCACGGCAGCATTCACGCCGGCGAACAAGGCATCCTTCATCATCGTGCTTACTCCTATGACTGACGTTTGGCGCGCGGCATGCGGCCGGGCCAATCGACCATGTGGTGGTCGAACGGTCCCGCCTTGCGCTCGTCGACGGCACGGTCGCGCACCGAGACGCCGGCCTCGTGCACCGTGTTGGGATCACCGGATACCAGCGGATGCCACCACGCCAGGTCCTTGCCCTCGGCAAGGCGTCGATAGGCACACGAAGGTGGCAGCCAGTCGATCGCACGCACTTCGGCCGGCGTCAGCGCGACGCAGTCCGGCACACGTCGGCGACGGTGAGCATAGTCGCTGCACCGGCAACTGTGCAGGTCCAGCAACCGGCATGCGATGTTGGTGAACGACAACGCGCCGGTGTCGTCGTCCCGCAGTTTGTGCAGGCAGCAGCGGCCGCAGCCGTCGCACAGCGATTCCCACTCGTCGCGGGACATCTGCTCCAGGGTCTTGGTCTTCCAGAACGGCGGCGTCGCAGCCATGGCGTTGGAGACTACCGGGTGCAGGCGTCAGTTGCCAGGGGGCACCGGTTCGCGCGCCGGCGCGTCACCGGCAGTGCGCGCGATGAACAGGCGGTCGGTCGCGAACGAGAACCAAATGCGCCGACGGCTCAATACATCCTGGCCGATCACTGCCTCGCTGAAATACCGCCCCCCGCCCAGCGCCGGCGGCTCATTGGCAAGCACGACAACGGACACATCGTGCAGCGTTAGCGGACCGATCTGCATGGTCTGAAACCGGTGAACGTGTGCCCGCTCATCTTCACCGGCGATGACGTGGAGCCTCAGCGTCCGGTCATTAGCCAACGCTTGCTCGGTCAGGCCAAGCCGTCTGGCCATTCCCGGAGTGATCCTTGTGAAGGATGCACCAGTGTCAATCACAGCGGTACCCGCAACGCTGTCGATCTTGAACGGTATCGCCAACCAGCCCATCCGAGTGGATACACCCGCGATCGGTATCGCCGGCTCACGCCACGGCGGGTCGTCGCGCTCGCACCTGCGAACGCGATACAGCGTGAGCGCACGGTGGGGTGCGTCAATGTCCAGATCGAAGTCCTTCAGGCTGTCCAGGCCGAGCACACCGTCAAATCCTTGGAGGGAATTCACCGGTATTCGCTCCACCGAGAGCGGCACACCACCCAGCGACAGGCTGTCGAGCCGAGCGTCCGCACGCAACGATCCGCCGGTCATGCCGGCTACGATTGTAGCGGTTCGCCCGTCCTGAGCGACGTGCAGGCGTCGGACCGCCGTCTCTGTGAGCAGGTCCAGCTTTGCACCGGTGTCCAGCAGCAAGCTGGTCGGTTGACCGTTGACGGAAACCGGGACCGCGAACACTCCGCCTCTCGGTTCTAGCGGCACCTGGGTGACCTTGACGAGATCGCACCCGGAGCCTTGTTGGCAACCTGCCAGAGCCAGGCAGAGGAGCGCCAGACACCACGTAAGCCAGCTACTCTGCGGCAATGCGTTCCGCGTCGACCTCGGCCGGTGCCATATGCACAGCAATCACCGACTCGGCCGGCTCTCCGTTAGCCTCCTGCTGATGTGCAGGCGGTTGTTCCGCACCAAACACCCCGGACAGATCGCCATCTGCCACTCCTTTCACGAGCTCCTTGATCTGGTAGCGACCCAGTTTGCGGTAGCTCTCGAACTGGCTCTCGCTGAACCACTGGTCGAGCGTTGTCTCGTGCGGGAACGCCTTGTGTTCGGCGCCGTAGGATCGCACGTCGGCGGGTATCTGCGACAAGAAACTCGGTTTCACATACAGCAGTCGTCCGATGTGGCCGTTGCTGTAGACGATATCACCAGTCGCGCAGCCGAGCGCGGCGGTCGCGAGGCCGCTGTCGGCGTCGAGCCGGGCGCGGGCATAGAGATGCATTGGATCTCGCATCACCACGCTGATACCGAAGGTCGATCTCCGACTTGCGGATCGCATTGCCGAGGTCGAACAGCGAACAGGTTTCGTCGGCGCCGGCAGTCGATCACCAGGATCGAGCTGCACCGGCGGCGAAACATCTCATACAGACCAAGGTTCTCGAAGTGGCCACCATCGGAAAGATAGATGGCCTGGCTGTCGTCGGTGGTCTCGCCCAGCATCTCGTCGATCAGCGCCATGAGCGAGTTGCGCGGTCGCGCCAGGCGGAGTTCGTCCGCCGTGGCCGTCGATGGGTTGGGCAGCCAGATGCCCAGCCGCACATTGAACAGGGTCATCAGGAAGGCAGTGATGCGCGACGAGTGATAGCCCCAGGTTGGGCTGACAGCGGCGCCCGACACGGTCAGCGCGCTGCCGAGACCAGGGCCTGATTCAGTCGCCTTCTTGGGATGCTCCTTCAGAGTTTCCAAGCCGGCAAAGCGGTTCGTCGGCACGTAAGCACCACACGGATCGATCGCGCCAGGGCTCTGACCGGGGTGACGCAGTTCGGCGGAGCCGCAGGCAAGCGGTGTGGCGGTGAAGGACGCCGCCTTGCGCTCGGCCCAGGCCGTGTTGTTGCCCGCCGTGATGTTCAACGTCATGTTGATCACCGGGAACAGGCTGGTGCCATGCTTCAGCAATTCCGACAGCGGCGTGTTGTCCCGCGGATCGAAGCCGGTGAACGGATCCTGCTCGCGCTTGTTGCGCGCCGATCCGAGGAATGCACGGGTCAGCCGGTTGCGGTAGACTGCGTGCATCGAGAACCGGTTGACGTTGACGTGCTGAAACGTCATCACGCCGATGAACAGCACCATCCCGACGAGGAGCTGCAAGATCAGCGGCAGCCACTTTGGCTGTTGCAGAATGAGCTTCAGCAACTTCGGCTGATCGTTCCCCACGACACCCTGCAGGCTGGCGATGGTGAGTTGTAGTTGCGCCAGCACGAAATTCAGTACACCGCCGAAGACGACGAGCAGGCACGCGCCAAACAACAGGCCAAGTGCCACCGGCAGACAGGCCCGCACGCGATCCATGACCGCCGGCTTCTCGACGAGATGCTCGATCGATGGCCAGATCTTGCCGAGCCAGGCGGCGATCCCCGCCGACCAGCACGGAGATGGCGCCCATGACCGTATGCTGCCGCCGCTCCATTGGGCTGGGGCGTCGCCTGATCGGACGAGATTGATCAGCAGCTGGAAGGATCAGGCAAGCAGAGCGCGAATACGGTCCAGCCGACGGCGAGGCGCAGGATCATCGCGTTGACGCGTCCGAGCCACTCCCGATCAAGATCGGCCAACTCCGTTTCCCGCCGCAATGCGACATAAAGTGAGGTCTGCAGCACGTGCACCACCGCCAGCGCGAGCGGCGCGAACACGGTCAGCACGGTCGCGGTGTCGACGAACCGAGACGGAGAGCTCCGCCCTGTCCGGATCGCCGGCACTTCCAGCGGCAGGATCGAGCCGGCGATCTTCAGCAGGAACCAGGTCAGCAGCGCGGCGCCGATGCTGGCCAAAATCCAACGGCCGAAATTCGCCCTGAACAACAGCAGACCGGGATCGACGCGGTACGATTGCAGCGACCATGCCAGGCGAAAGCCCACGGTCATCAGCACCAGATAGATGATCGGAACCAGCCAGAACGCATGATGAGCCAGCCACGGCCTGTCCGGCACGCCCTCGGCCGAGCGGGCCATCGGCGAAGTCCAGCAGCCACGGGATCAGCAGCGTCCACCCGAGCGCAGGATAGACGATGCCCCAGCGAATACTGCCGACCGATGCGTACGATCGGCGTGGGATCGTCAGACGAACGACGCTCGCGATGGCTGGGCAGCAGGCTGCATGCGCGAACGACGCCAAACAACAGCGCCAGACCGGCACAGGCAAGCAGGGCGAGGTTCACCCACTGGAAGTCACTGCATACCCAGATCGCGGTTCGATACCCGATTGGGATCAGCGCGATCAGCAGGAACAGCGGCGCGAAAACCGCCCAGTTGATCAGCAAGTTGCGGAGATACAGCACGATTCCGGCCCAGGTATCGATGGAAAGCGGGCCTGTCTGCGGCGTCAGATAGTTGGTGAAGGCCCGCAGTCGCCGTAGCGCTTCCGGCCGCGGTCTGCTTATTGCCTCCTCCGCGCCGCTCGCGCCGCCCAACTCGCGGATCAGAACCTGAAGCCAACCACCGATGAAGCCACCGCCGGAGACGGTCGAGACAACATCGAATTCGCGCAGCATGTGCTTTTCGGCCAAGCCCTGCAGCACGCCGAGGCAGAACGCAGCACTGCGGATGCCGCCGCCGGACAAGCAGAGCGCGCTAAGGTTCAGCCGTTGCGCGCGCTGATCATGCGTTTCCAGATCGTCCTGCACACGTTCGGCGTGCGGGCCTGGCCGCTGTTGCCGGCGCCGTTCGATCTCGTCGAGTTCCTGGCACAGCACATCTTCAGTGCCCAGGATGGTGGAATCCGCCATTTGCGCCTCCGCTTTTGCGCATTTGCTTCTTCCGGCCATCCCGCCAGGGCTGCCCTCGGCCGTTATTCTTCCGTTTACATCACAGCGCCTGAGGAAATTGCAATACGAAAATCAACGCGCAGTTAGTGGCGCGCCGCACGTTGCAACCACCGGATCCTACTTGGGCGGCGGCAGGGTCTGCTGCTGCACCTGCCCGCGCGGCTGCAACTGCGTCGGTTCGTTGGACGCCGCCGGAGGTGGCTCCGCCTGCGCCGGTACTGCGGCCTGCTTCAGCTCGCCGCTGCCGTAGCGGGTCAGCACATCGCGCAATGGATCGGCGCCGGCGTTCGATCCCTGCATGTCCATGACGATCTGACGCGAGCCCATCTCGTGGCCGTAATAGGCGGCGTTCCAACCGGTGCGCTGGCCCATCAGGCTGCCTTCGAGCGACACGCCGCCATACAGGCCGCGTGTCTGCGAGAACGCGACGATGTCGGCGCCAAACGCGCTTGTGGTGGAGCCCTGGATTCCAGCGCCGATCGTGGCAATGGCAAGCGAGGCATCGGCGCCGAACTTGAACTGGCTGTTCAGGACCGCGTTCAGTCCCTTCTCGGTCATGATCATCATGACGAACTGGGCGTCCTGGATGCCGATCTGGAAGCCGATACTGCCGCTGCCCATGCCGTAGAACGCGGGGTAGGACCAGGTGCCGTTGCCGGCGCGCGCGAGCAGCACGCAGGCGCCGCCTTCACCACCCAGGATAAAGCCGGCCTTGAACACGCGCGGGCAGATCAACACGGCACGCGCCCTGGAAAGTGCCCGGCGCGGATCCGTCGACAGTGACTGATTGGCCATCTCCTGGACGGCGAGTGTCGCACGGTCCACCAGAGTCTGTTCGTCGCCCTGGGCGTGCGCCGGACGTGGCGCCAGCCATGGCAGCACAGCCAGCATGACTGCAAACAGCAGAATCCGGATCATCGTCGCCTCCTCGATTCGCGGCCTGCATACTCCCTTTGCGCGGATTCGCGGCGGGATTGTACTCAATAACCTGGTAGCTCGTTGACGCAGACGACCCGCCAGCCCTCCGGGCTGCGCTCCAGGCGGGTGAGCGACAGGTTCTGCACCGACAGGTGCAGTGCGTTGTCAGGACCGATGCGCAAGCAATGCGCCACCGCCGCGCGGATAGCGCCGCCATGGCTGACGATGACCACGTCCGCGCCCTGATGCTGTGCGGCCAATCGTTCGAGGGCTGTGCCGACCCGCTCGATCACTTCCACAAGGGTCTCGCCGCCCGGCGGCCGCTCATGTCCGCCGAGCGGCCAGAAGGCGTGCTGGGGGAGAGTGAGCCGCGCCGGCAGTTCCGCATGCGGCAGGCCCTGCCACTCGCCCAGGCTCTGTTCGATCAGGTCCGGCTCGACCTCCGGCTCGATGCGCGGATAGCCCGCGGCGAAGATCGCCTCGGCCGTGCGGCGGGTGCGGGAAAGCGGTGTGACCTTCCAGGCAGCGGGACGCGGCAGGCGCGCGGCCAACGCCTGATACATCGGTGCCTGCTCCAGCAAACTGGTCTCGCACAAGGGCACGTCCATGATGCCGTACAGCATGGCGCGGGCGTTCTCATCGACGATGGCGTGGCGGATCAGCCAGAAGCGCGTTTCGGTCATGCTGCTAAGGGTGTTGGGAGTGAGGAGGCTGGGGTTGGCGGGCACCGTCCCCTCCCCACGGCCGCCTCCCGCAAGGGGAGAGGGAAAGATGGGTGCGTCATTCGCCGATGCTCAGCAACGCCCCGCGCAGCCGCGCTTGTCGGAACTGGCGGGCGAACAATAGCGCCGCTCCGGCCACCCAGACCGCGTTCAGCGCGAAGGCTGCGATCAGGTGATCCCACCGCACCACGCCATTGAGCAGGATGCCGCGCATGCCCTCGAACACATGCGCCGATGGCAGCGCCAAGGCGATCGGCTGCAACGCGTGGGGCAGCACGGCCACGGGATAGAACACCGCCGAGAACGGCGTCAGGCCGAACAGTACCGACCAGGCCAGCGCCTCCGCGCCCGCACCATGGCGCAGGATCAGCGACACGACGCCGAGCGCCACCGCCCAGCCCATGATCATCAGGTTGATGAAGAACAGCACCACGATCGGCCCCATCGCGAACAGGTTGTAGGCGTACAGCAGCCAGGCGACGAGTATTGCCGGCAGCACGCCGGCCGCCATGCGGATCACCGATATCAGGATCAGCGCTCCCACCAACTCCCAGGGACGCACGGGACTGACGAACACGTGGCCCAGGTTGCGTGACCACATCTCCTCCATGAAGCTGATCGCCACGCCCATCTGGCTGCGCAGCGCAACCTCCCACAGCAGCACGCCGCCGAGCAACGTGGCTCCGGCTAGCGCGGCGGGGCTGCCCATGCGGGACGCGAGAAAGCTCGCGGTGAAACCCCAGATGCACATCTGCAGAACCGGCCAATAGGCGAGCTCCAGCAGCCGCGGCCAGGAGCGGCGATACAGCGCCAGGTGACGGTACATCAGGCCCCAGACGCGGCGGGCGGCGGCGCGTGTCATGCCGGCTCCACCGCGCGTCGGCGGTCGCGGGCGATATCCAGGAACACCTCCTCCATGTCCTCACGGCGGTAGCGATCCAGCAGGTCCTGCGGGCTGCCCTGATCCACGACGCGGCCCTGCTTCAGCATCAGCACGTGGGAGCACAGCCGTTCCACCTCCGCCATGTTGTGCGAGGCGAGCAGGATGGTGCAGCCGCTCTCATCTCGATAGCGCTCCAGCCAGGTGCGGACCCAGTCGCCCGTGTCGGGGTCCAGGCTGGCGGTGGGCTCGTCGAGGAGCAAAAGCTCCGGCCGGTTGATCAGCGCCTTGGCCAGGGCCACCCGGGTCTTCTGGCCCGCCGACAGCTTGCCCGCGGGGCGCTCGAGCAGGTCATCCAGGTCGAGTTCCACCGACAACTCGGCGATGCGGTGCTCGAGGCGGGGGACATCGTAGAGGTGGCCGTAGACCCGCAGGTTCTCGGCCACCGACAGCCGCTGCGGCAGCGAGACGTAGGGCGAGGAGAAATTCATCCGCGCCAGCGCGGAGAACCGGTCGCGCGCCATGTCTTGACCCAACACCTCGATCGAACCAGCGGTGGGGATCAGCAGGCCCAGCAGCATGCCGATCGTGGTGGTCTTGCCGGCGCCGTTGCCGCCCAGCAGCCCGACGGTCGCGCCGGTCGGCACAGCAAAGCTGACATCGTCCACCGCCAGCGTCTCTGCGTAGCGCTTGGTCAGGTTATGCACGCGGATGGCGTCCATGGTGGAGGAAATTTCTGCCTGACCTGCCCCAGCTGTCAGCCGCTCATCCATCATAACCCTCTGAAAAATCTGGATAGAGAAAGCGCAACCATTGTGATTGACCATGCTTCACTGCGGCGGGGCCGCCGCTTCTGCCCACTGGTCCGCCGGGCCCTCATGGCGGAGAACCAGAAGTCGCTCCCATAAAGTTGAAGACACTGCAACTCACGCCAATGGCGCGGTCAAGCGAGGCATGGCCGGTACCGCACCGGTCGCGGGTGTTCCGCTACATGATCAACTGCCGCGCCCGGCTCAAGGCAGAGGCACTACACAATTTGCTCGACAACGGCAGGTCCTACCGGGGGCGACCCCGGATCTGGCGCACCGCCGCAACGGCACGCCGCATGTCCGCCAGGAGGATTGCCGGATTGGTCAGCTGCACACGCGAGCGCTGCCGCCAGAGGTGCACCAGCAACCCACCACGTCGGCGCCACAACTGTTCCCGCTCGGCGCGAGCGGTCTTCTGCTCCCGGCGCCACGGGAACACTCGCGGCTGTCGCGCCGGAGTTGGCACCAGGTGGAAGATGACCGCATAGGCATAGCGATCGGTGTCGGACACATTGGGTCCGGCAAAATGCAGAGTTCGTCCGGAATGGATTATGCACCCGCCTTGTGGCACCGGGCAGACGACACCGGCGGTCGTATCAAAGCCGTCCACGCATTCCAGCGCATGCACCCTATTGTCGCCGCCCGGAAAGCCGTGTGGCAGCACTTCCCCAAGATGGGAACCGGGGATGTACGCCATGCAGCTGTTCATCTGGTCAGTCGGCTGCAGGGCAAGCCAGAAGCTGACTTCGCGGTATTCGAAGTTTGGATCGTGGTAGGCCTCATCCTGGTGCCAGGGTGTCGGCGAGCCGATCCGCGCGGGCTTCATCAGCGAGATGTCCGCGGAGAAGCGCACATCGGCACCCAGTAGCTGGCGCGCAATATCGTGCGCTGTCCGGAAGAAATCGGTGCGTATGAGGTGCGGTGCAAATGAACGCGGATGCAGGATTTGCGGAAATCGCCGCAGCTCTTCACCGTCGTCTATCCCCATGGCGTCAAACTGAGCGCCCTCGGTGAAGCCCGTGCCCTTCTGGTGCAGTTCGACCAAAGTGTCACGAATGGTTTTCAGCTCCGCAGGCGACACGCCTGGAAGAAATGAAAGAAAACCGTCACGTTGGAATCGGTCGATCTCGTCTTGATCAAGCACTCTCGGCATCAAGGTCTGTTCCGCGATACCACGAATCCAACGTCAAACGTTCGTTCTGGACATTGAACTGCAGTCTATCGATACGGTTACCATATTTGCGGTTACCCGCAACAAGGAATCGTGCAGATATCGAGACGTTATTCTGCTTCGAAGCAACTGATACGAGCATATAGTTGGTCGAGCTTCTAGTCATTGGATTACGGCGCAGTTTGTCTGCACCTTTTTCTTTTGCACGGCCGATTTGCGCAACCTGGCGGATTTCGATCCTTCCGATCCACCACCCCGTGTAGAGATTGCTGTCGCCGCCTCGTCGAGTGCGTCGGCACAGGCTTCCGCCGCGTCAATCTCGCCAAGGTCAACAGATTGCCCGTAGCCTCCGAACGAGTCAGAGCCCTAGGTTTGTGCCCATGATCGATTTCGTCCCTGCTCCAGCGAGCCTGCCGCCCGGCCAGCGTGTCTATGCGATCGGTGACGTGCATGGCTGCCTTGACCGCCTGCAGACGATGCATGAGCTGATCGCCGAAGACCTCGCGGCGCGGCCGGCAGAGGAGGCCGTCCTGGTGCATCTCGGCGACTATGTGGATCGCGGCCCGGACAGCGCCGGCGTGGTGGCCCGGCTCGCCGCCGGCGCTCCGTTGCCGGACGTGCCCACCGTCAATCTGATGGGCAATCACGAGCACATGATGCTCGCCGCCCTCGCCACCGGCGAGACCGAGACGACCGAGTTGTGGCTGGCCAATGGCGGCGCGGATTCACTGCAAAGCTGGGGTGTTCCACGTTCAGCGCAGCCCAGGGAGTGGCCCAGCTACCTGCCCATGCCGCATCTTATGTTCCTGCGTGACCTCGCGATGCGCCATGAGGCCGGCGGATACCTGTTCGTTCATGCCGGCATCCGCCCGGGCATTCCACTCGATCGGCAGAGCCGCCACGACCTGATGTGGATCCGGGAGCCGTTCCTGTCATGGAATGAGTCGTATGGCCCGGTGGTTGTGCACGGGCACACGCCACGGCCGGAACCGGTGGTGCGGCCAAATCGAATTGGCATCGATACCGGAGCCGTGATGGGCGGCGTGCTGACCTGCGCCGTGCTGGAAGGCGATAAACTGGGGTTCATCACCGCGTAAGGCCACGCCGTGCCGCCGGGTGAGCCGCCGTCCAATTCAGCGGGATCATGAGACAAAACAGATCACTGCGCCGCGGAAGCGCGATATGCTTGCGCAGGCCCGAGGCTCACGCTAGGGCGTGCACATGACGGACGGCGCAGCGGCAAGACCCACCTCCACCGACCCAGACACCAGTCTGGCCACGGCCATCCGCCTGCTTGGCCGCACCAGCGTGCTCGTCGTGGGCGATGTAATGCTCGACCGCTACATCTACGGCACAGTGGACCGGGTCAGCCCAGAAGCCCCCGTCCCCATCCTGACAATTGAGCGCGAGCTGGCAATGCTGGGAGGCGCCGGCAACGTAGTACGCAACCTCACCGCGCTCGGCGCGGCGGTGGCATTCATCTCGGTTGTAGGTGACGACCAGGCTGGCTCCGACCTCACCGGTCTGATCGGCGGTCAGCCGAACGTGGAGCCATGGCTGCTCGTCCAGAGTGGCCGCACCACGACCTTGAAGACGCGCTTTCTCGCCTCCGGCCAGCATCTGCTGCGCGCCGACCGCGAGGAGACGACCTCCATTCAGCCGCGGTTGGCCGAACGGCTGCTGCGGATCGCCCGCGACGCGATGGCCGCGACCTCGGTCACCGTGCTGTCGGACTATCGCAAAGGGCTGTTCAGCGGCGAACTGCCGGCGCAGCTCATCGCTGCCGCGCGTGAGGCCGGCCGAACGGTCATCGTCGATCCCAAAGGTCCCGACTATTCGCAGTATGCCGGCGCCCACATCATCATGCCCAACCGCTCCGACCTCGCGGAGGCGACCGGCATGCGGGTGGACAACGAGGCGGCTGTCGTGGCCGCCGCGACGGCGCTCCGCCAGAGGCACGGTTTCGGCGCCGTGCTGGTAACGCGGGGCAACGATGGCATGACGCTGCTCGACGACAGTGGTGCGCTGCATTTTCCGGCCGAGGCGGTGGAGGTCTACGACATCGCCGGCGCTGGCGACACGGCGGCGGCGACATTGGCCGCGGGCATCGCGGCGCGGCTGGAGCTGCCGATGGCGGTGCGGCTCGCCAACATCGCGGCCGGCGTCGTGGTGGGGAAGATCGGCACTGCGGTGGCGCGGGAGGCGGATCTGCTGACGGCCCTGTCGCCGCAGGTCGGCGCGCTGCGCAAGATCGTCTCGCCGGAGGCGGCGGTGGAGCATGTGCAGCGCTGGCATCACCGCGGCTGGCGGGTCGGCTTCATTGCCGGATGCTTCGACAAGCTGGCGCCGCCGGACCTCTACCGGCTGGAAGAGGCACGCGAGGCCTGCGACCGGCTGGTGGTAGCGCTGCAATCGCCGCTGGCGGCCACAACCCAGACGGAGGCGGCGCGCGCCGCCATGCTGGCCAGCCTCGCCAGCGTCGATCTGGTCACCACATTCGCCGACGGGTCGCCCGATGCACTGATCGCCAATTTGCGGCCGGACGTGATCATCCGCTCGGCTCCGGCCGCGTCGGAGGTCCTGACGCCGGCATCGCGGAGTGCGTCGCCGACGTAGCTTTCTGTGCCACATGCCGGGCCGATAGCGTCAGCCTTAAAAGACCGCTTGCAAAGCAGGATCGGTTGGGCCAGAACGCTACTGCTTGTATTACGCAAGCAGCGATGAAGGGAGGCGCGCACATGGCGCTGACGCTCTACTATCACCCTTTCTCCTCCTATAGCTGGAAGGCGCTGATCCCGCTCTACGAAGCGGGCACGCTGTTCACGGCAAGGACGATCGAAGATCAACAGGCCGCAGCCGAATGGAAGCAACACTGGCCGATCGGGCGCTTTCCCGTGCTGGTCGAGGAGTCGAGCGGACTGACGCTGCCGGAGGCGAGCATCATCGTCGAGTATCTGGACAGCCACCATCCGGGGCCGCAGCCGCTGTTGCCGGCTGACGCGGAATCGCGGCTGGAGGTGCGGCTGCTCGATCGCTTCTTCGACAATTACGTCCACGGCTCCATGCAGAAGATCGTGGCGGACCGCCTCCGCTCGGACGAGCGTCGCGACGCACATGGCGTCGCGGAGGCGCACGCGATGCTCGACACCTGCTACGCCTGGCTCGACAAGCGCATGGCGGATCGCAAGTGGGCGATGGGCGATGTGTTCACGCTTGCCGATTGTGCGGCGGCACCGGCGTTGTTCTATGCCGACTGGGTACATCCGATCGATGCAGCCCATTCCAATGTCGTTACCTATCGCGCTCGACTGCTCGCCAGGCCTTCCGTCAAGCGCGTGGTCGACGATGCGCGCCCCTTTCGCTCGTATTTCCCGGGCGGGGCGCCTGACCGTGATTGAGGAGTTCTCGCGATGACACCGACAGAAAAACCGAACTCGTGCGCCGCAGCTTTGCGGCTTACATGACGGCATCGCGGACCGACATCGAAGCCATCCTCCACCCGGACTTCACCTTTACCTCGCCGTATGACGACCACATCGGCCGGGACGACTATTTCGCGCGCTGCTGGCCCAACGCCGGCAGCTTCGAACGCCTGCAAATCCAGCAGCTGAACGCAGCCGACGACGGCTGCTTCGTCCTCTACGAAGGGCGATCCAAGCGCGGCGGCAGCTTCCGCAACACGGAATACTTTCGCTTCGAGGATGGGTTGATCCACTCGGTCGAGGTGTTCTTCGGACTTGAGCCGGGTGGCACGCCGGCGGCGCCTCCAGCGCGCTGATCGCAGCGTCAGTGGCGTAGCCAGAACCAGAGGCCTGCTGCCAACAGACACCAAAAGGGCACTGCGATCAGGACTCCGAGCAGTATGCCACGCGCCGGGGCCAGACTGTCGCTCGCTTCCTGAGGCGCGTCCGCCTTTACGACAGTTGCGCCGCTCGGCTGTTGCCGCACCAAATCGATGAGCGCCGGTCTGGTGCAATCAACCCGGTCGGGTCCGCGTCGATCCGCAACAACGGGACGCGGCGACGGGGCAATGACCGGGTCTGCGATCGGTAAGTTGTCCATGCGGCCTCAATTCCTGCCCGCCCGGCAAAATGACGGCAGCAGGCAGGCGCTGGTAAATTAACCAGCCGATCCTTGCGTTTTGGTTACCGCCCCGATCACTCCACGCGGAGCGCTGCCCGCATGGCGGCCACTCCGCCCGGATCCTCCAGCGTGGCAAGCCTGCCCGCCGCCAGCAGCGCGAAACGGTGCAGGAGCGCCCGCCGGCGCGCGCCGGCCAGCGGATGCGCCGGAGCCTCGCGCAAGAGTTCCGCTTCCAGCCCTGCCGCGACGATCAGTCCGGTCGTCGCAGGCAGCAGCTCCTGCGGGAAATCGACATCGACGGCAAAGAACAGTTCGTCGGCAAACTCCCGGTAGTCCTGCCACTTCAGGTCCGTCAGGAAATCCCGCGGCCCCGACTTCACCTCGATGCAGGCAAAGCAACCGTCCGGTCGCAGCGCAAGGATGTCGGCGCGGCGACCGTTCGGCAGCGCCACTTCATGCAGCGGCGCCCACCCGAGCCGCAGACACAGCCGCGCGGCGGCGCGACGAATGGCCAACGCACGTTCCGGGAAGCTTGGCTCCATCAGGCAAGCAGCGCGTTGATGGCCTGCGCGAGTTTCACGTCATTGTCAGTGAGACCACCGGCATCGTGCGTGGAAAGCTCGATGCGCACGCGGCTCCATACGTTCGACCAGTCGGGATGGTGGTTCTGGCTTTCCGCGAGCAACGCGACGCGGTTCATGAACCCCCAGGCCTCGCTGAAATCGCGGAACCTAAAACTGCGCTCGATTGCATCGCGGCCATTGACCAGCGACCAACCGGGCACTGTCTGCGCCAGCTCCGCGCGCTGTGCATCGGTCAAACGTGTCGGCATGCGCACCTCCTGATAAGGCTCTCTTGCCTGATACGGCCCGCTTGATTGACTCCAGATGGACCGCCGCCCACCATGTTTTCACGGATCACTGGAGTATACCACTGACCGAAGGGGAGACCGATGGCCGATACGACGATGGCACAGCAGAACGCCATTCACGGTCACATCGCTGCGCGCATCGATCGGTTGCCGCTGACCTGGGTGCAATGGCAGCTCGCCCTCCTGGTCGAGATAACCTGGGGCTTCATCATCTTTGATACCGACGGCATCGGCGCGCGGCTTTTTCCCTTCGTCTGGCGCCCTAACCACATCATCGACATCTACCAGTACGCGGTGATCCAAGCGCTCCAGGTCGGCGCCGGCATTCTGCTGGGCGTCTACCTGATGAGTTGGGTCGCTGACCGTTACGGCCGCCGTCCCGCGATCCTGCTCGCCACCCTGCTCGGTGGTTTCTGCATCTGGCCGTTTGCGTATGTTACCAATTTCTGGGGCATGGTGGTGCTGTCGGTGCTCAGCACGCTGGGCGTCGGCGGCATCGTCGCGACGCACTCGGTGTATCTCTCCGAGATGACCTCGCCGGAGGTGCGCAACAAGGTGCTGCTGACCTCGCAAGGTGTCACCGCGCTGGTCGCAGTCAGCGTCAACATGCTGGCGTACTTTCTGATCCCCAGCCATTGGCAGATATTCCTGTGGGTCAGCGCGATCATCGAGATCATCGTACTGCTGCCATGGCTGTATTTTAAGCTACCCGAATCGCCGCGCTGGCTGGAAGCGCATGGCCGCCACGAGGACGCCGAGCGGGCCATGGAGGAATACGAACGCCGGGTGCAGCTTTACAACAGCGCTCCATTACCGGAACCGAGGGGCGCGGACACCCCGGTTGTCATGGCCGGACGCGGCGCCTGGAAGGAGCTGTTCACCAACCCGCAGTATCGCAGCCGCACGTGGGTGCTGATCGTCTGCTGGCTCGCCGGCTACGCCGGTCTGATCTACGGCGTTGGCGCATTCTTTCCCGTCTACATGGTGGATCACGGTGGCACCGCGCACGAGGTGTTCCTCACTCTCGCGGTGGCCTATGGCGTACTTTGCGTGGCGTTCCAGGTGAACGCGCGGCTCGGAGAGCGGGTCGAGCGGCGCGATGTGATCGCCGTCATGGCGACGCTGTTCGCGGCGAGCTGGATTGTCGCGTGGCTGGTACCGAGTCTGTCCGTCATCGCGCTTTGCTACATCGTCAGCCGCATCGGCACCGGGCTGTTCCTGTTCAACCTGTACAACTACACGGCGGTGGCCTATCCGACGCGCATCCGCGCCACGGCGTTCGCCTGGACCGACGGTCTGGGGCATCTCGGCGCCTGGGGTGGCGTGACCCTGCTTGGCCCGCTCTATGCGTGGGGACCCAACCATCTGGGCTGGATCCTGTGGATCGTTATTCCGGGAGCGCTCTTGCCGGCGATACTGATCCGTGGCTTCGGGATACGGCAATCGCGGGCGGTATTGGAGCAGGTCTCGACGTGACGCCACCGACTGCCGACGACATCGCAGACCTGGCCGACCGAGCGCTCGCTGCAATACCGGCGCCGCTGGCGGACCACGTCCGCGGGGTCGGTATCTCGGTGGAGGAGCTGCCGGATGACGAGACGCTGGACGATCTGGGAATCGAGTCAGCCTGGGAGCTCACCGGGCTCTATCGTGGCATACCGCTGACCGAGCGCAGCGTCGGCGACATCGCACCACAGCCGGACCTGATCTTTCTCTACCGCCAGCCGATCCTGATGGAGTGGATCGAGACCGGCGAGGACCTTTACCGCCTGGTGCGCAATGTGCTGGTGCACGAGATCGCACATCACTTCGGCTTCAGCGATGCGGACATCGAGGCGCTGGAGCGCGACTTGGATTAGCCATGTGCGGCCGTTACGCATCCTTCCTGCCCGCTGACGCGCTGCGCGCGCTGTTCCAGACGGTCAACCCGACGCCGAACTGGGAGCCAACGTGGAACATGGCGCCGACCCGCGATGCGCCTGTGGTGCGGCTGCATCCGGAGACGCGTGCGCGGCATCTCGACTTGCTGCGCTGGGGTCTGGTGCCGCACTGGGCAAAGGACCCGAAGTCCGTGCGTCAGCCGATCAACGCGCGCGCGGAGACGCTCGCAACCGCGCCGATGTTCCGCGATGCGCTCGCGCGGCGGCGCTGCCTGGTGCCGGCGGACGTGTTCTACGAGTGGCAGACAACGGAGGACGGCAAGTTGCCGTTCGCCATCGCGCGCGCCGACGGCCAGCCCATGGTATTTGCCGGGCTGTGGGAGGGATGGCGCGGTCCCGACGGCACCGTTATGCGGACGTTCACCATCGTCACGACGAACGCCAATCCCGTGCTGCGGCCGATCCATGAGCGCATGCCGGTGATTCTCGAGGCGGCCGCCTGGCCGGCGTGGCTTGGCGAGGCGGAGGGCGAGCCCCGCGATCTGTTGCGACCGTCGGAAGCCGAATTGCGCGTCTGGCGTGTCGGCAAGGCAGTGAACAACGTGCGCAATGACAGCTCTGAGTTGCTGGAACCGGTATAGGCAGTGGCTGGGCGCCTAAGGACCTGAAGGGGACATAACTGCGCCAGGCAGCGCATGATCCGCGCCCACAGCGACATGCCGACGCAGGTCGGCATGTCGGAATGAACAATCGCGCGCCGCCCCGCATCCGACTCACCCAAGGGATCCCCCAATGGAGCAATCACCCCAGGCTTCGGATCAGCGGGATGCCGCGCAGATCGCATATTGGAACGACAAGACGGCAGCCAGTTGGACTGCGTTGCAGGAATCCATCGATCCGGTTTTCGCGCCGCTCACCACACTCGCGATCCAGGCGGCCGCACCGAATGGCGGAGAACGCGTGCTCGATATTGGATCCGGCTGCGGTGCGACCATTCTGCAACTGGCCCAGCGCGTCGGACCCCAGGGGCACGTTCTCGGAATTGACGTCTCCACGCCGATGTCGGCGCGTGCGCGCGAGCGGATTGCGGCGGCTCGTATCGCGAACGCTGAAGTCGTCGTCGCCAATGCCGCCACTTACGACTTTGCGCCAGTCGACCGCGATCTGCTGTTCTCGAGTTTTGGCGTGATGTTCTTTGCCGAGCCGGTCGCGGCCTTGATCAACCTGCGACGAGCGATGCGCCGCAACGGTCGGCTCGAGTGGGTTGTGTGGCGTCGCCTCGCGGAAAATCCGTGGTTCTCGGTGCCACTGCAAGCGGTGCTGCCGCTACTGCCGCCCGCTCAGGCCGTCGATCCTCTCGCCCCCGGGCCCTTCGCCTTTGCGGACGCCGATCGCGTGAAAGACGTGCTGCGATCTGCCGGATGGCGGAATGTCAGAGTTGAGCGTCACGACATACCGATGCGGCTCGCGGCGGCGGACGGCGTGGCCACAGCCGCTGAAATAGTCACCTGGGTCGGGCCGCTTGCGCGCCGCCTGGCCGGAAGCAGGGACAATGCCGCGCTGCAAGCCGCAGTGAAGCGTGCCATCGAGGATGCGCTGCGCGCGCATACTCGAGACGACGGGATTGTATTGACTGCCTCTGTCTGGCTCGTCTCGGCTGACGCCTGAAATCGTCACACCGCATCGTTGATCGAGGAGCACACATGATGCCACGTCTCAGCCGGTTCGCTCTCGTTCTCTGTGCTGTTCTCGCCTCGCTTTGCTTGGGGAAGCCGACACTCGGCCAGGTCGTCACCCCGCCAAAGGGAACTGGTCTGGTGATCGACAACGCCCTGCCATTGCGGCCCGCGAAAGTCATGATCAACATGGATCATGACGCGTTTTCCGGCAAGCTGCCGACCGGCCTGTATTACATGGAGCTGATCCTGGCGAACTACAAAGGGAGTGACGTTCCTCTCCAGATGGTGGCGCTGCTTCATGACAAGAGCGCCTACATGGTGCTGAACGACGCGGCCTATGACCGCTTCAAGCACACCCGCACCGGCAATCCGTGGAAGGAGAAGATTGCTGAGCTGCAGAAGATCGGCATCCCGTTCGAGCTCTGCGCATACACCGCCTATAACAACAAGTGGGTCAATGCCGACCTGCTGCCCGGCGTGAAGGTCGACAGCGACGTTCTGCTGCGCATCATGTATCTGACGCAGGATGGCTACGTGCAGATCCAGCCCTGACAGGAGAAGCCAATGTCCGGCCAACGCATCGAGGACCATTACGCCCGATCTGGTTCGGGAAGTGACATTGTCGCTCGCATCATCGCGGCACTGCGCGCGCATGCCGGCGTCGATGTGGCGATCACACCGGAGACGCTGGCGCCAATCGAGCATCTGCATGGCCGTGGCGCGCTTGCAACCGAGGAACTGGTCACTCTGCTGGAGCCGCGGCCTGGGGAGGCGATCCTCGACATTGGCAGCGGCCTCGGCGGACCCGCGCGTTGGATCGCAGCGAAGTTCGGTTGCGCCATGACCGGCGTGGATCTGACCGAGGAGCACTGCGATGCGGCCCGCGAACTCAATGCTGCCTGCGGGCTGGCGGATCGCGTGCGGATCATGCAAGGCAGCGCGCTCGACCTGCCGCTGCCGGACGCGAAGTTCGACCGTGCCTACTCGCACAATGTGGTGATGAATATCGCCGACAAGGCGCGGGTGTACCGCGAGGCATTTCGCGTGCTGAAGCCAGGCGGACGGTTGGTGCTGTTCCATGTGAATGCCGGGCCGAACGCACCGGTCGAATTTTTCCCGGTGGGTTGGGCGTCGGTGCCGAAAAACAGCTTCCTCGCGACCCATGAGGAGACGCGCCGCGACCTCACTGCCGCCGGGTTCGACATCCTGACGTTCCGCGAGATGGCGGACGCTATCGGCGCCCCCAGCGCGGCGCGGCGCAAACTTGAGACCGAGGGCCTGCCGCCGCTCGGTCCGCACGTTGTCAGGCAAGGCGATGGTTTGCAAATGCAGATCAACAGCATGCGCGCCCGCGAAGATGGTCGCGTGTGCGAGGTGCAGATCGTCGCCAGAAAGCCGGATTGATCGGGCGATCATGTCCCCGGCGCAGGCGATTGAAACGAGGATACCCACGCCGGATCACCCGGCCTGAAACACCACACTGGAAGTTCAAATGCGCTTGGCGATCCCGCACACCATGCTCGGACAGAAGACGACGAAGCAGGCGCCGAACGAACCGGCAGCCGATTGGCAGCGCAGCCCGCGACGCGCGGGGGTTGGCCGATGATCCGGCGCCGCAGTCTGTTGCAGGCGACCGCAGCAGCAGCAGCATTGCCGAAGGTGGCACTCGCGCAGCCGAAGCCAGACAAGCTGGTGTTCGTCGGCGACAACGGGCCATGGCACTACTGCCTCGTCGAGGACGTGGCACCGGCATTCGAAAAGCAGACCGGCATCAAGGTTGACTTCACCCTGCTGCCGATCGATGCGTTGAACGCGCGTCTGAAGTCCGAGCTGAATTCCGGCTCCAGCAGCATCGACATCATTCAATGGACCTCACAGCAGATCGGCTGGCTGTATCCGCATCTGGATGACCACGAGAAGCTGCTGGCCGGCTCAGCAGGCAAGCATGCCGATTTCGACTGGAACGATTTCGTTCCGGCAATCCGCGAAATGGCGATCTGGAACGGCAAGCTGTCCGGAATTCCGTATCGCGTGACGATGGGCGTGCTGCACTATCAGAAGGCGCTGCTGGAGCAGGTCGGCATCGCCAAGGCGCCCGAGACCTTCGCCGAACTGCAGCAAGCAGCGATCGAGACGACGAAGGCGGGTGCGGCGAGCAATCGCTACGGCATGGGCTATCTCGGTCGCCAAGGACCGGCGATCGTCGATTGCTGGTGTCCCTTCCTGCGGTCCAACGGCGGCGACTTCTACAATCCGAAGACCTGGGAAATCCTGGTCAATCGCCCCGAGGCGATAGAGGCGCTCGAGTTCTGGGGCGACCTGATGACGAAATACAAGGTGGTCGTGCCGGACTCTATCACCTGGGAGTTCGATGAGATCATCGCCGGCGGTCAGAACGACCGCTATGCGATGACCGTAACACTCACCCCGTATGGCACGTTGATCAACGATCCGCAGAAATCGAAGACCGGTGGCCGCTGGGCCTGGGCGCCGATGCCGGGCGCCAAGACAAAGGAGCAGAGCCGCACCTTCTTCGGCGGCTGGAGCCTCGCCGTGGCCTCGAACGGCAAGCACAAGGAATGGGCGTTCGAGTTCATCCAGATGGCGTGCAGCAAGGAGTGGATGCAGCGGTCGATGCTGCGTGGCAATGCGCCGCCGCGCGTGTCGGTGCTGAATGATCCGGAGATGGTACAGAAATTCGGCTGGGCGCCGGTTGCGGCCGCGGCTTTGCCGACCGCACTGCTGGACCCGCGCGACGCGATCTGGGCGACGCTGGAGTTGCAGTTACGCAGCGGACTGTCGCAGGTCCTGCTCGGGCAGCAGACGGCGAAGCAGGCGCTCGACGGCGTGGCCAGCGACTGGCAGCACAGTCTGCGGCGGGCGGGGCTGGGACGATGAACAAACAACCCCCTCCCCCAACCCAAGTTTCGTTCTTCCCTCCCCTAGTCTAGCTCGCGAACGAGACCGTTCGTGGCTCGTTTGATTGGAGGGCCGCTACGGCTGCACCCCTCGCTGTGCCTCGTATTGGCCTCTTTTCAGGCCCATCTTCAGGCGGGATGAGCCGAGGAGGCGACGATGCGTCTCAGAATGGCTGCGTTTCTGATCGCGGGTTCGGTTGGTCTGGCCGGTTGTACAGCAGGACCGTACGGTGCCGGGGCGGTGGATGTCGGCGCCTACACGGCCTCGCCTGCCTATGCCGATGGCAACGGGTATGGCTATGCTAGCGCGGTTCCTGGCCCGGTCTATGTCGCGCCGCCATCGGCCTACGAATACGGCGGCCCCGCCTACTACGGTGCGCCGGCCTATGTGGGTGGGGGATATGCCCGCGGCCACGACGAGGATTGGCGTCGGCGCGCGTGGCAGAGAAACGCGGTGGAGCCCCCGCCTACGCAGCGATGGCAGCAGGAGCAGCAGAACGCGGCGCTGTATCGCCAGCAGGTCCAGCAGAATCAGGCTACCTATCAGCGACAGGTGCAGGAGAACGCGGCGAAGTACCAGCAGCAAGTCCAGCAGAATCAGGCGCTCGTCCAGCAGAACGCGGCCCGGTATCAGCAGCAGGTGCAACAGAACAGAGCGATCTATCAGAGGCAGCTGCTCGAGGCGCAGCAGAGGAAGGCGCCAGGGCAGCAATAACCGGCGATACGACAGCGGGAGGGGATTTGGGAATCGGGGTGCGCGTTTGACACCGCGGAAGCGCCCCCCGTACAAACGATCCATGACCCCTGCTGGCGCGATCGATTGCGACATCCATCCCGGTGTCCCGAACATCAAGGCACTGCTGCCTTACATGGATGAGTTCTGGCGCGAATCGTTCATCGCGCGCGGCATCGATGGCTTCGACATGATGAGCTACCCATTGGGTGCGCCGATCACTTGCCGGCCGGACTGGCGGGTGAAGGGCGAGCGTCCCGGCTCCAGCCTGCCCAACATGCAGCGCGACGCGCTCGATGCGTTCGGCATCAGCCTGGCGATCTGCAATCCGCTCACCGGCGGCCAGATAGCGGTCAGCGAGTCGATGGGTGCCGCCATCTGCTCGGCCGTGAACGACTGGATCATCGAGCACTGGCTGAACAAGGAACCGCGGCTGCGCGCCTCCATCGTGGTCCCGGCACAGGCACCGCTGCTCGCGGTGGAGGAGATCGAGCGCCGCGCCGGCGACCATCGCTTCGTGCAGATCCTGATGCCGGCGGCGTGCGAGATGATGCTCGGCCGAAGCTACTACTGGCCGATCTACGAGGCCGCGGCGAAATACGATCTGCCGATCGGGCTGCACGCGGGCAGCATGTACCGCTACGCGCCGACCTCCGGCGGCTGGCCATCGTTCTATCTGCACGATTACGTGGCGAACTCGCAGATCTTCGAAGACCAGTTGCTCAGCCTGATCTCGAACGGCGTGTTCAATCGCTATCCCGACCTGCGCTTCGTGCTGATCGAATCAGGCGTGACCTGGCTGCCGGGCTTCATCTGGCGTGCGACGAAGACCTGGCGGGGCGTTCGCGCCGAGGTGCCGTGGGTGAAGCGCTCGCCGGCCGAGACAATTCGCGAGAACGTGCGGCTGACCGTGCAACCAATCGACGCGCCGCGCGATACCGACGTGCTGGAACGCATCATCGAGCAGATCGACAGCGACCGCATGCTGCTGTTCGCCTCGGACTATCCGCACTGGCAGTTCGAGGGCGACGCGGTGCTGCCCGGCGGCCTGGCACCCGCTCTGCTGCAACGCGTGCGCGTCGATAATCCGTTGGAAACCTATCCTCGCCTGAAGGAGACAGTGAAATGAACGCTCCCGTCGATATCATGGAGCGGCGCCCCGAAGCAGATGCGCGTCTCGGCATCATCGATTGCGACATTCATCCGTACATGAAGCCCGGCGCGCTGAACCAGTACCTGTCCGAGCGCTGGCGCAAACACGTCGCTGAATACGGCAAGTTCAACTGCGGCATCTATGCCGATCGTGGCACCTATCCGCGCTTCTCGCCCAACACGTCGCGGCGCGACTCATGGCCGCCGGGGGGCGGTCTTCCGGGCTCCGATGTCGCGTTCATGCGCGAGCAGCTGCTCGACGCATACAACATTAGCTACGGAGTCCTGGAACCGTTGCTGGGCGGCAACACCTCGCGCAACATGGACGAGGCGGCAGCGCTCTGCTCGGCCATGAACGACTGGCAGGCGCATGATTTCGTGGATCAGGAGCCTCGGCTGCGCGCCTCGATCCTGGTGCCGCAGGATGATCCCGAGGCTTCGGTGAAGGAGATCGAGAAGCGTGCCGGTGACTGGCGGTTCGCGCAGATCCAGTTGGGATCGAAGACGTCGGAGCCGCTCGGGCGCCGGCGCTACTGGCCGATCTTCGCCGCCGCGCAAGCGAATGGCCTGTCGATCGGGCTGCATATCGGCGGCACCCAGAACAGTGCGCCTTCCGCAAGCGGATGGCCGCAGTTCTACATCGAGGATCACCACATGTTGGTCCATTCGATGCAGAACCAGGCAGCGAGCCTGATTCTTGAAGGTGTGTTCGAGGCATTTCCTAACCTGAAGATCTGCCTGATCGAGGGCGGTTTTGCCTGGGCGCCGTCGCTCGGCTGGCGGCTCGATGCACACTGGGCGAAGATGCGGGACGAGGTGCCGCAGGTGAAGCGGCCGCCATCCGAGTACATGCGGACCAATCTGTGGTTCGCCACCCAGCCGGTGGAGGAGCCGGAGAAACCCGACGATCTGCGCCAGGTGTTCGAATGGATCGGCTGGGACCGGATGGTGTATTCGTCCGACTATCCGCATTGGGACTTCGACGATCCGCACCTGGCATTCCGCTTCCAGATGACCGAACAGGAGAAGCGGATGCTGTTCCACGACAACGCGCTGAGCGTGTACACGTTCCGCTAAGCGCTGCCGCGCCGCTCTTGTCATTGCGAGACGCGCACGCGCCGAAGCAATCCCGATCGAGGTGGGTCTGAGTGCCGCCATCCCTGCTTGATGCCGGTTGGCGGATGGTCTTCCGCTATGGCTATCCGCTGGCCCGCGTCTGGTGGCGGGTGTGGCGACCGCGCCACGAGGCTGCGCTGGTCGCGGTCTATGTCGGCTGCGAATTGCTGCTGCTGAAGTCCTCTTATCGGGCCACGTGGAACTTTCCGGGCGGCGCCATCCGTCGTGGCGAGACGCCGGAAGCGGCCGCGCGGCGCGAGCTTGCCGAGGAAATCGGTCTCACCGGAAACACGCTGGTGCCGGCAGAGGGCGCATCCGGCAACTGGGGCGGCCGAAGGGTGCGAGTACACTTCTTTGAACTGCGATTGGACCGGCTGCCCGAACTCAGGCTCGACAATCGCGAGATAATTGGGGCGCGGTGGGTATCGCCCGACCAGCTGCCCGGCATAGCGCTGACCGGGGCTGCCGCCGCCTATCTCCGCCGAACCTGATAACCACCGATGCGATTGTTCCTTTACGGCACGCTGCTCGATGCCGGCACGCTGGCATCGCATAGCGGGCAACCCGGGGTTCAGCGTATCGCCTGACACGGGTTGTCGTTGGCACGCCGAACGGCAAGACTTCAACCCACACCTGGATCGCACTGTGCGGCACGCGCCGGAACTGGAAGGCCAAAGGGAGTTAGATCGCCATGTTGCAGCCACCGCCGGGCCGTCCCGGCATGCGCGAAGACGAAGTGGATACACCTGCGCTGCTGATCGATCTGGACGCGTTCGAAGCAAATCTCGACCACATGGCCGAGCTGCTGGCGCCTACCAGGACGAAGCTGCGGGCGCATGCCAAGACCCACAAGTCGCCGGTGATCGCGAAGCTGCAGATGGCGCGTGGCGCCGTCGGTCAGTGCGTGCAGAAGGTCGCTGAGGCAGAGGTGCTGGCCTGGGGTGGCATTCCCGATATCCTGGTGAGCAACGAGGTGGTGGGCGCATCGAAGTTGGCGCGGCTCGCCGCGTTGGCGCGGATCGCGAAGGTCGCGGTGTGCGCCGACGATGCGGCACAGGTGGCCGCAATCGAGACGGCGGCACAGGATGCCGGCGTGCGGCTGCCGGTGCTGGTGGAGATCGATGTCGGTGCCGGACGCTGCGGCGTGGCGCCAGGCCCCGATGCGGTGGCCCTCGCGAAGCGCATCGCCGCGTCGAAGCACCTGATCTTCGGCGGGCTTCAAGCGTATCAAGGCAGCGCGCAGCACAAGCGGACGGTCGTGGAGCGCCGCACTCTGATCGGCAACGCGGTCGACGCGTCGCGGCGGACCGTTGAGCAGTTGCGTCAGCAAGGACTGGAGTGCCCGATCGTTGGCGGCGCGGGGACGGGCACGTTCCAGATCGAGTCGTTGTCGGACGTGTACAACGAGATCCAGGCTGGTAGCTACGTGTTCATGGACGCGGACTATGCGCGTAACCTGGACGAGGCGGGCGCGCCGATCAGCACGTTCCGGCATTCGCTGTTCGTGCTGGCGACCGTGATGAGCGTGCCCAACAGGAACATCGCTGTCGTGGACGCGGGCCATAAGGCAGTGGCGGTGGACAGCGGCATGCCCACAATCTGGCAGCGCCCCGACATTCGCTACGTCAGCGCATCAGATGAGCACGGGAAGCTGGAGGTCGGTTCCGAGACGGTGGTGCCAAAGCTGGGCGAGAAGCTGCGGTTGGTGCCGGGACATTGCGATCCGACAGTGGATCGATACGACTGGTATGTCGGCGTGCGGAACGGTCGGGTCGAATGCCTGTGGCCGGTCGCGGCGCGCGGTGGGATGCATTGAGATTAGAACTCGCCACAGAGACACAGAGGTTCCTATACTAAAGCACTGGTATCCGGATCATAGAATGGCGAAACATGTGGGCTGTCATTGCGAGGAGCGAAGCGACGAAGCAATCCCGGTCATAAGTTCGCTCCATCGAACGAGATTGTTTCCCGGATCACGTCCGGGACCGCTTCGCTCCTAATATGAAACCATGAGCAGACTGTGCCGCGCGCATCAAGGGAAGACGTGGATGGCCGGCACAAGGCCGACCATGACGAATACCGGTTTCATCCAGCGCGTGTTCGCCGCCAGGCGGGTGAGGAACTCTCCATGACCATGTCGGCGGCGTGACTCGCGCTCCCACGATAGTGGGTACTATGCGGCTCATGCGACACTCTGCGATCTCTGTGTCACTGGGGTGACTTTCCCTCCGACCACCCCATAGACCCCACGCTCGGCCGGCAAAGGCGCGAACCTGCTGGTGATCCCCAGTACAGTTTCCGCTCCACCGAGATACAACAGCCCATCCGCCGGCATCTGCTGCGCAACAGCATCCAGCACCTTCGCCTTGGTCGGCTGATCGAAATAGATCAGCACGTTGCGACAGAACACCACATCGAATTGCCCCAGCGGCCGCAGATCGCCCAGCAGATTCCATTCGCGGTACTGCACCATGCCGCGAATCGCCTCGCTGATCCGCCAACCGTTCTCCTCCTTGCGAAAATGGCGCATCAGCAGCTGCACCGGCAGGCCGCGTTGCACCTCGAACTGCGTATACACTCCATCGCGCGCGCGTTGCACCTGGTCGCGGGCAAGGTCGGTGCCGATGATCTCGATCAGCCGGTCACCGACGGCGCCACGGCACTCGGAGAGTATCATCGCGATCGAGTACGCCTCCTGTCCGGACGACGATGCGGCGGACCACACCCGCAGAGACGCACCGGCAGGACGCGATGCCAGCATCCGCGGCAAAGCCTGCGCACGGAAATGCTGGAATGGCTTGTCGTCGCGAAAGAAGAAGCTTTCGTTGGTGGTCATCGCCTCGACCACCTGCCGGATCAACGCTTCGGCACTGGGTGCGCGCAGCCGATCGGCGAGCGCCGCCAGATCACGCAACTTCTCGCGCTTCAAGATCGACGCAAGCCGCGTTTCGAGCAGATAGAGCTTGTCCGGACCGATCACCAGGCCCGAGCGGTTCTTCAATAGCGTCGCGTACGTCTGAAATGCGGTGGACGACAGCGCCTGGCTCATGCTCGCGCCATCCGCAGCATCTCGAGCAGCTTCGGCGCGATGCGCGGCAGCGGCAGTACCGCGTGACACAACCCGGCCTGTGCGACCGCTCCCGGCATACCCCACACCACGCTGGTCGCCTCGTCCTGTGCCACCGCGCATCCGCCGGCATCGATGACGCGTCGAGTCCCGATCAGCCCGTCCTGGCCCATGCCGGTCAGCATCGCGACCAGCACGCGACCATCGCACGCGGCGGCGGCGCTGCGCAGCATGGGATCGACCGAGGGCCGACAGAAGTTCTCCGGCGGATCGGCGCTGAGACGCGCCAGCAGACCGCTGCGACCGGTCTCAATCAGCAGATGCCGGTCGCCCGGCGCAAGATAGATCTGACCTGTGGCCAGCACGTCGCCGTCCTTCGCCTCGGCGCACGGCATCCCGCCCAACTTGCTTAGGTGCTCAGCCAGGATGGGCATGAACGTCGCAGGCATGTGCTGCGTGAGAACAACCGGCACATTGAGCTTCCGGCCCAGCCCCTGCACCAGAGTGAACAGTGCCTGAGGGCCGCCGGTGGAACTGCCGACCGCGAGCAGCCGCGGCGGCGCAATCGAGGCCGGCCGCAGACGCAGCGCGACGGTTTCGCGCACTGGCTGGGCAACGCGCCGCCGCATGCGGCCCAGGCCCCTGACCTTCTCAATCAGTTCGCGACGGAATGTCTCGTCGCCTGCCACGGCGGAGGGCTTCGGCACATAGTCCGCGGCACCGAGCCGCAGCGCGCGCAACGCGATATCGGCACCCCGCGTGGTCAACGTCGAGGCCATGATGACCTTGAGACCGGGGTCGGCGCGCAGCAACAGCGGCAGCGCCGTCATGCCGTCCATCACCGGCATCTCGATATCGAGGACAAGCACATCGACCTGCGTGCGTTTCAGCTCGTCCAGGGCCAACTGTCCGTTGGCCACGCGAGCGACCACCTGCACCGACGGCTCAGTCTCCAACATCCGCGCGACGGCGCCACGAATCACTGCCGAGTCGTCGCACACCATGACACGCACGGTGGCAGCCGCGTTCGCCACACTTGCCGTGCGGCCAGGTGCGATCACAGCAGGCCGACCTGCTCGAACTTACCGACCAGGATCTCCTCGTCGAATGGCTTCATGATGTATTCCTGCGCGCCATTGGTGATCGCGAGTTCGATCGCCGACATCTCCGTCTCGGTGGTGCAAAACACGACGGGCGGCTTGTCCGGCCCGTATGCGGCGCGCAACTGCCGAAGAAACTCGAGGCCATTCATCACCGGCATGTTCCAGTCGAGCAGCACGCAGTCCGGCATGCTCGCACGGCACGCATCCAGCGCCTGCTGGCCATCGCCGGCCTCGGCCACGTCGAAGCCGTGCGCTTCCAGGATGCGCCGTGCCACCTTGCGCACAACGCGGCTGTCATCCACCACGAGGCAGACACGGGACATTGCGCCGTACCTCAGGCGGCTTCGGTCAGGGCCAGGAGCTTGGCCACATCAAGCACAACCAGCAGCCGCCCCTCCAGCCGATAGATGCCGCTGCTGAACTGCGCCCAGGCGGGCGGCAGGGTCGGCGGATTGCGCTCGAACGCACTGGCCTTGAGGCTCATCACCTCGGACACCTGATCGACCAGCAGCGCGTAGAGCTCACCTCCCTGCTCGGCGACCACGGACATGCGTGGCTGGTCGGCAGGCGCTGGCGGCAGACGCAGGCGTCGGCGCAAGTCGATCGCGGTGACGATCCGGCCGCGCAGGTTGAGGCTGCCGGCAATCTCCGTCGGTGCCAGCGGTATGCGCGTGATCGCGTGTTCGCCGAGAATGTCGCGCACTCCTAGCACGGGTACGCCGCAGAGTTGCTCGGCGACGGTCAGCGTGACGAATACGCGCTCTTCCTCGTCAACCGCTGAGTCAGGACGTTCGATGAGGTCGGTGCCCATATGCATATTCCTGTCGAGAGTTCTTCCCCGTCGAAAGAGGGGGAGGGAGCTGCGGATACGCTCGCGTCGTCACGCCTCGATCAATTCCGCCAGACACTGGTGCAGGCTGGCGATCAGCGCCTCGCGCTGGAATTTCGCGACGTAATCGGTGAACCCGGCGTCGCGTCCGGCCTCGATGTCCGCCGGCTCGGCGCTGGCCGACAGCGCAATCATCGGTAATCTCGTCCAGGGACCGCTGGCGCGCACCGCACGCGCGAAGTCGAGCCCGTCCATGTCAGGCATCGCGATGTCCGATACGATCGCATCGAACACCGTACCGGTTTCGCGCAGGCGCAAGGCCTCGGCCGCACTTGATGCGGCGGTGACGCGGTACCCCGCGGCGCCGAGGATCGGCGTAACCAACTGACGAAAGAAGTCGCTGTCCTCCACCACCAGCACGCGGCGCGCCGTATTGCGGTTTGCCGATTGTGCCGCTCCGTGGAACCAGTCCTGCCACGCCTGCGTCAACCAGTAGCCGGTGTCGATCACGTCGGTCGCATGACCGGCAATCACCGCGGTGCCCAGCATTCCGGGTCGCGCGCCCGACAGCTCGATATCCAGCCGGTCCTCCACCACATCGACGATTTCGTCGACCATCAAGCCCATGCTGCGGTCGCCATCGTTAAAGACGAGAACGGATTGACGCGGCTTCTCGGTGTCGAGGTTGTCCGACAGCGCCACAAGCGGCATCAGCTTGCCCCGGTACTGCGTGACCGGCGAACCGCACGAGATTTCAATCTTGTCACGCGGAATATCCTCCAACCGCGCGACCAGACCGAGCGGCACTGCGAGTTTCTGTTCGCTGCCTGCACGGAACAGCAGCATTGCCGTGCGGTCGATGGTTCGCATCGTATCGATCGCACTCGACGACACTGCCTTGCTGTCGCCGCTGGCGCCGATGCCGGTGCCACGAGAGATGCCGTTCGGATCGAGGATCATGATCACCGAACCGTCGCCCAGGATGGTATTGCCGCTGAACATCGTGACATGGCGGAGAATCGGTGCCACCGGCTTCACCACGATCTCCTCAGTGTCGAACACACGGTCCACGATGATGCCAAGGCTGTTGGCGCCCACCTGGGCCACGACGATGTAGGCGCCGGTGTCATCGTTGTGCGATTCTCCCAGCGCCAGCAGATCGTTGAGGTTGACCAGTGGCAGCAGCCGGTCACGCAGGCGCAGCACCGGTGTGTCGTTGATCCGTTCGATGACCGATTCCGATCCGCCCTCGTTGTGGTCGCGGCTGCCTTCCTTTCGCGCGCGGACCAGCTCGACAACGCTGAGCTGCGGAATTGCGAAACGTTCGCCACCGGCCTCGACGATCAGCGCGGAAACGATTGCCAGGGTCAGCGGGATCTTGATGGTGAAGGTGGTGCCGGCGCCTGCCACGCTCTTCAAATCGATGGTGCCGCCGATCTTCTCGATATTGGTCTTCACCACGTCCATGCCGACGCCGCGGCCCGATACGGCGGTGACCACGGTGGCGGTGGAGAAACCGGGACGGAAGATGAAGCGCTGTAACTGCACATCGCTCATGCCGGCGAGTTCCGCCTCGGTGGCCAAAGCGTTCTTCAGGACCTTCGCCCGGATCTTGTCGAGCGGCAGGCCGCGGCCGTCGTCTGCGACCTCGATGATGATATGGCCACCCTCGTGGTACGCGTTCAGCGTGATATGGCCGGCTTCCGGTTTGCCCGCGGCGCGGCGCTCCGCCCCGCTCTCCAATCCGTGGTCTCCGCTGTTGCGCACCATGTGCGTCAGCGGGTCCTTGATCAGCTCAAGCACCTGCCGATCCAGCTCGGTGTCCGCGCCGAGCATTGTGAGCTCGATCTTCTTGTTCATTTCACGGGACAGGTCGCGGACCAGGCGCGGCAGCTTGTTCCAGGCGTTACCGATCGGCTGCATGCGCGTCTTCATCACCCCTTCCTGGAGGTCCGAGGTGATGTGCGACAGCCGCTGCAGTGGCACCGCGAAGCCGGTGCTCTCCTGCGTGCGGGCGAGCTGGAGAAGCTGATTACGGGTGAGCACCAGCTCGCTCACCAGCGTCATCAGGTCCTCCAGCACGTCGACGGTGACGCGGATGGTCTGGTTGGTTGCCACCGGCTCGCCCGGTGGTGGCTCCGATGGCACCAGAGCGCGTGGCGCCACAGGCGCCGGCGTCGCCTCCGCGACTGACGCGTCCGGTTGCTCCGGCGCTGGTTCCTCCTCAGGCTCCGCCTGGGGCTCCGGCTCGGCCGCGACGACAGGAGCCGCCGGTTTCGGAGCCTCGCCCGCCGCCGTGGCGTTCAGCGCCGCGATCAGTTCGCCATCATCACCCGCCACCTCGCTGCCGGTGGCTGCCAGGTCGCCCAAAATCGCTTTGATCCGATCGAGTGCCGCCAGGACCAGGGTCACGGTATCCGGCGTCGCGGTCAGCACCCTGTCACGTACCTTCCCAAGCACGTTCTCGGCGGCATGTGCCACATGCTCCAGCCGCGGCAGGCCAAGAAAACCGCAGGTGCCTTTGATCGTGTGCACCAGGCGGAAGATCAGTGACAGTGTGTCCTGGTCATCCGGCGTACGCTCCAGCTTCAACAGAGCGACATCCAGATCGGCGATGTTTTCGCTGGTTTCGGTGAGGAAGTCGGCGATTAGATCGTCCATGGCAGCCCTCTCGGGCCCGGTCAGACCCCGGGCGAGCGCCATCTGGTCAGAAGCTGACAAACAATGTGTAAATGCTGGGCGGCTATCGCTGGAGAAGTGACAGCAGCAATGGCGGCGAGAATTCGGCCTCGCTCATCGGCCCGGCCGGCATCAGCATGGACAGCCGGAAGCCGTGGCCGCGCGCCAGCAACGTGGTCAGCGGTCCCTGCAGACTGCGTGCGTCGGCGATCACCGCCTCCAAAGCGGCGCTCTCGTCCATCAGCCAAGTCCCCAGCCCAGGTGGCCAGGCGGCGCGGGGGCCGGAGATCGTCACCAGAATGCTGTCCGCGGGCGAGCCGGACAGCGCGACGATGCCACCTCCGGCGAGGCTCTCGGAGGCAAGCAAAAGGAGATTGAGAACGACACGGGCCGCCTCCGGGGGGAAGAGCGCGTCGCTCTCCAGGCCCTCAAGGTCCAGCCGCACCCGCCGGCTGGAAAACAGGCCGTCCGCAAAGCCGCGCAACCGGGCAACGTCCAGGTCGTCACCGTCTCGGCCCCAGGCGGCCCGCAGCAGTTTCAGGCGCTGGGCAAGCTGAACCGCCGTGTCTTCGGCGAGCGCCAGCGCCTCGCTGTCCGGCTGTTCGTCACGCGCGACCTCCAGCACCCCGATCAGCGCGCCCAGCGGGCCGCTCAGATCATGGCAGAGGCGGGCGCAGAGCAATTCTGCGAGACGCAGCGCTTCGCTCGTGCCAGTCACAGGAATCCCTTCCCCAAGGAAGCGACACGCATATGCCGGTTATTTCACACGCAATTTACGACCCCTGCCACGCAAGAGTTGAGGGCCGCCAGGACTTGAACCCTCGCTCAGGACAGCGCAAGTCACAGTCTGTAAAGGAGCCATCGCCTCTGATGATTGATCCGTTCGGCCGGTCCATCACCTATCTCCGCGTCTCGGTCACCGATCGCTGCGACCTCCGCTGTGTCTACTGCATGGCCGAGGACATGTCGTTTCTGCCGAAGCGCGACCTGCTGACCTTGGAGGAGCTGGACCGGATCTGTGCTGCCTTCATCCGGCTGGGGACCAACAAGATCCGCATCACTGGCGGCGAGCCCCTGGTGCGACGCGACGTGATGACGCTGTTCCGCAGCCTGGGCGCCAGGTTGGGCGAAGGCGGGTTACAGGAGCTGGTGGTCACCACCAACGGCACGCAGCTCGCGAAGCTGGCCGGCGGCCTGTACGAGGCTGGCGTGCGCCGCATCAACGTTTCGCTCGACACGCTGGATCCTGACAAGTTCGCCAAGATCACCCGTTGGGGGAAGATGGGCGCGACGCTCGACGGCATCTTTGCCGCCAAGGCGGCCGGGATGGCGATCAAGATCAATGCCGTGGCGATGAAGGGCGTGAACGAGGACGAGTTCGACGGCATGCTCGCCTGGTGCGGCGATCACGGCTTCGACCTGTGCCTGATCGAGACCATGCCGATGGGCGACATCACCGGCGATCGGACCGAGCAGTACCTGCCACTCTCCATCGTGCGTTCGCGCCTGCGGCGGCGCTGGACGCTGGAGGACACCGACTACCGCACCGGCGGCCCGGCGCGGTATTTCAACGTGGCCCAGACCGGCAGGCGGATCGGTTTCATCACGCCGATGACCCACAACTTCTGCGAGAGCTGCAACCGCGTGCGGCTGACCTGCACCGGCACGCTGTATATGTGCCTTGGGCAGGACGACGATGCAGACCTGCGGAAAGTGCTGCGTGCTGGCGCGACCGATGCCGAACTGGACGACGCCATCCGCGAGGCAATCAGCCGCAAGCCGAAGGGCCACGACTTCATCATCGATCGCCGCCACGATCGCCCCGCGGTGGCGCGGCATATGAGCGTGACTGGGGGATAGTTTACCCCAGGCGCACACGCGCTTCGGCAATCATATGGTGTAAGGAATTCGTACTCCCGGGTCATCGGCAGGAAAGCTTCTGCCGTCGCGCGTGACAAGCAACATCGAGTGAACCTGCGCGGATCCCCATATGATTGCGTCTGGTAGCTTGAGACGATGGGCTTTGCGCAGCGTCACGGCCCGCTCAGCAATCGATTCGTCGATCGCCAGCAAAACAAATTCCTGGAGAAAATCTCTTGTGCCGTGCTCCGTGGTGGCGTCCGCACCAACCAGAACCTCCATCCAGGAAATGATGCTGATCGCCTTCTGGCGATAGCGTCGCAATTCGGCGCGCGCAGCCGGCACGCCTCGCAGATAGTCGATCAGTATATTCGTATCGAGCAGCGCCTTCACCATTCGGCGCGAGCCTTCCGCTGATAGGCCAAGCCATTGGTCCCGTCCGACCCCCAAAGCCCAAACGCATCCGCCCCGGTCCCTCGCTTATGAGTCGCGAGATAGCTGGCGACCGCTTCGCGAATGAGGGCCGCGCGCGACCTGTTGTGGCGCCTGCCGAGATCTGTCAGCTCGCGAAGCTGACTGTCCGGAATGTCGACGAGGGTACGCACATCATTGTCCGTCTATGTCTGATATCGGTAATGTATATCAGACCCCGCGGCGACAAGGCAAGCTATAGCGGCAACACCAGCAGGATATCCACCCGTCGCGAGTCCAGCACCGCGCGCCGCGATCTCAAGCGCAATGCCCCGCCATCCTCGACGATGCGATCCAGGTAGCGGCCGGTGGCGAAGGTCACCGTGTCGCCGTCCTGGGCAATGCGGAACACGCAGAAATTCGACCGCACCGCGAAGCCATCGTTCTGTGGTGCGTAGCGCGGGCGGCCGAGCAGATGACGATAGCTGTGGGGTTCGTAGATGTTGGCGGTGCGCAGCGCCTGAACACGATCCTCCATCATCCCTCGGCTGCCGCAATACAGAATGCCGATCGGCAGGCCGGCATCATGGCTCTCGCGCGTGATGATCTGGTACTCGCCGTTCTCGGTAAAGAATCCCGGCCAACGTTCCAGCGCGCCGTCGTCGATCGCTTCGGCGTAGTCCGCGAGCAGTTCCTCGATTGCCTCGCGCACGGTCAGAAGCCCATCAGTTCGCGATAGCCTTGCCAGAAACCGCGGATGCCGGTCTCGGTCGCGCGCGACCCATCCGATGATGCGACGTCGCGTCCGCCCATCTCAAGGAACGCGCTGCGGTCCTCGCTGCCGCGGGTGCCACGCTGGACGAATTCGTTGATGCAGCCATCCTCGAGCGACACCAGTCCCGCCGCGCCGGTCAGGTTGCTCTGCATCAGGCGCTGGCGCGTCTGCACCTCGCTGTCGTCCTGATAGCCCAGGTAGATCCAGAACAGTTCGGTCCTGTCGATGCCACGCGGCGTGAAGAACCGAACCGCCAGCGAGTTCAGGGTGAGCTGCACAACCAGCGTCGGGAATATCGTCTGGATGCAGTGGGTGATGCCGTCGTCGAACTCGGTCCACGTGTCGAGCAGCTGCGGCGCGGCCAGGCCCGACTTGTACTGCGCCGAATGCACCGTCTGATACTCATCGGATTGCTGCAGCGTGTCGCGCTTGGCGTAGCTGATCGAGTGCCGGCCATCATCGGACAGCAGCATGCCGCCATCCATGTCGAGCCGGTTCACCTTGAACGTGGTGTAAAACGTGTGCAGCAGAGTCGCGTGATACGAGTTCGCGCACGTTCTCTGCGTAGAGCTTCCAGTTGTTGTGGATGATCTGGCTGTGCATGCCGAGTAACCGGTGCGGCCGGCCGAGGTTGCGGCGGATCATCCGCGCCATCGTCTCGCCGAGATATGCTTCCACCGGCTTCGTTTCATCCGAGAACGTGCCGAACACGAGCCCGGAAAAGACTTCGACACGCAGCGGTTCCAGCCGATGCTGAGCGTTGTCGAAATCCTCCGGCATGCCGCCCTTGCCGCGAACGCCGTGGAGGAACGCAACGCTCTGCAGCCGGCCCGCGAGATCGTAACTCCACGAATGATACACGCAGGTCAGCGCGCGGGCGTTGCCACGTTCCTGCAGACACACCAATGCCCCTTTGTGCGCGCAGCGATTGACCAGCGCGTGGATCGCGCCATGCTCATCGCGGGTGACGACGACTGGTGTTTCGCCGACCGTGGCGAGCCGCCAGTCGCCGGGATTGGCAATCTCTATCTCCAGGCACAGGAAATTCCAGATCGGCCCGCGGAACAGTCGCCGCTGCTCCTCGGCGTAGATTTCGGGATCAGAGAACACTCGGAAGGGCACGCGTGTCACGCCGCCCTGCGGCCAGACCAGATCGCTTGCAGGATCGCGCGTCACCGGGACGTCCATCGTTCGCCTCCGCGGCATTGCTGTCATGAGCGACGGTAGCGGTGCCAGCGGAGCTGATGCAATGCAACCGCGATTGACCGCGGACTGTGCGGCGGCGCAGTGTCCCGCCGCTGGCCAACGAGCCGGCAGGGAGACTTGGTCGTTCAAGGAGAACATAGCATGATCAGCCGCAGAGCTGCTCTCGCGGGCAGTGTCGCCGCCGCAACCGCCGCCACACTGCGCAGCGCCCGCGCCGCCGGTACGCCCGGCGTCACCGCCACGTCGGTGAAGATCGGCAACACCATGCCGTACAGCGGTCCCGCCTCGACCTATGGCGTCATCGGCCGCACCGAAAGCGCCTTCTTCAAGATGCTCAACGAGCAGGGCGGCGTCGACGCGCATACCATCGATTTCATCTCATACGATGACGGCTACAGCCCGCCGAAAACAGTGGAGCAGGTCCGCCGGCTGGTCGAGGAGGATCAGGTCGACTTCTGCTTCCAAAATCTGGGTACGCCGTGCAACTCAGCGATCGCCGAATATCTGAACCACAAGCAGATACCGCACCTGTTCGTTGGTTCAGGCGCCAGCAAGTGGGCTGACATCAAGAAGTATCCCTGGACGATGGGCTTCCAACCCGGCTACCGCACCGAGGCACAGATCTACGCCAAGCACATGCTGGCGAACGTGAAGGATCCGAAGCTCGCGATCGTGTATCAGAACGACGACTTTGGTAAGGACTATCCGACCGGCGTGCGCGATATTTTGGGCGACAACTGGGACAAGATCGTCGTCAAGACTGCCAGTTACGAGACCACCGATCCGACGATCGATTCGCAGATTGTCGAGGCGCAGAGTGCCGGCGCGAATGTATTGCTGGTTGCCGCGATTCCCAAGTTCGCCGCGCAGTCGATCAGCAAGGTGTATGCGCTGAACTGGAAGCCGGCCTTCTACATGACCAACGTGGCGATCTCGGTCGGTGGCGTGCTGACTCCGGCCGGACCCGAGAAAGCCATCGGCATGCTGAGTACCCAGTATCTGAAGGACCCGACGGATCCAGCCTTCAAGGACGATCCCGGCATGAGGCAATGGCGCGACTTCATGGCGAAATACATGCCGGGCGGCGACATCACCGACGCGAGCTATGTGTTTGCCTATGCAGTCACCCTGACGATGACGCAGGTACTGAAGCAGTGCAAAGGCGATTTCTCACGAGCGAATGTCATGAAGCAGGCGGAAGGCCTGCATGATTTCGAGGTGCCCGTGACGCTGCCCGGGATCAAGATCAACACGACGCACACCGACCACCGCCCCATCACGTCGATGCAGTTCGTGAAGTGGGACGGCAAGACCTGGGTGCGTTTCGGTGACCTGGTCGCCGGCGCGACGGTGTAAGCGCAGCAGGGGCGGCGTCAGGGCCGCCCCGACCGGTGGTATGGGTGCCCAGCCGCGATCGACCGCGCGCGGTAGACCTGCTCAACCAGCATGACGCGGGCGAGCAAGTGCGGCCACGTCAATCGCCCGAGCGATAACGTGTAGTCGGCGCGGGCAATCACTGGCGTGTCCAGCCCCTCGGCGCCACCGATGAGGAAGCAGACTGGGCGCCCCGCGGCGAGCCAGCGTTCCAACAGGCGCGCCAGTTCTTCACTGTCCGGCGTGGTGCCGCCGGAATCGAACGCCACCGCGAAGGCCGGATCGGGCAGTGCACCCAGCAACGCCTCGCCCTCGCGACGCTTCACCTCCGCTGACGCCCCACGTCCTTCGGCAATCTCGGTCACCGCGAATTTCGGCCGCAGCCGCGCATTGTAGCGAGCGAAGAGTTCCGCCTCCGGCCCGTCGCGCAGCCGGCCGACAGCACTCAGACGCAGCATCTTCGGCCTCCTCTTGCGGTTGGTCGCGGCAGGCTCAAGCATGTGCCGGGACCATAGGGGGAAGCGATGGCCTGGCCCACGCAGCAGGGAATCTTCGACGCCGGCGACCTGACGCTGCAATCAGGCACGGTTTTGCACGGTGCCCGTTTGTCCTGGAAGGCACACGGCACGCTTGCGCCGGCGCGTGACAACGTCATCGTCTATCCCACCAGCTACGGCGCGCAGCATCCCGATCTGGAATGGCTGATCGGCCCCGACGGCGTCCTGGACCCGACACGCTGGTTCATCGTGATCTGCGACATGTTCGGCAACGGGCTGTCTTCCAGCCCGTCGAACACCTCGAACTATCCGTCGCTGGTGACGATATTCGACAATGTGCAGGCCCAGCGCAGCGCGCTGCGCGCCTTGTTCGAGCATCGAGCATGTTGCATGCGTGTACGGCTGGTCGATGGGCGCGCTGCAGGCCTATCACTGGGCCGCGCTGTTCCCCGACGCGGTGGACCGCATCGTGGTGAACTGCGGCGTGGCGCGCACCGCCGTGCACAATCAGGTGTTCCTGCGCAGTCTGATGGCGACGCTCGAGGCGGCGCCGGAACATGTCGGCGACGGCCGTTTCTCGGCCGAGCCGCGTGCGGCCAAGCGGGCGTTCGGACGCATCTATGCAGCCTGGGCACTCAGCCAGGATTTCTACCGCGCGGGACTGCATCTTGCCGGCGCGCCGGACCTCGAGACGTTCCTGCGCACCGACTGGGAGGATCGGTTCGGCGCGCGTCCCGCGGCAAATCAGTATGCCCAGCTTCGCACCTGGGACGCCGCGGACATCAGCGACAACGCGTTGTACGGCGGCGATCTGTCGCGTGCGCTGCACACGATCCGCGCGCGTGTGCTGCTGATGCCGGGTGAGACCGATCTCTATTTCCGCGTCGCCGACAACGCGGCTGAGTTGCCGTTCCTGGCGCATGCGGAGCTGAAGCCGATCCCCAGCATCTGGGGACACCGCGCCGGCAATCCTGCAACGAACCCCGAGGACGCGCGGTTTGTCAAAGAGGCCGTGCGCGCCTGGCTCGCACAGTAACGGGATTCGCGCACTGTCGCGTCGACCATAATTCCAACCAAGGAGTTCAGCCATGGCCGTCATCACCGCAATCAATCCACCGACCGTGCGTGCGCCGACCGGCTACACGCACTCCATGCTGATCACCGGCGATGAGCGTCGCCTTATCATCTCCGGCCAGGTCGGCGTGGCACCGGACGGCTCCGTGCCAAGTACCGGCGAGGGCCAGATAGCCCAAGCATTTGCCAATTTGCGCGCGGTGCTGGAGACGAACGGCATGAGCGTCACCAATCTGGTCAAGACGACAGTGTTCCTGACCGACCGCTCGTTGCTCGCGTCATTCCGCGCGGCACGCGATGCAGTGTATGGCGAGCATGCACCGTGCTCGACGCTGCTGTTTGTCGCAGGCCTCGCCGATCCGCGGTTCCTGGTGGAGATCGAGGCGGAAGCGGTTTCCTGAGCGAAGCTAGTGCCAAAGAACGCCGGCCAGGGGAGATTCGAAGGCGGCCAGTAGCATCCGGCCACCTTCGTGGTCGCTACGTAGTCAGGTACGAACCGTTGGTCTCCTGACCGATTTCAGCAAACGTGCTCTGTGAGGTTTCCAGCGGGTCCGACTGGAAGCTGAAGTCACCTGCTGCAGCCTGCCACTCCATCTGCGCTGGGGCTTGGGCGAACGTACCGGAGAAGATGCCCTTCGTCGGATCAGTGCTGGTAACGGGCATCATTGTTACGCCGCCCGTCCAGACAACTTTGAAAGACACCCAGCCAGGAACCGGAGGCGGGTTGCTCCCCACAGACGTCGCGTTTTGGAGTGTGCCGTAGTCAAAGATCGGCACCTTCCATGCCTGCATTGATGCTTTACCGTTGTCGAGATCGACCTGCACGCCCCGGACGGGAATAGGGACCGTCCAGAACAAGCCGACCGGCGGGAACTGCGTTGGGTTCAGATCGTGGATTTGCGCGCCGCCCGAACCGGGCAGGTACACGTCCACTCAAATAAACGCAAACGTGCCGGGATGCTCCTGCCCGTCGGTTCCCTTAAACATTCCCGTCATAAACCGCATGTTGGCATTGATGAACGGGACGTAGTCCTGTTGACCGGTCTTGATGTTGGTCCGGGTCACGCTCCCATCGATCAGCGCACTGCCGATGGAACCATTGAAGTTGCTGATCGTGGAGTTGTCGGCGCCGGGGCCGCCAAAGACATGTAGGAAGCTGCCCGGTGCGGCGGTTACAGGAACCGGCGCGAACGTCCACGGTAGCTGCCGCCTGTTTGGTCTGTCGTCAGCGACGGCGGTCCCGGAGCCGACCAAGGTTGCTCCCAGCGCGCCAAACCCGAGTCTTCGTCGTGACACAATCGTGCGCATGTTGCCTCCATTACGGGTTATCGCAACTCGGCACGTCTGGGAACGATTGGCATTCCAGCCGATGACGCTTCCCACCCAATAGACTTATCCATAGTTTTCGATGGCTACCGCTTCAACAGAGCGTGAGCGCCGAGCGGCACGAGGACTATAGACCTTTACGTCTCTCGAGATGTAATTTCGTAACGAAAGCGTGCTGGGTCCACGGCATTCGGTTGGCCCGCTGTAGTGAAAGCGCAAGGATACATCAGGAAAGGAAAGTTTGGTCGTCGCTGGCCGGCGCCTGGTAACTCGATGTCGGTGGCGCTGTTGTACCCGACCCAGTTCATCTCCCAGCTACCAAATAGACGCTCGCGCAAGCCACGAACCTCCGGGCTTTCCGCAGCCAGTTTCTGCTCCAAGACCACCTTCCGTACGTCCGCAGGATCGAGAGGAAACCAGCCGGCATCTTCCAAATAAGCCTCAGCACGGCAGTGCTGTGCCTTGCTGATGTCACCGCTCTTTCCGAGCGAAGGATACATACGGGAGTTGGCTACGCGAATCCCGTACACGTCACGCGCGGGAATGCCCGCCGCCCGTGTTAGGCCTACCATCAGCCCATTGATATCGACACACTTGCCGCCAAAATTGCCCGTCTCAAGCATTGCCTTGATGTCGCCGACACCGCAGCCTGGCGTGTCGGGGTTGCGCCAGGTCGTGTCCACCACCCAATCATAGATGGCGCGCAACCGCTCACGGGGGTCGGTGCGACCGTCAACGATACGCTCGGCCGTAGCACGCACGATACCATCTGTCGGCGAGCTCTCCGTTGGGGCCACCCAGAATTGTCGTTCGGCTTGGCTGATTGGCACGGTCGGCAACGCGGCTCGGTCGCAGGTTGCGACGGTCTGCGTGACCTCAATATGCTGCGACGTCGCGCTTTCGTCCCATGTGCTGCGTAATATCTGCGCGCCATAAATTGGATCGCGTACCAGTTCGGCTCGGCTGTTGCCCTGCCAGTCCGCATCGATGGCAGTCTGGTAGCCGGCTGCGGTCTGCACCAGAGGTAACCAAAGTCGCGCTTGGCCAGACGAGTTCTGCAATATGATTTTGGTCGTGATTACGAATTGTCGCCATTTGCCGACGGGCGTACGCTCCGCGGCCTGAGCAGAATTGGCTTTTGACCCAAACCCCATAATGGCCGGAGCAGCGACGGTTGCAGCGATGAATGCCCGACGGTGCATGACGGTCCCTCCTTCGCTTTTATTGCCCACCTAGGCTAACCGGCAGAGCTGCCAGATTTCAACAGCCCCGGAAACCAAGACACCTTAGTCTGGAAGAGTTCTCGACGAACTGCCAATGTTCGGAACCCGGTGCAACAGCGGGCAATCAGTCGAAGGCGCGCTTGATCTCGGCTCGCTCAGGTCGCCATGCGAGGCCTTGGGCGCATCATGCCGGTCATCCGCCGCAGTCCCGCCAGCACCACGGCCGCCGCCCCCGCCAGCGCCACGTAGTGCGCCGGCCGTAGACCAAAACGCAGCGTCTCGCTTGCGGCCAACACACGCCACGGGTTGATCCCGGTCGCCAACCCATACCACGCAAATTCGATGCCGGCACTCGCGCACGCCGCCACGACGGCAAGTGCCAGCTGCGCGAACGGGTTCCGCTGCCAAGCCATAGGGAGAGCGCGCCACGACATCAGCCACACGAACAGGCCGGAGAAGAACACCGGCTCCGATACGTTCGACTTCGATTGGATGAAGTAGTGCAGCAGTGCGATCGCGCCCAGCACGTAGATCGCCCGATGCAGCTGCTTCCACCGGCGGCCAAGCCTGCGGGTCCAGCCATCTGTCGATGTAGCTCCGAGAACGACCAGTCCGAGCAACACGGTGAAGCCGATGGTCAGATAGAACCGCAGCGCGATCTCCGAGACGACCAGGCCCAACCGGAAGTTCTTGTCCACGACGTAGAGCGTGAAATGCGCCAGCGTGTACGCAAGCGCAGTCAGACCGACTGTCCGCCGCACCATCAGCAGGCGCGGCAAGTTCAGCATCCGCGCCGCCGGGGTGATCGCCAGCGAAATCAACAGATAACGGATCGCCCAGTCACCGGTGCCGTGGATCACCTCGGTCACCGGGCGTCCGCCGAGCATGCCGTTCGCCCACCAGAACGCCAGCACCAAGCCGGGAACGAAACCCGCGGCCAGCACCGCCGCCTTCAAGGGCAGGAAACGGCCATGCCGGTCGCGCCATGGAACGACGAGCTTGCCGGCGATCATCGTGCGGTTCCCGGCGCAGGGCGCACATAGTCCGACGACACATGGAATACCGCGGGACCCTGCGGCGCGTACTCCACAGGGACCGCGCACACCTGCACCTCCGCGCGGCGGACAGAGGACGTCGCGGCGTTACCGCCGATCATGTTCGCCAGGTTGTCTGGAGCCGGCACTTCGACCATCGATCTCGTCGCATCCCTCACCACGCTCATTCGTCTCGCGACGTAGTCGATAATTACATGCAGCTCGGGAGAGGGCGGATCGATGCGCATGATCTGCGCCGCTGCCAGCCAACGGGCCCTTTGCTCGATCGCAGCCCCACGCTGCGGAGCGCCCGCGCGGTAGGTCACGTCAACGTCTTCATTCAGCCGCAGCCACCTGCTGTGGGGCGGCGCATCAGCGTTCCGCCAGGCAGCGGATCTCGGCCGCCAGCGCTACCGGGTCCGGATCGACGGGAAACTCCGCCGGCACGGTCAGCGCATGGGCAAGCCGCGCCTTGTAGTCGTCGCGTGCCAGCTCCTCGGCGCCGAACTGCGACAGATGCGCGGTGACGAACTGGGTATCCAGCAGTCGGAATCCGCCGAGACGCATTCGCGCCACGAGGTGCACCAGGGCCACCTTCGAGGTGTCCCGCACCATGCTGAACATGCTCTCGCCGAAGAATACGCCGCCGATCGCCACGCCATAGAGGCCGCCGACCAGGTGCCCGTGCTGGCGGGTCTCGACTGAGTGGGCGTGGCCGAGTTGATGCAGCTCGCCGAACAGCCGCTCGATCTGCGGATTGATCCAGGTGTCGTCGCGGCCGGGGACAGACTGCGCGCAGCCGGCGATGGTCGCGGCGAAGTCCTGATCGACTGCGACAGTGAAGGCGTCCGACAGCACGGTGCGGGCAAGCCGGCGTGGCAGGTGGAAACGGTCCAGCGGCAGGACGCCGCGGCGCTCCGGGTCGAGCCAATAGAGGCGTTCGCCGCGACGGGTCTCCGCCATCGGGAACAGGCCGTGTCGGTAGGCCCGCAGCATCAGGTCAGCCGTGATCTCAACCGTGCGCCGGGACATGCCGATATTGTGGGGTCGGATGGCCGGTTCGGGAAGGCACTCTTGTCGGTTTCGCAGTCCGGGAGGTTAATGGCGGCGGAAGCCGATCGCGAGGAACGTCATGACCAAGTACACCTGGGAGCACATCCACCTGAAGTCGCCGGACCCGGCGGCGACGGCACAATGGTACGAGGACAAGCTGGGCGCGGAGATCATCCGCACGCCACTGCCCGACGGCTCGACGCGATATGATCTCGACCTGACGGGTCAGAGGATCTTCATCGCCAGGTCGGACCCGGCGTCGACCGGCGCATCGCCTCAGACGCCTTATATGGGGCTGGAGCACTTCGGACTGACGGTTGAGAACATCGATGCCGCCGTGGCCGAGCTGAAGGGCAAGGGCGTGGCGTTCACCGTGGAGCCGAAGACCATAAGGCCTGGCGTGCGCATCGCATTCCTGACCGCGCCGCAGAACGTATCGATCGAACTGATACAGCGCGGATAGCGCCCACAATCGACGAACCGACCCGACGCCGTCAGCCAGCACCGGCGCGAGCCGACGTCGCAAAGCCTGCGCAGAGTTCCTGGCTGATCGGTACGGAGCTGCGAGCGCGCTGCCGCGTCGTAGGCCTGGGTTTCCGCCCGTGCCTCGCGCAGGCCATTGAAATAATGCCCGCTCCGTCCCTCGACAGCCGGCGAAGCGGCGAGTTTGAGGATCGCCTCGGCGCCTTCCTCGACACTGCTCATGGGAGTCACGCCCGCGCGCCGCACCATCGCGGTGTCCATGTACGTCGCCGGATGCAGCGCGTTGACGGTGACCCCGCTGCCGGCGAGCGCTTCGGCGAGATCGATGGTGAACATGATCTGCGCCAGCTTGCTCTGGCAGTAGGCGCGCCCGCCGCTGTAGCCGCGCGCCAGCATGACATCCGCGAAGTCGATCGGCTGCTGCCCGGCCGAAGCGACGTTGACGATGCGCGCCGGCGCGCTCTGCCGGAGCAGCGGCAGCAGTAGATTGGTCAGCAGGAAGCCGGCCAGGTAGTTGACGGCAAAGCGAAGCTCGTGGCCGTCAGCGCTGGTCTGGCGCCCGGCGCCGGCGGTACCGATGCCGGCGTTGTTGATCAGAATGTCGAGGCGGCCCGTCCGTTGCCGCACTGTCTCGCCAAGCCGCCGCACCTCGGCCAGTGACGCGAGGTCCGCGGCGAGGAACTCCGCTGCACCACCCGATTGGGTGATATCGGCGACGACCCGGTTCCCGCGGTCCTGGTCACGACCATGCACCAGGACGCGAGCGCCCGCTTCGCCGAGGCGGGTGGCTACCGCGCGGCCGACGCCGTCGGTGGAGCCGGTGATGAGTACGGTCTTGCCGGTCAGGAAAGTCATGGCACTTCGGACTCCTGCGGTGGCCAAAGCCAGGTGCCGTGCGTTGCGTTGTAGATCGCCTGCGGGGACGCATTCGTGACCCCGTCGGGATGGTTTGCATCGTGGTATCGGTACCCGGGAGGCACGCCGTTCTGTGCCACTGACGCGTCCGGGCTGGAGACACACCCCGCCGGCAGGATGCATAGGACACACAGGGCCAGATACCTGGGATGCATCACATGTCTCCGCCAGCCACGCCGTTGTAGCTGGCGACAGGCTGACAGATGTCAACAAATTGCGGCTCATGCCAACCAGACGCCTCAGGCAAATTACATAATGCCAATGCTTTATGGTTTGGAATGAGCTGGTCCCCACTCGATCTAGATCTTAGTTCCAGGTTGGACGCTGGCAGCTATTGTGCGAGGCTCTGGCAAGGAACCTGAATGTTTAACCGGTGGTGCCACGCTCACCATGACCCCCATTGAGCTCTTCGAAATTACGCAGGCCGCCACAGCTCTGCCCGGCGCCTGGTCAGTGTCTGGTCAATGTACCGATGACGGGACCTGCTACGCGGGCCTGATCGACCCCGAGGGAGACGGCCGAACCGCCCTGCTCATCGCCCGGGACGCCGACGGCCTGTATGTCACGAAATCGAGCGGCGAGACTGTGGCGCGCGGTTGCGCCAGCATCACGGAGGCGGTGGCGGCAGTGCGCTGGGTGCTGCGCCAGCGCTGACGCGAACGCAGCGCCTTCGCCTCGCTATGTGGTTTCTACAGGGGAGGCCAGCGTCCGCAGCCGGCCCGCGCAGTCCGTCCTACGGAACCACGAACTGCACCAGAACCAGCCAAGCGGAACACAACCCGAAGGCTATCCCGCTGACGATCAGGTAGGTGCGAACCACGGGAGCGCTCGCCTCAAATTCGTTCCCGCCGCGCAAGCTGCGTCCGCTGCTCAACGGCGGCCGCGTAACGCACCGGGCAAAAGGTCACGTTCCGGCTTGCCAGAAATGCGGTTGTCAGGGCCTCGGCCTCTCCAACCCTGAGCGGTGGCAGTCGCTTGCACCGCTGCCACCGCGCCTGGACATCCGAGCGGTCTTGGTTCAACGACGACGCGGCGCTCCGAAACATGAAACCTTCTCCCCTCGCTGATCCGCCGCGGCATGCTGGGCGGGACGCAGTGACGCGATGGGGCAAAAAATAGCAGCGAGTGGTTTCAAATCCGTATCTATTGGCGATTATTGAGATAGTCATGGCGCGAGCGCGCGAGGGCCACCGCCACGTCCGGCGGTAGCCCCGCGAGCCGCATCAATCCACCGATGCGTCAGCCCGTGCGCGGTAGGCTGGCCAGAAGCTGCTGGGCGATCTCAGAGTGCTGCAGGACGATGGGCCGGGTGTTCTGCACCCACGCGTTGATATGCTGATCCTGGCCGTGGACCAGCTGAGCGTTGAGCACGTCGACCATTACTGCGTGCGCGCGGATCATGTCGTCGACGTAGGCACGATCGAAAGCGGGGCCATCAAGGCTGGCCAGCTGGCCGAGCATGTCTTGGTGCTGCTCGCTCAGCGTCCCCGGCGACTGAATGTGATGCGCCTGCGCGATCGGTGCCAGCGTGTCCTGCGCGTAGGTGTGATCGGTGATCATCTTTTGTGCAAAGCTGCGCACGTCCTGGTTCTGGCTGTGCTGTAGCGCCAGCTGCCCTGCCTGAAACTCCGCCATATTGTCCTCGATCTGGTTTTGCACGAACTGCGTGTCCACCGAGGTCAATGGTGCAACGGGAGCGCCAGGGGCTAATGCTGGGGCCCCCACAGTGGGCGGCGGTGCCGGCGGCATGGTCGGCTGCGACTGGGCGAAGGCTGGCTCAGCCAGAATTGAAGCCGCCAGCAGTGCCGTAAGGAACGATGTCTTCATTGCCGTATCCTCAAAAGTGCTCGCCAATAATGCGGCCAGGGGAAAATGGTTCAGGGCGGGCCCGGATATCGCGGAAACGTTGTTGCGCTCGGAGGCGGTGCGCGGCGAGGGCGATGCCATACCGCGGCGGTTCGTCCGCTACCGCGTCAACCTGCCGTCCCGATGCCAAGCGGTGGCATCGTCGAGGGTCGCCGCCTTAGAGCAACTCCTGACCCATCACGAAAGTGAGCGACCCGGAAGGGCCGCCGCCGATAGAGCCACTCTCCAACATGCGGATCCGAAACTCGCGCGCGATCTCCGACGACAGCAGGCCACCTCTGGGACGCTGCGGTCAATTTCAAAACGCACTCGGAACCAGTCGGCACCGACCGCTATGGGAAAGGCCCTCGTAGCGGACTCGGCGATTCATCTCGTTACTGGCGCGTATTGCTCGTTTGAGCGTCTGACTTCGGAACCGCTCTTTAGCGGTTTATTTTGCCGGGGGCTCGATCATCTTGATGCCACTCGGGCCGATGCCTTCAACCTGGACGATCGCGCCGTCCGCTCCAGCCCATGCGAAGTGGGCGGTATTGGGAGGCAAGTAGTGGAACGATCCCGCCGGAAGAAGCTGCCCTTTGGATTTGTCGGCGACCGCACCATGCCCAATGCCAAATGAACCCGAAATCACCGTAAGATTTTCCGCGTCAGGGTGCGTGTGGGCAGGGACCATCGCATTGGGGGGCAATTTGACTCGCTCGACATATGGGCCCGGTTTCGCGGGATCGCCGACCAGCAAGGCCGCCTGCCAACCGGCCGGCAATCCGGGTGCCGGACCCCAGGTCACCTACTCCGGCAGAATGATGAGGGTTTCATTCTGCGCTATGGCGGACCCTGACACGACAACCAGGGCTAACGCTGAAATCCATGATCCGAGCTTCATTGCGTTTCTCCTCTCCTCGCTCATTGGCCGCGCCTGGCCCGGCGCGCGGCGTGCTTATTCTACTCCGATGAACGGCCCACTAGGCCGCCACGAAGGCACGGTAGCCAGCGACCCGGATGGTTGGCAACGATGATGTCACTTGGCAAACAGTTGCAGCCTTGCCAGCTGGTCGACGATCGCCGTCCGAGCGAGAATCCGGGCCAAAGGTCGCCATCCGCTCCAGGGAGACTTCGATGCCCTGAGACTGGGAGGTTCATTTGCTTTAAATCGACTTCCTCTTGGTATGGTGTATCGACCCAGCTACGCGCAGTCAGCTGCTGCGCGAGGATGGTCATGACGCGAGGCCAAGCCCGGCGATCCGCCTTGACCGCTATCAACTTCGCTGCACGTTCGCCACCGAACGCGGCGCGCAGAAGCCACTTGAGGCGCTCACGCGCCCCGGACGGAGCAGTTGTCATGGACCCCATCAAGCGCCCCACCCGCTACCCGGAGATGACGGACCCGCAGGCGCGGCCGCGCTATACCGGCATTCCCACGTTCTTCCGGGCGCCACACACCGAGTCGCTGGCCGACACCGATATCGGCGTGATCGGCGTGCCCTATGACGGCGGGGTGACCAACCGCACCGGCGCCCGCCACGGGCCACGGGCGGTGCGCGACCAATCCTCGCTGCTGCGGCGGCTACACCCGCACGGCATCGCCCCGTTCGATATCGCCCGCATCCGCGACCTCGGCGACTGCTGGATCGAGCAGCCCTACACGCTGGAAGGGGCGCTCGCAGAGATCGCCGCGTTCTATACGACGATCGTCGCGGCGAAGGTGGTGCCGCTGTCGGTCGGCGGCGATCATTCGATCAGCCTGCCGATCCTGCGCGCGGTCGCGGCGGGGCGGCCCGTGGGCATGATCCACATCGACGCACATTGCGACACCGGCGACGACTATCTGGGGTCGCGCTTCCACCACGGCGCGCCGTTCCGCCGGGCGACCGAGGAGGGGCTGCTCGATCCGAAACGGGTGATCCAGATCGGCATCCGGGGCACGACCAACGATCCCGACATGTGGGGTTTTTCCACCCGCTCCGGCATGCGCGTGCTGGGGATGGAGGAGTTCCACGACAAGGGCTGGCACTACGCGGCCGAGGAGGCGCGGCGCGTGGCGGGCGGCGGGCCCACGTATCTGACGTTCGACATCGACAGCCTCGATCCGTCGCAGGCGCCGGGCACTGGCACACCCGAGGCGGGAGGGATCACCGCACTGGAGGCGCTGCGCCTGCTGCGCGCGTTGCGCGGCATCGATTTCGTCGGCGGCGATCTGGTGGAGGTCGCGCCGCCGTTCGATGTCGGCACCATCACGTCGTTCAATGGCGCTTCGATACTTTTCGAAATACTTTGTCTGCTGGCGGAGGCTTGGCAGAAGCGCACGGGTGCTTAGCGTGCCATGTCTCGATGACCGTTGAGCGCGCGGCGGCCGGAAAGCGACTTGGATCAGGCAATCACCATCCCCGTGACGGAGGTCAGGCGTCCGTGGTTCGGCTCGCGGCGGCGCGCGCGGCGGCTTGGGCCGGTGCTGGTCATATCGTTGTGGCTGCACCTGACGCTGCTGCTGCTCATGCTGGTGACGGTCAAATTCAACCGGCAGGCGGAGGAGGAGCTGCCGCCGCCGTCAGAGGTCGCCATGGTGTTCGAGGGCGGCACGCCGAAGGGTCCGGCGCTGCCGAACCCGAAACCTAACGTCGCTGCACCCTCTCAGCAGGCGCCGCAACCTGCATCGCCGGCGGCGCCCGTGTCACCGCCACCGCCATTGCCAGCCCCTGCGCTACCGGCACTTAGACCGCCACCACCGGTAGCAATCGCACCGCAGCCACCTTCGCCGCCCGCCGAGGTGGTCCCGGAACCCCTGCCGACGCCGCCGCTGCCCCCGCCGCCTGCCGCGACCGCCGAAATCCCGCTGCCCCCGCCGGTGCCGCCGCTCGCCATGGTGGTACCGCGGCCGCCGTCACCGGCACGGCCAGCGGCGCCGGCGGCGCCAAAGGCCCCGCCGGCGCCACCGCGGCCCTCCGAGTTCCCGACGCCGATGAACTTCTCGTTCGGCCGGGCTGTGCCACAGGAGCGCGCGCCGACGCGAAACTCGCCGCATGCGCCGAACACGCTCGACTTCTCGCTCGCGCCGCGCCAGGGCGCCACGGACAACTCACCGTTTTCCCGCGTGGCCGGCGCGCGTGTCGGTCCGGACTGGCGCAACCTGCTCAGCGCATGGGTGCGCGCGCATGCGTACTACCCGGAGCAGGCGGCGATGAACGGCGAGGACGGCGACGCCATGGTGCAGGTCGTCGCCAATCCGAGCGGCCACGTTACCTCGGTCGACATAAAGATGCGGTCCGGCTCGCAATGGCTGGACATGGCGCTGATTGCGCTGTTCCGCGACGCCAATCTGCCACCGCTGCTGGGTGAGTTGGAGCCGATCACCTTCAACTTCACTATGCACTACATCCTGATCCGAATGCGGTGAGGACGCTGGTCGTCGCGCTGTTGGCCGGCTGGCTTGCCGGCTGTGCCGCCACGCCCGTGGCGGGTCCGGTGCCGCATGGCGAGGCCACGATCTATGTCGTGGGCCGCGGCTGGCACACCGATATCGGATTGCCGGTGGACGAAGTGACCGGCCCGCTCGCGTCGTTGGAACGCGACTTTCCAGGCGTTCGCTTCATGGTCTTCGGCTTCGGCGAGCGCGCGTATTACATGGAGCGAAAGGAAGGCTCGGGCGAGATGCTGGCCGCGCTGCTGCCGAGTAAGAGCGCCATCCTGATGACCGCGCTGAACGCGCCGCCGACCGAGGCATTCGAGGACCACGAGGTCGTGGCCCTGCATCTGCCACGCGATGACGTGGCGCGTATTGCAGCGCGGCTATGGGATGGGCTGGAGAAGCATGCCGATGGTTCGGCCGTGCGGCTTGCGGACGGGCCCTATGTCGGCAGCATGTTCTACGCCTCGACCGAGACCTACGACGGGTTCCACACGTGCAACACCTGGACCGCGCTGGTGTTGCGCGATGCCGGTCTGCCGATGAATACGCACGTGCTGTTCGCCAGTCAGGTCATGCAGCAGGTGTCGCGAATCGCTGCGATTCAAGCACGCGTCGACTGATCAGCAGGGCGGCGCCGTTCCATTGGCGCAGACCGCGGTCGACCCTGACGGCACGACCACCGTGGTGTGCGACGGCGGCGGCGGATTGCTGCTGCTGAAGCTGAGGCATCCGCCAAGCAGAAGCGGCAACAGGAAAGGCAGCAACAGGCGCATGGGCGGAATTCCTCGAAAGCGAATCATTGCGGGGTGATATCTACCGGCCGCGGACAATCGCTGTCGCCTCACAAGGCTGTGTGGGTCTCATCGCAATTGCTCCACCTGCACGTGCGGCGTGCCTGGCCCACGCAGCAGATCACCGGGTTCGCCGCGCAGGACGTCGGACGGTGGTGGATGCGCGTCATGGCAGGCGATCCCGGGTGGCGTCAGCGGGATGGTGACGTAGGCCTGCCCGGTCGTGCCAAACGGCACGCCGTTCCTGCCCGCGAGATCGAGCGCCAGCGGCAGCGTCGGGCCGGATGATGACTCAGTGGGACAATCGGCCGGCTGGGCGGCTGCGCCGCACGACGCAGACAGCAGCAGCAGGAGGGCAAACGCGGAACGCACGAGTGAAAGCGTAAGCCGCGCGGGTTAACGCTCGGTTCGCGCGTGCACGGTGGACAGCAGCGCTGGAATGAATACCAGGCTCGCCAACAATGTGCAGGCCAGGCTGATCAGCAGCAATCGTCCCATGCTGGCGGTGCCGGGGTGTTCCGACAGTGCGAGCGAGCCGAATGCCGTGCCGGTGGTCAGCGCCGAGAACACGATGGCTCGCGCCGTGGCGGATCCGAGAACCGCACGCCGTCCCGCTCGCCAGTTCATCACGAAGTAGACGTTGAACGACACGCCGACACCGAGCAGCAGCGGCAGTGCGATGATGTTCGCGAAGTTGAGCGGCAACGGCAGCAGCACGGCCACCAGCAGGGTCAACAGCGCCGACAGGATAAGCGGGGCCAGCACCAGTCCCACGTCGAGCACGCGCCGCAGCGCCACCAGCAGGATGATCGTGATCGACACGATCGCGATCAACGCTGCGTCGCGGAAGGCATTCACGATGGTTCTGCTGGTCGCCTCGATGGTAACCGCTGATCCGCCTGCATTCGGCGCAATCTCCGTCACCTGGTCCACGAACTGCGCGAGCCCCTGACTGGTGCGCGCCTCCGGCGTGGACAGCACCTGCACGCGCGCTCGGCCATCGGGCAACAGCCAGTCACGCGAAACGTCCGGCGGGATCGAATGCAAGCGTCACCGGCTCGGCGCTCAGCACAGTGCGCAGGCGGTTGAGCTGATCCGGCAAGAAGCGCGTCAGATCGCGATCAGTCGACGAGCAGCACTTCATCGTTCGCAGTCAGCAGCGTGTTGAGATCGGCGTCGATCGCAGCAAGCGGGTGGTCCTTCGGCAGCTTCGCCAGTGCCGGATCGATCTGCGAAAGTGCGGTCTTTGCTGCCAGACGTATCTGCTCGGGCGTGATCGGCGCCGGCGGTGCATGCGGCAGCAGGGTGGGCGCCAGAATCGAATTGGCATCCGCGATGATGGCAAGCTTCGCCTGCTGGTCATCCGGCACGAAGCTTTGAATGTCGATCACCTTCGACACGGTGGGCAGCTTGACCAGCTTCGCCTTCAGCGTCTCGGCTGCCGCCACATTCGGTTCGATCAGGCTGATGCTGTAAGGATTGGTGACCGGATTGTCCATCAGGTCGTACAGCGTGCGCATCGCCTCGGTGTTCGGGTTCTTGGTGTGCAGCGGATCGGAATCGAACTCGAGGCGCGGCGAGACTGCGATCGCCAGCGCCGCGAGGGCAGCGGCGACTGCGAGAATCGGCCGGCGATGCCGGGCAAAGATCGGATCGAACGGCGCCAGCCAGGTGAAGCCTACCACCGCCGCTTCGCCGCGTGGACGACACAGCGTGATGATGGCGGGCAGGAAGCCTAATGTACAGAGAAACGCGATCAGCATGCCGACGCCGGCGATCAGTCCAAGCTCCGCGACGCCGGAAAAATCCGTCGGCACGAAGCCGAGAAAGCCCGCCGATGTCGCAATCGCGGCGATCAGGATCTGATCGCCGGCGCGGACCGCGTTCTGCCGCATCGCCTCGGCTGGATCGGGATACTCGAATCGCCGTTCGCGGTAGCGCACCGAGAACTGAATGGCGAAGTCCACCGCGATGCCGACGAACAGGATGCCGAAGCCGACCGAGACGAGGTTGAGGGTGCCGACCGCGAGCGAGGCGAACAGCAGCGTGAGCATCAGCCCGAGCCCGAGGGTCGCCAGGATAGGCAGGATCAGCCGCCAGGTCTGCACGGCCAGGAACAACCACAGCGTTATCAGCACGACGCTGCCGATCAGTCCGGCCACCGCGCCATGTACCACGCTGGCGAACTCTTCGTCCGCCAGGGCCACCTGCCCGGTGATGCGCACACGTGCATCGCCTGATTTGACGAATTCCAGGTTGGCGATGACGTCGCGCATAGCCTCGGTCGCCTCGCCGCCCGGCTGCAACGCGCCAAAGTCCAGTTTGGGCTGCACCAGCACGAAGGTGTACTTGCCGGCGAGATCATTGAGTGCGCTGCCGCCCAGCAGCGCCTGCCAGGAGAGTGGCTGCGGGTGACCGGACAGCGCGTCCGCCATCGCCCGATGGAACGCTTCGAGCGACGGGAGGTAAGGGCCAAGGTCCACGTCCCCCCTGGTGACGCCCATGCCAAGCAGCGACAGCGCCGAAAACAGGCCGCGCGAGGTTGGGTCGGCGACCAGTTGGCCGAGGAACGGCTGGGCGTCGATGGTGCGGTCCATCAGATCGCTGAGTTGCTTGGTATCAAGAAACAGCAGCCCCTCCTTGCGGAGGAAGGGCGAGGCGTCGGGACGGCGCACCGAGTTGAAATGCGCGTGATCCTTCGCCAGCGCATCGGCGAGCGCGCTGGCCGTGGCATCTGCCTCCTCCGGCTCGTGCGCATCGATCACCGCAACGAGCAGACCGGTGAACTGCGGGAAGGCCTTGTCGAGCTCGGTTGCCTGCTGTCGCCAGGGCAAGCTGCTGGAGAACATCCGGTCGGTGTCTGGTACTGACGTTGAGGTGGGTAACCGCGTAGTAGGCGGAGAAGACGGCCAGCAGCAGACCGCCCAGCGCCACGACGAGCGCATGGCGGCGGCTGAATTCGGCCAATCCGACGATCAGGCGGTTCAGAATCATCCCGGGTCGCAGAAGTGTGGCGGCCCGGCGGTTGCGGGCGGAGTTTGATAGTCGCTCGGGCGCGGTCGGTCCATGCCGCGTCTCGGCGGTTTTCACGCGATCGCGCTGGCGGTAGGAGTTGCACCGGATAAACAGGAGGCGGTTCCCATGTCCACATCGAGTGCTGTGAAAGACCGGGTCAGGCCACGCAGCCTGCCACCGTTCCGGGCGGACCATGTGGGCAGCCTGCTGCGCCCTCGGGAGCTGGCCGTGGCCCGCGCCTCGCACAAGGCCGGGACGCTGACAGCCGACGCGTTGCGGGCCGTGGAGGACCGCTGCATCGCGGCGGCGATTTGCCGGCAGGAGGAGGTGGGCCTGCGCGCCGCCACCGATGGCGAGTACCGGCGGTCTTTCTGGCACTTCGATTTTGTCTCCGGGCTGGACGGCGTTGAGCTGTACGAGCCGGAGCAGAAGGTGCAATTCAAGGGCGGCCTGCCGCTGCCGCTTGCACTGCGTGTCACCGGTCCGATCGGCTGGAACAAGCCGGTGATGCTGGACGACTTCCGCTTCGTCGCCGGCCACGTGGCAAGCGCGGTACCGAAGATGACCATTCCGTCGCCTTCGGTAGTGCATTTCCGCGGTGGCCGGCGGGCGATCGACGCCAAGACCTATCCCGACATGGATGGGTTCTTCGCCGACCTGGGCGAGGCGTACAACAAGGCGGTGGCGGCGTTCGGGGCGGCGGGGTGCCGCTATCTGCAACTCGACGAGGTGAACATCGCGTACCTGTGCGATCCGGAGCAGATCGCCGGCCTGAAGGCGCGCGGGGAACATGTGGAGAATCTGCTGGCGGTATACGCCGGCATGTTGAACCGCGCGATCGAGGCGAGGCCGGATGGCATGGTGATCAGCATGCATCTGTGCCGCGGCAACTTTCGCTCGCACTGGGTTGCGTCGGGTGGCTATGAGCCGGTGGCGGAGGCGCTGTTCAACCAGATCAACGCCGATGCGTACTTCATGGAGTATGACAGCGATCGTGCCGGCGGGTTTGAGCCGCTGCGCTTTGTGCCGCGCGGGAACAAGGTGGTTGTGCTCGGGCTGGTGACCAGCAAGTCGGGCGCGCTGGAGAGCAAGAACGAACTGAAGCGTCGGATCGACGAGGCCGCGAAGTATCTGCCGCTCGAACAGCTTGCGCTGTCGCCGCAGTGCGGCTTCGCCAGCACCGAGGAAGGCAACGTGCTGACCGAGGACGAGCAGTGGGCCAAGCTGCGGCTGTGCGTCGAGGTTGCGCGCGAGGTGTGGGGCGGGGTGTGAGGTAAAGCCGGATCTGGCGGCGCAGCCCCCTCCCCCCGCCCCCCTTCCGCGAGGGGAGGGGGAGAAGGTTGTTTTCTTGCTGCTGTTGGCGACCGGGCTGCGGCTGGCGTTCGGGGCGGCGCTCGGGCTTGGCGTCGATGAAAGCTACATGGTCGCGTCGGGGCGGGTGCTGAGCCTCGGTTACTACGACCATCCTCCGGTGGCGTGGTGGCTGAGCTGGGGTGCCGCACATCTGTTCGGCAGCGAAGCGGCCATCGTGGTGCGCCTGCCGTTCATCGCGCTGTTCGCACTGTCGACCTGGCTGATGTACCGGCTTGGCACGGCGATCGCCGGTGCGCGCGTCGGGCTGTGGGCGGCGGTGCTGCTGAACCTGTCGCCGGTATTCGGCGTGACCACGGGCACTTGGGTGCTGCCGGACGGGCCACTGGACTGCGCGTTGCTCGGAGCGGCGCTTTGCCTGGTCCGCGCATTGGAGCGCAATACGCCGGCGTGGTGGCTGGGTGCCGGCGTTTGCGCGGGGCTGGCGCTGCTGTCGAAGTACTCGGCGGCCCTGACAATGATCGGCGCGGTGCTTTACCTGCTGTCGAACCGCACGCATCGGCATTGGCTGGCGACCCCGAAGCCTTGGCTCGCGGCCCTGGTCGCACTGCTGATGTTCGCGCCGGTGCTGACATGGAATGCCACCCACGGCTGGGCATCGTTCGCGTTCCAGAGTGGGCGTGCCGAGGGGATGCACCTTCGGCCGCTCGGCCCGCTGTTTACACTTGCCGGCGAGGCGTTGTTCGTCCTGCCATGGCTCTGGCTGCCGATGATGGTCGTGTTCGTCATGGCGCTGCGGCGTGGTCCGAGCGAGTGGCGGTCCTGGCTGCTGTGCTGCCTGGCCGCACCGCCGATCGTGCTGTTCGCGCTGATCTCAGCCTGGTCCAGCCAGCGTGTGCTGTTCCATTGGGCCGCACCTGGTTACCTGATGCTGTTTCCGCTGCTGGGCGAGGCGATCGCCCATCGGATAGGCCAGCCCCTGGTGCGGCGCGCGCTGTATGGCACAGCGGTCTTAGTGGTACTGGCGATGTTGGTCGTCGCGACACAGGTGAGGTTTGACTGGCTGCATCCGGCGATCGCCGCCGTGGCGCGCGACGATCCCGATATCGAGGCGGTGGACTGGACCTCGCTGCGCAACAGCGTGGCGCCTGGCGCGATCGTCGGCGTGCCCGACTGGCGCGATGCCGGGAAGATCGCCTACGCACTCGGCCCAGACGTGACGGTGCTGTGCCTGAACCGGGATTGCCGCCAGTTCGGCATCACGTGGCCGCCGGCGCACTTCATAGGTGCTGACATGCTGGTCCTGGTGCCCGAGCACCGTGAGCGTGTGGCCGCCGAACTGGGTCCAGTGCTCGACAGCATCGAGCCGCTTCCCGATGCATCGATCCGCCATGCCGGACGCACGTTGCGGGCGGTGGCAGTGTTCCAGGCCAGGGGGCTGCGTGTCTGGCCGCCTCCCGGGTGATGGCATAATACTTGCTGCATGGAGACCGTGCTCGATCGTGTCCTCAGCCCTGCGGAACTGCGCGCACTGTCCGGCCGGAACAACGCCGCCGGTACCCGGCGTGTGGCAATCCATGCCGCACTACTGGCTAGCACTGGCTGGCTGGTCGCAATCGCCGGACCGGTGACGCTGGTCCCGGCCATACTGGCGTTCGGACTGGTGCAGGTCGCGCTGTTCGCGCCGGCGCACGAAGCGACTCATCAGACCGCCTTCGCCTCGCGCAGGGCGAACCTGGTCGTGGGTTGGTTGGCGGCATGTCCATCGCTGCTCAACCTGCACTTCTACACGACGTTCCACTTCGCGCATCACCGGCACACGCAGATACCGGGTCAGGATCCGGAACTCGATATGGCGGCACCCGACGATCTGGGCGCGTATGTGCGACGAATTCTGGGCGTGCCGTATTGGCGGTTGCGGTTGCTGGTGATCAGCGATTGTTGGCGCGGCGATCTCAGCCGCTATCCGTATGTCTCAACGCAGGCAGCCCCGGCGATCATCCGCAGCGTGCGGGCGATGAGTGCCGCGCTGGTCGGCGGGTCGATGGCTTCGGCGCTGCTGTTCGGCTGGGAGACGCCGTTAGTCTTCTGGATCCTGCCGCAGCTGCTCTGCCAGCCGTTCCTTCGAGCCTATGTTCTTGCGGAGCACACGGGATGCTCGATGGACCGCAATGGACTGACCAACACGCGCACCACGCTGACCAACCTGGCGGTGCGGATGCTGATGTGGAACATGCCGTTCCACGCCGAGCACCATCTTTACCCGTCGATCCCCTTCCATCGGCTTCCCGACGCGCATGTTGCGATCCGCGAGCGGCTGGGCTTCGTGCAGCATGGCTATGTGCGGTGGAATATGCTTATGGTGCGACAACTGGCGGGCCGCGCGTAACAGCTGGCTGCAATGACTGGTTGGCCGCCGGTTACACGAAGGGGAAACACGCATGTACATGACCCGCCGCGCCGGTGCCGAGTTCTTCGGCACCTTCTGGCTGACCTTTGGCGGCTGCGGCAGCGCAGTGCTGGCCGCGGCATTTCCTGCATTGGGAATTGGCTTTCTGGGTGTTGCGCTCGCGTTCGGCCTGACCGTGCTGACGATGGCCTATGCAGTCGGCCATATCTCGGGCGGCCACTTCAATCCTGCCGTCACCATCGGTCTGTGGGCGGGCAAGCGGTGTGCCACCAGCGATGTCGTCCCTTACATCATCGCGCAGGTGGTCGGCGCCATCCTGGCCGCCGCTGTGCTGTACTGGATCGCGTCGGGCAAGCCGGGCTGGGTGCCCGACGGATTTGCCTCGAACGGCTACGGCGATCTCAGCCCTGGCAAGTACAGTCTTGGTTCGTGCCTGGCGATGGAAGTGTTGATGACGTTCTTCTTCCTGCTGATCATCATCGGCTGCACGTCGAAGGGTGCGGCGGTGGGCTTCGCCGGCATTCCGATCGGGCTTGCGCTGACGCTGATCCATCTGGTGTCGATCCCGGTGACCAACACGTCGGTCAATCCGGCGCGCAGCACCGGGCCGGCGCTGTTCGCCGGTGGTGCATATGTGTCGCAACTCTGGCTGTTCTGGCTCGCACCGATCGTCGGTGCGATAATCGCGGGCCTGGTCTCACGCTGGCTGCATGAGACAAACGACGCGGTGTAGCCGCATCAGTTTGCCGCCCGCGTCCGCAGCGTCGTAGTCACCATGTAGCGGACGCGGGCGGCGATGGTATCCGCCGCACTTGGCGCGCGCGTGAACCGGCGACTGCCGGCCCTTTCGCCCTGGAATGCCGCAGAAGCGCGCGGTGCTGGTTACGCCGGGCGGGCTGATGCCGTGGTGCCTCCTGCCCGCCGGATCGCCGTCGCGCGCGCGATTACGTTCTTCGCCCGCTGCACCACTGGGACATCGATCATCGCACCCTCGAACTGCACCGCTCCGAGGCCTTGCGCGAATGCGGCGTTGTAAGCCGCGACCATGCGCTCGGCACGTTCAACCTCCGCATCGGTGGGGGAGAATTCCTCGTTGAGCACCGGCACCTGCAATGGATGGATCGCGCTCGCGCCGACGAAGCCGAAGCGCTTGGAACGACGCACGATGGCGCGGAACGCCTCCTGGTCGCGGAAGTCGGCGATCGAGCCGATGAAGCCGAACGGCAGGACGCCCGCGGCGCGCGCGGCGAACAGTGTGTGCTGCTTGGGATAGAGCAGGCCTTCCGGGTCGGGCAACATGCCGACATCGGCGGTGAAGTCCTCGGTGCCAAGGCTGAGCGCCACGACGCGGGGATGGGATTTCGCGATTGCCTCGATGCGGAAGAAGCCGGCGGCCGTCTCCACCAGCACGACGAACTGGATCTTTCCTGGCGGCAGGCCGCGTTCGGTCTCGAGTTCCTCGACGATGTCGGCGACGGCGTGGACATGTTCCGGGCTGTCCACCTTGGTGAGCATCAGCGCGGCGATGCCGGGGATCACAGCAGCTTCCAGATCGCGCACCAGCAGGCGCCACGGACGGTTGACCCGCACGAGCACGTCGCCGCCCTTGCGCGCGACCTGCGGGATGGCATCGACGATCAGCGTGCGGGCGTGGGCCTTCTGCGACGGTGCGACGGCGTCCTCGAGGTCGAGGATGATGCCGTCTGCGCCGCGATCGGCACCGCTACGCACGAATTTCTCGGCGGTAACCGGCACGAAGAGGAGAGAGCGCCAGGAAGGTAGGTCGGTGCGCATAGTCAGTACCCTTGTCATTGCGAGGAGCGTGGCGACGAAGCAATCCCCATCATAGTAGGCGCCGGCGGCGCGTGGCTATCACAGCAGACCGTCGAACAAATCGCGCCAGTCCGGATTCATGGCGTTGACCAACACGATCTTCTTCTCGCGCGAGCCGGCCTTGATCTGCCTCTCGCGTGCGATTGCTGCCTGAACATCGCTGGTCTCCTCGAAGAACACCAGTTTGTCGATGTTGTACCGCGTGGTGAAGCGAGATGCTATTTTGGTTCGGTGCTCGTGGACGCCGCGAACCAGATCGTTCGTCACTCCGACGTAGAGCGCTGAGTGATGGCGGTTGGTCAGGATGTAGACGAAGTAGCGGTGGTCAATTCGTGAGTCTCACACGATGGGGATTGCTTCGTCGCTTCGCTCCTCGCAATGACACGTGCGCACTGTCATTGCGAGGAGCAGCGACGAAGCAATCTCGATCAGGTCTCCTTTACCACGCCGTCCGCCGCCAGTGCTGCGATGCGCTCGGCGGAGTATCCGATCTCGCCCAACACTTCCTTCGTGTGCTGGCCCAGGGTCGGCGCTGGATGTCGCAGCTTGCCGGGCGTGCCCGACAGCCGCGGGATGACGTTGTGCATCAGCACCGACCCCGCCTCTGCGTCGGGCACTTCCACGATCACTCCGCGTTCCTGAATGTGCGGGTCCGCCACGAGCTGATCGATCTCGTAGACCGGCGTCGCGGTGACCTCCGCCGCCTGGAACACCGCCATATTCTCGTCCAGCGTCCGCTCCGCGATGAACGCGGCCACGGCGCCGTCGCATTCATCGATGTGGCGCACGCGATCGGTGTTGGTGCGGAAGCGCGGATCGTCGATCATCTCGGGCTTGCCGATCGCGCGGAACACGCGCTCCGCCATCGCCTGGATCGACGCCGAGATCGCGATGTAGCGGCCGTCCTTCGTGGCATAAACATTGCGCGGCGACGTCGTCAGCGAACGGCTGCCGGTGCGCTGCGGCTTCTCGCCCGACACGCGATGGATCGCAGCATCGGGCCCAAGAACTGAAATGATCGGATCCAGCAGCGGTAGATCGATTACCTGTCCCTTGCCGCCACGCTCAACGACGCGCAGCGCGATCATCACCGCGTAGGCGCCGTACAACCCCGCCACCATGTCGGCCATCGCCAGCGGCGGCAGCACGGGCGGACGGTCGCCGAAGCCGTTCTTCGAGGCAAATCCCGACATCGCCTCGACCAGCGTACCGAAGCCTGGCCGATCGCGATAAGGCCCGTCCTGCCCGAACCCGGTGATGCGCACGATGATCAGCCCCGGATTGCGCGCATGCAGCACGTCGGGACCGAGACCCATCTGTTCCAATGTACCCGGCCGATAGTTCTCGATCAGCACATGGCTTTGTGCCAGCAGATCCATCAGCGCATCGCGCCCGGCCTGCGGCCGCAGGTTCAGCGCCAGGCTCTTCTTGTTGCGTGCATACACCTTCCAATGCAGCGACAACCCCTTCACGCGCCACGCACGCAAAGGATCGCCGACGCGCGGGTCCTCGATCTTGATCACCTCGGCACCTTGGTCTGCGAGCTGCAGACTCAGCATGTTGCCTGCCACCAGCCGCGACAAATCGACGACGCGGATGCCATCGAGCGGGGCGTCGGCATTCGGTTCAAATTCAATACGAGGGATCATTGCGTGCTCTCTGGGATACGATACTGTGGTTCCAGACGCCGGTGGCCCGCAACCCCAGGACTAAATCCGGGGGCGAGGGGCTGAAACGGGAAAGTCAAACCCTCGGGTCGTGACCGAGGGCAAGGCTGCTGCCCCCGCAACTGTGTGCGGCGAGTCCGGTCCCAGCATGCCATTGCCGCAAGGCGAGAAGGCGGGACCAGGCGACGACCCGCCAGCCAGGAGACCGGCCGGTGTCGAGACTGCGCGCGTGCCTCGGGCGGGGTGTACCGGTGCGGCGGGGGTGAACCCGCAGGCGGGCTGTCGACCTTTTGTCGATGGAGGATCCGCATGCCTCGGTTCCGTTTCACTGTGGTGCTCGCGCTGATCGCGGCGCCCGCGCTCGCCGACGAGCCGTCAGAGGTCACGCCCGAAACTGTTGTCACCGCGACGCGCGTCCCGACGCCGATCGTCGACATTCCAGCCGGCGTCACGGTCATCGACCGCCAGACCATCGAGCAGCGTGGCTACACGACGTTGACCGACGCGTTGTCCGCGGTTCCTGGCGTTCGCGTCAGCCAGTCCGGCGGACCGGGTGGCAACGCCAGCGTGTTTGTTCGCGGCACCAACTCCAATCAGGTGCTCGTGCTGCGCGACGGCATGCCGCTGAACGACGCATCCGACTCCTCTGGCGCATTCAATTTCGGCACTGATACGCTTGCCGATGTCGAGCGCATCGAGGTCATTCGCGGCCCGATGGCGTCGCTGTACGGCTCCGGAGCGATCGGCGGGGTGATCAACCTGATCTCGCGCCAGGGACACGAGCCCGGCCTTCACGTCACCGGCGAACTTGCCGGTGGCTATCCGAAGCAGATCGAGGGCAATGTCAACGCGTCAGGCATCGAAGGGCCGTTCGACTACTCCGCCACATTCGAGGCGCAGGCGCAGCGCGGCTACGACACCACGCCGCAGCGCGAGGCCATCTACACCGGCGTGCCCGACCCGTTCCGCGCCCTCGTCGGCACGCTGAACCTCGGCTACACGCCGACCGAGGGCACGCGGCTTTCGCTGTTCCTACGTGCCCGCGGCGCGGTGTTCGGCTTCAACGCGCTGGGCGACCCGACATTCGACGATAACAACTCCACCGGCGACGACAATTCGCTGCTTGGCCGCATCGGCGTCAGCTCCAAGTTGTTCAACGGGAGCTATGAGACCAGCGTGTTCGTCGGACGCCTGCAGGACGACAGGCACTACACCGAAGCGCTCAACCTGCTCGACCCCAATTTGGCAAGCAACGATTCGCGCTACCACAGCTACCGCACCGACGCGCAGTGGAACAACACGGTGCACCTGTCGGATCTTATCAACGTGCCGGCGCTATCGGCGACCGACCTCACCTTCGGCTACGAGTACACCGCCGACAACATCAACGTGAAGGTGAACCAGTCCTCCTTCGGCTCCCCGTTCGTGCAGTCTGCCAAAGCGTCCATGACGGATGACGCGCTGTATGCCGGGCTGCAGACCGCGGTGCTGCAACGCGTGACGCTCACCGGTCAGGTCCGCCAGGACTGGGTGGACAGCAATGCGCCGTTCACCTGGCGGCTCGGTGCGGTGCTCGACGTGCCGGAGGTTGCGACGCGGTTCAAGGCCGCCTACGGCACCGCGTTCCGCGCACCCTCGCTGTTCGACCGCTTCGGCGTCGACTCGTTCGGCTACATCGGCAACCCACGTCTGCTACCGGAAAGCGCGCAGGGGTGGGAGGTCGGGTTCACCACCACCCCGATTCCGGCCATCAGCTTCGGCGCCACCTATTTCAACGAACAGATCCGCAATCTGATCGTCGCCGTATTCACGCCCGTGGATACCGCGGTGAACATCGGCTCGGCGCATATCCAGGGTGTCGAGACAGAGCTCACGTTGCGCCCGACGACCTGGCTCTCCCTGCAGGCCAGCTACACCTATACCGACGCGCAGAACGCCGACACCGGCTCGCAACTGCTGCGCCGACCGATGAACACCGCCGCACTGAACGCGGCGATCACTCCCCTCCCCGGCCTCACGATCGCGCCAGAACTGCTGATCACCGGTGCGTTCCAGGACTTTCTCGTCAGCGACGCGGGCGACGCGACCGGCACGATGATCTCGTCGCCGCATGGCGTGATCGCCAACATCACCGTGACCTATGACCTGGCGCAGCATATGCAGCTCTTCGCCAACGGGAGAAACCTGTTCTACTCGCGCTTTGAGCCGGTGAACGGCTATCAGACTCCCGGCCCATCGTTTCTTGCCGGCTTGCGGCTGCGGCTGTGAAAGGAACCTGATCGTGATACGGTTTGCCATCGATCCGCCATGCCATTCACCGACATCGGTCCATAGCAACGATCGAGGTTCAACATGCGCGGCATTCTGCTGTGGGTTCTTGGCATTCCGATCCCGGTCATCATTCTGCTCTATCTGTTCCACGTCATCTGACGGTCGCAAATCAAGACGGCGGATGACGGCTGGCAATTCGAGCTCGTTCCGGTGCCCGCCGCCATCTCGGTAGACATGACGAATCCCATGTAGCAGCCTGTTTGCGACCGCATCACGAGACGCGGTCCAAACAAGCAAGGGATGACTCGTCATGTTTGCCTGGTTCTCCGACCTGACTGCGCGCGAACGCCGGACCATGGTCGCCTGCTTCGGTGGCTGGTCACTCGACGCGCTCGATGTGCAGATCTTCTCGTTCGTCATCCCGAGCCTGTTGGGCCTGTGGCACATCACCACCGGTCAGGCCGGCGTACTCGGCACCATCACGTTGCTGGTATCCGCATTTGGCGGTTGGCTCGCCGGTGCGTTGTCGGATCGCTGGGGCCGCGTGCGCGTGCTCCAGATCACCATCGTGTGGTACGCGGTCTTCACCTTCCTGTGCGGTTTCGCGCAGGACTTCAACCAGCTCTTCATCTTTCGCGCGCTGCAAGGCCTGGGTTTCGGTGGCGAATGGGCCGCCGGCGCGGTGCTGATGGGCGAGGTTATTCAGGACCGCTATCGCGGCCGTGCCGTTGGCATCGTGCAGACCGGCTGGTCGATCGGCTGGGGCGCCGCGGCGCTGCTCTACACATTGCTGATGGCCTTGCTGCCGGAGGAATACGCCTGGCGTGCGCTCTTCTGGATCGGCATCGCGCCAGCGGCGCTGGTGTTTTTCATCCGCCGCTTCATCGAGGAGCCGGAAATTCGCCGCAACCGCGAGGCGCCGGCCGGCTTCATGCACATCTTCAGCGCGCTGAAGCCGCCATATCTCTCGACCACCTGGCGCGTCTCCATGATGGTCGCCGGCGCGCAGGGCGGCGGCTATGCGCTCGGTGTCTGGCTGCCTACATATCTGAAGACAGTACGTGGACTTTCCGCGGTCGGCACCGGCGGCTACACGCTCGTGCTGATCCTCGGCGCGTTCTTCGGCTTCATCACCGGCGCCTATCTCGCCGACGGCATCGGGCGCAAGCGGACCTTCATGCTGTCAGCCATCGCGTCCATCGTGCTGACCTTGGTGTATCTGTTCGCGCCGATCAGCAACGACTGGTTCCTGCCGGTCGGCTTCGTGCTGGGGTATGTCTCCCTGATCATGTTCTCGCCGATGGGCTCGTTCATGACCGAGTTGTACCCGACCGCGGTGCGCGGGGTTGGCCAGGGGTTCTGCTACAATGCCGGGCGCGGGATCGGCGCGCTGTTCCCAGCGCTGGTGGGCTTCCTCGCCGTGCGTCTCGGCCTGACTGTTGCCATCGCGATATTCAGCCTGGCGGCGTACGGGGTGATGATCATCGCGCTGCTGCTGCTGCCGGAAACGCGCGGCCGCACGCTGATGAGTCTGGAGCAGCCGGCCGCGGAATAGCGCGGTCGTCCGCAGCCGGGCGCCGCGGCGTTAACCGGGGTTTCAGGGCTTATGGCAGAGAATGAGGCGCTGAACGGAAGGGCGTCGCTATGCCGTCTGCGTTCGCGAGGCTTGCGGCGCAATTTGGTTACGCCCGCGCCAGACATCTGCTGGCGCTCGGTGGCCTGTTGTTTGCACTTGGCCTGGCTGCGGCCACGACCTGGTTCGTGGTCGACTTGCGCCGCGAGGAGATCGCCCATAACGAACGGGACTTGAACAACATCGCGCTCGTTATGGCGGAGGAATCCCATCGCGCGTTCCAGGCGGCGGAACTCGTGCAGCTTCGACTGATGCAACATATCCGTGAAGTTGGCATCGTCTCACCGGAGGAGTTTGACCGCCATGGCGCCTCCGCCGATATGCATCGGGATCTGCAGGAGCTCGTCATCGGTTTGCCCGGTATCGACAGCCTGTCGATGGAAGACCTGCATGGCAGAGTAATCAATTCATCGTCACGTGAATGGCCGGTTGCTCCGGTCGATTTGAGCGATCGAGAGTTCTTCAGGCATCTGAGCGACGACTTGTCGCTGGGCGACTGGGTCGGTGGACCGGTGCAGAGCCACTACGACGGTGAATGGATTATCACCATCACCCGCAAGATCAGCGGCGCGGATGGGCGACTCCTGGGCTTCGTCAATGCGCCGATGAAGCTTGCGTATTTTGAGCAGTCGTTCTCCCGGATAGTGGTGGGGAGAGACGCCTCATTCGTGTTGTACCGGCGCGATGGCATGGTGCTGGTGCGCTACCCACACGTCGATCCGAAGATCAGCGCGGCGTCCGGCGAGAAGGCGATTCCCAATACTGCACTGACTCCGCTGGAAAATGGCACGGTCCGGACGCTCAGCCCGTTTGATGGTGAGGAACGACTGGTCGTACCACTCGCGGTGGAGAACTCCCCGGTGATCGTCAAGGTTACCGACACGATGGTTTCGATCCTCGCCCGCTGGCGAGATGAGGCTCGGCTGTTGATTGGAACGACCGCTCTATTGGAGCTGGTGATCGGCGCGACCGTCCTGCTCGCTGTGCGCCATCTGCGTGGCTATGAGAAGCTTCATGTGGCAGAGGTTGCACGCACCAAGGCGGAAGCCAAACTTTCGGTCGCCGAGGAACGCGAACGGGCCACGCAGGCTCTGCACGCACAGGAGCGGCGCTTTGACACTGCGCTCAATCACATGCTGCAGGGCCTGCTGATGTTCGATGGTGATAACCGGCTGCTGGTCGTCAACCAGCGTTTCTATCGCATGTTCGGCGTGCCTGACGGCGTTCTGACGCCAGGCATGTTGTATCGCGAGCTGACTGATCGCGTCGTCGAATGTGGGCTGGTCACGGCCGAGGACATGCAGGGCGTGCGCGAACGGCGCGCCGAGCTGATCGGCCACGGCGAGCGGGCGACCGCGACGTGGGAGATCAGCAGTGGCCGGGCCTTCAACATGACCTTCCAGCCGATGGAAGAGGGCTGGCTCTCCACTTTCGAGGAGATCACTGACCGCCGCGCGGCGGAAGCCAGGATGATACACCTCGCGCACCATGACGCTCTGACCGACCTGCCGAACCGCGTGCTGTTCCATTATCGGCTGGAGGCAGCGCTCGCGCACGCCCGTCGCGGGCAGAGGCTGGCGCTGCTGTACCTGGACCTTGATCAGTTCAAGCAAGTCAACGACACGCTCGGACATCCGGTCGGCGATGCGCTGCTGCAGGTGGTCGCAGAACGGCTGGGGCAGCACTCACGAGAGACGGATACCGTTGCTCGGCTTGGTGGCGATGAATTCGCCATCATCCTGGCGTCGATCGAGAAGCCGACCGAGGCGATCCAGGTCGCCAACAGGCTACTCGCGCTGTTCGACGCACCGTTCGATGTGGCTGGCCACCAGATCGTGATAGGCACCAGCATCGGCATTGCGTTCGCCCCAGAGGATGGGACCGACAACGACCAGTTCCTGAAGAATGCCGATCTGGCGCTCTATCGTGCAAAGGTCGACGGCCGCGGCGTCTACCGATTGTTCCAGCCTGAGATGGACGCGCAGATGCAGGCGCGCCGGCTGCTCGAACTCGATCTTCGCCAGGCACTCCAGGCCGGCCAGTTCGAGTTGTTCTATCAGCCATTGGTCGACATGCGCGCCGGTGCGGTCACTGGATTTGAGGCACTGCTGCGCTGGCGTCATCCGGAGCGGGGCCTGGTACCGCCGGGCGAGTTCATCCCACTCGCCGAGGAGATGGGGCTGATTGTGCCGATCGGTGAATGGGTGCTGCGCCGAGGCCTGTGTCACTGCCGCGGCCTGGCCCGGCGAGCATGCGCGTCGCGGTCAATCTCTCGCCCGCGCAGTTCAAGAGCCGCAATCTGGTGACCGCCGTGTCGCAGGCGTTGCGCGATGCCGACCTGCGGGCCGATCGGCTGGAACTGGAGATCACCGAGACGGTGATGCTGCAGGACACCGAGGCCACGCTGGCGACGCTGCATCAATTGCATGATCTCGGTGTCGGCATCGCGTTGGACGATTTTGGCACCGGCTATTCGTCGCTGAGCTATCTACGGCGCTTCCCGTTCGACCGTATCAAGATCGATCAGTCGTTCGTCCGCGAGCTCGGCACCAGGCGCGACTGTGGAGCGATCGTCCGCGCCGTGGCCGGGCTGAGCCGGGATCTTGGCATGGCGACCACGGTCGAAGGAGTTGAGACACGCGAGCAACTCGCGCTGCTCAGAAGCGCCGGCTGCACGGAGTTCCAGGGCTATCTGTTCAGCGCCGCAGTCCCTGGGAGTGACGTTGCGGACCTGCTGTGCCGGATCGACGAGATGCTGCGGGCGCCCGTCGAACCCGTGGTGCCCGAACCGGCCGAGTAGACGCTGCTCGCGCAAGCGTGCGCGGGGACGGCCCCGGTCACCCCACATTTGCCATCAGTTCAGGCTAGTCTTTATGGCGGCGAAATGGAGGGCCGGACCCATGGCAGATTCCGAAGACACCCACGTGCAGATCGCGCGGCTGCGCGAGCAGGTCGAGACATTGATGAGGGATCGTGTGACGCCGGCGATGGCCGACGTGGCGGGTCGTGCCGAGCACGCCGTCCACGTGGCGGCCGATTCGGTGCGCGGACAGGCCGAGATGGTCACGTCCAAGGTGCGCGAACAGCCGCTGCTGGCGGTACTGATCGCCGCCGCCATCGGCTATGCGCTTGGCCGAGTCACCCGCTAGGTGATGCGCCCCCTCCGCCTTGCACGCATCGCTGCGGAGGCGGAGGGCGTGCGTCTGCGCCACCGCGCCCAGCGCACCGCGGTTCGCGTTGCATTTGCCATGATTGCGCTGGTGTTCCTGGCCGGAACCCTTGTGTTTCTGCATGTCGCCGGGTGGTTCTGGCTCAGGCTGTCCTGGGAGCGCCAATACGCGGCGCTCATCCTGGCCGGCGCTGACTTTGTGCTGGCGTTGCTGCTCGCGCTCCTGGCGATGCGTTCGTCACCTGATCAGGTGGAGCTCGAGGCCCTGGCGGTGCGTCAGCGGGCGTTGGAAGGCGTCACGGCAGGCGTTGCCTGGTCGGCCCTTGCCGTCCAGGTGTTGCGCGTCGCCGGCAACCTGGTGTCGCGGTCCCGCCGTTAGCGCGGGATGAGCGGTCAACCGCGCGCTAACTGATGCCGCCTCCGGTCATCATGCTCTAGCGCATTCGCTCCCAGATCCCGGTTTCCTCGTCCAGCCGGTCCTGCTCAAGCCCGCGGAAATCGCCGCGCGAGACGATGCCGATCACGACGCCCTCGTGCACCACCGGCACGTGGCGGAAACCGCCGTCGCGCATCAGCCGCAGCGCATCGATCGCGGTATGGCCCGGCGGCAGGCAGTCCGGCTTTTCGGTCATCACGTGCCGCAGATGGGTCGAACTGGCGGCCTTGCCCTCGGCCAGCACGCGCACCGCGTCGCGACCGGTGAAGATGCCGACGAGCTCACCCTTGGAGCTGGTGACCAGCACGGCGCCGATCCTGCGCTCGTGCATGTGCTTGCATGCCTCCTGTACGGTCGCACTGGGCGGCAGCGTCACTGGCTTCTGGTTGCGGATGATCTCCGCCATTTCACGGTTCATGATGCGTCCTCCAGCCTGTCGACCAAGCAAGAGTTAACGTCGCACGATCAGGGCGCGTTGCCATTGATGCAGATCAAACCACCGCCCGTCGCGTCGCCGCCAGCCGCTCCGCGTAGTCGATCGCCTCGATCAGGCTTTCCTCGTTGGCGATCCCCTTGCCGGCGATGTCGAATGCGGTGCCGTGATCGACCGAGGTGCGGATCACCGGCAGCCCGAGCGTGATGTTCACGCCGGACAGAGCCCGCCAGGTGCCGGTGGCGGGATCGACATCGAAGCCCAGCAGCTTCACCGGGATGTGCCCCTGATCGTGGTACATCGCCACGACCGCGTCGAACTGCCGCGCGCGCAGCTTGACGAACACGGTGTCGCCCGGGACCGGGCCGCTGATATCCATCCCGTCGGCGCGGCATTGCTCCACCACCGGCGTGGTGATTTCGATGTCCTGCCGCCCGAACAGCCCGCCCTCGCCGGCATGCGGGTTCAGCGCCGCAACGGCGACCCGCGGCTTTGGAATGCCGAGATCGTGCACGGCCGCGTGCGTGAGGTCGATGGTGCGGCGCAGCCGCTCGGGCGTCAGCAGCTTCGGCACGTCGGCCAGCGCGACATGGGTGGTGACGTGCCCCACCCGCATGTCGCCGTGCGCCAGCAGCATCACCGAGCTGCGCGTATTGGTCAGCGCCGCCAGCATGTCGGTGTGTCCGGCGTAGTGGTAGCCGGCGAGGTTCAGCGCCTCCTTGTTCAGGGGCGCGGTGACGATGGCATCGATCTGTCCCGCCACCGCCAGTTCGACGGCGCGCTCCACCGCGAGATAGGCGAAGCGCCCGGCCTCGGGGGCAATCTCACCGAAGGCGATCGGTCCCGCCTCCTCGCCGGCGGCGAGGAAGGCCAGAGGCGCGTCCGCGACCTCGGGGATCGCCAGCGTCTCGTGCAGCAGCGTGCCTGCCGCGTGCAGCGCCGAACGATGGCCGATCACCAGCAGGCGCAATGCGCCCGCCTCGATCCGCGGCAGCAGGCGGCGGCATGCCTTGACGATGATCTCGGCGCCGACGCCGGCCGGATCGCCCATGGTGATCGCCAGCCGCGGGATGCGATCGGTCATCGGGTACCTTTCAGCAATCTTGCGAGAAACCCAGTATCGCCAAACGCGCCCGATTTGGAGACCAGGCGCTGGCCATCCCAGGCGCCGCCGCGCACCAGAGACGTTGGCACGCCAGGTTCCACCGCGCCATCCACCTCGAGCCGTGTCACGCCAAGTGCATCGCACATGTCGCGCAGCGTGGCACCGCCGGTCACGAACAATGTCCCGGGTCGCTCGATCCGCCCGAGCAGCGCGGCGAATGTCGCGCCGATGTGGGCGCGGGCCGCGTGGCGGTCGCTCCCGGGCGGCGGTTCGCAGGCGATCAGCGCGTCGCGCAGGGTCGCCGGGACGGCGACGATCTGCGCGCGGCTCACCGCATGGTCACTGCCGATCAGCGCCAGGATCGGCGGTGGCAGAACCGGGTGCGCGACCGGCCGGCGTCCAGCGAGCGCGCCAGCGAGCCCACCGGTGCCGCACCAAAGTACGCGCCCGGCCAAACGCAGTCCTTCGGCGACGATCGCATCCAGGTCGGCATCGGTTTCGGCGTCGAGCAGGCGGGCCGCGACGCCAAGCGCATGCAGCTCCGCCGACAGGTCGACGCCGGTGTCGCGCCAGCCGTCACCACTGCGGACAAGCTGCCTGCCGTCGCGGGTGATCCGGCCCTGAAACGGGAAAGCTGGCGCCAATACGCAATGATCGAACCGACGCATACACGCGGCGAGTTCCAGTGCGACGTGTCCACGCAACAGGCTGTCGACCTTCTTGAAGGCCGGGGCACCACCATCCAGCAGCTGTGAGAAACGCTTGGTGCGTTCGAGTGCCTGCTCCGCTGACAGATCGCGGCTATCGCTATCGAACGCGACTGACCCTCGGGCCGCGAATGCGTGCCATGTGACGGACACCGGGCCGGTCAACGGCACGAACCCGGCCGCACTGTCCAGCGCGCCGGTGAGATCGTCGGCCAGCAGACGCAGATGGGTCATCGTTAGATCAGCATCCGCCGCTGTCGCAGGTAATCGCGCACTGCCGCATCAGTCGCCAGATCGATGGCACGCCGGTACGCCTGATCGGCCGCATCCGCGTGGCCGGCGCGCGCCAGCAATTCGGCACGGGCGGCCCAGTACGGTTGGTAGTCAGCCAGCCGCTTGTCCATCGCATGTGCGTCAAGGGAGGCTAGTCCTGGCTCCGCCCCCTGCGTCTCAGCGATGGCGATGGCGTGGTTGATTGCCACCACCGGTGAGTCGGTCATGGCCGACAAGGCAGCGTAGAGCCGCTCAATCGCGGCCCAGTCGGATCGTCCGGTCAGCCAGCGCGCTGCATGCGCCGACTGCACCGCCGCCTCGAGCTGATAGCGCCCGATCATGCCCATGGTGCTTGCGCGAAGCAGCAGCGATTCGGCCTCCTCGATCATGTCCGTGTGCCACAGCGCCGTGTCCTGCTCATCGAGCGGCACGTAGGCGCCGGCCGCGTCACTGCGCGCGGCGCGGCGGGCTTCGGCGTGCAGCATCAACGCGAGCAGGCCAAGTGCCTCTGGCTCCTCCGGCAGCAGAGCGGCGACGAGGCGGCCGAGCCAGAGCGCTTCCTCGGCGAGGTTCCGCCCCGCTCCTTCCGGCCAGCCCTCGGAATAGGCGGCGTAGATCGCGGCGAGGACGGCATCGAGCCGCTCGGCCATTTCCGCGCGTTCCGGCACGCGGAACGGAATGCCGGCGTAGCGGATCTTATGCTTCGCGCGCACCAGGCGCTGGCTCATGGTTGCCGGCGAAACCAGCAGCGCGGACGCGATCGCCGCACCGTCGAAACCGAGAATGGTCTGCAGGATCAGTGGCGCACGGATGGCCGGATCGATCGCGGGGTGGGCACACGCGAACATCAGAGCCAGGCGTCTGTCGGGAATTGCCGTATCGTTCATCGGATCTCCCAACTCCTCGGCCAGGAGGCGCAGATGATCGGCTGCCTCGCCGCGGGTGCGCCGACGGCGCGCGGCGTCAACCGACCGACGCCGCGCAACGGTCATCAGCCACGCCTCCGGGCTGCTAGGGATGCCAGAGGCGGGCCAATCAACGAGTGCCGCGGCAAAGGCGTCGGCCAGCGCGTCCTCGGCGGTGGTCACGTCACCGGTGCGCGCCGCCAGGAAGGCAACCAGCTTCCCATAGCTGCGACGCGCCACGGCTTCGGCCGTCTCCGCGACGAGATGGTCGGTCTCGTGCGGCACTACATGACCCAGATGGGCCGGACCTCGATCGCGCCGAAGCTGGCGCCAGGGCACCGGGCCGCCCAGGAGAGTGCGGCGTCGAGGTCGGGCACGTCGATCAGGTAATAGCCGGCGAGCTGCTCCTTCGTCTCGGCATAGGGGCCATCGAGCATCTGGGTCTTGCCATCGACGATGCGAACAGTGGTGGTCGAACTGGTCGGCCGGAGGCGATTGCCGTTCACCACCACGCCCGCCTGCGTGAGGGCCTCGGTGTAGGCCATGTAGGCGGCGTGCATCCGGGCAATGGTGTCCTGCGGCGCGGACTGCAACGCGGCCTCGTTGGAATGGATCAGCAGCATGTATTGCATGGTGGTCTCCCTCTTGGTCGTGGCCGGCATCATGCACGGCCGGACGAATGACGTTCGAGGGGGACCGATTTCGACAGGGCCGGCCCGCTACGCTCCGGCGGGTATGTGTTCCCAGTAATGGTGCGCGTATTGGAGGCGACATGCTGTCTTGAGATCCTCCTCGTTGAGGCCGCCTTCCCGGCCGGGAGCCAGCGGCGACAGATCCATCGGCGGCTTGCCCTCGATGATCCAGGCAGCCAGCGCCTCACCGATCGCCGGCGACATCGACAGGCCGCCGACGCAGCAACCGCCAGCGACATACAGCCCACGCACACCCGTCACAGGTCCGACCGTATGCTCTCCGTCAGGGGTCATCGTCGGCAGCCCGCCGCGATGGACGCGCAACCCGATCTCGTCGGGCACGCGCTGAAACACCGGTAGTTGCTCGCGCACCGTATCCGCGAAGCCGCGGAGGACGCCGATGTCGAGCGGCAGATCGGCGACGTCGAACCGCGGCGGCAGTGTGCCGGCGTCGTACTGGAGTGGGTTCTGCTCGTAGCCGCCCAGCATCAGTCCACCCTCATCGGGTCTTGCGTACACATTGACGTCGATGATGCGGGTGATCGGCTGCATCGGGTCGACACCCTCGATGGCCTCGGTGATCAGCAGTTGATGGCGCGTGGGCACGGCTCGAACGGTCGCGCCGGACAATGCGGCAACCGCACGGAGCCAGGCGCCGGCGGCATCCACCACCGTGTCGCATTCTATGGTCCCGTGTTCGGTCGCCACGCCGCAGACCGCGCCGTTGCGCAGGGTAATGCCCGTTACCAGCGTGTGCGGCAGCACGGTGACGCCAAGCCTTGCCGCCGCACGCGCATAACCGGCGGGGATCTGCGACGGTTCCAGGTAAAGGTCGGTCGGCGAGTAGATCACGCCGAGGATGCCGGTGGTGTGCAGGAACGGGTTTTTAGCGCGCGCCTCGGCGGGGGAGATCATTTCGATGCCGGTCGCCATCCGGCGGCCGCGCTCAACCTCGTTCTTCAGTTGCTCCACATGCTCGGGCGTGCGGGCAATCTTCAACGCGCCAGGCTGATGGAACACGAGGGGCTCGCCGGTCTCCTGCCTGAACGCCTCGATCTTGCGCACCGCGCGCTTTGCGAGCTGTGTCATCAGATCGCTGCTGCGCGCCTGTGAGGTGAGGCCGGCCGCGCGGGCCGAGGTCTGCGATCCAAGCGCGTGCTTGTCGACCAGTGCAACCTGCCTGCCGCCCTTCGCCAGATGGAATGCGACGCTAGAGCCCAGCGCCCCGGACCCGATCACCACGCATTCCGCTGCATCGATCATGTGCGTCTCCTCACCCTTGTTATGAGATATTCGGCGGCGGCGATCTGAGCCAATGCCTCACGGCTTTGTGATTGCCGGGGGCTTGGTTAGCCCGTAAGCTGATTTGCGTCGTGTGACCGGCGAGGTGACACATGCCATTCGACAATCCGCATCAGATTCCTTTCGGCGACGTAGAGCTCCTGCGGGAGGCGCGCAGTCGCATTTCCAGCAGAAGAGATTGGGTGCAAGGCCGGTTTCGCGACGGCCACCGGGAGTGTCTTGTGGCTGCGCTGTCAGTGGTGTCTGGCAGTCGCGGCTTCAATATGCCGAACCGGTTGGAACGCAGGCTTGCCCGACTGCTCGCCGTGCATATTCCGCACCGACGGTTCTGGGCGAGGTTCCGGCTCATTCCGGCGAGGCAACGCCTCATAATATTCAACGATGGCCTGCGCACGAGGCATGAGGATGTGATGGCCTTGTTCGATCATGCCATTGACCACCTGACGAGCAAGGTGTCGATGTACGTCGCGGCGTGATCGCAGGCCACGCCATATTTCACGGAGGCGCAAATGCCAATTGTACGCAACATCGATGTCACCATGCATTCCGAGATCAGCTTCGACGACGCGTGTCGCTCCGCCGTCGCGGAAGCCGCCAAGACCTTGCGTGGGATCATGTCGTTTCGGGTGAAAGAGGCCGAATGCGTGGTTGAGCACGACAAGATCATTGCCTATCGCGTCACGGGCAAGATCGTGTTTCTGGTTGAGCGGTGATTGGCCGGATGGAGTAAGGTAGACGTGGATGGCCGGCATAAGGCCGGCCATGGCGGTGTAGACACCCTCGATGTCATCTTGAGCGCTGCGTTGGTGGCACGACAATCTCCTGCAGAACGTGTGCCGGGCGGTCGCCGAGTAGCAGAATGCGGTCTGCCAGGGCCATGGCCTCGGCGCGATCATGGGTGACCAGCAGTGCCGCGGTGGCTCGCGTGCGCCAGACATTCAGCAAAAGGTTGCGGCTGCGCGCGGCCATCTCGGGGTCGAGCGAGACGAATGGTTCGTCCAGCAGCACAAGCTCCGGCTCGATCGCGAATGCGCGGGCGATGGCTACTCGCCGTGCCATGCCGAGCGACAGCGCACGAGGGAACGCGTCTCGGAACGGCGCCAGATCGAGTGAATGCAGCAGCTCGTCGGCAAGCTGCGGGTTGGCGGCCCGCTGGGCCAGCAAGATGTTCTCGCGAACCGTTCGCCAGGGCAGCAGACGCGGCTCCTGAAATACCGTGCCGATCCGCGGAATTGTGGCGCCGCGCCAGTCGAGTGTGCCCGCGAACTCGGTATCGAGACCGCCAATGATCCGCAGCATCGTGGTCTTGCCGCAGCCCGATGGGCCGACCAACGCGACAATCTCCCGCTCTCCGAGTGCCAGATCGATCGCGCCCAGGACCGGTAGCTCACCGGAGTTCGTGCGAAAGGCTCTGCGCTCTATGTGAAGCCGAAGGATCACCTCCGCCATTGCGTCGCCCAGCGTTCCAGAGGCTGCACCACAATCCATTCGATGCTCTGCGCGACCAGGATGAAGGCAAGCGTGTAGGCGAGGATCAGCGTGACATCGAACAGCTGGAAATAGATTTGGATCTGGAAGCCGACGCCGTTGCTGCGGCCGAGCAGCTCGACCACCAGGACGATCTTCCAGATCAGCGCCAGCCCCGAGCGCGCGGCGGCGAAGAGGTACGGCGCGAGTTGCGGCAGGATCACGTGCCGCAATGCGCGCCAGCGTGACATGCGGAAGCTGCGCGCCATTTCGGCGAGCGCCGGATCGAGCGAGCGGGCACCCTCGCGCATGGTGACCACGGTGTTCGACAGCTTGTTCAGCGCGACTGCTGCGATCGCGGCGATCTCGTTCAGGCCGAACCACACGTAGATCAGCACGATCAACACGAGCGCCGGCAGGTTCAGCAGCACGGTCACAGTATTGTCCAGCCACAGGTCCAGCCACCGCGAACGGCCCATCGCGATGCCGAGACCGCTGCCCAACACCATCGACAGCGTGAAGGCGGCAGCGACGCGGCCCATGGTGATCGCGAGATTCCACGGCAGCGCGCCAGACATGGTCTGCTGCGCCATTGCGTCGAGTACGGATGTGACCGTCGGGAACAGCCGGCTGTGCGCAAGGCCGGCGGCGATCTGCCACGCCAGCAGGAACACTGCCGCGGAGGCGAGCCGTATCGGCAGTTCGCGCCTTACGCTGGTTGTTAGGCGCCGATCCGCCAAGTGACCGGCCAGAATGTTCCCGACGGCACAGCGTTGATCGGGCCCACCAGATCAGGGCCGCCGACCTTGGCCAACAGCTCAAAGAGCTGCGCTGCGGCATGGCGTTCGGGCTCGCCCCAATTGGCCGGAATCCCGTGCCTGTACCAATCGCGCAGACGTTCGAGCTCGGCATCGGTCGTGGCGCCCGTCATCGGCTTTATGCGTTGCCACTCCGCGTCCGACGTTGCGAGGATAGCGCGCGCCTGACGCGATGCGATGACGAACGCATCGATCAGCGCCGGGTTCTGCTCGGCCCAGTGTTGGCTGAAGGTGTAGCCGATGTACGGCACGCCGGCGCCTATGCCCAGCGCGCTGACCGCATCGGCCACATCAAGGATGCGGCGGGCGCCGTCGGCCTCGGCCTTGGCGGCGAACGGCCAATAGGTCAGCAGCGCGTCGAGACGCGCGGCCTTCATCTGCTCGCCGAGCAGCGGCGGAGGCCCGAAGCTCTTGTTGGTGACGGCGTCGAGATCGAGGTTGTAGCGCTGCTTCGCGTAGGCGCGGAGAATGAGCCAGCTCTTGTCGAGCGGACTGCCGGCGACACCGAGAGCATGCCCTGCCAGATCGGGTATGCCATGAACTGGCGAATTCTCCGGTGCGATCAGGGCACCGACGGCATTGGAGAATGGCACGAACGTCCAGTCCGCACCGGCGCCACGCTGGCGCGCCACCCAGAGCCAATCGACCACGATCATGTCGACCTGACCGGCCTGCAACGCGACCTGTGCTGCCGGCGCTGCCGCAAGCTCCACCGGTGCGACTGTAATATGCGCGGCCGCATCCAGCGCGTGGTGGCGTATCACATCGACTTCCCACGAGACTGTACCGTAGCGCAGAACACCAACACGGACAGGCGGCGCCTGAGCGGCGCCCGATCGCACTGCGGCAGTCGCAAGGGTCATGCCCACCAACGCGCGTCGCGCGATGTGCATCAGGCGTTCCTCCCGTTCCTCTCCGCGATTATCCCCGTGTCCGTCGTCGCACTGTCAATGGGGCGGCGCGATACTCTGTTCACTGCTTGTCGCAGTCGGTCAGTGCCTCCTTGTCTATCGAGAACACCGCGCCTGCCTTGACCGCGACGTTGCGCACGAGGCAACTGCGGGCCGTCTTGTCGGTAAATCTGACGTCGTAGTGTCCCGACGAGACACCGGTGATCCGCAGCCGTTCGTCGAAATCGACGCTGCCATCCGGATCGTTGCGGCACTGATCCGGACCCCATTGCGTGGTTCCGGTGGGCGCCATGGTGAGATGCGTGATGGTCTCGCCGGTCAGATTCCAGAACCGCGTGTTGCCGCCTTCCGCTGCCTGCGCCGTACCGGCCGCGGCGCAGAGGAAAAGGAACAACAGATCGCTCAAACGTGTTCCGCGCGGCCGCAAGCCTGAGCTGTAAGCTGCGCGGTGCCTCATGATCGATCGCAGAACTGGAATGGCAATTCTCCTTAGCCGGCACGGTGCGGTATTGGCACTCTGCGGCACGCTGTTCGTACCGGCCAGCCGAGCGGCGGACAACACCGGCTACGCCACGGCGGCGCGCGCCGAATACGTGTTTGCCTGCATGGCGACGAACGGCGGCACACAGGAGGCGCTGCAACGCTGCTCATGTGCGATTGACGTGATCGCCTCGGTGCTGCCTTACGACAAGTACGAGCAGGCCGAGACGGTACTGCGCATGCGCCGCTCCGCGGGCGGATATCTCGGCGAGGAGTTCCGCAGCGCGTCCACCAACACGATCGTCCGCGATCTTGAGGAAGCGCAGGCGGAGGCCGAAGTGCGCTGCTTCTGAATCGACCAGCCATCAGGTCGGCGTCGCGGGCCACTCCTGCTGGAATGATTTGCCCTCGCTGTCCTCCATCTCGGCTTTGAAGGTGGCCGCGCCATTCGGGCGGAAGTCGAAGCGGAAGCTTGGGTTCTCGGAGATCGAAATTCCACTCTCGATTGAGAGCAGCAGATCCTGGCCCTGCCAGAGGCGCACCGACTTCACGAAATGCGCGGGAACGTAGAGGCGAGTCAGTTGATCCATCTGCATGCCCGAATTGTTGGGGTGGCGGATCAGGAGCTGCGCCTCGCTCTTGTCGGGGGCGGCACCAGGGGCCGGGGGAAATTGACGAAATCGCATGGCGCCGGGCGGGATCGAGCCTGCCTCGGGCTTTGAGGCCGGAGCGGAGCAGCCGCCGGCCGCCTTGACGAACCGTTGCGTGGCGTAGAGGTGCCCGTCGCTTAGTTCCGCCACGGCATGAAGGTTGGTGTAGGAGTCGACACGCACCCGCGTCGACAACCATTGCATCCCGCTGGACGCACCCGGAGAGAACACGGCAGCCAGGGGCGAGGGGTTCTCGTCGATCACGAGTGTAACGGCGACCACGCGGCGGCCGTCCCCGGCCGGCAGAAGATTGTGTATTTCGACCGGCACAAGAGCCGCGTCTTCCGCGCGATACGGAGCGTCGATCGCCACGATGCCGCTGCCGTCCTGGATGGCGCGGCCGTTGAAGATCTGAGCGGCGAGTGACGGCCACGGGTCCTGCTGAGCCGGCGCTTGGGCTGCTGCGGTCTGGCTCACTGCACCGACCGCCACTGCTCCGAGCAGTGTCCGACGTCGCACGAGCGTATGCATCTGTTGCTTTCTCATGGTCGTTCCCTGGCGGTCGGGTTGCCATCCTCGAGCTGTTCACCGCACGCGATGATCGCGCCGCATAATCACGTTCTCGATGGCACAATTGCAAGGTCGGCGGCCCTGGACGCACACCCTGATGTCCTGTTAGCGTCCAATGACCGACCGGATGATTGACCGTTTGTCGGTGAACGGGGTGCGTTGGCACCCTAAGAATCGAGGAGACATCCTATGGCATGGACGCGCCCGAAACTGCGTGAGATCTGCATCGGCATGGAGATCAACGGCTATTTCGCGGGGAAAATGTAACACCCGAGGGTCTTTGATCACGGATGGCTGACCGAGCACCTGGGCTTAAGGCCCTGGTCCTCGGTTCGGCGGCCGGCGGTGGGTTCCCGCAATGGAACTGCGGGTGCCGACTGTGCAGTCTGGCGAGGGCTGGCGATCCGAGAGTGCGTCCTGCCACGCAGGCAAGTGTGGCTGTAAGCGGCAACGGAACCGAATGGGTCGTGGTCGGCGCATCGCCTGACCTGCGACAACAGATACTCCAAACGCCGGCGCTGTGGCCGAGAGCAGGCCTGCGTGATTCGCCAATGGCCGGTGTCGTGCTCATCGGCGGTGACGTCGATGCATTGGCGGGGCTTCTGGTGATGCGCGAGCGCCAGCCGTTCACCGTATATGCGCCTCGCCCATTGCTAGACCTGCTTCAGGAGAATCGCATCTTCGATGTGCTCGATCCTGCGCTCGTGCGGCGAGAGGCGCTGCTGCCGCTGGAGCCAGTAGCTTGTGGTGGCGGGCTTATGCTCACCCTGCTGCCGATGCCGGGGAAGGTTCCGCTCTATCTCGAGGAACGGGGCGCGACCGAGCCGGAGCCAGGGCCCAACTATGCTGCACTGCTGGAGGCGAACGGACGCAGCGTGATCGTCGCACCCGCTTGCGCCGACATTACACGCGAGGTGCTTCGGCAGCTTCGCCAGGCCGATGCAGTGTTCTTCGATGGTACGATGTTCACTGACGATGAGATGATCGTGGCGGGCCTCGGCCAGAAGACCGGGCGTCGCATGGGACATGTGCCACTGAGTGGACCGGGCGGAACGCTGGAAGGGCTTGCGGATCTGCCGGGCCGGCGTGTGTTGGTGCATATCAATAACAGCAATCCGATCCTGCTGCTCGACTCGCCTCAACGATGGCAGGTCGAGGCGGCCGGGTTCGAGATCGGCTATGACGGGATGGAGGTCCAGCTTTGAACGACGCAGCAACCTCGGGCGATTTGGAGTCTCGGCTGCGGGAACTGGGCGCGCGGCGATATCACAACCTGCATCCGTTCCACCGGATGCTCCACGGCGGTGAGTGCACCAAGGCGCAGGTCCAGGCCTGGGCGCTCAACCGCTACTATTACCAGGCGATGGTCCCGTTAAAGGACGCCTCGCTGATCGGCCGTTGCGAGGATGTTGCGTTGCGGCGCGAGTGGCGCAAGCGGCTGGAGGACCATGACGGCAATGACAACCGCCCCGGCGGCATCGAGCGCTGGCTGAAGCTGACCGATGGGCTGGGGCTGGATCGCGACGACGTCATCTCGACGCGGCTCTTGTTGCCGACCACGCGGTTCGCGGTCGAGGCGTATGTGCATTACGTGCGTGAGCACAGCCTGCTGGAGGCTGTTGCCTCGTGCCTGACCGAGTTGTTCTCGCCGCAGATCATCACCGAGCGGATGTCGGGGATGCTGGCGCACTACGACTTCATCACGCCGGAGATCATGTCGTATTTCGACAAGCGCCCGCCACAGGCCGAGCGGGATTCGGACTTCGCACTGCAATGGGTGAAGCAGCATGCGCGCACGCCGGAACAGCAGCAGGCCGTGGTCGATACCCTGGCGTTCAAGTGCGACGTGCTGTGGTGCATGTTGGACGCACTGCACTACTCCTATGCGACGCCCGGGTTGATTCCGCCTGGTGCGTTCGTGCCAAAGGGCTCCGATGGCTGAGCCGCCGGAACGCCCGAAGCTTGCCCCGGGCGTGCGCCTGCATTTCGACACGACGCGGCAGGCGTGGGTACTGCTGGGGCCCGAACGCGTGATCGAGACGGAAGGGCCGGCAAGCGAAATTCTGCGCCGCTGCGACGGCAGTCGCACGGTCGGCGAGATCATCGATGAGCTCGCCGTGCTGTACACCGCGGATCGCGCCGAGATCGCCGGCGACGTGAACGATATGCTGGTCGAACTCGCGACGAAGCGGATGGTGGTGTGAGCGCTGCGGACGCGAAGACGGGGCTGCCTGCGCCACTCGGTCTGCTCGCCGAGCTGACGCATCGCTGTCCCCTCGCCTGCCCGTATTGCTCGAACCCGCTGACGCTGGACGATCGCACCGATGAGCTGGACACCGCAACGTGGGCGCGCGTGTTCCGCGAAGCGGCTGCGATGGGCGTGCTACAGGTGCATCTGTCCGGCGGCGAACCCGCCTCGCGCCGCGACCTCGTCGAGATTGTCGCTGCGGCGCGCGACGCCGGGCTCTACACCAACCTGATCACCTCGGCGATCGGGCTCGACGGGCCTCGGCTGATGCGGCTGAAGGAGGTCGGGCTCGATCATGTTCAGCTTTCGCTGCAGGACGTGCAGGCGAAGAGCGCGGACCACATCGCCGGCTATCGTGGGGCGCATGCGCGCAAGCTTGCATTCGCGCAGTCGGTGCGCGGGCTGGGGCTCGCGCTCACCATCAATGCCGTGATCCATCGCGCCAACATCGATCACATTGCCGCTTTGGTGGAAATGGCCGCGTCGCTCGGTGCCGGCCGCGTCGAAATCGCCCACGCGCAGTACTACGGCTGGGCGTTGCGGAACCGTCAGGCGCTGATGCCGACGCGGGAACAGGTCGCGCGCGCGATGCAGGAGATGGAAAGCATCCGTCCGCGCTACGAGGGCCGGCTGGTGATCGATCTTGTCGTACCGGATTATTATGCGCGGCGGCCGAAGGCGTGCATGGGCGGTTGGGGGCGCCGTTCGCTGAACGTCACGCCCTCTGGTCGCGTGCTGCCATGCCATGCGGCAGAGAGCATTCCAGGCCTGCAGTTCTGGTCGGTCCGCGAGCACTCGCTAGCAGAAATATGGCTGCGGGCTCCGGCGTTCCAGGCATTTCGCGGCACCGCGTGGATGCGGGAGCCTTGCCGCTCCTGCGAGATGCGCGAGATCGACTATGGCGGGTGCCGCTGTCAGGCGATGGCGATTGCCGGGGACGCCGCGGCGACGGATCCGGCATGCGAGCTGTCGCCGCAACATGGACTGATGCAGACGATCGCCGAACAGGATGCATCGGCGGCGAGTGAGGCCTATACGTACCGCGGCCGCGCCGCACGCGAGAGGCCTACTGCCATTCCAGCTCGCTGAACGCCGTGGTCGCGTTGCGCGCATTGTAGTCATCGAACAGCTGCCATCGGTTTCGTTCGGAGCTGCCGATTTCGGTAACCGCGCGCGCGAGCGGTGTGCCCATCGCGATCTGGCGGCGAGTGTCCTGCGCCAATGCAGATAAGTAGCGACTTTCGTCATCAAGCGCCTGCGGCCAGGGCGCGACCAGCCGGCCGTGACCGGGCACCACGATCCTGGCGGGCAGCTTCGCCAGACGCGGGATGATCGAGAGCCAGCCCGTGAGGCTGCCGTCCACCACAGGCACGTGCTGGAGAAACACGAGATCTCCGGCAAAAAGCACGCCTGTCGTCTCATCGAGCACCGTCAGATCGCAGTTCGTGTGGGCGGCGGCGACCACGCGGTGAGCCGAAGCCGCCTGTCGCCGAGGTCCAGCGTGGTGTCGGTATCCACCAGGAGTGTGGGTGGAATGATCCTGACGGCGGCGATGGCTGCGTCGCCGAGCTGGTCACGATAGGAGCGAAGATAATATGGTCCGCGTTCGGCCAGCTCGGCTGGCAAATTATGATGTCCGACAAATGTCACGCCGGACGGCATGGCTGCGTTGCCGAAGACGTGATCTGGATGTTCATGCGTATTGATCACATAGCGGATCGGCTTGCCGGTGATGCCGCGAACGGCCAGGAGCAGACGCTGTCCGACGTTGACGCTGCCGCCAGTGTCAACCAACGCGACGGCATCGTGCCCGACAATGATGCCGAGATTGGCGATGTCGCCGGCGTTATCGGGTGTCGGCAGAGCGATCAGTCCGAAATGTACATAGTCACCGTCAGCGACTTTTTGCACAGCGAGAGGGGTCTCGACTGGAGCTGCCGCCACGCCCGCAAGGCGCAGCAGTAACGTACAGATCACGAGGCAAATGGCCCGCAGTCCTGTTGCCGGTCGACGCGCCGCCTGATCGACGTTGGCGTAGTGATGCTTCCAACCGAACATCCCGATCCTTGCGGTTTGACGAATCTGTTCGCGATGCCGTGACTTGCCGGCTTCCGCGAACGGCATATGGTTACCACAGGTTCCGGCTTCGACGGATGTTCGCAGTTGGGAGGGCGGGCGTTTGTCTTGGTGCGTGCCCTAGAGCAAAGAACTCAGCAGGGCTTGCCCACAGACGTGGCCGGAGGAACCTCTTCCCAATTGGACCGAATGCGTTCGGTGGGCATCAGTGTCGCCCACCATTAGCACGTGCAACATGGGAGGAACCAATGCGGCAGGCTTTGGCGGGGATCTGGCTCACAGCAGGCACACTGCTTTCGTCCCAATTGGTATTATCAACCGCGATCGCGCAGACCACGGCGGGCGAGGACCTGGTCAAGATGCAGGAGAACTCGGCGAACGTGGTAATGCCGACGATCACCTACGACAACCAGCGTTTTTCGAAGCTCAATCAGATCACCGCACAGAACGTTGGCAAGCTGCAGGTGGCGTGGACATTCTCCACCGGTGTGCTGCGCGGCCATGAAGGCGCTCCACTGGTCATCGGCGACGTCATGTACGTGCACGCGCCATTCCCCAACACGGTATTCGCGCTCGACCTGGACCATGACGGCAAGATCCTCTGGAAGTACGAGCCGAAGCAGGACCCGAACGTTATTCCGGTGATGTGCTGCGACACGGTCAATCGCGGCCTGGCCTATGCCGACGGCAAGCTGTTCCTGCATCAGGCGGACACGACGCTGGTGGCGCTCGATGCGAAGACCGGCAAGGTGGTCTGGTCTGTGAAGACCGATGATCCCGGCAAGGGCGCGACCGGCACCGGTGCTCCGATGGTCGTCAAGGACAAGGTGCTGGTCGGCGTTTCGGGCGGCGAGTTCGGCGTGCGCGGCTGGGTCACGGCGTATGCGGTCGCCGACGGCAAGCAGATCTGGCGGGCGTATTCCGAAGGGCCGGACAGCGATGTGCTGGTCGATCCGCAGAAGACCACTGACCTGGGCAAGCCGATCGGTGCCGATTTCGAGCCTGAAGTCCTGGCAGGGCGATCAGTGGAAGATCGGCGGCGGCGACACGTGGGGCTGGTACTCGTACGATCCAAAGCTCAATCTGATCTATTACGGGTCCGGCAATCCGTCGACGTGGAACCCGAAGCAGCGGCCCGGCGACAACAAGTGGTCGATGACGATCTTCGCCCGCGACGCCGATACCGGCATGGCGAAATGGGTCTATCAGATGACGCCGCATGACCAGTGGGACTACGACGGCGTCAACGAGATGATCCTGGCCGACCAGGAGATCGGTGGCCAGATGGTGCCGACGCTGGTTCACTTCGACCGCAACGGACTTGGCTACACGCTGAACCGGGCAACCGGCGAACTGCTGGTTGCGGCGAAGTATGATCCCGCGGTGAACTGGACCACCGGCGTGGACATGAACAAGAGCAGCCCGAACTACGGGCGACCGAGCGTCGTCGCGAAGTACGCTCCGGGCGAGGCTGGCGAGGACGTGAACAGCCAGGGTATCTGCCCGGCCGCATTGGGCAGCAAGGACGAGCAGCCGGCGGCGTATTCGCCGGAGACCAAGCTGTTCTATGTGCCGACCAACCATGTCTGCATGGACTACGAGCCGTTCCGCGTCTCCTACACCGCGGGACAGCCCTATGTCGGTGCGACACTGTCGATGTATCCGCCTCCCGGCCAAACGAACATGGGCAACTTCATCGCGTGGGATGCGACCAAGGGCAAGATCGTGTGGTCAGATCCGGAGCAGTTCTCCGTCTGGTCAGGCGCGCTCACGACCAGGGGCGGCGTGGTGTTCTACGGAACGCTCGAGGGTTACCTGAAGGCGGTGGATGCCAAGACGGGCAAGGAGCTCTACAAGTTCAAGACTCCGTCGGGCATCATCGGCAACGTCATGACATATGAGCATCGCGGCAAGCAGTATGTTGCCGTGCTGTCCGGTGTTGGCGGCTGGGCCGGCATCGGTCTGGCGGCGGGTCTGACTGATCCACATGCCGGTCTCGGCGCGGTCGGCGGTTATGCCGCGCTGAGCAACTACACGGCACTCGGCGGCACCTTGACGGTATTCGCGCTGCCATCCAGCTGATCGCCGGGCCTGTTCGTTGCCGGCCTCGCGAGAAGATGTCGCGAGGCCGGCATCGGCACCGCAAGCGAGGAACACATTGTGCGACGCTTTATCTGTGTGGCCGCTGGTGTTGCAGCGGCCTTGGTTGTTTCAATGGGCGCTCATGCCATCACGGACGGATCGGGCGATCCGACCGCCGTGAAATCCGATGACGGCAAATGGAGTGACAAGGACGGCAATCCGACCTTCAAGGTCGACAAGGACGGAACGGTCGATTGGTACACCAGTATTGGCTTCAACCGCTATTCATCCGAATGTCTGCGCTGCCATGGGCCGGACGGCATGGGCTCCAGCTATGCTCCGGCGCTCATGGATTCGATGAAGCGCCTGAGCTATTCCGATTTTTATGCCGTCGTCGCGGGCGGCAAGAAGGACGTGTCCGCCTCGCAGGACCTGGTCATGCCGGCCAATGGCGAGAACAAGAACGTCATGTGCTTCATCGACGCGATCTATATCTATCTGCGGGCACGCGGTGATGACGCGATTGGGCGCGGACGCCCGGAAAAGCATGCAACGAAGCCGGAAGCCTACTCCAAGGCCGAGGATGAATGCATGGGTTGATCGGAGGCGGTAACGTCATGGCGGGGTGCCGCATTCGACTGATTGCTGTTGCCATCGGGTTGGTGGCGTTGTTGGCGGGACGGGCTGTCGCGCAGGCTCCTGGTCTCGGCGCACCGGGCGAACTGGTGGATCCCAAGACATTCCGGGTCTGCGCGGACCCTCGCAATCTGCCGTTTTCCGACGAAGCAGGCGAAGGGTTCGAGAACAAGCTGGCCGCGCTATTCGCGCAGAAACTTGGCGAGCCGACCAGCTACACCTATTTTCCGCAGGTGATCGGCTTCGTGCGCAACACGCTGAATGCGTTGCGCTGCGACGTGATCATGGGCGTGGCAGTGGGCGACGACCTTGTGCAGACCACCAATCCCTATTATCGCACGACCTATGCGCTGGTGTTCAAACCAGGTAACGGGCTGGACGGCATCGACTCGCTCGCGGATCCGCGGCTCAAGGGAAAGCATATCGGCGTTATCGCCGGCACGCCGCCGGCCACGGTGCTTGTGCAGCAGGGGCTGATGTCGCTGGCAAGACCCTACGCGCTGACGGTCGATACGCGGATCGAAGCTCCTACGCGGACGATGGTCGAGGATATCGCGGCCGGGCAGATCGACGCCGGCGTGCTGTGGGGTCCGATCGCCGGCTATTATGCGCAGCGTGTCACGCCGCACCTTGTGGTGGCTCCGCTGCTGAAGGAGCCGGAGCGCATGGACTTTCGCATTGCCATGGGCGTGCGTCGCAGCGATCAGGACTGGAAGCGCAGGCTCAATCGACTGATTGCGGAGAACAAGGCGGAGATCGATCGAATCCTAACGGAGTACGGCGTGCCGTTGCTGGACGAGCAAGGTCAGCTCATAACGACGCCATGAACACGGTGCGTTATCGCTCGGCCGCTTCGCTCGCCCTTGCACTTCTGCTCGCAGCCGCGGCACCGGATGCACCGCCTGAACCGGCAGGCTATCGGATGGACGACTATCGCGCGCCGACGCCGGCAACGTTGCGTGGCGCGCGCGTACTGTCGACGAGCGAGGCGCATGCTCACTGGGAAAAGCACGACGCGGCGTTCATCGATGTGTTGCCGCAGGCGCCGCGTCCGGCCGGATTGCCTGCCTCGACGATCTGGCGGGACAAACCGCGCGAGGACATTCCTGGCAGCGTGTGGCTGCCAGATACCGGATATGGCGCACTCGCGCCGGTGATGGAACACTACTTCGCGGAAGGACTGGCGCAGGCCACTGGCGGCAATCACGACCACATGCTGGTGTTCTATTGCCTGGCGAATTGCTGGATGTCGTGGAACGCGGCGAAGCGGGCGATCGCAATGGGCTATGCGCATGTCGCCTGGTATCCCGACGGCACTGACGGGTGGGCGGCGGATCACCTGCCGCTGGAGCTGCGCCCGACGCCGCAACGACCGCAGGCAGCGGAATGACGCTCTACCGAATCGCGTCCTGGATCGTGCGCGCCAGGGCGAACAACCGCTGCTCGATCTTACTCGGCACGTCGCAGGCATAGCGCAGGGCCTGACGACGATCCTGAAAGACCTGCGCCTCCCAGGTGACCCGTTGCGTCAACTGGTTGACATCGCCGGCCTCGGACTTTGGGTCGGCCTGCATGGTGCGCAGCTTTTCGTTGTCGTCGCGTAGCTCCGCGGCGAGCTCCTTCTGACGAGCACCGAAGCGATCGAGGCCCGCGATGACACTGCTGCGTTCTTCGTCGAGCACACTGAACAGTCCGGCGAGCAGTTGCAGCAGCTTCGGCTGCTTCTGATCGCCGGCCTGTGCGGCGAAGGCGTGGACCTTTTCCTGCGCCTGCTCGATCGGCACACGGCGCTGCGCCGTCTCCTGCACGAGATCGGCGACCTGCTGGTCCTGCTGCCAGTCAACCTGCTGTTGATCCAACGGAGGACCCGACCACACGGCTGCCAGTGAAAGCTGCGGCACCTTGATCTGCTGGCACGGCCAGTCGGGGTCGCGCGGGCCGGGAGGCGCCGACCAAGCAGCCGTGGACGTCACCACGGCAATGCCGAGCGCCAGTCCTGTGACGCGCATGCAGCGTGGTGTCATCCGCCGCCTCCGCCGCGACGCGCGATCAGGCCGCGCGCCGGGTCGTAGGCGATGATCGCGCCAGTCGTAAACACGATCGTCATGACAACGACAACCGCGAGCGACGTCCAGTCGATCTCCATGTACAGGGCGAAGCGAATCAGCTCGACGGCATAGGTGAACGGATTGAGCCGGCAGATGGTGTAGACGACAGGGCTCGACTGCTGCACCAGCCATAGCGGGTAGAGCGCGGACGAGGCGAAGAACATCGGAAAGATCACGAAGTTCATCACGCCGGCGAAGTTCTCGAGCTGGCGGATGACCGACGACAGCAGCATGCCGAGCGCGCCGAGCATCATGCCGGACAGCGCGAGCGCGGGCAGCACGGTGACATAGCCCCAGATCGGTGGCTCGATACCCCAGAACCAGGCGACGACCAGATAGGCATAGACCTGGGAGATCGATACCACGGTGCTTGCCAGCAATTTGCCGGTCAGCAGGAACCAGCGTGGAAACGGGCTGACCAGCAACATGCGCATATTGCCCATCTCGCGGTCGTAGACCATCGAGAGCGATGACTGCATGCCGTTGAACAACTGGATCATCGCCATCAGTCCGGGCGTGACGTAGACCTCGTAGAGAACGTAGGTCTGGTAAGGGGGGATGATCGAGACGCCGAGGATCTGGCGGAATCCGGCGGCGAAGATGAACAGCCACACCAGCGGGCGGACCAGCGCCGAGACGAAGCGTTCGCGCTGGTGCAGGAACCGCAGTGCCTCACGCCAGGCGATGCCGCGCAGGCAGATGAGGTACTGGCCAGGCGTGAAGCCCGGTGTTCGGTCGCCGGTTCTGGTGATGCTCATTCCGCACCCTCCGGTGCGGCACCGGTCAATGCGATGAAGGCGCTTCGCATGTCCGCGGCGCCCGATGATGCCACGACGTTGGAAACATCGCCCGATGCGAGCACACGACCGCGGTGCAGCACGACAACCGCATCGTCGATTGCAACCTCATCGAGCAAATGGGTTGCCCACAGCACGGCGACGCCACGGTCGCGGACCAGCGAGCGGACGTGACGGAGGATGGCGGAGCGGGACGCGACATCCAGCCCGACTGTCGGTTCGTCCAGCACCAGGACACGCGGCCGGTGCAGCAGCGCGCGGGCGATCTCGACCCGTCGCATCTGTCCGCCCGACAATCTGCGCACGGTCTCTTTGGCCCGGTCCGCCAGGTCGATCTCCTGCAGCGCGGCAAGTGCGCGTTTGCGCGCCTCGCGTCGGCCGATGCCGTGCAGCGCGGCGTGATAGAGCAGATTGTCCATGACCGAAATGTCGAGATCGAGCGTGCGCGCCTGGAACACCACGCCAAGCAGGCGCAGCGCCCTGCCCGGCTCGCGCGATACGCGATGACCGAGCACCTCGATCGATCCGTGCTGAGTGTCGTAGAGCCGCGTGACCAGCGAGAACAGCGTGGTCTTGCCCGCGCCGTTCAGGCCGAGCAGTGCGGTGAAGCGTGACTGCGGCACGGTCAGGCTGACGTCCTGCAACGCCTGGCGCGATCCGTAGGCGTGGCTGACGTTGTGCACGGCGAGCGCCGGCACGAGCGACGCCGCATCCAGCGTGGCGCGGGGCGCGTATCGGTGATCGCGGCCGTGCTCATTTCGGCGACACGACGACGCCCCAGGGCAGCCGGCCGACCTGGATCGACTTCACCACATCGAGCCCGGCGACATCGATCACCGAGATATCGTTGGAAAGTCCATTGGTGGTCAGCAGGTATTTCTGGTCCGGCGTGAACGCCATCTGCCAGACGCGCTGTCCGACGAGCAGCATCTTCTCCACCTTGTAGGTCTTCGTATCGATCACCGCGACGCGGTTGGCCGGCCCCAGAGCCACGAACGCCGTCACGTCGTCGTTGGTGAACCGGATGCCCACCGGCTGTATCGCCTCGGCGCGCAGGCCCTGCACCTCGAACGAGATCTTGTGGGTCACGACGTGCTTCACCGGATCGATCACACTGACCGTGCCGCCGAGTTCGGAGGAGACCCAGACCTCTGATCCGTCGTGCTTGAACATGGCGACGCGCGGCCGCGCGTCGACCAGCACGCCGGCCACCATCTTGCGCGTATCGTAGTCGATGAAATGCGCCATGTTGGTGGTTTCGGACGTGTTCACGATGGTCTGGCCGTCAGGGCTGACCGCCATGCCCTCGGGCTCGACGCCGGTCGGTATCTCCGCGATCGCCTTGCGCGTCGGCACGTCGATCACGGTGACCATGTTGTCGTCTTCGTTCGACACGTAGAGCGGATTGCCGGAGACGTGCAGCGCGAAGGTCTCGGGATCGGGACCTGATGGCAGATCGCCGACGACGCGCAGCGTCGCGGCGTCGATGATCTGGATGGTGTCGTCGTCGCTCGCACAGACCAGGATCTACTTGCCGTCCTTGGTCATGGTGATGCCGCGCGGACGCTGTCCGACCGGCACGGTCTTCACGGTCTTCATCTGATCGAGATCGACGACGCTGATCGTGTTGTCGCGCTCGTTCGAGACATAGGCCGTGTACGCGAGCGCCGGAACCGACGTCGCCATCAGAAGCAGACCGGCCAGATGCCACTTCACCGCAGTTTGCATTTGGTCTCCGGCCGGTCGAAGCCGAGTGTGTCGAGTTCGGTCACCTGATGCAGGAAGCCTGGCTGCGGCGACACCGACACGACGGTGCGACCGTCCGACAGCAGGATCGGCTGGCGAAGCTGCCAGTCCCAGTCGCGCAACGAGAGTTTCTGGCCCTTGTAGGCCGCGACGCCAAAGTCGGCGCTTTTCATGTCCTGCATGATCTTCGCCGGATCGACCGAGTTGGTGCGGCTGGCGGCTTCACCGATCATGCGGCAGGCGGTCCAGGCCTGCATGTCGAGTTCGGTCATGCGGCGATGCGCCATGCGCACGAAGCGGTCCTGAAGCTGCGTCCCGCCCCAGGATTCACTCGCCGGATCCCAGCTGACCGGACGCAACCCGGCCGAACCCACCACCGGCCGCGCATCCCAGGTACGATAGGGCAGATAGTTGGCGAACACCTCGTTCTCGTCGGCGGTCACCAGCACGTCGTAGTCGGGCAATCCCTGGGTAAAGACCGGCATCTGCTGCTGGGTCTGCACGACGCCGGAATCGGTCTGCCGCGAGCCACCGGCATCCTTGTATTCACGTTCCTTCACGATGCGCGCGCCGAAGCGTAGCGCAGCGCGGCGATAGGCGTCCGCCAGCAATGCGTCCTCGGGATGCGAACCATACACCAGCACCCAGCGCGACCATTTCTTCCACACCAGGTACTGCGCGAGTGCGTCAGCGAGCATGGCGCGTGACGGCGCCACGTGAATCACGTTGTCGCGACAGTTCTCCTGGCGCAGTGCGTCGTCCGGAGCCTGGATGTTGAACAGCGTGACCTGTTTCGCGCGCGCCGCCTCGGCAAGCTTAACTAGCCGATCAGCCGGAAGATCGGACAACGATGAGAACGATGCCGCGTTCTGCCAGTCCTGACAGAATGGCGGCCGGATCGTCGTCGGCGCGCACTGGCGCATCGGAAAGCTCGAACTGCTGGTTCATGAAGCGACCGGTTGTATTGTTGTCGTTCATGGCGAGCCTTGCGCCCGCAAGCCCATTATCCGGCGGTGGCTTGTCCAGCAGCGATATCGTCTGACGCGGCTCCATCCAGCGCAGGTAGCCGACCTGAACTGTGGTGGTATCGGACCGCGCGCACGCGTGGCCTTCCCGCGAGCACGGCACCCATGGTGATCGCGATCATGGCACGCCGGCCGAACCAGTTGTGCAACATCAGCGTTGGACGTTCCATTCAGGGCAGGATGGAGCACTATCCTTGTGTCTTCAAGCAGTGCTTCGGCGCACCGATCATTGAATTAACCCGCCGGGGATGAAATACTTGCAAGCTGTTCGGGGAATGCATAAGCGCTGCACCACCGATCCTGGAGCGTTGGAAAGACCGATGAACCTGATCGACCTCATTGTGTTGGCATGCACCCTGGCCAGCCCGGGCACCTGCCATGAGTACCACCTGATGTTTCAGTCGGCGGGCTCGCTGCGGGCCTGCACGATGCAGGCGCAGCCCTACCTGGCGCAGTGGATCGGCGAGCACCCGCAACTGCGCGTGGCGCGCTGGCATTGCGCCTGGCCAGGTCAGGAAGACGAGAAAATCTGATTGGCACGTTGACTGGGTTGGACACTATCTGCACCTTCGGTGAGGCAATCACGGGAGGATCCTCAGTGCTCCGGACAGCAATCGTTGCGGCGTTGCTGCTCCTGGCCGCGACAGGTTCGGTGCACGCTCAGGATGCCGCTGCCGGCGAAAAGGACTTCCTGGTGTGCCGCGCCTGCCACCAGATCGGTCCCGGTGCGAAGGTCGCGGTCGGACCGGTGCTCAATGGTGTGGTCGGACGCAAGGCGGGAACCTATCCGGGGTATGAGTATTCGGAGGCCAACAAGAATTCCGGCATTGTCTGGACGCCGGAAGAACTCGACAAGTACCTGACATCACCGCAGACGGTCGTGCCGCACACCAAGATGATCTTTCCCGGCCTGAAGGACGAGCAGAAGCGGAAGGACGTGATCGCCTTTCTTGAACAGTTCGGGCCGGACGGACAGAAGAAGCAGTAGTCGTCGTCACCAGGGAGGGATGCGATGAAGGTTCGTGCCGCCGTGGCCCGCGAGGCGGGCAAACCTCTCAGCCTGGAAACCGTGGATGTCGAAGGTCCGCGTGCCGGCGAGGTGCTGGTCGAGATCAAGGCGACCGGCATCTGCCATACGGACGAATACACGCTCTCCGGCGCCGATCCCGAAGGACTCTTTCCGGCGATCCTCGGCCATGAGGGCGCCGGCATCGTGGCCGAGGTTGGTCCGGGGGTGACGTCGCTGAAGAAGGGCGATCACGTCATCCCGCTCTACACGCCGGAATGCCGGCAATGCGAATACTGCCTCAGCCGCAAGACCAATCTGTGCGTGGCGATCCGTGCCACGCAGGGCCGCGGCGTGATGCCGGACGGCACCAGCCGGTTCTCGTGAACGGGTCGCCGGTGATGCACTACATGGGCACCTCGACGTTCGCGAACTTCACCGTGCTGCCGGAGATCGCGCTCGCGAAGATCCGCGAGGACGCGCCGTTCGAGAAGGTCTGCTACATCGGCTGCGGCGTCACCACCGGCATCGGCGCGGTGATGAACACCGCCAAGGTCGAGGCCGGCGCGCGTGCGTGGTGTTCGGTCTGGGCGGCATCGGACTGAACGTGATCCAGGGGCTGCGCCTGGTCGGCGCCGAGCAGATCGTCGGCGTCGATCTGAACCCGAAGCGGAAGGAGATCGCCGAGAAGTTCGGCATGACGCATTTCGTCAATCCGAGCGAGGTGCAGGGCGATCTGGTGCCGTATCTGGTGGATCTGACGAAGGGCGGCGCCGACTACAGCTTCGAATGCATCGGCAACGTGAAGGTCATGCGGCAGGCGCTGGAATGCGCGCATCGCGGCTGGGGCCAGTCGATCATCATCGGCGTCGCCGGCTCGGGTCAGGAGATCGCCACGCGGCCGTTCCAGTTGGTGACCGGCCGCGTCTGGAAGGGCACCGCGTTCGGTGGCGCGCGCGGGCGCACCGACGTGCCGCGCATCGTCGATTGGTACATGGAAGGCCGGATCAATATCGACGACCTGATCACGCACGTGCTGCCGTTCGAGCGCATCAACGAAGGGTTCGAACTGATGCGGCGGGGCGAAAGCATCCGCAGCGTCGTGACCTACTGATCCTTGCCGCCTCGCCTTGCGTTGCCGGATTTTCAGGCCGGCAGCGCGCCGGAGGCCTTGGCGACGTGCGTGGCGATCGCGTCCATCAGCGGCGGCGACAGGCAGTCGTACGGCTCCAGGCCGAGCTGCTTCAGCCGGCTGCGAATGCCGGCCATCTGATCCGGACTGACGCCTGATTCGATCACCGACGACACGAAGGCGGCGAATTCCGGCGGCGCCCAGCCCGCTTCCTGGAACAGTTCGGGATGGATGAAGTCGAAGCCGTAGAACGGATGCTTCGTATTTTCGATCCGGCCATACATGTGAACGCCACAACCCTTGCAGGCGTAGCGCTGGATCGCGGCACTCGGGTCGACGATGGCGAGCTTGTCGGCGTTCTCCGTCACGCTCAGGTTGGCGCGCGGCACGACGGCCACCACAGAGAAGGTCGCGCCGGCCGGCTTCCAGCATTTGGTGCAGCCGCAGGCATGGTCGTAGGCAACGTTGCCCTTGATCGCGACCTTCACCGGTGACTGCGTGCATTTGCACACCAGCGTGCCGCCGGCGAAGTTTGCCGAGCCGGGCTTCACGCCTTGATCCACGGACGGATGAATGTGGATTGTCCCTGACATGTTACAATTCCTCCCCTTGACGAATTTCGATGCTACGGCAAAGGCTGGGGCCGGGCAACGACGAATAGCCGGTTACAAGACGCTGCGCTGTGACGATGCGTGCTCGGCGGGTGCCTCGCGGTGACGGGTTCAGCGTGTGGCAGTCCAGCTTTCGGAGAATGCCAGCGCGCACGTGCTGAAGGGCCGACCTTCACGGTCGCGAGGCCAGGGTTGGCCGATCGCCTGGACCCCATTACGCGTCAGGCGCGCACCGAGTGCCGGGATCAGCACGGTGCACACGCCGTACGGCCGCCCAGGCTCGGCATTCGGCTGGGTGTGGATCAGCAGTGGCTCGCCAATGTTGTACCAGGTGAGCGCGATCTCTTCGTCGAGGGAAACCAGACGCTCGGTCCAGAAGTTGTGCGGATCGCCGTCCTTGGAAAAGACGGCGTCGGTGACCGGAATCGTTTGATCGGCTGTCTCCGGATTCAGCATGCCCTGCACAGTCGATTGCAGCCACCGCGCCATTGCGATGTTGTCAGAGTAGATGCGCCAGCGGTCATTCGTCAGCTCGCTTTTGAGATAAAGCACGTGCCCTGGCCCCCCGGGGCAAAGGATGATGCGCCAGAAGCTGGCGTTGGTGGTGAAGGGCGCACCGTCCGTCTCGCTCAGCCGGATGAACGGATTTTCCCCTGTCAGGATCACCTGATTGGGATCTGCGACGCTCATGGGACGTCTCCTTGTTCAATCTGGAATCAGGCCGCCATCGACATTGAAGGACTGGCCGGTGATGTTGCGTGCGCCCGGCGATGCCAGGAAGACCACCATGGCAGCGATATCTTCCGGGTCGTTTGCGCGCTTCAGCGGGATCACGGCGGCACGGCGACGCTCCATCTCCTCGACGCTGACACCTTCCTGCTGCGCGCGAACACGCAGGTTGTCCTCTGACAGCGCCGTGCGCGTCACACCGGGACAGACAGAATTGACATTGATGTTGTGTTTCGCCAACTGCTGTGCTGCGGTCTTCGTCAGGCTGATCACGGCACCCTTGCTCGCCGCGTAGGCTGCATTTGACGTGCCCTCGTAGCCCTTGCCCGCAATCGAGGCGATATTGATGATCCGACCGCTGCGGCGCGGAATCATCTCCCGCGCGACACGCTGGAGGCAGAAGAACACGCCCTTCGCATTGACACGGTGGATGCGGTCCCAGTCAGCCTCGGTCAGCTCCATGATGTCTGCGCGGCGTGTCACGCCTGCATTGCTCAGCAGGATGTCGATCTGACCGAATTGCTCCAGCGCCTGGCGCACCATGCGGTCGATGTCCTGGAGGTTGCCGACATCCGCCTGCACGGCAAGCGCGCGACGCTGCTGCGACATGATGGCGTCGGCCGTCGCCTCGGCCTTCTGCTGGTCGATATCTGCGGCGACGACGTGCGCTCCGGCCTCGGCCAGGGCGAGTGCGGATGCCTTGCCTATGCCCTGGCCCGCACCGGTCACCAGGGCAACCTGATTGGTCAGGCTCATTGTTCGCTCCTCCCCTAACGACGAGCAGACAGTCAAGCCGTGATTGCACCCGCCGTCCAGCTTGTCGTCGGTGTCCAGCCGAGGCGCTTGTTCGCCGCCGCGTGAGAGATCGGCGACGCGTTCGGAAGATGCCGGTACAGCGCGGCATCGCGCAACGGAATCGGTTCGCCGTACAGCGCTTCGAGCCGGGCTTGTGTCGGTTCATCCGCGAACGCATCGGCCGCGGCGAGGAAAAATGTCTCGAATCCAGCATAGTCGGCAGCAGTGGCGGCGGCAAAGCCACGCGCGCAGTCCTGTGGTCCGACATAGGTGCGCAGATAAGGCATCGGTTCGGCGCGGCCTTCCGGTCCTGCTCTGCCCGCCATGAATTCTGCCATCTCGGGGAAGGCGACGAAGCAGGGTCGAATTACAATTACCTCGAGGCCGCGGCGCGAGAACGCCTCCGAGATTCGTTCGCCGCATTGTTTGCCAAGACCGTAGGCATCAGTCGGGCGCAGCGGATGCGTCTCGTCGATCGGCAGATAGCACGGCGGCATCCGCGAGTTGGTGTGATCCAGCCCGAGTACCGAGCTACTGGAACAATGGATCACCCGCCGAACGCCCGTCTGAAGGCTGGCCTCGAACAGGTTCCAGGTGCCCATCGCGTTGACCTGCATGGTCGTCGCATCGTCTGTCGCGACCGAGCGATCAATGCCCGCAAGATGCACGACCACTTCGATATCGTGCAGCCCCGCGCGCAACGCGTCGAGGTCACGCAGATCGGCCTGATGGCATTCGCCTGGCAGGCCGATGTCGAGGACGCGCACAGCGTGCTCCGCCAATTCACGCACGACGTATCGGCCAAGCCGCCCCAGGCCACCGGTCACCGCGATACGCATGCTCGCACCTCATCTTGGCCTTAGAGGATAGCCCGCTATGAGACGGCGGCAACCGGCACGTGGATGCGGCGCAGAAATTCCTGCGCGCGTGGGTGACTCGGCTTCGAAAAGAAGCGTGCCGGTGCTGCGTCTTCAAGAACGCGACCGCCATCCATGAACAGCACGCGCGACCCCACTTCCCGTGCGAACTGCATCTCGTGGGTCACCACCAGCATCGTCATGCCGTCCTGCGCCAAGGAGCGGATCACTTCCAGCACCTCGCCGACCAGCTCGGGATCCAGTGCGGACGTCGGCTCGTCGAACAGCATCAGCACCGGCCGCATCGCCGTGGCGCGCGCAATTGCGACGCGCTGTTGCTGGCCGCCCGACAGTTGCGCGGGACGTTTCGACGCGTGCTCCGACATGCGCACCTGGGCAAGCTGCTCCGCGGCAAGAGCGCGCGCCGCGGCGAGCTTCATGCCGAGTACGCGACGCGGGCCGATCGCCACGTTGTCGAGCGCGCTGAGGTGAGCGAACAGATTAAATCGCTGGAATACCATGCCGATGCGACGGCGTTTTCGCGCGGTGTCGGCTGGTTTGTCCGGTATCAGCCGGCCGTTGCGACGTTCGCCGGCCATGTTGGTGCCGTCGAGTACAACCTCGCCTGTGGTGGGTATCTCGATGCGGTTAACGCAGCGCAGCAGCGTGGATTTGCCAGCGCCGCTTGGGCCGATCACCATGACGATCTCGCCCTGTGAAACCGCGAGATCCACGCGATCGACCACGGGCACATCGCTGAACACTTTGGAGAGGCCATGGATGGCGAGCAGAGGTGGGGCCATCATGCCAGCTTCTTCTCGACGTATTCCGAGAACCAGGCGAGCACCGAGATCATCACCAGATAGTACACCGCCAATTCGGCGTACAACTCGAACGGCGTGAAGCGCTCGGCGATGATCACCTGTGCCGAGCGGGTCAGCTCCGTGATCGATATCACGGAAAGGAGCGAGGAGCTCTTCACCAGCGTGATCACCTCGTTGGTCAATGGCGGCGTGATGCGCCGCAGCGACTGCGGCAGCAGGATGAACAAGATGGATTGCTGGTCAGTCATGCCGATGGAGAGCGCCGCCTCGGTCTGGCCCGCATCGATAGATTGCAGGCCGGCGCGCACGATTTCCGAAATGAATCCACCCGAGTTGAACGCCAACGCTGCAACGCCGCTCGCGAAGGCCGACAATTCGAAGCCAATGCGCGGCAGCGCAAAGTACACCAGGAAGATCTGCACCAGAGCCGGTGTGCCGCGCACGAAGTAGACATAGGCGCGCACGATTGCCTTCGGTATGGCGAGATTGGAAACGCTGATGAGGCCACAGACCAGGCCGACCATGGTGCCGACCGCCATTGCGCAGATGGAGATCTCCAGCGTGACCACGGCGCCCTGCAACATGTAGGGCGCCGCATACCACATGACCCCCCAATCGAAATCTGGCATGTCGTGCTGGCGTCAGGGCAGTACTTCGGGCACCTCGTTGGGCGTGTTCATCGTGGCGCCAAACCATTTCTCCTGCAGCTTCGCCAGCGTGCCGTCGGTTTTCATGCCGGCGAGCTGCTCGTTGACGAACGCCTGAAATGCCGTGTCCTCTTTGCGGAACGCCATGCCGAAATACGCCGTGATGTCGGATACGCCGCCGATCATCTTGAACTTGCCCGGCGCGTCCTTCATCACCACCAACATGGTGGACTTCGAGTTCACCACAGCGCCGATGCGCTTGTTGAGCAGGTCCTGGTAGGCTTCAGGGTAGTGCTCGTACTGCTTGACGTCGGCGTAGCCGGGCTTGCCGGCCGCCTTCAGCTTGGCCTCGAATGTCTTGATGATACCCGCGGCGGCGCTGCCGATCTGCACGCCGACGACCTTGCCGGACAGGTCATCGGCAGTCTTGATCGTGTCCTCGTTGGCACGCAGCAGGATGACGTTGCTCGCGTCGGCGTAGGGCATGGAGAACAGAACCTTCTCTGCCCGCTCCTTGGTAATGGTCATCGCGGAGATGATGACATCGAACTTTTTGGCATAGAGCGCCGGGATAATGCCGTTCCACGCGGTATCGACAAGCTGCGCCTTCACTCCGAGCTTCGGGATGAAGCTATCGATAATCTCGGGATCGTAGCCGATGATCTTGCCATCCTTGAAGAATTCGTATGGCACGTAAGCGGCTTCCATACCGACCACCAACGTGCCGCGCTTCTTGACTTCGTCCAGCGTATCCGCCCGCGCCGCGCGCGTGCCTGTGATGCCCAGCAGGGCAGCCGAACCGGCCGCGGTCAGCACTGTGCGTCTCAGCATGAAGTTGCCCCTCCGTTCTTATGTTCGCGCGGATACAGAAGCAACCCATGTGCCAGGGCCAGCTGGCCTGGGATTTGCTCGTAATCCCCGACGATCCGTGAGCAGGAGAGGCAGAGCATGGCAGGCAGACCGCTTCATCTGGGCTGGTTCATGAACTTCACGCCAGGCGAATGGGACAATCCGCTGGCTGCCGGAGGATCGCCCTGGGATGGCAAATTTTACGTGGACATGGCGCAGGCGCTGGAGCGCGCGTGCTTCGACTACATTATGATCGAGGACACCCTTATGGTGTCCGAGGCGTATGGCGACAGTGCAGAGGCCGCGTTGAAGCATGCGCTGCAGGTGCCGAAGCACGATCCGATGCCGCTTGCAGCGCTGATCGCGGCGGCGACCTCGCGACTTGGCGTCGTCGCCACAATGTCCACGCTGGCTTATCCGCCGTTCATGTTGGCGCGTCTCTGCTCGACACTGGACCACATCGCCGGTGGGCGTTTCGGCTGGAATATCGTCACCTCCGGTGAGGACATCGCGGCGCAGAATTTTGGCCTCGACAAGCTGCCTCCGCGTGAACAGCGTTACGAAATGGCGGACGAGTACGTCGATCTGGTCTGCAAGCTTTTCAATTCGTGGGACCCCGATGCGGTGGTGATGGATCGCGCCACCAGTACCTATGCTGACTACCGCAAGGTTCGGCCGATCCATTTCGAGGGCAAGTATTTCAAGTGCCGCGGTCCTCTGAACACCGTACGCTCACCGCAGGGCAAGCCAGTGTTCGTGCAGGCGGGGGGCTCGCCGCGCGGTCGCGCCTTTGCGGCGAAACATGCGGACTCGATCATCGCCACCGCAAACGGCATCGAGGGCATGAAGCAGTATCGCGACGATGTCCGCCGCCACGCCGTGTCGTTTGGGCGGAACCCTGATGATATCAAGGTGCTGTTCCTGGTCTACCCGATCCTCGCCGAGACTGACGAAGAAGCGCAGGCGAAGCGCCATCGCATGGTGTCGTCGCCGCACTTCATCGAGCGCGCGCTGGCCAGCACGGCGACCGTCACTGACATCGATTTTTCCAAATACGATCTCGACCAGCCCCTGCCGCGATTGACCACCAACGGCGAGCAGGGCTCGCTCGACAAGTTCGCCCAGTGGGGCAGCGACAAGACGTTGCGCCAACTTGCGATGGAGCGGTTCGGCGCCCCAAATTCGGAGGTGGATTTCGTTGGTGCGCCCGAAACGGTGGCGGAGCGCATGGAGAACGCCATGGAGGCGATTGGCGGCGACGGCTTCCTGATCAGTACGCCATTCCAGCGCACCAACCGCCGGTTGATCGTGGAGGTGACGGAAGGTCTGGTTCCGGCGCTGCAACGGCGTGGCTTGATGCGAACGACGTATCGCGGGCGAACCCTGCGGGAGGTGCTCACCGAGTACTGACTGCAACTTCTGGGCAATAGCCTGAGTTTCCGCCACACCCTGCCGAAATTCGGGGCAAATACGTTTGATGATGCTGGCTGGGACGGCAGTTGGATTGGCATGTCGCTTGCTGCCTCGCTCGTGATGGATGTCTCACTCGATCTGAACGAGAAGCTGACGCGGCAGCTGCGGTGGGTCCCGTGCGACGCGGATCGAAGCTGCGAGGCAGCAGCATGAACACGCACTGGTGGCGCCGCCGACGCGACGTTATCGGACGCCCTCGCCGGCAGAGCGTGGACGATTCGTTCCTGGCCGCAATTCTCATGTTGACTGCCGGGGCCCTGCTGACGGTGACGACAGGGCTCTGGGCCATGCAGGAACTCGAACAGTTTGGGCCATCAGTCGGGGGCGTCATTGTGTTCAAGCCTGATAAAGCGGCGAGCGAGCAGTGGTCGGTCGATGGCGCAATCGTGGATCCTGTACACGCCGGAGTGACCGACGCATTTCGGGACAAACACTGCGTTCTCAGCCCAAGCGTCATGGCTCGTGATGGGGGCAGTTTTGTGATTGAGGCGCGGCGTCTGAGCACGCCACCGCTGTACCGCGTGCATTGGGCCGGCGGTCACACCAGCGACACGCCTGGCGATTGTGGCACGCAGGCCGACCTCGTGCTTGAACGCAGCGGGCTCATGCGGCTGGCTAACATGGCGGGCGGATTCAGGGATGGTCTAAGGTTGATTGGACCGTGAATGCTCCTGCGCCAACGCTAGGTGCCGCGCCAGTTGTCCGGCTCGATGGCATCTGGAAATCGTTCGGTCGGCTTGAAGTGTTGACGGAGGTCTCGCTGTCCGTTCCGCGCGGCGAGGTGGTCTGCATCATTGGGCCGTCGGGCGCCGGCAAGTCCACCCTGCTCCGCTGCATCAACCATCTCGAGACAATCGACGAAGGCACGATCCATTTCGAGGGGAAACCTGTCTATCGCTACAAGGAGAACGGCAAGATTGTCGTTGATCCGGATCGGCGTATCGAGACGATCCGCGCGCAGATCGGCATGGTCTTTCAGGCGTTCAATCTATTTCCTCACCTGACTGCGCTGGGCAACGTGATCGAGGCGCCGGTGCATGTTCTGCGCGAGCCATCGACCGAGGCAAAGGCGCGCGGGCTGGCATTGCTGACCAAGGTTGGGCTGACCGAGAAGGCCGGATCGTATCCGCACCAGCTCAGTGGCGGCCAACAACAACGCGTGGCGATCGCGCGAGCGTTGGCGATGAACCCCAAGCTGATGCTGTTTGACGAAGCGACATCCGCGCTAGATCCGGAACTGGTGGGTGATGTGCTGCGCGTGATGCGGCAACTGGCGAGCGAGGGGATGACCATGATCGTGGTCACCCACGAGATGGACTTCGCGCGCGAAGTCGCTGACCGCGTTGTGTTCATGGATTCCGGCAATATCGTCGAAGAAGGTCCGCCGGCCACGGTGTTCACCAATCCGCGCAGCCCGCGGACCCGGCAGTTCCTGCAATCGATCCTGAACAGGAATGGGCGCGCATCGGCAGACTCAAGGGCCGTCACAGCGTAAAAACACAAGAGGGGGCAATACGGCATGGCCGACAAACTCATCACGAATCCACTCGGCCGACGCGGCCTGATTCGCACGGGCGCGATTGGCGGGGCCGCGACGCTGCTTGCGGCGAGTGGCGCAAGTGCCGCCGCCGCCGCACCACTGCCAGTAGACGACAAGAACTATCCCGACTTCTCGCTGATCAAGATCAACGGCGGCGACGACTCCTTCGCGAAGATCCAGCAGAAGGGGCTGGTGGTCGGCACCTCGAACGACTGGCCGTATTCGTTCCTCGACCCGAAGACCAATGAGTGGACCGGCCTGGACGGCGACGTTCTGCACTACGTCGCGAAGATGCTGAAGATCGACAAGGTCACCGTGCAGACCGTGACGTTCGACGGATTGATCCCTGGTCTGCTGGACGGACGGTTCGACATCGTCGGCGATTCGATCCACTACACGAAGAATCGCTCGAAGGTGGTGAACTTCTGCTGGGGAACCTACTACTACGCGGAAGCGCTTGTGGTCCCCAAGGGCAATCCTCACAAGCTGCATCAGCTCGCTGACCTGAAGGGCTACACGGTGGGCACTTTGCTCGGAACGAACTACGCCGAGTGGGTGCAGGCGATACCCGGCGTGAAGTTTCAGGGCTACAAGGATTGGGCGCAGATCATCCCGGAACTCGCGATCGGTCGCACCGACGCCGCGCTATTCGATCAGCCAGTGGTGGCGGCGCAGATGAAGGACCATCCGGAATGGAAGATCGAGATGGTCGAGGAGTACGATCCGCACACCTTCAAGAACCCGGTCGGCTACAGCAGCTATGCGTTCCGCCAGGGCGACATCGAATGGGTGACAGCGGTCTCGTCGGCGATCCAATGGATGCAATACAATGGGAAGATGAAGGAGATCCTGTCGAAGTGGGGGCTGACCGGCTACAATAACTAGACGCCGGAAAGCGCAGCGCAGCAGAACCAATGATCTTCTCACTCGACGACATGATCGGCTTCCTGCCGTCACTGCTGCAGGGGGCAGTGCTCACCATAGCGGTATCACTGCTGGCATTCGGCCTCGCGCTGATCTTTGGACTGGCGACCGGCATCGCCCGCATTTCGCGCGTCATGCCACTGCGAGTTGCCGCCGCATGCTACATTCAATTCATTCGCGGCACGCCGCTGCTGCTGCAACTGTTCTTCATTTACTACGTGCTGCCCTACGCCGGTATTGTGCTGACGCCGTTCGTGTCCGGTGCACTAGGCCTTACGCTGAACTACGCGGCCTATATGGCCGAGGTATTCCGATCCGGTATCCAGGCGATACCGAAGGGCCAATGGGAGGCGGGCTCGTCCGTGGGAATGTCGCGCCGCCTGCTGATGCGGCGCATTATCCTGCCCCAGGCAATCCGGATCATCGTTCCTTCGCTCGGCAACTTCTTTGTATCTATATTCAAGGATTCGGCTCTGGTGTCGGTGATCACCATGCGCGACCTGATGTTCAGTGGAGAGTTGTTGGCCTCGGCCACCTACAAGCATTTTGAAATCTTCGCGATGGTGGCGGTGATCTATTTCCTAATCAGCTACCCAACCGCGAAGTTCGTCGAGTGGATTGAGGCGCGGATCGACATCACCAAGCGGCCCGTGGTGATCGGGATGCGGGGATAGCCACCTAACCGCAGCCGCACCAGCGATTGATGTGCCACTCCGTGCGTGCCAGCGCGGGACAAAAGTCACCAATAATTGGTGCCACTGCATCGAAGCGCCTGCGACTGGCCACGCTGCGCGCATCGATCTCCGCGCGCAGGGCCGCCGCGCGCGCCGCCAGGGCGGACAGGTCAACCGTCAGCAGCCGTCGCTCGCGCACTACGAAGCGGCCGCCGACCATGACGTCGGCCACGCTGGTGCCGTCCTCACCCATGACCATCTGTGTGATCGGTTCGTTCAGCGGAATCAGTGTCGGCGCATCGAGATCGAGGAACACGATATCCGCGGCAAAGCCAGGTGCGATGCGACCGATGCGCTCGAACCCGAGCGCGTGCGCGCTGCCGGCAGTGCCTGCGGCGAACACCTGCGGCGCGGTGATCCAGCGTGCCGAATCAGGTCCCCGCGCATGCGATGCGGCGGCAGCGAAGTGCAGCGATTGATACATGTTGAGGTTGTCGTTGCAGGTCGTCGCGTCGGTGCCGATTGCCAGGTTCACGCCAGCGGCAAGCATCCCCTCCGCGTCGGCAACGCCATTGCCCAGGCGCATGTTGCTCGCCGGGTTGTGCGCGATGGAGGCACCGTGCGCCCCCAGTCGTCGCATGTCTTCGGTATCCAGCCAGACGCCATGCGCCGCGACGAAGCGTGGGCCCAACAGACCAAGATACTCGATATGCGCAGTGAGCGAACGACCATAACGCTGCGCACCCGCGACCGCCTGCACCTTCGATTCCGCAAGGTGCGTATGGATGCCGACATCGAACTCCGATGCCAGATCGCGGCAGGCGACCATGAACTCGTCGCGGCAATGCAGCGGGATTGTCGGTGCCACCGCGGGTCGCACCATCGCTCTGTCACCTTGCCATCGCTGCAAGATGGACCGCATGCGTTCGATCGTCTCCTGCCAAGGTGGCAGTCCGAGTGGCGCGACGGCTGTCCGCAAATGCGGTGGAAGGGCGTCCATCAGACCGGGGATAGCCTCGTACAGTGTCATGTCGGCCATCATCGGCGCGATGACGGCGCGCATGCCGACCTGCGCATAGACATCGGCGACGGCGGCGATGCCTTCCTCAGTGGGCAACGGAAATTCCACGAACAGGTCGTAGCATGCGGTACAACCCTTCAGCAGCATTTCGGCAGCACCTATTGTCGCCGAAACGCGCTTCTCCTCGACAGTCTCATAAGGCGACATGTGCGGCGCCGCTGCGAGCAGGAGCTCGAGCGTGAACCGGTCGCCCATCGAACGGGCCAGATTACCATGGCCATGTGTATGCGCATTCACCAACCCCGGATGCAGCAGGCGACGTGAGGCATCGATGACCGAGGCATCATCGGGCGCCGGCATGCCGCGCGCGCCAATCGCGAGGATGACGCCATTTTGTACAAGAATATCGGCATCGCCGAGGAAGCCTGTCGCATCGAGGACAAGTCCGCCTCGAATTATTAGCGGTCGATTTGTATCCTGTCTCTCTTCATTCACGTTTACCTCACTCGCGCCGAATGATGACCTCGATCGGTGTCGGGCCAAAACCCGCGGCCGGGTTGAAACGCTGCGGGCAATTGGACAGCACTGCGATGACCGGCATCGCGGCAACCAGTTCCACGTAATCGCCAGGCCTGGACAGGCCCGGCTCGATCGCCACTGCGCCATCTGGGCGGACGGGCACATTCATAAAGAAGTTCACGTTCGGCACTACGTCGGACGGCGAAAGAGACCAGCACGCAAGTTCCGCCACAAAGTTTGCATGACAGCTCGGCGTGTCCTTCACGCCATACCGCGTGAAATTGCTCCACGCACTGCAGCATCCGCCGATCGTATCGTGGCGACCGCAACTGTCCTCAATGATACGCATCAGGACCTGCGCGCGATCCGAGTAGAGCTTCGTTCCCTTCCCAAGATAGATGTTGCCATTCATTTTCATCGTGTTCGGCGCGTTGTAGCGATCGGTCGGCAAAGCGACCGAATAGCACAGGAAATCCACCGCCTGCTGGCCATGTATATCGACGATGCGCAGAACATCGCCTGCTTCCAATCGGGTGGAAAAGCGGCCGCCCGCCGGAACGGTATGGTGGATCGTTTCACTGCCGTCCATGGCCTAGGCCGCCAACAAGGCGGTCGGCGGAATCAGCGCGCTGTCAGCGGCCACAACCCTACCGGCTCGGATTGAGAAGGCCGGCGTGAGCATCTCCTGCGCGATGACCTTCTCGCCACCGTTGTCCGACAGCGTGAAACGACCGCGCAGCAGATCGAGCACCGAAATGTCGGCCTCGCGCCCAGGCAGCAATGCGCCGATGCTATCCTGCATCCGCACCATGCGTGCGGGGTTGCTGGTGACCATCGCAACCACCTCCGGCAGCGGAATACCCAGCGTCAGCAATTCGGTCATCGCATGCGTCAGATTGAACGGAGCGACACCGAAAAACGGATTGTCCTGGCGCGCGGCCGCATCGCCATCACTGGCTACACGAACGTTGTAACCGTGCATGTCGGCGCCGAGCGTGTGCGGGCGGATGCCGGCTTCGATGGTTCTGCGCGCCATCTCGAAGCTGAAATGCGAGCCGTGGCCGACATCAACCGTCACGCCGCGTTCCAGCGCCGCCCACACGACGGGATGGACTTCGCCGGTTGCGGCTGAGACGAAACCACCTGGATGACGCGTGAAGGGATGTGCCAGCACATCGCCCGGCTCCATCAGAGGCATGAGCGCCTGCACTACTTCGTCAGGATCGATCGTGGCGCCGTCCTTGACCGGCCAGAGCTGCCCAAGATGGATGTAGAGCGGAACGCCGAGTTCGCTGGAAATGCGTTTGCCGAGCCTGATCACCTCGAGACCCCAACGCGATGCGCCGCCGATTTCCGCATGCGCCTTCACGCCGCGCACGATGTCCAGATTGGCCCGCGCCGCAGCAGGGCTGTTCAACGCTCTCAACTGAGTTTCCACTTGAGGAGCGCATTGGCTCCGGCGAGAGCGGCAGCATATCGATCCTGACTGAATGTTGAGGACTGATTGCGACGCAGTATGTTGTAGGCGAAGGAGCGTAGCCTGGCAAAGACGCCCGGCTTGTGACGGATGCGAGAGTGATCTTCCTGAAAGGTGACGTCGCGGGTGTAGTGCAGCGTGTTCTCGACATGCCAGTGACACCGGACTGCGGCGGCGGCACGGCATGCCGACGCGGGAGAATTGGCCACGTAGTATGCTACCTCGGCGGTGCTGCTCCATAGCCCTGACTTGGCATCTCGATGCAGGACACGTCGGGTGACGCGAACGAGGGTCTTGATCAGGGATTGCCACTCGGTTCCGGCCATGGCGCGTGAGGCGCTGAATACATCGGCGGTCCTGGTTTCATGCCGGCCGTGCCCGGAGGTGACGGTGGTGTCGCTGCTGGCGGGCCGGCGGGAAGCGCAGGCGGCTTGGACATTTTGCAGCAGAGTTGGCTGATTGTCCTTCAGTTGAACGATCAGGCGAGCCTGTGCCCGTGCGGCAGCCTCGAAGGTTTTTTTTGACAGTGCATGGCGTCGAGCGTGACGATGCAGTGCGCGACCTGGAGTTCGCCGAGTAACTGCTGTGCGGCGGGGATTTCGTTGGACTTTTCTTCGATATCGACATGGGCCAGGACCAGGCCGGCTTCGACGTCGAATGCGTGCAGCAATTGGGCGGCCTTGCGGTCGTTGAAGTTGTCGAAACTTCGCCGAAGCGTCTTCCCATCCAGCGCGATGCTGCGCCGCGCTGGATCAGTTGCGGCATCCCGCAGACCAGCGGCGTGGCGGCGGAACACCCGCTCGACAGCCTGTGTGTCGAGGCCCTGGAGGATATAGCGAATGGCGGTATGGGCGGGCGCACGCTGCCAGCGCAGACCGAAGGCGGTGTTCAGCCGTCGGCGATGCACTTTGATGAAGGTCTCAATGGAGCGGAAGGAATTGCCACCGGTGACCACGGCGAGGATGGAGAACAGCAGAACATAGGGCAGCTTGTATATCTTGCCTTCGGCTCGACGCGGGTCGGGAACCTCGCTGAGTAACGCGAGGAACTGATCGAACGATTGCATGGCAACCTGCTGGTGATTTGGCTGCCAGGCATAGATTCAGAGATTTTGCCGCGCCGGAATCCGGCAACGGTGGCCGGCTCGCATGTTTGGCCCAACTGTTGCGCCGCAGACTCACCCTTCTCACTCAGATGTATAGAGCGTTGAACAGCCCTGC
>CAWCXI010000040.1:0-11622 GCA_963799415.1 uncultured Alphaproteobacteria bacterium | reverse complement strand
TTGCGAGGAGCGAAGCGACGAAGCAATCTCCATCATAACTACGCACTATTCGTCACCCCGCGCCGAACGTCTCCTTCGCCAGCTCGATCAGCGCACGCAGATATGCCTCGCCATTCTCCGGCAAACGATCCACCCCGATCCGCGCGCGGTAATCGTTCGCCATGTCCATGAAATCGACAATCCCGTCCGACTCGCCGAGCCAATTACAGATCGCGACATACTCGCGGAACAGCGGCGAGCCACGCAGCCGCCGCACATCCGCCGCCAGCATCTCCAACCGCGCAGCCGCGTCACGGCTGACCGCATCAATCGGATCTTCATCCACCTTGCGCAACCGCCACTCCGCCGCGCGTTCGAGCTCCTCGACCTCGAACAGGTCTGCGTCCATCACGCCTCCCGTCGCGAGAACGCCGTCTCCTGGCTGGTGACGAATTCGAGCAGGCACGCCTTGCCCTCCTCGGTCTGGCGACGCGCACGCAAAATCGCATCGGCGACCTGCGACGGGTCCTCCACCCTCTCGCTCCAACCCCCCAGATCGCGCGCCAGATTCGCGTAGTTGCCGCCGAGGTCGCGCGACCGATAGCGCTCATGCGACAGCTTCATGTGCGGGATCTCGATCGCCATCGCCGAGTTGTTCAGCACGATCGTGCATATCGGCACGCCGCAGCGCACCGCGGTCTCGAAGTCCAGCCCCGTCATGCCGAATGCCGCGTCACCCATGAAGTTGACGCAGAACTTGTCAGGCGCTGCGACCTTCGCACCGATCGTCAACCCAAGCCCGGTGCCGAGCTGATGCGACTTGCCCCAGCCGAGGTAACTGCGCGGTCGCGTGGCGCGATAGAACGGCAGCAACTGCTCGCGCGGGCTACCCGAATCGTGCGTGACGATCGCATCCGCAGGATCCACCACACGCATGAACTCATTGATGACGCGGTAGGGCGTGATCGGCGTTTCCGACGACGTCAGCTTGGCCTGCCATTTCGCGAGCCATGCCTCGCGCTTCGCCGCTATCTCCTCGGCTGGTGAACGGTTCAGCAGCCGGCCGCCGAGCCGATCCTTCACCGCATCGACCAGTGCCGCCAGCGCCAGCTTCGCATCGCCCAGTAATGCGACCTCGGTCGGATAACTCTTGTGCAGATCGCGCGTGTCGTTCGTGGCATGGATGATGCGCACACCGGCTGGCAGCGGCGGCGTGGTCAACGGATGGCGGTTCAACCCAGTGCCGATCGCCAGGATCAGATCTGCACGCGCATAAAGGAAATGCGCGCCATGACCGGTGAAGCCGTTGCCGCCGGAACCGAGCGCCAGCGAGTGGTCCTCGGGGAATGCGCTCTTGCCATCCACGGTTGTCATGACCGGGCTTTGCAGCAGCTCAGCGAGCTTGACCAACTCGTCGCTCGCCTCTGCGTACAGCACGCCCTGCCCTGCGAGGATTACCGGGCACGCTGCGTCCACCAGTAGCCGCGCCGCCTCCTCCACATCGTGCGCAGCGGGCGTGGCGCGCGTCGGGCGTATTGGTTTGTGATCGAGCGTCTCGCCGCCGATGTCGAGTTCCAGCAGATCGCGCGGCAGCTCCACCATCACCGGCCCTGGCCGCCCGTTCTTCAACTGGCTGAACGCGCGCCGCATCGCCGCCGGCACCTGCTCCGGCACGATGATGTGCTCGGCTTGTTTGGTGACCGAGGCATAAGTGCGGCTGGCATGGAACATCGGAAACACCTGCGCCTGCTCGCGGGCATGGCCGAGCGGCAGGAACAGTACCGGCACCGAATCGGAAAATGTCGTGGCGATGCCCGGGAAGGCATTCTCCGCACCTGGCCCATACTGCATGGCAAACACGCCCGGCGGCCGACCATTGGTCACGCGGGCATAGCCGTCCGCCATGTCGACACCGACGCGTTCCTGCCGGCAGATGATCGGCCGTAACCCTCCCGCCACTGCGGTCTCGATCACCGACGTGGTGGGAAAGCAGAACAGCGTGGTCACGCCTTCACGCTTCAGGATTTCCACGACGGCATGGTCTGCTCGCATCTGTCCCCTCCCCTACGGCATTCGCCGAAGCCTAGGCGCGGGCCACCGGACCCGTCTACAGTCGGCCGATAGGCAAAAAACAAAGGGAAACCCATGCAGACATCGATTGGACGCCGCGCGTTGTTGGGCGCCGGCGTCGCCGCCGCAGCCTTACCGCGCCACACCTACGCCGCGGACAAGCCGATCCGCATCGGCGTGCTCACCGACATGACCGGCGCCTATGCCGCCAACACCGGGCCCGGATCGGTACTCGGCGCACAGATGGCGGTCGAGGACTTCATGCAAGCGCACCCAGGCGTAAAGGCCGAGGTGGTTCAGGCCGATCTGCAACTCAAACCCGACGTCGCGCTCGCCATCGCGGCGGACTGGTACGACAACAAGGGTGTCGATGTGGTCACCGATGTGCCACTATCGTCGGCGGCATTTGCAATCGGCGACCTGGCGAAACAGAAGGACAAGGTCGCGATCTTCACCGGCGGCGCCTCGGCCGACATCACCGGCACTCACTGCGGGCCCAACCATCTGCACTGGGTCTACGACACCTGGTCCATGCCGCACGGTGTGGTTGACGCCGCGGTGAAGGAGGGCGCGAATAGCTGGTTCTTCATCACCGCCGACTACGCGTTCGGCCACTCTCTGCAGAAAGATGCAGCGAGTTTCGTCACTGGCGCCGGCGGCAAGGTGCTTGGGCAGGCCTTGGCGCCGTTCCCTGGCACCACTGACTTTTCCTCGTTCCTGGTACAGGCGCAGGCAAGCGGCGCCAAGGCAATAGGGCTCGCCAACGGCGGCAGCGACACGGTGAACTGCATCAAGCAGGCTGCGGAATTCGGCATCATTAAGGCCGGCCAGAAGGTCGCAGGTTTGATTTTCCTGATCCACGACGTGCACGGCGTCGGCCTCGCCTCAGCTCAAGGGGTGCTGTTGACCGAGCCATTCTACTGGAACCTGAATTCCGGCACACGCGAATTCAGCAAGCGCTTCGCCGCACGCTTCAACGGCGTCGTGCCAGGCTCGGTGCATGCTGGCGAGTACTCGGCAGTGACGCACTACCTGAAGGCCGCAACTGCAATGGGCGTTGACAAGGCGACGGCCAGCGGACGTGCCGCAGTCGAGCAGATGAAGGCGATGCCGACCGACGATCCACTGTTCGGCAAGGGCAAGGTACGGATCGACGGCAGGGTGATCCACGACATGTACCTGTTCGAGGTGAAGTCGCCGGCGCAATCGAAGGAGCCTTGGGACTACTACATCCTTAGGCGAACAATCCCGGCCGACCAGGGGTTCCGTCCACTGGACCAAGGTGGCTGCCCGCTGGTGCGCAGCTGAAGGCGGGAAAACTACCAAGGGAGCGAACTTCTATGCTTGGGCTGATGCAGCAGCGACCATTGTTGATTTCGTCGCTGCTCGACTATGCGGAGCGCTATCACGCCGATACCGAGATCGTATCGCGCTCCGTCGAGGGGCCGCTGCACCGCAGCAACTGGGGCACAGTCGCCGGGCGTGCCAAACGGGTCGCCAATGCCTTGCGCCGGCTCGGCGTCACGCGCAGCGAACGGATCGCCACGCTGGCATGGAACCACAACCGGCATCTGGAGATCTACTTCGGGGTCACTTGCAGCGGCGCCGTGCTGCACACCGTGAACCCGCGGCTGTTCCCCGAGCAGGTCCGTTTCATCATCGAGGACGCCGAAGCAACCTTCGTGTTCTTCGACGTGACGTTCGCCGCGCTGGTAGAGCAGCTTGCGCCCCAGCTGCCGAACGTGCGCGGCTACGTCGCGTTGTGCATGCGCGAGGCGTTGCCATCCATCAATGTGCCAAACCTGCTGTGCTACGAGGATCTGCTGGCGGTCGAGACAGACGACTATGCGTGGCCGGAGTTCGACGAGAATAACGCATCCGCGCTCTGCTATACGTCGGGAACCACCGGAAACCCAAAGGGCGTGCTGCAGAGCCACCGTTCAGCGGTGCTCCATAGTTTCGCCCTGATGTCGGCCGACACGATGGCGATCTCGGCGCGCGAGTTCTCTATTGCTCTGCGCGCCGTTGTTCCATGTGAACTGCTGGGGAATTCCGTTTGCTGCCGCCGGCACCGGCGCCAAGGTGGTACTGCCCGGCATGAAGCTCGACGGCGCCAGCCTGTTCGAACTGATCCGCGATGAGCGCATCACCTTCTGCGGCGCGGTTCCGACGGTGTGGCTAACCCTCTTCGCCTGGATGGAGCAGAACCTCAATACGACCGACCAGCGTGGACTGAAGCTGAAGCGCGTGTTGTCGGGCGGATCGGCGGTGCCGCGCGTGGTGATCGAGAAGGCGCACGCATATTTTGGCGCCACGATGCTGCACGCCTGGGGCATGACCGAAATGAGCCCGCTGGGCACCTGCGGCAGCCTGCTCGCGCGGCATAGCGGCATGGACCTGGAACAGCGGATGCCGGCCCACCTTATGCAGGGTCGCACGATATACGGCGCCGATGTGCGCATCGTCGATGACGACGGACATGAGCTGCCGCGCGACGGGCATTCCATCGGCGAGATACAGGTGCGTGGCCCGTGGGTGCTATCGGGTTACTTCAAAGGTGCCGGCGGCAAGGTCGTGGACGATGACGGCTGGTTCCGCACCGGCGATGTGGCGCACATGGAAGCGGATGGCTTCATCACCATCACCGATCGGGCCAAGGACGTGATCAAGTCCGGTGGCGAGTGGATCAGCTCGATAGAGATCGAGAATCTGGCAGTAAGTCACCCGGCGGTGTTGGAGGCCGCCGTGATCGCCGCGCGGCATGCGCGCTGGCAGGAACGGCCGCTGTTGCTGGTCCATCGCAAGCAAGGCACCAATGTGACCAAGGAGGAGCTGCTGAAATTCCTTGCGGACAAGATCGTCAAGTGGTGGCTGCCCGACGATGTGGTGTTCGTCGACGAACTGCCTCATACCGCGACCGGCAAGCTGTTGAAGACGCGGCTGCGCGAGCAGTACGGCGACTGGCTGGAACGCGCCTGAGCTTACGTTGTGGTTCGCTCCGGCAAGATGCCGGCGGGCAGCAAGCGCAGGATCACCAGCAGCAGCACGCTCACCAACAGTTCCCGCACCGCGGCGATATGCGCCGGCCCAAGAAACGGCAGGAATGGCGCGACAAAGCGCGTGCCTTCCAGCAGCACAACGATCAGCACAGCACCTAGCAGCGCGCCCGCATTGTTGCCGACGCCACCGGCGACGAGCGCGAGGATGATGTTCAACGTCAGCAGCGGCGCAAAGATGTCAGGTGCGATGTACGATGTCTCATGGGCATAGAGCGCGCCCGCCACGCCAAGAACGGCCGCACCCACGGCGAACGCCTTCACCTTGAACATCAGGACGTGCTTGCCGGCGACCGCGGCCACGTCCTCATCGTCTCGGATCGCGCGTAGAACACGCCCGAACGGTGACCGCGCCAGCCGCTGCAACAGCACAAATGTCACGGCCAGCACCACGAGGACGATGGCCAGGAACACGAGATTGAACTGCTGCGGCGACAGTGTCCCACGCCACGGACCAGGGATTCCGGCGATGCCATCGGATCCGTTGGTCAGCCAGATCTCGTTCGCCGCCGCAATACGCACGGATTCCGAAAAGCCCAGAGTTATAATGGCGAGATAGTCGGCGCGCAATCGCGCGGTGATCAGCGCGACCCCAGCGCCGGTGGCAGCAGCGGCCAGCGCGCCCCCGCCAATGCCAAGTGGTATGGCAATGCCAGACTTGGTGAGCAGCGCCGTGGTATATCCGCCGACCGCGAAGAACCCGGCGAGGCCGAGATTGATCATCCCTGCCATGCCCCACGTCAGGTTCACGCCAAGCGCCAGCAACGCATAGATGCCGGCACTGATCGCCATGACGGTAAGATAGGCAGCCATCAGGCGATCGCGTCGGCCAGTGCCGTCATGCTTGGCACCAGCAGGTCCGGTTGGTGCGGTGTCACGCCGAACGGCCGTTGGCGGCGGTCGATGAACGCCGTGCACATGCCGGCCGCCTTCGCGCCGATACAGTCGAACGCATGGTTGGCGATGAACAACACCTCGTCCATTCGCACGTTGGCAATCTCCGCCGCCTTTCTGTAGGCCGCAACATGCGGCTTGAAGGAATTGGCCTCCGACACCGAGATCACGCGCTCGAACGCGATGCCGTGGTACTGCTTCGCTGCCTCCAGCATATCCGGATCGCCGTTCGACAACACCACCAGCCGATAGCGCGCGCGCAGACGGTCCAGCGCCGCGGGCACCTCGGGAAATGGCCGGAGCCGCACGATGTGGTCCACCAGCGCCCGCACCTCCTCCACCGAATAGCTGATCCCCGCGCGGTCCATGACAAAGGCGACCGAGCGCTCGCCGATCTCTCGATACGACGTGTGCTCACGGTGAAGCAGCGCGTCGATCATCGAGTTCTCGAAATGCGTGCGCCGCCACCAGGTGACAAAGGAATTGGGATTGCCCTGCCAGCCCTTCGCGCGCAGGAATGGCGCGGCGACCTCGACCAGGCCAGTCTGCATGTCGACGACCGTTCCATACTGGTCGAACATGCAGATCTTGACTGTGGATTTCAACTCGTCCGCGACCATGAGTTACTCCACATCAATAGGCGCGCGCTCCCAGGATCCCGCGCGGTCGGAAACTCAGCACCAGCAAAATGGCGATGAACCCCACCACCGTGCGATAGTCAGGCGACAGCACCAGTTGCGACAGTTCCTCCGCAACCCCAACGGTCAGCGCGCCAACCACCGCGCCCGGGATGCTGCCGAGACCCCCCACCACCGCGGCGGCGAAGATCGCCAGTACGGCGCGGAACCCGGTCAGCGGATCGATCGACGTATCGAGCCCCAGCAGCATCCCGCCAAGCCCCGCCAGACCCATGGCAACGAAGTTGACGATGCGCGCGATTTGATCGGCGTCGATTCCCTTGATCGCCGCAAGTGTCGGATTGTCAGCCACCGCGCGCATCGCCTTGCCGAGACGTGTGAAACCAAGAAACACGAACAGCGCCGCCACCGCCGCGGCCGAAATCGCGAGGTCCTCGATCTGCTGCGGACCGACGCGCAGCCCGCCGAAACGCCAGTCGCGCAGAATCGGCAGGTCGTAGCTGCGCAGCGCGTTGCCGAAACCGAGACGCACCAGGTTCTCCAGCGCGATGGTCAGTGCCACCGAAGCGATCGTGGTGGTCACCAGCCCGGCTGGACGCAAAGGCCGCAGCACCAGCATGTCGCTGACGACACCAACAAGTCCGGCCAACAGAAACGCAACCGCTGCGGCAGGCAGCAGTGGCAGCCCGAGCCAGACATTGGCGCAGTAGCCGGCGAATGCGCCAATCGTCGCGTGCGACGCGACGGCGAAATTCGGAAACCGGAGCACGGCGTAGACGGCGGTGAAGCCGATGGCTGGCGTGGTCAGGATCGCGCCAGCCATGATGCCGTTGAGGATGAGTTGGACGGTGTCCGTCAGCACCTACCCGCTAACCCACCTCAATAAACTTGAACGCCCCGTTCTCAACGCGGTTATAGCGAAACTTGCAATCGGAAATGTCGCCGATATCGGTGAACGTGCACGGTCCGCTGGCACCGGAGTACTTTACCTCTTTGCCTGCCTTCAGTGCCGCCAGCCCGTCGACAGCCGCGTAGACGACCATACCGTCGCTGTTGGTGATCTTGCGCACATTATCGCGGATTGCCGTCCCGCTCGCCTCGCCGGCCTTCGCGATGGTCAGCGCGACAATGCTGATCCAATCGGTCGCCTGCGCCTCATAGGAATCCGGCGCGGCAATGCCCAGTCGTTTCGCCGTCGCGGCATAGGCCGGCGAGTCAACGTCGGCCGACGGCTGCACCGTATAGACCCCTTGCGTCACGTCCTTCGGCAATTCTTCGAGGCTCTTCCCTGTGAGCGCATACGATTGGCAGAAGCGGTCGCCATCATAGCCGGCGCGGTACAGATCGCGCAGCACCACTGCGACATCTGGCGCATAGCCATTCAGATACAGCAGGTCTGGCTTGCCACGCAGCGCCTGATCCACCTCGGACCGGTAGCTCGTCTTGTCCTTGTCGTAGATCAATGACCCCGCAACCGTAATTCCCTTCGGTGTCAGCGTATCGGTCAGATACTTGCGCGTAGGCTCGGCGAACGGCGCCTGAATCGCCAGGATGAACACGCGCTTGAAGCCATGCCGGATGATAAACTCGGCATGCTTCGTCGCCTGTAGCTGATTGTTCGGCTGGGTGCGGATCAGATAACCCTGGTGCGGCAGATGCGTTATAGAATCCGCCCCCGACACGGTGGTGAGGAACGTCTTGCTCTCCCAGCAAACCGGTGCCACCGCCGTGGTGACGGCCGAGGCCCACGTCCCCATGATCACTGGCACTTTATCAACATCGACCAGCTTGTGTGCCGCGCGCACCGCCGCTTCCGGGTTGGTCTCGTCGTCATCGACCACCAGTTCGATCTTGCGCCCCAGCAGGCCACCCGCGCCATTGATGTCGTTCGCCACCGCCTGCATGGCCTTCAGCATACGCGGCCCATCGAAACTGCCGGCGCCCGTCAACGGCGTCAGCACGCCAAGACTTAACGCTGACCCCTGCGCGCGCACGATCGCCGGCGCGGCGATGGCAGCAGTCGTCTGCAGCAGGCCTCGACGGGTGATGCGGACCATCCAATTCTCCCCTCAAAGTTCGGTCGGCGTCGCGCCAAGAAAGATGCGGCGAATCTCGGGATCAGCGGCAAGCACGGCGGCCACACCATCGCGGTTGTTGCGCCCGTCCACAAGGATGGTCGCGCGATGCGCAATCTCCAGCGCCTGCGTGGCGTTTTGTTCCACCATGGCGATCGCGATGCCGTCACGGTTGAGCGCCTGTATGGTGGCGAACAACGTCTCGGCAGCGATCGGCGACAACCCGGCCGAGGGCTCGTCGAGCAGCAAGAGAATCGGCTGCACCATCAGCGCCATCGCCATCGCGAGCACCTGGCGCTGTCCACCAGACAGTGTGCGTGCCGCGCTACCGCGGCGCTCAGCCAGGATCGGAAATCGCGCGAACACCTCGTCGATACGCCGTCGCGTCGTGGCAGGCTCAAGCCAACCACCCATCTCCAGATTTTCGCGCACCGACAGCGTGGCAAAGATGTTCTGTTCCTGCGGCACGAAGGCAACGCCGCGACGGCTCACCTCGCGCGGCGCCAGACCATGGATCGGCGCGCCATGCAGCGTGATGCTGCCACGCTCGGGACGCAGCAGCCCGGCGATGGTCTTAAGCAGCGTCGATTTACCGGCACCATTCGGGCCGATGATTGCGACGATCTGCTTGTCCTCAACGGAAAGGTGCACACCCTTCAGGATTTCGTCGCCACGGCCGTAACCCGCGACGATGTCGCTGACCACAAGCAGACTCACCGGCGCCGGCCCATATAGGCTTCCTGCACGACCGGATCAGCCGCGAGCTCCGCGAACGAACCCTGCCGCAGATGGCGTCCTTCCGCCATGACAATCACGGGATCGCACAGCGCCGCTATCGTGTCCATGTGATGCTCGATCAACAGCACGGATATGCCATCGGCCACCAGCCCACGCAGATGCTCGCCGATCTCGCGCGCCAACGTCTGATTGACACCGGCCACCGGCTCGTCGAGCAGCAGCAGCTTCGGCTCCGCCATCAGCGCACGGCCAATCTCCAGCAGCTTCTTCTGCCCGCCAGATAACTCCGCGGCGCGCTGCTCCAGCATATGCGTCAGGTTCAACCGCTGGGCGACGCGGCGTGCCCGCTCGCGCAACTCCGCCTCCCGCCGGCGCGCCGTGGGCGAGCGCACCACAGCTTGCACCAGCCGCTCGCCCGGTTGCCGCGCGCCGTACAGCGCCAAATTCTCCAAAACCGATAGCCTCGGAAATCCGCGCGCGATCTGGAACGTGCGCACTAGACCCGCGCCTGTGATGCGATCCGGCCGCCAACCGGTGATGGCGCGATCGTCGAACCGCACGCTGCCCGCATCCGGCGGCACGAGTCCGGAGATGCAGTTGAACAGCGTCGTCTTGCCAGCACCGTTCGGACCGATCAGCCCGGTAATGCGGCCGGCCTCCACCGACAGTTCGACGCCGCGCAACGCGTGCACGCCGTAGTAGCTGCGGGTGAGACCACGAACCTCGAGGAGGGGCATTGGTTGCTGGATAGAACGGCGGTACGATCGCACGGGCAAGCGATAGGGTGCAAATGTGACCAGCTATCTGTTCAGCGGCGGCCGCTTCCTCGACCCGCGCAAGGATGAACTGCAGGACGGCATCTCCGTCCTGATCGAAGACGGCACCGTGAGGGAAGTCTCCGACCGTCCGATCAGCAGCCCGTCCGCCACCCGCATCGACCTTCGCGGCCGAACGCTGATGCCCGGGCTGATCGACTGCCACATCCACGTCGTGCTCACCGAGGTCAATCTGCGCCTGCTTGCCGATGTGCCGCTGACCTTGCTCGCCGCAAAGGGCTCGGTCGCGATGCGCGCGATGTTGCACCGCGGCTTCACCACGTTGCGTGATACAGGCGGCGCGGATTACGGCATCAAGGCCGCGGTGGAACAGGGCCTGTTCGAAGGCCCGCGTCTGTTCATCGCCGGTCAGCCGCTCAGCCAGACCGGCGGACATGGCGAACGGCGTCTGCGCACTGAATCAGGCAATTTCTGCGCCTGCTGTTCCGGGCTGAACTGGACCGGCCGCATCGCTGACGGCGTGCCCGAGGTGGTAAAGGCAACACGCGACGAACTGCGCAAGGGCGCCGACCACATCAAGATCATGGCCTCTGGCGGTGTCGCATCGCAGGCCGACCCCCTGGAAAGCCTCCAGTACCGTGTGGACGAGATCGAGGCAGCGGTGGATGAGGCGACGCGATGGGGCACCTATGTCTGTGCGCACGCGTATTCGGCGAAGGCGATCGAGCGCGCCGTGACCGCCGGCGTCCGCACCATTGAGCATGGCAACCTGATCGACCCGCCCGCCGCGCAGCTCATGGCGACACGCGGCGCATATCTGGTGCCGACGCTGGTTGCCTACGATGCGTTGAAGCGTCGCGGTCCCGATTACGGACTTTCCAGCTACAGCCTGGAAAAGAACGAGCTGGTGCTGCACGCCGGCCTGCGCTCGCTGGAGATCGCTCGCGCGGCTGGTGTCAAGATCGGTTTCGGCTCCGACCTGCTCGGCCAGCTGCAGAACGATCACTGCCACGAGTTCATGTTGCGCCGCGAGGCGATGAGCGCACCAGAAATCATCCGCTCGGCAACGCTGGTGAACGCCGAGATCGTGCGCCAGGAAGGCAAGATTGGCGAGCTTATCCCAGGCGCGCACGCCGATCTGCTCGTGGTGGATGGCGACCCTTACAGCGACATTTCGGTGTTCCGCAGCGACGGCAGAAACCTCGCCGCCATCATGCTTGCCGGACGCCTGGTGAAGAACGCCCTGTGACGATTGGATGAAGACGAAAGCCCCCTCCCCCAACCCCATCCCGCAGGGAGAGGGGGAGCACCTAAACCAGATTGGGAAGGAGCGGGCGCACCTGAACCAAACTACTCTCCCTCCCCTCGCGGGAGGGGGTTGGGGGGAGGGGGTCCT
>CAWCXI010000039.1:0-113691 GCA_963799415.1 uncultured Alphaproteobacteria bacterium | reverse complement strand
GCGCTCGGATGATCTGGCGGATCGCGGCGGTGTGCAGTTTGGTTGCGGCAACCCGGGCACGCCTCTCGGCGTCGAGTTCGGCACGAAATCGCGCCTGCACGGCGAGTTCCAGCGCGGCTAAATCGTCGCCAAGCTGTGCCTGGCGTGTGGCGATCGCCACCCCGTGTCCTGCGTGCACTGACAGCACGCCGCCACGCACCGCGCACCAGCCGAGCTGGCCGTCCGAATGGTGCCAAGCCACCACTGAGGGCGTCAGCACGGTGATCAGATCGGCATGGCCGGGCAGGATGCCGAAGCTGCCGCTGGCATCTTCCGCGCGCACCGACACCACGTCGTCGTGGTCGGCAATCACGCGGGCGGGTTCGGTGATGGTCAGGCGCATCACGCGGCCTTCGCGCGTTGCCGCGCCTCAGCGAAATTGCCTAGCATGTAGAAGTGTACTTTCCGACCAGTCGTCAGCCTCGCCATCGAGGATCGCGCGACAGCCGCGCAAGCGTGTCGGCGAGCTTGACGGTGCGTCCCTGGCGCGCCCGTGAAGGCCTCGGTCACCGCAAAGGGCTGGGTGAGGAAGCGCAGCAGTTTGCGGCACGCGCCACGATCAGGCGGTCGGCCGCACCGAGCTCCTCCACCCCGAGCAGTGCGATGACATCGGCCAGCTCCGGATAGTGCGCGATCGCCTCGCGGACGCGGCCGGCCAACGCGATAATGCTCCTCGCCCACCACCAGCGGATCGAGCAGCACCGAAGTCGAAGCCAGCGGGTCGATCGCCGGGTACAATCCTTCGGTCGCCATCGGACGCGACAGTACGATGGAGCTGTCGAGATGGCTGAAAATCTCCGCGACCGCGGGATCGGTGAAGTCATCGGCGGGCACGTAAACCGCCTCCACCGCGGTCATGACCGCGCCCGGCACCGACGCGATTCGTTCCTGGAGCGCGGCGATCTTCGGTGGCCAGCGTGGGCTGATATCCGACCCGCGACGGCATCCGGCCGAGCAGTCCGGAGACCTCGGCGCCGGCCTGCACGAAGCGAAACACGTTGTCCATCAGCAACAGCACGTTGTCGTCGCTTCACGTCGCGGAAGTACTCGGCGATGGTCAGTGCGGTAAAGTCCGACGCGCCACCGCGCGCCGGGTGGCTCGTTCATCTGGCCGAACACCAGGGCGGTGCGCCCGAGCACGTCGTAGCTCCTGCATGTCGGACCACAGTTCGTGACCTTCCCGCGATCGCTCACCGATGCCGGCGAACACTGAGATGCCTTGGTAGCGCTCCACCATCGCGTGGATCAGTTCCATCAGCAGGACGGTTTTGCCGACGCCGGCACCGCCGAACATCGCGGCCTTGCCGCCAAAAGCGAGCGGCACAAGCAGATCGATCACCTTGATGCCGGTCTCGAACACCGTAGCCGCGGCAGTCTGGCTGGCGAGCGGCGGCGGGGCGCGATGGATGGGTAGCCGAGGCGTGTCGGCAGGCAAGGGCGGTCCGTTGTCGTGCACCTCTCCGCTCACGTCGAGCAATCGGCCGAGCACCGCGTCGCCCACCGGCGCGGTCAATGGCCCTCCCGTCGGATGCACTGGCGTTCCCCGCGCCAGGCCGGCGGTGGAATGCAGGGCGACTGCCCGCGCCGTCGCGGTGTCGATATGGCTCTGCACTTCGGCGATCAGCGGACGACCCTGGGAGGTCTCGATGCGGAGCGCCTCGCCGATCGCCGGCAGGAGGTCACACGTGAAGCTGACATCGACGACCGCGCCGCGGACCGCCCTGATGAGCCCCGAACTGTCGCCCATTATGGCCATTCGGTCAGGTCTGATCCACGACCGACTCGGGCGATCGGGCGATTGCGCGGATCACGTCGGCCCGACTGACAATGCCGACCAGCTTGCCGTCGCGGACAATGGGCAAACGCTTGACGCGATGCTTCGCCAGCAGTTCGGCAAGATCGGTGATCGGGGTGGTTTCGCTGGCGGTGATGACCGCCTTGGTCATCAGGTCGCCGACCTGGTGACGGTCGACGCGAACGTATTCGAGAAACTCCGGGGCCAGGTCCGTGCCATCGGCAAGCAACGCGAGCCACCAGGCGCGGCGCTGGATGTTGCTGCTGAGATACGGACGCATCAGGTCGCCCTCGCTCACCATTCCGAGCAATCCACCGGAAGGATCGCATACCGGCACGGCGCTGATCCTGTGCTGCGCGAGGATTTGGGCCACGCGAACCACAGTGTCCTCGGGGGCGGCTGTTACAACGTCGCGGCTCATGATGCTGGCGGCGTCCAACATGGCTTGTCTCCTGTCTCTGGCGCCACATTCGACCTGCCCGCGCGAGACGGCATTGACCCAGGTCAATGCGGCGGCCGGGCTGTGACGGCTGCGCGGGGACTGCGCCGCGCAGCTTCGTTCACCAGACGTCAAGCTATCAGATAGATATGGGCTTCCGCGCAAAGCACTCTCGCGGAGAAGACGATGGGAGAACTTTCCCAGCCACGGCGACGAATTCTTCGGCCTGAACATCACGGAAGGGGATACAGCCGATGTGGCTCGACACGTCGTCCGCGTCCGGCCCACGCGGGTGGAGCTGATGGTGACCCCCAACATCGACCACATAGTGCACCTGCGAAGCAACGCTGCTTTTGCGCGTGCCTACCGCAGAGCTGCCATTGTGGTCTGCGACGGGTTTCCAGTTCGCTATTACGCGGCGCTTTGCGGCATCGCCGTTCAGCGCGTGACCGGAGTCGACATACTCGAAAGGCTGCTGAGCGGCCCGCTCTACGGACATCGGCTGTTTTTCGTGGTTGACAGTGAGGCGACGGCGAGGGGGGTCCATAGCTGGGCCAGGCAGCGAGCCGTCGTCGTGAAGACGGCGGTCCCACCCGTCATGTTCGAGGGGGACGAGAATCAGTGCCGGGGGCTGATCAGGCAGATCAATGATCATGATACGTCGGTTCTGATCATGGGCATCGGCGCACCAAAGTCGGAGATTTGGGTAGACACCTGGCGCACCAGCTTGCCGCCTTGCTGGGCGCTGTGTGTTGGTCAGGCGACCAGGATTGCATGTGGCGTCACGAGGCGCGCTCCGGTCCTGGTCCGCAGATTGAACTGCGAGTGGCTGTGGCGCGTCTGCCAGGAACCGAGGCGCCTTTGGTGGCGCTACCTGCGGGGGGTCCTGTTGTTTCCCCTGGCAATCGTCGAGGACCAGCTGAACAACCGGTTGAGCCGTCTGGCGTGGCGGCAAGCGGACGGTCCGCGTGAGCGCGCTGCACCGGTGCACCGGGCCTCCAAGTTGGCCAAGACAACGACCGGTTCGCTATAACGCGACGCGCTCGCGGCTCCTGCCGAACGAATGCCTGGCGCCGTTTGGCGAGCGCCCTGTCGATTGTGCCGGTTGTAGGCACCAAGTTCGCCGAGGCGGCGTGTCCACCGCCAGGCAGGCAGGCGTCGTGCTGCGTTCTCCCCCACGGGATGTTCACCGCGTATCGCGGAACTTGCGCAGCCCAGCCGTCTTATTGCCGTGGTGACGGAACTTGCTGGCCCCACGATGGACCACGGCCGCGCTTATAAGGGAGTGCTGGAACCGCGTCATCGCCGGCGGGTTCCTAATTTGATGGGTGATCCAGAGGACACAATGTCGTTCCCCAGAGGCGCTATGCGGGTCGTGGGTGTCTGCATGTGCGATACATCCTTGATGCCCAGCGTGCCCAGCGCCAGTCACCGATGCCCGAGACGGACGCCGCCATCACACGCACCGGCGGCGGACTCCTCGGGCATAACGAGAACCACTATGCTGGTCAAAAAGCCGCGGGTAGGAAAACAGCCATGAGAGCACGTCGCAAGCTGGTCATGATGTTTGCCGGTGGTGGCCTCACCCACGCGTCAGGTGGTGTCGGAACGTTCATTCGCTATCTGACGGACGAGTGGATGACCAAGCCGGGCACGCCGGAGGTCCGCGTGGTGGATACGCGCGGTCCGGGCGGCAAGGCCAGCATGCCGCTGCACTTCCTCAAGGCGATCGGGCTCCTGCTCAGCTGGGGCTGTATCGGTCGCATTGACCTCCTGCATATTCATTTAGCCGCCTACGGCAGTGCGCTGCGCAAGGGTGTGCTGATCCTGATCGGGGATATGCTTGGCATTCCGGTGGTCGTGCACATGCATGGCTCCAACTTTTACAAGTTCTATGCCGACCTGCCGGGGCCTTGTCAGAAAGGCCTCCGGTTCATCCTGAACAGGGCCCGGTATATCGTGGTGCTCGGCGACAACTGGCGGCAATTCCTCATCTCGAGCATGGGCGTCGATCCAGACAAGATCGCCATCATCGCCAATGGCGTCCCTGGACCAGGCGACTTAGACCGATCGCAAGCAGCACACGGGGCGAGTTGCCGCATCGTTTTTCTCGGCCAGATCGGCGAGCGAAAGGGCGTGCCGGATCTGCTCGCCGCATTCCAGACCCCTCGGCTGCTGGCGAAGTCCTGGACCGCCACGGTTGCCGGGGATGGGGAGGTGGATGAATTTCGCGCTGCCATCGCAAAGGCTGGCCTGCAGGATCGCGTGTCTGTGCCCGGATGGGTCGATCGTGAAGCTGCCAGCGATCTACTGCGCGAGGCAGACATATTTGTACTGCCGTCGCATTTCGAGGCAATGCCGATAGCCATCCTGGAGGCGATGGCTCATGGCGTGGCAGTCATAGCCACACCGGTCGGCGCAATTCCAGAATTCCTGACTGATGGTCAGACGGCACTGCTGGTGCCGCCGGGAGCGCCCGATAAGCTTGCCGACGCGATCGTGCGACTGATCGATGATGGGGACCAGCGTCGGCGTCTTGGGTCCGCAGGCAATCAGGTCTTCGCCGAGCGATTCGACATCAGCGTTGCGGCCGCTCGGATCCTTGCGCTTTACGGTTCCGCAGTTCGGCCCGCCCAAATAGTGAAATCCGCCGGTGGAGGCCCAGGGCGCATCGCGGCGGCGGAGTGATGACGGCGCCGGGACGCTCAGTCACAGCGGCTATTCGGTTGCCGCCGATCGGAACCAGTCCGCGGACAGTGCCAATCCTTGCTGAAACGGTGTGTGACGCAGTGCCAGCGCGCCGTCGGCCTTTCGACAATTCAGTCGCATGCGTTGCCGCCACAGTGGAAGCAGCGACGACGTGATCGGCTCCGGGATGGCTCCCGGCGAAACCCCGAACCGCCGTCCGAGGATTTTGGCGAATTGCAGTGGCGGGGCAAGAATCGCGGTTTCCAGAGCCATTCGACGGCGGGAGACGTGCCGCAAGGGAGCGCCGATCTCGCGGCCAAGGCGCAGAAAGTATTGGTCCCAGGTGCCTGGATCGGGGTCGGCGATGTTAAAGGTCTCTCCCGCCCCCTCGCGCATCGCCGCCGCCGCGATGACGGCACCTGCGAGGTCATCATTGAATGACAGATTGCAGTATCCGTCCGCCAACTCGCCAAGCTGGCCGAGGCGGCCGGCGCGCAACCATCGTGCGATGCGCCCGACCCATTGCTCGCCGCCCGGCCCGTAGACGCACGCGGGGCGCAGCATAACTGCGTCGCCCCCGGCGGCGATAAAGTCGCCTACGATGATCTCGCATTCCGCCTTGGCCAGTCCGTAGCCGCCAACCGGCTGAAGCCTCGCCGTCTCATCCACCGTACCGGTTATCCGACCGTACACCGCCATGCTGCTCAGGTGGACGATCCGCCGCAGGCCGAGCTGGCGCGCGGCTCCGCACAGGTTGCGCGTCACGGCGAGCATCGTTGCCCGACTGCCCAGGACGCAATTGACAGCGTAGGTGATGCCGTCCAAGGCGTGCGCCAAAGCGGCGGGATCGCTCGCGTCGCAGATTCTGGTTTCGACGCCAAGGGAATCCAGCGCCTGGCTCGATCCCCTCATGCAGGCAACCGGACGCATATCGTTACTTGCCATGGCGGCCCGAACAATCGCCGCACCGACGAACCCGCCTGCGCCGACTACCAGGATCTTAGGGAGGCTTTGGTCACGATCGCCGGTCATGTCCCTGAGTGGCTCGGGAGCATTGGATGCTGCGCTCGCTATGGAGCAATCCGCAACCGCATCAGGTGCCATGCAAACGAAACGCCCCCCAGCAGATATCGGCGCCACAGGCGCCTCGGTTCCTGCAGCAACCGAAAGGCCCACTCCAGACGGGCCCGCTGCACCCACAGTGGTGCGCGTTCGAAGCGTCCCGCAAGGAAGTCCGCAACGGCCCCGCCATTCACGATAACGACTGGGCTTCGTACTGAGGAGGCGATAATTCGCGCGACGATTTCCTGCTTCGGATTGCCCATTGCCAAAATGATGAGCTCCGGAAGTGCACGCATGGTTTCGCCGACATAGTCCGCCTCCGGTTTGAACCCGTCCATCTTCGCCACGATCTGGCATCCCAATCCAGCCAGAGCGTCCGCCGCTCGGCTGACCCAGGGTTCCTCGGTTCCAAAGATCGCTGTCCTTCTGCCGGAGAACGCGGCCGCGAGGCGTGGGGTGAAGTCAGTCCCGTTCATGTTCCGGCCAGCCTGGCGTCCCAAGGCCGCCAGGCACAACTCAATCCCTATGCCGTCGCGGAACAGGATATCGCTGTCGATCAGGCAGGCGGCGTAATCAGGTGAGCGCCAGGCGAGGTTCATGACGTTCTGATTGACAAACGAGATAACCAGCGGACTGCCGGTCCGGGTGATGCGCGCGATCAACGCGGCCTCGTCGGCCTCGTCGGCAATGACGGTGATCTTGTCGAGTATCTTGTTAGCCAAGGCGGTTCCAGGCCGACCTTCCGCTACTGCTGACTCCAGTTGCATCATCGCTGCCATTGTTTCCTGGTCCGCCCAAATAGAATGCCAACGCGATGGCTCGGTGGAACACCACACAGCCAGCCGATCGGGCCCACAGAGTTCCCCTCAGGCCGCAGCGCGAAGGTGAGCAGCACCATGCTAATTCCCGCTCGACAGATGCGGCACGCCGGGCGCTGGAGAGCCAGGTACATCTGCCCTGTCGCGGCCGCGAACACCCTCGTTGCGCAAACGGGCGCGCCATCGATGCACGGCAAGCGCGGCTCGTCCAATCCCTGTTCGTGCCCCGAAATAGCTGTTCAAGGCTATTTCGACATTCATCAGGCGTGACTTGAACGGCTCGTCGCCGCGCAGAAAGTCAACTTTCCTAAGGCCATTGTCGAACGCCCATTTGGTATATTGCACAATGAGAATCATGCCTGGTGACGCCCTTTCGAACTCGGGGTCATAGGACGTCATGTATGCCTGCATCGTGTCGCCGCGGATGAAATTCACCGAAGCCGCAGCCACTCTGTCACCGCACATGAGCAGGAACAGCCGCATCTGGCCGATGTCGGTGATCGCATGCAACATCGCATCGATCGTCGTTCCGCCGCGTCCAAGAAGCGGCGATGAGGACTGTGATGTCCGCACCCATTCCCGCTTGAGCGCCATCACGTGCCGCAGTTGAGCGTCGATCGATTGCTCGGCCGGATCGAGGCAGCGGAAGGTGACCTCGCCGCCGTATCCCGCCAGGATCCTCTCGCCACGCCAAAAGTTGTTGCGTCCCTTTTTACCGAGGCTGCGGAACCAGGCCTCGCTGTTGGGCCACACGCAATCGATGCCAAAGCACCGCTCCTGCCGATCTCGGCGCCTGGCTACTGCGTGACCCATCCCTTCCTGATCGAGCAATGGCCGCACGAGAGCGTCCGGTCTCACCTGCGTGAGATTGACCAGGTCGAACCGACCAGCCTGCCAGACCGCGGTCCATAATTCCGACAGATGCGATACCGCCCCGGGTATTGCCAGGGCATCGCAATAATCGCTCAGAGATTGGGCCGACCACTCCAGCGTTCGAAGGCCGAAACGCCGACGGACCGCGAATGGAATAGCCGCCACGATGTCATCACCATGCCACGCGACCGCAATCCGCGGCGCCGCGAATCCATGGGAGGACTCCAGCCATGTCGCGATCCAGGTATGATTTTGGAAGACATTCGCCTGGCAGCGGCGCCAAAGCGCATCCCAGTTCGGCTTGATTTCAGCGAACCGCTTCCGACACGTGATGACCTCGATCCGCGGTGCCATGACATCCACTATCAGTCAGTGGGTCGGAAGCAGCGGCCTGCCGGCACGCAAAATCGACCGCAGGCGGCGGCGTGCAAGAAGCCCAATCTTCTTCAGCGGCACGATGTGCAGTCGCGCGAGTGATTGATACTCCTCAGCCTCTCTGTCGGGCAGACCGAACGCGAAGTCCTCATCGGGCTTCGGCGCAACGAGCGTTCCGAACATTTTGTCCCAGATGGTCAATGTCAGCCCAAAGTTCCTGTGCCAATGCTCCTTGGCCACACTGTGGTGGAGCTGATGGTAGTGGGGACATAGGAAAATGCAGTTGATCCAGCGCCCATATGAGAGCTTTAGATGCGTGTGTCGGACGAAATCCATCATCAATACGGTGTTGCGGAGGAAGTAGACATTGATCCCGAAGACCGTGAGCTCGACCGGGTCCAGGGCGAAGAACAGCCACGCGCCATAGGCCAGGCCGGGAATGATGCCATCCCACCAGCGGTTCATGATTTCGTCGAGCGGATGCACCCGATCCTTGGTCACCCCGACCATCACCTCGGCCGAGTGATGGACCTTGTGCAGTTCCCACATGAACGGCACACGATGCTGGAGCCTATGGTACAGATAATAGGAAATATCGTAGGCGAGTAACATCGTGATGGTGAATGCGAGGAGCATCCACGGTCCTGCAGGGCCTGGTGACTGCACCGGACGGCCGAGTACATGGCCGAGCAGCCAATAGGCGACATGACCGGCGGCTACGGTCGAGAACACTGTCGGTAGGACAAGCAGCGGCATGAAGATCCGGCGTGACAGCCAGAACAGGAAGTCTGCCCGCGCCGAGGGATGGCGGAGTGTTGCTGGCGGAAGGACATGACCGAACAGCCCGCGGATCGAGCGTGGCGCAGGCGCCTGGAAATAGGTGAACACTGCTGCAAAGGCTAGGATACCCCAGAAGAGCGCGAGCATCACGCCGTTCGTACCCGATACATGGGACCACGCCTCACCTGCGACGCGATCCCACATGGCCCGGTTCATGAAGTCGTCAAGCTTCATACCGAATGCTCGCTCACTGCTTCAGCCAGCAGGACAGGTTGTGGCACGTGCGCATTCGAGTGTGCTGAGGCGACGGCAAGGGACCGGCGCAGGATCACCGCAGGGCGGCTCGCCTCCGCCTCGATGTGGTGGGCGAGCCGAATGGCTAGCGCCACGATCGTCAGCGTCGGGTTGGCCTGTCCCGATGTTGGGAAGACGGCGCTGCCGGCCACGTAAAGATTGTGGATGCCGAATACGCGGCAGTCTTCGTCGACCACGCCCTGCGCCGGTTCGTGAGCCATGCGTGCGGTGCCGATGTGGTGCCCGCCATAGGCGCCATCGCGCCGGATCACCGTCTCGACGTCTGCCTCATCTGGATCGAGCGTCAGTTCCCCAAGCGCCGATTGGGCAAAATCCCTTTGCAGCAGTCGAAACGCGCTGGCGACCGTTCGCACATCCAACTCAGAGTAGCGCCAGTCAATGTGCAGCCGTGGCATACCGAACCGATCGGTCTGCTCGGTAAGCCGGACGTGGCTGTCCCAGTTCGGAACCTGCTCCGCATTGAAATCGAGGCTGAACAAATTCTTTCGTGGACGGATGATGAGTGAGGGGAACTTCCGTTCCGCCAGCACGCGGTCGCGCAGCCAATGCCACAGGAACCGCGACGTCCCGAAAGTGTCGAAGCCGGCATTCGCAACGTGCTGCAACCATGTCTGCGCATCGACAGGCTGCTGCGTCACAAGCCGCTTGCCATATTCGTAACTGATGAAACGCCGGGCCAGAAAGATGGCCGACAGTGCGCCTGTGCGGTGCCGCGGATCCGGAATGCGGGGATGATGCAGACGGAACACGGCGTTGCCGATGGCTTCGCGCCGCTGCGCCGCATCAGTCAGAGCGATACGCCTACGACAATAGACGCCATCCTCGGCGCGATCGTAGCCTTGCCACACATGATCGGTCGGGCGGTTGATACGAAGCGTTCCGATCGTGCCGGCGATGTGGCACATATAGTATCGTCCCACCAGCCCGCGCGCATTGCCGATGCCGGCCGTGTGCACATCGCGCGATGCCAGCAAAAGCCGCGCCGCTTCCAAAGCTCCGTTCGCCAGAATAAACCGAGTCGCGACAACGCCAAACCGGTTGCCGTCGCGCGTCTCTATAATTGCCTGCTCGATGCGTGCCCCGTCCGCCGACACGACAAGGCGCGTGCAGTTCGCGTGGAGCAGCACCCGCACATCCGGTGCCGCCGTGAGTCGATCGCGATAACGCCTGCCAAAGTCGGTTGGGCAGCTGAAGCGCTCGATGCGTCCGGTGGTGAAGTCTGCCGGCGCGAAGTCTCTCAACAGAGGGCGCATGCCGCCTGGCATGGCACGTTCCGCGTCGTAGACGCAGTCCCCCGCCTCGCACACGGCATTCGCACGCGGATAATGCGCGGCCAACTCCTGGTAGGATATGGGCCAACCGCTGTCGGGGATCCAGGAGCGATGCTCGAGCTCTATAGAATCGAACGGCACGCAACGGCCGCCCCAGATGGTTGTCGAACCGCCGAACCGCCGCTGCCGATATTTGTCAGGCGGGCTATGCAGCAAGGGGTCGGCGACTTCGCCTTCGTAAAGCGCCTGGTCCTCTGGGTCTTCCGTCGTGCCGCCTGCCTCCAGCAGCACAATCCGCATGCCGGAGCCCAGCAATTCCAGCGCGACCGAAATGCCGGCCGCTCCCGCCCCGACGATGCAAAGGTCGGCCTCTATCGTTGTGCCGCGCACGACGCTGCGGGCGTCACCGATCATCGCCCCACCTCATTGTCCGGTGTCGGGCGGCTCACTGAGCCGAACGTCGCCGCAGGATGGGTGTATGACACGGACGCGGCCCGATTGGGCTGCGTTGAGGGCTCGTTGGCCGCCTCTGTGTGCCGTGACTTCCACCACTGCGCCGTTTCGTCGATCGCCCTATCCAGCGGCGTGTGAGTAATGGCGATCCTGGTTGAGGCCTTGGCACCGCTGACGGTGATATTCTGCCGCAGGAGACGCACGAACGATGGTGTCATGGCGTCCGGAACAAGTCTGCCGGCACCGACACGGCCGGCCACCAGGGCAGCGCCTCGCAACAACGGCGCGAGAAGCTTGACTTCCACCTGCATCCTCCGCGCCGATATCCGTTCGACCGGAGTAGCGCCAATGGCGCGGGCGAATCGAATCAAGAACTCGTTCCACGTTGGCCGTGGCCAATCGGCACTCGCATTGAACGTCTCGCCGGATACGTCCGATGCGGACAGCATCGCAATCAGCAAGGCGACAAGGTCGTCGACGTGGATCAGGTTGCAGACACCGTCGCCCAAACTTCCGAGGTCACCCAGACGTTTGGCTGACAGCAGGCGGGCGATGCGGCTGGCCCATGGCTCACTGCCAGGGCCGAACACACAACTCGGTCGAACGATCACCGCGTCGCCACCATCCGCAACGTATTCTCGCACCAGGGCCTCGCATTCGATCCTGGCTTCGGCATAGGTATTGAGCGGTGGCTCTGGCCTGGTTTCTTCGTCCACCAGACCCTCGGCCCCACCATACACGGTCATGCTGCTGAGATGAACGATGCGGCGCAGCGGGTTGCGTCGTGCCGCATCGCAGAGTGCCTTGGTCGTGGCTAGGATGGTCCGTGGATTGCCGGCGATGCAGTTCACCACCATGTCCACCCCGGTCAAGGCTGTGGCGATGTCCGCGGCCTTGGTCACCTCGTGATCGCGCAGCTCACGGTTCGAACCAGCATCGCGCTTGATGGTGCGTCCGAAAATGATCCCCCTGTAGGCAGGGTGCGCGGCAAGCGCATCCATCAGCCGGGCATCGGTAATTTCGCCACCGCCGATCACCAGAACCGTCTGCATCGCATCGCGGCTTGCGGACATGACCTCCTACCGGGTGAGAGCGTGAATGCGCGTAACGGCTGGCGAGCGCAGCAGGTAGGTCATTGCGGAGTCACGAGGACAACCGGGCTCGCCAACGTCCGGTGGTCAGGCACGACGGCGAGCACAGCCAATCCGGTATCGAGCTCCAGCGCCTCGGGTCGCAGGTAGACCCCGCGGAAGAAACCCGACATCAAGCTGGTGATCAGGCTCACGACCAGCCCAACAATCGCGCCAACCAGCAAGATCTCCATGCGAATGGGCTTGGGTCTTTCTGGGATACGCGGCTGTTCGACAATGCGAACCGATGACTGTTGCTTGGCATCGACGTCCTCGATGACCTGCCGATCTGTCGCGACCTTGGCGATGGCCTTGTAGTTGTCCTCAAGCACGCCGCGCGTCCGCTCGAGCTCGTGGAGTTGGGATTCATTGGCGTTGATCGACGCCAACTCGTCGGCAATGCTGGTGAGCTGCACCTTGACAGCGTCACGCGTCGCCTGACTGGTGCGTAGGTCGGCTTCGGTCTTGTTGAACTCCTGCTGAAGGTTGAAGGCCTGGGTGGAGCGCATTTTCGCGATCTCCTCCTGGGCCTTCATCATCTCGGTCCTGGCCGTGTCGTAAGCGGGTGACCCGCGATAGGTCGTCAGGGCATCGTTCTGCCGCTTCTGATAGGCCTGGACCATGCCCTGCAAAGCACCCGCGGCGTTTGGGTTGCCCTTGGTGTTCGGCTGGCCACTCGCCAGTTTGAGTTGCACCACGAGGCCGTCGAGGCGTGCCTGCAACCCCGCCGTTGCGCTTTCCGCCTTCGTCATCTGGTCCTCGAGCGAGCCCTGTTCGGCCAGCAGGATCTTCTGACGCTCGGCGAAGTCAGCGACGTTATGAACGCGCTTGAAGTCGGCAAGTTTTGCGTCCGCCGCGGCGAGCTGGATGCCGGCGCGGCTCTGGTCCGCCTCCACGATTGCCGCCTGCTTATCCGCGAACAGTTTTCCACGTAGCATAAAATACTGAGCTTGCAGAACTTTGAGCGTCTCCGCCGCCAATGCCGCATTGGGGTGCTGAAAGAACACCTGGATGATATGCGATTTCCTGTCGACGTTGACGCCGACGTTATCCGCAAACTTGCGCTCGGCGGCCATCATCGCCTCGGCGGCTGGGTCGGGTGCCTCACGGCCGTCCGTGAGTCCCAGAGAGGCCTTTATGTAGGATTTCACCTGCGTGAGGGTCTGAGCCACCGGTCCCGGGGGCTTCAAGAGTTCAGGGTATAACTTTGCTACGCCGATCTGCTCGATAACGCCGCGGTACAGATCAAGGCTGGTCAGGATATCTGATTCTGTGTGCAGCAACTCGTCCGGGAACACATTGATGGAGCTCGTGAGCTGCTGGCCTGCCACCGGACGCGAACCTGTACTCCGGACCGAGCAGGACGAGCATCGACGAGTTCGACTGGTATTTGGGCTGAACCTGGAATGCCACGTAGGTGGCGATCGCCATTGTAACGATCGTAATCAGGAATATCCGCCTACGGTTGAACCAGAGGGTCAACATGAGATCGCGTATGACAACGCTGGATGGGAGACCGACTGTCGCGCTCATGGTCTGACTAATCCTAACAAGGTGGCGGTGATCCGGCACAAAGATGCCAGCGCAGTCCGGCGCGGCACAGTGGTGGCAGACGTGTTCACGGAGTTGCCGATGCCATCTCGCGCCGGGACGCGAGTTTGTTGAACAACGACAAATAACCGGCAGCGCAAGCCGCGTTGCTGAATTCTGCGGCCCGGGCTTTCAGCGATTCCGGCGGAAAGCGCGTGCGCATCTCACGAGCTGCACTCAATGCAGCCGCCATCGCACCCGGGTCCTTCGGCGGCACCAGGATCCCGTGACGGCCGCGCGCAAGGATTTCCGAGGGCCCGTGCCCGCTATCGGTCGAGATGACCGGCGTACCGCATCCGAGGGCTTCGGCCAGCGCTATTCCGAAGCCCTCGGTGCGCGACGAAAGCACGAACACATCGGAACGCCGGAACCATGGCAGTGGGTTGTCCTGGAAGCCGACGAAATCGACCACGTCGGCAATCCCAAGTTCGTGAGCAAGGCTCTCGAGATGCTCGCGCAGTAGGCCAGTACCCAGGACCAGAAGGCGCCCTTGCCCACCACTCTGACGGTGGATTGCCATCGCCCTCAACAGGGTCTCATGGTCTTTCTGCGGGACCAAGCGGGCGGCCGTGACGAAAATCGGCGCCATCCCGTCACAGAACCATGGATGGGCCGCCGGCATGTTGGTGCGTTCCTCGAACCCCGGGCCAATTACCGCATTGTAGATCGTCACGACTTTGCGCTCGGGCACACCTCCGAGCGTGACCAGTTCGCGCGCAATCCCCTCCGACACTGCGACCGCGGCGCTGATGAAGGGAGCCAGGATCCGATAGAGCGGTGCTACGGCGCGGTATTGCCGCCCCTCCGCAGAGAATTCTTCAGCGAGCGGATTGTGCTGCGTGATGACAATCTTCGTGCGAGTGGTCGACAGCACTCCAGCCACTGTGGCGGCGATGTTTATAAAATCGACGTTTGCCAGCAATATGTCCGGTCTACGTTGCCGCAGGTAACGCGCGAGGGGCAACACGTCGTCGCGGGTCCTTCTGCGGTCGAGGTTAACCACGCGGGTTCCGGGCGGCACCTCGTCAACCAATTCTCCAAGCGCCTGATGCAGAACCAGCTCTACAGTGACGCCGGCCGCAAGCAATTCGCGTATCAGCGTCAGACATTGACGTTCGGCACCCCCGCCGCGGAGGTCATAAAGGTAAACCGACACGCTCAGTGGAAGTTGCCGTGAACGATCCGTCATGATTCTTGCCACGTCCGTCGAACGTTCGTTGGTGGTCGCCCGAGCGTGCTCATTCCTGGGTGCTCCTGCCGCGATCGGCGGCGCGTCTTGCCACGCGCATGATCTTTCGCGCTAGCCCCGCAAGGTCGAATACGAAACGCTTGCCATCGAGCCAGACCCACTCTTGGTCGGCCGCGAGAGTGTGGAGCCCGTGAGGAAATGGCCCTGCCGGATCAGGGAGGGCCCTGGTAACCACGGTCTCCCTGTAACACTCAGGTGACAACTCGTCGACGCGATGGATGACCACGGCCGCGCCATAGGTGCGCGCGCAGTCCTGGCCAGGTCGGAACAAGTCAGGCCCGAGCCTGAAAAACGGGCCCGCAGGCCGAGCTCCGCAGATGTCGATCTTTACGGGTGTGCACCGATGGGGCAGCCACGGACCACTCGGCTCGCGGGCATGCAGCAGGCACAGGTTATCATGCGTGCCGATATCGAGATCCGTGCAAGCAATCCAACAGAGATCCGCGTGCCTGAACAATGTCGGATCGGCCAACCGCCGCCCAGGCGCAACGACACAGAGTGGGATAGGGTCCTTGCCAAGCACCAGACGGTAGAGCGTCGTGGCTCCCCTATTGGTTGCTTCCGGGAGGAAATAAACGTTGTCGCCAACCTTGATCGCGCACGGGTAAGAATGATGGTCCACTGTTTCGAGCACGACGGAGTCATGCCTCCACGACCCATCCCGGTCCGGCGTGAGCGCGACGATGCGTCCGTTGCCGCCGGAGAATGGCATCTCCTCGCATAGCAACCTGTCGGTGCCCGGCCAGGGGAAAGGATCTGCCAGATAAGCCTTGCCTCGGCGTGGCGACAGCCATCGCACGGGGCCGGTCGCACCCGTGCGTACGATGTCTGTGAGTGGCGTGGCGGTCATCCCGACGCTCCACCACTCCGAGAATAGCCGCGTGTGCCACTTCGCGATTGCGTGATCGAGCGCTGCAGAACGAGAACGGTGTGGTGAGTGCACCTCGTCGAGATTGAGCGAGAGGCCCGCATGTCCGCGGCTTGCTCCGATGATCGCATCCTCGACCAATCGAGCAGCAATACGTTCCACACGTGCGCCAAATTCGCGGCGCTCTCCGCGTGTGCCGATAACAGCGAAATCCAGGACTTCGGGCTCAACGGACAGCGGTACATATCGCGCCAGCCGGAGCGGAAGCACGTAAGGTGGACGGTGCCAGCAACTGGCAATCTGGGGATTGCTCAACAGCGATCCATCCATGGCCTCGATGCGCAGCAGTTCGTGAGGATATGGCGGAGCGGCATTCGAATGATAGTGAACCGAGGTCGCATGCCGCATGCCGACGTCGTGCAGCATATCCCGGACGGACCCCGTCATGTTGGGGCCCGCTATCGCGACGTCCCGCCAATCTTGGCCCGCCTCGATCGGCATCACTTGATCACGGTCGCCATGACCCGTGCCGCCCATCGACCTGTCTGACATCATAGTCTTCAGGCGAACTGAACCGACTTCCCTCGGAGTGCCCGCCGCTCACGGTTGAGCACGACACCGACAGGCAATCCGCCGAACTGCCTGATCCTTTTGCAGGCAGCATCCATCTGCAGGTGCGAAGTGACCCCAGCCTCAAGCACCAGCAAGGTGCCATCGCAGTAGCGGGACAGGGCAGCCGCTTCGGGCCGCTCGATTGACGCGCTGTCAAAAATGATCAGTTGGTGCCTCGCGCCCAACAGGTTGACCAGGTCTTGCAACCGGTCGCCGCCGAGCCCGAGCAGGTCATCTGGGTGGCTGCTAAGGCGTGCCCACAGCAGATTCTCCGCGTTCTTCGCCGGAACGATGGCCTCATTGAGAGCGCCACCGTCTTCGAAGGCCTCGATCAAGGTGGATGTGTCTGACCCTGCGAAATCATTCCTGTTCGGACGGCAGGAGGCGTCGACAAACAGCACCGGCGACGGCCGCCCGGTTGCGGCGACACGTGCGTAGCCGGACGCCACGGTGCTGACCCCTGCCCCTGGCGAGGGAGAGACAAACTGCACAACCATGGAGGCTGTGGATGATGTACGTCTCGCCTCTAGCGCGTAGTAGAGCTGCACAAATGAAGGATGATGCGCCGTGCTGAGGCTGGACCTCAGCCGCGCGATCGAGCGAGACTCGCCCCGTCGCTGCCGCTCGGCAACTTCCCGAGGTAGCGTCTCATTCATCCAAGGCTCGTCCACTGCTCTCTAACTCCTGGCGGTGTTGGACTGTATACTCTACGGCGGCGCGGTCTACCTGCCAAAAATCGCCCCAGTACAGCGAGGGCGAAAGCCCGGCCGCTCCCTCACTGTTGCGTCACCAGGGACCGTCCGGCAAGTGCTGAATGAGGTAATGTCCTCGTCGTATCAATAGACATTTCGGTCATTGATCAATAAGCCGATCGTCAACCACATGACCTTCAAGTCAAATGCGAGCGACCAATCTCGGATGTACTCGAGGTCGAGGGATACCCGGTCCATCGACGCGTTGTCGGTAGGCAACGACGAGCGACGGTCACTTACCTGAGACCAACCTGTCAGGCCGGGTCTCACCCGTTGCCGCAACAGATACGCCGCCGCTGCCTGATCCGGGGGCTCGCTTGCAGTCATAACGTCAGAATGAAGGCGCGGACCGACCAGGGACATGTGACCGAGCAGAACATTGATCAGTTGGGGGAGTTCATCAAGGCTCTTGCGCCTGAGCCAGGCGCCAAATGGCGTGACCCGGGGATCGTTTTGTCCTGTCTGTTCGGCCCCGTGTCTGACCCCGGAGGGAGCGTACTCGGTTCGAAACTTGAATTGCTGGAAAACCCGGCCTTCATAACCGAATCGGTGCTGACGGGAGAATACTGGACCGCGGGAGGTGAGCTTGACCAATGCGGCTACAGTCAACATCGCCGGCGCGGCAAGCAACGTGAGCGCCGCGGCAAGCACGATGTCCTCGGTCCGCTTCACAAAAGCCTTCCAGCCGAGTAGTGGAGGGTAGATGGCGCGCAGCAACGGGACGCTGGCAGGTTCAATCGTCGAGGTTGCAAGCGGCTCAAAGGCGGCGCCGAGGTCCGGGGTGAGCAGCACATCCACCGGAGTACTCTCGGCTGACTCTATGATTTCGCGAATTTTTGTGCCCTCCGACCACGGCAGGGCGACGATAATCACGTCGACCTTGCCTCGCCGGACCATATCCAGGAGGTCATCGAGCTGCCCCAGCGCGGGTAGGCCCCAGCGCCTCGCGAGCGCCGTCTGCTCGTCGCCGGAGCTAGCCTCGTGATCGACAATGCCGAGGATCCTCATCGACCGACGTGGCGCCTGGCGCAGGCTGCTGATCAGACGGCCACAGCGACCAGCCTCTCCCACCACGACGACGCGTCGCGGCCGCGCCAGGGGGGCAGTGGCGACACGGCCGACCAGGCGCACCGACAGTACCGCTACGTAGGCGATGGTCACAAAGGCGAATACCCACACGATCAGTGTGGCGGGGCCCATTCCGCCGATCTCGAAAGGCGTGGCCGATCGCCCCAGGAAAGTTGCCGTGACTATGATCGAGGGGCACGCCAGAAGCAGCACAGCCCCAGCGGTCTGCAGCGAGGCTTTTGCGAGGCTCCACGGCCGAAGGCCGCAGTCGAGTATGACCCCGGCACCGTAGTCGCCGCGTTCGGCGATGCTCGCGACCATCAGGGCGCTTACCAGGATTCCGAACCAGGGTTGGGGAGCCTGAAATTGTGGGACCAAAGCTCCGCAGACGGCGAGGGATACCCAAAGAGCACCAGCGACGGCGAGCAACTCGCTGATAAATGCGATGGCAGCCAATGCCACCAGGTTAGGCCGCTTGGCGGGGATGCCGGGGAACGTGGCCGCTATGGGCCCAGGCTCTGCGGACGTTCCGATGACCAAAGGCGAGAAATCTCGTCGCGCAGCTTCCGACATGACAACTCCCGTCAGCCCGTGTCAGGCGATGTCGACACGGGGTAATGCGTTCAGCCCTCAGTTCACCCGCGCTCGCTTCTTGTCGTATTCGCGATGCCCATCGTCCTCCTTTGGGTGGATTTTTGTTACTGGATTGCAGCAGATTCAGTCGGCCAACGAGAAAGATGGTAGGCGGCCTTCAGTGTGATTGAGAACTGAATTTCTCGTGTACTGCTCGTAAGTTACGGGTGACAAGGCGGATCAGACCGAATAGCAGGCGTTGCCTGGCTGAGGGTGCAGGCCGCGTGGGGTCGAACACATGGATAGGCCATCATCGCGTGGATTTGCGATTGGGCTTAACGTGAGGTTTTTGGAGAGGGGCTCATTGCGCGATGCCAGCATGGGTGGCTAGACGGGCCGACCGTCACCTGCGTTCCTGCGCCTATCGTTTCTATGAAGCTTCGTAACAGGAAGATCGCTATCCAAGCTGGCGTGGGTCCGTCTGGTATGGTGCTGGCAAAAAAACAATCGCAGAATCGTGAACGGTCGTGGCGCCCCTAAAGCCGTGGGCTGTTCGGGAATCAAGATTCCGTGAAAATCACTCACCGGGCATTGCGGATTACAGCCGTGGAAACCGAGGCCATCAGCGCCACGGCATGCGCGCGGCAACAGGGCTTGCGAGCCTCCCGGCGCGCAAGCCCCACTGCGTAGAGCATCGACGTGAGCGGGACGTTTATGCCCACACGATGTTGCTGCTCGGCAGGGCGGCCAGCCCATGGATATCCACGCCATGGCTGCTGTTCGTACCGAACGTGAGCATCGTGCCGCCCTTCCCGTCGGAGGCTTCGTGCAGCGAACCCTGAAGCGTCTTGTCGACCGTCAGCGTATCGCCCTTCGCCAGCGAAAAGTCCTCCAGCGTCAGCAGGCCGCTCGTGGTGTGGAACACAAAGGCATCCTTGCCGGCCCCGCCCGTGACATCGAGGCTGCCGGCGCCGGCGACGAACTTGTTGTTGCCGGCATCAGCGGTCACGGCGGCTTGGCCCGCCCCCCCGGTCAGCGTGACCGAGCTGGGACCCACGAACTTGATCTGGCTGGCCCCAGTGCCAAGCGTCACCGTGGCGACGTTGCCACTGCCGATGACGAAGTTGTCGCCACCTACGGTGTAGCTGCCGGTTTGCGACAGGTTCTTCTGCAAGGACCCGTGGTCGCCCGTCTCGCTGATCGACGGTGTCGTGCCACCCGAGACCGAGAAGGTCATCGCGCCGTTCGAGTAGAGCGCGGCGGTCTGGCCGGTGTCGGTGCCATTGTAGACGATGTCGTTGACGTAGAGGTTGCGGTCGGTCGCGGCGGTTCCCGCCCAGGCGTCGTTGAGGAAATTCACCGAGACTGTGTGCTGGCCGGATCCGAAGTCGCCTCCGAAGGCAAGGGATTGGCTGTTGCCCGATGAGTGCAGCGTCGTCGCGGTGAACGTGCCGCCGAGCTGTTTGCCGTCGATCGAGACGGTGAACTGCGCGTTGGCCAGGTAATAGTCCTCGGATACCTTGATCACCAGCGAGTCCGAGCCACCGCCGGTGACGGCAGGCGGGATCGCCGTGCTGTCCGTCACGCTGAAGGTCTGCGACCCGGTGCTGTAGAGGGCCGCGCTCTGCTTGGTGTCCGTTCCGTCATAGGTGACGTCGCTCACGTACAGGTTGCGGTCGGTACTCGTCGTTCCGCCCCAGGAGTCGTTGAGGAAGGCGACCGTGGCAGCGTGTGCGCCAGGCGCCCAGTCACCCTTGAGCGTGAAGTTCTGGCTGGCTCCCGCGGAATGCGACGCGGTGGCGTAGAAGGTGCCGGCGAGTTGCTTGCCGTCGACCGACACGGTGAACGCGGCGTCCCCGTTGGCGTCACTCGTGCTGTCGCCATTGGCATAGACATCCTCTGAAATGCTCAGCACCAGTGTGTCCGAGCCGCTTCCTGTGACGGTCGCCGGCGCGGGCGGAGGCATTGTCGGGTTCGGATTCGCAATTTGCGCCCATGAGTCGTTAGGCGTGGTCTCGGAGTACCAGTTGCCGGCGGTGTTCTCCTGGACCATTGCACCGTTGAGGGTTTCGAGCAGCACGACATTGGCCGTGGGTGTGTCGACCGTGCCGTTCACGGCGATCTGCAGACCGTTCGTCGCGGACTGAACCAGCGTCCATGCGTTGCCACTCTTGTCGATGATCGGGTTGGCCGAGACGGTGGTGATCGTGGTTCCATCCTGGCTGGCTGCAGGCGGGGCAGCAGGGGCTGCGATCTGGGCCCAGGCCCCACCGGTGCCAGGCTCCGAGTACCAATTTTTGGCAGCATTCTCCTGTACCATATTGCCGTTCAGCGTCTCCAGCAGGACAACGTTGGCGGTGCTTGTATCGACCGTTCCGTTGATCGCGATCTGCAAGTTCTGCGTCGCTGACTGGACCAGCGTCCAGGACCTGCCGGCCGCGTCGACGATCGGGGAACCCGAGGCGGTGGTGATCTTCGTCCCGTTCGGGCTGGGGGGCAGGAGTGGCCGCGGTGGCGGCGGCGCCACCACCGGCGAGTTTTCTGCTGCGGCGACCTGCTGTCCGAAAGCGGTCAATGAATTGCCGTTTGTCAGCTGATCGCCCGAGCCGCCAGGGTTTATCGCCCAAGCCGTGGACCCGTACCCGCTCTCGAGAACCGCTGCGATGGTCGCGGTGCCACCTGCATCGTTGCCCTCCCCCGTGGTCGCGTTACCGTATTCTCCCACGATAACCGGGATGACCCCATCAGCACTTTTGAACGCTTGAGAGCCCGCGATCTCGCTTTTCAGAGCCGATAGGTTCGCCCCGACATCGGTGGAGTAGCCCGACAGCCAATTGTAGTAGTGATCGTCCCAATGGACATTGGTCATTCCTGTTATGTTGCCGCCATTGATACTGGCGGACATTGACTGCTGACCATCTTTCGACCATTGGGTGTTCTCCAGCCCGATCATCGAGATGTTGCCGGTGGCGCGAATGGCATTGTAGACGGCGAGCTGTTCAGCACTCGTCGCGCCATTGTAGGTGTACCGATCACTTGGCTCGTTGTCGGTGCTGAACCAGACGTAGGGGGTGCTTTTGAAGGCTGTCGCAAGGCTCGTGTACCAGGCGACCTCATCAGTGAGTGCCTGACCGGCGGCGACGGTGTTGGTGAGCATATAGTTGCCGATTTCGACAACGATACCCTTGCTCGTCATCAGATTGATGAAGGGCTTCAGGGCGGCCGCGCTGTCCGTCGAATACCCATCCCCTGCAGCGATCCGCACCATGTTCGCATTGGGAAATAGCGACTCTATGAGGTTTGCTGATCCGGTCGGGTCACTTATGATGTTGCTGACCTCAGGTTCGCCAAGGTCTAGGCCCGCTGCGATATAAGGCTGGCCATCAGGGCCGATAATCTGACCATTTGAAACGCTAAAACCCATGTCACTAGCTCCATTGGGGTATTTTGGTTACTAATACGTAACTATTTGGCGCGCGAATCATCGCGTCCCTGGTTCGAACTGTCGGCGTCAGTTATGTCGGCGATCTTCTATGGTGCTAAGGCAATGCCATCGGCAGCCAGCGCGCCTTTCGCCAAAATGCCGCTGACGTCTTGCTAATAAACGCGGATGTCACTTCGATACGGCGCGACTTTCCGCAGGACCTCTTCCACAATTCTCTGGCGCTGCGTTCCTCCTTCAGAGCGTGTGCGTAGACGAACTGTGCCATCCAATAATTAAGGACGCGTTGCCCCCTCCTGAGCGACCAATCATGTCGTGAATTGGCAACGTATAGCGCGCACTCCAGAATCGCTTCCTGACCCCGTCTCCCGAAGTGGACCAGTCGGGCACCAGCATCCACACGCATATTTGATACTCAACTTATCGTGAGGTCAACGAATATTCCCGCTAAACAAACGTTAACAGGCCTGCTTACGCAACGTTCCAGGGTGCAGGTCCCATAACAAACCTGTCGGTCTCTGCGCCTGCTCATCCGGCGCGGTCACGCCGAGACCTCGCGCCCGCAAGACCCTGCGTCCCTCACGCGCCGCCGCGTGCAGCGCTCCCGCTTCGGCCCTCGCCGATCAGCGCAAACGGCGCCCAGTAGAACGGATGTGCCAGATAGACCGGCAGGTCACGTCCGGCCCGATCGATGAGACCAAGCTGCGCTGCGCGCAAGGCACCGGCGAGGCCTGTCCCGGCCCCCGAGCCGCCGTTCTCGCCGGATGCCAGCCGGCGCAGCGTGTCCGCCACGAGGAATGCCGAGGTCTGGTCATTGATCGACCAGTGGGTCACCAGCATCGATCGGGCACCAGCAAAGAAGAACGCGCGTGCCAGGCCCGACAGGCTCTCGCCACCTGTGCTATTGCCGGGACCTCCGGTATTGCAGGCCGACAGGATCACCGCGTTCGCGTCGAGATCCAGCCCGACGACATCGCTCGCCGTCAGCAAAGTGCCGGACGCGTCGCGCGCGTTCGGCGGCGCGGAAGTGACGATGGCCGGCTCGTTCTGACAGCGCAGTTCCGCCGGCAGCAGCGCATGCGTGGCGAAATGCAGGATGCGGTAGTCCTTTAGTGCAGTGTGACGCACCGCATCGGCCGTGAAGGCGGCATTCAACAGCTCATCCGACGGCGACGCGCCAAGCAGCGTCCGTGCTGCATCGAGTTCACGCTGTGCGAACGGCAGCGTCGGCAGTGATGCGAACAGCTTCGCGCTGTCGGCACAGGCCGCGCCGGGAAAGCTCGCCTCGCGCCTGTGCCAAGGTCACTGGACGGAACCCGCCGAAGCCGAACCAAGGATGCGCCGCACGCGACGTGCCCGCCTTGCGCAATGCGACGAAGTTGGCCGCGGATGGCACGTGCGCGATCGTCACCTGCCGGATCAGCCACGGCGCGCCGGCGAGATTGTCTGGATCGCCTGGTCCGGTCAGCAGCAGCGCGAACGGCAGCGACAGCAGCGCGCCTGACGGTGCGACAACCAGTGCCTTCACTCCGGTGAGCCGCGCGTCCACCGGCCCCAGCGTTGCGTTGTAGAGCGCCTGCGCTGCCGCGGTGTCGAACTTCGGCGGCGTTCCGGTGGGTGATTCGATGCTAGCCCGCACGCGCTTCACCAGGGCAGTGATCGTAGCGGTATCGCCTTTCATCGGCGCGGCATCGATGGCGCCTTCGCGCAGCAGGAAGCTCCAGCCGCCATGCGGCGTAAGCGTTACCGCGGCCAGCGCCTCGTCCGGCCGCAGTGCTGCCGAGCACGTCGGCGGCCGGCACCACCTGCTGCACGAGCTGACCGTAATTGGGCGCCGCGGTCTGCAACGCCGCATCGGCATCGGCGAACTCGGCCTGTGCGTTGGCGATCTGCTTGTCCAGCGCGGCCGGGCTGGTCGGTGCACCAAGCGACACACTGCCGGGCGGCGCGTTGCCCGTCCGCGTGTCGCGCTCGCGATAGAGGTCCGCGAGCCTGTCGCCAGCGTCCTGCCGGCGGCGGATCGCCTCCGCCACCTTCGGATCACGTGCATTGGCCGCCAGCCGCGCCGCCGCCTCGTCGATCTCCCGGCTGGTCACACTGTCCTGCGCCAACTCCGCCGTCTCGAACATCTGCCCCAGCAGCGCCTGTCGGTCGCCGGGACGACGGTCGGCTTCCATCGCGTAGGATGCCAGGCAAGGTTCCAGCAGCGCCGGGTCGGTGCCCGAGCGCAGCTCACGCAGCAGTGCGGCGCCGATACGGCACAGCTCGACAGCGCGCGCTGTATTGCCCTGCTTGGCTGCCACGCCGGCCTGCAGCAGAGCCGTCTCGGCGACCGGCCGTGTACTCGGCACGACCTGGGTGAAATCCTGCCGCGACGATGTCAGGCCGGCGTCAGCGGCAAACTCATTGCCGCGAATGTCGTCGGTGGTCGCCGCGGTGCGAGTCAGGCGCGCAGCGACCAGCGGCACAGCCATCTGGTTTGCCCGTGCCAAAGTCTGCGCCGAAGCGATCGCCGCCTCGCTTTCCGCCGGTCGGCCGAGTTGCCGCAGCACGATCCCACGATAGCGGCGGACCTCTATCAGGCCGATCAGCGCCGACTGAGCGGTCGGATCGATCATCAGTTGCTGACTTGGCAGCACCGCGGGAATGTCACCGGCCGATGCGAGCTGCACATGCTGGCACCGGCGCGATGGCCTGCAGGCTCTCGCGCGGGACCAGCGCGGCATACCCGGTCTCGGCCTGCCCCAGCAGCGTCAACGCCTGCTGGTCGTGACCCTGGTTCAGTGCGTGCAGTGCCTGGTAGTGCCGCAGACGCGCGACCGCGGCCCTGTCGCTGGCGCGTGGCGCGAGAGCGTCTGCCTGCCTGAACAACGTGTCGGCCTCGGCGAAGCGGCCCTGATCGGACACCTGCAATGCCAGATGCATCAATGCCGTGACGGTGTCGGGGTTGTCACGGCCGAGTGCCTTCTGCTGCAAGGCGAGCGCGGCGCGATACGCGGTCTCGGCCGCGGCGAAGTTCTCCGCGAGATTGGCGCGAGCGCCAAGCGCCATCAGTCGCTGGTATTCACCGACATCACCGGCGCTGAATGCGCGCGCCGCGAGTTGCGACGCCAGCAGCGTGTCGGCGGCCGATGGTGGCAAGACCGCGGCCGTCGCGGTGACCCGGCCCGACAGCACGCCGATCGAGCGTTCCATCACCGCCAATGTCGGCAGGATCCCGTCGGCCTCGTACAGCCGGCCATCTACAGTGGCGACCAGCGCCACCTGCGGCCAGCCGCCGATGAGTCGCCTGCATTGCAGCACTGCCGCCTGCGCGTTGCCGAGGATCGATGTGGCAACCGGCGTGTCGCACGCGAAACGGAGGTTGATGGTGTCGCGCCAGTCACCCGATGTGGCGACGCCGACCGGTGTCGCTTCGGTTGATGCGCGATCGGCGCGGATACGTGCGGCCGGTTGCTGCCACGTGCCGCAGAACACGGCCACGGTGTTCGGGGCATCGCCCGGCAACTGGCTGCAACTCTCGCCGCTGGTGTTCTTCCCGAGACTGATCCCTTCGACGCCTTGCCCTGCCGCACCGCCGACATAGTCGGATGGCTGTGGTTGGGTGCATCCGGCCAGCAGCCCAAGCACTGCAACCTGCAAGAGCGCTGCGCGCATGTTCAATAATCCAGGAAGGTGATGTTGGGCGGTACGACGTCCGGATCGGTCAATTGCGGCGGCCGCGGCGTCAGCATCGGCAAGGCGATGAGCGAGAGCTTGGGCGGACTGGTGATCGCTGCCGGTGCGAGCGACAGCAGCGGATAGATCGCACCGAGCGTCGCGGTCAGGCCGGTGTTCAGGTTGACCACCACCCTCGGTATTGGTGTCGGTGTCGGAGTTGGCGGTGCTGGCGGATGACACAGCGCGGCCGCGATGATGCAGCCGTTGAACAGGTAGTTCGCGTTGATCGCCGGCGCGATATTTCCGACTGCGGCGGCGGGCCCTCCGTTGATGCCTGCGATCGTGCCGGTCAGGTTGGTGCTGCCCGGTGTGGTGTAGGAAACATCGAGAGCATTGACGAACACGTTGCCTGCGGCGGTTCCGTTGGTGAGGTTCAGGATCAGCCAGGTGGAGGGAGCTTGTAGACCGAGTGGTGGATCAAACCGCGCGTTGCCGGTGATCGAGATCTGCAGCGTGGCGGGTCCACCGCCTTGCCCGACCACAAAGCTGTTGCCGATCTGCGTGAAGCTGGCGGCCTGGAACAGCGCGCCCGGCATGCCGGTGCTCGGTTCCAGTGTGGACTGTATCGGTCCTGCCGGCCGAGCGTTGCCGCCGGTGGTGATGACCGCGCCATCAGCGACGCTGATCCTGTTGGCCGGGTCGCGTATCGCGATTTGCGGTCCGTTCAGTGCTGACGCGATCAGCAGATCGACGTTGTCGTTCAACATTAGATTGGTGCCGACAGTGAAGGCACCAAGTGCGGCAATCCGGTTGGTGCCGGTGAGGCTCGCTGTGGTGGTCGCGCTGCCATTGAGTTCGTCGGCGACCAGCACGCCGGTCGCATTGATGGCGCCGCCCTTGGCGTTCAGCGCGATTGTAACGGCATTCACTGACCCGATTATGTCGATGTCGTGGGCGCTCAGTCCGGCCGCGCCGGCATTGACCAGACCGGCGACAGTCACGGTGAGGGGATCCGTGATCGATGCGGCTGTCGTCGCGCTCAGCGTGCCGGCGACTGTCAGATTGGTGCTGTCGAGCAGACTGAAGCTCGCGGCGGTCACGTTGCCCAGGGTCGAGACCGCGTTGGCGGCGTTGTTCAGCGTCCAGGCGCCGCCGCTGCCGACCAAAGCGGTGACCGTGAGCGGGCCGCCGGATTGACTGACAGGACCATTCGCGTCGAGACGCAGCGTCGAGGCGATCGCGGTCAGATCGAGCGGCGCGCCGATGTCGATCGCCGTGGTCGATGGCGCGGGTGTGGTTGCGCCGGCTGGCAAATTGGTGAAGCCGCCGACTTCCAGCGTGCCGCCATTGGTCTGGATGATCGACAGCATGGTGGTATTGATGAGGAGACCGTTGCCGGCCAACAGGCTTGTGTTGATGGTGGTGGAGAATGGCGCCAGTTCCACCGTCGGCGCTGTGATTGTGCTGTCGACCAGCTTTGATCTCGAATTCGGCAGGATGGCGTAGTTATCGGCGACCAGCGAAATGCGACCGCCGGCTGCGGCGGTCAACATCGCGGGATTGGGAAAGTCACTGCTCGGGTCGGCGTCGCTCAACGTCAACGTGCCGCCTTTGGAGGCGACCTGGAAGAAGAGATTATTTCCACTGAAGCTGCCGACCAGGGTGAGATCCGTATCGTTCACGATTAGCACGTTGCCGTTTTTCGAGACGATGCCGTTGCTCAATGGGATACTGTTGTGAGCAGTAAGAGATACATTTCCATTGGCCACGGCGGAGAACGCCCCAGTAATGGAGCCGGTCGCCGCCTCGGTGATCGCGCTTGTACTGGACAGGTTGAGGAAGCCCGTACCGCTGTTCACGGCGCCACTGATCGACAGTGGAACCGAGTCGGCCAGCGATCCAGTAAACCCCAGGCTGAGGCTGCCCAGGCTACTGACAGCGTTTGCGGGCTCAGACAAGCTCATACCGCCGGCGATATTCCCGGCCAGCGTGCCTGCCGTGAGCGTTCCGGAGGTCTGGAGCACAGAACCAAATCCGGTGGTGTTGAACGTAACGGTCGCGCCGGAGATATCGGCGCTCAGATTGATTGCTCCGCCGCTGAGCGTGATGCCACCCTTCGCGCTGATCGGGGCACTGATCGTAATAGAGCCTGTGTTCGTCGTATTGCCGGCGCTCAGGATCAGGCTGCCGCCGGTTCCGCTGATCGAACTGTTGATGGCGATGTTGTTGTCAGCTCGCAGAGTGAGCGAATTGCCACTCGCCCACGTCACAGCAGCTGCGACGGTGATGTTGCCCAGGTCCTTGCCGCCGCCAGTCGTCGAAACAACAACATTGTCGGTGCCGAGAGCGGTTTGCAGCGTGGTGTTTGCGATTGTCGCCGGATCAGCACTGCCGGTGAAGGTGCTCGTCCCTGCTGTCGTCGCCCCGTTGGTATTGTTGTCGGCAGTGGTGATCACGATGTCGAAGGGATCGAGCAGCCAGGTGCCAGACTGCCCCGAAGGCGCCCGCGCACCGACATTGATCACCGCGCCGTTGCCGACGCCCAGCATCCAGCCGGAGGTCTCGACGAACCCGCCGTTGCCACCTTGCGGCCCACCCTTGGCGCTGATCGCACCGTCTATCTGTGTCGTCCCGGTGGACTGGTCGGACAGCGCCACGACGCGCCCGCCATTACCCATCGCGTGGGCGTCTGCTGTGATCGTCGCGCCCTGCTGCACGGCGACATTTTTCGCGGTCCGTCCGGCAGTGACGCTCGGGCCACCCTTGGCCCGCGCTAGCGTCGTGCCGATTGCCACCACGCCACCGCCGGCCTGGCCCGACCCGTTGATCCGCGCCGTCGAGGCGATGCTGACGTTGCCGTCGGACACGACTTCAATGCTGCCGCCGGTCGTGCCTGGCGGCCCCCCCGGTGCGGACAACTGCCCCTCGACCACGATCGAGCCGCCAACCCCGTTCAGCGCGATCGTTCCGGTGTGGTCGCCCATCGTCGCGGCGCGAATCGTCCCGCCAGCCTGCACCAGGTTCTGCACGATCCCATCCGCCGCCCGCGCTGTGAGCTGCACCGTGCCGCCATCGGCAATCACCACGCCCGTGTTGGTCACCAGCGCGGTCACCGGCTTGCCGTCAGGACCCCTTGGCGCCTGCGTCACCTGATTGCTCACATCGAGCGACAGCAGCCCGTCGCCATACAGATCGAGCGTCGCGGTCTTCGCACCGGCCAGCACCACATGACCCAACCGCGCGGTGATGGTGCCCGAGTTCGCCACCTGGGGAGCGACCAGCGCCGCGAGGCCCGCCTGCTTCACGGTGATCGTGCCGGCGTTGCTGACCTTGGCGTCGGGCTTGGCGGGCTGGTCGAACTTCATGACGCCGGCCATGAAGTTCTGGTTGGTGATGCCCGCAGCGCTGACCATTACCCCGGCGGCGTTGACCTGGGCGCCCTTGTAGAAATTCACGCCCGACTGGTTCACCACGATGATCTGGCCGTTGGCGTCGATGCGTCCGGCGATCTGCGACGGGTCGGGTCCGGTGACGCGATTCAGCGCGACCGCACTGGCCGAGGGCTGGCTGAACGTGACGCTCTGCCGGCTGCCGACGTTGAAGGTCTGCCAGTTGATGGCGGCACGCTGGGAGGACTGATCGATCTGCGTATTGCTGCCGATCTGGCTGATCGCGGCAACGCCCCCCACGACACTGCCGCCGGTCGGACGCGCATTCGGTGCGGGCTGCGCCGCGGCCGGAAGCGCCGCAATTGCCGCCGTGAACGTCAGCCCGGTCTGTAGCGCCGTGCCAAGCAGCAGGTTTCGCGCCATGGCAGGTTCCCCCACCGGCACGCTAGCGGAGCGACCGGCATGGAGGTGTGATGCATCACACCAGCAATTATCACGTTCTCGTGATCATTCCACTGCGCTGTGCTGCCTCGTCGATCTCGTTTTGCGCTCTGCGCTCTGCCTCGGCCCGCACCACGGCGGCTCGCTTCTCCAGCGTCTCCTCTGTTGCCTGGACTGCGGCCCGTGCGGCCCCCAATACAGCGCGGCCTTGCGTCGTCGCTGCCTCGGCCGTTTCAGTCGCGGCAAGCGCAGCCCGCTGCTTTGGCAGGATCCGTCGCAGCCAGGCGGCAAACGCTTCCACCTCGGCGTCGCCCGCGGCGAGGCTGGTCGCGGCTTCTGTCTCGCGATCTATCGCGGCCTCGATTGTGGCAACCGCGGCGGCTGCCTCGCCCTCGGCACGCAGGCATTCGGCCAGCCCACGACGCGCTTCGTCCGCCGCCATCCGGCGAAGCCTCAACAGTGCCGCCAGCGGCTCGTGGCTCATGGCTGCTCCATCGCCGCGCGCAGCAGCGCGAAGCTGTCTTCGATACCGGTGTGTTCGTCGCGCGCCTGTCGCAACATCGTCTCGATGCGCGGGGCCAGCGCGACCGCCTCGTCCACGGCAGCGTCGCTGCCGGAGCGGTAGGCGCCAAGACGCACCATGTCCGCCATGTCGGCGTGCAGCGCGAGCAGCGCACGGGCGCGGCGGGCCAGCGCGTTCTCCTCCGGCGCGTTGCAGCCGGGCACGGCACGTGACAGCGAGCGCAGCACGTCGATCGCCGGATAGCGACCTCCCTCCGCGATGCGGCGATCGAGCACGATGTGGCCGTCGAGGATGCCACGCACCGCATCCGCCACCGGCTCGTTGTGGTCGTCGCCCTCGACCAGCACGTTGAACAGCGCGGTGACATAGCCGACCGGGCCATCCGGTCCATCGAGCCCAGGGCCCGCACGCTCCAGCAGGCGCGGCAGCTCGGCAAATACGCTGGGCGGATAACCCCGGGTCGCCGGCGGTTCGCCCGCCGACAGGCCGATCTCGCGCAACGCCAGACAGAACCGCGTGATGCTGTCCATCAACAGCAGCACCGATTTCCCCTGGTCGCGGAAATGCTCCGCCACAGTCATTGCCGCAAAAGCCGCCTGGCGGCGCAGAAGCGGCGGTGAGTCCGAAGTGGCTACCACCACGACCGAGCGCGCCAGCCCCACCGCACCGAGATCGTCCTCGAGGAACTCGCGTACCTCCCGCCCGCGCTCACCGACCAGGGCGAGCACCGCGACATCGCAAACGGTGTGACGTGCCAGCATGGCCAGCAGGGTCGACTTGCCAATGCCGGAGCCGGAGAACAAGCCGAGGCGCTGCCCTTGGCGACAGGTCGCGAAGCAATTGAGCGCGCGAACGCCGACATCGAGGCGAGGACCCAGGCGCGCCCGCAGCGTCGCATCGGGTGGCGGGGCGCGCACACGGCGCGCGGTGTCGCCGGCCGGCAGCGCCCCGTGCCCATCCAGCGGTCGACCCAGCGGATCCAGCACGCGGCCGAGCCAGGGGTCAGACACTGACAAGGTTCCGCCGCTCGGCTCGCCAACGGACTGCGGTTGGAACCGGGCGGCGCTGCCGGGGCCGAGCCCGTCGAGGGCGCCGAACGGCATCGCCTGGGCCAGCCCCTGGCGAAAGCCGACGATTTCCGCCGGGATGTCGTGGCCATCTCGCGCCGCCAGAAGCAGACGGTCGCCAACGCAGACATGTCCGCTTAGCCCATCGATATCGACCACCAGGCCGGACAGTCCGCTCACGCGCCCTTCAATCTGCAGCGGCGCGATGTCTCGCAACCCGGCCCGACCAGCGGTCGCTCGCTCCAGGGTTGTCAGATATCTCATTGATGACCATCAATCCCATTGATTGATACGATATCTTGATAAGAAGCGAGATAAGCTCGCCTTTAATCAATAGGCCGTGAGAATATGCCCCAAAAAAGTGAAGAAACTACTGGCATAACACACGCTATAGTGGTAGAACCAGCTCCGGACTAAACCGGGGAAGCATCTCAATGCAAATCCTGCTCATTGAAGACGACCTTGTCGCGGCGCGTGGCGTCTCGCTGATGCTGAGGTCCGTTGGCGCCGTGGTCGATCATGCCGACACCGGCGAGGAAGGCCTCGAACTGGCCCGTCACTACGACTACGACATCGTGGTGCTCGACCTGATGCTGCCCGACATCGAAGGTTTCGAGGTGGTACGTCGGATGCGCATCTCGCGCAATGATACCCCGGTGTTGATCCTGTCTGGGCTGTCACGCCCGCAGGTCAAGGTGAAAGGCCTCGGTCTGGGAGCCGATGACTTCATCACCAAACCGTTTGACAAGGCGGAGCTGCTGGCCCGGATGCAGGCGATCGTGCGGCGCAGCAAGGGATTCAGCCAACCGTCGCTCCGCGTCGGTCCGCTGTTGCTGAACCTCGACAGCCACGAGGTTGCGGTGGACGGCCAGGCGGTGCACCTGACCGGGAAGGAATATGCAATTCTCGAGCTGCTTGTGCTGCGTAAAGGGATGGTGCTGACCAAGGAAGCTTTCCTGAACCACCTATACGGCGGCATGGATGAGCCGGAGATGAAGATCATCGACGTTTTCATCTGCAAGCTGCGCAAGAAGCTGGCCACGGCGGGAGCCGACAACCTGATCGGCACGGTGTGGGGTCGCGGTTACATGATCCGCGAGCCGTCGCCCAGCCACACCGGCGCACCGACCGACCCAGTCAGTCAGCTCACCGCGGCCTGATTCTCTCGCAGCACCCAGCTGCGGAACAGCGCCAGATCGATATTGCCTCCGCTGATCACCAGGCCGATGCGCTTGCCCGCCATGCGGTCCCGCTCGGCCAGCAGTGCGGCGAGTGGCGCGGCGCCGGCGCCCTCTACAAGATTGTGCGTATCGGTCCAATAGGTGCGGATCGCAGCCGCGATAGCGTCATCGGACACGGTGACGATGCGCGAAGCGCCTGCGCGGATGACGGCGAACGCGCCGGCATCCGGCTGACGCACCGCCACGCCGTCGGCATGCGTCTCAGCGCAATTCAACGCCACCACGCGACCTTCCTCAAAGGAACGCGCATAGGCCGCCGCTCCGGCTGCCTGTACGCCGATAATCTCCGTCCGCAAGCCAAGCAGATCTCGCACCAGGATCGCGCCGCAAATACCGGAGCCGAGACCGATCGGCACATACAGCGCATCGAGCAATGGCACGGCGCGGAACAGTTCCAACGAGTATGTCGCCACGCCCTTCACCAGATCCGGTGCATACGACGGTGCAAATTCCAGCTCCTCTGACGCCGCGAGCCGTGCCGCCTCCTCGCGCGCCATCTCGAAATCGTCGCCATGCTCGATCACGCGGGCACCGAATGCGCGCATCGCGGCATTCTTTTCCGTGCTGTTGCCGTGTGGCACGACGACCGTCACGGCGATGCCGTAGCGCCGCCCCGCCCAGGCCAGCGATTGCCCATGATTGCCGCGTGTCGCCGAGACGATCCCACGCACATGGGCCCGTTCGCGAAGGAGGCGTTCAGCATAGATCAGCCCGCCGCGCAGCTTGAAGGCACCCGTCGGCGTATGGTTCTCATGCTTCGCCCATACTTCGGCGCCGCAACGTTCGCGCAGCAACGGCCAAGCGTATTGCGGCGTGCCCGGAAAGCTCTCATGCACCAGCGATAGTGCGGCTTCCAGTTCCGCCAGCGAGAACATCGCGCATCATCCTGAAATGCCAAAGCGGACCGTCACCGGAGCAATCGCCCCGGCCACGGCCCGCTTCGTCAGTGGTATCCGGTTGCCGTCAGCTTAGTTTGAGATTGGTGGCCGCAGCCTTGCCGCGTTCCATCGCCACCTCATAGCTGACCTTCTGGCCATCATTGAGGCCTTTCAGCCCCGCCGCCTGCACCGCCGTGACATGGACGAACACGTCCTTGCCACCGTCCTGCGGCATGATGAAGCCATAGCCCTTCGTTGCATTGAACCACTTCACGGTTCCACTGGCCATCGTTGTCACTCCTTCCATTGCGCGTCCCCTGTCGCGCTATTGGGGATGGGTGAATGCAACGCGGCGTATAGCCGCCGCCTCAGGCGAGCTTGAGGTTGGTCGCTGCGGCTTTGCCGCGCTCCATCGCTACCTCGTAGCTGACTTTCTGACCTTCATTCAGGCCGCGAAGACCAGCCGCCTGTACTGCTGTGATGTGAACAAACACGTCCTTGCCGCCGTCCTGCGGCATGATGAAGCCGAAGCCCTTGGTCGTGTTGAACCACTTGACTGTACCGATAGCCATTATCTGCGTCACTCTCCGTCAGGCGCATCGTGCAACAGCGCACGATGCTGGTAGACAACCGGCCCTTTGGACGTCTTGAGGGCACCCGATCAGACGGAGGCGCAGCAAGCCAAGCCAAAATGCGATTGCGTTGCGCAGTTGGCACAGAAAGGCCGGAAGCTGTCAATCACAGTTGCGCTACGTTGACGCGTCTGTGTGGGTTGCTTGCAGGAAGCGAGAACCGTCGCAAAATCCGAGAACGGCAGATCAGAATCCGCTGCGCGTTCCACGCGATGTCATGGCACGTGCGAACTCGCCGCCCGCAGCGATGGCGCGTCGTCCGGCCGCAAGCTCGGCAAAGTAGGTGTGCCATACGTGGATCATTTCCGGCCAGATCTGCAGATCAACCGCAACGTCAGCGGTGCCGGCGACCTGCGCCAAGCGGATCGCATCATCGAGCAGTGTCTCCGCCGCGCCAACCTGGATCAGCAATGGTGCCAGTCCGCGCAGATCAGCGTAGATCGGCGCGGCGAGCGGCGAACGCGGATCGGCACCATTCAGATAGTGCTTTGCCATGTCCACGATGCCAGCCTTCTGCACCGTCGGATCCGTCGTCGCCTTGCTGATCATGCTGTCGCCGATCGCCTCCATATCGACCCAGGGAGAGATCGCCCAGCCGCACGCGGGCTGCGGCAATCCTGCGTCGCGAATCGCCAGCATCGCCGCGACGACAAGCCCGCCGCCCGCGGAATCGCCTGCGATGGTGATGCCGTTCGGTTGCACACCGCTGGCCAGCAGGAAGCGATAGGCGGCAAGTGAGTCGTCAACAGCGGCCGGGAACGGATGCTCCGGGGCGAGCCGATAGTCGATGGCGATTGCGCGCGCCCGCGCGGCACGGCCAATCTCGGCGACGAGATGCCGATGGCTGTCCAGCGAGCCAATGACGTAGCCGCCGCCGTGCAGAAACAACACCGCCTTGCCACGATCGGCATCCGGCGTGGATGTCCATTCCGACTTCACACCATTGGCAGCGACCGGTTCCACCGTCACGTCGGACGGCAGCTTGTTCTGCAGGCCGCGCGCGTCGATGTCCCGCCGGCGTTGAGCGATGTCGTCAGAGCGTCCCCGCTTCGCAATCACTTCGCGCAGGGCAGTGATTTCCGGATCGCTCATGGCGTTGTCTCCTGTGTATCGTGCTTGCCGTCCACGTCGTTCTTGCGCAGCTCCGCGACCGGCAGCTGAAAGAAGCGAGCGAACTCAAACACTGTGGTGTCTTCCTGGTTCCAGCAGACATACCCCCGGCAGTCACGCGGTCGCGCCTCGTAGACGGTGCAGCGGCGATTTTCACCAAGGAACTGGCAGGTGCCGAAACCTGACTTGATGCGTTTGCTGCCTTTGCGCGTGCGCTCGACGATATGTCGTTCCTCGAACGCGCGCACGGTCAGGCCGAAGAACTTGGCCAGTCGTCTGATGTCGTTGCGGCTTACCTCGACGTAGCCGGCAGTCCGGCAGCAGAACGCTGGGCACTTCAGGCAATCAAGCGACTCGCTGGTCATGCGGCCAGTTTGATCATGAGCGGCGCGTCGGGCAAGGGAGGACTGACGTCGCCGCCCGCCAACCCTTGCCCGTGTTACGTGTTACGTTTGTCCAGCAAACATCTGCCGACTCTGCATCGCGGGGTTCTGCTGGTTGAACTCGAAGTTGCCGGCGGTCACCTGCGATTCCGACACACCCGTCAGCTGCACGGAATTTCCGTTCACCTGCATGATCGCGGACCCATCGGGCGCGGACGACCAGGTGACGTTGCTGAAGTCCATCGGAGACATGGTATTCTCGAAGTCCAGTGTATCGGTGGCGGGATTGAAGTCCGTCACGGTGTCATTATGGCCGGAGCCGAGGAACATGAAGGTGTTGCTCGTTCCGCCGCCGGTGAGCTGCTGATTGTCGCCGAGACCGGCGACGATCGTGTTGTCCACTTCCGGCGAGCCAGCAATCGTTGCGTTGTCCGTGTCCACGCCGATCACGAGCTGCGGCGCGTCCGGGATTGGCGACGCGACATCACTGGAGTGCCGCTGGGTGGCGACGAAGGCATCCGGCTGCATGGCTGCGGTGTTCGTGTCGCGCACGATGAGATCCGACAGCGTGGTGTTCTGGATCTGCGTCATGAGTTGCGGGCTGAACCCCTGGCTCTGATAGAACAGCGGGTCGCCGTCACGCAGATTCTCGAACTGTTGTGCAATGACCGCCTGGAAGGTCGGCCCGACCATCGAGCCGCCGGACGCGGGGTCCTCGGCAAGCCCGCCAACAAACAGATCGACCTGATCGACGCTGCCGTAGACCTGCTGCAGCTGGCCGGCGAGTGTCGTGTCGCTGGTGATCTGATCGAACGAGGTGTACGGCGTCATGCCCAAGGCCTCGCGCGTCTGGTTCAGCGTGGCGACGCCGAGGTCACGCTCGCGCAGAATGTCGATCGCGGCCAGGTCGCCCACATCGCCAGGGGGGTTGGCGTTGAGCAGGTTGCGCAGATCGTCGTTGATCGTGGCGCCTTCCTGCTGCGAGTAATCCTGCGCCAGGTTGCGCAACAGCGCGTCGGCGCCGCCGTTGGTCGGATAAGCGTCGGGCGGCTCCGCCGAGGCGGCGACCAGGTCCTGCTGCTCGAGGACAGTGCCGTCGTTGGCGATCTTGGTCTCGGTCGGCGAAATGATCGAATGGCCGAAGCGGTAGGCGGAGGTTGAGAATTCCTCGAAGATCTGCGGGCTGACATCCGGGTTGTAGCCCTGATACTGCGTGAGCGTATTCGGCCCGAGCAGGCTTGGCAGGAACTCGCTGTAGACGATGTTCTGGTATTCCGCCGTGGTGATCGCGCGCGCCATCGAGTAGAGCTGATCACCGGTAAGGCTCGAGTCCTCAGCGTGCAGTTGGCCGACCCAGTAGTTGTGTTCGCGCACGAACAGCACATCCAGCGAGGTGAGGTCGGGGTTCTCTGCGGCGCGCACGTCGCCGCCAAGATACTGGCCATCGACGACCGGCAGGTAATCGCCGGGCGAAGTCTGCAGGGTTCCGTCGGGGTTGCGCAGGCTGGCGGCAGTGGCCGGATCCGAACCGTAGACCTGCGACAGGTCAAGATACTGGGTCACTGAGTTGACCGCGTTGCCGCTGGCCGGGTCCACCTGGCCGCGCGTGATGTCGATCTGGCTTCCCGGTGGCAGCGAAGGATCGTCACCTGGAATGGTGAAGCTGAGGACGTTCGAGCCATCGGCGGCCGTGGTCTGGTCCGCGTTCAGATCGATGTCGTGGTCGACGAATTGGCCGAAGGCATACGTGTAGGCTGACCGCCCACCTGGATCGGTGTTGTTCAGGTCGTTGGCGAAGATCGTGTTGCTGATGTCCCGCGGATTGGGTCCATCCACCGGCGTGTTGGTCGTGCCGGGCGCGAAGTTGGCCGGCGCCAGCCTTATCTCGTCAGTATTGGCGGCGCCGAGACCTGGGTTCGACTGGCTGTTGCCAGTTCCGTCGACCGAGTAGGCGGTTACGCTATCGAAGCCAAGCGCCGGATCAATGAGGAGGCTACCGTTGTCGGGGGGCTGCGAGGTGGAGGGGGGCGGTGACTGTGACGAATGCGGCTCGTTGTGACGGGCGTGGCTGTGAGAATTACCCTTGGCAGCTTCTGACATGTATCTATCCCCATTGTTGTGTGGTGCGGCGCGTGGCCGGAGGGTATTTTCGTTACGTATACGGACCAGTAAGGTCAGCGCGCTTCCTCGGTCGACAGCCGTTCGGGCAGCTTGTACCAATTGGACCGCTGAACTCAGTCGTTATCCAAAGTACCGACTAAGTAATCCGACGATCTAATGCGTATATCTTTGGTATTTGTTTTGTGTAGATTCAGTCGATAGTAATGCCGCGCGAACTGTGCAACCTTCAGTTGACACGATTGATGGGCTATTTCTTTCTGATTGAAAGCGCAGCATTGCTCGGTCCCCCAGGATTATTGCCGTAAAAAGTGCCAGAGCACCTCAAGGCGGCGATTTGGATTTAGTCAAACCCCTCCGGGCACAATCCACGCCTGGTAGGCTGATTCCTTACAGATGGCATCCGTGCCAAAACATCTTTTAGGAGCCTTTTCATATTTTCGCTCGATATCGTATCTATTCCCCAACATGGATGGCGCGCCGACGATCGTCACCGAAATGCGAATTAACCCCGGTGGCGTCGTGTCGGCGCGCGCAATGGTTGAGTTCGGCTCGGCCCAACAGAGAAACGGCCGGATGACCGCGCGGTCGCGTCGCGTGTATCGGTGAGGCAGCTCGCCGCAGCCGTTCATTGTCCTGGCGGAGTTCACCGGTCTATGCGAGATATGGAGGTGCGGCGAGGCCGAAGGGACAGGGCGGGGCCGGGCCCTGAGTGTGCCGCGACCATTTGACGGACCGGAGGGGGTCTGCATAGACTTCCGTCCAAATACGCTTTCGCAAGTAACCATCGCGCCGGCAAATCAGTGACCGGCCAACAGGGAAGGAGAACGGCTTTGGGTAGCATGAGCCGGCGTGCGGTGATTAGTGGAGCTCTGGGTGTGGCGGCAGCCGGGACCTTGGGGCGGCCATATATTGCCAACGCCCAGGCAAAGACCGCGGTCTGCTGGCTGAACCAGGGCTTTATCCCTCAGGAAGACGCCGCGATGCGGCAGGTGGCCGAGGATTACATCAAGGCCAGCGGCAACAAGCTTGACTACAGCATCATGCCCTTCATGGCGATGAACCAGAAGACAATATCGGCGCTGACCAGCGGCGACGTCCCGGACCTCGTGTTCATGGACGCGCCGTCAACGATCATCCCGCAGAACGCCTGGGACGATAAGATCGTTGACGTCAGCGACGTGGTGAAGCCGTACGAGTCCCAGCTCTCGGATACCGCGAAGCTCGGCTCGACCTTCTACAACAAGGCGACGAAGGCACGCAGTTACTACCTGTGCCCGATCAAGCAGGGTGCGACACCATTCCATATCTGGGGCGACCTGGTCGAGAAGGCCGGCCTCAAGATGTCAGAGGTCCCCAAGACCTGGGACGGAGTCTGGACCTACCTCAAGCAGGCGCAGGCGCCGCTGCGTGCCAAGGGGATGCGCAAGCTCTACGCGTGCGGTCTGCAGATCACCACGGTCGGACCGAACGACGGCAATAACCTTTTCACGCATTTCCTGATCGCCAATGGCGGCGAGGGTATCATCACGTCGGACGGCAAGCTGCATACGGATGATCCGAAGGTCCGCGAAGCCGCGATCAAGTCGATCGAGTTCATGACCAACCTTTACAAGGAAGGCGTGGTGCCACCGGAGGCGCTGAGCTGGAACGATGCCGACGACAACAACGGTTACCACGAGAAGCTGTTCATGATGGATTTTGACGGCACGCTGTCGACCGAATTGGCGATGATCAAGGACAAGCAGGCCTTCTTTCATGATATGCAGACGGTGGCTCCGGAGCTCAAGAATGACGGCACGCCGATGAAGACCCAGGTCAACGCTGGGGGCGGCTTCATCCCGAAGGGTGCGAAGAACGTTGAGGTCGCCAAGGATTTCATGAAATACTTCATGCAGCCGAAGGTGATGAACGACAATCTTAAGGCTGGGTTGGGGCGTTGGGTGCCGGCGATCCCGCAGCTCGTGCACGACGATCCGTTCTGGCTCAGCACCGAGATGCCGTGCCTGAAGCCCTATGTCACCGAGGCCGTGCTCAATCCAACCCTGCCGGTCTTCGAGGGATACACGCCGGCCTGGGGCCAGGCCAACGCCGAGCAGCTTTGGGGCCAAGCCCATGCCGACGTCATCAAGAACGGCATGAAGGTGGCCGACGCCGTGGATAAGGCGTTCAAGCGTTGTAACGAGATCTTCGCGAAGGTCGTTCTGTAATCCTGGTGAGGCGAACATGAGCGTCACACAGCAGACACTCGCCGTCGGACGTGGCCTGGGCGTAACGCGTCCGGCACGACGCGCATGGCACGGCGGCCTGCAAGGTTCGGACTACGTCTGGGCAATCGCCTTCGCAGTACCGTATGCGCTGGTGTTCCTCGCCTTCGTGCTTTATCCGATCTGTTACGGGCTCTACCTGGGCGGCCAGCCAGAGCTTTACAGCCAACTGTTCGCCGACCCCCGCTACCTGACGGCCGTGTTCAACACGGTGATATACGTCGGCGTCGGGGTGAACCTGAAGATGCTCCTCGCATTTCTCCTGTCGGGCTTCTTCATGCGCAAGAGCTGGTGGACGAAGTCACTGCTGCTCGTGTTCATCCTGCCGTGGGCCATGCCGGCACTGCCTGCCTACATATCGATCCACTGGATGATGAATGGTCAGTGGGGCATGTTGAACAATGCCCTGTACATGCTGTTCGGTATCGACGGTCCGATCTATTTGAACGATCGCTGGTTGGGGCTCGGGGCCAACATCGGTGCCTATATCTGGAAGACCTTGCCGTTCTGGACGATCATCCTGCTTGCCGGCAGGATGGCCGTCCCGCAGGAGCTTTACGAGGCAGCGTCGGTGGATGGCGCAACCGGCCTGAAACGGTTCGCGCACGTGACCCTGCCGCTGATGGCGAACCTGTACATCGTCTGCGTCCTGCTCGATACCATCTTTGCCCTCGGCGACTTCAATTCGACTTACTTCGTCTCCGGCGGCGGGCCGGCGATGTCCACCGAGGTGCTGGCAACCTTGGGCATCCGCTACGCCTTCACCACAGCGCTGCCGCGTCTTGGCGTGGCGACTGTCATGACGGCGCTGCCGCTGTTAATTCCGCTGGTCTTCATATTGATGCGGAAGCTACGCATGAATGAGGTGCAGATGTGAGCGCCACCACGGCTGGCCGCCGGATAGGTTCGCCCCTGTCCTACCGGCTGCGACGCTATGCCGCCGAGGTGGCGTGCATGGCGCTGGGCTTCGTGATCTTGGTGTGGTCGGTCACGCCGATCTACAACATGGTAATGATCTCGCTGGACAGCCATAACGACATTTTCAGCGGCACGATCTGGCCGGAGCATCCGAGTCTCGAGAGCTTCCGCGTCGTGGTGACCCAGGATTTCTGGTACCTCGCGCGTTTCTGGCATCAGTTCGGCAACAGCTTCTTCGTCGGCCTGATGACGATGTTCCTGACCTTGCTCATCGGTACGCTGGCCAGCTTCACGGTCGGGCGGATGCGTCTGCGCAAGGGCTGGATGCTGACCAATGCGGCGCTGATGACCTATGTGATCCCCGCGTCGTTCCTCGCGATCCCGCTGTATCGGATCATGCAGATCTATGGGCTGACGAACAGCCTCTGGGCAGTCATCCTGTCGATCGTGACGTTTTCCACGCCGTACGCAATCTTCATCTTCTCGCAGTATGGCAAGTCGATTCCCATGGAACTCGATGAGTCAGCGCGTATCGATGGCGCCAACCCGCTGCAGATCTATTTCCGCATCTATCTGCCGCTTATGGCGCCGGCGCTGGTTGCTGTCGGCACCTATGCGCTGCTCCTGGCGTGGAACGAATACCTGTACAATTTCCTGATGCTGTCCACGCCGGAAAGCATGACCGTGGCGGTCGCGCTGGCGCAGTTCCTCAACAGCGATGAGTCACCGTGGAACTACATGATGGCGACGGCAATCATCTACGCGCTGCCGCCGCTGATCCTTTACTACGGGTTCCGTCGCTACATGGCGGCCGGTCTGACCATGGGCGGCGTCAAAGGATAGCAGCGCTGCGGCTCAGGCGATGCCCAATGTCATCGCCAGCCGCACCAGATCGTTCGTGCGTGCCACACCAAGCTTGGTCTTGATGTGGCTGCACGCGTTTGCCACCGTCTTGTAGCCGATCCCCAGAGCATCGGCGATTTCGGTCAGGCTCAGACCTTCCGCCAGGAGCCGCATGATCTCGATGTCGCGCTCTGTCAGGTCCTGCACGCCGCCGCCGGGCGAGACCTTCTGCAATGCCAGTTCCTGCGCGATTGCGTTCTCGATGTATCGACCGCCGTCTGCGATACGCCGGATGGCCGTCAGCAGTTCTTCGGCCGAGGCGTTCTTGCTCAGGTAGCCGCGGGCGCCAAGCTCAATCGCGCGCGCCGCATAGAGCGGTTCCGCATGCATGCTCAGCACCAGAATCCGCCCCGACGGGTCTTCAAGCAGCATTCTGCGCAGTAATTCCAGACCACCCATCCCCGGTAGGTTCAGATCGAGCAGCACCAGGTCGGGACGCTCCTGCCGCAGATGCTGCAGCGCGTCCCGTCCGGTCGCCGCCTCGAAAATCTGCGCGTCGCATGTGGACGTGAGCAGAGTGTGCAGGCCGCTGCGCACAACCGCATGGTCGTCGACCAGCAGTATTTTCATTCCGACACATCCGCGTGCTGTGAATGCTCGCAAGGCAGCCGAACCATGAGCGAGAGCCCTCTCCCGTTGCGCCCCGGTCCGATCACCAGCGAGCCGGCCATCGCCATCACTCGCTCGCGCATGCCGATCAGGCCAAGCCGTGTAGAGCCGCCAGCGGTTTTCCCATCCGCCGACAAGCCGATGCCGTCATCCGTCACCTCGACGCGAATTCCGTCCGCGTCGTCGTGCGCGATCGCAATGTCCAGGCGCGTCGGTCGACCATGGCGGATGGCATTGCTCGTGGCTTCCTGCACCACGCGATAGATTGTCTCCTTGAGATCGTTGCTGATCCTGTCGTCCTCGATTGAAACAGTGGCGCCGAAGGCGATGTCGGGGCGGCGACTGCGCCAAAAGGTTGCCAGTCGATCGATCGCAGCGTGCAGCCCGATCGCCTGTAGCGGCCGCAGGCGCTCCAGGATCAACCGAATATGCCGCTGCATTCGGCCGACCGCATCGTGGATCGCCTGCACGTGCGGCGGGATCTCGGTCTCACGCTCGCTGCCGGCAAGCCGTTCGATCGCAGCGGCCGTCATGTCGATGGCGAACAGCATGGGTCCGATTTCATCGTGCAGATCGCGTGCAAGATCGGCGCGTTCCTCGGCCTGCAACGTCAGCAGCCGCTCGTTAAGACGGTGGTTCTGCGCCGCCACCGTGGCGAGCCGTTCGGTCATGACATTGAAGCCGTTCGCCAGGCGCGTCAGCTCAGGCGGACCGTGCACCGGCACCAAACCGTGGTAGTTGCCCTTGCCGATATGATCGAAAGCGGTTGATAGATTCTCGAGTGACCGCAGAGCACGGCCGAGGACTGCCGACATAAGCATCACGCTCAGCACGGCAAATCCGGCGAGCACCAGCACGGCGTCCCGAGACTGCACCCAGACCTCACCGATCTCGTTTGTCGGGTCGGACTGAAGGACGATTGCACCGCCATCATCGAACACCGCGGGCATCGGCAACCGGACGGTGTTCGGCGCGGCGGCGATCAGCCGCAGAAACCAATCCGGGACCCGCTGTGTGGGTGCAAACAGCCTGGATGTGGCTACCGGTCGGCCTTGCGCATCGAGCAGCGTCGCACGCACATGGCGGTCGCCGTTGAAAGTGGCGATGAGATGCCGCAACTCCTTCGCGCGATCATCCGATCCCGCCAGGTCATCGAACCCGTTGTGAATCGTGTTTGCACCGACATCGAGCGCGGCGCGCAACTCCGTTCGCACCGAACTGGCCGCGTGCCAACCGACCAGCACGCTGCCACCGCCAAGGCAAAGCAGCAGCACCAGACCGACCAACGCAATGAGCCGCACGCGCAGCGGCATGATCCATCTCCTCCTCACGCCTATTTGCGCTCATTGCGCACCGACCGATTAATTTGGGAAATATTCTGACGAAAACCGGGAACTTGCACCATAGGCAGCGCGCGCCTCAGGGGTCCTAATCGCGACGGATATCAAGGAGTCCGCAGCGTGCGACGCGCCCGGTTCATCGCGCCAATCTTGTTGTTGCTTACCGGCACCGCCGCAGCGCAGCCACCCGCCGACACTTCGCCAAAGACTCCGCAACCGACGCCACCGCCCGTCACCGAACTGCCTCCCGTCGAAGTTATCGGCGCCTCGCCGCTGATCGGCTCCGGTATCGATCGCAACACGGTCCCCGCAGAAACCCATGTACTGAACAGCAGTGATCTCACGCGCCAGGGACCAACGGAGCTGTTGAATTCGCTGAACCGCCAGGTAAGCGGTGTCAGCCTGGATTCCGCTTCGGGCAATCCATATCAACCAACATTCTTCTATCATGGATTCGCTGCCTCGGGACTTCAGGGAACGCCGCAAGGGCTCGCCGTCTACGTCAATGGCGTTCGATTCAATCAGCCGTTTGGCGACACGGTGGATTGGGATCTCATCCCCGACATCGCCATCGACAGAATCAATCTCGAGGGCTCCAACCCTGTGTTCGGCCTCAACGCCCTCGGCGGCTCGGTGAACGTCCAGCTCAAGAACGGTTTCACCTGGCAGGGGTTTGAGGCCGACGTCTCAGGCGGATCGTTCGGTCAGGTCCAGGGAGAGTTCCAGTACGGCAAGCAGGTAGGCAACGAATCGACCTATGTCGCGGGCACCGCGCTGCACCAGGGCGGCTGGCGTGATCTGCAATCGACGGATCTGCAGAACGTCTTCGGTGACGTGGGCTGGCGCAGCGATCGTGCCGAGCTGCACCTCAATATCACGGCGGCGCACTCGGTGCTCAATGGCCCGGGAACGTCCCCGGTCGAGCTGCTGGCAGCAGACCCAAGCGCCCAGTTCACCGCACCGAATCAGATCACCAACCAGTATGCCTCGGTCAGTCTCAATGGCACTGTGGACGTGACCGACACCACCTCGGTCCAGGCGCTGGTGTATTATCGCTACTTCCTCCAGCGCGTTACCAACGGCAACGCACCGAACGATACGCCCTGCACCGATGGCTCCGGGCTGCTGTGCTTCGACGGAGGTTTCAGCACCACGCTGGGCGGCGCCTTCATCCCGGATTTCCTGAATGGCGGCCCATATTCAGAGCTCGACAACCAGACCACCAATACCAACGCCTATGGCGCCTCTGCCCAGGTAACCAATACCAACGACGTTTTCGGACTGAAAAACCACTTCGTCGCGGGCCTCAGCTTCGATGGGGCGCAGACGATGTTCAGCGCCGTCTCGTATATCGGTGGCCTGACAGCGCTCGACCGCGTATTCATCGGACCGGGCGTGGTGATCGACGAACCTGGTACCAACTCGCCGGTCCGCGTCGCAATCTCCAACGCGACATACGGCTTGTACATCGCCGACACGTTGAACCTGACGCCGCAGCTTGCCGTGACACTCTCAGGCCGGTTCAACGCGGCACTGATCGACCTCAACGATCAGAATGGCGGTGATCTGACCGGCAATCACAACTACAACCATTTCAATCCCGCCGCCGGCGTCACCTATCAGTTCGCTCCCTGGCTCACCGCGTATGCCGGTTACGCCGTGGCGAACCGCGCACCCACGCCAGCCGAACTCTCCTGCGCAGGCCCCAACAATTCATGCAGCCTGGCCAATTTTTTCGTCGGCGACCCTAATCTTCAGCAGGTCGTCTCGCACACGCTGGAGGCCGGCGTGCGTGGCGATGTCGCACCATTCGAAGGGGCAAGAACTCAGCTACAACCTCGCGCTGTTCCGCAGCAATCTCGACAACGACATAGCCTTCATCAACAGCGTCACACAGGGTCGTGCCTTCTTCGCGAACATCGGTCAGACACGCCGCCAGGGCGTCGATATCGGCGCACAGTTGAAAACCGACCGTTGGCTCGCGTACGTCGCCTATACATATGTCAGCGCCACGTTCCAGAGCGGCTTCGTCGAAGCATCTGGCAACAATCCGGCAGCGGATCCCACGGGCAATCTCACCATTCGACCCGGCAACCGGTTGCCCGGCATCCCGGGCGAATCAGCTCAAATTTGGTGCCTATTACAAGGTGACGGACAAATGGACTGTCGGTGCCTCGGCCATTTACGCAAGCAGCGCTTTCCTGTTCGGTGATGAGGCCAATCTCACGCCACCACTGCCCGGCTATTTCACCATGAACCTCACGACGAGCTACCAATTGACCAAGAATGTCCAACTGTTCGCCTGGGCCGAGAATATCACCAACGCGCGTTACTACACATTCGGCACATTTTCTCCGACCAGCTCGGTGTTTCTCGCGCAGGCGCCCGGCGCAACCAATCCGCGTAGCGTCAGTCCCGCAGCGCCGATCGGTGGCTTCGGTGGTGTGCGCGTTACATTTTGACAGCGGCTCGCGTCCGGCGATCCGGTTCCCGCGAGCCATTCATTGCTCTACACTGCGGACAGTCAAGCCTGGGAGGCAGATCGGCGCCGCGCTACTCTTGGGTCAGGCTCAGGCCGTCATCGGGCTTGAGTGGACCAGCGTGGAGCCGGGGAGGCGACCATGAGCAGCACACAGCAAGCGCTCGCGATCGGGCGTCCCGTGGCCGTCAGCCGGTCACGGCGTCCACCTTGGCACGGCCGCCTGCAGGGCTCGGACACCACCTGGGCGATCGCGTTCATCGTCCCCTATGTGGCCGTGTTCGCCGCCTTCGTCGTGTATCCTGTTGTGTATGGGCTTTGGATGGGCAGCAACCCGTCGCTCTACGGCATGCTGTTCTCCGACCCACGATATCTGGTCACTGCCGTCAATACGCTGCTGTTCGTCACCATCGGCGTGAACGTGAAGATGTTCCTGGCCTTTCTGCTGTCCGGGTTCTTCATGAGCCGAAGCTGGTGGGTCAGGACTCTGCTGGCCATCTACCTGCTGCCATGGGCCTTGCCGGCGGTGACCGTGTTCACCTCCATCCATTTCATGTTGGTCACCCAATGGGGCCTGCTCGACAGCCTGTGGCGCGCGGTGACCGGCGAGGATGGACCGCTGTTCCTGACATCGGAATGGATGGCGATGGGGGCGAACATCGTCTCCTATATCTGGAAGTGGATGCCGTTCTGGACGCTGATCTTCGTCGCCGCCCGGATGGCGATCCCGCAGGACATCTACGACGCGGCTGACATCGACGGCGCCAACGGCTACAAACGCCTGATCTACGTCACGTTCCCTTTGTTGGCGAACGTCTATCTCATCTCGACATTACTCTCGACCGTCTGGACACTCGGCGACTTTCCCACCGTGTACTTCGTCTCCAGCGGAGCGCCAGCAAGATTGACCGACGTGCTGGCCACTTACGGCTTCCATGAGGCGTTCGATTTCGGCTACCCGAACCTTGGCGTGGCAGCGATGATGTCGGCACTCCCGGTGATCATCCCGCTGGTGATCCTGCTGATGCGGCGGGTTCGCGTGACGGGCGTGCAGCTGTGAGTATCGCCCTGACCGCCGGTCAGTCGGCGTACCGCCCCCGATATCGCCGCCGCAGGCTGCTCACCAAGGCGGCCGCTGTGCTCTTGGGTTTTGGCCTGCTGATCTGGACGCTGCTGCCCGTCTACAACATGCTGCTGATGGCGCTCGATTCCGACGCCGACGAGTTCACCGGCAGCATCTGGCCGCCAGATCCGAATCTGGACAGCTTTCGTTCGGTCTGGACCGAAGACTACTGGTTGATGGATCATTTCTGGCACCAGTTCGCCAACAGCATCTACCTTGGTGTCGCGACGATGCTGCTGACGGTGCTGATCGGCTCGCTCGCCAGTTTCTCGCTAGGCCGTATGCGGCTGCGCAGAGGCTGGATCGTCACCGACTTTGCGCTGCTGACCTATGTGCTGCCGACTGCGTTCCTGGTCATCCCATTTGTCCACATCATGCATCAGTACGGGATGTCGAACAGCCTTTGGGCAGTGATCGCGGCACAAGTGGCGTTTGCCACGCCATATGCGATTCTGATCCTGCATCAGTACGCCAAGCTGATCCCGATGGAACTCGACGAATCGGCAAAGGTAGACGGCGCGTCGCCGCTGCAGATATATCTCCGTATCTACGTACCGCTGATGGCTCCCGCGCTGGTCGCCGTCGGTGTCTACGCACTCCTGCTGGCGTGGAACGAATATCTATACCAGTATTTGTTGCTTTCATCGACTGACAACATGACCGTGGCAGTCGCGATCGATCAGTTCTTCGACAGCGATGAAGCGCCGTGGAACTATATGATGGCAATCGCCATTATCTACTCGCTGCCGCCGATCGCGATCTATTTCGCGCTGCGCCGCTTCATGATGGCCGGACTGACGATGGGTGGCGTGAAGGGATAGGCACTTACCCGCGCTCGAACAGTCGTCCCGCGCCCGGGACTGCGTCGGTCACTCCCGCCAGCCGCAGACTGTGCCATGCCAGCGCATGATCGCTGGAGGTGACCGGGATGCCCACCTCCGCCTCGATCGCGGCCACGTTCTCGGCCAGCCGCAGACTGGTGCACGACACGAATACCGCATCGAGCCGCGCACCGCGCGCCAGGGTGGCGATGCCCGCTGCGATCGAGTCCACGGTGATCCGCGCGGCCTCGCGATCGTCGCGCTTGTCGAACGTCGCGAACGCCGTGACCTGCGGGCCGTTCGCGTCGAGATACGCCCGCACCACGGCATTCACCTCCGGCGCATAAGGTGTCAGCACGCCGATCCGCTGCGCGCCCAGCACCTTGAAGGCGGCGAACGCCGCGGTCACCGGCGTGGTGCAGGCAACATCCGGCCGCACCCGGCGAATCTGGCGAAACACCTCCGCCTCGCCGAGCGTCATGCTGGCCGAGGTGCAGCCGAACGCCACCACGTCGAGGTCCAGCGACGGCAGAATCAGTTCCGTTGCCGGCGCAATCCGGTCGCCGATCGCGCGCAGCGTCTCCGGTGTTATGTCGGCATCGTTGAACAGCCGCGCGCCATACACCGCAACGCCCGGCAGTTGGATCAGATGGCGGAACTCGTGCTCCATCGTCTGATCGGTCGCCAGCACCAGCAGTCCGATCGCCGCGCGCGCCGCAATACCCGCATCAAGCATGCAGGGGAGAACGCCGAGATCAATGAAGCCCGGATCGACATCCATTTGCGCCTCCTTGCGGCTGGTATTGCAGTGTCCTGGTGAGCGAGGATAGCGGACGATCGCGCTCGACACGAGCGCGGTTGTCCGCCGATCTCCGCTGCGAGAGGCGCTACAATCACGCCATCACCGGGAGGTGTCCGATCTCCCGCTGACGCAATACGAGGGATAGCAGGATCATCAGATTCACAATGTTCAGAACGATCCCGGTAGCGAAGGCGGGCAGGTAATACCCAAAATGATCATACAGCGCGCCGGCCCCCCAGCCGCCTGTCGCCATGCCGAGAAAGCCGGCGAACAGCACCGTCGGCACCCGCCAATTGGCCTCGTTCGCCGGATAGAACTGACGTACCGTGATAACATAAGCCGGCAACAATCCCGACAAACCCAGGCCAAATGCAGCCGCGACTGCAAACAGCGCGGCCTCATTCTGTGTCAACAGAAAACCGCTCATCGCCACCGCCTGGGCAGTGGAACTCCAAAGCAATGTTTGCAATCCCCCCACCCGGTCGGCGAGCCAGCCCCAGAGCATGCGAGACAGAAACGCACTGCCCAGCAGGACCGATAGCATCGCTGCACCATGCGACGCCGCGAAGCCGAGGTCGCCGCAGAACGCCACGACATGCTGCATCGGCATCGCCATCGGCACGCAGCAGCAGAACACTGCAGCCATCAACAGCCCCATAACGGCATTGGGCGGCAGTCCCATGACACGGGCACCGGGCCTGTCGGCAGGCCCAGTGGTGCCAGTGATCCGCGAGACCTCGGGCGGCGGCCGCAAGAAGACCAGCGCTAGCAGGACGATCGAAATGATTACGAACCCACCGAACAGCACCATGGAGTGTCGCCAGCCCAGATTGTTGATGCCCGCCTGGAACAGCACCGGCCACACGGCGCCCGCGACCGATTGCCCCGACGAAATCAAGGCCACAGCGGCGCCGCGACGGCGGTCGAACCAGCGACTGACATAGGTCACGAGCGGCGCAAACATGCAGGACGTGCCGAACAGCCCCATCATCACGCCGTGCCCAACGTAAAGCGTGAGCAGGCCACCGGACGCCGAAACAACAAGGCCGGCGGCAAGCATGGCCGCCCCGAACATGACGATCCAGCGGATCGCGATCCATCCCGACAACCATCCCGCAAGTATGCCGCCGAACGCGGCGCCGATATAGGTGAACGAACCCGCCGCGGATGGTCCCGAACGTGCTACGTGCAGGTCGGCGGCAATCGGCTTCAGGGCCACCGCTGACAGCAGCGGTGCGGCGTAGGAGATCGTCAGAATCGCGAGTGCCGCCCACGCAACAACCCACGCCGCTCGGCTATCCGGCATTGCCGCGCGGGTGTTCATTTCAACCATCCCCGGCTGTATTCCATCGTGGCTCATTCAGACCCGCGCGAGTTGTTGGGTGCTGTCCGCCAACTGCCTTACGAGTTCAGGCGAGACGCATTTCGACAGCCTGGCATGGGCTCGGCGCCAGATCGGGATCGCCGCCTCCAGCCGTCTCGCGCCGGCCTCGGTCAGCCACACCGCCCGGCGACGCAGGTCAGTCTCAACAATTGCAATCTCGACCAGTCCTTGCGCCTCCAGCGTGCGCAGATTGCGTGACAGCGTCGATTGTTCCAGGCCGGTATGGTTTGCCAACGCGCCCAGAGTGTCGTCCGATATCACCGCGATCTCAGCCATCAAACCGAGCTGCGCCACCGTCAGATCTAATCTGGCAAGCTCACGATCAAGGAATACGCTGATGCGCCGCGCAGCCACGCGGCTGTTCCAGCCTGCGCACGTCTCGATGAGCGTGCGTGCATCAGTGCGGAGCGATTTTCGTGGTTGTCTTGCTGTGCTCATGGGTCCATGCGTATACATTAAATGCATCTGCATGGAAATAGCTGATTTTGGCAGCAGGGAACACCGTAACGTATGGCCTGTCGTCTCAGGCGGAACTCGCTGGAAGAACCGGACGGCGATCCTGCAGGCGCTGCGGAAGCCACCGTGCTGAGCCGCGATAGCAAGGTGCTGGCACACGCACCTCGACACTTATAGTGCTGGGTGGCGGCAAATGACGGCGCCGCGTCGCGCGATGCGTTTCCCCGCAGGCGTCACTACTCGATCGGAATCGCCGGCGCACGGCCACCGATCAGGTCGGCGGTGATGCGCGCCGTGCCGTGCGACATCGTCCAGCCGATGTGACCATGGCCGGTGTTGAACCACAGATTGCGATGCTTCCTGCGTCCCAGCACCGGCAGGTTATCGGGCGTCATCGGCCGCAGTCCGGCCCACATTTCGGCGCGATGATAGTCAGCGCCGTCCGGATACAGCTCCTGCGTCACCGACTTCATGAACGCGAAATCCTCCGGCCGGTGGCTCGCATCGTAACCGGCGAACTCCGCCGTGGCGGTAACGCGTACACGGTCGCCGAAGCGCGAGATCGCCACCAGATTGGTCTCGTCCACCGAGCCGATCGTCGGCGGCGCCTGATGGTTGCCGATCGGGATCGTCAGCGAGTAGCCCTTGATCGGATAGATCGGCAGATCGACCCCGATCGTGCGCGCAAGCTGCGGACTGTAGCTTCCCATCGCCATGACATAGCCGTCTGCCTTGAACGACTGGCCGTTGGCGCGCACGGCGGTCACCGCGTCACCAGACGTATCGATCGCAGTGATCGTCGTATCGGTGTGGATCTCCGCCCCCATCGATACGCATCGGTCGGCCAGCCCGCGGGTGAACTTGTGCGAATCGCCGGTCTCGTCAGTCGGACAATAGATCCCGCCCGCGATCTTCCCGGCAGCACCTTGCAGCGCCGGCTCGAGTTCCAGCACCTGCGCGCGATCCAGCACGCGGATTTCCTGCCCGTCATCGGCCAGGATCTGCATATGCGCGACGCCCGCCTCCAGCGCCGCCTGGTCGCGATGGAAATACAGCACGCCACGCGCATTGCGATCATAGTCCAGCGGCTCCGCCGCGATCACGTCATGCAGCACGCGCTGCGAGTACATCGCGATCTGGTGCTTGCGCAGCGTGTTGCGCCGCGCCTTCGCCGCCGTGCACTCCGCCAGGAACTTGAGTGACCACGAATACAGCCGCGGATCGGTCGAGAAGCGGAACCGCAGCGCCTGGTCCTTGCGATACAGCGATTTCAAAAGAATCCACGGCGCCCGCGGCGAGGACCAGACGAACGAATGCCCCGGCGCGATCATGCCGGCATTGCCCCAACTTGTCTCGCGCGCCACGCCGTCCTGCCGTTCCAGCAGCACGACCTCGTGCCCGTCTTTCAGCAACTGATACGCGGTGGTCACGCCGACCACGCCGCCGCCCATGATCAGAATGCGCATGGCACTCCCTCACGTGAGGCAGCATAGTTGTCCAGACAGCGCCGGAGGCTCAAGCCCCGGGGGTTACAGGGGTCAGTGGCGCGAGGTTGCGCTGTCCTCAGGCAGCCACCGTCGCCCGCACGCGGTCCGGCCACGCTTGTGCGGCGCGCGGCTGGTCATTCCCGACAGCCTCAACCGGCGACGGATCACGGAGGATATAGCCGCAACCCCATACCGTATCGATCAGCTTCGGCACGCCCGCCACGGCCAGCTTCTTGCGCAGACGGCAGATGATGACGTCGATCGTCTTCATCTCCGGCTCATCACCGCCGCAGTAGAGATGGTTGAGGAACGCGTCCTTGTTCAGGACGGTGCCCTGCCTGAGAAACAGCAGCTCGAGGATGGCATATTCCCGCCGCGACAGGTGCAGCGACGTGCCGTGCACCAGGACTTCGCGTCGATCGAGCCACAACTCGACCGGCCCGAGCGTCAGAGCCGACTTGGTGTGGCCCTGGCTGCGCCGCACGACCGCGCGGATGCGAGCCATCAGCTCCCGGATGTCGCACGGCGTCGCCAGGAAATCGTCCGCGCCCTGGTCAAGCACCTTCACCTTGGCCTCTAGCGGCGCCGCAGCGTCCGACACGACCAGGACGGGTACCTTGTGCAAGGCGGCGCGCATCGCGCGCACAACCTGATGCGCCTGGCCATCGGACAGTCGCAAATCCATCAGCACGAGGTCGTAGTCGTAGAGGCGGAGGAACTCCAGCGCCTCGCGCCCGGTGGCAACGCACTCACTGCGGATGCCATGGGTCCGCATGGTTTCCTCGAAACTTCCCGGCACAAGAGGGTGGGTTTCGCCGACCCGCAAAATCATCATTGCCGCCAACTCCGTTGGTTGGCAAAGCATTACAACTTCCTTTACGTAATTAACAATTCGGCCACACGGCAGAGGATGGCGGACGCATCGCCTAGTCCGAATGGCCGATGCCCCGCCCTAAGTGGCGATCACCCATGGGACCGAGGTCCGGCGGCCGATCCGCAGCCCGACTCAGTTGCCGTGCGCGCCCGTCGGCCCGGAGACCACTGACGCCGCGATCGCTCCGGTTGGTGCGACATCGGTCACGATGCCTGCGCGGCGGAGTTCGGCGAGGTCTGGAACCCACAAATCCTGTGGTGGCGTACGCAGCACATGCGCAACGAAGGCAGGTGGGAGCGAATAGTTCTGGTATGCCAGCCGAAGCAGCATATTGCTGTCGGCGGGCGTTAACCCCGGCCCATGCGCCTGGTGGAAGCCAAGCCGCGCGGTCTCGGTGGCGAACCGTTGATGGCCAGCGAGGAAGGCGATGGTGCACGCTGAAGCACACATTCGCCCAACGTAGGTATCGAGATTGCGGGCATGGATCATGTCGGCTACCTCGAGGGCCGCCTTGATATGGCCACCCGGGCTGTCGAGCCGCACGAGGCGCGCCTGCGGCGCCTCAGCCAGTGCTACACCCACCTGTTGCGGCAGTGCCCAGGAGAAGGTCCCGCTTATCTCGATTTCGGAACCCTGGTGAAGCACCCGCACCGCATACGGACCTTCGAATTCAAAGGTCTCCGCCTGTGCCCGTTCCGCTATCGTCAAGGCAAGGAGGGCGATCACCAGCCGGGACGCGCGTTTGCGACGACGTGAGCGCTCGTTCAATCGGTAGGTCGTATCGCCAAACTGCCACCTCATCACGCCGCCGTCTCGCCTGCTCAACCAAGGAGAATGAGCGTTTTGAGCCGTATACGCAACAAAATTTCCGGTTGCGAATCGCAATTATACCGATGATTGTCCGGCTTGGCTGGCCACCGGCTTGGCAAGGAGTGGGAAATGAAGCTGACCACGCGAGCGGATCCGCGGACATGGCGGCTGCCCAGGCGCCTGAAACGGCTCGGCCTTCTGCCAACCGCAACTGTCCTGGCGCTCGCCCTCGCAGGCTGCACCGGCGCGCAGCAGGCAAGCCTCTCCCGTCAGCCGTCGTTGCGGGTGGCTGACGCTGCCCTCGCGGCAGGCGCGCCTGAGGTCGCCGTGCGCGTCGCGGACCTGACGCTCCAGCGCGACCCGCGCAACACGCGGGCGCTGGTTACCAAAGGCGATGCGCTCTACGCGCTGGGCCAGCGAGAGGAGGCACGCGCCGCATACCGGCTCGCAGTCGCCACCGAGCCGAAACTTGCCTCGGCGCAGTTGGGCCTTGGGCGGACGCTGGTCCAAACCGACCCTGCTGCCGCCGAAACAGCCTTCCTGGCGGCCCTGGCGGCACTGCCCGACGACAGTGCCGCCCTCAACGATCTCGGGATTGCCAGGGATCTGCTGGGTCACCATGCCCAGGCGCAGGACGCCTATCGACAGGCGCTCGCGATTACCCCGGAAGCCACCGATGTGAAAATGAACCTCGGTCTCTCTCTGGCACTCACCGGCGACAAGGATGCAGCGGTCGGCGTTCTGCGCGAGGCCGCGGCAGTGCCGGCCTCGGTGCGGGATCGGTCGAAGGAGCTGGCCGCCGCCCTGGCGCTGGCGGGAGACCAGACTGATGCGGATCGGATCCTGAGCACCGGGTCCGTGCGTCCGGTGGCGGGCAACGTCGCCTCAGCCGAGATCGCGCTGCCACCGCTCTCGGTGAACCGCGAGGCGCTGGCGACGGTCACGCCAAGGCAAGAACGCCCCCCAGGCATTTTGTCTGTCGCCTCTCGCCCAGCTGCACCGCCGCCGCGGGGTGTGCCGTCGTCGGTTGCCTCCTCTGTCGCCCTCGCGCCGGTCGCCGTTGCCCGCGCCAACCTGGTTCCAACATCTGATGCGGTTCCCGAGTCCTTGGTCGGCGCGTTGTCAATTCCGGCGCTCACGTCCGTCGCCGACCCCGCAGAGGACGCCTCGCTCGCGAAGCCCGAACTCGCGGGTGCAACACCGGACATGGGTGTCTATGTCCAGCTCGCGTCGCTGCGCTCTTTCAAGGCCGCGTGGTTCGAGTGGCGGCGCCTCGTCAGGCGCTTGCCCGAACTGCTCGGCGGACATACGCCCGTGATCGTGCAGGCGGATGCGCTTGGCGGAACATATTGGTGCCTGCGCACTTTCGGATTTGTCGATCTGTCCGCCGCGACAGCGATGTGCTCGGAGGCGCGTGGTGCATCCAGTCTGCGCTGCTGGGCCCGCGCAGCGTCCTGACGACCTCGCTGGCCCTGGCTTGCGTTCCCCACGTCGATACCTGAGAGCCTGCGGCAGCGTCATCGCGGTTGGCACGGTCGCGTTGCTGACCCTTGGCAAGGCGGCCGGGCAGCAACCGTACGACGAGCCCTCTTCGGTATGCGAAAGGGCAGCCGGCCAGGCGGAACGCGAGTGGCGGCTGCCCCAGGGTCTGCTTGCGGCAATCGGCGTCGTCGAAAGTGGCCGTCGGGCTCCCGCCGGGATGTCCCCGATCATCTGGCCGTGGACTTCTCAACGCCGAGGGGCAGGGATACTACCAGCCGAGCAAGACGGCAGCCGTCGGCATGGTCCGCTCGCTGCAGCTACGCGGTGTGCGTGTGATCGACGTGGGCTGCTTTCAGGTTGATCTGTATTATCACCCGTACGCGTTCGCGAACCTGGAAGAGGCATTCGACCCCGATGCCAACGCGCGTGTCGCCGCGCGCATCCTGAGCCTCGGCCGGCTGGGCAACACCGGGTGGGACGGTGCGATCGCCGCTTACCATTCGGCGATACCATTGCTCGGCGCGGTTTATCTACAGAAGGTTCGTGCCGTCTGGCCATGGATCAAAACGCATTCGCCCTGGGCTCAGCCGGACGTCAGCGAATACGCGGTGCTGCTCTCACCGCAGGCGCGCCTCGTGCGGGTGGTGACGCCGTTCGGTCCTGTCGCAAGTTCGTCAGCCAACGGCAATAGACAGCCTGATCGGATGGTCCCCACCGTGCAGTGGCTGGGTCAGCCTGTGGCTGACCTGCCGCGTGTGGTGACGCCGTACAGCTCTAATTAGACAAGATCAGAATCTGTGCCGCGCAACAGGCAGGCCCGAAAAGCGGACAGCACAGCCTCGCTTGACTGTGCTGTCCCGGCGAAATCATCTGGACCAGACGAGTTGTTCTGATCCCGCCTTCTTCAGTTTCAGTTGGTGTTGTCGGGCAGCATGCGCGCGGAAGTCAGGCTGGTCCCAATGTTCTTGAACAGGTTGTTCAGCCCCGATGTCGCGTTTGCTCCGGCGGGGCAGGCGGCGGTGGTATCGGCATAGAACTTCGTCGGGTCGGATGCGATCGCCAGCAACGCCGCGCATGGGGTGATGGTGGGCGATTTGTCGGTGCTGCAGCCTGACGACGGCGAACCATAGGAGACCGTGTAGATCCAGGTTCCCGCGGTTTTCGCAGCCTGAGCAGCGGTAATGGCCTCGTGGCACTCGTTGGTGCCCAGGGCGGTTGTTATCTGGCTGGGTGCGCTCGCGCTGGCATCACCGTCGGTGACCATAATGATCGCCTTCTGCACGCCTACCCGACCGGTGGTCGTGAGAGTGAGCTGCGCCGCCGTGATGGCATCGGCGTAGAAGGTCCCCTCACCGCCGGGAGCCTTGATCCCCGAGCAACCGGAGGCGCCACCAACCGCTTTCACGACATTGGAGGTTGGATTCAGGCTGGTCGTCGCGTCGGAGGTTTTGTAATCGGTTGACAGCCCGACGATCTGGTACACTGGTGCTGGCGTTAGGTTGCCATATGACACGATGGTAGGATTGCTGGTCGGGCAGGTGTAGTCCTTCGAGACCGTCGCACTCGTCATGCCCGGAAACGCCAGCAGGCCGACCTGGTCCTGCGACGGCCAGAACCCGCTCAACATGGCCTGGACACCTCCCAAAGCGCAGGCGATTCTTGTGGCGCCACTGCAGCTCGAATCAGCGCTGTTCATCGACGCCGTGGTATCCACAATGATCATGACGTCCATCGGGGTCGCCTTGCCGCCTTTGGCACCGGCGGTGGCAATCGCCGAGATGCTCAGCGAACTGACGCCGATCACGTTGCCGAAGAATGTCGGCACGGTCGCCTGCTGCTTCACCTGGATGCCGTTGGCGGACGGTACCCCGGATTTTCCGGATACGCATGTCACGCCAATGCTGGTGAAGCACTTCAACGCGGGATAGCCGCTCGCCATGGTGGCGGTAAGATTGGTGGCGGCGTTCTTGTTCCCCGAAACCGCGCTGTAGCCTGTGGCTGTGGCGACCGGGTCGTTGGTGGTGGACCCGATGTCCCGCGCACCCGCGAGAGCTGCCGCGTCGGCCGAAGCCTGAAGTTGCCGTTGCGCGTTGACGGCATAGCCGACGTCAACGGCGACGGCGCCCACTCCAGCGAGGGCGACGATGACGGCTGCGGTCAGCATGGCTACGGCGCCACGCCGATCCCGTTGCAGTCGCGAGAAGAATGGAAATACTGGCTGTCTCATTCGACACTCTCCGTCGATTGCGCGGTCAGGGTGCAACCCGGTGCGAAGTTGTAACCATAGACCGTCAGGTTGCATGGATATGACGTCGTTACCGTGGCGGGCTGTCCTTGCCCATTGGTCAGCGCGGTCTGGCATGCACTGTCGCCCGAGCACGCGGCCCCATTCACCTTCATTGTGACGGTGATGCTTGCTGGCGTAAGGTTCGATGCCGCGTTATTCAAAGTAGTTGTGGTACTGCTGGATGGCGTCGCGGTGCCTCGGCTCATTGAAAATTGCCGTGCCGCTGCCTCGGTGGCGCCCGTCAGCATCTCGTAATTGTTCAGTGTTACCCCGAACTGGGTGATGCCTAAGATCAAGAGAAACAACACCGGCGCAACTAGAGCGAATTCCACCGCCGCAGTACCGCGACGATCACGATGGAATAACGCAAAGACTTGCTGACGGCCGCCGGCAGTCATCATGGCGATCCTATACTCACGCCTGCTCCACTAGCAGACGGGAACTTTCCGATGAGTTTCATAACGTATGTATATCGCAATGAATAAGGAAACGCCAGATTTTTCGTTTCTTGATGCCAATTTAGACAGTCTGTCGCAGCCGTCGGGACAATCCATTTGAAGCATATTTGTAATGTTTCGTATTCGTTTTGAGAAAGTGTAGTGACAATTGTGACGCTCGCGACAGAAAGCGCTTGCGTCGGCGCGAATCGCTATGATTGCATCAGGCGTTCTGTTTCGAATGGAGCCAATTGGTAGTCTGCCGCGATAAGGCAGTCATAGCCGGGGCAAACAAGGAGCATCAAATAATTGCGCGGCTCTCGAGTGACTGACAGTCATCGGGCGCGAATCGGTCGCGTCAAGAAACGTCAGAGGCAAAGCGTGTCGCCATGGCTTCGGCAGGCGCCACTTCCCTCCGGGTCACGGCTCAGCGGATGGCCTATCAGATGTCTCGTAAGCCTGCTGTTCGCGCTTCCGCTGTGCGGACCAGGCATCGCTCATGCTGATCCGCGCGCCGCATCGATGAATCTATCCGGGGTCGTGGCGCAAGCGGCGCAGCCCGCGCCAACGAGGCTTACTCCTCCGCCGGCCGCATCCGGCACGCCCGCGCCGGCCGCCACGTCTCCTGTGGCCACGATCAGCCAGCCGATCACCGTGCAGGCTGGCACCGGCGTGCTGCTGCGCCTGCCGCAGCCGGCGGCCACCGTGATGTCGGCGGAGCCCGGTGTCGCACGTGTTCAGCCCGCCTCGCCGACCAGCCTGTTCCTGATGGGGGTCGCGCCCGGACGCACCACAGTGATTGCGACGACCGACGCTGGCCAGGCCATCATTCAATACGACGTCACCGTTGCATCTGGTTCCGGCGGCGCTCCTCCCGCCGCCGCCGCACCAGGCACCATAAGTCCCGCAATGGCGCTCGCCATCCAGGCGGCGGTGGCGCGCACCGTGCAAGGTGCATCGGCCGTGCGCGTCCAGGGCGTGGGAACCGACGCGATCCTCACCGGCACCGTGCCGAATGCTGCCGCGGCGCAGCAGGCAGAGGCAATCGCGCGTGGCTACGTTGGCGACAAGGGCGGCGTGGTTGACAACCTCACCGTACTCGGCGCCATCCAGGTCAACGTGCGCGTCCGCATCGCGGAGATCAGCCGCTCGGTCACGCGCCAACTCGGGTTCAATTGGCAGGCGCTCGGCAGCGGTCCGGGCTGGCGCTTCGGATTGCGGACCGGCGCCGCCGCCACCAGCACGATCACGCCGCTGTTGCCGCTTGGCCTCGCACCGCTGGCCGGCGCCACCGCCACAGTCAATCAGCTCGGCGCAGGATTTACCTCAGGGAACAAGCTGTGGGACGTCAACAACATCATTGATGCGTTGGCCGGCGATCAGCTCATCACCATCCTGGCGGAGCCGAACCTCACGGCGCTTTCGGGCGAAACCGCGAGCTTCCTGGCCGGCGGCGAGTTCCCTATCCCGATCGCCGGCAGGTACCACCAATGGTACGACGAGCATCACCGTCGAGTTCAAGACGTTCGGTATCAGCCTTGCCGTCGTGCCGACTGTGATGTCGGCAACCCGGCTCAACCTGCGGGTCCGTCCGGAGGTCAGCGAACTCACCACCAACGGTGCGGTGAGCGTCCCCATAGCCGGTGGCACGCTGACGATCCCTGCGCTGACCGTCCGGCGCGCAGAGACGACGGTCGAGTTGGGCAGCGGGCAGAGCTTCGCCATTGCGGGGCTACTCCAGAAGACGACCCTCGACCAGACGAATGCTCTGCCCTGGATCGGCGAGCTGCCGGTGATCGGTTCGCTGTTCAAGTCCAACGACTTCCAGCGCGGTGAGAGCGAAGTGGTGATCATCGTCACGCCTTACGTGGTTCAGCCTGCCTCCAGCCCGACCGCACTGCGGACACCGATGGATGGCTTCCGGCCGGCGACCGACCTGGATCGGATCCTATGGGGCCGTCAGGTGGCGCCCGGCCCAGCCGGGGGACCGCCGCTTGATGCCGGCTTCATCCTGAAGTGAGGAAAGCATGCACCGCATCGCTTGGCTGATTGGCGCGCTGATTGTCTCGGGTTGTACATCCTATGACCTGACCGACCCCTATAAACGGCCGGGGACCTACAATCCGACTGGAGTCAACGACGCGAACCTGCGAACCATGGTGGTCAATCCGCATGACCTCGTTGAAGGCACGGGCCAGAGCACAAGCGTCGGTGCCGTGGCGGCGCCGCCGGTCGCGCGACTGCTCGCCGGCAAGCGTTATCCCCTGCCGGATCTGAATGCTGCGTCGGTCAACATCGTCAACGAACCGGCACAGCAGGGGGCGGCCAATCCGGGTTCAAGCCAGTAGCGTCGCGAAAGGATTGGTGGCCATGCGTCTGCATCAGCACTTCAGATGCCTTTGCCGGCGAGATCACTCGGTCGCAGTGCTCTTTGCCGTGGCCCGTGGACTGGTGGCGTGCTGCGCTCTAACGGCCTGCGCGTCCCTCACTTCTCCGCGGCAGCACACATTGACGACGGACGCGCGGCTACAGGTGGCCGAAGCCGCCGATGCCTCCGGCGACAGCGAGCTCGCCAGCTCCATGTACGTCGAAGCCGCGGCGAGCGAGCCCAGCAACATAGCACTGCAGATGCGCTGCGCAGATGCACTCGCCCGATATGGCAAACTCTCGCAGGCGCGTCAGATACTGACCGAGCGGCTGCGCTCGAACCCCGGCCAGCCAGGTTTGACCCGGGCACTCGCACTTATCGATCTCATCGGCGGACGGCCGGAGCAGGCGATCGCCGGACTGGACCAGGTGTTGGCGGCCAACCCCGCTGATACCAATGCTCTCGTCGACAAGGCGGTGGCGCTGGACCTCCAGGGACAGCACACGGCGGCGCAAGCGATCTACACGCAAGTGCTCGCGATCACGCCCGACGACGCGGCGACCAGGAATGATCTCGCCATGTCACAGATGCTGGAAGGGCGCACCAGCGTGGCGCTGGCGACGCTCGCACCGATGCAGGATGCGGACACCTCGCCGCAAAGGCTGAAGGTCAATCTGGGAATTCTCTACGCTGCCACCGGCGATCACGACCGCTCGCGACAATTGCTGGGCGACCGGGTGTCCGACAGCGATGTGGCGGCAATTGCCCGAGCCCTGCCGGCGGCCACGCAGAACTGACGCGCGCCGCGCCGAGATCGATCGCCTCCGGCGATCAGTGCATGGTTGAGAACAGGGCCATGATCTGGGTGGCCGGCCGACCCATCAAGATGATGAAAAGACAGGGTAGGATGAACCCGATCATCGGCAGCACGAGCAAGGCCGGAAGCTTGCCGGCGCGCTCCTCGAACTGGATCATCCTTTCATCGCGCATCTCCGATGCGAGCGAGCGGAGCCCCTGTCCGAGTGGCGTGCCATATTTCAGCGTCTGCCCGATGGTGCCAGCCAGACGCTTGAAGGCCGGTTGACCCGAGCGCTCGGAAAGATTGGTCAGGGCGATCTTGCGGTCCGGGAAGATCCGCATCTCGTGGTTCAGCAGCGCGAACTCGACGCTTACAGGCCGGTTCGACCGCCTCATCTCCTGTGCCACACGTTCGACGGCTGATTCGAGTCCGAGTCCCGCCTCGGCACAGACCACCAGCAGATCGAGCGCATCGGGGATCCCGCGCCGCAACGCCTGCTGGTACGGCCGGCGCATCATCGAGATCACCCAGTTCGGCAGCATCATCGCGACCACAAGCGATGCGACCGTAAGCAGCACCTGCCGCCCGACCGGGTAGCCCAGGAGAACCGCCGTCAGATAGGTCAACGCTGGCAGCAGGAGCAGGCAGGCGATCTTTGCGCCGACGAAGATCGGCATCGCCTTTGATGGCTCAAGGCCCGCTGCCGCAAGGGTCTTGCCAAGCGATTCGGTATCCCGCGCGGACATCAACCGATCGCGCATGGCACTGCCAAGACGATGCACCAGACCAAGCAGCGTCGGCCAGAGACGGGCTGACTGCTGTTGCGCCACTGTCGCGCCGTCGCGCAGCCCGCCGATACGGCGCGCAATCTCCTGCTCACTGGCTCCCTGGAAGAGCAACAGGAACGCGGCCGCGACCAGCGCCAGGATACCACCGCCAAACACGGCCAGCAGAAGAAGTTGATCGTGGTTCACGGCTTCAGGCTCCGGCGAATGAGTTGACGCATCACAAAAATGCCCATCGCCAGAAAGCCAAAAGCCGCCAGCAACAGGTGATTGCCGGTCGGGGTGCTGAAAAAGAAATGGACGAAGCCCTCTTGAATGAAGCTGAGACCGAGGAACGCGAAGAACGGCAGCGCTCCTAGAATCATGGCCGACATACGAGCTTCCGCCGCCAGCGCCTTGCCGCGCTTGGACAATGCCACGCGCCTGCGAACCAGGTCCTGCAGGTTCTGCAGCGTTTCGACGAGGCTGCCGCCGGTCTGCGCCTGCAGTCCGATGGTGACCGCAAAAAACGCATACTCGGGCAGATCGACGCGGTCGTGCAGCTTCCACAGCGCGGCTTCGAGCGGTTGCCCGATCGACACCTCGTTGACCACGCGCATGAACTCCTCACGTGATGGACTGCTGGCATCGCGCGACACATTGCGCAATGCCTCGCCCAACGGGATGCCGGCAGCGACTGCCCGGCAGATCAGTGCCATCACATCCGGGATCTGCTCGAGCAACGTCTTCTGATAACCCGCGCGTTCCCAGCCAAAAATCAGCCGTGCGATGAACACTGCATCGACCGGCATCAGAAGCGCGGCGAGCCACCAACCCAGGAACTCATGGCCGTAGAACAGACCGCCCAGCGCCGCGGCACAGGAAATGGCGATCACCAGTTTCCAGGGAATGACATTTTGCAGCGCGATGTCCGGATTGAGCCGCAACAGGCGCATGAATTTTGCGGTGTAGGCGCCGCGTTGGCCGGTTGACCGGAGGGCAACAGTCCGGACCGGTGCGGATGGCTCTTCGTCAGATCGCAAACGAATTGCACCGACGCGTTCTCGCAGACGGCCAGCAGAGACATCCCGCACCAGCAGTGCGGCACTCGCCGACGACACCAGCAACAGGACGATCGCGGCCAGGATAAGGGGGCTCAGCATGTCAAATGCTCTGCAATGCATCCATCCAGGCGTTTTCCAGGCCGAAGTAAGCCAGCCGGGTCGCGAAGGATGGGCGAGCGCCTGCCGTATGGTATTTGCCGACAATCGTGCCGGATGACGACTCCCCCTCAAACTCGAACGCGGCAACGTCATTCATGGTGATGACCTCACCCTCCATGCCGCAGATATCCGAGACCTGCGAGATGCGGCGCACGCCGTCGCGCATGCGCTCGATCTGGATGATCAGGTGCACCGCACTGGCGATCTGGGCGCGGATCGCGCGAGCCGGCAGGTTCACAGTGGCCATCTGAACCATGTTCTCGACGCGGGCCAGCGCGTCGCGCGTTGTGTTGGCGTGGACCGTGCTGATCGAGCCGTCATGGCCGGTGTTCATGGCCTGCAACATGTCGTACGCCTCGGCGCCGCGGACTTCACCCACGATGATGCGGTCGGGCCGCATACGCAGCGCGTTGCGCAGCAGCTCCCGCTGGTTGATCTCGCCACGGCCTTCCAGGTTCGCAGGTCCGCGTCTCTAGCCGAACCACGTGCGGCTGTTGCAACTGCAGTTCAGCCGCGTCCTCGATGGTGATGACGCGTTCGTCGTGCCCGATCATGCGGCTGAGCGCGTTCAGCAGCGTGGTCTTGCCGGAGCCTGTGCCGCCTGACACCAGGATGTTCAGTCGGCACCGCGAGGCAATCTCCAGCAGGCGCGCAACCGCTGGGTTCATGCTGCCATTCGCCACCATTGAAGCGAAGTCGAGCTTCTTCTTGGTGAACTTGCGGATCGAGATGGTTGGACCGTCAAGCGCCAGCGGCGGGAAGATCACGTTGACGCGGCTGCCGTCGGGCAGGCGCGCGTCGCAGAGCGGGCTGGATTCGTCGACGCGGCGACCGATCGTCGCCACCATCTTCTGCGCCACCATTGCGGCATGGTCCCAATCACGGAACCGCACGTTGGATTTCTGCAGTTTGCCGCGCACCTCGATGAACACCGTGTCCGGCCCGTTCACCATGATGTCGCTGATCGAATCGTCCCGCAGCAGCGGTTCGAGCGGGCCGAAGCCCACCATGTCGTCAGTCAGTTCCTGCGCGAGCTGCGCCTGCTCGCGCGCCGAGAGCTGTACTCGCTCCTGGCCGGCGATCTGGTGGATCACGGGTTCCAGCTCCGCACGCAGTATCTCGGGCGGCATCTCGGCGACGGCGCCCGAGTCCAGTTTTTCCATGACCTTTGCACGCAGGCGAAGCCGCAGCCCCATGTCAGTCGCCTCGGCGGCGACGGGTGCAGGACGCGGCTGCACGGCGATCTCTGCTGTGGTGACTTCCTCCTGCCGGCGACCGAACTGTCTCATCGGCCAAGTATCCGGCCAAGCAGCGATCGATTGCCTCCACGCGACATGCGGCTGGCGGCGGCACCGGAAAGCTCCTGGGCCAACTGCGCGATCGCCGTCCTGAAGGATGCACACTCACCCAGGGCTGGCTTGCCCAGGTTGGCCGCCCGGCCGAGCTGCTTGCCAAGCTCAGGGATCTGCACGGCTGGCTTTGCGCCGAGCCCCTGTTCGATCAGTGGAAGCTTCAGGCCGCCCGGCATGCCCACACGATTGAGCACGATCGTCGTGTGGCTGGTCCCAAGCCCCGTGGCCAACTGGCGCAGACGGTCGGTGTCACGGATGCTCGCGAGGTCAGGGGTCATCACTGCGATCAGATGGCGCGCGCCGCGCAACGCCTGCATTTCAGCCGGCGTGGCCGGCATTGGCATGTCCATGACAACGTAGTTGAACCGCCGACGCAGCAAGTCCAGCACACGCCGCACGCCATCCGGGGTAGGTGCCGGAGTCCCGTCGAGCGACTCATCGGCCGCAACCAGGCGCAGACGTTCGTTGATTTCCACGGAAACCCGGTCAAGGAACAAGGCATCCGCGCGTTCCGGCTGCTCGAGTGCAGTCCGCAAGCCGCCGAGCGGCTTGACGCCGAGCATCAATGCCGTCGTGCCCTGCCTCAGGTGCAGGTCCAGCAAGGCGACGTGGCCTCGGGTGCCGGCCGTAAGCTGCAAAGCCAGATTGGTCGCAATGGTCGTCGTGCCGACGCCGCCACGCGCGCCGCACACCGCGATCACGGTGCCACCGCGGGCAGCGTTGGCGTCCATCGTGACGCCGGCGATCTGCGGCACCAACAGCCGGGTGACATGGTCCCGCGTCAGCGGTTTGTGCACGTACTCGGCAACGCCCATGTTGCGCACCAGTTCGCGATAGAGCCCGACGTCGGAATCGTCGCCGATCACCAGGACCCTCACGTCGGGTGTGCAGACACGAGATAGATTGTCCAGCTCGTCCAACGGATTTGGCACACGGGCAATATCAACGACGAGTGCACGCGGCGTCGGCTCCTTGGCCAGATGCTTGATCGCGTGCAGGATCGTCCCGCGGTGGACCTCGACGCTTTCCACAGTGTTGAGGAGACCGCCTCGGAGTGCGGCTTCGGTCTCGTCGTCAGACACGAACGCCATAAGCGGTGCTCGTGCCTGCGATGAATCTCTTACAGGCCCCGCTTTGGCGGAATCGGGAACGACTGTATCAAGGTTGTTGTCCAGCATCGATTGCACCTTCATACACCGACGAGCATCAGACCAAACGCGCCATTCACGCGAGTGTCTGCGAGAGTTTTGGCCGGCAATGGTTTCACTGTCATTGCCAGGCAATCACAGCCACTTGTCACGTGCGCGGCCTGTGACATCGCTTGGCACGCAATGGCTTTTGCAGATTGCAGGTCATGGGAACCGCACCTCGCGAGCGTCCTTGCCTTCGATGATACGCATGCGCGGAGAGTTGGCCGCGCTGCCGTCGGCGAGAGCGGGCGAGATGTCACCGCCATAGACTGAGCCCCGACGGTCAGTCGCCTCCTCCACTGCGTCCGTTGCTCGAATGGCAAGAGTGATCTTGCCAAGGCGGTCGGCGAGGGCCGCTCGCTCGGCTTGCTGCGGCGTCACTTCCAGCGTGACCGTGCGTGCCAGGCGCCCCGTCGTGTTGTCGCCGGCGGCGACAGCGCCCTGGGCGATGCTCTGGTCCACGGCGACGACCCGCACATCGCTGAGCACTGTCTCACTGACAAAACGCTTTGCCTGTGGCGTGTCCTTGTCATCGAGTTGCTGGGTGAGAATCAGATCCACCCGATCGCCGGGCCAGATAAGCCCGCCATCGCCTGTGATGGCATCGACCCCGACAGAGATCGCGCGCGTGCCGGATGTCAGCACTGCCGCGAGAAAGCCGCGGTCGCGTGGATGCAGCACATCCCCGACCTGCAGAATGTTATTGGCATCGAGGTAGTGGCGCAGCAGCGCGCCGTGCAGGCTGCCGCGGGTCTCTGCGGTGTCGGTCAGCGCGCCTTTCGGTACATCGGCTGACGGCACGGCCCGTTTGGTGAAGTCCTCTTCCTTCATCAGCGTGCCCGCTGGAAGGCTGCGTGCAGCGACGAGAACATCGACGGTGAGCGGCAGTGGCGGCACGTCGGGGACTGCGGCGATGGTCACCGTTTTTGGCGGCCTGGTTACCTGATAGCCGATGAGGCCCAGGCCCAGGGCAGTAAGCAGCAGGAGGCCTGAAAGGAATATACGGAGGGGCATGGTTCACAAGCTCCCGGTGTGAAACAACACAAAGGTGCCGCCGGCGGCGATGGCAACACCGTAAGGCAGTGATCCTCGTCTGCGGGCGCGCCAGAATTCCACCGCCATGATGCGACTAAGTAACGATCTGTCGCTGGCCGGGCGGGGCAAACGCGTGCTGCGCGAGAGGACGATGTAGACAATCCCAAGCAACCCGCCCGCGATCGCCGTGGCAACCACAAAGCGATAGCAGTTCAGCGGTGAAAGGCCGATGGCGAGCGCCGTCATGAGCTTCACGTCACCTCCGCCAATGAACCCGCGAGAATACGCGACCATCAGCAGCGCGAAGAGAAGCAAGGCAGCGGCCATCGATATTGCGAGGGCCGATGGTCCGTCGAACGAGCGGGACAATCCGCCGATCGCGAGAAGCAGCAGTCCGACAACGTCAGGAATTGTTCTGCTCACAACATCGCGCCATGCTGCTATCAGAAGGAGTGCCGATGCTGCGAGCAGAAGTGGCACAGTCATGATCAATTCTCCGCGTCATTGTCGACGCTGATCTGGAATTATCCCGCGTGGCCCTCGACCAGGGAGGCGTCAGCGCCGGCGCCGGGGCGCCCGCACTCAAATCTTGCTGCCGAAGCTGTTGTACAGGGCCGAAATGCTGCTGCCCAAAGTGATAGCGGCTGTGGCCACCACGAAGATGATGCCTGCGGCGATCACGCCGTACTCCATCGCGGTGACACCCTTGCGGTCGGCTTTCAGGCAACCGAAAAGTGCCAGACAACGCGCGACCATCAGTCGGTTCCTTTCATCGGCAGCGGGCCAGCCACGGCGCCGCGCGGTTTCGTCCGCGAGGTCAGCCCTGGCTGGTGCCCGCTTCACTACGGATCAGAGCTTTCCGGCGATGCTGGTGAAGAGGGCCGAAACGTTTGTCCCCAGCGTGGCGGCAGCCGTTGCGACCACCAGGACGATGCCGGCGGCGATCACGCCGTATTCCATGGCGGTGACGCCCTTGCGGTCGACCATCAGGCGTCCCAGGAGAGAGTAAGCGTGTGCGATCATCAGTCGGTTCCTTTCGTAACAGGTGTGTGCCGGCTACAGCCGGGAGGTTTTCATCCATGCTCAAGCTGGCACCGCCACGGCCACGAAAGGAACGGGCGGTCTCAACTGGTGCGCTGGGCTTGCATCAGCGCACGAGTAGGATTTTACCTATGCGCCCTTGCAGTATCGTTTCAAAAATAGCGGAAATGCTCGCGTAGCGTGCGAAAGGTATAGTTGCGTCAAAAAACATTGCGAGTTTATGCCGCCCAAACTTAATTCTGTCGCCCACGTAACGACCAATATCGACCCGGCAGCTAAAGTGGTCGATAACCATTGGTCTGCCCCGCCAGCAATCCACCAGGCTTTTCCTGGTGCCCGAGAGTGGATGGAATGCCCCACGCTGTACCTCCACCGTGTCGACCCTCTCGCCAGACCAACCATGCGACAGACGCTATGCTGGCTACGGAGAAAGGCAACGGGATTGGCAGCAGCACCACGGCGCCAGGCCAGAACCAGGCAAAGCCAAGTAAAGCCAATGAGGACCGGCTCGTCGTTGTGGCAAGCACCGCGACCGCCACCGATAGCGGGATCATGTCATAGGTGTGGACCCAGGGCGCGGCTGCGACAGCGAGAAGCCCAGTGAGTGCCACTCGTGGGATCGGCCCAAACTCCGGCGTTCGCCACGTCCGCCAGGCAACTGCGCCACATAGCAGCATGACAGCCGTTTGCAGGCCGTAGGCGACCGCCATGCTCGCTCCGACCGACCGTGCGGCCATCAGAGGGCTCGCGAAGTTCTGTTGCGCCGGTAATGCCCGCCATGGCGCTTCCAGTACTGCCGCAATCATCGGTCGCGTATGCACAAAGAAACCGATCCAGGCATCGATGCCAAACAAGAGAGCCGAGGCCGCGATCAGCAGGCTTGCGGAGGTCACCAGCGCGAGGAGCGCGCGCCAATTGCCCGAAGCAATGAGGCACAGCGGAACCAGCATCCCGAGTTGTGGCTTGATGACCAGTGCGCCAAGGATGACGCCTGCCAGCACCGGACGACGTTCCACGAGAAACAGGCCGCCAAACAGCAATGCTGCCGTCAAACTCCCGTTCTGGCCGGCAAGCGCATTGTCGGCGAGCGCAGGACTGAGCAGCACCGCGGCGCAAGCCGATCTTGCCAAACCCCCGCAGCGTAACGCCATCCACAACAGCGTCGCCGTGCCCACCGTGTACAGCAGAAATCCGGGCAGCAGCGGGAGCAAGGACAGCGGCACGGCAAGCAGCAGGATCGGCGGCGGATAGGGCCATACCTGGTGAGGAAACCCCGCACCGAACATGGCATGCAACGCGGCATTGAACGCGGCCAGGTCGAACAGAGTGTCACCCTGTCCGAGCACGACGAGGTGACCGGCTGCCCACATGTCAGTGTAGTCGCGGGCCGCCATCGCGTTTCGGTCGACGCTGAGGCCGCCAACGGGCAATATCCAGAGTACCGCTGCCGCGAATAGCAGCGGGATCAGAGCCGCTGCGATGAAAACGGCGTTCGCGTACTCCCCTCGGAAGGATCTCAGCCCGTTTGGTAGCGGTCCGATATTGCTCATGATGCGGACATGGTCATCACGCATGGTCCACCCGTCGATCTCTGGAGATCGCTGAATAGCGCGCCGTTGCCGCCAGATCTGGATCCGACTGAGGCCGTCGCGCCAGCAAGCGCATGAGAGGAAACTCGACAAGCCGCGATATCAGCACTCCGCCACCGACGCCGCCGATAACCAGTGGCAGAAAGCTCGCCGCCGGTGTCATCGATCTATCAAGTCCTGCCTCAAGCCAGACCGCCCATAAGAAGGTGATGAACAGGACATGGAACAGGTAAATCGAGTAGGATGCGGCTCCCAAACTTTGAAAAAAAGTTGGCACATAGATAAGACCACGATGCTCCGATCCCACCACACCTACCACTATTACAGCCGCGGCTATTCCATAGGGGATTCGGCGAAGATTGACCGAATCTAGGTTCCCCGCATCGCCGGCAATCGCCACCGCACAAAACAGACCAAACCCGATGAGGAGCACTAACCTCGGTGCCAGCACGGTGTGCTTCCGAAGCAAATAGGCAGCACCCATCCCCAGAAAAAACTCGATATTCAGTGGTCCAAAGAGAAATTGCGGCACCCAAGGACTGTTTTGTCCCCACAGTGACGCCAGGATCCACACTAACCAAAGAACAAGTACGGACACCCCCAATTTCTTGCAGACGATGAGGAAAGAAAATGCCACATAAAAGACCAACTCGTACTGAAGCGTCCAAGCGACAATGACTGGTAACCCGTGGCTGGAAGGTAGCAGTAAGGCCGCCCTCGCCATGTCGAATGCAGGCAGAGTATACCCACCCAGCATCAAGGTCAGCGCAAGGGCAATCCAATAGGTCGGCATGATCCTGAAAAGACGACGCGACAGGTAGTGACCAAGTCGCGCAGGGCAACCTATGTCCTCACGATGTGCATAAGCAATGATGAATCCGCTCAAGACGAAGAAGAAATCGACCCCAGCCCGCCCAATTTGGAAGACACCGACAGATGTCTGAGCGTCAGAGGTCTTTGTCAGGATGAGCGCGACATGGCAAAGGACAACGCCGATCGCGGCAATGCCGCGCCCCGCTTCAATGCCGGCAAGCTTGCCCACACGTTGTTCAGGGCTTGCCCTGAGCAAACCGCGGCTCAAGGCGTCTTGAGCTCCTGTCATCTGCCGCAGCGGATTGCGGGATTGCGAGGCATCACAGGCACCCGCCGGGGCGGCGGAAGAGGCAAATTTCGGCGTGACCCAGAGTGTCCTTGCCATAGCAGCCTATGCGGGAGAATCCGGGCAGCGCGCCGTCTCCGGGCGCGATCAGGAGGTTGAAGCTTCCGCTGGCGGCAGCGAAGTCGACGTCCGGACGTTGCGGTACTTCCGCGCCTCCTCGCACCACCGATATGGCAAGGCGATAGTCCAGACCCTCGAGGTGCTGCGCACGTTCAAATGTCTCGAAATACATCGGGACATCGCGGTGCAGATAGGCGTAGCCACCAGTGAGATACCCCCAGAATTCCCTGACACCGACACCGCACACGTTCGCGGTTGCGTGGGCAGCGAAGAATGCTCTGGTCGTGGATCTGTCGATGCGCCAGGCCTCGGCACGCAAGACATGCGTCCGGGCAGCCACGGCGTCGGCAACTGAGAGCAGCATGACAAGGACGCCCGCCGCTGCGGTTGCAGCGGGACGCCGGCGCAACATCGGCAGCGCGAGCAACCTGGCGCCTCCCAAGCCAATCAAGATCGGGGCGGTCGCAATGGCGAGGTAGATGAAGCGCACCTCCTTGTGCGGGGTCAGCGAATGCAACACGACTGTCACGACAGCCGCGATGGCAAACGCCGGGGCGCGCGTGGCCCCCAGCACTGCAAGGACAACGAACAGCGGGAAAAGCGCGCCCCAGGCAACCAGGAAATAAGCGGCCGGATAGAACCAAGGTTCGACGCCCATCGCACCGCTCAGACCATCCACAGCATTGCGCTGGAAGTTGAGCCAGATGGATTGGAACGGTGCGCCCAAGGTCAAGGCGTCGAGCAGGCCCGATCCAATCGCCACCACTGCAAGTCCTGCACCGCCGACCAACAGCAGACGCCGCCGGTTGCCGGCATGCTGCCACAACGCAGCCGCCACCAAGGCAGGGCCATACTGATAGCGCAAGCACACCGCGAGCCCGAACAATGCACCGGCCAGCACCAGCCGGCGAGATGGCAGTTCGGGATGATCAGCAAGTGGTTCGCCAAGCCAGAGCGCCAGCAGGGCCAAATGTGCCGCCGGCTCTTCCGTCATAGCGACAGGTGCGTAGTAGATCAGCTCATACCAGAACGCGCAGATGAGACCAGCGGCCACGGCGGGTCCACAGCCAAAATGGCGATTTGCAATTCGAAATCCAACGTATGGTACCGCGAGCGAGACGGCAATATTGGTGACACGAACGAGCGTGACATAGGCTTGCGGTGCATCTGAGAATATCGCAGCTATGCGCATTAGTCCCGCGATGACGCCAGGCAGCAGCCAGGAACGAACACCCTCGAGATACTCCCAAGGTACGACGCCGGAGCCGAAGGCGAGACGGTGAGCTTGCTCGAAATACTGGTACGTTTCGTCCGGGTGAATAACATAGGTCTGTGTCAAAATTGCCCATATTCGTACCGCCAGTGCGACAGTGAGGACGCCCGCAATGGCAAGGGATTCCTGGCGGTCGCTCGCAACCATCGAATTGACGACGTTGCTTGTCGTACACACTGGTTCGCGAGCTGTCACGACTGCGCTATGTGTCATCATGGGTTTATGTGAGGGCGAAGCCCACAAGGCCACAGGTGGACCCGTAATCGGGGCACATTGTGACCGCGCTCGGTCGCAGGGGAATGATCGATGGCCTTGCCGGCGGCAACGTCATTGCAAGGGGTACAGCCCCCATGTGACGCTTGCATTCTGTGCGCATTTGACGGCCGTACATCACGGCAGGAGAGTGCTCTGTTCCACGGGTACGCGCTTTCTAGGAGTCGCTGTCACAACATATTGGGCACCCACTGGCAGCCAGCCCAAGCGAGCTTCGAGCATATCGGGTACCCGCATGCGTGGTGGCGCGAACATGAGGTAGCGCGTACGCACGCTCGTAGCGCCGGCTGCGGCAAGGCCGCACGCAACCTCCCGCGCCCGCAGCAGCATGGCGTCACGGTCGATCGGTGTGCGCGAGACGACGAAGCGAGTTACCGGGTTGAGAGGATTATGTTCGAAGACGACGATATGGCCATCGGGACGTGCGACCCGACAGAGCTCTGCATAGACCAATGGACGATCCACGGGAGGCACGTGGTGGAGCACAGCACTGATCACGACCAAATCGAATTCCCCATCGTGAAACGGGGTGTATGCCCCTTGTTGCAGGTGGAGTGCGGGTTTCGCAGCGCAGAGGCGCTCCGGCCACCGGTGTTCGGCCTCCTTCAACATACGCGACGAAACGTCGCAACCAACCAGCGTCGCTCGAACACCAGCCACCGCCATCAGCCTCAACAGCGTCGCTGTGCCGCACCCATAATCGAGGACGCGCACCGCAGCGCCCGCCGCACGCAGCGTTGGGAAGTGGCGTAGCAACCAGCGGAGTTTAACCTCAATGTATTGGTCGGCGCATTTTCCGAGCAGCGCCTTGAGAGAATTCTCCATCCCCGCCGCATAGCTTGGCGCGTAATCATCAAATTCTATACCACGTAGGGACGCGCAACTCTCAGATATTGTCTTGTGGCCAAGCGGCATTGCGGTCCCCAGTGTCTTTGGCAGCGTGGAGGTATCGGCAACTTGTATCAGACAGACATCACATCGAAGGGCGCCGTCATCGTCGAGGGCGGCACGATGGGCATGACCCTCGCGGGGCCGCCGCGTGTTGCTGCCCAAATCTCCCGGCGGGCGGCAGGACCGAGAACTCGCGAATTCAGGCGGTAATGAAAGGCTGCGGTTCCCAGCCACGACTTCATCCACCAAAAACAGTGGCCGCTGCTTCGCCTCCTGGAAAAGGCGTCCCACATATTCGCCTAGAATGCCGAGCACGATTAGCTGTACGGCGCCGAAGAACACGATGGCTGTCATGATACTGCTCCAACCGAGAACAGTCTGACCTGTTGCCCAACTCCAGCTTGTGACGATCAAAAGCCCAAACGCGACAAGAGCCGCGCCAAACCCGAACCAGGTTGCGAGCCGAAGCGGTAACGTCGAGAACCCCGTGACCGCATCGAGCGCGAAGCGCAGCATTTTCGCCAACGTATAATTAGAGCCACCGGCTGTCCGAGCCTGCCGTTCGTAGCGCAGCGCCACCTGGCGGCCGCCAACCCAACTAACCATGCCGCGAACAAAACGGTGCCGCTCCGGCATCGCTGCCAACGCATCGACTATCCGGCGCCTCATAAGCCGGAAGTCGCCCGTGTCAGCCGGAATTGGCACTGCCGTCAGACAAGAGAGAAGCCTATAAAAGAAGGCAGCAGAAGCAATCTTGAAGCGGGTCTCACCCTGACGCCCTGTCCGCTGACCAAACACGACGTCCGCTTTCTCTTCGTCCATTGTCTGCATCATGGGGCCGAGCAACTCTGGCGGATCCTGCAGGTCAGCATCGAGGAGGAGCACACGGCCTCCGCGCGCAAGGGCAAGGCCGGCGCTGGCGGCGGCCTGGTGCCCATGGTTCCGCATCAATCGTATGCCCACGACGTTGTGCTCATGAGCTGAGAGACGCTGAATCACATTCCAGGTCGCGTCGCTGGATCCGTCATCTACAAGAATGATCTCGTAGCTCTCGCCGCACACCTGAGCGCACGCGCCAACGGCCCGCCGATGAAACTCCACCAGAATGTGCTCCTCGTTGAAGCAAGGAGCGACGATTGAGACCACCGGGATACGATCAGTTTCCCGGAAATGCATTGAGTATCACCAGTTTCGGCCGTTGAGCCACGAACTTTAGGGTTCAGATTCTTACGAAAGTGCTTCAGCCTGGGAGCTCGACCAATACCGCTGCCACCGTCCTCGGAAAGACCGCAGTCAATGGCGGCCGACGAAGCTGTCATTCGAGACGGAGTTGCTCGCCCTCCTCCCTCGCACGCCTTGCGGACAGAAGAACAGAAAGTGAAGCGTCGTCCAAGACCTCGCTGCAGAGAGCCATGTCCGGGTTAATGCTGCAATGCGCCTGACCTGGTGCCTCGTCCCTGACCCGCCTGAATCCTTCTGAGCCATGGAGGTATATGCGCATCTCGCGAGCGTCGATCCGCGGTTCGATATCCTGCTCGGCCACGCAATCCCCCTGGTGCCGGCCCGTATATACCGTGTTGGTCGGCACGCCAGCCAGGGCAGACAAGAACTGAATCTCCATGGCCACTTCACGATCCCAAGTCGGGCGGATCGGAAGGCACCCGAAAGAAGGTAACACCCGAACAATGTTGTGCCTCGCGATGGCTGGGCGCCAAGCATCCGCATTGAGCGGAAGTGGGGCAGGAGCGGCGGCGCTGGCTGCGATCGCGGCGCGTAGCGGCGCGGTGTCAAACCATTGGAGGACGGACGCCGCGAGCAAAAGGGGCACCGCACCACGGCCGCCGCGCCGCGCCGTTGCAACGATGGTCATGGCCGAAGTTCCATACAGAACTGGCCAAATGAAGCGGCCGCTGGAGCGGAACACTCCAGCAAGCTTTAGAACCCCTTCTGGCAGCGGTATGATCGGCATCCGCCAGTCCCCGACAAAAATCTGATTCGAAAGAGCGAACGCCGTGAACACAGCGAGTATCGTTACCAGGATCGGGTAGCGTTTCCATGCGCTAACGGCTTGCGCTGCAATCTCCGGGATCGCAGCAAAAAGGAGTAGGAGGATACCGAGACCAAGGTAGGCAAACCCCTCATATTGGCCGCCGGTGGCGTCCAGAATTCCCTTTCTCCACACAAAGACTCCGCTCGCCTGTACTGCCAGCGGCGATAGCAGATTCATCGAGAAAAGGCCAAACCCAATGTCGCTGGGCGAGTTCTTGCCCGAGAAATACCCTGATAACAGGATGGCACCTAGAATCACGGCGGTGAGGGTTGCTATCAGGCCGAGACCCGTGCGTGGGCACACGGCTCGGTCGAGCAGCGCCTGCCCGATTGTAGCGCCGACAATGCCGCTGACCATCACGAACAGGTACGCATTTGTCCAAAGCGCGAGCAAACAGAGAAGTGCGGATGCGATAAAAAGGGGAAGCGGCCTGCAGTGTCGTTTGCTGGCTACAGCAAACACCAGCGCTAGAACGATCTCGAACTGTGCCATCAACGGTAAGTGACCCCATCGGAACAACAGCGCCGGCATGCACAATCCGACCACGGTGGCGATAAGCGCGGAAGCAATACTTCGTTGCCCGAGTAGAGCAACCAACCAAGTCATCGACAGTGCAGACGCGATGAAGCAAAAAGCCGTCCAAGCTCCGTAGGGGTTTACTGTCAGTCCGGCGACGCGATACAGCGCTCGTCCAAGCAGCGCGAGCAGGGGAATGCTGTCCGTGAATATTATGTTGGTACCGTCGACTCCTCCCAATCCGGCTACGTGGAACAGCGGCAAACGCCAGCCGTCTCTAATGAAATAGAAATAACCGCTGAGCGCGGTCGGCATGTCTGCCCAACTATTCGTCACGATGCCCCGGGCATTACTCCAGACCGGCGACGTGCCAGCGAGAAAGCTGAAGCTGAAGAGAAGAAGGCAGTAGGCAATGGCCGTTAGCAGGGCACCCGCTAGCAGAAGAGGCAAAGGACGGGGCGCGCTGAGCGCGTCCAGGATCCGAACCACGAATTCTCGAGCGGCCTGACGGCATGCGGCGGAAGCTCTTCCGTAATCGCTGCCAGCATACGTCAATGGAGGATCAATCATCCGAGGCGGGAAAGGACAGGAGCAGGTACGCTTGAGAGGAGCGCGAGCCGTGCTGATGCCCTACCTACATGAGGCGGGGACGCTCGCGCGCAACGTCACCAAAGCGCGTGGCTTTCTCAATACGAAGCGCCGGCGGCGGCGAGGTAGTGGCCGCTCGCAACTTCCGCCAATCCCTCAGCCGCTGAACTCATCCACCAGCGCCACGCCATCGGGAAGCTGCACTGCCTGAACATGTCCGGCGCCGGCCTTGGCGATCGCTTCCACGCGGTTATGCGCGCCAAGCACGCGATAGATCCCCGCCAGGTGCACCTTCACCGTGCCGACCGCAAGTCCGAGCCTGCGTGCGATCGTCTTGGTGGCGCAGCCCTGCGACAGCAGGTGGAAGACCTCGATCTGCCGCTCGGTCAGCTGCACCGCCAGGCAGGTCGCATGCGGCTCACGTGCGGGGGCGGCAGGCTGCGGCAGGCCAACCAACGCCGCCGGGGCAAACACGCCGCCCGACAGAATGGTCTCGATTGCCCGCAGAAGCTGCCCCAACGTCGCCGATTTCAGGATGTAGCCGTTCGCCCCTGCGGCGAGGCAGTCGAGGATCGTCTCGCGTTCTTCGCTGTCGGAGAGTATGGCGATCGTCTGATCGGGGAAACGCTCGCGCAGCCGGCGCAGCCCGGTCAATGCGCGACCTCCGGCAAGCTGCAGATCCAGCAGAACCAGATTGACCCGCTCGACACTGAGATGAGCCTGAACCTCTTCCACCGTCCCCGCCTCAGCAAATGACCAGCCGGCCCTGCGCTCCTGCAGCAGGCGGATCAGGCCACTGCGGAACAAAGTGGCCCGGTCGGCGACGAGGGCAGTGATTTCGGCGAAATCTTCCATTTCTAGGGCCATCCTGGCGAACAGAGTAGGAACGGAAGTGCGCTACCCCCCCGAAGGTGTTGCATCTTCGTGTCGTTAACTAAGCCTAAGGGTTGATATATGCGGAAACGAGAAGAATACGCAATGAAAAGTTAACCAGGCCCCAAGTGCATCGTTCCGCTGCGTTCACCCCACCAGATGACAGGCGACCGCGCGGCCCGGTGCCGGCTGGGTGAGGGCGGGTTCCTGTTCCCGGCAGATCTGCATCGCGTGCGGGCAGCGAGTGTGGAAGCGGCAGCCTGGGGGCGGGTTCAGGGCGCTCGGAATGTCGCCGGCCAACCGTTCGCGCGCCTGTCGCGCCCTGGTGCGCTCCGCCGGATGCGCGACCGGCACGGCGGCGATAAGCGCCTGCGTATAGGGGTGCTGCGGCTCAGCATAGAGCCCGCGCTTGTCGGCGAGCTCGACGATCTTGCCGAGATACATCACCGCCACCCGCGTCGAGATGTGCTTCACCACGCCCAGATCATGCGCGATGAACAGGTAGGTCAGCCCCAGCTCGCCTTGCAGATCCTGTAGCAGGTTCACGATCTGCGCCTGGACGGAGACGTCCAGCGCCGACACCGGTTCATCGCAGACGACAAATTTTGGCCGCAGCACGAGTGCGCGGGCGATGCCGATGCGCTGGCGCTGGCCACCGGAGAACTCGTGCGGGAAACGGTCGCGCACGCGGGCGGGCAGGCCGACGAGATCCAGCATCGCGTCGACCCTCCGGCGTGTCTCCGCGCTCATCCGTGCCCCGTGGATCAGCAACGGCTCTGCGATGATGTCCGCGACCGACATGCGCGGATTGAGCGCCCCGTAAGGGTCCTGGAAGATGATCTGCATACCGCGCCGCTTCTCCCGCAGCTCGGCAGGCGCGAGCCGTGTGATGTCCGCGCCGTCGAAGATGACGTTGCCGGCGGTTGGCGCGATCAGCCGGATCAACAGGCGCCCGAGCGTTGATTTGCCGCAGCCGAACTCGCCGACAAGGCCCAGTGTCTCGCCCGGCTCGATGCGCAGCGACACGTCGTCCACCGCGCGCAGCGGGATGGTGTGTCGGTGCAGCAGGCTGCCGACGCGTACCGGGAAGTGCTTGGTCAGGGCGGCGGCCTCGATCAGCGGCGTCACGTCAGCTCCGTCACGCGGATGCAGGCAGCGGTGTGGCCGGTCTCGAAGGCGGCCAATGGCGGGATGGTGGCGGCGCAAGCGGCTACGGCATGGCGACAGCGAGGCGTGAAGCGGCAGCCGGCTGGGCGGTGCGCCGGATCGGGGAGCGCGCCCTGGATCGCCACCAGGCGTTCGTGATCCTGGTCGAGCGACGGCACGCATTCCAGCAGACCGCGCGTGTACGGGTGCAACGGGTGGTCGAACAGTCGCGCGACCGGCGCCTCCTCCACGATGCGGCCGGCATACATCACCAGCACCCGGTCGGCTGTCTCCGCGACCACGCCCATGTTGTGGGTAATGATGATGATCGCCATGCCGAACTCGTCGCGCAGATCCATCATCAGATCGAGGATCTGCGCCTGGATCGTGACATCGAGCGCGGTGGTGGGTTCGTCAGCGATCAGCAGGCGCGGCCGGCAGGCGAGCGCGATCGCCAGCATCACCCGCTGGCGCTGCCCGCCGGAGAGTTGATGCGGGTAGTCGGCCATGCGGCGCGCAGCCGACGGGATGCCGACCTTCTCCAGCATCTCCAACGCACGCGCATACAGTGCGCGCTGCGACAGGCGTTCATGCGCCCGGATGGTCTCGATGACCTGGTCGCCGATGGTGAACACCGGGTTGAGCGAGGTCATCGGCTCCTGGAAAACCATGGCGATGCCGGGCCCGCGAATGCGCTGCATGCGGGAATCCGAGAGTGTGGTCAGCTCCTGGCCGGCAAACCGCACCTCGCCGGCTGCCACGCGCGCAGGCGGCTGCGGCAGCAGCCCCATGATGGTGAGCGCGGTGACGCTCTTGCCGGAGCCGGATTCCCCGACGATGCCCAGGATCTCGCCCTCGTCGAGGCTGAACGACACATCCTCGACCGCGCTGATTTCGCCGCGCGAAGTGGCAAACGCAGTGGTGAGATTGCTGACCGACAGAAGCGGCATCTCAAAAGGCAGGGAAAAAAGAGTCCCCCCTCCCCCTGCGGGAGGGGGATAGGGGGAGGGGGTCGGGCCGCCGCCACCGCCCCCTCCCCCCAACCTCCCCCCGCAAGGGGAGGGGAAGCACTGCGGCGCGTCTCACTGCTGCACCCTCAGCCGCGGGTCCAGCACATCGCGCAGCCCATCGCCCAGCAAATTCAGCCCCAGCACCGTGACCATCAACGCAGCCCCAGGTATCGTGATGATCCACGGCGCGTCGATCATGTACTGCCGCCCCTCCGCCATGATGTTCCCCCAGGTCGGCGTCGGCGGCACCGCACCCACGCCAAGGAACGACAGCGTCGCCTCGGTCAGCACGGCGTAGGCGAACAGGAACGACAACTGCACGATCAGCGGCGCCATCGCGTTCGGCAGGATGTGCCGCCGCAGGATACGCCAATGCCCAGCCCCCGCAGCCACCGCCGCCTGCACATACTCCATCTCCCGCAGCACGATCACCGACGACCGCACGATGCGCGCCGTGCGCGGCGTATAAACAACGCCCAGCGCGATGATCACGTCGTCCACCGACGGCCCCAGCACCGCGGTGACCGCGATCGCCAGCAGCACCGCGGGAAACGCCATCAGCGCGTCATTGACGCGCATCAGCACGTTGTCGAGCGCGCGAAAATACCCTGCCGCGGCACCGATCAGCGTGCCGAACACCGCGTTGATCGCCACCACCGATGCACCGATGATCATCGACAACCGCGCGCCCCACACCACGCGCGACCACAGCGAGCGGCCGAAATTGTCGGTGCCGAACAGGTGCTCGACCGACGGCGGCAGGAATTTCTGGCGCATCGCCAGCTTGTTCGGATCGACCCACGCGATCCACGGCGCCAGCGCAGCCACGATCGCGATGACGGCGAACAGCGCCAGCCCGGTGAGGAACAGCCGATGATGCAGCAACCGCCGCAGCGTCGCCCACGCCGGATGATGATGGCGGTCCGGGACCGCGTCCTCCAGCTCCGCCGGCATGGTGATCGTTGCGGTATCAGGCGCCATCGTAACGCACCCGCGGATCGAGCAGCGCATAGCAGACATCGACGCCGATGTTCACCAGCACCAGCAGCGCGGTTGTGATCAGCAACCCGCCCTGCACCATCGGGTAGTCGCGGTTCAGCACCGCCTGCGTCAGCAACTGACCGAGCCCGGGAATCGAGAACAGCGTCTCGGTCACCACCGCACCGGAGATCAGCAGGCTCACGATGATGCCGATCACAGTGGTGATCGGGATCATCGCGTTGGACAGCGCGTGCTTCACCACCACCTTCCGTCGCGGCAGCCCCTTGGCGCGCGCGGTGCGGATGTAGTCCTGCCGCAGCACCTCGAGCATCGTGGAGCGCGTGATGCGCGCCAGCAGTCCCGCCAGCAGCAGCGCCAGAGAGACGGCCGGCATGGTGGAGGTGGCGAGCCACCCCAGCGGATCATCGGTGAAAGCGACATAGCCACCGGTCGGCAGCCAGCGCAGCTCGACCCCGAAGAAGATGATCATCAGGAGGCCCAGATAGAAATTCGGCAGCGAGATGCCGATCATCGCCAACAGCATCGCCACCTGGTCCACCCAGGTGTTCTGCCGCAGCGCCGCGGCGATGCCGGTGACCAGTCCGATCAGCAGCGTGATCACCAGCGCATAGGCCGACAGCGCCAATGTCACCGGCAGTCGCAGCATCGTGGCGTACACCACCGGCTGGCCCAGCAGCAGCGAACGGCCGAGATTGCCGTGCAGCAGTCCGGCGTACCAGCGCCAGAGTTGCGTCAGCAGCGGCTGATCGAGACCGAGATCATGGCGGATGTTGGCAATCTGCTCGGGCGTGGCCGACAGCCCGGCGATCGTCACCGCGGGATCGCCCGGGATCAGATGGATCATGGCAAAGGTGATCAGCGAGACGATCAGCAGGATCGGCAGTGCGCTACCCAATCGTCGCAGGATGATGCCCGTCATGCCTCCGGCTCAGTTCGCGAACCACACGTTCGACATGCGCGGGATACGGTAGGGCACGTAGCCCTTCACATTGGACCGCACTGCCTGCACCTTGGTCAGCGAGCCCAGCGGCAGAGTGTAGACCTGCTCCAGCACATATTTCTGCATCTTGGCGAACGCGTCCTTGCGGCCTTCCACCGTGGGCAGGCTGTTCATGTCGTTCCACAGCGCCAGAACCTGCGGATCGTCCGTCCCGCCCTTCGGCATGTACACCGCGCCCGGCTGCACGAAGAACTGCATGGTGGCGAGCGCGCCGAGCGCGGGCTGCGTTCCCCACCCGGTATAGAAGAGATTCCAGCCGGTATCCGGCTTCAGCGCCATGTTGGCCGAGGTGGGCCAGTCCACGACCTTCAACTCGGCGTTGATGCCGATCGCCTGCATCTCCTGCTGCATGACCAGCGCCGAATTGTACATCGCCGGATAGTCCTTATCGGTCAGCAGTATGACCGGCTCGCCCTTGTAGCCCGACTGCGCCAGGTACTTCTTCGCCAGCTCCGGGTCCTTGATGTTGTAGGTCTCCTTGCCAGCGTCCGAGTAGAACGCCTGATTGGGATACTGGAAACCAACATTCAGCCGGTAATTGCCGTCCGACGCCGCATCCATGATCTCGTCCATGTCGAGCACCGTCTGGACTGCCTTGCGGAACATCAGGTTGTCGGTCGGTGGTACCGAGACATTCGGCTGCGCGATCTGAATCCACCAGTTCTGCAGCGGGATGATGGTGGTGTCCTTGTCGGCCTTCAGATCCGCCAGTGACTTGGTCGGCAGGTCCTCGACACCCTGCAGTTCGCCCGTCCTCAGGCCGGCGACGCGCGCCTGTGGCTCGGTCACGATGCGGAAGGTAACCGTGTCGAAGCACGCCTGCTTGTAACCGCCAAAGCCGGTCTTCTGCTCGAAGTTGGTGTTCGGCTTGTAACCCTCGTAGCGCTTCATCTTCACGTAGCCGCCAGGCACCAACTCAACCAGTTGCCACGGCCCAGTACCGATCGTCTTGAGCTGCATAAGCGGATCGTCCTTGTCCTCCGCCGGGATGATGACGATCGGCGCGCTGAACGCGCTGAGGATCTCCAGGAAGGTCGGCTGCACCTTCTTCAGGTGGATCACGAAGGTGTTCTTGTCCGGCGCGTCCCAGCGATCGACGTTGGCCAATGAGCTGCGATAGAGGCCGATTTTGGCGTAGCGGTCGAACGAGGCAACCACGTCGGCTGATGTCATCTCCTTGCCGTTGTGGAACCGGATGCCCTGACGCAGCTTGAACGTGTAGGTCAGACGATCCGGCGTCTCCGCCATGGAATCGGCGAGTTCCAGGATCGGGTTGAAATTCTCGTCGCGCGTCATCAGCGATTCGAACATGTTCATGGCGATGTTGCGCGTGGAGATCGTGCCGGACGTCATCTGGTCCAGACTGTTGATGTTGGCTTCCTGACCGAAGGTGAAATTGCCGCCGACATGCGGACACTTGAAGGTTTCTGCCGAAACCGGCGTCGCGGCGGCCGTCAGACCCGCCAGAGCGCTGAATGCGGTGAGGATGGCATGTCGAAGCATGTGAAACCCCCGTAGCCGGTCGCCGCCCCTGGCTCGCAGACTGTTCTGCTGCTTGCGCGCACCGTGACGAGACGGTCATAGCCCGTCAAGGGCGCGTCCCCTGTTCATCGTGCGTCCCTGCATTGCGAGGAGCGAAGCGACGCGGCAATCTCGTTCATTGACTGATCAACTTGACAGTGCCGATCGCCCGCCAGCCTCGCTGCATGGCCGACACCGAATTGCCGATCACCGGCTATCTCGACCGCTTCTCGCATCGTCCAGGCGAGACCTTCACCGCGCATGTCAGCGTACGCGACGGTGGATCGTACCGTGCCCGCCTGGTGCGCGTGCTGAGCGGCGATCCCAATCCGGACGGTCCTGGCATGCGCTTCGAGGACCTGTCGCATCGCTTCGATCAGTCGCTCGCCGGACGCAGGCAGCCGATTCATCTCGGTTCGTACGGTGTGGTCGGCGCAAGCCCGACGCGCGATATGAATGCAGCCTGCACCTGGACCCTGTTGGTGCAGGCGGGGCTCGCCGACGCCGGCCAGGCGTTGCTGGCGGAGGAAGCCGGCGATGCCGGCATCACGCTGCTGATCGGCGCGAATGGCGCGACAGCGCGTATCGTGTACCACGGCACCATGATCGAACTTGAGACCGGCGAACCCATGCAGCGCTCCCGTTGGTACCGCGTGTGGCTCGCTGTGGATCCGACCGGCGGACGTGTGCTGATCGGACAGCAGCCGCTGGATGGCGCCCCGGTCACGGCACAGGCATCGGCACCCGGCGTCGACCTGCCGTCTGGCGGCACGCTGCTGATCGCAGCCGAGAACGCGGCAGCCTCTCAACGTCATTTCACCGGCAAGCTCGAGGAACCCGCGATCCTGCGCGGCTTCGTCGCATCTTGGCCCGATGCCGGTACAACACTCGATGCGCTTCCCGGCGACCTGCTGGCAGGCTGGGACTTTTCGCGTGGCATCGACACGCAGGAGATAAAGGACATCGGTCCGCAGGCGTGCCATGGCCGCCTGGTGAACATGCCGACACGCGCCATAGTCGGCACGCGTTGGACCGGCTGCGAGCAATGCTGGCGTCATGCGCCGCAGGACTACGGCGCGATCCATTTTCACGCCGACGATCTTGGCGACTGCAGTTGGCAGGCGGATTTCTCCTGGACCGTGCCGGACGATCTGCGCAGCGGCACCTATGCGCTGCATCTGACCTGCGATGCCGGCGAGGACTGGCTGCCGCTCTACGTTCTGCCGCGCCGGCAAGGCCCGTTCGCGCCGATCGCCTTCCTCGCCTCGACCTTCACCTATCAGGCCTACGCCAACCACGAGCGCAGCAGCGTCGACGCCGGATACTACGAGCGCGTCGCTGCATGGGGCGCCTATCCCAACAATCCGCGCGATTATCCGATCTACGGACGCTCAACCTACAACAGGCATGTCGATGGCAGCGGCATTTCCTTCTCGTCGCGCCATCGGCCGATCCTCACCATGCGGCCGGGGTTTCTGACGTTCTGCGATCCCCGTGGCTCCGGCATGCGGCACTATCCGGCCGACCTGCATCTGTTGGCGTGGCTGGAGGAAAAGGGCTTCGACTTCGATATCGTGACCGATGAGGACCTGGACGACGAAGGCGTTGCGCTGATCGCGCCCTATCGCACGGTGCTCACCGGATCTCACCCCGAATACCACACGCTCGGCACGATCGATGCGCTCGCCGCCTATACGCGGCAGGGCGGCAGGCTGTGCTATCTCGGCGGCAACGGCTTTTACTGGCGCGTCGCGCGCGACAAGGCGCGGCCACATCTGATCGAACTGCGCCGTGCCGAGGGTGGCATTCGAACCTGGGCAGCCGAGCCGGGCGAGTACTTTCATCAGACCGATGGTCAGTTGGGCGGGCTGTGGCGGCGCAACCGCAGGCCGCCGCAGATGCTGGTCGGCGTCGGTTTCTCCTGCCAGGCGGCGTTCGAGGGCACGCACTACCGCCGCCTGCCTGCCTCGCGCGACCCGCGCTTCGCCTGGATGTTCGACGGCATCGAGGGAGACGTGCTTGGCGACTACGGATTGTCCGGTGGCGGAGCGGCGGGTTTCGAGCTTGATCGCGCCGATCCGATGCTGGGCACGCCCGACAACGCGGTGATTTTGGCGCGCTCGGAAAACCCGTTGCCATCGTTCTTTCCCGTTCTGGAAGAATGGCTCTCGAACGTGACCAGCACGAACGGCGAGCCGATCGAGGACCTCTCGCGCGGCGAGATCGTGTATTTCGACACGCCCTCCGGCGGCGCGGTGTTCTCTGTAGGCTCGATCACCTTCTGCGGCAGCCTGTGGCGTAACGGTGCCTTCGAAGGCCCGATCTCCCAGTTGCTGCAAAACGTGGTACGGCGCTTTTCGATCAGGGATTGACCCAGGAAGTATCGGTCCAGCCGTTCGTGTCGTATTCGGCCATGCATTGATCGACCATCGCCTCCATCTCGCGCAGGCCGTCGCCGCGTTGCGCACCAGTAAGAACCTGCGCCCGGATATCTTCCCAACCTCCGGAGTAGTTGCGCTCATACAATTCGTGCCGGCCGGCAAATTCGGTACCCACGGCATCCCACAAAAGTTTCATGATCTTGATGCGCTCGATATGGTCAATGCCGTTTGAGCCCCGCACGTAGCGCCGCAGTTGCTCATCGATTGCCGGATTGGCGAAGTCCCTGGCCGATGATGGCAGATAGATCAGCGCCGAGGTGACGGTCTTCTGCACGATGTCCTTGATGCGCGGCCAGGAATCGGGTCCGAACACGCGATAGGCGTGGGCCGCGGCGAGCTCGGGCAACACGGCGTCGCCACGCCAGGATTGCGGATTATTGGCCATCGCGTTCGACAGTGACCAGAACAGATGGCGCCAGGCGATGACCTCGCCCAGCAGGACCTGATTGTTGCGCGCCTCGTCGCCACCGGTGGCGCGCAGTGCCTTTGCCAGCAGGCCGCAAATGAAATCGAGCTTCACCGCATAACGCGTGCAGCCCTGGAACATCGCACCGTGAACAAATCCGGAGCCGGGGAAGAAACTCATGACCCGCGCAGGGTCACGATAGATGAAGACGTCCTCCCATGGGACGAACACATTGTCCATGATGAAGATCGCATCGTTTTCATCGAAGCGCGACGACAAAGGATAATCGAACGGCGAACCGCTGCGTCCGGCGGCGTATTCATACGATGAACGGCAGATCAGTTTCAGGCCCGGCGCGTTGATGGGCACCATGAACATCACCGACATGTCGGGATCCTGGGTGGCGGTCTTCGACGACTGACCCATGAAGTTATAGTGCGTCATTGCGGCCGAGGTGGCGACCACCTTGGCGCCCGACACGAATATGCCCGCATCGGTTTCCTTTTTCACGCAGGCGTAGACATCCTTGACCTCTTCGGGGGGGCGGTGGCGGTCGATCGGCGGATTGACGATCGCGTGGTTCATGAACGGCATGGCCTCTTGCGCACGCTTGTACCAGGTCCGCGCGTTGTCGGCGTAGGTGCCGTAATACTCGGGGAAGCCGCCAAGTGTGTTGGAGAATGCGGCCTTATAGTCGGGCGTGCGGCCCATCCAACCGTAGGTGAGGCGGGCCCATCCTGCGATCGCCTGTTGCGCACCGCGCATATCGTCGCGCGAGCGGGGGACACGGAAAAATCTGTGCGTGTAACCGCCGGAGCCGGTATCGGTCGGACAGGTGAGGAGGTCCTTGCTCTTCGGATCATGCAGCGCGTCATAGAGCCGCGCGATCGAGCGGACCGAATTGCGGAACGCCGGGTGTGCGGTAACGTCGGTGACGCGCTCGCCATTGATATAGACCTCGCGGCCGTCGCGCAGGCTCTCCATATACTCCGCACCGGTGAACGGGCGGCCGCGGTCGGCGATAAAGTCCTCGGGACGCATGATTCGCCTCTCCCTCGTCGGCTGACACTTGGCTTGAATTGCACGTCGGAAGCGCAGTTGCCAACTGACTGCGCAAATGCGCCGTGGAAAGCCCCGCCACCCGGTCGATCAGGTGGTATGAACCCGGCGCATCAGCATAGCCCAACTGACCGGACGCTCGGTCAAAGCCCCGAACGCAAGACCGAGCGTCCCCAGCAGCAGAATGTGCCCGCCCAGCGAAACAACCCGGAATTGCCACAGCAACGTCGCGGGAAAATCCTTCGGCACCTCGTCGACCACGGGCAACACCCACATCACCGCGCCGACCAGAACGACATAAACCGCCCCGCCGAGCAGCGACGCATTCCAGCCCCCAAACCGCCCCACCAACTGCCGAGTGATCAGCAACGCGCCCACGGCACCCATCACCGACCAGGCGATCATCATGAAGTACAACGTCGTCCGCTCCCGGATCGTATCCGGTTCACCGATCGACGGCGGGTTCGCCGGGTATTTCAATTGCGGAACCAGAAACAGCACGACAAAGGCCGCAGCCGCAAGAAGCGCCGCCGTGCCGCGCGGGCCAATGCGCCCCAGCCGTCCCTGTGCATAAGCAAAGACCAGCGCGAAGATGCCCCCCAGCGCACAGCCATACACGACGACGCCGATAAGCACCCCCACGGGTACTCTGGTACTGCCCGACTGACCAGCTCGGGCTCCGGCGCATCGCCCGCCATCTGATGCAGGTGCTGCTCAAACGCGATGGCCCGATCGATCAGCGGCTCACTGAAAATCAGGGCAAACCCGAACACGACCAAGCCCGCCAGCAGCCCGATCAGCAAGCCCCGAACCAGCAGCGTCCTGACCATGGAAGTCCCCGTCGGTGCCCAGAATTCAGTGCCCAGGAATCAGTGGCAGGGAAACGCCAGGAAATGCCGCCCATCATGGACCAGATCATGGATATACATTCCCGACACGATCGAGGTCGCCCCCTGTTCGGCACCCACGAAATAGATCGCCAGCAGCGCCAGCAAACCGCCGAAGATCGCCCACGGCAGAATCGCCCGCACCGGAATCACAACCGGTTCGGCGGCAACCTCAAAATCCGACGCTGTCGTGGCAAGCATGACATTCTCCTCGGGATGACGCGGGGCGCGTCAGCACCGGATTTCAACCGGCTTTCCGTTTCTAAACAGAACGACCGTCGGCGCAATCCGCTGCGGCGTCAACGTCCGGCAACGCTGACTAGCGGACGAGTTTGGCGCCATTCATAAGCGTTGCCGCCGCCTGCGCGATGACCCGCTCGATGATCTCGGATGCGGCGGGCGTATCGTTCACCAGATCGACGCCTTCACCTGCCCAGACGACGCGCGTGGTGTAGTCATTGTCCGCCGTCGCCAGGTAGCTCTTCTCCTGCTCCGGCTGCTGAGCGGCCAATGTGTCCTCCAGGCCGTTCCACTGGGCCGAAAACGCATTGCGCAGCGCACGGCCTGGGTAGATCGCCGGCCATGGCGCGCCACGCACGACGTCGAACACCCGGGTTTGCTCTGTCTGGTCGCCTCCAGCCCCCAATGTGGCTGCTTTCATTTCCGCATCCCACAACGATTCGCGTGATGCGGTGAAGCGTGTTCCCATCGAAACACCCGCGGCGCCCAACGCGAGCGCTGCGGCCAGGCCGCGTCCATCGGCAATGCCGCCCGCCGCGACCACCGGAATCGGGGTGACGGCATCGACTACAGCCGGCACAAGTCCCATGGTGCCTCGGGTGACGCCCGAGTGGCCGCCAGCATCGCGTCCCTGTGCAATGATGATATCGGCTCCTGCGGCAGCGGCCTCCCTGGCCTGCGCCAGGGTCTGCACCTGGCAGATGATCTTGCAGCCGGCGTCCTTTATCCGCCCGGTGAACGGCGTGGGATCGCCGAACGACAACATCACCGCTGCAGGCCTGGCGTCGAGTGCAACGTCGAGCGCCGCGGGGTTTTTCTCGAGCGCCCAGAGTATGAAACCGACGCCGATGCGCGCATTGCCGGCCTCAGTCAGCTCTTCACGGATCGCGGCGATATTTGCATAGCCCGAGCCGATCAGGCCGAGCCCGCCGGCATTGGTGACAGCCGCTGCGAGGCGGCCACCTGCCGCCCCACCCATCGGCGCAAGCAGGATCGGATGCTCGATGCCGAGCAAACGGGTGAGGGCTGTTTCAATGGCGGGCATTCGAGGTCCTCTCGGAACGCGGTGCTGTGTTCGGCGAGCGGTCCAGCGGTGTGGTATTCTGGCTCGATCATCTACTGCGGCAGCTTCTGGCGCAACGGCGGCCTCGACGGCCCGATCTCCCGGCTGCTGGCAAACGTGGTGCGCTCCTTCGCCCTGCAAGCGGGCGTCCCGCCGACCTCACCACCTGTCTTCGAGTGATAGTGAAACAGCCGACCATAGGGGCCTTGTCCGCCACCGCCGGCCATTCCGACCCTGCCACGTGCCCTGGCGTCCGGCCGATGATACAAGCGCATCGACCAGTGCATCATGATGGAGGTTGCGGTGGCGAAGATTCTGCTGTTGCAAGGAGCCAATCTGACGTTCCTGGGGCGGCGCGAGCCGGAGATCTATGGCTCGACAACCCCGGCTGAGCTGGACGCCACGTTGCAGCGCCACGCTCAGGATCACGGCTATCAACTGGAGATCTTCTATACCAACATCGAAGGCGACGCGATCAACCGTATATATCAGGCGATCGACGAAGGCTTCGATGGGCTGGTCATGAACCCGGCCGGCTTTACCTACGCCGGCTTTGCCTTGAAGGACTGCATCAAAGGAGCAGCGTTGCCGTACGTGGAGGTGCACATCAGCAGCATTGCAAAGCGCAACATCCACTGCGTTCTCTCCGATGTGGCGGAAGGGGTGATCACCGGCTTCGGGATGCACTCCTACATTCTCGGCCTCGATGCGATGCTGGAAATCCTGAGAAAGAGGACAGCAGGACGCTGACGAGCAGCAGTTACGCGGCTAACTCTGGCGTGCGGCGAAGCGCGACCACGGGATGAGCAAGAAGAATTCCAATTTGGCGCCTTGATCCGAACACCCGATCGGCTGTCGGCGCTGTATCCTCAGAACAGCGTCATCTGCTCGTGCGCCACCGCCAGCTTTCCATCGTCCGGCACAGCGAACCTCCCGCAATCCAGCCCCTCGCGCGCCTCATCCAATCCCCATTGCCGCGTCGCCCGCATGAACCGGCGCAGCAACAGATCGGCATACACGCCCTGTCCCGAGAACCGGTGATGGAACCGCGCATCGCTGAGCGCACCCGCCCGCGTCTCGCGGATCAGATTGAGCACATGCTTCGAGCGATCGGGAAAGTGCGTCGTCAGCCAGTCCTCGAACATCTGCCGCAGCTCGTGCGGCAGGCGCAACAGCACGTAGCCGGCATGCCGCGCGCCCGCGCGGGCCGCCGCCTCGACGATCTTCTCCATCTCGGCGTCGTTCAGCCCCGGGATCATCGGCGCCACCATCACCCCCGATGGCACACCCGCCCGCGTCAGTTCGGCGATCGCGTGCAACCGTCGCTCCGGCGTTGCAGCCCGCGGCTCCATTCGGCGAGCGAGACCCGCATCCAGCGTGGTGACAGACACATACACACGCGCCAGCCTGCGCTGTGCCATCGAGCTCAGAATGTCGAGATCGCGCAACACGCCCGCCGATTTGGTCACGATGCCGACCGGATGATTGAACCGGTCCAGCACCTGGAGCACCGAGCGCGTCAGCTTCAGCGTGCGCTCGACCGGCTGATACGGATCGGTGTTCGAACCCAGCGCCAGGGTGCGCGCTTTGTATCCCGCCTTGCGCAGCTCCTTCTCCAGCAGCTCCGCCACATCCGGCTTGAAGACCAGCTTGGTCTCGAAATCCAGGCCGGGCGAGTAGCCGAGATAGGCGTGCGTGGGTCGCGCATAGCAGTAGATGCAGCCATGCTCGCAGCCGCGATACGGATTGACCGCACGGTCGAAGCCGATGTCGGGCGAGCTGTTCCAGGCGATTGCCGACTTGGTCGCATCGCGCGTCAGCGTGGTGGTAAGCTTCGGCAGCTCGCCGAACTCGGCATTCAGCGTGTCCCAGCCGTCGTCGAACGGGCTGATCACCTGTCTGTCGAAGCGCACCGGCGGGTTGGTGACGGCGCCACGACCCTTTCGGGCGAGCGAGGGCATGTTGCCAGCATCCGGCTGATCGCGCATGATGTGTTCCCCGTTCGTTCGCAAGGAAGACTGGCAAACCCATGGCGGCCGGTCAAGAACAATATAGGAACACGCTCTCGGTTGTGATCCCGACGCTCAACGCTGCGCATTCGCTGGCCGTGACGCTGGCGTCGGTTGCTGACGCAGACGAGATTGTGGTCGTGGACGGCGGCAGCGACGACGGAACTCAGGCGCTGGCGGCCCGGCTCGGGGCACGTGTGCTCGGGGCGACCCGTGGACGCGGCGCGCAGCTGGCAGTCGGCGTGGCGGCCGCACATGGCGAATGGCTGCTCCTGCTGCACGCCGATACGCGGCTGCCCCCGGGATGGCGACAGGCCCTACTGGACCCCACCCGCGCCGGCTATTTCCGCTTTGCGCTGGACACCGAAGATCCCCGTGCGCGGCAGCTGGAGCGGCTGGTCGCCTGGCGTTGCCGCGCGCTGGCGCTGCCCTATGGCGACCAGGGCCTGCTGATCCAGCGCGATCTGCTGGCGGCGGTGGGCGGCATCAGGCCGTTGCCGCTCATGGAGGACGTCGACCTCGTCCGCCGCCTCGGCCGCCGGCGACTGGTGGCTCTGGAGGCAACCGCGATTACGTCCGCTGAGAAGTGGCAGCGCCAGGGGTGGTATAGCCGCTCCCTGCGCAATCTCACCTGCCTGACGCTGTATTTCGCCGGCGTCCCGCCGCGGCACATCGCAAGGCTCTACCGATGAAGGACACAGTGGTGGTGTTCGCCCGTGCCCCGCACCTCGGAGCGGTCAAGCGGCGACTGGCACGTGACATCGGCGACCGCGCCGCCTTGCGGTTCCACGTCGCGACGATGACCCGGCTGGTGCGCGCCCTGGCGGCCGACCGGCGCTTCCGCACCGTGCTCGCGATCACGCCTGACCACGCGCGATTCCGCCTGCCTGCCCGCGTTCTCCGGCTGGCCCAGGGCGGCGGCGACCTCGGCGTCCGCATGCAGCGTGCCTTCCAGCGCTTTCGCCGCGGTCGCGTTGCCATCATCGGCTGCGACATCCCGGACGCCGGGCCGCCCGATGCTCGCGCCGCCTTTCGCGCACTCGGCAGTGCGCCGGCAGCATTCGGCCCGGCGGCGGACGGCGGCTATTGGCTGGTCGCGATGTCGCCGCGCCGTCCCGCGCGTCCGTTCGCGGCGGTGCGTTGGTCCACCGAGTTCGCGCTGGCCGACACGCTGGCCAACTTCGCCGGCTGGCGCATCGCCCTGCTGCGCACCCTGCACGACGTGGACAACGCCGCGGATTGGCACAGGTCGCGCCGCGCGGAGCGGCCCTGGCAATAACCGGGCGCCGCGGCAGGATTGCGTTGTCCAGCAGGAGAATTCCGCCATGCCGACGCTACGGATTGGACTGTTGCTGTTCCCGCGCATGACGCAGCTCGACCTCACCGGCCCGTTCGAGGTGTTCACGCGGGTGCCCGATGCCCAGGTGCTGTTGCTGTCGAAGACGCTGGAACCGATCGAGGCGGATTCCGGCCTGCGTCTGCTGCCCTACGCCACGCTGCGCGACTGCCCGCCGCTCGACGTCGTCTGTGTGCCCGGCGGCCCAGGCGTCAATGCGCTGATGGAGGATCCCGAAATCCTCGACTGGCTGCGCCAGCAGGCCGCGAGCGCGCGCTACGTCAGCTCGGTCTGCACCGGCTCGCTGGTACTGGGCGCCGCCGGTCTGCTGCGCGGCAAGCGAGCAACATCGCACTGGGGCGCCCGCGATCTGCTCCCCGCATTCGGCGCGACGCCCACCAATGGCCGCGTGGTGCGCGATGGCAACCTGTTCACCGGCGGTGGTGTCACCGCCGGCATCGATTTCGCGCTGACCATGGTGGCGGAACTCGCCGGCCCACAGGTCGCGCAGGCAATTCAGTTGCAGATCGAATACGCGCCGGCACCGCCGTTCGATGCGGGAACCCCCGAGACGGCGCCCGCCGACGTCGTCCAGGCCGCACGCGCCCGCGGCGCCGCAATGCGCGAGGGAACGGGAAGCGATCGTGGCCCGAGCGGCTACGCCGCTGCCGTCCTGAGATGCTCCTGCAGCCGCGGCATCAGCTCCACCAGGTTGCAGGGGCGAAACCGGTTGTCGAGCTGGAACACCAGTATGTCGTCCCACGCGTCCTTCACCGCGCCGGTGCTGCCGGGCAAGCGCGAACAGGTAGGTCCCGCCGGCAACGCCGCCGAGCGCGCGCGACTGCATCGTCGACGTGCCGATCTTCTGGTAGCTCAGCATGCGGAACAGCTCGCCGAAGCCCTCGATGCGCTTCTCCAGCACGCGGTCGAACGCCTCCGGCGTCACGTCGCGGCCGGTGATGCCGGTGCCGCCGGTGGTGATCACCACGTCGATCTCGCCGATCGGCGATCCAGCCGCGCAAGATGGCGCTCGATCGCACCGGCGTCGTCCTTCTCGATCGCGCGCGCGGCGACGCGATGGCCGGCTGTCCCAATGCGCTCGGCCAGCGCGTCGCCCGACGTGTCGTTGGCCAGCGTGCGCGTGTCCGACACGGTGAGGATGGCGATGTTCACCGCGATGAACGGTCGGGTCTCGTCGATGCGTGCCATGGGAGCTGTCTCCTGGTCTGGCGATGCAAATGTTGCGGCACTAAGCCGCCCGTGCCGTGACATCCCCTCGGACGCGCAGGCGAGAAACGCCCGCAGCGCGCTGGACATGAAGCGGTCGCGACGGCGGACGAACACGGTATCCACCATCGCGTCGCCGCGCGGCAACGTATGGGCACTGACACGCCCCGCCTCGCACACGCCGCCCACCAACGCGCGCGGCAGCAAGGTGATGCCAAGACCGGCGCTGACGCAGCCGAAGATCGCCTCCAATGTGCCGAACTCCAACTGGCGCTGCACGACGATGCCGCGGCGCGCCAGCAGCGCTTCCAGCATCTGGCGGTACGAACACCCTGCGCGGAGCACGACGAGCCGCACTTCGCCGGCCTCCAGCGCGGCATCAAGCGACGCCACATCGGGTGCCGCCAGCACCACCAGTTCCTCGCGAAACATCGTCTGCTCTTCGAGGTCGGGATGGGCCACCGGCCCGCAGACGAACGCGCCATCCACCCGCTGTTCCAGGACCTCGCCGACCAGCTCGCAGGTGGTGCCGGTGCGCAGCACGAAATCGACCGCCGGATTGTCAGCCGCATAGCGCGTCAGCAACGGCGTCAGGCGCAATGCAGCCGTCGTCTCCAGCGACCCGATCGTCAGCGTGCCGCGCGGCGCACCGTCGTCGCGCGCAGCGTGCATCGCATCGACCAGCAGCCGCGACAACTCGCCGGCATAAGGCAGCAGCCGGTGCCCCGCCTGGGTCAGCGCACACCGCGGCTGTGGCGCTCGAACAGCGTGATGCCGATCTCCGCCTCCAGCGCCTGGATGCGCGCGGTCACGTTGGACTGCACAGTGTTCAGCTCGGTTGCCGCCCGGTTCATGCCACCGAGCCGAGCCACCGCCTCGAACACTCTCAGATCGCTGGCGTCCATCAACGGCCCCTACTAGCTATCTGTACGAATCGATTGCATCTATCACAAAAATCGTTTCCTGGAATTGCCCACACGACATACCTCCGCGTCATGCAGCGAGAACCAGTCTCAGCCGGCCGCGTTCGCCCGACCACGACCGAACCCTGTCCAGCGCGTTCGGCGGCCTGATCGCCCTGGCCACCGCCCTCGGCATCGGCCGCTTCGTCTATACGCCGATCCTGCCGGCCATGATCGACGGCGCTGGGTCTCGGCAGGTCAGCCGCCGGACTGATCGCCTCGGCCAACTTTCTCGGCTACCTCCTCGGCGCCTTGCTGGCGGCCTGGCCAAGTCTGCCGGGATCGCGCCGCCGCTGGCTGGTGGGTTCTCTGCCGGTCAGTGCGATCACGACCAGCGCCATGGGCCTGGCGCATTCCTGTTGCCATTCCTGGTCCTTCGCTGCCTCGGCGGCGCCGCGAGCGCGATCGTGCTGGTATTTGCCTCCGCCATGGTGCTGGAGCGTCTCGCCGAAACGCGCCGCCCCGGTCTGTCGGCACTGCACTTTGCTGGCGTCGGCACCGGAATCGCCGCGTCTGCCGTCCTGGTCGCAGCGTTGACCAGCGCCGGCGGCTCGTGGCGATCGCTGTGGCTCGGCAGTGGATTGCTGTCGCTCGCCGGGACGCTCGCGGTGGCGCTGCTGATCCGCGATGGCGCAGCGCACGCGTCACGCATCGGTGCGGCCACAGGCCACGCCAGCGACCGATCCAGGTCTGCGCCGTTTCATCGCCGCCTACGGGCTGTTCGGCTTCGGCTACGTGATCACTGCCACCTTCCTGGTGACCATCGTCCGCGGCATGCCGGCGATCCGTGCCCTGGAACCCGAGATCTGGGTCGTGTTCGGCCTGGCCGCGACGCCATCGGTCGCTCCTGTGGACATCGATCTCCACGCGCCTCGGCGTTCCGACGACCTTCGCCCTGGCATGTCTGGTCGAGGCCGGAGGTGTGCTGGCCAGCGTCGCCTGGCCGACCGTGACCGGAGTGTTTCTTGCGGCGACTCCTGGTGGGCGGCACCTTCATGGGCCTCACCGCGCTGGGCCTGGTGCAGGCGCGCGCCCTGGCAACCGGTGATCCCCGCCGGGTACTTGCCCTGATGACCGGCGCGTTCGGCCTCGGTCAGATCGTCGGGCCCACCTTCGCCGGAGTGGTGTCGGAAAGCCTGGGCAGCTTCACCGTGCCGTCCATCGTGGCGGCAGTCGCATTGCTGATCGCCGGCGGCCTGACGTTATTCCCCCGCAGGTGCCGCGTCCTCATCGAGCGTCGCGCGTAGCAGGCGCAGATCATCCCACGCGGCGCGCCGGTTGCTCGGGTCGCGCATCAGCTCGGCCGCGCTGAATGTCGGCAGCGTCGGCACCGCCAGCGACGTGCCCGGTACCGCAACATCCATCCACGCCCCGCGCGGCCGGCGACGCGAGGCGGTCTGCGGCAGCAGCGACCGCGCCGCGAGCAGCCCCACCAGCAGCAGCCGGCGCGGCGCGACGAGAGTGATCAGCCGATGCAGGAACGGCAGACAGACGGCCAACTCGGTCGGACTGGGCGGCCGGTCGCCGGGCGGCCGCCAGGGGATCAGCGGCGCCAGCATGAGCCTGCCGCGCTCCAGCTCGATCGAGGCGAGCATCCGATCCAGATAGGCGCCCGCCGGTCCCGCGAACGCCGAGCCCGACCGATCCTCGTCCGCCGTTGGAGGCTCGCCGATCAGCAGCAGTGTCGCCGCCGGATCGCCCTCGGCGAACACCAGGTGGCTGGCGGTATTGCGCAGACCGCACCCGTCGAACCCCGCGACGGCGGTGCGCAGCTCCTCCAATGTGCCCGCCGCGCCAGCGCACTGAGTTGCGCGTTCCGCTGCAGTGCCGCGCGCCAAGGGCGGGGAAGAACCGAGAGCCTTCTCCCCCTCCCCTTGCGGGAGGGGGGCGGGGGGAGGGGGCGCTGCCAGCCGATCCACCGGCGCATCCTCCAGCGCCTCATCCGCCCCCCACTCGATCTGCAACCTCAACGCACTGAGCGCGTCCATCTCCCGTCGCTACTCCGCCGCCTCGGCGCGCACATAGTCGATCGGCTCCGCGCACCAGCCCTCGCGCCGGAACCGCCAGTAGGCATCATGCAGCCGCTCGGTCACCGGCCCCGGCCGATCGTTCCCCAAAATCCGTTCATCCAGCCGCGTCACGCCCATCACCCCGCCCGCGGTCGACGAGATGAACACCTCGTCCGCATTGCGCAGCTCCGTCAGCGGCACGGTGCGCACCTCGCAGCGCAGCCCGAGCTTCTCGCACAACTGGATCACCGATAGCCGCGTGATCCCCTCCAGCACGCCGCGATCCGGCGTCGCCACCACGCCATCGGTCACCGCGAACACGTTGAACCCCGGCCCCTCTGTCACGTTGCCGTCGAGATCGAGCAGCACCGGGTTGTCCGCCCCCTTGTCCTGCGCCTCGAACAGCGCCCGCGTCATGTCCGCCCAGTGGAAATTCTTCGCCTTCGGATTGACGCACACCTCGGGAATGCGCGGCGTGGACGCGACGATCAGATGCACGCCGCGCTCGATCACCTCGCGCGGCATCAGCCAGACATACGGCACCGCGAACGCCAGCAGATAGTTCCGCGCATTCGCCGGATGCCGTCGCACAGTTCGGCGGCGCCGCACCGCGCAGACAGTCCATCGCGACATACGCCTCGCGCAGCCCGGTGCGCCGCACCAGCTCGTGCAGCATGCCGCGAATGTCGTCATCGCTCTCGCGCGGCGCGAGGCGCATCCAGTCCATCGACGCACGGAACCGCCGCAGATGATCGTCCAGCTTGAAGAACGCGCCGTCCCACACGCTGACCACGTCATACGTCACATCTGATCTCCGGTAGCCCCAGTCGGTGACCGGGATCATCGCCTCGGCCACGGGCATGAAGCGGCCGTCGATACAGGCCGCGCCGGCGGGCCACATTGCGGCGGTTGCGGACATCGTGTCGGCTCCTTCCCTGGATCACCGCGGAATGGAGACACGCATGAACGAATTCGCCAAGGGGCAAGTCGTTGTACTCGGCCCGGACGAGGGCGAGTCCTTCTGGCAGCCGCTGCCCTCGCGCGGCTATATCGTCAACAAGCTGACCCCGTACAACACGCCGTACGACAACTTCTCCATGGGCATCCAGGTGCTGGAGCCTGGCGCGCATATCCGCCGCCACGCGCATGAGCGCCAGCACGAGGTGCTGTTCTGCTATGCGGGCGAGGGCTGGGCGGAGGTGGACGGCCAGCGCCACGAGGTGCGGCCGGAGACCACGCTGCTGATCGGCCGCGCCGCCTGGCACACCGTGCAGAACACCGGCAACACACAGATGCGCCTGTTGTGGATGATCGCGCCGGCCGGGCTGGAGGACTGGTTCTGCGCCATCGGCCGCCCCCGTCATCCCGGCGAGCCGATGCCGCCGCCGTTCGAGCGTCCCGCGGATGTCGCCGAAATCCAGGCGCGACAGCGGTTCGTGCGGGAGGGATAGGGACGGGGCACGGTCTCGTCATCGCTCCATCGGCTGGCCAAAGTGCGACGACCAACGCCAATCCCTGCCGACTGCGCCTCATTCCGTCATGGCCGGGGAAGGCCGACCATCCACGTCTTTCTGGCCCACTGCATCGCCTCGCGCTCTGGCCGGATCAGCGCCATTCCGATAGCGCCCCCAACAAGCATGATGCCGCCGCAGATCATGAACCCCGTGTTGAAGCCTTCGAGCGGGGTCGCCGCATTCTCGATGAGGCTACCCATGACGTAGGGCGCCAACAGTCCCGCCGAGGTGCCGACCGCGGTGCCAATGGCCAGCAACGCGCCACGCTGCGCGGCTGGAGTGATTTCGGCGACGACCGCATTGCTGATCACATAGATGACCGACGGCAACGCCAGCCCAATCGTCGTCAGCGCGATCTTGATCGGCACTCCCGGCAGGAACGGCATAACCGCCAGCGCCAGGCCGCCCAGCGCGACGCAGCCGCCGCCCAGGATGCCTCGCGCCACGCGGCTCGATGACCCTCGGGCGAGCAATCGCTGCGAATACCAGCCGGCGGCAAGCATGGCGACCACGCTCGCACCTGCTGGAAGCGCGCCCAACAATCCGATCGAGCCCTGGGTAAGCCCCAGCCCCTTGATCAGAAATGCGCCTTGCCAGGACAGCGCCTGCGACAAGCCCCATTGGGCCCCGAATGCCGCGCACCAGCTCGCCAGCATTGTCGGGTTGAGCAATAACTTCCCGTAACTAACACGCTGCGGCGTCGGCGCCGCACCGGGTGTGGCGACCGAGGCGCCCGAGCCCTCGCGGCCAAGCGCCAGCCATGCCGCGGTCCAGACGAGGCCGGCGATGCCAAGCACCCCGAACGCCCAATGCCACGAATAATGCACGATGACCCAGTTGAGCAGCGGCAACGCCACCATGATGCCGATGCCGCCACCCTGCACGATGACCGCGGTCGGCAAGGTGCGCAGCTCATTGGGAAACCACTTGTAGGCCGAATGCAACGCCACCGGAGCGGCCGGCCCCTCACCGGCGCCGAGAGCAATTCGGCAGGCCACCAACGTTCCGAAACCCGCAGCACCCATCAAGGGAAACTGAGTCAGCGCCCAGACCAGTCCCATTGCCACCAACACCCAACGCGTCTGCACGCGGTTGACGACAAAGCCTGTGACGATCGCCGACAACGCGAACAGCAGATAGAAGCTCGAACCGATCAGCCCGAACTCGCTCGGACTGAGCTTCAGTTCCTGCATGATCGGGACAGCGGCGATCCCGATCACCGCCTTGTCGGCGAAATTGATCAACATGAACGAAAACAGCAGCGCGACGATCAGCCACGCCCCCTTAGGCGTCCGCGTGCGATCCATGGTGGTGGCCCCGCCAAGCCGGACGGCCCTTTCCTGAACTTCGACGCCTGTAGACCGAAAAGCCTGGACACTCATGAGACGCCCCATTGCGCATTGACAGGTACCCATCGGTACCTGCACCGTATGGTACTGTCTGGTACCAAGGCAAGGTGATTTTTGCCGGCCATGAAAAAGCCCATGAGCGCCGTTCCCCCCGCGCCCGATAGCCGCATGCACGAGCGCATCCTCGGCGCCGCATTCAAGGCATTCACCGAGGACGGTTACGCTGCTACCAGCACGCTCGATATCGCGACGCGCGCCAAAGTCTCGAAGCGTGATCTCTATGCCAGTTTCGGCAGCAAGCATGCGATGCTTGTCGCCTGCATTAAAAGCCGCGCCGATCGAATGCGATTGGCTCCGGACCTGCCTGCCCCACGCAACCGGCAGATGCTTGCGTCAATGCTTGTCACCTTTGCGACGAATCTCGTGCGTGAGACCTCGCACCCGACAGTTGTCTCCGTGTTCCGTTTGGCGATCGCTGAGGCGACACGTTCTCCGGGGATTGCCGAAACTCTCGACGTGGCCGGTCGTGCCGCCATGCGCGGCACGCTCGCCGGATTATTTGCGAGCGCCCAATCGACCGGGCTTATAGGTGCGGGAAAGCCAGAGGAGATGGCGAGGCAATTTCTAGGACTGCTCTGGGAGGACCTGATGGTGGGGCTGCTGCTGGGGGTTGCCGCGACGCCCGCTCCGGCCGAAGCCGCGCGACGGGCGACCAAGGCGACGGCCGCATTTATGCAACTGCATTCCGATCCCGCCACGGACTGATAGTCCCGAGCGCAGCGGCCATATTGCGCGAAGGTCGCCGGAAGCAAATTCGGCCAGCCGTGAGCTGCATCGATCAGCGCCCGGTTATGCGACCTCACCGGCGAGGAATCGTAGGTGGCGCGCATCCAGGATGGTCAGCATGCCGTACTTCGCCGCGATCACATTCCTAACACTAAGGCCGGTCAGAACCTTGTTTACGGTCTGCCGTGACACCCCGCACATCTGCGCCAGGTCCGACTGCGTCAGCCGCATCGCGCTGCCCTCGGGAATCGCCTGTGCCTCAGCCAGCGTCAGCAGTCGCCCCGCGACGCGGACGGTTGGATCGTTCGCCATCAGGTAACCGATGATCGATAGCGCTTCGTCGAGATGCTCGATGCTCATGGTGGCGAACAGGCGACAATGGGCTGGATCCGCAATCATCCGTTCGAACTCAGCAAGTGGCAAATACAGGATATCTGACCTAGCCACGACGCTGAGGGTGATAACCCGATTCTGTCGCCTCATAGCGGCGGTTTCGCCGACCCAGAACCCTGGCCGCTTGACGGTAACGATCTGCCCGGCGGGTAACGTGACGGTCAGCACGCCCTCGACCAACCCGTACACGCCGCCTGGCGGATCGCCAGCATGGTAAAGAATCTCTCCGGCCTCGAACCGCCGCAGATGCGACCGCCGGATGACTTCGGCCCGAAACTCCTCCGGCTGCCGTGACAGCCAACCGGTCGATTCGGCAATACAGGCGGCCGCAGCCTTATCCATGCCGGACAACATGAAAAGTTGATCCACCAGTGTCAACAAGGCGACATTTGCCGGCAAGATCTGCCCTTAGGCTCTCAGCCTGCGCGTTCGCAACAGCGCCTGGACGGGATGGGTCACGTGGCGCAACCTCAAATAAGATCCTTCACGCTCTGGGGTGTCACGTGGCATTGGATTTCAGTGAGACGACCTGCGGCGTTGCTCCGCCGGACAGGCCCCAAGAGGCCGCCGGCGATCTGATCTGGATCCCGGGAGGGACCTTTCTCATGGGTTCAGACACGCATTATCCAGAAGAGGCGCCGGCCCATCGCGTGAGCGTCGACGGCTTCTGGATCGACCGCACACCTGTGACCAACGCGCAATTCAAGCAATTCGCACGGGCGACCGGTCACGTCACATTCGCCGAGAAAAAACCTGACGCCAAGGACTACCCCAACGCGTTGCCTCACTTGCTGCTTGCCGGTTCGCTGGTTTTCACGCCACCTCGCCATCCGGTCGACTTACGGGACTGGTCGCAATGGTGGAAGCTGGTGAGGGGCGCCAATTGGCGACACCCCTATGGTCGTAAGAGTGACATTCACGGACTCGATAGCCACCCGGTGGTGCACGTAGCGTACTCGGATGCGCTCGCCTACGCGCAATGGGCCGGCAAGAGTTTGCCAACCGAAGCCGAATGGGAGTTCGCAGCGCGCGGCGGCGTCGACAGTGCGGAGTTCGCTTGGGGTGACGAACTGACGCCGGGCGGAAAACACCTGGCCAATACCTGGCAGGGCGCATTCCCCCATCAGAATTCAGCGAGCGACGGTTATGAGCGCACCTCGCCGGTGACGGCCTACCCGCCGAACGGCTACGGCCTGCACGACATGATCGGTAACGTCTGGGAATGGACCAGCGACTGGTACGCCCCCAAGCACCAATCGGATGCACCGAAATCCTGCTGCATTCCGGCAAACCCGAGGGGCGGCCACGAGGGAGACAGTTACGATCCGAACCAGCCAGAGCTCAGAATTCCACGCAAGGTGATCAAAGGCGGGTCGCATCTTTGCGCGCCGAACTACTGCCGCCGCTATCGCCCGGCGGCGCGCCATGCGGAACCGGTAGATACGTCAACGAGCCATGTCGGCTTTCGTTGTGTCGTGAGAGTAGGGGGATAAGAAATGCCAAATAACGACAGCGGACACAAGTCGAACGCAGGCACGCGGGGTCTCAATCGCCGGAATATTCTCCTCGCGGGCACGACGCTTGTCGCCGCGGCGGTTGCAAAGGAAAGTTCGGTGCAGGTTGCACAGGCGCAAACCCCACCGGCCGCACCGGCGTCCAGTGCCAACAAGCCGAACATTATCCTGATCGTATCCGACGACTTCGGTTACGGCGATGCCGGCGCCTATCTGGGTGGCGAGGCCCGTGGCATGCCAACGCCCAACATCGATCGCCTGGCGGCTGAGGGCATGATGTTCATGTCATTCTATGCCCAGCCGAGCTGCACGCCCGGCCGTGCCGCCATGCAGACCGGGCGCATTCCGAATCGCAGCGGCATGACAACGGTCGCGTTCCAGGGTCAGGGCGGCGGATTGCCGGCCGCCGAGTGGACGCTGGCCTCGGTGCTGAAGACCGCCGGCTACAAGACATTCTTCACCGGCAAATGGCATCTCGGCGAAGCCGACTACGCGCTGCCGAATGCGCAAGGCTACGACGAGATGAAGTATGCCGGGCTCTATCACCTCAATGCCTACACCTACGCCGATCCGACCTGGTTTCCGGACATGGCGCCCGAGCTGCGCGCCATGTTCGAGCGCGTGACCAAGGGCGCGATGTCGGGCAATGCCGGCGAGGCCGCGCACGAGGACTTCAAGATCAACGGACAATACGTCAACACGCCCGACAGGGGTGTCGTCGGCATTCCGTTCTTCGACGAATACGTCGAGAAGGCTTCGCTCGACTATCTCGACCGCAACGGCAAGTCGACAACACCGTTCTTCATGAGCATCAACTTCATGAAGGTGCACCAGCCGAACATGCCGGCTCCCGAGTTCGAGCATAAATCGCCGTCGAAGTCCAAATTCGCAGATTCGGTGGTGGAGAACGACACGCGCATCGGCCGCATCATGGACAAGGTCCGCGCGCTCGGCCTCGACAAGAACACCTATGTTTTCTGGACCACCGACAACGGTGCCTGGCAGGACGTCTATCCTGACGCCGGATACACGCCGTTCCGCGGCACCAAGGGCACGGTGCGCGAAGGCGGCAATCCGCGTCCCGTCAATCGCCTGGGGTCCCAAGATCAAGCCGGATATCAAGAACTCCGAGATCGTCGGTGGTCTGGACTATATGGCGACGTTCGCCGCTATCGGTGGTGCGGCGCTGCCGAGAACGATCGCGAAGGCAAGCCGATCATCTTCGACAGCTTCGACATGTCGCCGGTGCTGTTCGGCACCGGCAAGTCGCCGCGAAACTCCTGGTTCTACTTCACCGAGAACGAACTTACCCCCGGCGCGGCGCGCGTCGACAACTACAAGGCCGTATTCAACCTGCGCGGCGATGACGGCGTCAAAACGGGCGGACTCGCGGTCGACTCGAACCTGGGCTGGAAGGGCGCCGAGACCTATGTCGCCACCGTTCCGCAGGTGTTCGACCTGTGGCAGGACCCGCAGGAGCGCTACGACATCTTCATGAACAACTTCACCGAACACACCTGGGTCCTGGTGACCATCAACGACGCGATCAAGACCCTGATGAAGACCTACGTGCAATACCCGCCGCGCAAGATCCAAAGTGAGACCTACTCCGGTCCGATTACGATATCGCAATACGAGCGCTTCCAATTCGTCCGCGACCAGCTTTCCAAGGAGGGTGTCACCCTCGCACTGCCAACCGGAAACTAACAGCATCGCTGATATCGAAGCTGCGCTTGCAGCAGGCGTGGCAAATACCTCGGTGTGGTGCAGCGGGTCGGCTTAGCCGGCCCGCTGCATCGCTTGGCGACGGGTAGGCCTGCCTGGTCAAGGGAGGATGCGGATGACCGAGCTCAAAATCGTCGCGCGGCGATTGCGCTCCGCCTCCTGCGCGGTGCCGACCCGGGCCATCATTTCGTCCGCGCGGGTGATCAGGGCGGTGCGCAATTCGGTTTGGTCAGCCTTCAGGCGCATGACACCTTGGCCCCAGGTCAGTTTGTGGTGCGCAAGCATCACATAGACCGAGTCATCCTTGTCCCGCGCTTGCTCAATTATCGGGCCGAAACTCGGCACGTTGGCGTAGGTCACCCTCAACAACAGGTCCCGGCAGGCGCCGACGTCGTGGGTCCAGCCATCGAGTGCCGTAACCTCGTCGATGGTGGCGTGGTGCTGATCGATCATTTGCGGCAACGTCGCCCGACTGAGATCGTCGAGCGGCATGTGCGCAGTGAGAGCAGAATACCGCGGATTGCTGGCCGCGGTGGTGCGACATTCCACGGCCGTCTGGGTTGCTGACTGAAACTGCTCGATATCATCCTGCTCGGCCTGCCGATGGGAAAGCCCGGACGTCGCGCATGCCGCCAGCGCCCAGGCTGCCGCTCCGAGAATGATGAAGCGCCGCACGGAAATCGGACTCACGATTTCATCACCAGAAATAAACTTCACAGTCGTTTCCATAAAGCGGCGCTCGGTGAGCCCGTCACCGCTATGGCTGTTCCAAGTTGCCGCCATATCTGTTGCAAGCCGTCTGATGTCCGCGTCCTTCTCGGGGACGATCACTTCGGTCTCCGCTACAAATGCCGCAGTGACTGCGCTTCCCATAATCCGGGCTACACGGCACAGCCACAAACCATGTCATAACTATGCGCCCCAGCGAGCACGCGGTCGCCCAATGGTTCTGCCAGCGCGTGGCGCGAGAGCGGTTATCCGGGCCAGAAGTGTCACATCGGTTTCATCGCAGTCAGAAAGTGATTCTCCATGGGAGCCGCCAGTCCGGCGTCATCCACATAGCCAGCGAGTGTCTCGACGACGTGGGCCACGAAAACTTGTCTGCGATCATCCGGCAGAGCCATGAATTGCGCGGTCACAGGTGTCGCGCCCATGAATCCAGCGACAAGCCCACCTGTCACTGGATAGCGCAAAGTCCGCTGCTCAAACCGAACGCGGACGTTGCCCAGGCCGGCAATTGTGGCAAGCTGCCGCAGTTCCTCAGCTGTGCTGAGTGAGAATGCTGGGTCAAAGGCTGCCCGTGCATCGGCGCCGAGAAATGTGCCGACAGCGGAAATCAGTGCAGCGTGGAATGGCTGCCGTTCGAGCGCCCGCCAAACATTCAGGGCGAGGCGTCCCCCCGGAACGAGAACCCGCGCCATCTCCTCCATCGCCTTGGTTCGATCAGGAAAATACTGAAGTCCTTGTTGGCACAGCACCACATCGAAGCTGGCCGTGTCGAACGGCAGCTCGATGGCGCTCCCTTGTCTCCATTCAACCTGCGGGTTGGTACGGGCAACGCTCAGCATGCCCTCGTTGAGGTCGATCCCGGTTACCGAGCAAAGCTTCCGGCTGACCAAGTTTATACGGTTGGCCACCAGTCCGGCTCCGCAAGCGACATCAAGCACCCGATCACCATCGCGGCAATTGGCCGCGAGGATGCGATCGTCCGTCCACGGTTCCATGATCTTGTGTCCGAAGCGCGTGTAGGACGTCGGCGCATCGCCGCTGAGTTGCCAACCACTCATTGTTCCACCTCCCCCTGTAGGACGGGTGGGGCTTGCGCTCCTGCTGCTTGGCGGAACGGTTACACAACTCGAACAGGCACGCCATCCGGGAGCCATATTTGCATCACACCCAGGCCACTGATGCGATGGGGCTTTTCTAATGCATAAGCCCGGTGTGAAATTCGACCCGCCGGACTTCGGCCCGCCCGAGCCCCGACCTCGTCGACGAAATCGTCCACGGCTCCAGCCCGGTCCTGCTGGCGCTGGACCGACAGCGGCACAACGGCGCCGCGGGACCGCCACATGTCTCCGCCTCCGTGACCGCGTCTCACGCAGCGTCACTCTGAGACAATGCTGAGAGCGTCTGGCACCACAACCGCAGAAAAACCCGCCAGCCAGCCGGTCCTACGAAGCACCCGCCAGCGGCACCAGGTGCGACAAGAACACCTCCGTGCACGCGCGCCACGAGTAGCGTTCGGCATGCGCCCGACACGCCGACCGATCGGCCCCCAGCGCCGCCAACGCCGCCGCGCGCAGATCAACATCCACCGCGCCCACTGTGCCGTGCGCGTCGGCCAGAACGTCGATCGGTCCGGTGACCGGAAACGCCGCGACCGGCGTGCCGCAGGCCAGCGCCTCCAGCAACACCAGGCCGAACGTGTCGGTCAGGCTGGGAAACACGAACACATCGGCGCCGGCATACGCACGCGCCAGCGCCTCGCCGTACCGCGGGCCGGTGAACAGCACATTGGGATACTCGCGCCGCAACCGCGACAGGATCGGCCCACCGCCGACCACCACCTTCGAACCCGGCAGATCGAGATCGAGAAACGCGTCGATGTTCTTCTCCACCGCCACGCGACCGACACAGAGGAACACCGGCCGCGGCAATCCCCACTCCTCGCGCGGCTCCGGCTTGAACAGATCCAGATCCACCCCGCGCGACCATGAGCGGATATTGCGGAACCCCCGCGCCGTCAGCTCGTCGCGCAGCGACTGCGTCGCGACCATGGTGCCCTGCGCGGCGCCATGGAACCGTCGCATCCAGGCATACAGCGGCCGTACCGGCAGACCCGTCCGCGCCTTGATGTACTCGGCGAACCGCGTGTGGAACGCGGTGGTGAACGCAAATCCCGTGCGCTTCGCCCAGCTTCGCGCCGCCATCCCGAGCGGGCCCTCGGTCGCGACGTGCAGCGCCTCCGGCTGGAACGCCTCGATCATGCGCACCAGGCTCCGGCGCGGCAGCAGCGCCAGCGGAATGTCGCTGTACGTCGGGCACGGGATGGTGCGGAAGCGGTCCGGCGAGATCACCTCCACCACGTGCCCCATCGCGCGCAACTCGGTCACCACAGTGGTCAGCGTGCGCACCACGCCGTTCACCTGCGGCAGCCACGCATCGGTAACAATCATGATCCTGTGCGAAGGCGCGGGAGGCAGCATCGCGTCGCAGCAGGCCGGGTTTTCGAGGGTGATCGAGTCAGGCAGCGGCGCTCAGTGCGGTTCGGCGCGGTGTGAAGAACGACAGGCGGTTGGCCGCCACCCAGTCGATCAGCTCCAGCCGTCCGTCATGATGTTCCACCAGCGCGGTGCAGCTCTCCACCCAGTCGCCGTCATTCAGATACAGCACGCCCTGCACTTCGCGCATCTCGGCGTGGTGGATGTGGCCGCAGACCACGCCGTCGAAGCCGCGACGCCGCGCCTCGTTCGCCAGCGCGCTCTCGAACCGATCGACCGCCTTCACCGCCCCCTTCACCTGCCGCTTCAACCACGCCGAGAGCGACCAGTAGGGATAGCCCAGCCGGCGGCGCAGCACGTTGAACCAGCGGTTGAACGTCAGTGCGGCGGAGTACGCCCCGTCGCCCAGCAGTGCCAGGAACTTTGCGTAGCGCACCACGCTGTCGAACTCGTCGCCGTGCATCACCAGCAGACGCTTGCCCGCCGCGGTGACATGCTCGGCTTCCTGCCGCAGCCGGATGCCGGCGATCTCCAGGCCGCCAGGAACAATTGGATCCAGCCAGGCACGGAACATCTCGTCGTGGTTGCCGGGAATGTAGGTCACCTCCGTGCCGCCGCGCGCGTGCCGCAAAATCTGTCGCAGCACCTCGTCGTGATACTCGTCCCAGTACCACGACTTGCGCAGCCGCCAGCCGTCGAAGATGTCGCCGACCAGGAACAGGTGCTGACAACTCGTGCGGCGCAGGAAATCCGCAAGGAAGTCGCAACGCGCGCCTCGCGTGCCGAGATGTGTATCCGACAGGAATACACTGCGATACAGTGGCCGCGCGCCGGAAATGATGGAAGCATTCATGCAGGTGACAGGAAATACCTATGAATCCTTGTGGATAAAGTTAAGATTCCGTGACGAAACCTTATCTTGGCGGACAAAGTAAAAGTCATTCCGTAGCAACAATCTTGTCATCCTTCTGCAATGGATCATGTGGCAGATTTACAACTTCGCGTTGAAGATGCGTTCGATTTGATTTGCCGATGATCGTGGTGTTCAACCCTGTTGCCGGGATGCGGCGTGCCAGCCTGATGTGGCGCGTGCTCGACGTTTTGGTGGCAAACGGCATCCGCATCGAGCTATCGGAGACACATCGTCCAGGCCACGCCGAGGCGTTGGCACGCGAGGCGGTCTGTCGCGGTTCTTCGATGGTGGTCGCCGCCGGCGGTGACGGCACAATCGCCGAGGTCGCCAACGGTCTGATGGGATCATCGGCGCGACTGGGTGTGATCCCACTCGGCACCGCCAACGTGATGGCGCACGAACTTGCACTTCCCTTCGAACCGCGCGCCGTGGCGGCGGCACTGGCATTCGGGCGGACGCGGCCGATCTGGCCCGGCGTGGTGCGCACCGCCGCGGGCTCCAGGCTGTTCGTGCAAATGGTCGGCGTCGGGTTCGACGCACAGGTCGTGCATCATGTGCCCGTCGTCGCTGAAACGAATGTTCGGCCGCGGCGCCTATGCGATCCAGACGCTGCGCGAGTTGGCCTGCTACCGCTTCCCGACGATCCACCTGCGCCTCGATGGCGAGGAGATGCAGGCCGCCAGCGTCATCGTCAGCAAAGGCCGACTGTACGGTGGCCGCTTCATGCTCGCACCGTCCGCCTGTGCAGCGGAGCCTGGGTTCTCCGTCGTGCTGTTCGATCACTCAGGTGTTGCCGCCGCCCTGCTGTACGGCGCCGCATTGCCGCTCAACCTGCTGAGCCGCGCACCAGGCGTGCGCCATGTGCGGGCGCGGCAGGTGGACTTCATCGACAATGAGGCGTTGCCCGCGCAGGCCGACGGCGATGCCGCCGGCTGGACGCCGATCGCCGTGACCGACGCGCCGGCAGCGATCCCGGTGGTGATCGCGTAGTCGAGGATGTCAGCCGCCGGCCGTCTCCAGCGCCTGATCGAGATCGGCGATCAGATCCTCCGCGGTCTCCAATCCGATCGACAGGCGGATCACATCGGGTCCCGCGCCCGCGGCAAGCCGTTGCTCGTCCGAGAGCTGACGATGCGTGGTCGAGGCCGGATGCAGGATCAGGCTGCGCGTATCGCCGATGTTCGCGAGGTGCGAGAACAGCCGCACATTCTCCACCAGCTTCACGCCGGCCTCGTAGCCGCCGCGCACACCGAACGTGAACACCGCACCCGGCGCCGCGCGGCAGGTACTTGCGCGCCAGCTCGCGATACGGGCTCGACTCCAGCCCGGCATAGGTGACCCACGCCACTCGCGGATGGCGTTCCAGGTATTCCGCCACCTTCTGCGCGTTAACCACATGCCGCTCCATGCGCACATGCAGCGTCTCTATCCCGGTGATGGTCAGGAACGCATTCATCGGCGCCATCGTCGGGCCGTAGTCGCGCAACGCCACCGCGCGTGCCTTGGTGGTAAAGGCGAAGTCGCCGAAATTCTCGTAGAAGCGCAGCCCGTGATAGGCCGGTTCCGGTTCGGTCAGCGCGGGGAACCTGCCGCCCTGCGACCAGTCAAACTTGCCGCTCTCCACCACGACGCCGCCCAGCGAATTGCCGTGGCCGTCGAGGAACTTCGTCGTCGAGTGAACCACCAGATCGGCGCCCCACTCGATCGGACGGCACAGGAACGGCGTCGCCAGCGTGTTGTCGACGATCAGCGGAATGCCCGCCTCGTGCGCGATCTTCGCCACAGGTTCGAGATCGACGACGATGCCGCCTGGATTGGCCAGGCTTTCGAGGAAGATCGCCTTGCAGCGCGGCGTCAGCGCGCGGCGGAAGTTCTCCGGGTCGTGCGGATCGACGAAGTGGCAGGTCCAGCCGAGCTTCTTGAACGACAGGCCGAACTGAGTCAGCGATCCGCCGTACAGGTTGCGCGAGGCGACGAACTCGTCGCCCTGCTCCATCATGGTGGCGAAGATCAGGAACTGCGCGGCATGACCGGACGCGGCGGCACAGGCAGCACGTCCGCCTTCCAGGCTGGCGATTCGTTCTTCGAGCACCGCGACAGTGGGATTGGTCAGGCGCGCGTAGATGTAGCCGAAGTTGTGCAGGTTGAAGAGCGACGCCGCGTGCTCGACATCGTCGAAGACATAGGCCGCGGTCTGGAAGATCGGCGTGATCCGCGCGCCGGTCGTCGGATCGGGTGAGGCGCCGGCATGGATCGCGCGTGTCTCGAAGCCGTAGCTGACATTGGCCGATGGCAGCACCTGCGGTTTCGCCTTGCGCTCGGTAGGTGCCTCGGGCGCGCGATTGCGGATGATGCCGGAATTGACGCCGCTCCATGACAGCTCGCCGCCGAGACGACCGAATTCGATCTTGGGACAGCGATCCATGATCACTTCGATGTCGGCCGCCTCGCCGCGCGCCGCCGCTTCGTCGTTGCGAACGCCGAGTTGCATCCAAACCACCTTGGCGCCGATCGCGATCGCATCGTCGACGATCGGACCGACCTGATCCGATGCACGGAACACATCGACCATGTCGACCTTGTCGGGGATGTCGCGCAGGCTGGCGTAGACCTTCTCGCCGAGCTGTTCCTTGCCGGCTGTGCCGGGGTTAACCGGGATGACGCGATAGCCCTTGTTCTGCAGATACTTCATCACGAAGTAGCTCGGCCGGTTCCAGTTGGGCGACGCACCGACCATCGCGATGGTACGCACAGTCGAAAGGATCCGGCGGATCTTCGCGTCGGAATAAGGGATCGGATCGATCGCCGTCATCTGCACTTCCTCCCTTTCGCACCCCTGCCAGGACTTGACCCGACCATCTGCTGAAGTACGCAGGTGGCCGGGTCAAGTCCAGCAACAGGGAGACGCGTAATGGCCAGGCTCCATCGCCGCCAGCCGGTACACGGCGTCAGCATCGGCATCATGATGCTGGATACCGGCTTCCAACGGCTGCCGGGCGACATCGGCTATGCGCCCACCTGGCGCTTCCCCGTGCAGTTCGCCGTGGTGCGGGGCGCCACGCCCGACCGCATCGTCAGGCCGAACGCCGATGGCATGCTGGACCTGTTCCTGCGCGCGGCCGATGAGCTGGTGGCTCTCGGCGTCGACGGCATCACCACGAGCTGCGGCTTTCTCGCGATACTTCATCCGCAGTTCGTCGCGCATTGTCCGGTGCCGGTCGCGACCTCCAGCCTGCTGCAGATCCCGCTGGTGCAGAGCATCCTGCCGAAAGGCAGGCGCGTCGGCGTGCTTACTGCCGACAAGGACGCGCTGTCGCCGGACCACTTCCGCGCCGTCGGGTGTCCGACGGATCTTCCGGTGGTCGGTATGCCGCCTGATGGGATCTTTCGTCACAACAACCGCACGGGTCAGCCCGTCGTGGATTACGCCGCGCAGGAACGCGAGGTACTCGGCATGGCGGAACAATTGCTGCACGAATACCCGGACGTCGGCGCGATCGTTTCCGAGTGCACGAACCTGCCGCCCTATTCGGCGAAGATCGAGGAGACCTTCGGTGTGCCGGTGTACGACATCATCGGCTTGGTCGAATGGTTCCATGCCGGACTGAAGCCGCGGCGCTACAACAACGGGGGCTGATAATGCAGACCAGACGCAGGCTCGGGACCGCTCTTGGCGCGGCCGTCATCACCGTTGCCGGCACCGCGGCGGCGCAGACACCGGCGGCCGAAGCCACGATCGACCGCATCCGCCGCACCGGCGTGCTGCGCATCGCCGCGCTGCCAGGCGAGATGCCGTTCTTCCACAAGGACCTCGCCACCGGCGAATGGTCCGGCGTTGCGATCGACATGGCGAAGAGCATCGCCACGCCGTTCAACGCCAGGCTGGAATACATCGAATCCACCTACGCCAACTCGGTGCTGGACCTGCAGGCGAACAAGATCGACCTTGCGTTCGCGCTGAATCCGACCCCGCAGCGAGCGCTGGCGATCGGCTTCACCCACGCCTACTACATGCATCCGTTCGGCTTCGTCGCCCGCCGCGGCTTTGCCGCGCGCACCTGGGAGGACCTGAACAAGCCGGAGGTTCGCGTCGTGTCATTGATCGGTTCGCTGACCGATGTGCTGCTCGCGCGGTACGCACCGAAGGCGCAGGCACTCGGTGCAAAGCAAGGGGACGATGCAGTCCTGCTGATGCAGGCGGGACGTGCCGACTGCATCATGTATGCGTTGATCCAGGCGCTGAGCGTCAGTGCGCGGGCGCCCATGCTGGAGGAGGTAACGTTGCTGCAGGCGCCCTCTGTGGCGTTGCCGAGTGCCATGGGTGTGCAGATGGAACCGGATAGGCGGTGGCGGGATTACCTGAACAGTTGGGCCGATTACAACACCGGCACCCGTCAGGTGGGCGCGTGGATGCGGCAGTCGCTGCTGGCGATGGGCGTGAAAGCGGAGAGCATCCCGGCGAACGCCGACCTTTGAACAGTCGAGCCGCGAGCGATACGATTGTGGCAAATTCTCTGCCGGTATGATCACCGGGGTGTGCTGCAAGCATTCGTGAATGTCATGAGCCAGTCGTGAATGGTCCAAAGGAGTGTTGTTCGGCATTTCGGCTGTTAAGATTTCATTAACCTAACCAAACGCACAAAACATGCGCCATCACACCCCCGGGGCAATATGAAAGTTCTGTTCGCGACGAGCGAGCTTGCCGACTATGCCAGGGCGGGCGGGCTGGGCGAGGTGTCGGCGGGTCTACCGCGCGCGCTCCAGCGTCGGAACATCGATATCCGTGTGCTGTTGCCGGGCTACCCTGAGGTGATCGCAAAGGCCCGGGACATCGTCGTGGTGGCACACCTGCCTGGCCGCGCCGGCATCAATCCCTGTTGCATAGGCGAGGCGCGCACCGCGGATGGTCTGACGCTGTACATTGTCCTTGAGCCGTCGCTCTACCAACGCAGCGGAAGTCCTTATGCCGGACCGGAAGGCCACGACTGGCCAGACAATGATCTGCGCTTTGCGCGTCTGTCGCTCGCTGCCGCCGACATCGCGGCCGGCCGCGCCGGCATGAACTGGCAGCCGGATCTGTTGCATGTGAATGACTGGCCGGGCGGTCTCGCACCGGCGTATCTGCGCTGGCAGGGCGTGCGTATGCCGACCGTGCTCACCATCCACAACATTGCATACCAAGGCCTGTGCGACCGCGAGCGCATGCACGCACTCGGCATCCCCGAAAGTGCGTTCCACGTGAACGGCGTCGAGTTTCACGACCGCGTGTCGTTCCTCAAGGCCGGTCTGTTCTATGCTGACCACGTATCGACGGTCAGTCCGACCTATGCGCGCGAGATCACCACCGAGGCTCTTGGCGCTGGCCTCCATGGCCTGACACGCGGGATCGCCGTTGAAGGCCGGCTGTCCGGCATCGTCAACGGCATCGACGAAAGCTGGGACCCAAGCTGCGACCCACATCTGCCGCACCACTTCGAGGCGGACGACCTCTCCGGCAAGCAAGCGAACGCCGAGCTGGTGCGGACCGGATTGTGCCTGAAGCACTCCGATGGCCCGCTGTTCGGCGTGGTCTCGCGATTGGTGCACCAGAAGGGACTGGACATCGTAGCCGACACCGCGCGTGACATCGTCCACGAGGGTGGTCAGATCGCCATCCTCGGCCTCGGCGATCCGGATACCGAGCACATGCTCAGCCGCCTCGCGCGCAGTCATCGCGACAACATCGGGCTCCTCATCGGTTACAACGAGCCGATGGCGCGGCGGATCGTCGCCGCCAGCGACTTCTGCCTGATGCCGTCGCG
>CAWCXI010000038.1:0-21687 GCA_963799415.1 uncultured Alphaproteobacteria bacterium | reverse complement strand
GCGGCGCCGGTTCCCGGTTGAACGCGCCGGCCGACTGGCTCACGGCCTGTGGTTTACCTATGTCGCCGCGAGGAGATTCAATTGGCCGCAACAGCTCGTGGCGCCGCTGCGCGCCCATTTCGAGGCGCCCAGCGGTGTCGAGGTCAATGGGTTCCAGTTGACAAACGCCATGCTGGCGATCTGGACCCTGCGCGATGACGTGCAGAAGATTTTTCCGCTCGACACCGGCGTATCGATCAGGAGCTATATCGTCTGGTTATTGACCTTCGGGTTGCGGGAGCTGGAGATCTCCGTGGATCAACTCGGTGACGGGCTGCAGGGCTACTTGCTGTCGGAGTCGCCGCGGCAATCGGTTTTGGGGCGGGTCCTTGAACTGCTTTACGAGACGCGCGTCGAGCTACAGCAGCAATTCGACATCACCACTGCGGATGGATGGGCTGCGCTCAGGACCTGGTGGTGGAATGATGCAACCGGGTCCTGTGATAAGCCGGCAGCAACCGCACTCCTCAGTCCCACCGACGCGATCGAGACCAAACAGGAGCGGCCGACGTACACGGCCAAGGTCGCACTGACAGGACAGTGGTCTGCTCCGACCGGGCGAGGCGAGGACGTACGCTGTTCCGCGGTTTCCCTGAAAATGGCTGGTTTCTCCGATTTTCTCATCATCGATTCTGAAACACATCAAGTTTTGCGGCCTGATGGTTCCGTGCTGTCGACTTCCTGCGAGGTGCAGGTCGAGGTCAATATTTTGCACCTCAACGCGGATACCGCCTATGCAGATTGGCGGCTCATGCAGAGACTAGGAGTGTTTGCGAAGACAACCATTGGGTTTTGGGCATGGGAACTCGAACGTCTCCCAAATTCATGGCGACACTCATTTTCCTTCTTTGACGAAATCTGGGCGTCGACGCGTTTTGCGGCGGCCGCATTTTCGTATGAACAACTACGCCCGGTTTGCCTGATGCCTATGGCGGTGATTGCGCCGGAAACGCCGCGAGAGCTCGGGCGTCGTGAATTGGACCTACCTGCCGATGCAACTGTGTTTCTCTTCGTTTTCCATTTCGGGTCGTTTATCAGTCGGAAGAATCCTGAAGCGGTTGTGCGTGCCTTCGTGCAGGCATTCCCGTCGGGTGACGAACAGGTCTTCCTGGTCATCAAGACGATGGGCGCTGAGGATAACCACGAACGTCTCGAGCAGCTGCGCGAGCTATGTGCCGATCCACGGATTTCGCTGCGGGACATCAGGATGGCCCGTGACGAGCTGATTGGTCTCATCAAGGCCTCCGACGCTTTCGTTTCATTACACCGCTCTGAGGGATTTGGCCGCGGGCCAGCCGAGGCCATGCTGTTCGGCCGCCCCACGATCCTGACCGACTATTCCGGAACAAGCGATTTCGCGACAAGCAAGTGCGCCTATCTTGTGGATTATGCGCTCGTTCCGGTCCTTGCTGGAGAGTATGTCGGCGTCGATGGTCAGAGCTGGGCTGACGCCAACGTTGCTACCGCGGCTCGCCATATGCGGACCATTTATGAGCATCCGGAAAGTGCTGGTCGCATCGGGGAGCGCGGTAAAGCGGAGATCGCGCGGCTTTTGAACCCGTCGGTTGTCGGCAGGGCGATGCATGCGCAGTTATTGAAGTTATTGCCGCATAGGGATCGGGGGCAAATGGAGGCCGAGCTTGCTCGACCTTATTGCAAAGACGCAAAACTCGCTGCGCCCGAAAAAGTTCGCCCGGTTGACAATCACCGGAGACGCGTGAGGCAAAAAGTTCTTGGATGAGACCGCGTCTCCGGTGGTTCCAGTGCTATCGCGATGACATGCTGTTGGCGCCTGGTTCTCAGGCGGCGGTGTGAACCCGCTCTCGCGATGCCACGCTGTTGGAACCCTGGTTCCCGTTTGGTGGCGCAAATTGCTCCCGTGATGCTACGCTGTTGGCGCCCTGGTTCTCATTCGGTGGCGCGAACTGCTCTCGTGATGCGACACTGTTTGCGCCCTGGTGCTGGTTTGCCGGGGCGAACTCATAGTTTGCACGATCGACTCGGCGGGTAGCGTAGCCCGTCCCGGTCAACACCAATGCGATCGCTGCGGCTGCTGTGAATGTTCTGAAATTCATCCGAATTCTCCATGAGTTACTGGGTCGTCAAGCTTCGATGCGCCGAATGGGTCAGGGTCTGCCGAACAGCGCGGCGGCCTCGTCGCGCAACGCCGCGCGCGGGGTGTCGTCCGTGTAAAACATGTGGCCGCCTTGCTGGACCGATAGATGTATGCGCGCGGCAATGTCTGCTTCCGGCAACTGATCGAGCAGCAACTGCGTGCCGAAATACGGTGTGATCAGATCGAACAGGCCGTGCATGATCAGCACCGAGACACGCGGATCGAGCGCCAGCGCGGTGCGCATCGCATCCATTGACTGCGGCGAATTCCAAATGCCGCGGCCCCAGTCCCACTGGTGGTTGACCTCGGCGTTGCCCAACCGGTAGTCGCTGTCCGGCCGCCAGTTAAGTTTGGTCCGGTAGATCTCGACCATCGCGCTGCTCACGGGGGCCTTCAGTGCCTCGAGCACAGGGTCCGGATAGTCGCCCATCGCCTCGAGCGGAAATGGATCGGCGCTGGTGACGGTCGCGTCGTAGATGCTGCCGACGCGGCCCTGGGCGCGATCCAGTTCGTGCAGGAACACGTCGCTGCTGAGCAGCCCGTGGTAGCGCCGCACCAGCGCGGGATCGAGGCCGGTGAGTTCCGCGACGCGCGCGCTGCGTCGGGCGATCGCATCCGTATCGCGTTCGCCGCGTATCGCGTCGCGCAGGAAATCCGTCACGGCGTAGCGCTCCGCGTCCGCGAGCCCGGCACGCGTCACCGGCCCATGGGCGGCGCGCGCGGCGGCAGTCATTGTCGGCAACCGCATCGCGTAGGAGATCGGGTCAAAAGCCGAGCTGCGGCCGCCGAAGTCGAGCGCCGGGGACACCAGGACCATGCCGGAGACGCCGGTTCCCTGACGGGTAGCAAGCTCGCGCGCAAGGCGCGGGACGCGGAAACCGCCGTAGCTTTCGCCCAGCAGGTATTTGGGCGAGATGTCGCGGTCGAACCGGTCGAGCCAGCGGCGAACCGCCTCGGCGAGGTACTCGATATCGCCGGCGACCGACCAGAGCCTGCGCCGCGCGTCATGATCGCGCGTGAGCACGCGGGAATAGCCGGTGCCGGCTGGGTCGATGAACACAAGGTCGGTGAAATCGAGCCAGGTTTCCGCGTTGGGAATCGGTTCGGGGGAAGACGACGGACCGGCGGCATCGCCGCTGAGCGGAATGCGCCAGGGTCCGACGGCGCCGACATTGAGCCATGCGGAGGCGAAGCCGGGGCCGCCGTTGAACGCGAAGGTGACCGGGCGGTGGGCCCTCTCGGCGCCTGACAACTGATAGGCGACGAAGGCCAGGTCGGCGCCGGTGAGGCGAATGGTGCCCGCGGTCGCGTCGAAGTGCAGGGTGCGGCCGGGCAGGTCGATCGTGTGGTGCGTGGTGACGTCAGCCGGCAGCTGGCGCGGCTCGTCGTCCGACTTTGTATCCGGCGACGGTGGTTTGGGGTTGGCGTTCTGCGCAACGGCGATGGGGTTGCTGCCGAGCCAGGCGATGGCGGCGAGAGAGAGCGCGCGTCGCCGGTCGATGGCAGTGGTGGTCATTTGGGGATGGTGATCCATCGCTGTCGGACCTCAGTTGCGCGGGCGGTTCATGCCATCGGGGCATTGGGAGGTCTCTGGGCTGCCCCCTCCCCGCTCCCACAAGGGGAGTGGGAGAATTTGGATCAGGCGGATGCGGGCTGCTCGCTCGGGGTTGGCCGCGGGCCGGGTGTTGGGGTCAGTGTGCATGGGTATGTGGCGGCCGCTTGATGTGGAGCGAAGCGCGGATGTGGTTGTTAGGCGTGCCGATATCAATAGACAATATTACTAACTTTCATCGTGCCTTTGCCGGTCCTCAGTGCGAGGCGTTCTGCTCGGGGGGATAACGTCGCAGCAACACCAGCATCAGAGCCATCGAAGGCAGGGCGGCGAACATACACAGCGCATAGAACGTCACCCATCCCACCTGCGCGGCCAATACGCCCGAGGCGCCTCCGATCGTATGCACCGAGATCAACGCGAGGGATGACAGCAACGCGTAGTGCGTGGCGGTGAACTCGCGCGAGCAGAGACCGGACAGGTAGGTGATGAAGGCTGCGTCAGCCATGCCCTGGGCGAAGGCCTCAGTGGCCACGGTCGCGTAGAGCACGTGGTGCTCGCCGGCCGACACCGCGAGCAGCAGATACATCGCCATCGCGAGGGTCTGCGCCCAGCCGGTACGCAACAGCGCCCGGCCGGTGCCGAGACGCGCCACCAGCCAGCCGCCAAGCGCGATGCCGGCCAGGGTGCCGCCCAGCGAGAACCAGCCGGTCGCCGCGATCGCCTCGCGCGAGAAGCCGAGCGCGCGGTAGAAGGGCGCGGTCATGATGCCGGCCATCGCCTCGCCCAGCTTGAACAGCGCGACGAAGGCCAGGATCAGTGCGGCGCCGCGGCGGGCGAGGAAGTCGCGGAGCGGCGCGATCACCGCGTGGGCGAGGCGCGATCCGAAGCGGGTCGCGACCGGTTGGCGCTCGACAGCTTGTGGTTCCGGCGCCAGCAGGGTGACGATCAGCCCGCAGGCGATTAGTGCGGTCACACTGAGCAGCGCGACATGCCAGCCGACGACACTGACGGCGGAGATCACGCCGGTGGTCGCGATTAGCAGCGCAACGCGATAGCCCCAGATGTAGGCGGCCATCGCCGCGCCCTGGCGGTGCTGGGCAAAGGATTCGATGCGCCAGGCGTCCACCACGATGTCCTGGCTGGCGGAGAGGAATGCGACGAGGGCGGCGAGGGCGAGGGATACGAACGGCAGGTTGGCCGGATCGGACAGCGCGAGCAGAGCGGCGGCGGCGGTCAACGCAGGCTGGATCGTGGCCAGCCAGCCTCGACGGCGACCGAGGCGGCGTAGCGGACCCGGGGGCGGAGCGTTGTCGAGGATTGGCGACCAGAGGAATTTCAGCGAATAGGCGAGGCCGATGTTCGCGGTCAGACCGATCAGCCCAAGGGAGACACCGCCCTCGGAGAGCCATAGGCGGAGGGTGAAGCCGGACAGGGGCAAGGGGAGCGCGGCGACGAAGCCGTAGGCGGCCATGAGCCAGAGGGCCGGTCCGCTCCCGTCGGAGGGCCCCCTCCCCCCGGCCCCCTCCCGCGAGGGGAGGGGGAGTATTTGGGCTACTCTAAGAGACGTCGGCGTCACCTTGGCCCAGGGATCGCTGCATCGACACCACGTCCAGCCAGCGGCCGAACTTCACGCCGACCGACCGCAATGTGCCGACCATCTGAAAGCCCAGGCTCGCGTGCACGCCGATTGAGCCGGTGTTCTCCGAATCCCCGATCACCGCGATCATCTGGCGCATGCCGCGCGCCGTGGCGTCTTCGATCAGCCGCACCACCAGCGCCTTGCCGACGCCCTGGCCGCGCACGTCCTCGCGCACATATACGCTGTCCTCGACGCAGAACCGATACGCAGAGCGGTCGCGGAACTGCGTGTAATACGAGTACCCCAATACGCCGGTCGCGTCGGTGGCCACGAGCCATGACCAGCCATGCTCGACGACCTCGGCGAACCGCTCCGCCATCTCCTCGACCGACGGCGGCTCTTCCTCGAACGTCCCGGTGCCGGTCAGCACGTGATACGCATAGATCGACTGGATCTCCGGGATGTCCGTCTCGGTCGCCGGCCTTATCTCCATCGTGCCCCGCCCTCTCCGTTCAGACCGGCAGTCCAAGCACGTTCGCCGCGTCGCAGGCAAACGTCAGCAGTCCCTGATCCATCCCTGGGCCCGCTACCAGCGAAAGCCCGACCGGCGCGCCATTCACCATGCCGGCAGGCAGCGTCACCTCGGGCAGCCCGCAAAGCCCGGCGATTGCCGTCACGCCGATTGTGGCCTGCCGGATCAGGTTCTGCTCCGCCAGGCTGGCGGTGAGCAAAGGCGCCGCGCAGGGACTGGTCGGGTAGACCAGCACAGCACCGCCGGCGAGGACCGGTCGCACCCGGGCCTGCATCACCCGCCGGAAGGCGCGCCCGGGTCCTGCGACTGCCGCGTCAGTAGCCTTGGCGGCGGCGAAGCGTTCGCCGATACCGGGGCCGAACTGCGGCTTCGCTGCCTCGACCCAGCCGCCCAGACAGGCCCAGGCCTCCTCCGCCTGCACGGTGCGGAAATGATCGAAAAGGCTGTCGATCCCCTCGGGGGCCAGGCGAATGCCAACGGCCCTGCCGCGCAACCTCTCCAGCTTCTCCAGGGCGGGGCGCAGCGCCTCGGCCACCTCCGGCTGGGCGTTGACCCAGGCCTCCTCAAGCCGCAGCAAGGGGCCGTCCAACGACTGGCGCCCGCCCGGCAGCAGGACGTCGCCAACCTCAGACAGCAACGAAGCGCTGCGGGCGAACCAGCCACAGGTGTCGAAGCTCGGCGCGAGTGGGCAGGCGCCGGCGAGGCTGACCGACCCGTGGCTGGGCCGGATGCCGAACAGGCCGCAATAACTTGCCGGGATGCGCACCGAGCCGCCGGTGTCGGAGCCGAGGGCAAAATCGACCAGGCTGGCGGCAACCGCGGCGGCCGAACCACAGCTCGACCCGCCGGGGAAGCGGTCTGGACAATTCGGGTTGATCGGGGTGCCTTGCCAGACATTCTCGCCGGTCAGACCGAAGGCCAGCTCCATCGTCTTGGTCTTGCCGATCAGCCTGGCGCCCGCCTGAAGGAGCGTCGTCACCACGGGGGCGGTTGCAATCGCCTTGGGGTGGGTTTCTGCCCAACGCGGGTTACCGTAGGTCGTCACGCTTCCCGCGATGTCGAACAGGTCCTTCACGGCGAAGTTGAGGCCGGAAAGGCGACCGCTACTCAAGGCCTGGCGTTCGAGGCGCGGCCCGGGCACGAAGGCCCCTACCGTGTCGTCCAGTGCGACCATTTGCTTTGTCCTCACCTCCGACTGTGGCATAATGTTTTAGCGGACCCCGTCGGGTATCGATACCCCGGCGCAAGGATTCGTTGGCAAATTGTACACCGGATGGGGCATACTCCCCAACGGCGTTTCTGCCGTTGACGAACTGATAATCGGCGGAAACTGCCGGGCTTGAGTGCGTCGGGAGCGGTCCGGCACGCACAGGAAAACCGTCCGTGGATCGGACACGCCTCTGAGGGGGACTGCTCGTGGATGCAAATGACGGACACATCTCCGGTCCTTCGGGGCAGGGGCCGCAGTCTGTAGCCCACACGGGTGGCGGCGCGGACATCGGTGCGCCGCGCGCTCTGGACGCCGCCGAAGAGCCGCAGATCCATCCGCGCCTGCTGGCCATGATCGTCGCCGGCCGCTACCACGGGCTGGAACTCGATCCGAACGAATTTCGCGGCACGGTGGGCGACGAAATGCCGTCGGCCGCGTCGCTGTCGGCCTGGGCACAGAATGCGGGCATGTGGTCGCGCGCGGTGCGACTGCGCTGGCGCCACCTGATGCGGTTCCACGATACCGGCCCGGTGGTGCTGCTGTTCACCGACGGCACGGCGGGCCTGCTCACCGGCATCAACGCCGAGCACAAGGTGGTGTTCGTCAAGGACCCGACCAGTCCCGCATCCGATGCACCGGTTGCCGTGGACGAGCTGCGGTTGAGCCAGGATTGGGCTGGCGAGGCGGTCGTGCTGCGAGCCAGCCGGGGCTACGCCGAAGCCGATGTGCCGTTCTCGCTGCGCTGGCTGTTCGGCTTGGTGATGGAGGAGAAGCGCTCGCTGCGCGAGATCGGCCTCGCTTCATTCTCGCTGAGCATACTGACCATCTTCCCGCCCTTCCTGGTGATGACGGTGGTCGACAAGGTACTGACCCACAGCTCGTACTCGACGCTGGCCTTGATCGCCGTCATCGTTGGCGTCGCCATCGTGTACGAGACCTTGCTCGGCTATGCGCGGCGGCTGATCGTGCTTGTCGTCGGCACCAGGATCGACGCCCGGATCAACCTGCACGTGTTCAATCGCCTGTTGCGCCTGCCGCTCGACTACTTCGAGCGGCACCCGGCCGGCGAGACGATGTACAAGATCAGCCAGATCCACCGCATCCGGGAGTTCATCACCGGCCGGTTGCTCACCGCGTTCCTCGACCTGATGACGCTGTGTGTGCTGCTGCCGTTCCTGTTCTGGCTGAATGCACCGCTCGCCTGGATCGTGCTGGCCTGCGCCTGCGTGATCACCATGATCATCCTGGTGTTCCTGCGGCCACTCGCGGTGCTGTTCGCACGCGTCGTGCGGGCGGAGACCGACAAGCAGTCCGCACTGGGCGAGACCGTGTTCGGTATCCGTACCGTGAAGTCGCTGGCACTCGAGCCGCAGCGCAAGGCGCTGTGGGACGAGAGGATCGCGGAAGCCGGCAAATGGCGCATGGCCTACGGCAAGCTCGGCAACTGGCCGCAGACGCTGATCACGCCGGTTGAGCGGTTCATGTGGATGGGCGCGATCCTGCTGGGTGTTTACTGGGCGCTGTCGGACACCTCCGGCACGGGCGCCGGCGCGCTGTTCGCCTTCATGATGCTGTCGCAGCGGGTCGCGCAACCGCTGGTGCAACTCGCCCGGCTCACGGATGAGTACCAGGATGTCGCGGCGGCGATCGAACAGGCGGCTTCGGTGCTGAACCGTCCGCTCGAGGTCGATGCCGCGTCGGGCGGGCTGCGGCCACGCTTCGCCGGGGCGATCACCTTCGACGATGTGACCTTCACCTACGGCGGCACCAAGACGCCGGCACTGGATCGCATAACCTTCTCGATTCCCGCCGGAACGATGCTCGGCATCGTCGGCCGATCGGGCTCGGGCAAGTCTACGATCACCCGCCTGCTGCAGGGCATCAACCGCGACTACTCAGGCTTCCTGAAGATCGACGGTTCCGACCTGCGCGAGATCAATCTGCGGCATCTGCGGCAGAGCTTCGGCGTCGTGCTGCAGGACAACTTCCTGTTCCGCGGTTCGATCCGCGACAACATCCTGGCTGGCCGGCCCGGTCTGACGCTCGAGGACGCGGTCGGGGCGGCGCGGCTGGCTGGCGCCGAGGAATTCATCGAGCGCATGGCGAACGGCTATGAGACCTACATCGAGGAAGGCTCGCCCAACCTGTCAGGCGGCCAGAAGCAGCGGCTGGCGATTGCGCGCGCGCTGATCTCCGATCCGCGCATCCTGATCCTCGACGAAGCGACCAGTGCGCTCGATCCGGAAAGCGAGGCGCTGGTCAACGCGAACCTGCTGCGCATCGCGCGCGGCCGAACAATGGTCATCGTGTCGCATCGGCTGTCGTCGCTGACCGAATGCGACCAGATATTGGTGCTGGAGAAGGGTCAGGTGATGGACATCGCCCCACATCGCGTCCTGCTCGAACGCTGCGCCGTGTATCGCCAGCTCTGGGCCCAGCAGAACCGCCATCTCGACAATCAAGGTCAACGCCATGCCACGCTCGCCCCGACACTCGTCCAAGGCGATTAGTACCGTCGTCGAGGACCGGGGCGATCCGACGCTGCCGGTCATCCTCGAATTCCAGATGCCGTCCACGACGATCACCACGGCGCCCGTGCCGCGGTCGGCGCGCGGCATCGTGTGGATTGTCGGCAGTATGCTGATCGCGGTCCTGCTGGCGCTGGGTCTGATCCCGGTCGATCGCGTGGTGACCGCGCAGGGTCGGGTGGTGTCGCGCTCGGCGACGATGGTGCTGCAACCGCTCGAGGCCGCGATCGTGCGCTCGATCGACGTGCACGAAGGAGAAACTGTGCAGGCGGGCCAGGTATTGGCGCGGCTGGATCCAACTTTCGCCGCGGCCGATGTCGGCGCGCTGGCAGCCCAGGTGTCGAGCCTGCAGGCGCAGGTTTCGCGGCTTCAGGCAGAGTCCGACGGCCAGCCGTTCAGCTATTCGGGGATCGACCCCAATCTGGCGCTACAGGCGGCAATCTTCGGTCAGCGCCAGGCCGAGTACAATTTCAAGCTTGAGAACTACACGCAGAAGATCAATGGCCTGGTGTCCGCCATCGCCAAGGCGAATTCCGATGCTGCCGGATACCGCAGCCGCCTGCAGGTGGCGAGCAGTGTCGAGCAGATGCGGCGTGACCTGGAAAAGCTGCAGGTCGGCAGCAAGCTGAACACCCTGGCCGCGATGGACAACCGGGTCGAGATGGAGCGCAATCTGCACAGCTCGGAGGACACGGTGAACAGCGCGCAGCGTGACCTCGCCGCGCTGGTCGCCGAGCGCGATGGCTATGTGCAATCCTGGCACGCTGACATTGCGGAAAAGCTGGCTGATGCGATCGGCAAGCTGTCCGACGCACGCGAGTCGCTGAACAAGGCTCAGCTTCGCAAGCAGTTGGTTGAATTGCGTGCCGAGCGCGACGCCACGGTGTTGACGGTGGCCAAGGTGTCGGTCGGCTCGGTGCTGCAGTCAGGCCAGGAGTTCATTTCGCTGGTCCCGGCGGATGCCCCGCTGGAAGTCGAGGCGAACATCTCGGGACGCGACGACGGCTTCGTGCATGTCGGTGATTCAGTGTCGATCAAGTTCGACACCTTCCCGTTCATTCAATATGGCCTCGCCTATGGCACGGTGCGTACGATCAGCGCGGACAGTTTTACCGCGCAGGACGACCAGCGGAATCCGACCGGTGCAGTGCCGCTGCCTGGCAACTCCATGGAGCCATTCTATCGGGCGCGCGTTGCGATCGATCGGGTCGATCTGCATGGCACACCGCAAGGGTTCCGCATCATGCCGGGCATGCCGGTGACGGCCGACATCAAGGTCGGCAAGCGGACGGTGCTGCAGTATTTGCTGGGCCGAGCGTTGCCGGTCGCTTCCGAGGGGATGCGCGAGCCGTGAGACCGTTGATCATGCCTCTCCCGCGAACGGGAGAGGTGTAATGTCATTCCTCATTCGACTGCTCGCCCCGATCTCTCCTACCGCTGCGTTGCGGCGGGCGTTACGGCTGGCGGAACAGGGCGATGTCAAGCAGGCTTTCCCGCTGCTGTCGCGTGCCGCGCGGGCGGGGATTGCCGAGGCGGAATACCGCGTGGGCCGCTGTTACCTTGAAGGCACCGGCGTGCCGCCCAGCCGGTCCGAAGGCGCGCGCTGGCTCGAACGCGCGGCCAACCAGGGCTACGTCGAGGCGCAGGCACAGCTTGCCACGCTGGCGATTCACGGCCTGATCGGGCGTTCGGAGGCCGTACCGGGAACCAGGCTGTTCGCGCCCACCGAGGCGAGCGAGCCTGACTTCGAGACCAGCCTTCGCTGGGCACGCAAGGCGGCTGATGGCGGCTCCGCGGATGGTCAGGCGGTGCTTGGCTACATTCTGACCTCCGGACCGGAGCCGATGCGCGACCTGGAGGAGGCGCATCGCTGGTACGAACGCTCGGCGGTCGCCGGCTGCCCGCAGGGTGCCCTCGGCTTTGCTCTCTCGCTGGCACGCAGTGCGACGGGTCAGGAGCAGCAGACGGTGGTGGCGGAGAACCTGCGGCGTGCCGCGGACGCCGGGTTGCCAACTGCATTGTACCTGCTCGCGCTGATGACGGAGCGCGGCATGGGCATGCCGGCGGACCCTGCGGCGGCGATCCAGTTGTTCCGCCAGGCGGCGGAAAAGGGCAATCGTCCGAGCCAGGCCCGATGGGGCATGGCGTTGATGCAAGGCGTGACGGTGCCGGCCAACCCGACCGGCGGCGAGTCCTGGCTGCGTCGTGCCGCACTCGACGGCGATCCGGAGGCGGCGGCTGTGGTCGGCGATCTCTACGCCAAGGGCGGCAAGCTGCCGCCGAATTACGCAGAGGCGGCGATGTGGTTCCGCCGCGCCGCGGAGGCGGGCCACCGCGGCGGCGCGCGTGCACTGGGAATGCTGCACCTGACCGGTGCCGGCGTGGTGCGAGACTCAGAGGAGGCGGCGCGTTGGTTCCGCGTCTCGGCGGAAGCGGGAGACCCGACGGCGCGCGTCGATCTGGCCAACCTGCTGCTGCACGGACAGGGCGGAACCGACGACGCGATCCGCACGCGCGAGTGGTTCGAGAAGGCCGCAGCGTCCGGCGATCTGGTGGCGGCGTTCAATTTCGGCGTCTGCCTGGCCGAGGGTGTCGGCGTGGAGCGCGACGACAGGAAGGCCGCGCAGTGGCTGCGCCGCGCCGCCGATGGCGTGGTGAACGCGCAGTATTGGTACGGCCGCATGCTGGTCGAAGGGCGCGGCGTGGACGCCAATGCGGAGGAAGGTCGCGGCTGGGTCAAGCGCGCCGCCGATGTCGGCATGATGGAAGCCGAGGTCCAGCTCGCGGAGCTGATGCTGACGGGTCGCGGCGGCCCGAAGGACCATCCGGGAGCACTGGCGTTGTTCGAGAAGGCGGCCGGCCGCGGTCATGTGGGCGCGATGTTCGCGATGGGAGCGATGCATGGCGGCGGCCACGAGGTACCGACCGACCGGCCCACCGCGCAGCGCTGCTTCAGGGCCGCAGCGGAACGCGGGCATCCGCACGCCCAGATGATGCTGGGCCGCTATCTTGCACGCGGCCTCGCCGGCGAGCGTGACCTGGAGAGCGCGCGGGTATGGCTGGAGCGGGCGCTGGCGCAAGGGCTGCAGGAGGCGCGCAGCGATCTGGCGACCTTGCCACCTGCCCCGGCGGAGGCGCCCAAAGCGGATCCATTCAGGCCTGGGTCGCCGAAACCGCAGATGCACACGCCGGGAACGCTCGACCCGGAGCCGGCAATGCCGGAGGCGTCGGTCGAACCGGAAACGCCCCAACCGGAGCCAGCCAAAACGCAGCCGGCCAAACTGGAATTGTCCGAACCGGAGCTGGCCAAACCGGCGGCGCCCAAATCGGAGCTGCCCAAACTCGCGCCGCCTGATCCGAAGCCGGCGGCCGCGCAACAAGCAGTCGCACGCTGACAGAACCGGCTGAGAATGCTGCGCTTGCGCTCGAGGCGTTCGAGCGCGGCCGGAACGAACTCGCCCGTGGCAATGCCGTTGAAGGGCGCCGTTGGCTGGAGCGCGCTTGCCGTCTGGCGCCGCGCGATCAGACGCTGGCACTGGGGCTGGCGACTGCGTGTCTCGGACACGACGATATGCGTGCATCAAGGCTGTTCGCGGCGATCAGTGATACGAGCGACGTGCGGGAGGCATGGCTGGGACTGGCGACGGCGCGCCGGAGGCTTGGCGACGCCGCTGGTGCGGCCGAGGCGCTGTCCGCGGCACTGCGGCGCCACGTGCCGGACCCCGGATTTGCAGCACTGGCCGACCTCATCGCGCGCGATGCCGGAGCGCCGGGCTGGTGCGGCATGTCGGGAGACGGTGCGGTCACTGTGCGGGCGACAGGAGCGGCACAGATCCGCGGCCCCCTCCCCCCGGCCCCCTCCCGCAAGGGGAGGGGGAGGAACGCCTGCTGGGCCGCCCGAAGCAATCCGTGCCTTCGAGCCCCCTCCCGCAAGGGGAGGGAGAGAGTGTGTGTTGTGGCTGCGGATGGGCGCCAGCTTTTGGGCAGTCCGCTCGATGTCGCAGCGATTGCCGCAACGGTCGGGTGTGTGAGCTGTTGGGACGGTGGCCTGACAGGCTGGGCCTGGCATCCCGGCGATCCCGGGTTCGATCCCGTGTTGACCATCTCCCGGGCAAAAGGACGCGGGCAGATCAGGATCACGGCGACCGATACCGGGGTGCGGGTCGACAATAGCGGTCTGCTGGCACGGCCGCGCGGCTTCACCGTGCCAGCGAAGGCGCTGACGGGTCTGACCGGGCTGCTGCACGTGCGTGGTCGTGACGGCAAGGACCTGTTCGGCAGTCCACTCGATCCGCGTGCCGAGCTTGCTATCCCGGTCATCCCTCACATCGCGACGACATCGCGCCGTCGGCCGCCGGTCGACGTCGTGGTGGCGGTGCATGGCGGGACGGCCCACACGCTCGCGTGTCTCGATAGCGTGCTCGCCAGTTTGTCGCGGCCAAGCCGGCCGATCGTGATCGACGATGCCTCGCCGGAACCTGAGTTGGTTGCGGCGCTCGATGCGCTGGCGCGGCGGCGACGCATCACGCTGATCCGCAACACGCGGAACCTCGGGTTTGCCACCAGTGCGAACGTCGGAGTGCGTGCTGCGGCAGGACGCGATGTGGTGCTGCTGAACAGCGATACGCTGGTCGGCCCCGGCTGGCTGGAGGAACTGCGCGGCGTCGCGTACAGCGCGGGCGATATCGGCACCGTGACGCCGCTGTCGAACGACGGGACGATCCTGAACTATCCCAATCCGGGCGGCGGCAACGACGTGCCGGATCTTGCCGAGACGGCGCGCGTTGACGCGCTGGCACGACGAGTGAATGGCGGTTGCGCGATCGACATCCCGGTGGGCGTCGGGTTCTGCCTGTATATTCGCCGCGCGTGTTTGGACGCTGTCGGCCTGCTGCGCGCCGATCTGTTCGCCCAGGGCTACGGCGAGGAAAACGACTTTTGCCTACGCGCCCGCCACCAGGGCTGGCGGAATGTGGCCGCACCGGGGGTGTTCGTCGCACATGTCGGTGGACATTCGTTCGGCACGGCGGCGCGGCATCTGCGGGCGCGCAACGCAGCCTTGCTGGAGCGGCTGCACCCCGGCTACACGGAATCGATCGCGGCGCACGCAGAAACGGACCCGCTGGCAGAGGCACGGAGAAGCCTGGACTTGGCGCGCTGGCGTGCGGCGCGGCGGCGCGGCGGTCAGGCGGTGGTGCTGATCACGCACGCTGCGGGCGGTGGGGTGGAGCGCCAGATCGCGGCATTGGTCGAAATCCATCGCGATGGCGGATACCGGGCGATCGTGTTGCGTCCGTCGCGGGCGCCGAACGGTGCGCGATGCGTCACCGTCGGCGACGGCACCACGAACGCCTACCCCAACCTGCGCTTCGCGCTGCCGAGGGAGCTGGGCCAATTGCAGCGCCTACTCGCGCGTGAACGCGTGCGCGCCATCGAGCTGCACCATCTGGTCGGCCATCACCCCTCGGTCCTCGAGGTGATCGCGCATCTTCAGGTGCCCTACGACCTGCATGTCCACGATTATGCCTGGCTATGCGGCCGCGTCGCGTTGGTCGGCGCGGCTGAGCGCTATTGTGGCGAGCCTCACGTCGCACAATGCGAAGTGTGCGTGGCCAATGCGGGCAATCTGATTGACGAGGACATCTCGGTTGCGGTGCTGCGCCGGCGGTCGGCGAGGCTGATGGCAGGCGCGCGGCGCGTGATCGCGCCATCAGAAGACGCCGCCGCTCGCATCCGTCGGCATTTTCCGGCGGTGCGTCCGACGGTACAGCCACATGAGGACGATACGGCGCTTGGTGAGCTGCCGTTCTCGAACTCGACGAATGCGGGCCGCATCTGCGTCGTTGGCGCGATCGGTGTCCAGAAGGGCTATCAGGTGATGCTCGAGTGCGCACGCGATGCCGCTGATCGGCGACTGCCTTTGGAATTTGTCGTGGTCGGCCACACGATCGACGATCGAAGGCTGCTCGCGACCGGGCGCGTCTTTATCACCGGAAGCTATGCGCCCGACGAGGCGGTTAGCCTGATCAGGGCACAGAACGCGTCTCTTGCGCTATTGCCGTCCATCTGGCCGGAGACCTGGTGCTTCGGCCTTGGCGAGGCGTGGCGCGCCGGCCTGCGCGTCGCCGCGTTCGACATTGGCGCCCAGGCCGAGCGCATCCGGCGCACCGGGCGTGGATTTCTGCTGCCACTCGGATTGCCGGCGCACGCAATTAATAACGCTTTGATTGCGGCGAGCAGGCTGTCTCGCCAATAATGAGTTTGGTAACAGTATCGCTTGCATTGCAACGCCCTCCATTCGTCGCTTGAGCGGTCCAATCACGGCGGGCTGCCATGACCAAGAAAGCGAGATCCCGAATGTCCGAAGCCGCAACTGCCATTCGCAGACCTCCCGCAGGCCAGGCCGCTCCCCGAGAGAGCGCATCACAGCATCGGGTCGCCGAACTGAAGGTCTCCGGCCACCTGATGACGCTGGACACCGGTCTGTTCTGCGTGTTTCAGGCGCCGGGTTCGCCGGCGGCGAATGAACGATCGGGACTCCCGGGGGTGCGCATCTCGCTGCCGCCTGGTCCCGCCGGACGGCCGGATGCGGTGAGCATCAGCACCTTCCGCGACGATGGCTGGATGAACGGCAGCGATACCGCGGCACTGATCCGCGTGGCCGAAGGGCCGGCGCAGGTGCTGGTGACAGTTTATCAGGCGCCGTCGGCGCCGCCCGACACCGCGCCTCGACTGCAGGTGATGCGGTTGGGCGCCGAGCCCGGCACGGAGTCCCAGATGGCTGCGGGTGCGGGACAGGCACTGGCGGCTGGGGTGGCGCCAGAGGATGCCGATACCGTCGTGCACGTGCAGCGCGCCGGCGACGTCGGGGGCAAGATCGGCGACTGGGTCGGCATTCGCGGCAGCCGGCAGTGGATCGAGGGATTCAGCCTGACCCCGCGGGACGGCATCAAGACCGCCGACATCGAGTATCAGGCCGTGCTGGGACGAGGCTGGCTGTCGCCCTGGATCGAAGGCGGCAAGTTCTGCGGCAGCCGCGGCATGGCGCTGCCGCTGCTCGGGCTCAAGGTCCGCCTGAAGGGCAATGCGGCAAAGACCCACGAGTGCAACTACGCTGCCACGTTCGTCGACGGCAGTTCAGTGGGGCCGGTGCCGGGAGGCGAGACCTGCGAGGCCGAGAGCCTGGCGGCCCTCGAGGCGTTTCAGGTGACCATCAGCCCCCGCCGCGGGGGCGCGGCTGCGGCGCGCGCTCCACGCGGACGAGCGAGTCAGCCGGCGGAGCCGACGGCGCAGCCCGCACTCGCGCTGACGAAGCCGGCCACCCGGCAGTCAAGGTCGGCGGGTGCTGGCCGGAAATCGCGCTGATCCCGACGGTCCAACCCCGGTCTGCCCGCCAGCCTGAGGCCGCCGCCGCGTGAAATACCTGTTCGTCCACCAGAACTTTCCGGGGCAGTACCTGCACCTCGTTCGGCACCTCGTCGCATCCAAGCAGCACGACCTGGTCTTCATCACCGAGCCGAACGCCAATCGGATTCCGGGCGTGCGGACGGTGCCGTATGCGAAGCCGAAGGGTGCGGCAGTGCAGGCGCATATCGCGGCGCGCGAACTGGACGCGGCGGTGCGGCGCGCGGAAATCGTGGCGCGTACCGCGGCAACTCTGAAGCAGCTCGGTTTCGAGCCGGACATCATCATCGGCCACCACGGCTGGGGCGAACTGCTCAACATCCGCGATGTCTGGCCCGACACGCCGCTGCTCGGCTACCTGGAATTCTACTACTGCATCAACGGCATCGATGTCGGGTTCGATCCGGAATTCCCGACGCATACCGCGGACCACCCGCGCATCCGGGCAAAGAACGCCGTCAACCTGCTGGCGCTCAACCTCGGGGCGCACGCGCAGACACCGACCAGATGGCAGCTCTCGACCTATCCGGACTGGGCGCAGAAATCCATCACGCTGTTGCCGGAAGGCGTCAATCTCGATGTGTGCAAGCCGAATCCGCAGGTGCGGCGGCGCAATCTGAAGATCGGCGATACCGTCATCAAGCCGAACGAGAAGCTGGTCACCTACGTGGCGCGCGACCTTGAGCCGTATCGCGGCTTCCATGTCATGATGCGCGCGGTGCCGCACCTGCTGCGTGCACGCAAGGACATGCGGGTGGTGATGGTCGGTGGCGACGGCATCAGCTACGGCATGCCGCCGGCGGAAGGCACCTGGCGGCAGAAGATGCTGGCCGAGCTTGGCGACAGCATCGACTCACAGCGGGTGCTGTTTCCTGGCCGCATCGATTACCCGACCTATGTGGCCATGCTGCAGCGTTCCGACGCGCACGTGTATCTGACCTATCCGTTCGTTGCGTCATGGTCGATGCGCGAGGCGCTGGCCGCGGGCTGCGTCGTGATCGGCAGCGACACGCCGACGGTGAGCGAGTTCGTGACACACGAGCAGAATGGCCTGCTGGTGTCGTTTTTCGATCCGAAGGGGCTGGCGCGACACGGTGCTGCGGGTGCTGGAGGATGCGCCGCTCGCGCGCGGCCTGCGGGAGAATGCGCGGCACTACGCCGAGAAGCACCTGGCGATGGCGGACTATATCGCGGGGTACGAAGCGCTGATCGCGCGCGTGGCGGGTGAGTACGCCCGGTCAGTCCTCGGCCGCCAGCCGCGCCGCCTGATCCTCCGCGGTCAGCGCGTCGATGAACTCGTCGAGTTCGCCCGCCATGACGCGATCGATCTTGTAGAGCGTCAGGTTGATGCGGTGATCGGACACGCGGCCCTGCGGGAAATTGTAGGTGCGGATGCGCTCCGAGCGGTCGCCGGTGCCGACCTGAGCCTTGCGGTCGGCGGCGCGGGTGGCGTGAGCGGCGGCGCGCTGCTGCTCGTAGAGCCGGGCGCGCAGGATCTTCATCGCCTTGGCGCGGTTCTTGTGCTGGCTCTTCTCCTCCTGCATCGCGACCACGATGCCGGAGGGAATGTGCGTGATGCGCACCGCGCTTTCCGTCTTGTTGACGTGCTGCCCGCCGGCGCCCGACGCGCGATACACGTCGATGCGCAGATCGGTCTCGTCGATCTGCACGTCGACTTCTTCCGCCTCCGGCAGCACCGCGACGGTGACGGTGGAGGTGTGGATGCGGCCCTGGCTTTCCGTCGTCGGCACGCGCTGCACGCGATGCACGCCTGATTCGTATTTCAGGCGGGCGAACACGCCGCGGCCGTTGATCTCGGCGATGCCTTCCTTCAGGCCGCCCAGCTCGGTGTCGTTGTATTCCAGAATTTCCCAGCGCCAGCCTCGGCTTTCGGCATAGTGCTGGTACATCGCGAACAGCTCGGTCGCGAACAGCGCCGCCTCGTCGCCGCCGGCGGCGGGTCGCACTTCCAGGATCGCGGCGCGTTCATCGGCGGCGTCCTTCGGCAGCAGTGCGATGCGGATCTCGTGCTCGCAGGGTCGGGATGCGCTCCTTCAGCGTCGCGCAGTTCGGCTTCCGCCAGTTCGCGCATCTCGGGGTCGGCGAGCAGTGACTCCGCATCGTCCTGCGCGCGTTCGGCGGCGCGCAGGTCGCCGATGCGCGCCACCACCGGCTCGATGTCGGAGAGCTCCCTCGAGGCCTTCACGTAGGCCTCGCCGGACAGGCCTTGGGTCAGCATGTCGCGCAGTTCCTCGGCGCGCGCGGCGATGCGGTCCAGCTTTGGTGCCAGGTTCATCGCAGACGTTCGGCGAGCTCCGCCAGCGCCACCGCCTCCTGTTCGCCGGTTGCAAGGTCCTTCACCTGGGCGACGCCGCGCGCGATGTCGTCGTCGCCGATGATCACCGCGGCACGCGCGCCGATGCGGTTGGCGCGTTCCATGCGGCGCCGTAGGTTGCCGCGATAGGCCATCTCGGCGCGGATGCCGGCGTGGCGCAGCGTCTGCAGCACGTTCGAGCGCCGCCGCTTCCGCGCTGTCGCCGACCGGTACCACCGCGATCGGCGCGGGCGCGGGCGGCGGGTCCTCCAGCAGCATGGCGAGGCGCTCGATACCGGCGGCCCAGCCGACGGCGGGCGTGGGCGGGCCGCCCATTTCCTCCACCAGGCCGTCGTAGCGGCCGCCGCCCATCACCGTGCCCTGCGCGCCCAGCTTGTTGGTGACGAATTCGAACGCGGTGTGGCCGTAGTAGTCGAGGCCGCGCACGATCCGTGGGTTCTCGCGGAACGGCACGCCGAAGCGGTCGAGATAGCGTCTGGAGCCGGGCGTAGAACGTCGCGGCGGCCTCGGTCAGATAGGCGGCGATGGTCGGCGCGTTGGCCACGATCCGGCGGTCGGCTTCGTCCTTGGAGTCGAGGATGCGCAGCGGGTTGCGGTCGAGCCGCGCCAGGCTGTCGGCCGAGAGCGCGGCCTGGTGTTCGGTGAAGTACGCGACCAGTGCGTCGCGGTAGGCCTGGCGGCTTTCCTTGTCGCCGAGCGTGTTGATCTCCAGCACCGTCTCGCCGGCGACGCCGAGTGCCTTCAGGATGTCCCAGCCGCAGGCGATCACCTCGGCGTCGGCGAGCGGTTCGGCCGAGCCGATCAGCTCGATGTCGATCTGGTGGAACTGGCGGTAGCGGCCCTTCTGGGGGCGCTCGTAGCGGAACATCGGGCCGGCGCAGAAGACCTTCTGCGGCAGCGACTGGGTCAGGCCGTTGGTCACCAGCGCGCGGCAGATGCCGGCGGTGGCCTCCGGGCGGAGCGTGACCTGGCTCGCCGCCGCGGTCCGTCGAAGCGAATACATCTCCTTCATCACCACGTCGGAGGTTTCGCCGAGGGTGCGGGAGAACACGCGGGTGTCCTCGAAGATCGGCGTGGTCCATTCGTCGAAGCCGTAGCTGGCGGCGACGCGGCGGGCGGTGTCGATCACGTGCTGATGGCGGCGCTGGTCCTCGCCGATCAGGTCGTGGGTGCCGCGGGCGGGTTGGAGTTCGGTGGCCATGTGCGTCCGGCTGATGTGGTCGCCTGTGGTGGGTGCGGCAAGCTAGCCGGAAGCCGTCTGAACGCAAGCACGGCGTTGAGATTGGTGTGTAAAGACACTACCTTGTCGATGTCTACACGGGACCGCGTCATGCCGCTCAGTATCAGGGACGAGGACACCAATCGTCTGGCGGAAAAGCTTGCCAACCCGATGCGCTCGACGAAGGCGGCGGCGGTGAAGCACGCGCTGCGCAACGAACTCGACCGCGTCGAACAGAGAGTGCCACTGCGCCAGCGCCTGCGCCCCTTGCAGGATCGCGAGATGTCGCGGGCATCCACCGGGTTGGAGGCGGACAAGGCGTTCTACGACGCGCTCAGCGGCCACAGCTGATGTTCATAGATGCTTCCGCCATTGTCGCCATCCTGACCCGTGAGACGGAAGCAGACGCCCTGGCGGATCGGCTGGATGGCGCCACAGGATGCATCACCTCTCCGATCGCCATGTCCGAGGCGGCACTTGCGATCTGTCGCAAGCGCCAGGCCAGCGTGACAGAGGCGCGAGTTGATGTCGGGGAGTTCCTCGACATCGCCCGGATCAGCGTGGTCGCGATTGCGCCAGCGGACGGCGATGCTGCGCTGGAGGCATTTGACCGTTATGGCAAGGGGCGGAATCACCCTGCGCAGCTCAACCTGGCGGACTGCTCCGCCTACGCGATGGCGAAGAACCGGCGCGTGTCCCTGCTGTTCAAGGGCTACGACTTCGACAAGACGGATATTGCGGACGGCCGATAGTGGGCGTCACTTCGTCCGGCACACAAGCAATGGATCACCGCGCGTCCTCAGTCGATAGCGCGATGCAGTCCGCCGCGATCCGTGCCCGGAACGCCGGATCGACCAGCGACAGATCGACGATATCGACCTTGAACGGCAGATCGGATTCGGACAGCGCCTCGGCGATCTGACCGATTGTGTCCAATCCCAGCGGACGGTCCCATTCGAGCGCGAGATCGAGGTCGGAATACTGTCGAGCCCCGCCATGAGCGCGCGATCCGAAGACATAGGCCGTCGCGCCTTGCGGCAGGTGCGCGCGGAGCACGGCGCGAACGATGGCGGCATGATCCTCGCGGAGATCCAGTCCTGCGGTCATTGCAGGCGCTGTTGCAGTTGGTCCCGAAGATGGGTCGCTTCGGTCAGGAACTCCGGGATCACC
>CAWCXI010000037.1:0-175369 GCA_963799415.1 uncultured Alphaproteobacteria bacterium | reverse complement strand
TTTGTGGGTCAAGTTTGCCCTGTTCGTGCGAGAAGCGCGGCGGGCAAGGTTCTACCGAGATTGCTTCGTCGCCTGTGCCTCATAGCAATGACAATCAGAAGTAGCCAGGGCGGCTCGGGCTGGCGCCGTTCGCGGAACCATCCAACTATGTCAATTCGAAGGCCGACCGTGCGGCGCTTGGGCCTGCGATGAATTATCTTGCTGCGCGGAGCGTCATGGCCGGGCTGGTGTCCCTGTTTCTTGGTTTCGAGCGCTCTGCTGCAGCCGGAGACCGCAAAGGTGCGGACGGTTTAGGAAAGGAGATCGAAGATGCCAGTTGTTCGAGCGTCAGAGCGCCAAACCAAGCAGGGCGCGGCAAGCACTTTCAGCGGCACCGTGTTTCAGGACGAGGTGGTCGTCGGCGCCGCACCGTCGCGCATGCGCGCGTCGGTCGTGTCGTTCACGCCGGGCGCACGCACTGCGTGGCACGCGCATCCGGTCGGGCAGACGCTGTATTGCCTGTCGAGTGTGGGTCGCATCTGCTTCAAGGGCGAGAAGCCGCAGGCGCTAAATCCCGGCAATACGGTGATGATCCCGCCAAACGTGCAGCACTGGCACGGTGCCGCGCCGGATCGGTTGTTCGCGCATCTCGCGATGTCGGAGAACAGCGATACCGGCGCTGGCACATCGTGGGGGGAGCACGTGTCCGACACGGATACACCGCGCCGGTGGCGTAACGGCGAAGCTGGTCGTCCCCGCGAAAAGCGGGGACCCAGGCCGAGTGTTGCGCTGTTGCCGCTTGGGTCCCCGCCTTCGCGGGATGACTGCTGCTACTCTGCGGCGGCGGCGCGTGTTGGTGCGCCGCCCAGCGCGCCGGACGCCTTGATCTCGGCGATACGCCCGTCATCGAGACGCAGCACGTCGCGGAGGATCTCGTCTGTGTGCTCGCCAAGCAGCGGCGAGCGCTTCACGTCTGAGATGCTGTCTGACAGCTTGATTGGATTGCCGACCGTCAGGTACTTGCCACGCGTCGGATGATCGACCTCGACGACGGTGCCCGTATCACGCAGCGACTGTTCCTCGGCGATCTCCTTCATCGACAGGATTGGGCCGCAGGGAATGTCGAACTCGTTCAGGATGTCCATGGCCTCGAACTTGGTCTTGGTCATGGTCCACTGCTCGATCGTGTCGAAGATCTGCTTGAGTTTGGGCAGGCGTGCGGGCGGCTTGGCGTATTCGGGATCAGTCTTCCATTCCGGCTTGCCGATCACGTCGCAGATCGGTTCCCACACTGGCGCCTGCACGATGAAGTAGATGTAGGCGTTGGGATCGGTCTCCCAGCCTTTGCATTTCAAAATCCAGCCGGGCTGGCCGCCGCCTGATGCATTGCCGGCGCGCGGCACCGCCTCGCCGAATTCGCCATCGGGATACTGCGGATATTCGCTGAGCGGCCCATGTGCCAGCCGCTGCTGGTCGCGCAGCTTGACGCGGCACAGGTTCAGCACGCCGTCCTGCATCGCGCACAGCACCTTTTGGCCTCGTCCTGTCGTGACGCGCTGGAACAGCGCCGAGACGATGCCAAGGGCGAGATGCAGTCCGGTGCCGGAGTCGCCAATCTGCGCGCCGGTGACCATCGGCGGGCCGTCATCGAAGCCGGTGGTTGAAGCGGAACCGCCGGCGCATTGCGCGACGTTCTCGTAGACCTTGCAATCCTCGTACGGGCCGGGTCCGAAGCCCTTCACCGAGGCGAGAATCATTCGTGGGTTCAGCGATTGGATGTGCTCCCAGGTGAAGCCCATGCGGTCAAGCGCGCCCGGCGCAAAATTCTCTACCATCACGTCGCAGGTCTTCACGAGCGCCTCGAGCACCGCCTTGCCTTGCTGGTTGCGGCCATCGATAGTGATCGAGCGCTTGTTGTGGTTCAGCATCGTGAAATAGAGGCTGTCCACCTTAGGAATGTCCTGAAGTTGCCCGCGCGTGATATCGCCGACACCAGGCCGCTCCACCTTGATCACGTCGGCGCCGAGCCAGGCGAGAAGTTGCGTGCAGGTCGGCCCCGACTGCACATGGGTGAAGTCGAGGATCTTAACGCCGTCGAGTGCCTTGGACATCTTATGCTTCCGCCTTCTTCGTCAGAGCGCTGCGAGGGTTGAGATTGCCGATGTTGCCACTCTCGCTGCCGGCCGCCGGGTCGATCACCGCGTTGATGAGTGTGGGCTTGCCGGATTCCATGGCCGCGTCAACGGCGCGCCTCAGCTCATCCGGCGTGGTCGCATTGACTCCAACGCCGCCGAAGCCCTCGATCATCCTGTCGTAGCGGGCGCCCTTGACGAACGCGGTAGTGGCCGCATCGGCGCCGCCACTCAGATTGACACCATCGCCGCGATAGATGCCGTCGTTGTTGAAAACGACGATGCAGACCGGCAAGTTGTAGCGGCAGATCGTCTCCACCTCCATGCCGGAAAAGCCAAACGCGCTGTCGCCCTCGATGGCGAGTACCGGCTTTCCGGTCTCGATCGCCGCGGCGATGGCAAAGCCCATGCCGATGCCCATGACGCCCCAGGTGCCGACATCGAGGCGCTTGCGCGGCTGATACATGTCGATCACGCCGCGCGCCTGGTCGAGCGTGTTGGCGCCCTCGTTCACCAGGATCGCGTCCGGCCGCTCCTTGATCACGTCGCGCAGCACGCGCAACGCGGAGTGATAGTCCATCGGGATCGAGTTTTTCCCAAGCCTGGTCGCCATCCGGGCGATGTTGGATTCCTTTTTCTCCGTGATCGCCTGCGTCCACTCCGCCGGCGGCTGCTTCCAGTCGCCGCCCATGCCGTGCAGCAGTGCCGCCACGCAGGAGCCGATATCGCCCACCAACGGGGCGACGATCTCGACGTTGCTATCCATCTCGCGCGGCTCGATGTCGATCTGGATGAATTTCTTCGAGCCCGGCTTCCCCCATTGCCTGCCCTTGCCATGACTGAGCAGCCAGTTGAGCCGTGCGCCGATCATCAGCACGACATCGCTGTCGGCCAACACGGTCGAACGCGCAGCGGCGGCGCATTGCGGATGCAGATCAGGAAGCAGGCCCTTGGCCATGCTCATCGGGATGTACGGAATGCCGCTCTTCTCGACCAATGCACGTATGTCGCTGTCAGCCTGCGCATAGGCGGCGCCCTTGCCGAGGATGATCAGCGGACGTTTGGCGCCGCGCAGCACGTCGAGCGCGCGCTCGACAGCGTTGGATGACGGAATCTGCGCCGGTGCCGGGTCGATCACCTTGACGAGTGAGCGGCGGGCGGCCTCAACCTCCATCACCTGGCTGAACAGCTTGCCCGGCAAGTCGAGATATACGCCGCCTGGCCGGCCCGAAACCGCGGCGCGGATAGCACGGGCGACGCCGATACCGATATCCGCCGCGTGCAGCACGCGGAACGCCGCCTTGCACAGCGGCTTGGCGATGGCTAGCTGGTCCATCTCCTCGTAGTCGCCCTGCTGGAGGTCGACGATCTCGCGTTCGGACGAGCCGCTGATCAGGATCATCGGAAAGCAGTTCGTCGTTGCATTGGCCAGCGCGACCAGGCCGTTCAAGAAGCCCGGCGCTGAGACAGTGAGGCACACGCCCGGCGACTTTGTCAGGAAGCCCGCGATCGCTGCCGCATTGCCGGCGTTCTGCTCGTGCCGGAACGAGATCACCCGCATCCCCTCGGCTTGCGCCAAACGACCCAGATCGGTGATCGGTATGCCTGGGACGTTATAGATCGTCTTGATGCCGTTCAGCTTCAGCGCGTCGATGACCAGGTGGAACCCGTCCGTCAGTTCGGCTTCGGTTTCGCCGACACTTTGCTCAAGTGCTGCGGACATTTGACTTCTCCCTATGCGTATTGCCGGCGCCGTTCGTCGTCCGACCCGGCTATTCGGTCAAGAAAATCGCCGTGCTGCTCGACATGCGCTGCCAGCCCCATGGTGTGCTCCCGCACCAGCCGCTCGGCCAGATCCGCGTCGCGCTGCTCAAGTGCTGCGATGATGTTGCGATGGTCGACGATCGAGCGCTGTGCCCGGTTGTCCTGCGTCATTGTTACGGCGCGCACGGCGCGCATGTGGATGAACAGGTTGTCGGTCAGGCTGGTCATCAGGTCGACGCCACCCATGCGGATAATCGCCTGATGGAACCGCATGTTCGCATTCGAATATTCACTGATCTGCTCCGAAGGGTCCTCCTGGAACACGTCGACCAGCGCGTGCAATTCGGAAAACTCGGCCTTGGTGATCCGTGGCGCGGCGTGGCGCGCGGCCATGCTTTCGATCGCCGCCCAGACGGTGATCATCTCGACCACTTCGCGCTTCGACTTGCGCACCACGATCAGGCCACGCCGCGGCACCGAGCGCACAAAGCCTTCCTGCTCCAGCACCGACAGCGCCTCGCGCACCGGCGTTCGGCTCATCCCGAGGTCCTGCGACAGTTGGCGCTCGTCCAGCCGGATCTCGAGCGGATGGCCGTAGATGTTCATCTCGGTGATTGCCCGCTTGATCGCCTCGCAGGCCTGCTTGCGCAGCCCGATGCTTAGCGCGATCGGTTCGGCGGCGGTTTCCTGCAAACGTCACTCCCTGGCTTGGCACACCAACCCGAGCGCATTCTTTGTATACCAGGACTAGACCAAACTGTCGGGCGGACGCAAGTCCGGTCGCGGTTGACTTGTCCGTGCGCCTGCGTCTAGTTCGCGGCGAAGCCCCCGGCAGCGCGGGCCAGCTATCAGGGAGTTATGCATGGGAAGCCGTCGCGGCGCCGATTGGATTGGCCGACAGGCCATGCGCGCGACCTGATGCCGCCGGGGACAGTCGATACTGCCTTGCTTCGGGTTGCTGATGTTGCCATGCGTTTCGGCGGCGTGATCGCCCTTGGCGGCGTGTCGTTCGATGTCGGCTACGGCGAGATATGCGGCCTGATCGGACCGAACGGCTCCGGCAAGACCACGCTGTTCAATTGCATCAGCGGTTTTTACCGCTACGCCGACGGCGACATCCTTTTCGAGGGCCGCTCGCTCAAAAACCTCAGCCGCTACCGTATGGCCGGCCTGGGTCTTGGGCGCACTTTCCAGAATGTCGCACTGTTCCGTCGGATGAGCGTGCGGGACAACATTCTGGTCGGTGCGCACCATCTCGGGCGCTCGGGTTTCATCGCCAATGCGCTTCGGCTGCCGGTGGTGCGGCATGAGGACGCCGTCTCTGTCGCGCGGCTGCATGATCTGCTCGATCTGCTCGATCTGAACGATGTCGCCGCGACGCAAGCGGGCAGCCTGCCATTCGGCACGCAGAAACGAGTGGAGCTGGCGCGCGCCCTGATCGGCGGGCCGAAGCTGCTGATGCTCGACGAACCGGCGGGCGGCCTCAACCACAGCGAGGTGGATGAGCTGGCGCAGTTGCTGCAGCGCATCCGCGCGCATTTCGAACTCAGTATCCTGCTGGTCGAGCATCATATGAACCTGGTGATGCGCGTATCGCATAAGGTGGTGGCGCTGGAATTCGGCCTCAAGATCGCCGACGGCACGCCGGACGAGGTGCGCAGCGAGCCCGAGGTGATCCGAGCCTATCTCGGCGAGACGCGGGAAGAGCAGCATGCCGGCGTTGCTTGAGGCCCGTTCCCTCCATGCGGGCTATGGCGAGACGCGTGTGCTGCATGGCATCGACTTCGCGTTGGAACAGGGCGGTGTCACTGCGCTGCTCGGTGCGAACGGCGCCGGCAAGACCACCACGCTGCGGGCGATCTGCGGCATGGTCCGCACGAGTGGCGAAATCCGCTTTGGCGACGAGCGCATCGACGGCAAGGCGACAGAGGACATCGTGCAGCGCGGTGTTGCGCACGTGCCGGATGGTCGCGGCACCTTCTTTGAGCTGACGGTCGAAGAGAACCTGCGGCTGGGTGCCTACATTCGCCGCGACCGGCATGGCGTCGCGCAGGATTTCGAACGGGTATTTGGCTACTTTCCGCGACTGCGCGAGCGGTTTCGCCAGCAGGCCGGCACGCTCTCGGGCGGTGAACAGCAGATGCTGGCGATCGCGCGGGCGCTGCTGCTACGGCCGAAGCTGCTGTTGCTGGACGAGCCGTCATTCGGCCTGGCGCCGCTGATCGTGCAGGAGATCTTCGCGATCATGCATCGCATCCGCGCGGATGAAGGCGTGTCGATCCTATTGGTTGAGCAGAACGCCCGTCTGGCGCTGGAGATCGCGGAGCAGGCGTATCTGCTGGAGACCGGACGCATCGTGATCTCCGGGCCGGCCGCGGAGATCAGGCGCGACGAGTCTGTCAGGCGTTCTTATCTGGGGTATTGAGATGATCAACAGACGCCCCCGCCCTGACCCTCCCCCGCTTCGCGGGAGAGGGGACTTTGGTTAGGGAGGGGGGTGAATGGAAGGCGTGCTGCACCAGGTCCTGTCGGGCATCGCGAGTGGGGGCATCTATGCCTCGGTGGCACTTGCTTTGGTGATGATCTACCAGGCGACACATCACGTGAATTTCGCGCAGGGCGAGATGGCGACGCTGTCCACCTACATCGCGCTCACCCTGATCAACGCCGGTCTGCCCTACTGGATCGCCTTCGCGATAACCATTGTCGTCTCATTTGTCATCGGCCTGCTTATCGAGCGCATCCTGATGCGGCCGATGACGGATGCGCCCGTTCTCGCCTCGGTAGGCGTGTTCATCGGGCTGTTGCTGATCATCAACAGCAGTACCGGCTGGATGTTTGACTACATGATCAAGACCTTCCCGACGCCATTCCCCGGCGGGCCGATATTGTTCAGTGGCTATGTCTCCGGCCATGAACTCGGCGCCACCAGCGTAACGCTGATTGTGCTGACCGCCGTCTACCTGTTTTTCCGCCACACCAAGCTCGGTCTGGCGATGCGCGCCGCCGCGTTCAATCCGGTTTCCTCGCGTCTGGTCGGTATCCGTGTGGGCTGGATGCTGGCGTTGGGCTGGGGCCTCGCCGCGGCGATCGGTGCGGTCGCCGGCATGATGGTGGCGCCGATCGTCTATCTCGATCCGAACATGATGGCGGGTATCCTGCTTTACGCATTCGCCGGCGCGCTGCTTGGGGGCATCGACAATCCGCTTGGGGCGGTGCTTGGCGGCTTCGCCGTCGGGATCATCGAGAATCTTGCCGGCGCCTATCTGGTCGGGACCGAGTTGAAGCTGACGGTCGCGCTGATCATCATCGTCGCGGTGCTGGTGATTAAACCGTCCGGTCTGCTGGGCCGGACAGTGTTGAGCAGGGTGTAAGCGATGGCGCGCAACGCCGTCTTGGCGGTACTGGTGTGGTTGGCCGTCGCACTGCTGCCGACCCTTTTGTTCAGCGACTACCACCTGTTCCAGCTCACCATGGTGGTGGTCTACGCCATCGCGATCCTAGGCCTCGCCATTTTGACCGGCTTCAATGGCCAGATCTCGTTGGGCCACGGCGCGTTCTATGCCATTGGCGCCTACGTCACCGCTGTCCTGATGTATCAGTACAACGTGCCGTACTGGGCGACGTTGCCGGTCTCGGCAGTTGTCTGTGCGGTGATCGGTTTCCTCATCGGATTTCCCGCACTTCGGCTTGCCGGCCTGTACCTCGCGTTGACCACGTTCGCGCTTGCCGTCGCAGTTCCACAGCTTCTGAAGCACGACGCGCTCTCGCCGTGGACCGGTGGCGTGCAGGGACTTGTCATCGACAAGCCTGATCCGCCATTCGGTATCGACATGTCGCCGGACCAGTGGCTGTATCTGTTCACCCTATTCGTGGGCGGCCTGCTCTTTCTGCTGGCCTGGAACATCGTGCGCGGACGCATCGGCCGCGCGATGATGGCGATTCGCGACCACGCGCTGGCAGCCGAGGCGATGGGCATCGACATCTCGCTGCTGAAGACGCGCACCTTCGCGCTGAGTGCGATGTTCACCGGCGTGGCTGGCTCACTCGGCGCCATCGTGATCCAGTTCGTCGCCCCCGACAGCTTCGGCATCTTCGTCTCGATATACTTCTTTGTTGGCCTGGTGGTGGGCGGCGTCTCCTCGATCGGTGGTGCGATCCTCGGCGGCCTATTTATCGAGTTCGTCCCGAACCTCGCCGAGCAGGTGTCGAAGGCCGCACCCGGCGCGGTCTATGGCGTGATCCTGATTGCCGTGATGTTCTTAATGCCGGGCGGCGCCGCGAGCTTCATTGGCTCGTTATTTGCCCGCTTCCGCCGGGGCGCGAAATCGGGTGAACTGCTCCCAACCAAGCTTGGGGGTTCGGGTGCTGACAATGTTTCGGCCGCCACGACTGGCGTGCCTCGCGGTGCTGAGCCTGACGCTGGCGGGAACCGCGGCGTGTAAGAAGGAGAACGCCTACGTCCCGCCCCCGCCTTCGCCGGTCAACGTTGCGAAGCCCGTCCAGCAGGAAGTAACGCCTTACCTGGTAGTCACCGGCAACGCGGTCGCGTACAATCAGGTTGATCTCGAGGCCCGAGTACAGGGCTATCTGCAGCAGATCGACTACCAGGATGGCTCCCCGGTCAAGCAAGCCGACACGCTGTTCGTAATCGAACCGGCGCCTTATCAGGCGCAGTTGCAGCAGGCGCAGGCCTCGCTTGCGGCGACGCAGGCCGACCTTGTGCAGGCCAAGGCCGAGTTTTACCGGCAGTCCACGCTTGGCAAGAGCGACTTCGCCTCGCAGTCGGTGGTCGATCAAGCTCGCGCCAAGCTCGACAGCGATCAGGCCAAAATACAGAACGACCAGGCAGGCGTGACCATAGCAGCGATCAACCTTGGTTACACGAGGGTCACCGCGCCGTTCGACGGCGTGGTCAGCGCACATCTGATATCGCAGGGCGGTCTGGTCGGCGTCACCGGTCCTACCAAGCTCGCCACCATCGTGCAGCTCGATCCGATTTACGCCACGTTCACGGTCAGCGAGCAGCAGGTACTGCGGGTCAAGGCGGCCATGACAGCGCGCGGCCTCAAGCCCACAGATATCAAGAATGTGCCGGTCGAGGTCGGGCTGATGACCGAAGAGGGGTACCCGCATGCTGGCACGCTGGATTACGTCGCCCCAATGCTCGATCCTTCAACCGGAACACTGACCGCACGCGGCGTGCTAGACAATGCAAATCGCGCCATTCTGCCCGGCATGTTCCTGCGAATCCGCATGCCGCTTGCATTGGAGAAGCAGAGCGCGCTGCTGGTACCCGACGAAGCGCTGGGTGCCGACCAGAGCGGCAGCTATCTGCTCGTCGTCAACAAGGACAATGTCGTGCAGCAGCGGACAGTGCAGACCGGCCAGTTGGAGGGCAGGCTCCGGGTGATCTCCTCCGGCATCACCGGGGACGATCTGGTCGTGATCAGCGGCAACCAGAGGGCGGTGCCGGGGCAGAAGGTTGCGCCGCAGGTGACGACGATCACGGCCGAGGCGGCATCGCCGCCAGGCAAGTCGTGACGGCGAGCGGCCGAAGCCGATGATCTCAAAATTCTTCATCAATCGGCCGGTGCTGGCCAACGTGCTGGCAATCGTTATGGTGCTGATCGGCGGGGTTGCGCTGTTCACGCTGCCGGTGGCGCAATACCCGAACGTCGTGCCGCCGACCGTATCCGTCACGACCAGCTATCCGGGGGCGAGCGCGGACACTGTGATGAACACGGTGGCGCTCCCGATCGAGCAGCAGGTCAACGGCGTGCAGGGCATGCTCTACATGCAGTCGACCAGCGCGTCCGATGGCACGTACTCGCTCATTGTGACCTTCGAAATTGGCACCGACCTCAACTTCGCACAGGTCCTTGTGCAGAATCGCGTCTCTGCGGCGATGGCGTCGCTGCCGCAGGCGGTGCAGGTGCAGGGCGTCACCGTGCAGCAAAAGTCCACGTCGATCCTGCAGATCGTGACGTTGACCTCGCCGGATGGCCGCTACGACAGCCTGTTCCTGAGCAACTACGCGACCATCAGTCTGGTCCCTGAACTTTCTCGCATCCCTGGCGTCGGCAATGTCAGCGTGTTCGGTGTCGGGCAATATTCCATGCGCATCTGGCTTGATCCGCAGACGCTGCAGGCGCGTGGTCTGGCACCCGAGGACGTGATCAAGGCAATCCAGCAGCAGAGCCAGCAGGTCACGGCTGGCCAGGTCGGTGCACCGCCGGCGCCATCCGGTCAGGCCTTTCAGTACACCGTCAACATCGAGGGTCGACTCGCCGATCCGGCGGAATTCGGCAACATCATTGTCAAGGTGGACAGCGCCAACGGTGGCCAAATCACCCGCGTGAAGGACGTGGGACGCGTCGAACTGGGCGCGCAGACCTATTCCCAATCGTTCAGGCTGAACGGCAAACCGGCGGCAGGCATTGGGATCTATCAGCTGCCGACGGCCAACGCATTGAACGTTGCGTCGCTGGTCAACGCCAAGATGGCGGAGCTGGCCAAGTCGTTCCCGCAGGGCCTTGCGTACAACGTGCCGTTCGACACGACGCGCTTCGTGAATGCCTCTATTCACGAGGTTTACAAGACGCTGATCGAGGCTGCGGTGCTCGTGCTGATCGTAATCCTGGTATTCCTGCAGGATTGGCGCGCCACCTTGGTACCGGCAACGACGGTCCCGGTAACGATCATCGGTGCATTTGCTGCGATGGCAGCGCTCGGATTTACGGTCAATCTTTCCACACTGTTCGCGATCATCCTGGCCATCGGCATCGTGGTCGATGACGCGATCGTCGTGGTGGAAGGTGCGGCACACCAAATCGAGCGCGGCCTGACACCGCACGATGCTGCCATCAAGGCAATGGAGGAGCTGTTCGGGCCGATCATCGGCATCACGCTCGTGCTGATGTCGGTGTTCATCCCAGCCGCATTCCTGCCAGGACTGACCGGGCAGATGTACGCCCAGTTCGCACTGGTGATTGCGGCGACCGCGTTGATCAGCGCGATCAACGCCGCAACGCTGAAGCCGACGCAATGCGCGCTGTGGCTGCGCATGCCGGTGCCGCCGGAGAAGCGCAACTTCTTCTTTCGTGGGTTCAACCGGGTCTATCGACCGATCGAGAATGGGTATGCGTGGCTGATCGGTGCCATGGCGCGCCACAGCGGCCTGATGGTGATCGTCGCGCTTGTCGTCGCGGGGGTCGGCGTTTGGGGTATCACTCGATTGCCGACGTCGTTCATTCCTGTGGAGGATCAGGGTTACGTGCTGGTGGCGACGCAGCTTCCGGATGGTGCGGCCGCGGGTCGCACGCAGCAGGTGATGGATCAGGTGACAAAGATCGCGCTGGGTGTCCCTGGCGTGGATCAGGTGATCTCGATCAGCGGTATCTCGGTGCTGGACAACAGCGCAACTTTGGCAAATGCCGGCGTTGCCTATGTGATCCTGAAGGATTGGAGTCTGCGCAAGCCAGGCAGCGGTGCGGATCTGCGTTCGGTTTATGCCAATCTTCAGGGAGCGCTCGACAAGGTACAGGATGCGGTGGCGCTTGTACTGATACCGCCGCCAATTCAGGGCATTGGTAACGCCAGCGGCTTCACCATGCAGGTCGAACTGCGCGACGGAAGTTTCGACTATGCCAAGCTGCAAACCGTCGTCCAGACTATGGTGCATGACGGGAACACCCAAACTGAACTGCAACGGCTGAATTCATCGTTTCGTGCTGGGGTTCCTCAGATTCGCGTGACGGTGGACCGGGTGAAGGCGGAAACCCTGCATGTTGCGGTCGGAGATGTGTTCAACGTGCTCGCGGGTTACGTCGGGGCAAGCTACGTCAATCAGTTCAACAAGTTCGGGCGTACGTTCCAGGTGTATGTACAGGCTGACTCAAAGTTCCGGCTGTTGCCGCGCGACATCGAGAATCTCTATGTGCGGAGCCAGGACAACAAGATGGTGCCGCTGGGAACCCTGGTCCAGATAAGTCCGATGGTCGGGCCTTCACTCGTCGGCCTCTATAATCTGTATCCGACGGCGAGCATCGTGGGTGGACCAGCGGCGGGCTTCAGCTCCGGGGAGGCAATGAACCTGATGGAGGAGATTGCGGACAAATCCTTGCCGCGCGGCGCAGGATTTGAGTGGACTGCGATGTCTTATCAGGAGAAGATCGTCGGCAACCAGATCATCTATGTTTTCGGCCTGGGCATGCTGTTGGTGTATCTATGCTTGGCCGGCCAGTACGAGAGCTGGATTGCACCGATATCGGTCATTCTCGCGGTCCCGTTATCCCTGCTTGGTCCGGTGATAGCGCTGACCAGCCTCGGCTTGTCCAACAATCTTTACACCCAGATCGGACTTGTCCTGCTGATCGCGCTATCGGCGAAGAATGCGATCCTGATCGTGGAGGTCGCGCGCGAGCGGCGCATGCTACAGAACGAGCCCATTGTCCAGGCGGCCGTCGATGCGGCACGTGTTCGCTTCCGACCGATCCTTATGACATCGTTTGCCTTCATCCTGGGTGTCGTACCGCTGGTGACTGCGACTGGTGCAGGAGCGAGTGCACGAGTCTCGCTGGGCCTTGCCGTGCTTAGCGGCATGATCGCGTCCACTTGTCTTGCGGTGCTGTTCGTGCCGTCGTTCTTCGTCGTCATGCAGCGCTTCGAGGAATGGCGCAAGACGCGGAAGCAGCGTGCACCCGTGCCTACTGCGGCCTGAAGGAGACGAGCATGCTGAGCATGAAAGACAAGGTGGCGATCGTCACTGGCGCCGGGTCGATCGGCCCTGGCTGGGGCAATGGCAAGGCGACCGCGACGTTGCTCGCACGTCAGGGCGCGGCGGTGTTCCTGGTGGACATCAACGAAGCCGCCGCCAACGAAACGCGTGAGATCATCGAAGGCGAGGGTGGGACCTGCGCGGTGCATCGCTGCGACATGTTGATCGCTGCCGAAGTTCAGGAGATGGTTCAGGCTTGTCTGAACCGCTTCAAGAAGATCGATGTGCTGGTCAACAATGTCGGTGGCTCCGCGCCCGGAGATCCGGTGTCGATGACCGAGGAGGTCTGGGATCGCCAGATCGACACGAACCTGAAGACCGTTTTTTTGGGCTGCAAATACGTTCTTCCGGTGATGGAAACGCAGGGCAAGGGCGCTATCGTCAACCTGTCTTCGGTCGCCGGTCTGCGCAATGACGGCCATGGTGGTCGCGTGCATGTCGGATACAGCGCCAGCAAGGCGGCGGTGATCCAGTTCACCCGCTCGACTGCCGGGGCGTATGCGAAGAAGGGCATCCGCTGCAACACCGTGGTGCCGGGTCTGATGCACACGCCGCTGGTGGAATATCGTCTGGCGCGCACGGTCGGCGACAACGATGCGGCGGCGCTGATCGCCAGCCGCAACGCGCGTACGCCGATGGGGCGGATGGGCACGGCGTGGGATGTGGCGCATGCTGTGCTTTTCCTGGCCTCGGACGAGGCCAATTACATTACGGGAACGGAGATCATCGTCGATGGCGGCCTGATCCTCGCATCGCCGTGACAACAGGAGGAGGAATGCGATGAGCGAACGACGTTTTAAGGAACTGACGCCGGAGACCATGACGCCGGAGCAGAAGAAGGTGGCGGACGCGATCCAGTCTGGGCCGCGCGGTGCGGGACTGCGAGGTCCATTCAACGCGCTGCTGCGCAGCCCTGATCTGTGCGATCTGGTGCAACGGGTTGGCGCCCATGTTCGGTATTCCAGTGCGATTCCGGGGCGACTGAACGAGATGGCGATCATGATGGCCGGCCGGAAGTGGACAGCGCAGTACCGAGTTCTACGCGCATCGTCGGCTGGCGATCGAGGCGGGTCTGAAGACCGCAATCTGCGATGCGATCGCTGCCGGCACGCGACCGCAGGGCATGCAGGATGATGAGTCGGAGGTCTACGATTTCTGCACCGAGCTGCTGTCGAGCGGGCATGCGTCGGACGCGAACTATGGGCGCATCAAGAACCGGTTCGGCGAGCGTGGTGTGATCGACCTGATCGGCGCGGTCGGCTACTACAGCCTGGTGTCGATGGTGCTGAATGTGGATGGCGTACCACTGCCCGCCGGAGAGACGCCGCCGCTGAAGCCGCTGTAGGCGTCATGGCGAGGGGGCGGCGAAGTTGTCCTCAGGGGATGCTGGGGATTGCTTCCCGGATCACCTCCGGGACCGCTACGCTCCTCGTAATGACAAGTCGAGAATGTCGATGGCGGCGTCCAGTTCGGCGCGCGTGATCGTCAGAGGCGGGCACAGCGCGAGGACGTTGCCGCCGCCTACCTTGAAGCTGAGGCCCTTGGTAAGGCAGCGATACATTGCTGCTTCCGCCAGTGTGGCACTGGCAACTTCCACGGCAAGCGACAAACCAAGCCCTCGCACTGCACGTATCTGCTCGTGCTGCAGGCGCTGTAGCCGCTCCAAACCATGTGCCCCCAGCTCGCGCGAGTGCTCGAGCAGCTTCTCATCCCTGATCACGTCCAGCGTTGCGAGCGCCGCCATGCATCCGACCGAGCTCTTCTCGTGCGTGTAGTGCCCCAATGCCCGATCACCTGCGACATCCAGGTCCTCGCGCGCGAGCAGCGCCGCCATCGGGAACACGCCGCCGCCGAGGCCCTTGCCGAGCACAAGCATGTCAGGCACGCAGCCCGTCTGCTCGCACGCGAACATCGTGCCGGTGCGTCCCAGGCAGCTCGGTATCTCGTCGAAGATCAGCAGCGCGCCGTGTCGGTCACAGCTTGCCCGTACGCGCGGCCAGAAATCCGCTGGTGGCGCCTCCAAAGTTGTCCATCGCACCGGTTCAGCGACCAGCGCGCCGACGTCGCCTTGCACTGCCAGCACATATTCAATGTAGTCGGCGAGGCGCTCGTGCGCGCGCCCATCGTCGCCGAAAAACCGTGGCGCCAACGATGGCGGAGGCACGTGTTCGGTGCCTGGCAACAGGGGGCCGGCATCGCGACGGAAGATCGCCTCGCCGCCTATCGATATCGCGTCGAGCGAAGCGCCATGAAACGCATCCCACATCGATACCGTCTTGTGACACCCCGTTGCATGGCGCGCCAGCTTCAGTGCCATGCCGATCGCCGCTGTGCCGCTCGGCGCGAACAGCACCTTGTTCAGTCCTTCCGGCGCTAACTCAGCCAGACGTCTGGCTAGCTCGATTGCGGCACGATTGGTGTAGCGTCGCGGGGAGAACGGCAGGGTTGCCAGTTGCCGCGTCATCGCCTCGATCACGCGCGGATGGCCATAGCCGACCTGATGCACCGTGTTGCCATGGAAATCCATGATCCGGTGCCCCGCCGTATCGACGAGGTAGATTCCTTCGGCTCGCTCAATCACGTTCAGGCATGGCGTGGAGAGTGCCTGATGCAGAAACCACCGTGCATCTTCATCGAGCAGCGCCCGCGTCTCGGCATCGATGTAGCCACGCTGCCACGCGGTGCGCGCGTCGCCGAGATTGATATCGCCTTCGGTGTGATCCTCCATGCGGCCATGCTGAGCGGATGGCGCCCAATGGGCAAGCGTGCTGAGATGCGCGCATGAAACTACAGGCCGCTATCCTGGACTGGGCGGGCACCGTGGTGGATCACGGCAGCCGCGCGCCAATGGGTGCCTTCGTGCGCGCCTTCGCACAGTTCGGCGTGACGATAAGCATTGCCGAGGCGCGCGGGCCGATGGGCATGGCGAAGTGGGATCACATCCACGCGGTGGGTCAGATACCGTCGGTCGCCGCGGCATGGCTTGCACGGCATGGCCGCGACTTCTCCGAGGGCGATGTCGATGCGATCTTCAAGGTGTTCGAGCCGATGAATATCGCGGCGGTTCGCGAGCATGCCGACATCATCGCGGGCACGATCGCTGCGATGGACGCCATGCGCGCGCGTGGCATCCGAATTGCGGGCACCACCGGCTACACGCGGCCGATCATGGACGTGCTGGAGCCACTCGCGGCTGCCTCGGGCTACGTGCCAGAGTTGACCGTCTGCGCGGGCGATCTTCTAGCCGGACGGCCGACTCCGCTGATGATGTGGTACGCGATGGCGAAGCTCGGCGTGTGGCCCGCCGCAAGCGTTGTTAAGGTGGATGACACCGCCCCTGGCATCGGCGAAGGCAAGGCGGCAGGGACGTGGACTGTCGGCATCGCGCTGACCGGCAATGCCGTTGGTCTGTCAGCCGAGGAGTTGGCGATGCTGTCACAGGCGGAACGTAGCAGCTTGCGTGAACATGCTGCGGCCGAGCTGCGCGATGCGGATATGGTGATCGACAGCATCGCTGAGTTGCCGCAGGCCGTGGCGACGATCGATGCGCGACTTGCCGCCGGCGAGCGGCCTACTGCGGCTTGAGCCTTCCCCTCCGGCCGCGAATGCAAACCGCACGGTGTGATATTAGAGGTAGACTGGCGTCATTCCAAACAGCCACAGCTCCAGACTGCCCAAAGAACAGGGTAGTTGGTAGACCGAATCATAAAACAGTCGACTGGCGTCTGATAACAGGCTAGTTGTTACGGTGCTGTCGATAATGGCTTAAGGAGCGCGGCCCTAATGGGTGCCATCGAGCGGCTAATCGAAGATGAAAACGGGGCCGAGTTCCGAGTTTCAGGCATAAAGTTCCGCTTTATTAATTCCCAATACAATACTTATAAGACCACCGAAGACGAGATCATAATACTTAAGGGTCCAGGCTTTCTAAAGCACTACGAACCGATATTTGAGAAGGCCCCTACGCAGAATATGCTTGAGTTTGGTGTGTTTGAAGGTGGATCGATCATTCTCTTTGCCCTCGCATATCCCGAGTTCAAGTTTGTCGGAATCGACATTCGGCCTCCCAGCGAGCATGTGTTGCGTCACATTCGTGACCTCGGATTGCAGGACCGGGTCAAGATTTACTATAACGTGAGCCAGGCAGACAAAGAACAAATCGATAAAGCGGTCAGGGATGAGTTCGGAAATGCAGAGATTGGGATTATCTCTGATGATGCGTCTCATAATTACCGTTTTTCAAAAGTGACATTCGAGCTTTCTTTTGGGCGCATGGCGTCGGGTGGGTTCTATTGCCTGGAAGATTGGGCGTGGGCTCATTGGGGAGAGCCCTTCCAGACCCAGGTGTGGACAGATCAGCCTGCTCTGACCAATCTCGTGTTTGAACTCCTCATGATGTATGCATCGACTCCTGGTCTCATTGATCGCATTGAGGTATTGCCGGCGCTTGTGTTGCTCAAACGGGGCGTCGCGAAGCGCGGTGATTTCAAGATTGATGAGCTGATCAAAATGCGAGGCAAGAAGCTGACGCTTATATGAGCCTTCTGCTCGCTTGGAGATCTCGCCGGCGCTTTCTTGAGACTGCTGCAGGGCTGCTGCTTGGTGCAGGCGCAAGCAGAGATGTTGGCGCGGCGGCCGAGCGCCCGCGTGTCGGAGCAATCCGGTGGGACGCCTGGTACCGATCCGAACGACGGGTCAGTGGCGCGAGCAATGGAGACTGCATTGGGGCAAGCTCGCTACCACGATCGCATGCCGTTCTTTGGAAGCGAAGTAGCGACCGACAAGGTCAGGATAAACGGTGACTATCAGCCGATAATGGATCAGGAGATCGCACTCGCCTCGCGCGCCGGGCTCGACTATTGGGCATTTGTGGGATACTCGATCAACGACCCAATGAGCAACGCGTTGAAGCTGTATCTTGCCAGCACATCCCGCAGCAAGATTGGTTTCTGTATAATCGGCTCAATCGCAAATGGCGGAAGCGTCGACCATTTCTCGGATAGGACCTTGCACGAAGTGGCGGCCATGGGTGAACAGGGTTACGTCCACGTGCTGGGCGACCGGCCTCTGTACTACGTTTTATCTGCTTCAAAAGCGCAAATCGAAGCCGAATGGGGTGGCTACCAAGGAGTGGCGAAACTGATTGCTTTCATTCGCGCTTCGGCGCGGGAGCAAAAACGCGGCAATCCCTATATCGTCCTTCTGGGATCGGACGCCGCCATGATGGCAGCGGTCGGTGCGGACGCTATCGGAAATTACGCAATTGTTGGCAATCCGGACCGGTCATCGTATGGCAAGTTGACCCAGGATACGAAAGCTCGTTGGGACCAGCTCGCGACAGCCGGGGTCGCGATGGTGCCCACGGTAATGACCGGTTGGGATCAGCGACCGCTCATCGAGAATCCTCCCGATTGGGATCGTTCATTCATGGCCAAAGGGGTCGGTATCAACAAGTACTACGCGCGGGCTACGCCGTCGGAAATTGCCCAACACCTGCAGGACGCCATTGCATGGACCGGGAGCCATCGATCGGCAACTCCCGCCAATACGGTCCTGGTCTATGCCTGGAACGAATGCGGTGAAGGATATGGCGCCCTCATACCCAGTTTCCAACGAAGCAATCCATCGGGAGAACTCCTCTCGTCTGGATGCCATCAGCAAGATATTGAGCAAGTGAGATAGATGCGGGTTGGGACCACGCTCGCTTGCTCGTTCGGTTTGCCAGTCAAGCTGGATCGTTATCTGGACTGACCTCCGCAATGTAGATCACATCGCCTGTTGCCGCATCCGGGCTGCCAGGCGGCGCCATCGCCACGACGTGGCCGTTACCCTGCATTGCGATCCAACTCGGCTCGGTTTTGGCGGCCCGCCTGGCTTCCTCGATCACGTCGGCGGGAACATCCCGCCATAGTGCATCTTCCAGCACTCGGATTCGATCCATTTCTGCGCTCCGTGTGTATCGACTACTCAACGCCACATCAGCCAGAACGTTCCCACCAGCAGGGTCAGAACTGTCAGAGGGCCGCCGACACGGAAGTAGTCCCAGAAGCCGATCACCACGCCACGCCGAGCCGCTTTCTCGACCACGATCAGGTTGGCGATCGAGCCCAGCACAGTGAAGTTGCCGGCAAGCGTGGATGCCATGGCGATGACAAGCCACGCACGATCCTGGTCCGGCAGTGCGGCGACGAAGGGCTTCAGCAGCAGCACCGCGGGGACGTTGCTTACCAGGTTCGACAGCATCGCGGTCACCAGGCTGAGCACGGGTATCTTGGCGAGGTGCATTTGTCCGACGGCCTCAGCCACCTGCGGTGTCAGCAATTCGCGTTCGGCGCCGGCAACGATGATGAACAGGCCGGCGAACATCAGCAGCAGCGACCAGTCGATCTCAGCATAGACCCGTGCGCTCTTCACCCGGCGCGTGAGAAGCAGCAGCGCGCCAACGATAATCGCCGCCTTTGCCGGTGGCTGTCCGACAAAGAAGAGCGCGACAACCAGCCCGGTCGCCGTCAAGGCGCGGATCATCAGCACGTGATTGATCCGCAGCCGCGGCGCGCGAGCGTCCTGCCCGCCACGACGCAGTTCGCCGCGGTGCAGCACTGCCAGCAGCACGACCGTCAGCAGAAGTCCGACGAGCGCCACTGGCGCCAGGGCGGCGGCGAACTGCGGATACGGAAGATGTGAAAAGCTGCCGATCATCATGTTCTGCGGATTGCCGGTTATCGTCGCCGTCGATCCGACATTCGATGCCATCGCCACAGCCAGCAGATACGGCACCGGATTGCGCTTCTGGCCGAGCGTCAGCTCCAGCACCAAAGGCGCCATCACCAGGCAAATCGCGTCGTTCACCAGGAAGGCGGAGAACGTGCCGGAGACTGCGACGATGGCCGCCAGCAGCAGCAATGGTCGATGCACGCGGCGCGCGACCCAGGCGTTGACCAATGCAAAGAAGCCGGAGATGCGCAGATTGGCGACCACGATCATCATGCCGAGCAGCAGTGTGATGGTCTGCAGATCGACGGCCTGGTAGGCCTCATGCAGTGGAACGACGCCTGACGCCACCATGAGACAGGCGCCGACCAGTGCTACCCCAGCGCGGTCGATCGACAGCCCCGGGACCTTGCCGATAGCCAGGGCGACATAGCTTGCGGCAAAGATCGCCGTCGCGGCGAGGCGATGGGCTGCTGCGTCGTGCTCCGGCATGAACCAGGGCAGGGCGGCGGTGCCGACGGCAAGGACCAACAGCAGCCCGACGGCGATCAGGCTTGCCAGCGGCAGCCACCGTGCGGTCATTCAGTGATTGGGCCAGAGACCCGGGGTCGCGACCTCCAGCGAATTGCCGTCGGGGTCGCGGAAATACAGGCTGGTGCCGCCGCGCGTCCAATTGATGCGGCTCTCCACAGGGATCTTCTCGCGGCGCAGATGCTCTTCCCAGGCGGCCAGCTCGCCGAGCGGAATGGCGAAACAGAGATGCAATTCGCCGCTGCCGTGATGGGGCGGGATGACGCCGCCCGGCACAGGGGCCGGTTCATTGGTGCTGCCTTGATGGAACAGCAGCAGCACCTGGCTGTCCGGCACGCCGAGAGCGCACATGCGGCCGTCGTGCACGAAGCGCTCGAAGCCGAATATGCGCTGGTAGAAGGCGCACGCGCGATCCAGGTCGGCGACGTAGAGCGACGTTTCGAGCACCGAGCTTACTCTCGGGACTGACGCAGCCATCGGCTTCTCCCGCTTCGGCCTCCTGTATAGCTGGTTCTCGTGCTATGCTGCGGCAAGCTTAGGGAATCGAGCCATGTCAGCCCATTTCGATCTGTTGATCCGCCATGGCACATGCATTCTGCCCTGGGGGGCCGAGACGACGGATGTCGGCGTGCGCAACGGCCGGATTGCCGCGCTCGGTGTCGCGGGGGCCGCCACGGCGGAGGAAACGATCGACGCCAGAGGCCTGCACGTTCTGCCAGGGCTGATCGACCCACACGTGCATTTGCGCGATCCCGGCGACAAGACGATCGAGACGATCCCCACCGGCACGTGGGCCGCGGTACTGGGCGGGCTGGCTGCAGTGTTCGACATGCCGAACACTGCCCCGTCGATTGTGGATGCCGAGAAGCTGGCGTGGAAGCAGGAATACGTCGAGCGCAAGTCGTGGTGCGACATAGGGCTCTATGTCGGTGGCACCAAGCAGAACATCCCGGAGCTCGCGAAGCTGGAGCTTGGTCGTGGTGTGTGCGGGATCAAGATCTTTGCCGGCAGCTCGACCGGCGATCTGCTGGTGGAGGACGATGCGCACCTGGAGCGCGTGATGCGGTCGGGGCGTCGGCGCATCGCGTATCACTCGGAGGACGAATACCGGCTTCAGGAGCGCAAGCCTATGTTCAAGTCGGGCGAGCCGTACCGCCGGCACATGGAATGGCGCGACGAGGAGACTGCGTTTCTCGGCACGCGGCGGCTGATGGCGCTGGCGCGCGCCACGGGTCGGCCCGCGCATATCCTGCACGTGTCGACCGCCGAGGAACTGGATTATCTGAAGGACTTCCGCGATCTGGCGACCTGCGAGGTGCTGGTGAACCACCTGACGCAGGTGGCACCGGACTGCTACGACAACCTGAAGGGCTTCGGCGTGATGAACCCGCCGATACGCGGACCGCGTCACCTGGAGGCGGCATGGCGGGCGATCAACGACGGGACGGTGGACACCGTCGGCTCGGACCATGCGCCGCACTCGCGGGACAAGAAGTTGCTGCCGTGGCCGGACTGCCCGGCCGGCCTGACCGGCGTGCAGACGATCGTGCCGGTGATGCTGAACCACGTGAATGCAGGACGGCTGCCGCTGACGCGCATGGTCGATCTGATGTGTGCGGGGCCGGCGCGGGTCTATGGCGTGGTAGGCAAGGGCGGCTGGCGGCAGGCTACGACGCGGACTTCACCCTGGTGGACATGAAGCGAAGAGCGGCGGATCGAGGAGTCGTGGATCGTCTCGCCCTGCGGCTGGACGCCGTTCGCTGGCATGGACATCACCGGCTGGCCGGTCGGCGTGATCGTGCGCGGCCGGACGGTGATGCGCGATGACGAGGTGGTGGGCAGTCCGAGCGGGAAGTTGGTGCGGTTCGGCTAAGCTTACGCAGCTGCGCGCACGGGTTGCTGCGCGGCCTTGATCATGTCCGCCCCCTTCTCCGCGATCATGATCACCGCGGCATTGGTGTTGCCCGACACCAGCGTTGGCATGATCGACGCATCGATCACCCGAAGTCCCGCAATCCCGTGCACGCGCAGTTCGTCGTCCACCACTGCCATCGGATCTTGACCCATCTTGCACGTGCCAGTGACGTGGTAGGTTGTCTGGCCGTTGATCCGAGCGAAATCCAGCCACTCATCGTCGGTCTGAACCTGATCGCCCGGGTTCATCTCGAATGCGCGGTATTTGTCCAGCACCGGGTTGTCGATAATTCGCCGGCCGATCTTCATGCCTTCGACGATGGTGCGCCGGTCCAGCTCCTCGGCCAGGAAATTCGGCCGTATCGCGGGCGCGGCCATCGGATCGGGTGACTTTGCATGGATCGACCCCTTCAACTCAGGCGAACACTGATACGCCGTGAGGGTCATGCCCGGCTGACGGTCGAGGACACGCGTCTGTGCCGTTGCGTAGCTGGCGTGGGTGAAATGATACTGCACGTCGGGCTCTTCCAGCTCCGGCCGCGTCTTCACGAAGCCATAGACGATGCCAGCGGTGAACGTCAGCACACCGCGCTGCTGCGTATCAGTCCTTGATGATCTCCTTCGCGAAGTGCAGCCCGCGCGTGTGCTCGTTCAGCGTGACCGGCAGCTTCACACGCCAGTTCATCCGTGGAGCGAAGTGGTCGCGATAGTTCTCGCCAACACCGCGCAGCTCGTGTTTCACCTCGATGCCGAGCGATTGCAGCAGCGCCGGCTGGCCGATGCCCGACAGCTCCAGAACGTGCGGCGATTTCACCGCCCCTGCCGCCAGGATTACCTCTGCGTTGCAGCGCACCTGACGCGTCTGCCCGTGCTGATGATACTCAACGCCGACGGCGCGTTTCCCCTCCAGCAGGATGCAAGTCGTATGGGCAGCGGTCTCGACGCGCAGATGGGGCCGGCCACGCGTGGGATCGAGGAAGGCGCGCGCAGTGGACCAGCGCCGGCCCTTCTTCTGGGTAACCTGATAGTAGCCGAAGCCCTCCTGCTGGCCATTGTTGTAGTCGCGATTGCGTGGCCACCCCTCGGCGGCCGCGGCATCGATGAAGGCGTCCAGCAATTCGGCGCGCTCGATCATGTTGGCGACGTTCAGCGGGCCGCCACGGCCGCGCGTCTCGTCGCCACCCGGCTCGAAATGCTCGGACTTGCGGAAGTAAGGCAGCACGGCGTCGTACGACCAGCCGCGATTGCCGAACTGCGCCCAGGTATTGTAGTCGAGCGGGTTGCCTCGGACATACAGCATGCCGTTGATCGAACTCGAGCCACCCAGCGTCTTGCCGCGCGGGATGGGAATGGACCGGCCCTTGACGTTCTCCTCCGGCTCGGTGGCGAAATTCCAGTTGTAGCGCGGGCTGTTGAGCAGCTTTGTAAAGCCGACCGGGATGCTGATCCACATGGAATTGTCCTTTGGTCCGGCTTCCAGCAACAGCACTTTGATGCCTGGGTTCTCGGTCAACCGATGTGCCAGCACGCAGCCCGCGGAACCGGCACCGATGATGATGTAGTCGTAGTCCGCCATCGTCTTTTCCCCTTCGCCGCGGATGCTACCGGGTGAGGGCGCTTGCCTCAACACGACTCGCGCGACAGGATGCGCGGGGGTAGGGACCGTTGCGCTTTTCCATTTTCAGTCTGATGCGCCACGCCGTGGGCGGCGCCACTTGGCCAGAGCAGTGGCGCTCGCCGGAGCCGCGCCCTAGCTACGACGTGGTCATTGTTGGCGCCGGCGGGCATGGCCTCGCCACCGCGTACTACCTCGCGCGCGAGCACGGCATCCGCAATGTCGCGGTGCTGGAACGCGGCTGGCTTGGCGGAGGCAATACCGGGCGCAATACTACGATCATCCGCTCAAACTATCTGTGGGAGGAGAGTGCCGCGCTCTACGAACATGCCCTGAAGTTGTGGGAAGGCCTGGCGCAGGAGCTGAACTACAATGTCATGTATTCACCGCGGGGCGTGATGATGCTGGCGCATTCGGCCCATGACGTGCAGGTATTCAAGCGGCACGTGCATGCCAATCGGCTGAGCGGCATCGACAACGAATGGCTGACGCCTGAGCAGGCCAAGGCGTTCTGCCCGCCGCTGAACATTTCGTCGGGTCTGCGCCATCCGGTCCTGGGCGCCGCATTGCAACGCCGTGGTGGGGTTGCGCGGCACGATGCGGTGGCATGGGGCTATGCGCGCGGTGCCAGCGCGGTTGGCGTCGACATCATACAGAACTGCGAGGTGACTGCGATCAGTCGCTGCCCGTCGGGCGCCGTGAATGCAGTCGAGACGACGCGTGGGCGGATCGCGGCGCGCAAGGTCGCCGTGGTGGCGGCCGGCCACACCAGCGTGGTGATGGCGATGGCCGGCCTACGCATGCCGCTGGAAAGCTATCCGTTGCAGGCGCTGGTGTCCGAGCCGGTGAAACCGGTGCTGCCTTGCGTGGTCATGTCGAACAGCATCCACGCTTACATCTCGCAGTCCGACAAAGGCGAGCTGGTGGTTGGCGCTGGAACCGATGCCTACGTCTCGTACAGCCAGGCCGGCGGATTGCATATCGCCGAGCACACGCTGGAGGCGATCTGCGAGCTGTTCCCGGCCTTCCGGCGCCTGCGCATGCTGCGCAACTGGGGTGGCATCGTCGATGTCACGCCGGATCGATCGCCGATCATCGGACTGACGCCGGTTCCTGGCCTTTATGTGAACTGTGGTTGGGGCACTGGCGGATTCAAAGCGACACCGGGATCGGGTCACGTCTTTGCCGCGACGATTGCGCGCGACGAACCGCATCCGATCGCCGCACCGTTCTCGCTCGATCGGTTCCGCACTGGGCGTCTGATCGACGAGGCTGCTGCCGCGGCGGTAGCGCACTGATGCTGCTGATCGCTTGTCCGTGGTGCGGCACGCGACCGGAGAACGAATTCCGCTATGGCGGCGAGGCACACATCGTGCGACCGCGTGATCCCGGCTCTGTTGACGATGCGGCATGGGCCGACTTCCTTTACATGCGTAGCAATTTGAAGGGTGAGCACGCGGAGCGCTGGCGTCACATTCATGGGTGCGGCCGCTTCTTCAACTGCGTACGCGATACCGTGACCGACTGCATCCGCGCCACGTACAAACCTGGCGAGTCTGCGCGCGATGACTGATGGGTTCCGCACGCCCGATGGTGGCCGGATCGACCGTTCGACGCCGCTATCATTCAGCTTCGACGGCAAACGCTATGTTGGTTGTCTTGGCGACACGCTTGCCTCTGCGCTGCTTGCCAATGGTGTTCATTTGGTTGGCCGTTCGTTCAAGTATCATCGGCCGCGCGGCATCATGTCCGCGGGTTCGGAGGAACCCAACGCGCTGGTGACGATTGATCGCGGCGAGGGACGTGTCACACCGAATCTGCGGGCGACGCAACTCGAGCTATATGACGGAATGCGGGCATTCAGTCAGAACCGCTTTCCGTCGCTGGCTTTCGATCTTGCTGCGGTCAGCAATATAATTGCGCCGATTTTCGCGGCTGGCTTCTATTACAAGACCTTCATGTGGCCGCACGCGTTTTGGCGACATGTATACGAGCCGGCGATTCGGGCTGCAGCTGGTCTCGGGCGAGCGCCTACTATGCCCGACCCCGATCGCTACCTGCATCACTATGCGCATTGCGACGTGCTGGTTATCGGCGCCGGACCGACCGGTCTGGCTGCCGCTCTGGCCGCATCGGACGGCGGCGCGCGGGTTATGTTGTGCGACGAGCAGTCTGAACTCGGCGGGTCATTGCTCGCCGAGCCTGCGGCACGCATCGATGGCAAGACCGCCTCGGATTGGCTGCGTGAGACGCTGGACGCGCTCGGCCGGCGCGCCGATGTGACGCTATTGTCGCGCACCACAGCATTCGGCTGGTTTCCCGACAATCTCATCGGTCTCGTGGAGCGCATTACCGATCATTTGGCCGAACCCGACTTGCGGCTGCCGCGCGAGCGGCTGTGGCACGTGCGAGCCAGCAGGGCGGTGATCGCCGCTGGCGCGCTGGAGCGGCCTCTGCTGTTTCCGGGCAACGACCGACCGGGCGTTATGTTGGCCGATGCCGCACGGATCTATCTGCAGCGCTACGGCGTGAGGGTCGGAACGCACGCGATCATCGCCACCTCCGACGACAGTGCCTATGCGGCTGGTGTTGCGCTGCGTGAAGCTGGCGTTGTCATCGGTGCCGTCGTCGATCTGCGCAGCGACGTCAGCGACGCGGCGCAAGCGTCCGGTTTGCCAGTGCGCATCGGTGCGAGAGTGATTGCCACTCACGGACGACAGCGAGTTAGTCGCACCATCCTGTCCAATGGCGAAACTATCCCTTGCGATTTGCTGCTGATGTGCGGCGGGTGGACTCCATCGGTGCATCTCTATTCGCAATCGCGTGCAAAAGTGCGCTTCGACGAATGTTTGCAGGCGTTTCTGCCAGGAGAATGGACTGCACAGGTTCGCTCGGCGGGCGCCTGCAACGGAACATTCGAGCTGGCAGATTCGCTGGAGGAAGGCTACGCCGCGGGGGACTTGCAGCGGAAATTCGCTGTCGCCGATGCACGTACTTTCTCGCCATCGCCAGCCGTGACGCAACCTTCCACGATCAGTGGCAAGGCATTTGTCGATTTTCAGAACGACGTGACAGCCAAGGACTTGGCCATCGCTGCGCAGGAGGGGTTCCGCTCGATTGAGCATGTGAAGCGCTACACGACAACCGGCATGGCGACCGACCAGGGCAAGACGGCGAACATGAATGCCCTGGCGCTGGTCGCGCGTCTTACTGATCGGGCATTGCCGCAGGTGGGCCATACCACGTTCCGCTCGCCCTACACGCCTGTGACCTTCGGTGCTTTCGCGGGCGCAGCGCGCGGAGAGCTGTTCGAGCCGGTACGCCGGACGCCAATCCACGACTGGGCCGCCATGCACGGCGCGGTTTTCGAGAGTGTCGGCACCTGGCAGCGCGCTCACTGGTTCCCGCGCGACAGCGAGGATATGCGCAGCGCCGTCGCGCGGGAATGCCGCACTGTGCGCAATACGGTCGGCATGTTTGACGCCACAACGCTGGGCAAGATCGAGGTGGTGGGACCGGACGCGGCTGAATTCCTCGACCGTATCTACACCGGTGAATTCTCCCGGCTTGCGCCGGGCCGCTGCCGCTATGGCGTGCTGCTGAATGAGGCCGGATTCGTAATGGACGACGGTGTCGTGGCGCGCTTGGCGCCAGATCGCTTCCACGTCACCACGACGACCGGTGGTGCCGCCGGCGTGCTGCATCATATGGAAGACTACCGGCAGACGGAATTCTCAGAACTTCGGGTTTGGCTCACGTCCGTTACCGAGCAATGGGCAGTCATCGCCATACAGGGTCCCTTGGCACGCCGGACGATCGCGCCGCTGGTCCAGGACATCGATATTGCGCCGGAGGCGATGCCGCATATGAGCGTGCGTGAGGGTCGTGTCTGCGGCTTTCCCGCGCGACTGTTCCGCGTGAGCTTCACCGGCGAACTCGGCTACGAGATCAATGTGCCGGCGGACTACGGGCGTGCCGTCTGGGAGGCGGTTTTCGCAGCCGGCAGTCATCACGGCATAACTGCCTATGGCACCGAGACCATGCACGTGCTGCGTGCCGAGAAGGGCTACATCATTGGCGGCCAGGAGACCGATGGCACGGTGATACCTGCCGACCTCGGTTTGGAATGGACGATCGGCAAGGCCAAACGCGACTTCGTCGGCAAGCGCTCGCTGACGCGGCCCGATATGCGCCGTGAGGATCGCAGGCAACTCGTCGGGCTTCTATCATCCAAGACGCTCGAGGAAGGACAACAGCTCGTCGCTGACGCAAACACCCCACTCCCCATGCTTGCTTTGGGGCATATCACCTCAGCCTATTGGAGCGAGACGCTCCACCGTCCAATCGCATTGGCGCTGTTGACCGGGGGCAGGAGGCGGATCAGGCAGATGCTGTACGTGGCGCGTCCGGCGGGCTCAGTCGTGGTGCGGGTAACCGCGCCCATGTTCTACGATCCGCAAGGCGCACGACTGCATGTATGAGCGTGATCTTCCCTTGCTCGCAATGGCTGCGAATTCTGCAGAGTGCAGCGAGGCGTCGCTGTCGGTCGTTCCACCGCTTACCCGCATAGTCGTGCGCGCCGACCATAATTCGGTTAGGACGCTCGGAGACATGGTGGGCGTGGAGCTGCCAATGGTGCCAGGCCGTAGTAACCAATACAATGATCGCGTTGCGCTGTGGCTCGGACCGGACGAATGGCTGGTGCTGGCGGACGAGAGTGTCGCGCTGCCAGTGGCGTATCCGGGAGGGAGCATCGTCGATGTGTCCCATGCGGTGACCGGCATCGTCGTATCGGGTTCGCGCGCCGCGTGGGCCATCAATGCATACTGCGCGCTGGACCTGTATCTGGTTGCATTTCCTGTTGGTATGTGCACGCGAACCGTGTTCGGCAAAGCGGAGATCGTGCTCTGGCGAACTGCGGCGGAGATATTCCGGATTGAGGTGGCGCGTTCGTTCGCGCCCTACGTGTGGGCGTGTCTTGAGGAGGCGCAGCGTGAGTTCCTCGCGTGACGCTCCCCGTGCTAGGCTCCACTCCAAGAGCTGCATCGGAGGGACGCCATGGACTTCAAGGGTAAGGTTGCGCTCATCACCGGCGCGGCCAATGGGATTGGCCGCGCTACCGCCCTCGGCTTCGCGCGAGATGGTGCCAAGGTGGTCGTGGTGGACCGTGATACGGCCGGCGGCGAAGGTACCGTGGGCATCATTCGTCAGCAGGGCGGCGAGGCATTGTTCGTCACAGCGGATGTGACGAAATCAGCTGATGTGCAAGCCTATGTAAAGGCGGCGCTCGATGCCTATGGTTCGATCGATTACTTTCACAACAACGCCGGCATTGAAGGCGGTGTCGCGCCGACCGCGGAATACGACGAGGCCATGTTCGACGCGGTGATGAGCGTCAACGTGAAGGGGGTCTTCCTTGGCATGCGGCACGTGCTGCCCGTGATGTTGCAGCAGAAGCGCGGCGCGATCGTGAACACCGCCTCGGTTGCCGGTCTGGTGGCATCACCGGGGATGCCGGCTTATGTCGCTTCGAAGCACGCGGTGATCGGACTGACCAAGACCGCGGCGGGCGAGGTGGCGCGGTCCGGCGTGCGGGTCAATGCGGTATGCCCCGGACCGATCGACACGCGCATGATTCATTCGCTGGAGTCAATGTTGAATCCAACCGATCCTGGCAGCATCGGCGACCGCTACCAATCCAACATTCCCATCGGCCGCTACGGGACAGCAGAGGAGGTGGCCAACCTTGTGCTGTTCCTCTGCTCCGATCTGGCGAGCAATATCACCGGGGCACAATACGTGGTCGATGGCGGGCGCACAGCGACCGGCGGCGCGGTGACCAACAATATGGTGCGCTAAATACGTGACAGGAGACGCGCGATGATCACGGCCATTGTCCTCTATGATCTGCCGACGCACATCGACCGTGAGGCGTGCCGGCAGCACTTTCTGAAGATTGCACCGGACTTTCTCGACGTGCCGGGATTCATCCGGAAGCAGTTCATCCACGACGTGAACGGCAGCGTGGCGGGCGGATCGTATCTCTGGAAGGATATTGCGTCGGCGAAGGCATTCTACAACGGACCGTGGCTCGAAGGCATCAGGCGCCGTTACGATTGTGAGCCGCGGGTCAGCTATTTCGAGACATTTGCTATCGCGGATCAGAGCACGCGGCTCGCCGGCGCACCAATGGAATGACGCAGATGGTCAACACAGTGACGTACGCCGAAACTGGAGATCGCCTATCAGGAGAGCGGTCCGGCGGATGGCGCGCCGGTGATCCTGCTGCATGGCTGGCCCTCGGATCCGCATGACTGGGACGGCGTGGTGCAACCGCTTGCTGCCGACGGATGCCGGGTTTTGGTGCCCTGGCTTCGCGGCTTTGGGGCGACGCGCTTTGTCGATCAAGCCACGCCGCGATCCGGCCAGCAGGCAGCCATCGGTATGGATGTGCGCGACTTCATGGATGCGCTGGGCATCAGACAGGCGCTGCTTGCCGGCTACGACTGGGGTGGCCGCGGTGCATGCGTGGCGGCGGCGTTGTGGCCAGAGCGCGTGCGCGGCTTGGTGTCGATCAATGGCTACGCTATCCAGAACATTCCCACCGCCGGTCAACCGGCGGCAGCGGCGCAGGAACATCGTCACTGGTATCAGTGGTATTTTCATACGGAGCGCGGTCGCGCCGGTCTGCGAAAGAATCGCCGCGACATTGCCCGGCTATTATGGCGGCTCTGGTCACCGAACTGGCAGTTCGACGATGCCACATTCGAGAAAACGGCGGGAAGCTTTGACAACCCAGACTTCGTCGATGTGACGATACAGTCTTATCGCCACCGCTATGGTAACGCGCCTGGTGATCCGACGTTGGATGCATTTGAACAGCGCCTGGCGGAACGACCGTCGATCACTGTGCCGACGATCGTGCTGCATGGTGCTTGCGATGGTGTGGGGCCAGCCGAGCAGTCGGAAACGCACGCGCGGCATTTCACGGCACGCTACGAACGTCGAGTGGTTCCGGTAGCGGGCCATTTCCTGGCGCGTGAAACGCCGGATGCAGTGGTGCAGGCAGTGCGCAATCTGCTTGCCTTGAGTTGACAGTGCGCGCGGGAGAAAACGCATGACAGGCAACAGCGCTTACCTGACGGGGCTCGAGCGCAACCAGGCCAACTATGCTCCGCTCACGCCGCTGACCTTTTTGGAGCGCGCGGCCTACGTTCATCCGGAACATCCTTCGGTAGTGCATGGCGCGCAACGCTTCGTTTGGCGGGAAACCTATACGCGCTGCCGCCGTCTGGCATCCGCGCTGGCGCGGCGCGGGATCGGCAAGAATGACACGGTCGCGGTGATGGCACCGAACATCCCCGCGATTTACGAGGCGCATTTCGGCGTGCCGATGTGTGGCGCGGTGCTGAACACGCTCAACACCCGGCTTGATGCCGAGACGATCGCCTTCATGCTGCGTCATGGTGGCGCCCGTGCGTTGATTACCGACCGCGAATTTTCCGCGACGATCGAGCAGGCTCTGGCGCTGCTGGACGAACGGCCATTGGTGATCGACATCGATGATCCAAGTTATCTTGGGGGCACCATGCTGGGCGAGATTGGCTATGAGGCGTTTCTAGCCGAGGGCGATCCGGACTATGCATGGCAGGGACCGGCGGACGAGTGGGATGCGATCTCGCTCAACTACACATCGGGCACGACAGGCGATCCGAAGGGTGTCGTCTATCACCATCGCGGCGCTTATCTGAATGCGATCAGCAACGTGCTGGACTGGGACATGCCGTCGCACGCCGTGTATCTGTGGACGCTGCCGATGTTCCATTGCAATGGCTGGTGCTTTCCGTGGACGCTCGCCGAGCGTGCCGGGACAAGCGTCTGTCTGCGCCGTGTCGAGGCGAAGGCGGCGCTCGATGCGATTCGCGACCACCACGTAACGCATATGTGCGGCGCGCCGATCGTCTATTCAATGCTGATCAATGCATCCGAGGAACTGCGGCGTGGCATCGATCATCGTATGGCCGGGCAGATCGCCGGCGCCGCGCCGCCGGCCGTGATCATCGAGGGCGCAGAGGAGATCGGCATCGAGCTGACCCATGTCTATGGCCTGACCGAGACGTACGGCCCAGCTTCTGTCTGTGCCAAGCATGCCGCGTGGAGCGCGATGCCGATCGATCAGCGTGCCGAACGCAACGGACGCCAAGGTGTGCGCGTGCCGATGCAGGAGGCAATGACAGTGCTCGATCCCACGACGATGTCGCCGGTGCCGTGGGACGGCGAGACGATGGGCGAGATCATGTTCCGCGGCAACATCACGATGAAGGGGTACCTGAAGAATCCGAAGGCGACGGATGCCGCGTTCGCCGGCGGCTGGTTCCATACCGGTGACCTCGGCGTGATGCAGTCGGATGGCTATGTGAAAATTCGCGATCGCTCGAAGGACATCATCATCTCCGGCGGCGAGAACATTTCCTCGATTGAGGTGGAGGAGGCACTGTACCACCACCCTGCGGTGCTGGGTGCCGCCGTGGTGGCGCAGCCGGATGAGAAGTGGGGCGAGACGCCGTGCGCATTCATCGAGCTGAAGCCGGGCGCCAGCGCTACCGAGGATGAGCTGCGGGCCTTCTGCCGCGAGCACATGGCGCGCTTCAAGGTGCCGAAGAGCTTTGTATTCCGCGAGCTTCCGAAGACTTCGACCGGGAAGATCCAGAAGTTCGTGTTGCGCGATCTCGCGAAGTCTGTGAACGCGATCGAGTAGCCGCGAGCAACCGATCTACTCGTTCAGCCAGAGCCTTCGCATCGAACGGGGCGCGCACTTTGGTATCGTTGTCGAAGTATACGAACACGTCGCGCCTGCGCGTGCGCCCCGGGCCATCGATGCGTTCGGCATCTGGCGGCTCGCTTCCGTTCGCCCATGTCGCGACCCGTGCAGCCCAGCCATCCAGCGCCTTGTCGTCATAGCCACTGGCATACAGCTCTTCTGAACCGTGCAGCCGGCAGTAGACGAAGTCCGACGTGAGGTCCATCAGCCGCGGCCATTCCACCGTGTCGGCGCACACTAGTGCCACGTCGTACTTGCGCAGCAGCTCGACGAAGGCGTTCGTACGAAACGTCTCATTGCGGATTTCGAACGCGTGCCGCATCTTGCCTTCTGCGTCCACCTTCAGCCAGGCGGGCGCTTTCAGCCGATCATCATGCTTGCGTCCGAGCCCTGCCGCCGAGCCGGTATCGTGCGGCAGCAATTTCAGGAATGCCTCGATCCTCTCCGCGTCGAAGCGGAAGTTTGGCGGGAACTGCCAAAGAATCGGCCCCAATTTCGGGCCGAGCCGCAGCAGGCCTGAGGCAATGAAGTTCGCCAGAGGGGCCGCAGCATCGCGCAACCGTCGCATGTGGGTGATGAAGCGCGGTGCCTTCACCGCGAACACGAAGCTGTCAGGCGTCCGATCGGCCCAATCGGCGAACGCGTCGGGTCGCTGCATGCCGTAGAACGTGCCGTTGATCTCCAGCGAGTTGAACTTGCTCGCGGCGTATTCCAGCTCGCACTTCTGCGGCAGGCCCTTCGGATAGAACACGCCGCGCCAGGGCGCGTAGGTCCAGCCTGAGATGCCGACGCGAACAGTCCCGGCACGCGCCATATGCAGCCTCCCTAAGGATACTATCCTCCAGGTAGACTTACGCTTTCCCAGCCGGACAGTTTCTCCACGGCGCGGCCGATCCGGAACACCATTGGTTCATCGAATGCTCGACCGACGACCTGCACGCCGATAGGCAGCCCGTTTGCGCCCACGCCGGTCGGCACGCTCATGGCTGGATGGCCGGTGACATTGAACGGGATGGTCTGGATTGGCGACGCCGACGACAGTGAATCGGTCGGTTGATCGAAGCGCGGGGCCGTGTTCAGCGCCGACAGAGTCAGCAAAGCATCATAACGCGTCAGTGCGGCGTTGACTGTGTCGGTCAGTTCGCGGCGAGCGCGCAGCGCATGGATGAAGTCGGCCGCGGTGATCGCGGCGCCGAGGATGAAGCGGCCAGCAGTGATCTCGCCGTAGTCCAGCAGCCGGGTCTGCATGTCGGACTCATGGATGGCGAAGGCTTCCGCCATCATAATCACGCGTCCGACAGCCGAGAACAATTCATAGTCGGGCAGCTCGATGTCCTCCACCGTGGCGCCCGCCGCGCGCAATTGTGCCGCGGTGCGGTCAAGGCCCGCGACTACCTCGGCTGTCGTCGCCGGGGCGTTGGCGAAGAAGGCACGTGGAATGCCGATGCGCAGACCGGTCACTCCCTTCTCGATATCGGCACGATAGTTGGGAACTGAAACATCGGCGCAGGCGGGATCCTTCGGATCGTAGCCGGCGAGCGCCTGTAGAGTGATGGCCGCATCCTCGACGCTGCGGGCCAGCGGGCCGATGTGGTCGAGCGTCCAGGACAGCGGAAACACACCACGGCGCGAGACGCGGCCGTAGGTCGGCTTGATGCCGACCGTGCCGCACCATGCTGCCGGTCCACGGATCGAGCCGCCGGTGTCGGAGCCCATCGCCATGCGCACCATGCGCGCGCTGATCGCGGTGCCGGAACCGGACGAAGAACCTCCTGTGATATGCTCGGAATTCCACGGATTGCGCGCGGGTGGAAATGGGAGGTCGAAGCTGGGCCCACCGATAGCGAACTCGTGCGTGGCGAGCTTGCCCAATAATACGCCGCCGGCTTCGCGCAGTCGCGCGGCGGCGACACTGTCCTCCTTCGGGACGACATTCAGACGCAGCTTCGAATGGCAGGTCGTGCGGATGCCGGCTGTATCGTAAATGTCCTTCAGCGCGTAGGGGATGCCGTGGAACGGGCCGCGATCACGGCCTGCCTTCAGTTCCGCATCGGCGCGGCGCGCATCTTCGAGGGCGCGATCTTCGGTCACCAGCACGAAGGCATGCAACGCTACGTCGCGCGCCGCGACGCGGGAAAGAGCGTCGCGTGCAAGCGATTCCGCGGTGACCTCGCCAGAGCGCAGCAGGCGGCCCATTTCGGCAATTGAGAGATCCTGCGTGTCCATTACCTGTCTCCCAGCCGAAAGACATTTGACGGTTCTGCCTCTGGCCCGTATCGGCCGTGCAGCAATGCAATCTGGCCGCGCAGGTCCGCATAGGCGGTGAGCGCCGCGGCGCGGCGTTGCGGCGGAACGGTGATGCCGGCGCGTGCCATCAGGCAGTCGAATTCGGCTGCCAGCGCTTCCGGGGAGAGGGGTTCGGCCACGTTGGGTCCTCCAAGTGAAGTTTCGGCGATTATGCACGCGGTGCGTGCGGCGGCTACACTCGGCGCCAATGGAGGCGAGGGTCGGCGAGCGGATGCGGCGCGAGGGTATGCTGCACCCGGGTGTGGTCATGCGCTTGGGCGTGCCGATCACCGCATTGATCTTGCCGATCTCCTCGGCAAGCACGTCACAAGGTGGTGCAGGATCTGATCACTGCACGTCTGGCTGCCGGCAGCCAAATCGTGTTCCAGGCCGACGATGTCAGCGTGCATGACTTCCTGACCGGCCGACCGCGCATCCGCTATCGGCACGAGGGCGCGAGGCACGACATCGAGTGCGACATCCTCGCGGGCTGCGACGGTTTTCATGGCGTCTGCCGTCGATCGATCCCGAATGGCCGCCTGCGTAATTTCGAGCGCGCGAGTATCCGTTTGGATGGCTGGGCGTCCTGGCCGAAACACCACCTTCCACGGAGGAGAATGTATCAGCCACGAACGAGGCTTTGCATTGCTGGCAATGCGGTCGCCGACGCTGCTCCACCGGTTCTTCGATCACATGCCGTTCGAACAGCGCATCCAGGCAGCCGAACTCGACTATGTGTTCAGTTCGCGCGCCGCGTCATTGGCGCTGGGGGAGAACTACGTCGGCTGTCGCTGGAATAGCCTCCTACGCTTCGACCACACGCTGCGATTGCACGCCGAGCCCCTCGACCGACAGCCGCATCGTGTCCCCGACTTTCAAAAACACCGGGTTCGGCTTCACACCTTGACCGACCCCTGGTGGCGTACCGGTCGCAATAACATCGCCCGCGTGCAGCGTGATGAAGTGGCTGACATAGCTCACCAGCTTCACCACGCCGAAGATCATCGTCTTGGTCGTGCCGTTCTGCATCCGCTTGCCGTTCACCTCGGTCCATAGTGGGAGCGCCTGCGGGTCGGGGATCTCATTTTTTGTCACCACCCACGGGCCGGTCGGACCGAACGTGTCGCAGCCCTTGCCCTTGTCCCACGTGCCGGCGCGCTCGATCTGGAACTCGCGCTCGGATACGTCGTTGCAGACGCAGTAGCCAGCGACGTGGTCGAGTGCCTCCTTCTCGGACACATAGCGGGCGGTCTTGCCGATGACGATGCCGAGCTCGACCTCCCAATCCAGCTTCTTCGATCCGCGCGGCAGCTTTACGTCGTCATTCGGTCCGCACAGTGCACCGAGCGACTTGAGGAAGATGATCGGCTCTTTCGGCACAGGCATCCCCGCCTCAGCCGCATGATCGGCGTAGTTGAGACCAATGCACACGTAGTTCACCGGTCGCGCCACGCAGGAACCAAGCCGCACGCTCGAATCCACTTTCGGCAATGTTGCCGGATCGATGCCGGCGATCATCTTCAGGGCGGGCTCCGATAAAGCGAACCCGTCGATGTCGCGCACGACGGCGGACAGGCAGCGAATTGTGCCATCATTCGCCAGCATCGCGGGCCTTTCGGCGCCAAACGGGCCGTAGCGCAATAGCTTCATGTTTCGATCCTCTCCTACAGCGTGAGCCCGCCATCGATCACGACGGCCTGGCCAGTGATGAATTGCGCGGCATCCGACGCGAGATACACGGCGAGCTCGGCGATCTCTTCGGGTGTGCCAAGCCGGCCCATCGGCTGACGATCGACGAACGCCTGGTGTGCGGCCTGAACCGAACCCGCCTGCGCCGCGTTCGCCGCGACGCGCTCTTCAAGGCTCGGTGTCAGTACCGTGCCGGGGCAAAGGCAATTGCAGCGTATGCCGTACCTTATGTAGTCGGTCGCCACCGACTTGGTCATGCCGATCACGGCTGCCTTGGTGGCGCTGTAGATGAAGCGGTTCGGCACGCCCTTCAGGCTACTCGATACCGACGCCATGTTCAGGATCACACCACTGCCGCGCGTCACCATTCCCGGCACGAACGCCCGCATTGTGCGGAACATCGAGCGCACATTGAGCTCGAACGCCAATGTCCATTCGTCGTCGGTTGCCTCAAGCAGCGTGCCCTGGTGAACGAAGCCCGCGCAGTTGAACAGGATATCGATCGTGCCGGCATCGCGCGCCGCGCGGGCAATGTCGTCCACGCGCAGCACGTCAAGGGCGGCGGCGCGGATGTTGTCGGACGCGATCGCCTGCACCTTGGCGGCGTCAATGTCGGTTGCGATCACGCGCGCGCCCGCGGCGGCGAAGGCGAGCGCGGTGGCGCGCCCGATGCCCTGTCCGGCGGCCGTGACGAAGGCGGTCTTGTTGGCAAGCGGTCCAGTCATGGCGTGCCTCCGATACGAGCTTTCGCGCGTTAGCGGAAGGCCCGACGAATACGTCCCCAGTCCTCGATCGCGTGTTCCTGACCCGGCGGGATCGAGAAGACCACCTGGTTGAATCCCGCATCGGCCAGCGCCGCGACGCGCTGCGTGAGATCGGCCGCTGTGCCGATGAATGACGTTTGCCTGATCATCTCGGCGGTGATGAAGGCACGTTCGTCGGGACGGACGAACATGAGATGACCGTGGTGGTTGGACAGGTAATAGGCATCGGCCGGCTCGAAGTTCCGCGCATGCGCGACATAGGCCTCAACTGATGCAGCGAATTCCGGCCGCATCGCCAATGGGGTGGGGTGTCCGGCCAATGCCGTATCGGCAGCTCGATGCAGCAGCATAGCCGCACGCGGCGCGGCGAGGGCCATGCCGCGCGGGCCGTCGACGGGCTCGCCTTCCTCCAGCACCGCGCCGCCGATCCAGGCAACCGCCCGCAGGTCGTCGCGTGAGTGGCCAGCGTCCCGCCATGCCGTGCGCATCTGCTCCAGCGTCGCCGTGCCGCGTCCGACATCGGCGACATTGTCGATCCAATTGGCCCCGAGCTTCGCGGTGAGCTTGCGCGCGCGTGGACCAGAGGCGGCAATGAACAACGGGATCGGATCCTGCATGTTGATCAGACCGAGCTCTGGGTTGAGCATGCGGATCGGCCGGCGCCTGCCTTCAAGCTCAATCTCGACGGTCTCACCGCGCCACAGTGCCTGGATGATCCGGATGTACTCTTCCATGTCGGCGAGCTTCACAGCGCCGAGGCCCATCGTGCGGCGTCCGGTAAAACCGGTACTGATGCCGAACGCGATGCGCCCCGGTGCCAGCTTGTTCAACGAGGCCAGTGCATTGGCAGCGACAGGTGCGATGCGGTTGGAAGGGATCAGCACGCCGGTGCCGAGTGTGATGCGCGTCGTCTTCATTGCCGCGGCCGCCATGGCGACGAACGGATCGGCGTTTAGCATCTGCGTGTCGAAGAACCAGGCGTGGGAGAAGCCGAGTTCCTCCGCGCGACGCACCAGGCGCCACGAGTCGGCGGCGGTAGGGATGGCGATGCCGAACTCCATGGTGCGCTCCCGTCTCATTGCGCGGAGCGAAGCGGCGAGGTAACCCCCATAGGGAATACGCACGATGGGGATTGCTTCGTCGGCTTCGCCTTCTCGCAATGACAGTTAGTGGTTGTTGCGGGATTCCCCGCGCGTCTCTATCACATTGAGATATAGCGTCGCTGGCTCGAGACACGCGCCGGCGCCGAGTTGACCGACCATCGACCGATAAATCTCCTCCCACGGCGTCATGCTGACCAGCTTCGGTGGCTGCCACGCAGAGCGGCGCGCCTCCAGTTCGCCCGGTGGCAACATCACATCCACCTTGCGGGAGTTGAGGTCGATGCGAATGCGATCACCTGTCTTCAGCAATGCCAATCCACCACCAACAGCCGCCTCGGGCGACACGTTAAGGATCGAAGGTGAACCCGACGTGCCGGATTGCCGCCCGTCGCCCATGGTCGGGAGTGTCGTTATGCCGCGCTTCAACAGCGAAGCTGGCGGCTGCATGTTCACCACCTCGGCACTGCCGGGATATCCGACCGGACCGCAGTTGCGGATGACCAGCACCGACTGTTCTTCCACGCCAAGATCGGGATCCTCGATGCGGTGATGGTAATCCTCCGGCCCCTCGAACACGACGGCCTTGCCTTCGAACACGTTCGGCCGATCGGGATGCGACAGGAAGCGCTTGCGGAAGTCCTGGTCGATGACGCTGATCTTCATCACCGCGCTGTCGAATAAGTTGCCGGACATCACGACATAGCCGGCCGCTTCCTTCATCGGCTTGCCGTAAGAGCGGATCACCTCGCGATCGCCGTCCGGCACGTCGTACAGGTTCTCGGCGAGCGTCTTGCCCGTGACGGTCATCGCGCCGCCATGCAGCCTGCCGGCGGCCAGCAGTTCCTTCAGCACCGCTGGCACTCCGCCGGCGCGGTGAAACTTCTCACCCAGGAATCGGCCAGCCGGCTGCAAGTCGACCAGCAGTGGAATATCGGGACCCAGGCGCTGCCAATCGTCGACCGAATGCTCCACGCCCATATGGCGTGCAATCGCCACCATGTGGATGGGACAGTTGGATGATGCACCAAGCGCCGCGGCAGCTACCACCGCGTTCTCGAACGCCTGCTTCGTCATGATGTCGGACGGCCGCAGGTTCTCCTGCACCATGCCGACGATGCGTCTGCCGGTTTCGTAGGCCATCCAGCCGCGCTCGCGGTACGGCGCAGGGATCGCCGCGCAGCCAGGCAGCGACATGCCGAGCGTCTCGGCCAGCGAGTTCATCGATGTCGCCGTACCCATCGTGTTGCAATGACCGACCGATGGCGCCGAAGAGGACACCATCTGCATAAATTCGTCGTAGCCGATCTTGCCCTCGGCAAAGAGCTTGCGGGCTTCCCAGATGATTGTGCCAGAGCCGGACAGGCGGCCTTGCCACCAGCCATCCAGCATTGGCCCGCCCGACAGCACGATTGCCGGTATGTTCACCGTCGCCGCGCCCATCAGGCAGGCGGGCGTCGTCTTGTCGCAGCCCGTGGTCAGCACCACGCCATCGATCGGATAGCCGTGCAGTATCTCGACAAGCGACAGATAGGCCAGGTTGCGATCAAGCGCCGCTGTCGGCCGCTTGCCGGTCTCCTGGATCGGATGCATCGGAAACTCCAGGGGCACACCGCCTGCCGCACGGATGCCGTCACGCACGCGGCTCGCCAGTTCGATGTGATGCCGGTTGCATGGCGACAGGTCGGAGCCTGTCTGCGCGATGCCGATGATCGGCTTGCCGCCCCGCAGTTCGTCCGGCGTGATGCCGTAGTTCATGTAGCGTTCGAGGTAGAGCGCCGTCATCGCTGGATCGGCGGGGTCGTCGAACCAACGGCGGGAGCGTAACCGCCTCCCGTTGCCGTCATCTGCGGCCATGGCCGTCCCTCCTGCTGCGGGCGCGGCGGAGACTGTGCGGCAGGTCGGTGGGTGTCAACGCCGCGATGTCGGGGATGCAATCATCCCCGACATTGCCAGGCGTAATTCAGGATCCAGCGCCCTGGATCACGTTGCCAAACAGAACCCAGGTCTTGCCATCCCACTTCTCGAGTTGCATCGCCGTAATTGGGTGGTAGTTGGTCGGGCTCGTGCTGATCTTGATGCCCGGCAGCAGCACGGGGTTCGAGACATCATGCATGCTGGTTACCTGCGTCATGATGTTGCTCCGCGAAAAGTCACCATTCGCCTGTTGCAGCACCTGCAGCATCGTCTTGCAGAGGCCGTATGCCGCAATATAGCCGCCGTCAGTCTGGTCGGCGCCAGGCATGTACTTGTTCATGAAGCCGCGCCATTCGTTCATCCCCGGATCGTCCTTCCAGGTCGGATCGGACGAATCCTTCAGATACGCGGCGCTGAGAATGCCCACGCCGTTCTCCGGGCCGGCCGGGGTCATGACCGCGCCGACTGAGATCGACACGTTGGACATGAAGAACATCGGCTTCCAGTTGAGGTCGTGCACCTTGCGGATCGCCTGCGCGGCGAATTTGGGGATCGCCGCCACCAGCAGAACGTCTGCGCCGGACGCCTGTAGCGCCGTGATCTGGCTGTCGATCGTCGGATCGGTTGTCTCGTAGCTCGCCGTCACAACCATCTTGCCGAACTTGTCGCCGAGCACGTCCTTCACGCCGTTCGGGTAATCTTTTCCGAAGTCGTCATTCTGATACAGGATCGCGAGCTTCGCGTTCGGCTTCTGCTCCAGGATGTACTTGGTGTAGATCTGTGCCTCGGTCCGATAGCTGGGCTGCCAGCCTATGGTCCATGGCGTCTGCTTGTAGTCGCCCCACTTGTCGGCGCCGGTGGAAACGAAGAGCTGCGGCACCTTCTTCTGGTTCATGTAGTGCACGATCGCGCTGTTGGTCGGCGTGCCCAGGGTCCCGAAGGTGAACGCGACCTTCTCCTCTTCAACCAGGCGGCGAATCTGCTCCACCGTCTTGGGCGGGCTGTAGTTATCATCCAGCGAGATGTAGTTGATCTTGTGACCGGCCACGCCGCCCTGCTCGTTGACCATGCCGAAGAAGGCGCTCTCCAGCTTGCCGAGTACGCTGTACGATGAGGCGGGGCCGCTGTAGGGCACCGTGTTGCCTATCTTGATCTCGGTCGCGGTGACACCTGGCGTGTCCGCTGCTGTCGCGCCGGTCGTGACAACAACGGCCAACATCGCCGCGGCCAGATACGCTTTCCTTCCAGTCATCGAGTTTCCAGTCCTTCTCACGGGATAGCCACATGCCCAAACTGCGGTGCTTCGCCCGCCTGGCGACCCACAGTGACCATGTCGCACCGATTGATGCAACACCTATCATTTCGGTGTCGGGGCGTCGCCTTCGGCAAATCCGACGAGAATCTGGCCTTCGACCACGCTGTCGCCGGCCTGGCACGAAACCGTCTCGACGACGCCATCCGATGGCGCGGTGAGGCGGAACACAGTCTTCATGGCCTCCAGCACAACCATGATCTGGCCGCGCGAGACCGCCATCCCCGGCTGCGCCATGACCTCCGTGACCTGTCCCGGGATCGGCGCAACAAGCCTGCCGCCGGCATCGTCTTCCTCGGCCGCGGCAGCAATCGGATCGGGCAGCTGGAGCCGCCAGGTCTCGCCGTTGCGGCGGGCAGTGATGTTGTCGCCAACCCGCACCACGGATACGAGCTCGCGCATGTCATCCAGCACAATATCCATGCGGCCGTCCGGCGAGCGGACTGCCTTGGCCGTGACGCGGTGATCGCCCGCGCTCAACCGCCAGTCGGGGCCGTCGCGGGACACTCTGACCGGGATCGCTGCTCCGCCCGAGATAAATGGGAGCTCGCGCTCGAAGGCGGCATTCACCCACCAGTGGTCGCGCGCGTGCCACGGCGAGTGGGGATCCGCGCTCGACGCCGCGGCATTCGAAGTCTGCTCGGCTTCATCGGTCAGCACACACAGGGCGGCGGCGGCCAGCACCTCGATCGATGGCTCGCGTTGTGGCGCCAGCAGCGTATCAGCGTGGCGTGCGATAAAACCGGTGTCCACACCGCCGGTGGCGAACTCCGGATGCGTCGCGATGCGACCCAGCAGGTCGAGGTTGCTCGCGACGCCGATCACGTCGGTTGCCGCGAGCGCACGACGAAGAGTCCGCAGCGCATCGTCACGTGTGGCTCCATGGCAGATCAACTTGGCCAGCATGGCGTCGTAGTGGACGGAAACCACGTCGCCGGTCGCGAAGCCGGTATCCACACGCACACTCGCGGATGGCTCGGGTGTGCGGAAGAGCTCCAGACGTCCGATGGAGGGTGCGAAATCGCGCTCCGGATCCTCAGCGTATATACGGACCTCGATCGCATGACCGTCAACGCGGATCGCGTCCTGTGAGGCCGGCAGAGGCTCACCTGCCGCGACGCGCAATTGCCATTCGACCAGATCGAAACCGGTAATCATCTCGGTCACAGGATGCTCGACTTGCAAACGGGTGTTCATCTCGAGAAAAAAGAACCCGTCAGCGTTGGCGACGAACTCCACCGTGCCGGCACCTTCGTAGCCGACCGCCCGCGCCGCAGCGACGGCGGCACGGCCCATCGCGGCACGGCGTGCGGGGTCGAAATCGGGAGCGGGTGCCTCCTCGATCACCTTCTGATGGCGGCGCTGCACCGAGCAGTCACGCTCGAACAGATGGACCGCGTTGCCATGCCGATCGGCAAACACCTGCACCTCGATGTGCCGCGGATGTTGCAGGTAGCGTTCCAGCAGCACACGGTCGTCGCCGAACGCCGATGCGGCCTCCTGCCGCGCCGAATCCAAGGCCGTGGCGAATTCGTCGGCGCGAGACGCGATCCGCATGCCTCGACCGCCGCCGCCGGATACTGCTTTGATCATCAGCGGGTAGCCGATCCGCGCCGCCTGATCGGCGAGAAACGCAGCGCCCTGTCGCTCGCCGTGATAGCCAGGCAGCAGCGGCACGCCCGATTGCTCCATAAGCGACTTGGCCGCTGATTTGGACCCCATGGCGCGCATTGCCGACGGCGGTGGTCCGACAAAGATGATGCGCGCCTCCGCACAGGCTTCGGCGAACGCCGGGTTCTCCGACAGGAAGCCATAGCCGGGATGAATCGCATCGGCACCGCTGCGCCGCGCCGCTTCGATGATGCGGCCGATGTTGAGGTAGCTTTCGCGCGCGGCCGCCGGTCCGATCTGGATGGCGCGATCGGCGGCCTTTACATGCAACGCGTCAGCGTCGGCCGCTGAATATACGGCGACCGTTGCGATACCCATGCGCCGTGCGGTGCGGGCAATGCGGCAGGCGATCTCACCGCGATTGGCGATCAGGAGAGTGCCGAACATCGTCACATCCTGAACACGCCGAAGCGCGTCGGCGGGATCGGCGCATTCAATGCGGCTGACAATGCGAGACCCAGTACACGGCGTGTGTCGGCCGGGTCGATGATGCCATCATCCCACAAGCGCGCGGTGGCGTAATACGGATGGCCCTGCCGCTCGTACTGCGCGCGGATCGGTGCCTTGAACGCCTCCTCCTCATCTGCGCTCGAGTCCCTGTTACGGCGTACCTGTGCGAGCACGGTGGCTGCCTGCTCGCCGCCCATCACCGAGATGCGTGCGTTCGGCCACATGAAGAGAAAGCGCGGCTCATAGGCACGGCCGCACATGCCGTAGTTTCCGGCGCCATAGCTGCCACCAATGATGACTGTGAGCTTCGGCACCGACGTGGTGGAGACGGCGGTGACTAGTTTGGCGCCATCCTTGGCGATGCCGCCGGCCTCGTATTTTCTACCCACCATGAAGCCGGTGATATTCTGCAGGAACACCAGCGGAATGCCGCGCTGGCTGCACAGCTCGACGAAATGCGCGCCCTTCAGCGCGGACTCGGAGAACAGGATGCCGTTGTTGGCGAGAATACCAACCGGGTAACCATGAATGTGGGCAAAGCCGCAGATCAGTGTCGTGCCATACAGACGCTTGAACTCGTCGAGTTCGCTGGCATCGACAATGCGGGCGATCACCTCCCGCGGGTCGTACGTCGCCCGCAGATCGGCCGGTACCACGCCATACAGCTCGGTGGGATCGTAGCGAGGCGGCAGCGGCTCGCGCAGTGCGACTTGCGGCCGCTTGATGTAGTTGAGCCCCGCCACGATGCGTCGGCACAGTGCCAAGGCATGTCGATCATCATGCGCATAGTGATCGACCACACCTGAAGTGCGGGCGTGCACGTCGGCGCCGCCGAGATCTTCCGCGGTGACGATTTCGCCTGTCGCTGCCTGTACCAGCGGCGGTCCGCCAAGGAAGATGGTGCCTTGCTTGCGCACGATGATGGTTTCGTCGCTCATCGCCGGCACATAGGCACCACCCGCCGTGCATGATCCCATCACAGATGCGATCTGTGGAATTCCCTGAGCGGACAGGTTTGCCTGGTTGAAGAAGATGCGGCCGAAATGCTCGCGGTCGGGGAAGATTTCGTCCTGCATAGGCAGAAAGGCGCCACCGGAATCGACCAGGTAGATGCAGGGCAGCCGGTTCTGTAGCGCGATCTCCTGCGCGCGCAGGTGCTTTTTCACCGTGATTGGGAAGTAGGTGCCGCCCTTCACCGTGGCGTCGTTGGCGACGACCACGCATTCGCGTCCGGCGACACGGCCGATGCCGGTCACGATGCCAGCCGCGGGAACCTCATTGTCGTACAGGCCGTAGGCCGCCAATTGCGACAGTTCGAGAAACGGCGAACCGGGATCGATCAGTCCAGTGACGCGGTCGCGCGGCAGCAGTTTGTTGCGTGCGAGATGGCGTTGGCGCGCGGTTTCGCCACCGCCCAGCCCAACCTCGGCGACACGTGCGCGAAGGTCGGTGACCAGGTAGCGCATATTAGCCGCATTGGCAGCGAATTCGGCGGAGCGCGGGTCGATGTCGGAACGGAGCAGCGTCATGTACTACTCCCCCTCCCCTTGCGGGAGGGGGTCGGGGGGAGGGGGGACTGTGAGAAATGGGTGCGGCCCCCTCCCCCCGATCCCCTCCCGTAAGGGGAGGGGGAGTTCAGTGTGCGCGTCATGCCGTCTCGCGGAACAGCTCGCGGCCGATCAGCATGCGACGGATCTCGCTGGTACCGGCGCCGATCTCGTACAGCTTTGCGTCGCGTAGTAGACGTCCGGTCGGGTAGTCGTTGATGTAGCCGTTGCCGCCCAGGCACTGGATCGCCTCGAGTGCCATCCAAGTTGCCTTCTCCGCCGCATAGAGTATCGCACCCGCAGCATCCTTGCGCGTCGTCTCGCCGCGATCGCACGACTTCGCCACTGTATACACATACGCCTTGGCGGCATTCATCGTGGTGTACATGTCGGCGAGCTTGCCCTGCATGAGCTGGAACTCACCGATCGCCTGGCCGAACTGTTTCCGCTCGTGGACGTACGGCACCACCACGTCCATGCAGGCCTGCATGATTCCCAGCGGTCCAGCCGCGAGCACCGCCCGCTCATAATCCAGGCCGCTCATCAGCACGCGCACACCGTCATTGACGCGACCGAGTACGTTGTCTTCCGGCACTTCGCAGTCGGCGAACACCAGCTCGCAGGTGTTCGATCCGCGCATGCCGAGCTTGTCCAGTTTCTGCGCGGTGGAGAATCCGGAAAAGCCCTTCTCGACCACGAATGCCGTGATGCCTTGCGGGCCCGCCTGCGGGTCAGTCTTGGCGTAGACAACCAGCACATCGGCGTCCGGCCCATTGGTGATCCACATCTTCGAGCCATTGAGAAAAAAGCGGTCGCCCCGCTTCTCCGCCCGGGTACGCATGCCGACGACATCCGACCCGGCGCCTGGCTCGCTCATCGCCAGTGCCCCAACATGCTCGCCGCTGATCAGGTGTGGCAGGTACTTCCGCTTCTGCGCCTCGCTGCCGTTGCGGCGGATTTGATTAACGCAGAGATTGGAATGCGCGCCGTACGACAGGCCAACAGAGGCGGAGGCGCGGGAGATCTCCTCCATCGCCACGACATGTTCCAGATAGCCCATGCCCGCGCCGCCGTAGTCGTCCTCCACCGTGATGCCAAGTACGCCGAGATCGCCGAACTTGCGCCAAAGGTCCATCGGGAACGCATTGTCGCGATCGATCGTCGCGGCGCGCGGCGCGATTTGATCGGCGGCAAAGGTCTCCACCGTGCTCCTCAGCATGTCGGCCGCCTCGCCGAGGTCGAAGTTCAATCCGGGAAGCCGGTTTGGTAATGACGCCATGCTGGAACAATGGCCGACCCGGCGCCGGGCGCCAAGTGAAACCTGCTCGATCCTGGTGTATGGTCCGGCGATCCATGGGAGGAAAGCAATGACAGTCGAGCGCATGCTGACCGAGGAAGAGCCGGCCGGTGAGCTGGTCGGACGGGTGCTGCAGGAAGCCGGCATCGAGTATGTGTTCGGTATCTCCGGCGGTCATACCGGTCGCATCGTGTCGGGCCTCCGCAAATACCAAAACTCGCTCCGCATGGTGCTGGTGCGCGAGGAGTTGCTCGCCGGCGTGATGGCCGAGGTCTATGGTCGGCTGACACGGCGGCCAGGCGTCATGATCGGGCAGGGGCCTTGGGTACTAGGAAACGGGCTGATCGGCACGATGGAGGCGTTCCTTTCCAGTTCTCCGATGCTGCTGCTCACCGACTTCTCTGAACTTCGACGCCGTTCCATCTGCATGCGCCCTATCAACAGGCGACCGGCGATTACGGAAGCTGGGATGCGCGCCGCGCATTCAGCGGCGTTACCAAGCAGGTCATGCAGGCGCACACGCCGACCGCCGCGGTGCAGGCGACGCAGCTTGCGATCAAGCATGCGCTGGCCGGGCAGGCGGGTCCGGTGGCGGTGCTGTTCGCGATGGACTCGCTGTCCGGCACGGTGAAGCCGGACTCGCAGCCGGTGCTGTATCCCACACGCTATTACCTGCCGTCATCGCCACCGCCGGCCGATGCCCCGCGCGTCGCTGCCGCTGCGAAGGCGCTGCTCGCAGCCGAACGTCCGGTGGTGATCGCCGGCAACGGTGTGCGCATCGCGCAAGGGTACGAACAGCTGATCGCGCTGGCCGAGGCGGCGGGACTTCCGGTGGTCACGACGGCGGCGGGCAAGGGGTGCTTTGCGGAAACCCACAGTCTGGCATTGGGAGTTTTCGGAACGTTCGGCACCGAGGCGGCGAATGCCTGCCTCGCCGAGGCTGATCTTGTGCTCGCGGTCGGCACGAAGCTTGGACCGAGCGATACCGCGTGGGAGAATCGCGATCTGCTCGATCCCACGAGGCAGACCTTCATCCAGATCGACATCGAGCCGCGCAACGCGTCCTGGACATTCCCTGCCGAGCACGTGCTGCTGGGTGATGCCGCGCAGGTCATGCAGCAACTGTACGAGGCAGTCCGTCCGCAAGCCGCCGGGCGCCACAAGGCCGGCGAGGCTCGCGTGGCTCGCTGGCGCGAACAGAAGGGCTACTTCGACGGGCCAAACTATTTCGCCGACGATACGCCGATCCTGCCGCAACGTGCGATCGGCGAGCTGATGCGCTGCCTGCCGGACGACGCCATCGTCACCTGCGACGCCGGCGAGAACCGTATCATGATGACGCATTTCTACCAGACGAAGCAGGCCGGTGGTTTTCTCCAGGCGGCAGGTTCAGGGCCGATGGGATTTGCCATTCCCGCGGCACTCGCGGCGAAGCTGGTGCATCCCGATCGTCCGGTCGTCGCGGTGTGCGGCGACGGCGGCTTCGCGATGACGATGAACGGACTGATGACCGGCATCGAGCAGGACATCCCGATCATAACCGTGGTGTTCAACAACAACGCACTCGGCTGGGTGCTGCATGGCGGCGGCCCGTTCGCGGCGGAGTTCGCCGACTTCGATCACGCGGCGATCGCCCGCGCCATGGGCTGTAACGGCGTGCGCGTCACTGACCCGGCCGCGCTGGGAACTGCACTGCGCGAGGCGTTGAACGCGCGTGTGCCTACAGTGATCGATGTGCGGACCTCGTTGGCGCAGTCGTTTGCCGACATCACCTCGCCGCTGGCCACCGCCGCGTCACCGCGAAGGCGGTAGCGCTCAGTCCCGGAACCGCGACGGGATGCCGGTCTGCGCCGTCAGCCCGCCGTCGGCGACGAAGGCCGCGCCGGTGACATAGGACGCCAGATCGGAGGCGAGGAACAGCACGACGTTCGCCATCTCCTCGGGCTTGCCGAAGCGGCCCATCGGGATGGCGGCGCAGGTCTGCTCGACAAAGCCGGGAATGCCGTAGGCGCGTTGCAGCAGCGGGGTGTCGATCGCGCCGGGGCAGATGCAGTTGCAGCGGATGCCATACGGCGCGTATTCGATCGCGGTGCCGCGCGTCAGATTGACCACACCGGCCTTCATCACGTTGTACGACGTGATGCCGTAGTCGGCGAACAGGCCGGAGATCGACGCGGTGTTCACGATGGCTCCGGCACCCTGCCTGCGCATGATCGGCAGCGCGGCGCGGGTTGCCTGCATCACAGCGGTCAGGCCGACCTGGATCGTATAGTCCCACACCTCCTGATCGGTGTCCGCGACGCGCGCCAGGCGCTTCTCGCGCAGCGCTGCCGGTACGCCGAATGCGTTGTTGTGCAGGACGTCCAGCCGGCCGAATGTTTGCACGGTGCGGGCCACCATAGCGTCGATATCCGCGGAATTGGCCATATCCGCCACGACCGCTATCGCTGTGCCGCCCGATGCGGTGATCTCCCCCGTGACCTCCTCGGCACTCGTGCCATTCACGTCGGACACCACCACCTTGCCGCCGTGTTGTGCGAACGCCGTCGCGGTCGCGCGGCCGATACCTGAGCCGGCCCCGGTGACCAGGCAGACCTTGCCGTCGAAGCGCATCGGAGTTCCTCCCTGTCAGGCGTTGCCGGGCTCGATCGTCTGGATGACGTCGAAGCCTTCAAATTCGGGATGGCCGAGATAGAGGCTGCGATTGCCACCGGCGTCGCTGTGCGCGCGGCGAAATGCCTCGGATCGCGTCCACGCCTCGAAGGCGCCGCGGTCGCGCCAGATCGTGTGCGATGAATAGAGCACGTGATCTTCGCATTCCGGCCCTCGCAGAAGGTGGAATGAGACGAAGCCCGGGACATCCGACAGGTGGCTGTCGCGCGTCGTCCAGACCTTCTCGAAATCCGCCTCGGAACCCGGTGCGACCCGGAAGCGGTTCATTGCGATGAACATGCTGGCACCTCCGCGTCCCCCTTACCCTGGACGGAGGTCGCAGGAAAGGATTTCAATATCGCCCACGCTGCAAGGGAAATACGTAGATGCCGGTGTCATTTCGCCAACTGCGTCCGGCCTTCGTGGCCGAGGTCTCCGGGATCGACTGCGGCAAGGCGCTTGGCGCGGCCGAGGTCGAGGCGGTTGAGGCAGGGATGGACCGCTACGCCGTTCTGGTGTTTCCAGACCAGAATATCACGGACGAGCAGCAGCTTGCCTTCACACGGCACTTCGGTGAACTGGAGAATTATTCGACCGGAGGTCACATAAGGAAGCGAATGGATGGCCGGCTTGGCGCGGGCATCGCAGACTTCTCCAATCTGGACAAGGACGGCAGGATCATGTCGGCCGAGGACCGGGTGTGGTTCTTCAAACTCGGCGACCGGCTATGGCATTCGGACAGCTCGTTCAGGCCGGTGCCGGCGAAATACTCGCTGCTGTCGGGACGGGTGCTGCCGTCATGGGGCGCCAACACGGAATTCGCCGACATGCGCGCCGCCTATGACGCGCTCGACGCGGGCACCAAGGCAGAGGTGGAGGACCTGGTCTGTCTGCACTCACTGATCTATTCACGTCAGGCGATTGGCTTCACCGAGCTGACCGAGGAGGAGATCGCCTCATTCACGCCGGTGCGTCAGCGTCTGGTGCGCACGCATCCGGTGTCGGGACGCAGATCGCTGTTCCTGTCCTCGCATGCCGGTGCGATCGAGGGCTGGACCGTCCCTGAGGCACGCATGTTCCTGCGTGACCTGACGGAGCACGCGACGCAGCGCGAGTTTGTCTATTCGCATGCCTGGCGGCCGTTCGATCTGGTGATGTGGGACAATCGCACCACGATGCATCGCGCCCGTCGCTTCGACCGCAATGAGGTGCGCGATGTGCGGCGTACGACGCTTGGCGGCGATGTCATCACCATTGAACAGGATGCCGCTGCAGATTAGCGGAATGGCGAACACCGCTGTATTCAGCTACAGATTCTTTGATCCTGCTGCGGCATAACCCTTGACATTGATGGCATAACGGGCGCAGCATCTCATCTTCAACGGAACAGGAGGGTGCATCGCAGCATGACTCCACCGGGCAATCTCCCAGTTGCCGACCGACGTGGCACCGGCGACTGATCACGAAGTCCACGGCATAGCCTGACGATCAGCGCCAGGCGCGAAGAACACAAACTTCGCAACCCGACCCCCGTTCAAACGCTGAGGCGTGCGGGGGTCTTTGCGTTGTATGGTGCGGTGCCTAGGCTCCCGCCATGAGCAATGTATCCGAGCGGGTGGTGATCGTCGGCGCTGGCCATGCAGGGGGATCGGCCGCAGCCCTGTTGCGTCAGTACGGCTGGCAAGGTCCCATCACGCTGATCGGCGCGGAACCGGTCCCGCCCTATCAACGCCCGCCACTGTCCAAGGCGTGGCTGAAGGGCGACGGCAATCTCGCCGACCTGTTGCTGCGGCCGGCGATATTCTACCAGAACAGCCACATCGACTTCCGCGCTTCGTGCCATGTGACAGCAGTCGACCGCGCTGCCAGAACGGTGAGCCTCGCGACTGGCGAGTGCTTGGCTTACGACCATCTGATCCTGGCTACCGGCTCCCATGCGCGGTCGCTTCCCGTCTTGGGCCGCAACCTCACGGGCATCGTCGAATTGCGCACGCTTGCCGATGCCGACCGCCTCCGGACGCTGTTGTGCCCTGGTGCGCGCATCGCGATCATCGGTGCCGGCTATATTGGTCTGGAGGTCGCCGCGTCGGCGCGCATGCTTGGCGCCGAAGTCGTTGTAATCGAACGTGAGTCGCGAGTCCTGCCGCGGGTGGCATCGCTGCCGCTGGCCGAGTTCTTCCACCGCCATCACGCGAGCGCCGGCGTTCGCATCATTCTGAACGCCACGGTGGAGGAGTTTCGCGGCACCGCCGGCCGGGTGGCCGAAGTGCTCCTGTCGAACCGCGTCGCTATTCCATGCGACGCGGTGCTGGTCGGCGTCGGTGCTGCGCCGAGTGATGCTCTGGCACGCGCAGCCGGGCTTGCCTGCACCAACGGGATCGTCGTCGATCTGGCGGCGCGGACCTCGGACAGCGCCATCCACGCCATCGGTGACTGCACCCATCGCCCGTTACCCCGGTACGGCCGCAACGTCCGTCTCGAAAGCGTGCCGAACGCGCTCGAGCAGGCCAAGCAGGCCGCTGCCGACCTGTGCGGCCGGGCATTGCCGGCGCCCGAAGTGCCATGGTTCTGGTCCGACCAGTATGACGTCAGGCTCCAGATCGCCGGCCTGCCATTCGACGTCGCCGAAATCGTAGTGCGCGGCGACCCCCATACGGGATCATTCGCGATCTTCCATCTGGCGGCAGACGGTGCGGTTCAAGCGGTCGAAGCGGTCAGCACGCCGGCGGAATTCATGGCAGGACGCATGATGATCGCCCGCCGCAAGCAGGTGGTAGCGGCAAGACTGCGGGACGTGTCATGCTCCATTCGGGAACTGGCTGCCTAGCCAACCGAGGGGAGGATTATGCCGAAGGTCACGTACGTCGAATACAACGGCAACGAGCATACGGTGGACGTGCCGATCGGCGCCACGGTCATGCGCGGGGCGGTCGATAACAACGTCCCCGGCATCGATGCGGATTGCGGCGGCGAGTGTGCCTGCGCCACCTGCCACGTCTATGTGGATGCCGCCTGGCTGCCCAGGATCGGCACGCCCGTTCCGGGCTCGCAGGAAGCGGCAATGCTGAGCTTCGCCGCAGTCGCGCAACCTGACTCGCGGTTGTCGTGCCAGATCACGATGACACAAGAACTCGATGGACTGCTGGTCCGGATGCCGGAAGGACAGCACTGAGCGTTAAGCGCACGCGCCAGGACCGGCACGCGGGGCCGGCCATAGCCACGCGCAGCGCGGTGCGTCTTACCCGGCGGAGGCAATCACGCGATCATTCTCCCAGATACCCAGGCAAACGCACTCGCCGTCGTGCTCGATCAGCAGGTAGGGGTCGAGCACTGTCTCTTCCCGTTTCAGCTCACCCAGGATCACCCGCGCGCGCGGCACATCGCCTTTGAGGACGCGTGCAACTTCGGCGATGGGCTCGGGGACACCGTCATAGGTCAGTACTTCGCGCTCTTCCCAGTGCGAGCCGGCACGCAGGCGGACTATGCCCGTGCCGGTGACCAGCGCGACCATGCACATCCATACGAAGCTGCCGGTGATTGCCAGGACCCCGGAGTGTGCATTGAAGCCTCCGCTTGCGGCGGCAATCGCGCCCGCCGCGGGGCTGGCGACCACAAGCATGATCGACACCGCAGCCTGATGGCGATACCAGAAGCTCGGTCCGTATCGTCGCTGCTGTTCCACCTTGTGTGCCGCCAGCTTCTCCCAGGAGACCGGATCCAGACGGTGATCATCGAGTGCGTCGGAGAGTGCTTTCCGTCGCGTGACGGCGACCAAGGCATCGAAGGGCATCGCAGTGTTCCTTCGTTGTGATGTGAAGCTGACACAAAGCTATATGGACAAGCAGGTGGCGGCCACATTAACTGTGGCACATAACATTGTTGCGAGTTCTCTTGCGGTTCTGGCTGCATGGGACCGGAAAATCCGCCCAAATAAGCTCCGCTGCGCGGCGGTGAATTCCTGCGGCACAGGGATGCGACGGACTTGGAACAAGGACCTGCTGCATGGCTGACTTTCCCAACCAACTCGCTGATCGGTCGGGCGCACCGATTGAGCGGCCACTGCCGCTGCCGTCAGGCAATGCGCTGTTCGGCAGCGACGTCGTCGCCGAGACGTTGCGCGCTCTCGATATCCCGTTCATCGCACTGAACCCGGGCTCAAGCTATCGCGGCTTTCACGACAGCCTGGTCAACCACCTTGGCAATGTTCAGCCGCAGATGCTGCTGTGCCTCCACGAGGAGCACGCGGTCGCGATCGCTCATGGCTATGCGAAGGTGACGGGCCGGCCGATGGCCGCCGCGGTGCATTCCAATGTCGGGCTGATGCACGCGACGATGGCGTTGTTCAATGCCTGGTGCGATCGCATGCCGGTGCTGCTGCTCGGCGCAACCGGTCCGGTGGATGCGCCGAAGCGCCGTCCCTGGATCGACTGGATCCACACGGCGCGCGATCAGGGTGCACTGATCCGCCCCTACACCAAATGGGACGATCAGCCGGCCTCACCCGAAGCGGCGCGCGAGGCGATATTGCGCGCTTATTGGCTGGCGCGGTCAGCGCCGATGGGCCCGGTCTATATCAATCTCGACGCCGGCATGCAGGAGGCGCCGCTCGCCGAGCCGCTGCCGCCGATCGATGCCGCGCGCTTCGTGCCGGATGTGGTGTCCGCCGTTGCACCGGAGCAGGTGACACGCGCGGTGGCGCTGCTGCGCGGGGCGGAACGGCCGGTGATCCTGATGGGTCGCGGTTCGCGCAGTGAGCAGGACTGGGCCGCCCGCGTCGCCTTGGCAGAAGCGCTGCGTGCTCGGGCGGTCACCGACATGAAGTGCGCAGCGGTGTTTCCCTCCGACCATCCACTGCATGTCGGCGCGCCGTCCACGTTTCTGACGCAGGACGCGGGGCAGGTGATCGCTGCCGCGGATGTCATTCTGAGCCTCGACTGGGTGGATCTTGCGGGTGCGCTGAAGGTCGCATGTGGCACGGTCGCTCCACCCGCCAAGGTGATCGCCGTCACGCTGGATCATCAGCTCCACAACGGGTGGAGCATGGACCATCAGGCGTTTCCGCCGGCCGATCTTTTCATCGCCGCCGATGCGGATACCGTGGTCGCTGCGATGCTGAAGCAGTTGCCTCCGCCTGCAGCGCGGACCGACGTGCCGCCGACGCGGGCCGAACCTGTTGCCGAGGCGGATCCGATCACCGTGGCGCAGATGACGCAGGCGCTGCACAAGGCGGTTGGCGCCCGGCCGGCATCGCTGTTGCACGTCTCGACCTCGTGGGGCGCCGGGCTCTGGCCGCTGCGCCATCCGCTCGACTACTTCGGATCCACCGGAGGCGCCGGGATTGGCGGCGGCCCAGGAGTTTCCGTCGGCGCCGCGCTTGCGCTGCGTGGCACCGGGCGGCTGCCGGTCGCAGTCTGCGGCGACGGCGATTTCCTGATGGGTGCCACCGCGCTTTGGACAGCTGTGCACTACAACATTCCGCTGCTGATGGTGGTCGCCAACAACCGCTCGTTCTTCAACGACGAACTGCACCAGGAGCGGGTGGCGCGCATCCGCAACCGGCCGGTCGAGAACCGCTGGATCGGCCAGCGCATCGCCGATCCGGAGGTTGATATCGCCCAGCTTGCGCGAGCCCAGGGCGCTCTGGGCTTCGGTCCGGTCACCGATGGCGGAAGCCTCGCCGCGACCTTCCGTGAGGCGATTGATGCGGTGGTGGGCGGCGCCGTTGCGGTGGTCGATGTGCGCGTCGCACCCGGTTATTCGCCAGCCGCGACGGCGGGGCTGTTTCGCACATGACGGTCTGCTGGTTCGCGCTGTTTGCCGACGCGCCGGCGGAGCTTGCGTGGCTGTCCGACGTGATCGCTGACACTCCCGCACTGCAACAGGGCCTGATCTTCACGCCTTCCCGCACCAGTGATCCCTATCTGGATGATGGTCCGCCGCCACAGCTTGGCTTGCAGCTCTACTTCGAGGACATCGCGGCGCTGGAAGCGGCTCTGGCCTCCGACGGCCACCTGCAGCGGCTCGCGGCACTCGGCGGCGACGGCGCTGTGCAGCAGGCGATGCTCGTGCGACGTTATCCGGTGCCGGACCCCACGTTGCGGACCCCGCCCGGCGAGCTTCCTTGCACGTACTTGGTTGCCTATGAGGGCTCCGCGGACCATCTGCCCACCTGGCTCGCCCACTACATCGCGGATCATCCGCCGATCATGGCGCGGTTTCCCGGCATCCGACAGATTGAGATATACACCTGTATAGATTGGTGCGGCGGCCTGCCGTGGCCGCGCGCGGCGCACATGCAGCGCAACAAGGTGGTGTTCGACCATCAGGCGGCACTGACCGAAGCGCTCAATTCGCCGGTGCGACACGAGATGCGCGCTTCGTTCCACCGGTTCCCGCCGTTCACCGGGCCGATCACACACTTTCCCATGACCACCACCACCGTGATGCCGAGGGGTCGGTAGAAAAAATGCCAGTCGATCCGCAAATTTAGGCTTTGCTCGACATGGGGACCGGAGTGCCGGCGACCAATACGCTGTCGGTTCGCGAGGCGCGCACGCAGTATGAGGCGCGTGTCCGCCTCATGGCACCGGCTGCCGCTGTGGCTGCGGTCACCGAGCGTACAATCGCGGGGCCTGGCGGCGACCTGCGGTTGCGCATCTATCGCGCCGCGGGCCAGGGACCGTTCCCGCTGCTGGCATTCTTCCACGGCAGCGGCTTCGTTCTGTGCAGCCTGGACACGCACGACGGCATGTGCCGCAACCTATGCGCCGGCGCCGGTTGCGTCGTGGTCTCGGTCGATTACCGTCTGGCGCCCGAGCACAAGTATCCTGCCGGCCTCGATGACTGCGTGTTTGCGACGCGCTGGATCGCCGAACACGCCGCCGAACTTGACGGCAACGCCGACCGGCTCGCGGTGTGTGGCGACAGTGCCGGCGGCAACTTCGCAGCAGCGGCCACGCTGCGCATCCGCGATGAGGGCGGCCCGCGCCTCATCGGGCAACTGCTGATTTATCCCGTCGCCGACTACCACACGCCGGGCACGCCGTCGTATCGCGAGAACGCCCACGGCTACGGGCTGACACGCGACACGATGGTCTGGTTCTGGGACCACTACCTCAGCGACCCGTCAGAGGCTGCGTATCCCTACGTGTCGCCGCTGCGGGCACACGACCTGGGCCATTTGCCGGCCGCCCTGGTGGTCACCGCCGAATACGACCCACTGCGTGATGAGGGCGAGTACTATGCCGAGAAGCTGCGCGCCGCGGGAACGCCGACGATCACTTCGCGTTGGGATGGCATGAACCACGGCTTCTTCTTCTGGGCCGGCCGGGTGGACAAGGCCGACGCCGCGTTGGAGGAGTCCTGTCTCTGGCTTCGGCAGATATTTCAATAGCCGTCGCATCGGGATAACGTCTCGCCAGGCAACGGAGCGGCAGCATGCAGTTCGGACTCTTCGGCGCGGCGCAGGCGCAGCGCGGCGGCCCAGATGTGGACAGCGCAGCCGGCTTCAAGGACTATATCGAATACGTCATCGAGGCCGAGGCGCTCGGCTATCAGAGTGCGTTCATCGTCGAACACCATTTCACCGGCTTCGGCCAAGTCTCGGCGACGCTGAATCTGCTCACCTGGATCGGCGCGCGCACCCGTACGCTGCGTCTCGGCACCGCGGTGATCGTGCTGCCCTGGCACAATCCGGTGCTCCTCGCCGAACAGGCGGCGACGGTCGATCTGCTGTCGGGTGGACGGCTGGATTTCGGTGTCGGCAAGGGCTACCGCCACAACGAGTTCGTCGGCTTCCGCATCCCGATGGAGGAGGCCGCGTCGCGGTTCGAGGAATTGATCGACATCATCACCAAGGCATGGACTTCGAACGAACGGTTCTCGTTCCATGGCAAGTACTGGCAGTATGACGACATCATCGTCGAGCCGCCGACGATCCAGAAACCACATCCGCCGTTCTGGCAGGGGGCCGGCCACCCGGAATCCATCCATCGCGTCGCCCGTCGCGGTCATAACCTGCTGCTGGATCAGTTCGCCTCGCTCGACGAGACCGGCAACCGGTTTGCGACGTACCGCGACGCGATGCAGGCGAATGGCTTCGGCTTCCATCCAAGCCAGGTCGGCGTCGCGCGCGCGTTCTACGTGGCGCGCGACAACGCGGAGAAGGAGGCGGCGCTGGATCGTCGCATCGCCGGACAGCGCCGGCTGCACGCGATCTCGCAGCGGCCGGACGGCAACAACACGGCCAGCATCATGGCATTCTCCGACACCCGCGCGGCAAGCGAGGAAAGTGCGCTGTATGGCAATCCCGACGAGATCGCGCGCAAGATTGAGAGGCTGCAAGGCATGGGCGTGGAGTACATCCTGCTCAACGGCGGGGGCACCTCGCGCGAGAACCTGCGCCGCTTCGCCAAGGAGGTGATGCCGGCGTTCCGCACCGAGCCGGAGATGCGCGCGGCAGGCTGAGCCCTATCATTTGCGAGCAGCGGAGCGTCGCAGCAATCTCCATCGCGGGCGCGCCCTGCCATCCGGGGCAATGATACCGCCATGACGAAGGGGAAGCGCGATGGCCAATCAACAGTATGACTTCGAAGCCGATTTCGTCGTGGTCGGCGCCGGTTCTGCCGGCTGCGTCATGGCGACACGGCTCTCGGAAGACCCATCAACCCGCGTTGTGCTGCTCGAAGCCGGCGGCGAGGATCGCAACCGCTGGATCCACATCCCTCTGGGCTACGGCAAGACCTTCGCCGATGCCTCGGTGAACTGGTGCTATCAGGCGGAGCCCGATCCCGGTGCCAACGGCAGAAGCATCTTCTGGCCACGCGGCAAGGTTCTCGGCGGCTCCTCGTCCATCAACGGCATGGTCTACATCCGCGGGCAGCACGAGGACTTCGACCTCTGGCGCCAATTCGGCAATACCGGCTGGTCATCGACCGACGTGCTGCCCTATTTCAAGCGCGCGCAGCACCAGACCCGTGGCGCTGACGAGTTCCACAGCATTGGCGGCCCGCTCTGCGTGTCCGACACATCGGAGCACCATCCGATCTGCGAAGCCTTCATCAAGGGTGCGATGGAACTCGGCTATCCGCGCAACGACGACTTCAATGGCGCGAAGCAGGACGGTGTCGGCTACCATCAGACGACCACGCGCAACGGCAAGCGCTGCTCCACCGCGGTCGGCTACCTGCACCCTGTACGTACCCGACCGAACCTTCGCGTCATCACCGGCGCGCTGGCCGAGAAGGTTCTGTTCGACGGCCGGCGCGCCGTCGGCGTCGCGTTCCGGGAATATGGCCAGCAGCGCACCGTTCGTGCCGCCCGCGAGGTGATTCTCTGCGGTGGCGCGGTGAACTCACCGCAGCTTCTGCTGCTTTCCGGCGTTGGTCCGCAGGATCAGCTTGCGCAATTCGGCGTGCCCGTGGTGCACCATCTGCCGGGCGTCGGTCAGAGCCTGCAGGATCACTACTCGGCGCCGATCAAGCTGAAGTGCCGCCTGCCGATCACCGTCAACGACGTGATGCAGAGCAGCGTGAAGAAGCTGAAGGTCGGGCTGCAGGTACTATTTGTTCCGCACTGGCCCGCTCACCATGGCTGCCGGCCCTGCGGCGCTGTTCGTGCGCACACGCGAAGGGCTTGCCACGCCGGATGTGAAGATTTCCGTCGCCCCATTCAGTTCCGACCGGCTACAGGACGGACTGCATCCATGGTCGGGCTTCGGGCTCACCGTCTACCAGCTTCGCCCCGAAAGCCGTGGCGAGATCAGGCTGAAATCGGCAAATCCCTCCGATCCGCCCGCAATGTATCCGAATTATCTGGCGACCGAGACCGATCGCCGCGCCATGATCGACGGCCTGAAGGTCGGCCGCCGCATCCTCGCGACGTCGTACATGCAGCACTTCATTACCGAGGAATACCAGCCAGGCACGGCTGTGCAGACCGATGAACAGTTGTTGGAGCATGCAAGGAACACCGGGGGCACCGTGTTCCACCCAACCAGCACGTGCAAGATGGGTGTCGATCCGATGGCGGTAGTGGACCCCGAACTGCGCGTGCATGGCATCGAGGGTGTGCGCGTGGTCGATGCGTCGATCATGCCGACGGTGATTTCCGGCAACACGAATGCCGCGACGATCATGATCGGCGAGAAGGCTGCCGATCTGGTTCGCGAGCGACAGCGCATGGCGGCGTGACCGTTTCGTCGTCCGTACGGTGGCGCATCGGTTCTCCGGACGCGTGGACACAGAGGTGGCAGTCGCAAGGGATCGCGCACCCGGTGATTGCGTCGACATGCGGGCGGGCGCACAGCGCCACGCTGCCCGACTGTGATGAGTGCATCAGTGCCGCGCTAATGTGCAGTGGCGGTCCCGTGCGGTCCTACAACGCCAGCGGCGGCACGTCGCGGCCGCGACAAACGGGCTTCCTCTAGCAACTTGGTGACCAGTCGACCGGTCGCCGTGACAGTGCCCGCGTTCAACCGTGAATGCTGGCTGAAGCTTTTGGCCCCCCGCACACACGGACCCGGGCCACTGCAAAATCGCGTTTGGTGCGATTGCGCAAGAGGCGATCCGGGTCTCGTCGCACAGCTGCCGGAGGGTTCCTTGAACTCGGGGGCAGGTGATGCATAGAAGACTGCCACCCCGGGGGCCGGCGCGGCCGACAGCCGGGGCATTTGTATTTGACGAAGCAGCAGGATTGTGAATGGCCAACACGGCTTCCGCGCGCAAGCGCAATCGGCAGACCGAACGCCGCACGGAGCGCAATCAGGCGCGCAAATCGCGCATGCGGACCTTCGTCAAGAAAGTCGAAGTTGCGATCGCCAACGGCAACAAGGAGGCGGCCGGCGATGCATTGCGTGCGGCGCAGCCTGAGATGCAGCGTGCCGCCGGCAAGCACGTGACCCATCGCAACACAGTTGCTCGCAAACTGTCGCGGCTGTCTGCACGGATCAAGGCGATACCGGCGGGCTGATCACTGTCGCTGTTCGGGTTGTCTCGGGCGCGATGGTCAGGAATGGGTGGTACCGGCGCGCATTGCGACCGGAACAATGACTGCGGGCTGCGTTGGACTTTTTATACTCCATGCGTCCACAGGTACTATCCACACCGACCGGCAATCTTGTTGCTTTCTACATTTGGTCTCTGCCTGCAGATAGATTCCCATTGCCCCTGTTTTCGTAGACATGACATAATGAATTTGTATCGGCGGTCCTGCCGATAGTCCGTAAATCTCTTGATCTATCGGCCTGCCGTCGGAACCGACGGTGAGCGTCTCGTCTAGCGGCGGCGACAAGACCGTCGTGCTGAAGCTCGGTTCGTGGCGTCGGGGAGCGACCGTATGGAACACGATTTGTCCGCGACTATTGAACACTCATTCGCGGACATCTCGCAGTTGCCGACCCAATGGGCACGCATCCGCGGCCGACTGCAAAGTGAAGTGGGCGAACTCGAATATCGCAATTGGTTGCGCCAGATGACTTTCGCCGGAATCGACGGCGATGAGATCACCGTGCTATTGCCAACGCGGTTTCTATGCGACTGGGTGAGAAGCCGATACGGTGATAGATTGAATTCATTATGGCATGAAGAGAACCCGACCGTCCGTCGGGTCGATATTCGGGTTGGCGGTGAGGCCGCACCCGGGGCTGGACTGGCTGAAAGTCTCGTAACCACAGCCGCGCCGCATACCGTGGTCCCGAATCGGCTTGAGGAACGGATGGATCAGCGTCCCGAATTGACCATCGATCCGCGCTTTACCTTTGATGCCTTTGTGGTCGGCAAGCCCAATGAGTTCGCTCATGCGTGCGCGCGTCGGGTCGCCGAGGCACCATCAAGCCCCGGTTTCAACCCGCTGTTCCTGTATGGCGGTGTCGGCCTAGGCAAGACGCATCTGATGCACGCCATCGCCTGGGAATTGGTGGCACGCGGCAACAGCGGCGTCGGGCGTGCGGTCTCGGTCACCTACATGTCGGCCGAGAAGTTCATGTACCGCTTCATCGCCGCGATCCGCAGCCAGTCCACCATGCAGTTCAAGGAGCAGCTCCGCAGCGTGGACGTGCTGATGATCGACGATTTGCAGTTCCTGATTGGCAAGGACAATACGCAGGAAGAATTTTTCCACACCTTCAACGCCTTGGTGGATGTCGGCAAACAGATAGTGGTGTCAGCCGACAAATCGCCGTCCGATCTCTCGGGGCTGGACGATCGCCTGCGCACCCGGCTCGGCTATGGCATGGTGGCGGATCTGCACTCCACCACCTTTGAGCTGCGCATTTCGATCCTGGAGGCGAAGGCGGCACGGCTCGGTGTCGCGGTGCCTGCCAAGGTGATGGACTTTCTCGCCCACAAGATCACCAGCAACGTGCGTGAGCTGGAAGGCGCGCTGAATCGACTGATCGCGCACGCCAAACTGTTCGGCCGCACGGTGACTGTGGAAGGCGCTCAGGAGGTGCTGCACGATGTCCTGAAGGCGCACGACCGGCGGGTGAGTATCGAAGAGATCCAGAAGCGGGTCGCCGAACATTTTTCCATCCGGCTGACCGACATGTCGTCGGCGCGGCGCGCCCGCGCCGTCGCCCGGCCGCGCCAGGTGGCGATGTACCTGGCCAAGCAGCTTACCCAGCGCAGCCTGCCCGAGATCGGCCGCCGCTTCGGTAATCGCGACCATACCACGGTGATGCACGCCGTCTCCCGCGTCGGCGAGCTGATGACCCGCGACGCCGTCTTCGCCGAGGACGTCGAGCTGCTCCGCCGCCTGCTGGAATCCTGAACCGGCGTCAGGTTCGCGGTCACCACGCGATCGGCCTTCCCCGCCGGACTGCGGCATTGCTACAGTGCGCGCAGCGGATTTGCCTGGGCGCCCTGTAACCCGGCCCTGTGAGGATGGATGCCATGAAGCTGAAGGCCGACCGGGCTACGCTGTTGAAGGCGCTGGCCCACGTGCAGAGTGTGGTGGAGCGCCGCAACACCATCCCGATCCTGGCCAACGTGATGCTCGCCGTGCGTGACGGCAAGCTGACACTGACGGCCACTGACATGGAAATCGCCATCGTCGAGGACGTGCCAGCCAGCACCACACGCAATGGCGCGTGCACCGCGCCGGCCGCGACGCTCTACGAAATCGTCCGCAAGCTGCCGGACGGCGCGGAGGTGGAACTGGACCATCCGGGCGGGGATGCGCAATTGGCGCTGCGCGCGGCCCGATACTCGACCAGCTTGGTGGTGCTGCCGACTGAGGACTTTCCCTCGATGACCGCCGGCGCGCTGCCGCACCGGTTCAATCTGTCGGCGCAGGTGCTGCGCGGCCTGATCGATCGCACGCGGTTCGCCATCAGCACCGAGGAGACCCGCTACTACCTCAACGGCATCTATCTGCATGCCGCCGAAAGCGAGGGTACGCGCGTGCTGCGCGCGGTCGCGACCGACGGACATCGGCTGGCCCGGGTGGAGGAGCCATTGCCGGAAGGCGCCGGCTCGATGCCGGGCGTGATCATTCCGCGCAAAACGGTGAACGAACTGCGGAAGCTGCTGGACGAAGTGACCGGCAACGTGGAGGTCGCACTGTCCGACACCCGCATCCAGTTCCACGCCGATGCGGTGCTGCTGACCAGCAAGCTGATCGACGGCACATTCCCGGAATACGACCGGGTGATCCCGCGCGGCAACGACAAGGTTCTGCGCGTCGGCAAGAAGGACTTCGCCGATGCGGTTGGCCGGGTTGCGGCGATCTCCGCAGAACGGTCGCGGCCGGTGAAGCTCTCGCTGGCGCGCGATCTGCTGGTGCTGTCGGCAGCAAGCCCGGAGCAGGGGACCGCGACCGAGGAACTAGATTCCGATCACGTCACCTATGAGGCCGGCCCGCTGGAGATCGGCTTCCAGGCGCGCTACCTGAACGACATCACGGATCAGATCGAAGGTGACGTCGAATTCCGTTTCTCTGACGGTTCGGCTCCCACGGTCGTGTGTGACGCCGCGGATGCCAGCGCACTATACGTTTTGATGCCGATGCGGGTGTGACGCCCAAACTTCCTCCTCCCTCGCGGGAGGGGGCCAGGGGAGGATCAGCGTTCACGATTTGAACTTCGGAATCACCTCCTCGCACAGCAGTTGCAGCGAAGTCAGCACCTGCTGGTGCGGGATGCGATTGCCGCAGTTCATTTCCGCCAAAATGCCGCTCAGCCCCAGCTTCTCGCGCAGTTCGCTGAGCCGATCCACCACCTGCTGCGGCGTTCCCACAATGATCTTGCTGCTCAGCACCTCGTCGTAGGTGATGTTCTGCAGCCGTTGCCCCCGCGCGGCGCGGTTCTCGATGGCACGCGCACCGTCCAGGCTGGCAAACTCCTCGATGCGCTGACCGAGGTAGCGGTAGAAGTGCATCACGCTCTCTTCCGGCTCCGACCGCGCGCGCTGCTCAGTTGGCGCGACATAGACCGGCACGCGCATGAACACCTTGCCGTCACCGGGATGGCCACCGGCGGCCCACCCCTCGCGATAAGCTGCCAGGTTCGGCCCGAGCTCCGACAGATCGCCCAGCCGGGTGGCACAGAAGATCGGATGGCCCGCCGCACCGTTGGCCGGGTAGGTGTCCGGACTGGTCGCCGCGACGCGTATCTCCGGATACGGTTTCTGGTACGGCTTCGGCACCAGGTACACGTCGTCGAAGTGATAGGTACTGGCCATCGAAGCTGAAGCGATCCTGCGTCCAGGCACGCTTCAGGATTTCCAGCACCTCGACGAACCGCTCGCGGCTCTCGGCATAGGACACACCATACGCCTGGTACACCCGCGGAAATCCGCTGCGCCCGACGCCAAAGATGAGCCGCCCATGGCTGATCTGATCGACAGTCGCCGCCTCCTCGGCAAGCTGGAGCGGATGGCACAGCGGCAGCACCTGCACCGCGGTGCCGATCTTCATCCGCTTGGTCCGCGCGGCGATCGCGGTGGCGATCATCAGCGGCGAGGCCAGCACCGACCGCTCAGGCGCAGTGTGCAACTCGGCCAGCCACATCACGTCGAGGCCGTAGCGTTCCGCCGCATCCACCTGCTCGAAGGATTCGGTGAACGCCTCCTCCTCGGTCTGTCCCGGCACCCGCTGAAACTCGTGGAACATGCCGAATTCCATTGTCGTCTTTCTCCCTTTCAGTAGCCGCGTGCCGGATCGAACAGGTTGGGCATGGCACGGCCGTCGCGCCAGGCGCGCAGGTTGTCGAGGAACAGGTCCAGGCTGCGCGGATTGTAGCTGTCAGGATCATCGGCCGCAGTATGCGGGCTGATGACAAGGTTGCGCGTGGTCCACAACCGATGCCCAGGCGGGATCGGTTCCGGTGTGAACACGTCGCATACCGCACCCGACAGATGGCCATCGTCCAACAGATCGCACAGTGCATCCTGATCGATCAGTGCGCCGCGACCGATATTCACCACCCCAGCGCCGCGAGGCAGCAAGCGCAGACGCTCGCGGTCGATCAATCCGCGCGTCGCGTCGGTGAGCGGGCAGGCAAGCACCAGGAACTCCGTCCGGGGCAGTTTCTGGTCGAGGCTGGCAGTGGTGATTACCTCGGCGCAATGCGGGTGCGGCATTGCTGTCGCTCGGACACCGGTGACGCGCATGCCGAACCGCGTCGCCTGCATCGCGGCGGCACCACCAAGCGAGCCAAGCCCCACGATGGTGACATGGCGTCCGTCCAGCATGGCGCCCCATAGCTTCTGCCAGCGCCCGGCGCGCTGATGCGTCACCATCTCCGGCACGCGGTTGGCCAACATCAGCACCGACATGATGGCAAATTCGCCGGCCTTCACGGCGTGTACCCCCGCGTTGTTCAACAGCGCCACGTCCGGCGGCAGCCAGTCGAATGGTGCCAACCGATCCAATCCGGCATTGGTGATGAACAGCAGCTTCAGCCGGGGTGCACGGCAGGGGAACTTCGCCGCCACCATCCCGATCTCGGTTACCAGCGCTTCCGCCTCCGCAACACCATCGGCGAAGTCCGAATCGCTGTCGCCGATCGTCACCTCATGGCCCGCACCGACATCGGGAGCACGCGCGCATGCTGCATCCCACATCGCGCGAGAGAACAGAAACAGCGGATCGTCGACCGGGTTCTGGATGTGGATGCGCATCGGCGCACAGCCTGCCACGGCTTTGCCATTGCGGACAAATTCCGGCACTGAGGCAGGGTGCCTCCGATCCTGTTCCGCGATGCCAGATTTGTGGTGCTGGACAAGCCCATTGGCGTGCCGGTGCATGCAGGACCGCGCGGTGGAGCAAGCGTAGAGGATTGGTTCCCGCAACTGTCGGCGCGCCGGCAAGGGCCATGGCTGGCGCACCGACTGGATGCCGACACTTCCGGCTGTCTCCTGGTGGCGCTGCGCCGTCCCGCGCTGCTCGCCGCGCAGGCTGAATTCGCCGCAGGCCGCGTGCGCAAGACCTACTGGGCGGTGGTGCATGGCGCCCTATCTTCGACGCACGGCACGATCGATGCGCCGCTCGCGAAACGGAGCACGCGTGACGGTTGGCGCATGGTGGTGGATCCCGCCGGGAAGCCAGCGATCACCGACTGGCGCATGCTCGGGCAAGAGGGCGCTCTGACGTGGCTTGAGCTTTCGCCGCGTACCGGTCGAACCCACCAGGTACGCATTCACTGTGCCGATCTTGGCTGTCCCGTGGTGGGGGATACGACCTACGGCGGCGGCCCCGGCAGGCTGCACCTGTTGGCGCGCGGCATCGCGCTGGATCTCGACCCTCCAGTTGCAGCGATAGCGCCGGTTCCCCAACACATGCGCGAGGCCCTGTTGCGGTGCGGGTACACTGAGGCGCTGCCGGAGCCACCCAACAGCGAGACTCCCGGCCGCTTCGACTGACCGCGCGGTCCACGAATCACGCCGATCCGAGCCCCTTCAATTCACACTTGAATCAACTCAGAGGGCCGCTGGTCCCGTCCGGGTTTCGTGGTAATTCGTGGTTCCCTTGCTTTTGCCGCGCCCCATGCAACGCGTCACGTTCACAGCGGACGATTTCGGCCTTACCCCGTCGGTGAACGAGGCGGTCGAGCGCGCGCACCGTGCCGGCGCCCTGCAGGCCGCCAGTCTCATGGTGGCCGGGCCCGCTGCGGCCGATGCCGTGCGCCGCTCCCGTACCATGCCGAACCTGCGTGTCGGGCTGCATCTTGTGGTGATCGAAGGCCCTGCTGTGCTGGCGCCCAGCGAAATCCCCGATCTTGTGGCTGACGACGGCTGGTTCCCGGCGCGCCAGCTACGTCTTGGCGTCAACTACTTCGCCCGCCCGCGCGTTCGCCGCCAGCTCGTCGCCGAGATCCGCGCGCAGTTCGCCGCATTCGCTGCGACCGGGCTGGCGCTGCACCACGCTGATGCGCACAAGCACATGCATCTGCATCCGACTGTGGGGCGGCTGATGCTTGAGATCGGCCGGGAGTTCGGCCTGCGCCGCGTGCGCGTTCCGGCTGAGCCGCCCGCGGTGCTCGCGCGCTGCGGCGCACCTGTCGGGCCTGGTGGGCACGCGCTGTATCAGTGGACCCGCGTGCTGCGCCGACAGGTTCGAGCGGCGGGCATGGTGACCACCGACCACTGCTTCGGCATCGCCTGGAGCGGGCACATGACGTCGGAGCGGGTGCGGCGACTGATGGCGGAACTGCCAGATGGGGAGAGCGAGATCTACTTCCATCCGGCAGTCAGTCGCGACGCGACCTTGCGCCGCCTCATGCCCGAATACGAGCACGAGGCAGAGCTTGCGGGGCTGCTGCGACAGCGTTCGATCGTGTGATTCAGATCGCCGACGAAACCGCCGCCTGCGTTCATCACGCTCTTAATGTAGCCAGCCGGCCAGGATCGCCAGCAGCAGCAGTGCGACGATGTTGGTGATCTTGATCATCGGGTTCACCGCCGGCCCTGCGGTGTCCTTGTAAGGATCGCCGACGGTGTCACCGGTCACCGCGGCCTTGTGCGCCTCGGAGCCTTTGCCGCCGTGGTGACCTTCCTCGATGTACTTCTTGGCGTTGTCCCACGCGCCGCCGCCTGAGGTCATCGAGATCGCGACGAACAGCCCAGTGACGATGGTGCCGAGCAGCATCGCCCCGAGCGACGCGAACGCCTGAACCCGGCCGGCGACGATGTCGATCACCACCCACAGAATGATCGGCGCCAGCACCGGCAACAACGAGGGGATGAGCATCTCGCGGATCGCCGCCCGCGTCAGCATATCAACGGCGCGGCCGTATTCCGGCTTCGCCGTGCCCTCCATGATGCCGGGGATCTCGCGGAACTGCCGCCGCACCTCTACCACGACGGCGCCGGCGGCGCGGCCCACAGCGGTCATGCCCATCGCGCCGAACAGGTACGGCAGCAGGCCACCAAGGATCAGTCCGATCACCACGAACGGGTCCTGCAGAGTAAATTGCACGTCCAGGTTCGGGAAGTAGTGCTTCAGGTCCTGCGTGTAGGCCGCGAACAGCACCAGCGACGCGAGACCTGCCGAACCGATCGCGTAACCCTTGGTGACCGCCTTGGTGGTATTGCCGACCGCGTCAAGCGCGTCGGTCGTGACGCGCACATCGGCGGGAAGATCAGCCATCTCGGCGATGCCGCCGGCGTTGTCGGTGACCGGGCCGTAGGCGTCCAGTGCCACGATCATACCTGCGAGCGACAGCATCGTGGTCACCGCGACGGCGATGCCGAATAGCCCGGCCACCATGAACGTCGCGATGATACCGATGCAGATCACGACCGCGGGCAGGGCGGTCGCCTCCATCGATACCGCTAGGCCCTGGATCACGTTGGTACCATGGCCGGTGGTGGAGCTTTGGGCGATGGAGCGCACCGGGCGATATTCCGTCGCGGTGTAGTATTCGGTGATCCACACGATTGCCCCGGTTACCGCCAATCCGACCAGCGCGCAGATGAAGAGCTGCCAGCCGGCGACCATGCCGCCGCCGGTCAGCGCCAGCGGCGTGCCGAAGCCGATGAACCAGGCGATGATGATGGCGATGCCGACGATCGACAGCGCGCCGGTCACCAGCAGCCCCTTGTACAGGGCTTTCATGATGCCGTTGTCGGGACCCAGCTTGACGAAATAAGTCCCGACGATGGAGGTGAGGATGCAGATGCCGCCAATGCCGAGAGGCAGCATGAGCACGCGATCGCGCACCTCGCCGGTGAAGAAGATCGCCGCCAGGAGCATGGTGGCGACGATGGTCACCGCATAGGTCTCGAACAGGTCGGCGGCCATGCCGGCACAGTCGCCGACGTTATCGCCCACGTTGTCGGCAATCACGGCCGGGTTGCGGGGATCGTCCTCTGGGATGCCGGCCTCGACCTTGCCGACCAGGTCGGCCCCGACATCGGCACCCTTGGTGAAGATGCCGCCGCCGAGACGGGCAAAGATCGAGATCAGCGAGCCGCCAAAGCCCAGCGCCACCATCGCCTCCAGCACACGGCGCAGCTCGTCGTCGCTGCCGCTGGTCATCCCGCTACGCAGCACAAAGTAGTAGCCGGCGACGCCAAGCAGGCCGAGACCGACGACCAGCAGCCCGGTGACCGCGCCCGCCTTGAATGCGAGGTCCAGGCCGGCCGAAAGTCCCTGTTTGGCTGCCTGCGCTGTGCGCACATTGGCGCGCACCGAGACGTTCATGCCGATGTAGCCGGCCGCGGCCGACAGCACCGCCCCGATGATGAACCCGATGGCGACGTGGAGGCCCAGAGTAAGGCCGAGGATGATCAGGATCACAATGCCGACGATACCGATCGTGGTGTACTGGCGGTTGAGGTAGGCGCGGGCGCCCTCCTGGACGGCGGCGGAAATCTCCTGCATGCGCGCGGTGCCGGCGTCGGCGGCCAGGACCTGCTTGCTGGTGACCAGACCGTAGAACAGCGCCAGCAGACCACAGGCGATGATCACGTATTGGGCCAAAAGCATCCGGAGTAATCCCCTTGTGAAAAATCGGTTCGCACGCCAGGCGCCCAGGACGGCACGCCGGCCTGATCCCGGTGAGCGTAGGGGCGGCCGTATGCCAGATAGGTGAACAAGTGGCAAATATCCGGTCTGGCCCGGACGGATGGTGTGACTCGTTTGCTTGCGCCGGCACTCTGGCTCGGGCAGACCAGGGACGGCGCTGCGCCTGTAGCTCAACTGGTCAGAGCGGGCGGCTCATAACCGTCTGGTTGCAGGTTCGAGTCCTGCCGGGCGCATCAATGGTTACAAATGTAATGCCGCCGTCATGCTGGCGAGGTCGCGACCAACTATATGTCGAGGCCTACCGGCAGCAGCGTTGTGAGTATGAGCGGCAGCTATATAGACCTCGAGGATACCCTGCTCGACCTCGTGGTCCAGTATGGGCTGCCGGCCGTCTTGCTGGCGATGGCGCGCATCATGGCCAGCAGGGGCAGCGTCACCGGCGGCATCGTCAGTGAAGTGGCTGGCATCGAGGGTTGGCTGGCAACGCAGCCGCCAGCCATCTGAAGCCTGAGGATTTGACGCTTGCCATAGAGCTTCGTGCCGCTGTTGCTGGAGTTGCCAGGTTTCAGAGCATACTATCTGCCAGACCGCGGACCGAGCGTGCTCGGCAGCCTGTGAGAGGCATGGCGGGCAACGTGGCGGATGAAAGCGGTAGCATAGTACGCTAGTGTTGTATGATGCACGATGACAAACCCACGCGGCCGTTCTTCCTGATCGTCATCGACGAGGATCGGGGTGTCTTCTCGGTCGAAGGCCCAATGACCGACGATCGGCCCTGGCAGTCTGCCGCCCGCAAGGCACGCGACGAGGAGCGTCAGGTTGTTTGCGGCCCCAGCGGGGCGGATCGCGATGCGATCGCGGCAGAGTTCCATCGCGAGCGCAAGCTGGCCGGCGTCCCGCCGGGTAGCATTGTCAGACCGGTGCGCTGACTGGCAGTCCGGGCAAGTCGGAGACTGCTCTGCCTGATTGCCGAGATTTTGTCGGACAAGATTCGCAACGCACCGATCCGCCCGCTGTGAATCGTTTCATATCGGGGGGGCTCACTCCCAGGCATCTTCCGTCGTGTCACGAACCGCCCCCTTGGGGCTAAAGCGAACGGAGAGGGTCATGGGCAAATTTCTGGCGCTAGCCGCCGTCACAGTGGCCCTCAACGTATTCGCGCCTCTGGCGCACGCCCAGGACTATGTCGTCAACGGGCATGCGGCATCGAAGGCTGAAGCGCACTTCCTGGCGTCTTACAGCGCCCAGCCGGGCAATTGGCAGGTCGACGGGTACGGCATCTCTCGGGTTGCCGATGAACACCCTGCACCACCAATCGCGCAGACCAGCGGCAGGAAATGTTGGTATGTGCTCGACGTGCAGCTCTGCGACTGAAGTCGTAGTTCCGCCGGAGGGGATGTCGTGATAACCCCTCCGGCGACGTTGTCTGGCGGATATCCGTCGGCAGGCTGACAGTCAGGAATGTTGGTTCGATCCCGATCGTTGTGCCGCGAAAGGCTATCGCAACTCCGTTGCGCGAATTCAGGCGGCGACAATTGGTGCCGCGCGTTGATCGGTCGCATCCCACATCAGCCGCGGATCAAATGTCTCCGCCGCGAACATGGTCAGAATCACGACCCCACAGAATGCCAGTGCTCCGACGCCAGGCTCGATCGTGATGACATTGCCGAACTGCACAAGTGCTCCAAGCAACGCCTCCATGAAGATGTCGATCATTGACCAGCGGCCGATCCAGCGCACGACATGATACAGTTTCGTCCGATCGCGCAGCCAGCCCGAGCGACCGGTCTGTGTCGCAACGAGCATGATGGTCAGACCCACAAGCTTCAGCATCGGAACCGCGATACTAGCGAAGAACACCAGTAGTGCGAGCGGGTACATGCCGGATGAGACCAACTCTTCCACCCCACCGATGATCGTACTCGGCGACCCAGCCCCGAGTTGCATGACCGTCAGAACCGGAAAGTAGTTGGCCGGCACATAGAGTGCGGCGGCGGCGAGCACCAGCGCCCACGTCCGCGCAACGCTGTCTGGCTTGCGCCGATGCAGCACTGTATCGCAACGCAGACACCGTCGTTCGTCTGACCCGGACATGTTCACGAGACCGCAGACCTCACAGCCCACTGCCTCGGACGCTAAACCTACGGCTGGGGTGGCGGTGTGGCCGCCGGGATCCTGGCCTTTCAGTCGCTCCCAGATTGCTTCCCGGTCGAGAGCGCTGTCGGCCCATATGACCAGCACAGTCAGTGCCATCAGAGCGTAAACGCCCGCATCCAGGGTAATGTGCACCAGGTCTCCAAGTTTCACGTACGCGACGAACACCCCGAACACGAAGACCTCGATCATGGACCAGGGGCGCAGCCGTTCGGTCAATGCAAATACGCGTCGAAGGTGGAGCGGCGGCGCGGCCGACGGGAGTCGGATCAGTACGTAGAGCGTGCCAATCAGCTTTCCGAGTGGTGCCACGACGGTCACGAACACAACTGCCACTGCCAGTTCGGCCATGTTGCGCCGAACCAGCTCGGCTGGACCTGAAAAAAGGTAGGCGCTGTGAGCAATCCCGGCTGTCTGCACGCTCATCAACGTGGTTGTGCACATGATGATGAGCAGCACGAGGGAAGCAAACGTTAGAGCAATGCTGTAGTCGAGCGAATGGGTGGTCGTGCGATGCAAAGTCGTCGAACAGCGCCCACACTGAGCAATCATGGCAGGCATCAACGCGGGAACCGTCTGAAACAGGCCGCAGCCGGGACATTCGCGAAGCTGCGGCGGTGCGATCGGACGATCGGCGGATAACCGCATTATCGTGCCACGGGCCCCGCAAGGACCATGGCGGCGAGCCCGTCAGCAAGCTGACCGACAGCCGTGCTGATTGCCGCCACCTCTCCCGGTGTGTCGGATGTCTGCGGCCGCGCAGTAATCCGGAAGGCTTTCAAGGCGGGCGCGCTCCGCCCTTTGAAGGCGACACCGGCCTGTGCCTGCAACACGAGAATGCCGGACTTGTCCTTGTCGAGCCGCTGCACGTTCAGCTCAATCGTTGCATCGGCAGGTGCGGATATGGCTCCATTCTCGCTGATTACGGTACTGCGTGGTAGCCGCTGGCTCAGTTCCGTCACCAGCACGCGGCTCAGCATTGCGGACAGCGGTTCCCCCCACCAATCGTTTGCCAGAACGTCCAGCCGATAATCCTCCGACGATCGCACAATCTGCGATCGCTCCAGATAGCGGTCGAGGCCGATTTGCTGCAGCAGAACCACTCTTGGGCCACCGCTTTGTTCGGTCCCGTCGATAGGCGCGATCGTGTACAGCGTGGGGTTGGGCGACGAACAGGCCCCGAGAATTGCACCAAGCATCAACACAGCGAGCCAGCGATGATACTTTACTCCTTTCATTCAATTCCCCCCGCCGGTCGGCCTTTTATCAACGCCTCCGGATGACGCGCCAGCAGGTCGGCAAGCGATCGAATGGAGCGCACCGCGTCGTTCAACTGTGCAAGCAGCCGCTCAAGATTGCGATTGATCGGCGTGTTATCGCCGTAGCCGTTATCAACTGAGAGCAGCAGTTTGTTGACATTCGTAAGTGTCTTCTGCAGTCCGGCTGATATTTCCGGTAATTGCCGCATGGCGGGACTCATACCGCTGTCCAAATGCGCGACGAACTCCTTCGTGCTGGAGAGAGTTGCCGAAAGATCGGTCAAAGCCTGCCGCATCTGTGGACCGTTTGCCGTATCGTTTGCAGAACGAAGAATGCCATCGAGGTTTTCGCCGATTTGCTTGAACGGAATGGTCCTCACCTTGTCGAGCAAAACCGAGGCTGATGCCGTGATACCGGCAATGCCACCACCTTCCGTCGTGGGCAGAACGAAGTCCGAACCTTCCATTTTTACGTCTTCAGAGGGTGCGTTCGGAACGAAATCGAGCGTCACCATCTGCTGTCCTGTAATAAGGCTTGAGCTTTGCAGGCTGGCCCTCAGGCCCCGCTTCACCACCGCCGCTACAGCTTCTGCTGGTGTTTTGAAGATCGTCTTGGCGTCAAGCCCGAGAATGCGCTCTGGCTCAACTTCGTATCGCACTGGCGCCACAATGGCGTCTTTTACCGGATCATAGGACAGCCGGACATCCACGACGTGACCAACAACGAGCCCATGCATCGTGACCTCGGACCCTGGGCCAAGTCCACGGACTGACCCCGGGAAGTAGGATATAACAGGGATTTTGCGGCTGTACGAGGCCGCGGTTGCGGCATCGTGGTCCGCGAACAAGGGGAACACGTGGCTCTCGAGGCTGACCGCGGTACTGGCCTGATCTGACGGCGTGTCAAATGCAATGCCGCCGAGCAGGAGTGCACGCAGCGATTCCAACTGGACGTCGACACCCGTCGCCCCGAGCTTCACGGAAAGTCCCGATGCATTCCAAAATCGTAACTCGTCGCTCACATAGCGATCGAATGGGGCACGCACGAAGGCTCGGATCGTGACACTTTGGGCCATGTCGGCAATATCCCAGCCGAGCACCTCACCTACGCTGATATCCCGGAAGAAGACCGGTGAACCGACTGAAATCGATCCGAGCCTGTTTGCCTTCACGAGAAAGGTATGACCGGGAATGTTCGCTGACAGAACCGGTGGATCCTCGCGGCCGGTGAATTCCCGTCGCGACGTGCCCGACACGGCTGGCGGAAGCATGCCGATATACGATCCCGACAGTACCGTCTCCAGACCCGATACGTTGCCTGCAAACAATCTGGGTTTGACGACCCAGAACTCAGTCTGATCTGTCAGGAGCGGTATGGCTTCCCTGGTTGTTGTGACCGTTACGATCACACGGGTGCGGTCTCCCGTCAGACTTAGGCTCCGCACCGTGCCAAACACGATATCCTTGAACTTCAGCTGCGATTGGCCGGCTTGGAGACCTTCGGCGCTGTCGAAGGAAATTGTGATCGTAGGTCCACGTTTGGACAGCGTGTCCCATGCGAGCCACGCGCCGATCGCAATTGCCGCCAGGGGGATCAGCCAAATGATAGACGGACGCTTCGAACGTTTTGTAGCGGCTCGTGCGGACGGCAGAGTTGTTGTGCCTTCACTCATGACAATGCCATGGACAAATCGCGGTCATCCTTGGATATGCTCTTCCGATCTCTCGGTAAGGATTGCCGAATGGGCATCGAATGTCTCATTTTGGTGCACTGGAATCGACCTGTTGTCGCGACATTAGCTGTGCAGAAACGGCAAGAGCAAGGCTGCCGCCCGGGCTCGGCGCGGCCTCGCGCTTCGTAGTGTCGTGGATGGCGCTTCGCCGAACAACATATGATAGTCAACGGCAAAACGCCCAAGCTCCCAGAAACCGAACCGAGTTGCGATCGTCGTCACGTTATCCGTGCCCGCCGCCGCCCGCAGGAGGGCACGACGCGCGAGGTGCATTCGCCGGAGGTGCAGATAGCGCTTCGGACCTATCCCCAGATATTCCTGGCAACACAAGCGGAGAGTCCGGTCGGATGCGCCGATGGCGATGCAAAGCTGGGGCAGGTAGATTGGTTCGTCGACGCTGGCTTCCAGGGCCTGGTAAAAGCGCTTCATGATCGTCGCGTGTCGCCGTGTAGCGGCCGTGGATGACGGGTTCCCTGACATCGCGAGACAGTCTGTCATTGCCTGGACCAGCTCGTATTCCAGACCGTGAGCCGCATCGGGATTTGCGAGGTGTTGCGGCGCATTTTCTGCCATATCCATTGCCGAAGCGTGCAGGCGCCTGAATCTGGTCAGCGCAGTTTCCGGTACCGTGATTTTCGGCACGTCTGCACGAGGCGTCAGATCATGCCCGACGGCGATAGCGATCGCCTCCCAATCCCGAGATGGCAGCGACATGCCGCCCCACCGGGTGGGACCGGTTGTTCGATGGCAGAGCATCGCAGCGGATGAACTGTGCAGCACAATCTCACCGGGGCCAATTTCGGCTCCGTTCGCGAACAGGCTCGGACCCGGAGAAATCTGGCAGGAAATGACGTGGCGCTCGTGGCTGAGATCGCCTTCCCAGATCCGGGGCAGCGTCTCCTGCGCGCCTTGCATGAGGACACGAGGAAGGTCAATGCGGACATGCTTGGCGGCGAATACACCAGGTGCGGTGACCGTGAAGTTACCCCCGCTTGGGCGCAACGCCTGATGGAACCGATCCGCGTCGTCGGTTACAACGACGGCGCCAGAACACGCTGCCATTTTGGCATTCCCCCTCAGCAGACTGTCATCGTCTGCTATACCAAAAGGTCGGCGGCAATGATCTAGATCAATTAGCTTGCCGCTGGTGTTCAGGCATCCAGGCTGCGACGAAGGGTCGCCGACGGGAGCTCGCCAAAGAGCGTCTTATAGGAAGCCGCGAAGCGACCTGCTTCCGTGAAACCGTGTTGCCGCGCCAGCCCCGCGACGGTCGCCGCCCCGGGATCGGCGCTTCTCAAGGCGGCACGAGCCTCCTGCATGTGACGAAACCATTGATATCGCCTCGGGCTCATTCCCAGCTGCTCGTGGCAGCACTGCCGAAGCGTGCGCTCCGGGACGTTGAGCGCCGCGCAGACATCTGCCATGGATGGTATGCGTTCGGGGGACGCGGCAATCGCCTTCTCGAACCGTGTCATGATATCGGCGTGTCGAACTGCGGTGTCCGCCGCAACCGCCTCATCCGACAGACACTCAATCAGGCCGGCAATCAGTTCCTGTTCCAATCCTCGCGCTGTCTCACGCCCCATCGTTTTTCCAGGATGCGTCTCGGCGACCCGCATGACGGCGGCATGTAGCCTGATGAGTTCACGAAGTGCGACGACAGGGGGATGCCATAGCCCGACGTCTGCGGGGATCGCAATGGGCCGGCCGATGACGGCACGACCATAGCGGACCAGTTGACGGACCGGCAGGATGATGTCCCGCCAATGGCATGGGCTGACCAGCCTTTCGAGCCTGCTCTCGCCCGGCGCCTGGGTGACGAGACAACCAGCATCAACAAGCATTCCGCTGCAGACAAGCCGACCGCGGTGCGGCGGAAGCAGGACCCTGACGAGCCCTGGCGGCACGGTGATGGAGGCCAGCCGGTCCACATTCTCTTCCGCGTGGGCAAGCATGACGTATTGCAGCGCGACCCGGGTCAGGCGAGCCCGGAACTCACCACCCGCTACAACGAGCAAGTCGGTGCAGCCTGACGCGCGCAGCGCGTCCTGGAAATCACTCAATTCGCGGAAAACGGCTATGGTAATGCCGAGCATCACGACGAGCAGGCTATGTCACATTGTGACACTTCTCCTATGCAGTATCGGCATGAACGCCGAGATCAGTCGAAATGACCCTCGACGCGGCATGCGCCGATCCAGGTCCGGCTCTACTTACTGATACTGGAGCCAAGTAGACCAACCCTATCACGCGCCGCCGCGGAGTTCCGATGGCTCCGCTTACGCATTGCTCTCGTACGGTTGCGCCCGGTGCGCGGCAGCGAGCACGGTGCTAATTACCTGGCCACGTTGTTGGCCAAGGAAAAACCAAATGCGCACGGGGCCTCTGGACAGGATTGCGATTGTGACTTTGTCCGACCTGCGCGTGACACTCGATGCGCATCGAAGACTGCGCCGGTGGTCCTGGCTGCAAATCTGGCGCCCCATCCCCGCTGTGCTTACGGCGAGCCTATCGCTGATCCTTGCGGCCTGCGCATCCGGCTCCCTCCCCACGCGATCCGACGTTGCCGACGTGCCTGGCGCCATCGCCCTCAACAACGGGCCAATCACCGATCTACCGTCCGCGGGCGGCGGAACCGGCACAGTCTACCTCCACGGCAAGACCTATCGCTTTGCCATTGGGGGCGACGGTGTGGATGGCAGCGCCGTGGCGATCATCGAAACGTCAGGTGAAGTCTACCATCTTGATGACATCGCGCAGTTCGCTGGCGTTTATCGACGGGCAGCCAGCGCATCCTCGGTTGCGGGCGCTTCCAACGGTGGTCTGTGGCTACAGAAATCAGCATGGAACCACTATTCATCTCCGCACTCCGCCTGGGGGCCGCATGCCGGACATCGGCCACGACGCGGTCAGTATCGTCATCGAGGAATGACCGCCCCGCCTGGCAATGAACTGGACTGCCGCCGCTATCCCGTTTCGGCAGACGCTGGCTGCGCCTGCTCGACCGGGTCGGTTGCCTGTTTGTGCCAATTCTGCATAGCGAGCGACGAGCCTGCGCTGTAATAGTGTGGCGATCGGTCCAGTCTGGGGCAACGTCGTCAATCAGCTGCCACAAAAGGGGACGTGCATGAGAAATCGCGGATGCTCGGCGATCATCTCGGCAGCCGTCGCTGTCGAACACGCAACCTGACCGGGAGCGACAGGCGATGCTGGCGGTCTGTTCAAATGCAATAGCCGTCCACTCTCCGATGGAGGCTGGAATGCCAAGCGCAGGAAAACCAAACGTATGAGTTCCGTCAGACGGGGTTTTGCTGGCCTGTTCCGGGTCGAGGCATGTTCGGTATATCTGGCTTTGATGGTCGGTGGCTGCGCCGGTTCAATGGGGACACTGCACAGCGGCCTGCCCCCGCCCCCGCCCATCACTTCATTCGACGGCTCATATCGGAACACAATTCATGTCACCAACTCGTTCGGAGTGGCGCAGACCACATCCTGGTGCAACTCGCCGGGCCAACCCATCATCACGGTGGCGAATGGCCAGTTCAGTTACGCTGTGCCTCACCCCAATGTTCCTGGACAGGCGACTCCGGCCTTCCCCGCGACCATGGCGCAGGACGGCTCATTCTATGGTCAGGTAATTGGAGGAACCATCGCCGGAAGAGTGCAGGGCACTCGTATAGAAGGACGCATTGACGGATCAGCGTGCCTCTACACGTTTGTAGGCGACCGAACGTAGGGGCTGTTGCTGGCGGGATGTGGTGAGACTGAAGTCAGCAACAGTGCGATCTGAGGAAGGGCGCGGTGACAGCTGATGTCAGCCGCCACCGCGCCGCGCCAGATTGGAGTCAGCCGCCGCCCGAAGGAGGCGGGACGAACCACGGCACATTGATACCTTGGCAATTTATGTTCGGACCTTTGACATTGGCAGTAAGCCACCCGTCCTGCCTGACCGTGCCGGTAACAGTGGCGGTTCGACCTTGCCCGCCGACTTCCTTCGCGGTCATCTGAAAGGTTTTCGCCTGCATGTTGACGGTCCCGGAAGCGTGGGCCATCTGCTTCATATCGTTCCAGGCGATCATGCCTTGCAGTGAACCGTTCGCCCCCGCCACGACATGCCAATCCAGCGCGGGGCAACCAGCCTGCGCAGTGGAGTGGAAGGTGTAGACTTTCCCCTCGGGCATTCCCTGCGCCGACGCTACGCCGCATGTTCCGGCGATCGCTATCGCACTGGTGGCGAGGAGTTTACCCAAGGTCATGTGTCGTTTCCTTTCATTGTAAGTCCCGGCATCATTGAGATGCGCAGTCTCATCGGCTTTTACTTACGGGTCAACACGTTGTCGCATACAGGTCCTGCTCAGACTATGCAATATCGGCAAGGCGCATTTGGATTGCCAATCCTGGCCGGGGCCTCTCGTTGCTGCAAAGTCTGCTGGCTCGTCGCGAGGCGCTGGCATTGCTGGTCGCTCCCGGCCCGCCCCCTGCACGGCGGTCCTGCTGACGACGAACGAAAGATGGAGCCAGTGCGCCTCCTGCTCCCGTAGAGGCGGCCTCGATGGCGCGGTGGTCGTCCGCTGCGGATATGCCCACGACTCCGTATGAGGTGTGAAACCCTTCAGCGCCATATCTCCCATCTGCCTGCCACTCTCCTATCCGTCAGCAGAAGCCCGAAGAGGCTGGCGAAGCAGCAAACCATCCGCCGCTGTGCGGACCTTGAGGAGAGAGGACCCATCCCATGAAGAAGATCGCATTTGCCGCTCTGGCTGCTCTGGGTATCGTGCTTGGCACCGTCGGTCTCGCCGCGCCGGCACATGCCTATTACTACGGCATGAGTCAGTCCAACCCGAACCAGAACGACGGCGGTGGCGGCGGAAACAGCAACTGACGCCACGCGGACTGCGAGGCGCGAGGAGGCCGGCCGTAACGCCGGTCTCCTTCCCGTTTCAAGGCACGTCCCCCCAAACTTAGCCCCAGCGTGTTGCTGGGGTTCTCATTTGCGGCAATCCGACATGTCGGGACGCGCCACACAGCAAGCGTGCCCGGGGCTGGAGGAAGCGTGCCGCCTGGCTGTGCCCTGGATCACAACGCCGTGCGCCTGCGGCCTTGCCCGAAATAGCACGGAGGGGACCGATGCGCGTCTGTGTCACTGCTGCCGGGGGTTCTGCGTGAGATCCGAGGGGGCGCCCTCGGTGCGCCTGCCTTGCTGCCAGGTCAGCCGAGGGCCATCCGGTAAAGGATGGCGATGAGGCCAAACAAAAACACGAAGGCGAACGCCTTCATCAGACTGTCAATCGCCGCGAACAGCAGGGGCGGCAGCATTGTTGTCCCACCTGTTTGTTTGGCCGCCGGCAAGGTGCCGATAATCGGCCGGCTGGACCATTGTGCTTAAGATTCGCCGCGGTTGTCCCTTTGATCCCCTGGGCTGCATAAAGCGACTGGCGCCGCAATGGCGTGCACATGGCGCGCTCGGCCTGAAGCATTTCAGAGCCCTCGGATTACCTTCTTCGTTAGCTCTCTGCGTCCCGCCCGCTCAGGGGGGAAATGGAGAGGATCGATGATCCCGCTGATCTTTGCTGTGAGTTCGTTGTCCGTGGCGGTGATCGTCCGCGTGTTCCTCAATTCTTGGCCGCCGTCGGCCCCTCCGCTGGCGCAGGATCAGGCCGACGAAGAGCGCGCGCAGATGATGGAAGTGATCGCGCAGTCGTTTTTCTGAAGCTCGCTGCAACTTTGACGAGCGCGACGGATTGCGCCGCACAGCAAAGCAGGAATTGTTGACCAACAAGGGACGTCGGTTCTTCGTTGTTCGGGGCTCGGAGGAAGAGGACCGAGCCACTGGTCGCCAGCATCTGACACAGCGCTTTGGCCACTGAAATCGAGATGCTATCACGATAGCATTTTGCGGCCATTCTACCCACTCATCGGGGGCCTTCGTCTCTTTTCGGCCGCAGTGAACTGCCCCGGGATCTGACTGGCTGAAACGGTCACCGCCGCACTGCTGCCCAGTGGGAGAGGTCGGGGCGCAGCTATCGTTAAATTGATGTCATATCCCCATTATTCCGGATGTGACACTGGCTTACCCCTGCGATATGCTCCCCGGGGTGCGATTCGGGATAGGCAGAGGACAGGCACTACGATGAACAAGAGCGATTTCTTCGGCGACCATAACAACGACATCGTCTTTCAGAACAGCGACGGGGCGATCGCGCTGTGGGACATGAGCGGCGCCAGCATTCTCGGCGCCGGTGTTGTGGCGGTGAACCCTGGGCCGACCTGGGCCGTCGAGGACACAGCTGGCGGCTTAGCCGTTACACCTGGTTCCGGCTCCTTCACCGATGCCGCGGGGAATGTCTTCACAATAGCCGCCGGTAACGTTGCGGCGGTAAACGGATCTCCAATCTCTCTTGGCGGGGGAACCGCGAAACTGGAATACTACAACGGCATTGTGTTTGGCCAGGATGCCACAACCGGCGCCTGGTACACCTTGGACGCCGACGGATCCTGGTCCAGATCGGCTGCGCCTGGTCTCTTCGGCGACGGTAACAGCGCCATCGTCCTGCAGAACAATGACGGGTCGGTCGCGCTGTGGGACATGAGCGGCACCAACATTCTCGCTGCCGGTGTTGTGCCAGTGAACCCCGGACCGTCCTGGCACGTCAAGGGCACGGGCCTTTTCTTCGGCGGCGGTAGCACCGCCATCGTCTTTCAGAACGATGACGGGTCAGTCGCGCTGTGGAACATGAGCGGCACGAACATTCTCGGTGCCGGTGTTGTGGCGGTGAACCCCGGGCCGTCCTGGCACATTGAGGGCACGGGCAGTTTCTTCGGCTACGCTAGCAGCGCCCTCGTCCTGCAGAACAACGACGGGGCGGTCGCGCTGTGGGACATTGGCGGCGGCACCGACATTCACGGCGCCGGTGTTGTGGCGGTGAACCCCGGGCCGGCCTGGCAGATCAAGGGCACGGGCAATTTCTTCGGCGACGGTAACACCGACCTCGTCTTTCAGAACAGCGACGGGGCGGTCGCACTGTGGGACATGAGCGGCGCCAACATTCTCGGCGCCGGTGTTGTGGCGGTGAACCCGGGCCCGACCTGGCACATCAAAGGCACGGGTGCTACCGACATCGTCTTTCAGAATGACAACGGGTCGGTCGCGGTGTGGCAGATGAGCGGCCTCAACGTTATCGGCGGCGGTGTTGTGGCGGTGAACCCCGGCACCGCGTGGAACGCCCTCGACGATAATATGCGGTTTATCTACAGCACGTCGGCCAACGAGACCTTAGCGGCGACACCGGAGGCGCCGGACGAGTTCGTGTTCACCAACGCTGCGGCCGGTCCGCATACGATCGACGGATTCAACCCGTTGCAGGACATGATCGAACTCAGCAAGGCGCAGTTCGCGTCCTTCTCCGAGGTGCAGGCGGCGACCTCGGCGATCTCTGGTGGGGCGATGATCAACCTGGGCAATGGCGGTTCGTTGTTGCTGCCCGGGGTCGATGCAGCATCGCTGCACGCCAGCAACTTCGCGTTGGCCTGAGTCGCGCTGCGGCCAGCACGGCCGTGACTCCCGCAGGTAAACAGCCGTCTCGTTCAGGCACTGATCGCCTAGCCCGGGCAAACGCGTTCTCCGTGCCCCCCGGATCAAGGCCGGGGCAGCCTATCGTCAACCAGCGCTGGTTCGTCTCTGTAGAGATGGTGCAGCGGGCGAGGCTCGATCGGTTGATTAAATAAATTGTAGCGTTATTCCCTGGGTGGCCTGCTTTTTCGTTGCTTGATCCCACGGAGCGGCGCCGTCAAACGCCATGACGACGACCGTAGAAGCGCGTCGCGTTCTGCTTCAGCGCGATGCGAAGCGGCGGAAGCCTGCGCCAGGCTAGCACGTGCTTGCGACAAGTCAGCCCGTAGTTGCCCCAATTCTGCGAGGTGCGTACTGATTTGCTGTTCAAGGTAGGCCGGGTTTGGTGCGAACCGATAGGCGGCGTTGCTCATCACCAGATCCGTGACGCAACCATCGTCCACAAGATTGCGATGTAGGAACGCCCGGCATTCATCGCTCAAGTATACCGGCGTCAGCATTTCGCCGGCCGGATTGCCTCGGTTCAACGCGTAGACGTGCGAGAAATTCGCGGCGATCCATTGAAGGAATTCCTTGGGGTTGGTGTTGCCCCAGACGAGCAACGTCAGGGAATTCAGCTCAACAAACACAAGCGTTTCGAACCGATTGAACAGTGCGAGAGAGCTCTTCAGGATCGGGAACTCGCGTCCTTCCACGTCGATCTTGACGAAATCGAGGCGCGGGAGTTGATGGCGAGCAACAAGGGATTCGAGCGTCAAGGCCTCGACTTCAACGCCATTTGTAGCCTCATGGCCCCATGCTAAATCCTCGTCGAAGATCAAGGTGCCGTCGTGGCCGGCCGCAGCGGCAGAGTGCGAGATCACATTGGGGCATCCGTTTGCAGCGATATTCGTCGCCAGGCAGTCAGCGACTGCCTTCCCCGCTTCGACGGCGATCACACAGCCCTGTCGGCAATGCCGAGATAGAAACAAGGTTTTGATCCCGATATTCGCGCCGATGTCCAGACAAACATAATCCGGATGGATCAGTTGCCGGCAAAATCGCTGGAATTCCGGCTCGAAATTATCATGAAGACCCTTCCAATACGCATCATTTGTCGAAATGCCGTGTAACTGAAATGTGTAGGTATCCAAAGTGATTGGCTTGCTCGGAAAGCGGTCAGACACAGGGCTGGCTCCCGTTGGTGTAGCCCGCTCTTTACACCAGACGGCGCAGGACCTCGAATCCACGAAACGGCGGCAGCACCGCAACCCGACGAGCCCAGGTACGGCCTCGTTCCGCGCAGTGCTGGGCTGGAGACCGCCAGGATGCTGCAGTGGCGGTTCTGCAATCGCTCTAGGTGCGCCAGGCAAACCAGAGCCACGTCGCTTGATCGGTAGCGTCTCCGTCATCCGGCGATTACCCTTGTCCCGCCCTCCGCTGGCTGCGAGCAAGTGTGCCGCAAGTCGCCAAGCGGCGGCGATGAACAACGATGGAGAAGAGCCATATGGCGGACCTGGACAATTCGGCGGCGGCGATACTCCGGCGGCGCGTCGAAGCCATTGACCCCTGGTTTCACTCGATCGAACTGCCCCATGGCATCACGACGCCAGGAGCTGGCCAGCATTGGCTGCTGCAAGCAACCGCGGACATATACTTCGCTATGGGCATAAGTGGTCTGTCTGTCCTCGATGTCGGGGCGTGGGACGGCTACTTCAGCTTCGCCGCTGAACGGCGCGGCGCGCAGGACGTGCTGGCTGTGGACCATTTCGTGTGGCAACCCGGAGGCGTCGGCAGCCGCGCGGCCTTCGATCTGTGCCGCGAGGCGCTGCACTCGAAGGTACGCGATATGGTCCTCGATCTTCCGCACACCACCAGAGAGGCCGTCGGCGAATTCGACATCGTGCTGTTCAACGGCATTATCTACCACATTGTCGACCCGATTCACGCCTTGCTGGAGATGGCCAGGATCGCCAGACAGATCCTCGTCGTCGAAACCTGGATCGACAATCTTGATAATCCGAGAGCGGTTATGAATTTTTTTCCGGCCGAGACGATGCCGGCGGGATATCCGCAGAACGGCTGGGGGCCAAACTCGCGGCTGATGCATGCGCTGCTGCGGCATATCGGTTTCGAGACTGTCCTGGAGTGGCCGTCGCCAGGACATGATGATCACCGCAGCATCTTTATTGCATTCCGGCGTGCCGACCATTTCGCCGAATTCGTGCAAGAGCACGCAGAGCGTTCCCGCCCGCGGTTAGTCGGCGCGGAGCCGACGCGCGTCCTCGTCGCTCCCCCTCCTGCGGACCCGGTCATTTTGACTGTCGCACCCGAATTGATCGGATGGCGCCAGATCGCCCACTATATCGGTCGCCGTCTCAGGGCTTACGTCACCGCTCGACCATGACAAAATCCGACGAACCGGAGCCGTGGCAGCGATCTGGCCGATCACCAGCCAGGGGCAGCCGCCGCGCCCGCGGCGTTATCGGATGGGATGCAAGATTTGGCCGACGGTGCTGAAGCGCCCCACTCCCCGCGACGCTCGGCCGCCCTTCGCGTCTCTTCCGGCAAGCGCCGTGGCCGGCCGTGAGCGTGCAGGGCTGAAGTTCTGTCAGTCGCCGCCCGCGTTGGCATTGCCGGCCGTTTCAGGGCGCAGCAAATGATCCGATAGGGCGCGCGCAGCGAGCTGACGCAACCTCTGTAAGTCGCTGATAATGCTGGTGGGCGCACAAGGACTCGAACCTTGGGCCCGCTGATTAAGAGTCAGCTGCTCTACCAACTGAGCTATGCGCCCACCTAATGTCGCGCGCTATAGCAAGAGCGAGGAGCCCTGAGAAGCCCTACCCCGCCAGGATGGCATCCGCGCACTTCTCTGCCGTCATCAGCACCGGGAAATTGGTGTTGGCGCAGGGCACCACCGGGAAGATCGAGGCATCCACCACGCGCAACCCCTCCACAGCCCGCACACGCCCCGCCGGATCGGTCACCGCCATCGGGTCGTCCTCGCTGCCCATTCGGCAGGTGCACGAGGCATGCCATACCCCCACCGCCGCCTTGCGCACGAAGGCTTCCAGCTGCTCGTCGTCGCGCATCAGGCCCTCCAGCGTGACCCCCTCCATGATCAGGTTCCTGATCAGGTAGCTGCGCAGCGCCGGCGGCCCGTCCAGCGCCTTAGCAAGCGCATCGGTGATCCACTTGTTCTTCTTGCTCACCAACCCGACCTGGCGAACCTTGTCGCTGTAGCTCGCCGGGAACGGATCCGTTGTCACCGTCTGCATGCTGGGCGCCAGATGCATCGCACCGAACCGGCGCACGCCATCCATCATCCGCTCCAGATCGCGCTGATCCGACAGCAGGTTGAAGTCCACGATCGGTTCGTCGTGCCAGTCGCTCGACGCCAGCTTCACCTCGCCGGTCTCAGAGTACGTCTTGTACACAGTGATGATGAACGACCCGATCTGCTCGCCCACTGCGTGCCACGACGTCTTGTTGGTGACCACGGTGAACATGTCGCCGGGCGGAATGCCGTCAAGCTGCGATGAATACCGCAGCGCCAGATAGATGTGCCGTCGCGTATATTCGTTGACGATCCGCGCGAAAGGCTTGATGAACGCCGCCACAGCCACCGCCGGATGATCCTGCAGCCGCTGGCCCACACCCGGGACCGCGGCGCGCACCTCGATGCCCATGTCGCGCAGATGCGCCGCCGGCCCAATGCCGGCACGCAGCAGATGCGTCGGCGAATGGATCGCCCCCGACGACAGAATGACCTCGCGTCCACGGAACTCGGTCTCGCCGCCGCCCACCCTTGCCTTCACGCCAATGCAGCGCAGCCCATCGAACAGCAGTGAGCTGACCTGCGTATCCGTGGATATTGTCAGGTTCTCGCGCATACGCGTGCCGGGATCGAGATAACCGATAGCCGCCGACACCCGGCGCTCATACACGTTTGAGATCGTGATCGGGAAATACCCGTCCTCGAATTTCGCATTCTGATCGATCAGGAACTTGTAGCCGGCAGCCTTGAACGTCTCACCCGCTGCCTTTGCATGTTCCGGCCACAGATCGGGGAAAATGCGGCGAACCGGGATGCGCCCTTCATTGCCGTGCCAAGGACCATCGAAGTCCATGTCGCGCTCGACCTTCTTGAAGAAGGGCAACACGCTGTCCCAGTTCCAACCTTTGGCCCCACGCGCGTGCCACTCGTCGTAGTCGGTCGGCGCGCCGCGGTTGGCGAGCTGGCCGTTGATCGACGAACCGCCGCCCAGCACGCGCGCCTGTTCATAGGTGCGCAGCTTCGGTCGTGGCTCATCCGGCCGGTTGTGGGGAATGACCTCAGTGGTGACCTTCAGCGACGACCACGTGTAGGCGGGGTTCAGATAAGCTGTGCCAGGATAGGAATCGAGAATCGCTGCCGGCACCTTGCCATGCGGCGTATCCATGCCGGCCTCCAGCAGTAGCACCTTGTTCGCCGAACGTGCCGACAGCCGGTTGGCAAGCACCGATCCGGCGGAGCCGCCGCCGACGATGATGTAATCGTATTCCATGCTCAGTGTGTCTCGGTGTGGAAGGTCTTGGATACGATGCGCCAACCCTCGGCAAGTTTTGCGAAGGTGAGGTAGTCGGTGAAGTAGCGCGGTGGGATCTGGCACTGCACCTTGGCGAATGCGGTTGTCGGGCTGGAGCGATCGATCTGCACCACCCAGTCATGTCGCTTGAGGTCCTGGCTCTGCGCCGATTTTCGGCTACGGACCATATCGAACCACTGCTCGCGCGACATGTCGCCGAGCTTGCCCTCGGTCACGTAGAACAAATGTGCCACGTCATGGAACACGCGGCCAAGTTTTGCGGTGTCGCCCTCGTAAAGGCCGTCGAAGTAGGTCTGCAGTGCCTGTTCGAGATTGTTCAGATCGGATGCCATCGTTGCTCTCCCCTGCCACGCGCGGTGCTCATGAACCAGCAAGCCGCCTCAATGTGAGAGCTTCAGACGCCCAGCTTCGTGGCCAGATCCTCGATGTCCTTCGCAACCACATCCCATTCCTGATCGGCAGAATAGTCGCGCTTCTGGTGCGGACCATACTCGTTGGGCCGCGGGAAGAACGCGGTCATCAGCCCTACCTTCCGCGCGTTCGCCAGATCGTTGTTGTGCGCCGCTGCCATCATCAACTGCCCAGGTTCAATATCCAGCAGCTTCGCCGCACCAAGATATGTCTCCGGATCAGGCTTGAAATGCCCGAACAGATCGGAGCCGAAGATCATGTCCCATGGAATGCCGGCGTGCTTCCCCATGTTGAGCAACAGCGACACGTTGCCGTTGGACAGTGGCCCGATGATGAACTTTCGCTTCAGCCGCGTCAGGCCGGGCACTGAATCCGGCCAGGGATTGAGCCGATGCCAGCCGCGGTTGATCTGTCGCAGATCGGCCTCGGTGAGGCCGCGAATGCCGAACTCTGCCACCAGCTTGTCGAGCGATGCGCGGTGCAGCCCGTCCAGGGTGGTCCACGGCTCCTCGCGCTTGCGCACGCGATCCATCGACGGGTGGTAGGCCGCGCGCCAGGCGTCCACCAGGGCTGTCCAGTCGGCATTGATGTCGCGTTGCCGGCCGAACGCCGTCAGCTCGGCGATCAGGCTGCTGCGCCAGTTCACCACCGTGCCGAACGTATCGAATACAATCGCGACTGGTTGCTTGTCCGCCATGGCGTCTCTCCCTTACATCGGGCCGGCGGCCCGGAACAAGTCGTCCAGCTAACTGGAAACCATGATGTGCGTCAGAGCAAGCCTTGCCATGCTGGGGATGGCAGAGCCTGGTCCCGCATATCGAACGCGATGCGGACTGCCAGCCATTCCTGAGCACGCATCGGACACGCGCGAATAAACCGAACCGGCGATCGGTCTATCCCTGCGAATCGTCGTCCGGAGGGCTCTACATGACACTGCGATGGCACGTGGCTCGCATCATGCTGGTTTTCGCGGCGGTGGCGATCGGCAGCCTGCAAGCGTGGGCCGCTGACAATCCCACCGATCAGGAGCTCGTGGCTCGCGAGCTGCCTGCGGTCGTCAGCATCTCCATCCTGCGCGCCCCGAGCGCAGTCACGGGCACGGCGATTGCCGCCACAACCGGCCCAGCCGAGCACTCCGAGGCACCGCGCGGTCGCCGCTTTCTCGGCTCCGGATTCATCATCGACCCGAGCGGCATCATCGTCACCAATCGTCACGTGATCGAAGGCGCAACGGACATCCTCGTCACACTTCAGGACAACACGCTGCTTCGCGCGACGCTGCTCGCGCAGGCCGACCAGATAGATGCCGCTCTGATCAAGGTCACGCCTGACTCGCCGCTACCCACCGTTCGCTTCGGTGACAGCGATGCGGTGCGCGTGGCCGATCGGGTGCTCGCGATCGGCAATCCGTTGGGCCTCGGAGGATCGGTTACGCGAGGCATTGTCAGTGCGCTCAATCGCGACATCCGCGACACGCCGTTCGATGACTACATTCAGACCGATGCCGCGATCAACCACGGCAACTCAGGCGGCCCGCTGTTCAACGAGCGTGGCGACGTGATCGGCATGAACACCGCGATCTTCTCTCCTGAGGCGACCAGCGGCTCGATCGGTCTCGGCTTCGCGATCCCGTCGAACGACATCAAGTACGTGGCCGATGCGCTACGCAGTCCAGCAGGCCTACGGATTGGAACGCTCGACTTCCGCATCCAGCAGGTTACGCCGGAAATCGCGGACGCACTGAACATGCCGAAGGCCGAGGGTGTCATCGTCGGCGGCACGACGGAGGGCGGCGGTGCCAGCAAATGCGGGATAATGGCCGGAGATATCATCCTGCGTTACGGCAACATGCAGGTGAAGGAAGTGCGGGCGCTGGCGCGTGCGATCGCCCGTACGCCACCGGGCACAGTCGTCAGCCTGCGCATCTGGCGCAACGACGAACCGCTGGTCGTCACGGCGACCGTCCAGGAAGTTCCGCGGGCCGCGTCGTCGGGAGACGCTCTTCCCGCGACCGCCGCCATCGGACCCGGCTGGCGTCTGGCGCGGAGCGATGACCCGACGCGCCATGGTGTCGTCGTGACGCAGATCGCGGCAGACGGTACTGCGGCAGAGGCGGGATTGAGCGCCGGCGATGTCGTCGTCCAGGTCCAGCAGGAGACGGTCGCCGCCCCCGAGGATGTCGCCCGGCTGATTGCCCTCGCCCGCAAGCAGCAGCGCCACTACGTTGCCGTTCTGGTGCAGCGCAACGCCGAAGGACTGCGCTGGCTCGCCTTGAGCCTCGAGTAGCAATCCGCCCCACGCACGACCCCAGCGGCCAAACAGTACGCCTCGGTGTTTACCGAACCTTAAGGGAGCTGCCGTCAATCGGGCTTCGTTGAAGACATGTAGCAGCGCGATGATAGAACAATCCGAGCGCGAGGCGACGCTGGAGGAGATCGTCGTGGCACTGCGCGCGACGAGGCGAGGGGCGGGGAGGGGACCGTCCTTCACCGTCGTCGGTGGGTCGCCGAGTGCAAATCGGGCATCAAGTGCAGCCCTGGACGCTGGCGTGGACAGTGCGCGGCGCCAACATGGCGCGAGCGATGTTCAGAACGAGACGGCTGGCTCGACCGACATCAGCGATCTGCGCGATGGCGAGATCGAGCGGCTTCTAACAGAGAATGCGCGCCTCAACGAGCGCGTCGTCTTTCTGCTCAAAGTGCTCGATGGCGAGCAGGCGCGCAGCACGGAACTCGCGACCGTGCGTGTCGCGACCGAGGCAGATCGTGGCGCGATCGCCGACGCGGTGAGCATGGCCCTGGAGGCTGAGCTCCGCCCTGTCCTTCTCGTCCTGCTGCGCCTGCTCCAGAAGGAGCGCACCCACCAGCCGGCGGCCCACGCGGCCAACGGTCGTGCGGCGCCGGGCCCGGCAGTCATACCGGACGTGGAAGCGCCGTCCCGCGACGCGGGCTGGATTGTCGATCTTGATGCGGCGCGTTCCTGATCTCGATACGTGCCGGTGCCGCCCCCAGAGCAAACTTTTGTCCGTTCTTGATCAGGAGACTCGTCATGGCCATCGCAACAGCGTCGCAACAGGGCGTCAAAGGAGTGGATCTCGGAACAAGTCGCATCGTCCTTGCAACCCTGAACGGGCAGAAGGTCAACTTCACCCCCCAACTCAATGCCTTCGTTGATATCCCCTTCAGCCGGATGACGGAACAGATGCTGGCGCGCGAGAATATCCTTCACCAGGTCGAAGGCGCCCATATTTACGCCTATGGCAACCGGGCAGACGAATTCGCCAAATTCCTCGAGGGCGACACGCGCAGGCCCATGCAGAGCGGGCTCCTCAATCCGGCTGAGCCAAAGAACCTGCAGATGATTGAGCTGCTGCTTGGGGGCCTGTGCGGCGAGGCGAGCGAGGGCGAGAAGCTGTGCCTGAGCATACCAAGCGCGCCGGCCGCCCGCGCCTCCGATCTCATCTTCCACGAGCGTTCGGTGCAGGGCGTCTTCGAGAAGCTTGGCTACCACGCGCAGTCGGTCAATGAGGGGCTGGCTATCGTTTATTCTGAGCTCAAGGAGGCCAACTTCACCGGCATCGGCATGAGCTTTGGCGGTGGCATGTGCAATATCTGCCTCGCCTATCTCGGCCTGCCCGTCCTCACGGTCGCGACGACGAGGGCCGGCGACTATATCGATCAGAGCGCTGCCTCGGTGACCGGCGAGACGCCGACGACGGTGCGCCTGCACAAGGAGAACTCCTCGGACAGCGGCTTCACGCTTGACGGCGCGACGGGCGGCTCGATCGACCGCGCGCTCTCTGTGTACTATGGCGACGTCATCACGACGGCGGTGTCGGCGCTGCAGGCCGCGATGGCCGAATCGAAGAAACTGCCTCACTTCGCAGGACCGATTCCGATCGTGTGCGCCGGTGGGACGGCAATGGCAGGCAATTTCCTCGCCAGGCTCAAATGGGCGATTGCCAAGGCCGAGCTTCCGGTCGCGATCAGCGAGGTATACCTCGCCAAGGATCCGCTCAATGCCACCGCCAAGGGGACCCTCGTCGGCGCCATGCTCAACATGTGAGATCGCGAACGGCGCCGGTCTTGCCGGCCCCGGCTCATGCTGAGTGCTTAACTCCGCGCGGCGCGGTGCGGCCGCTGGTCAGAACCGCTTGACGAAATCTGTCAGTCCGATTCGTCTCGTCGTCGCCACGCGCGCCGCATGCAATACGGCACGCACTGCGGCGACCGCCAGATCCAGGTCGTCGTTCACCACCACGTGGTCGAACTCCGGCCAATGGCTGATCTCGTCGCATGCCAGCGCCATACGGCGCGCGATCTCCGCGGTATCGTCACCGGACCGACGGCGCAACCGGTTTTCCAGCGCGGCCATGGTCGGCGGCAGGATAAATACGCCGACAACATCCTCAGGCAGCGCTGCGCGCAGCTTCCGGTGTCCCTGCCAGTCGATATCGAACACCACGTCCTTGCCATCGCGAATTGCCTGCCGCACAGGCGCCTTGGGCGTGCCATAACAGTGGCGGCCGAGTACGCGCGCCCATTCCAGCAGCTCGCCGGCCGCGACCATGCGATCGAACTCCGCCTGGTCACGGAAGTGATAGTGCACGCCGTCTGCCTCGCCATCACGCGGCGCTCGCGTGGTCACGCTGACCGAGCGTCGCAACTCAGGCTCGCTCGCCAGCAGCGCATCGGCGATCACGGTCTTGCCTGCACCCGACGGTGCAGACAGAACCAGGCACACACCTCGTCGCGCGATTGCGCTCATTCGATATTCTGCACCTGCTCGCGTAATTGCTCGATAGTGGCCTTCAGCTTAAGGCCGGTGGCGGTCAGCGCGACTGAAGCGGATTTGCTGCACAGCGTGTTGGCCTCGCGGTTGAACTCCTGCATCAGGAAATCGAGGCGCCTCCCGACGTTCGCCGCCTCGCGCAGCAGCGCGTGCGCCGCCTCGATGTGGCTGGCCAGGCGGTCCAGTTCCTCGCGCACGTCGGAGCGCGCAGCCAGCAATGCGACTTCCTGCGCGATGCGTTCCTCGGGCAGCGATGGCGCTTCGCGCAACAGCGCCACCAGGTTCTCCATCACCCGGGCACGTTGCGCCGCGGGCTGATCGGCCGCTTGGGCGGCTGCCTGGCGGTGCAGTGCAGCGATCTCATCCAGCAGGCCCGTGAGCGTCGTGGCCAGCCGTGTGCCCTCGGACTGACGCGCTGTCACCAATGCCGCCAGTGCGCGTGAAAATCCCGCCGCCACCGCATCGGTGTCTTGCGCGACTTCATCGGCTTGCGCCGGCCTGAGCACGCCTGGCAGGCCAAGCAGTGTTTCGGCGCGTGGTACCGGGCTGCCGGGGATGCGACCGTGCAGTTCCATCGCCAGCGTCAGCGCCTGCTCCAGCGCTGCGGGATCTGCGACCAGGCGCGGCTCACTCTCGCGCTTGACGGACAAATTGGCGGTTAGGTTGCCGCGCTTCAGGAGCTTACCGGCGGCCACGCGCAGGGCCGGCTCAAGCGCATCCCAGCCGGTCGGCAATCGGAAGCGCAGATCGAGGCCGCGGCCGTTGACGCTGCGCAGTTCCCAAACCCAGGCGAGGCCCGCAGCACTGCCCTCCGCGCGGGCAAATCCAGTCATTGAGGCGAGCGCAATGGTCATGGGCAGGCGTTGTATCAGCCATGGAGCATTCTGAGAATCCTCAGTGATGGGCCCCATGGGCGGTTGAGGCCCGCGGGTAAATGCTGCCGCCGGTGCTGACACCCCCTCGGCGCTGGCAGCCAGTCTATGACCCTGGTCACACAATCTGCTTCGCTGTGCGCATAAATTATATGCTTGGCGGCTCGATTATCGCGCAGCGGTGGGAAACCCATCTCCCGCGCATCGCAAACGATGCGATGGAACAAACGCCGGACCCCCTCAAGCGAGGCCGGAAGATGAGGAGAGAGACCATGAAGACCATGCTTCTTGCCGCGGCCGCAGCACTCAGTCTTGGCGTCGGCTCCGCCTATGCCGATGGCGGTGACGGCCCCGCAGCCAACACTTTCTTCACCGAGCTTCCCGGCGTCGTAGCTCAGGCTCAGGTGCCGAACGCCCCGGCGTATGCGCAGAACAGACAAGCGACCCAGCAGGCCCAGAATGGGCCGGGGGTGCACGCCTACGTTACTCAATCGAGCCACGGGACTTGGCTATTCGCGCCGAACGGTAACCAGGGCGCTAACAGCTAATCCAGTTCAAACGTGATGCGGAGAGGCCGGCACTACTGCCGGCCTTTTCGTTTCCGCTGCAGTCTTTCTGCTCGAACTCAGCCCCAGGACGGCCCGGGGCTTTCTTGCTTTTTGTTCGGGCGGACGTAACGGCACCGTAGCCTCGGCTGCCGCATCATTGGGTCACAGCGCGACGAGGGGGCGATCGCCCTTCTGCGGAGCGAAGGAGATGGCCAATGCGCGCTTATGTCACTACTGCCGGAATGGCGCTTGGTCTGGTCGCTCTATGGGCGGTTCTCTCGCCGCTCGTCGCTTGAGTTGAGGTTTTGGGGTAGTGGCGCACGGGCGCGCGGGCATGTGGTCAAGGGCCATGTGACGCGGTCAGCCCAGCCACTATCGGCGTGTAGGATACCGACACCGGCTTATGTTCCTCATGCGCAGACTGGCCGGATACTGATACGCTGAATGTCGCACAGAGCACTGCTATCAGGATTCCGGCGACGCAGAGGAGGGCGCCAGCTGCGCGCCCAGAGATAAGCCTGGACGTCTCCGGTCGGCAACGTGATGCGGGTTGGCGGTGTTTATCGTCCGTGCCGGAGCGTGAGGATTGGCTTCTTCTCGAACGGCGCTACATCAGACCTGTGGCTGCTCTGGCTCCGCGCCAGGATCGAACATAGCGGCGGCCTCCAGGGCCGCCTCTTCTTCCTCTGCCTCGGCGCCAACCCGTTCGCCACGCGCCTGCCGCTCGGCCTCTTCCGGGCTGCGTGCGACATTGACGATAACAGGGATCGACACCTCTGGGTGCAGCGCCACGCGCACTCGGGCGAGCCCGATCGTCTTGATCGGGTGCTCGAGCAATACCTGTTGCCGATTGATCGTCAGGCCGGCCGCGGTGGTCATCTCGGCGACGTCGCGCGGGGACACCGAGCCATACAGGCTGCCTGATTCACCCGCCTGGCGGATGATCACCACGGAGAGCCCGGAGACCCGTTCGGCGACCCGCTCCGCCTCCTCGCGGCGCTTCAAATTCTGCGCCTCAAGTTGGGCGCGCTCCTGCTCGAAGCGGGCCATATTTTCCTTGCTCGCCCGCAGCGCCTTCTTCTGCGGCAGCAGATAGTTGCGGGCGAAACCGGGCTTCACCTTCACCAGGTCGCCCATCTGCCCCAGCTTTTCGACGCGTTGGAGCAGGATCAGTTCCACATCGGCCATGGTCCGCTCCGTCAGCTCACGATGTAGGGCAGCAATGCCAGGAAGCGGGCACGCTTGATGGCGACCGCAAGCTCGCGCTGCTTCTTGGCCGAGACCGCAGTGATGCGGCTGGGCACGATCTTGCCGCGCTCCGACAGGAAACGGGACAGCAGGCGCACGTCCTTGTAGTCGATCTTTGGCGCGTTGGGGCCGGAGAACGGGCATGACTTGCGACGGCGATAAAATGGCCGGCGTGCACCGACAGCGGCGCGGCGGGCGGCCGGATTGATTTCAGTGGTCTCAGACATGACTTATTCCTCGGCTCCGACGCGGAAGTCTTCGCGGAATTCCTCGCGGGCACGAAACTCCTCGCGGTCGTCGAAACCGCGTCGCCGGCCACTGTCGAACCGGCCAGCGGGCTTGGGGCCACGGAACGAGCGTTCGCGATCGTCCGACTTGCGCGACAGGATGGCGGAGGGAGCTTCCTCGATCTCATCCACACGGATGGTCATGAAGCGAAGAATGTCTTCGTTCAAACCGAGCTGACGCTCGATCTCGGTGACGAAAGCGGGCTTCGCGTCGAGCCCCAGCAGCATGTAGTGACCCTTGCGGTTCTTCTTGATCCGATAGGCCAAGCCGCGAAGGCCCCAGTACTCGCGCTTCCTGACCGCGCCGCCGTTCGTCTCAAGCTGGCTGGCGATGTCGTCGGCGACGCCTTCGACCTGTTGCTGTGTCACGTCGTTGCGCGCGATCAGCACGCATTCGTAAAGCGGCATGATGGGGTTCCCTATGGCTGGAGGCCCGCGTCGGTGCGGGCATAACCGGAAGCGATGCCGTCGCTCTCGGCAGGGGAGGCGGGGTAGAGCATGAATATGGCACGACGTGCAAGGGGCCGGCCTGCGGAAGCAGACCGGCCCCTTGCCAAACGAAGCGACCCGCGTGGCGTACGCCACCACGCGGCCGCAAAGTCCCTTACAGGTTCGCCTGGAAGTCCTGGTAGTCACGGACTTTCTTGTAAACCTGCAGTCGGTTCCTCTGGCTATCGGCCACGATGATTTCGTCGGTGGCTGGATTGAAGTCCACCGCCGTCGGGAAGCAGAACCGGTACAGCGGCTCTGAGTTACGCACCCGGCGATACGCCTTCATCATGTCGGGATTCGCATCGACGCTCTGCTTGGCCCATTTCGAGAACACCTGCGCGTCGCCGTACAGGTTGGTCAGCGGGGTGCCGTCAGCCTCGAAGATGCTCACCCGGTGGTTGCCCCAGTCGGTGACGTAGATGTCGCCGTCCGGATCCACCGCCACGTCGGTCGGGTGATTGAGCAAGCCTGCCTTGGGATAGGTGGAGGTCGGCAGGCTGGAGACAAACGGTCCCAGATAGGTGACCGCGAAAGCGTCGTCCGGATGCGGAAGCTCGCCGTAGGAGCCGATCTTCATCAGGAAGTGGCCTTGCGCCGATAGCTTCTGGATACGGTGGTTTTTCCAGTCGGCGACAAAGATGTTGCCATCCTTGTCTGTCGTGATGCCCCACGGCTGGTTGAACTCGCCGTCGCCCGATCCGGCCTTGCCGCACTGGGCGATCAGCTTACCCTCCGGCGAGAACACCTGAAGCCGGGAGTTGCCGCTGTCGACGACGATGAGATTGCCGTTCTTCTCGACCGCAAGTCCCGCCGGACGGAGCAGTTCGCCATCGCCGCTGCCGGTCTTGCCGAACTTGTATTGGAACTTGCCGTTGGGATCGAACACCGAGATGGTGTTGGTCCACTCGTCTGAGCAGTAAACGCGGCCGTCATTGCCTACCGCGACGCCGAACGGCCAGGTGGCCTTGCCGTCGCCCTCGCCGTGCTGGAAGAACTCGGCCAGCAGTTCCTCGTCGCCCGCGCCGCCGAGACGGATGCGGTTCACCCGCATGCCGAAGTTGTTCTCATTTCCGCGGTTGGATGTGTAGAGATCGCCGTTGCTGCCCAGGCACATCGTCTGGACGTAGTTGAATCCGGTGCCTGTCGCCGCGCCGCGTCCGATCGCATGGCTCCAGTCATAAGCCCTGCCTCGGACGACTGTGGTTAGCGCCATAACCTCCTCCCTTCATCTAAGAGCCAAAACCCGCCCTCGTTCCCCGGATCGCATCCGGGAAACGAGGGCAGTCAGGATTTCACCTGGCCTAGTGAAGGAAGGCCGGCTTCTCGTAGGTGCCGTTCACAATCGGCGCCGGGTTCAGGCCCATCCACTTGTCGAGGATGGTCGAGTAGATGCTGCGGAAGTCCATGCTCGGGTTCAAATCGCCCTGCACGAGCTTGCTCGCATCCAGTGACGGGTATTCGCCGTAGTGACCGCCCTTGACCTTATCGCCGAGGACGAAAGTCGCACCGGCGGCGCCGTGATCGGTGCCGGAGCCATTGTCACGCACGCGGCGGCCGAACTCCGAGAACATCAGCACGATGACATTGTCAGCCGCGTTGTGCGCCCGTAGGTCGGTCATGAAGGCCTCGAGACCCTCGGTGACCGCGGTCCACAGATTGCCGTGCAGTGGGTTCTGCCCGGCGTGCGAGTCGAAGCTGCCATGGTCGCAATAGAAGACCCGGGTGCCGAGATTGGCGAGATGCACCTGGGCGACGCCCTTGAGCTTCTGCGCGATCGTGGTGTTCGGGTATTGCACGTCCGACTTGTAGAGGCCCGGCGCCACCTTCAGGATGTCGGCGCCCTTCAATCCGTCGAGGCCGGTGGTGCCGAGGTAATCCATGACCCCGCTGCCCTCGATCGGCTGATACATATGGGAGAAGGTTTCCAGCACCTTCAGCCGTTGCGCCTGGTCGCGGATCGTGGGCAGGAAGCCGTACTGTTCCAGCGGGCCGGCCACGCAGGCGACCGGAACGTTGGGCACCGCCAGTGCGCGGAACAGGCAGGGCCCGAAGCTGACGGCCGTGACGACGTTCTCCTTCTTCGGGTCGAACTCGCGCACAACGCGACCCAACCAGCCTTCGGTGCCGACCTTCTCGGCCTCGCAGGTGTGCCAGATGTCCATCGAGCGGAAGTGCGACCGCGGTGAATCGAGATAGCCGACGCCGTGCATGATCGCCAGCTTATCGTCGTCCCAGAACTTCTTCAGCGGCGCCATGTAGTTCGGGATGGCGTGCGCCTGGTCCAGGTGGATCATGTCGCTATCGGCGAGCCCGACCGCCTTGCGATTGTCCTTGTACAGGCCGTTATTGTAGGGGATCACCGTGTTCAGGTAGTCGTTGCCGCCCGTGAGCTGCAACACGACCAGCACCGGATCCTTCGATTGCTGCGTTGCCGACATAGAGTAGTTCCTCCTATCCGTTCCGTGTCATGTTTCAGCCGAACTGGTATTCGCGCGTCGCCGCGATGAGCTGCATCATCTCGGCAGCACGCCGTGTGGCGTTCTGCGCGTTGGCGCCATCCCAGCTGATCTCACCCCACTGCTTCGCGGCGTCAGTGAGCTCCTTCTTGGTTTCGGCGCCCACCTCGACTGGGCCGAGCAGGTCCAGGCAGTTGGTAACGAGCTGTTCCGGCGTCTTGGTGCCCTGTGCCTTCAGGCGGTTGATGATCGCCTGAACGCCCGGCAGGTCTGGATTGCCGATCTGTGCCGCGACGAAGTTGATGCGCGACATCAGCGAGCCGCTGTTGATCCACTCCCTGCCGGTGTGCCAGCCCTCGACCGACGGCGGGTTGAGCAGGTCCTGGCCCATGTAGGACGGCTGCATCGACAGCTCGCCGTAACCGGGCTTCGGCAACTCATAGCCGCCGACCAGACGCAGCGTGCCGACGACCACCTCGGCCGGCGACTTCAGGTGCTGGTAGCGGGCCTTCTTGAAGAAGTCTGACTTGAACAGCGTGCGCAGCACCGGCGTGATCTCGCACTTCGATTCCTTGAACGCCTTCATCAGAGCGGCCATCGCGGCAGGGTCACGCGGCTCCTCGATCGACCAGGCAGGGACCTGCGGCTCGTCAGCGACGAAGAAGTTGTACAGGTGACGGCAGACGAACTTCGCGCAGGCGTCCTGCTGCACGACGATGTCGATGATGTCCTCGCCGTTGAAGTTGCCTTTGTGGCCGAGGAATGTCTTCTCGCCGTCGTCGTGGTCTTCCGGACGGTACTCGAACTTCCAGGGGAAGCGGCCGTAAGGCAGACGCGGCAACTTGGTCTCGAAGGTCCAGCCTGTAAACGCGCGCGATGCTTCGCGGACGTCCACTTCCGTGTAGTTGCCGGCGCCGAGACTGAACAGCTCAAGCAGCTCGCGGCCCCAGTTCTCGTTCACCGCGGTGCCATGGTTCTGGTTGTTGTCAAGCCAGAACAGCATCGTCGGGTTCTTCGCGATCGTCACCAGGAGATTGCGGTAGTTGCCCATGCCCCTGCGGCGGAACAGCTCGATCTGCTCGAGCAACTGATCGTAGTTGTCCACCTTCGAATTGCCGGTGGCGAACACGTGGTGCCAGAACAGCGCCATCTTCTCTTGCAGCGGGCGCTTCGTGTTCACCAGGTAGTACATGTAGTTCACGTTGCCCATGGGCGGCTGACCACCGGGCAGCAACGCGGCCGGCTGATGACGCAGCAGTGTGTAGGGATCGACCGCCGGCTGCGAGTCCGGGTTCAGCAATTCGTCGACCGTGGCGTCGTACCCTTTCGCCACACGTGTCTCGAGCTCGTCGCGGCTCGCTCCAAAGCCTGCGCGCCGCATCAGATGGGCCATCAACGCGATGTCGTCTTGGTGTGCCATGTGCGTTCCTCCAACTTCACCGAAATGCCAAATTCTGAACCGCTATCGTCCTCCGCTAGGCTACGCCGAACGCGCGCACGACGGCGCCGGACGGCCATAGTTCTGTCTGCATCCGCGTCGCACGGGAACGGCTGACGTCCCCGCGCCTCAGGCCAGCGAACGTTATGCGCTTGCTGCCTCTGCGTCGTAGGGGAGTATGCGCTCTCTCATACGTCTCCGCCAGCTTAGAACGCCCGCCGCGAAGACGGACCCCGCGCCCGGCGCCACCCGAGGTAAAAATTCCGTGATGGTTAGGGTGCTGCAAATCAGAATGGTGCGCCAGCCTTCCGATGCGGCGCGCGCGTTCCAGCTTTTCTTCGCCGCGAGGGCCTCGCTCATCCGAGCGGTCAGGTCGCGGACCATCCACAACCAGAAGCGTCATCCACATGAACAAAGCAGTCACGTCGGGAGCCTTGCGGTGATTGGTTCATTTGTCCAATCTAAAGATGCGATTTCATCAATAGACGCAGCAAATAGGGGAAGTACCATTGACCCTTGCCGAGTTGCGCTATCTCGTCGCGGTCGCGGATCTGCGCCACTTCGGCCGGGCAGCAGAACGCTGTCGCATTACCCAGCCCACACTGAGCAGCCAGTTACGGAAACTGGAAGAAGGGCTCGGCGCACCCCTGGTGGAGCGGACCACCCGGTTCGTAACCCTCACCCCGATCGGGGAGAGCGTGGTGGAGCATGCGCGCCGCATCCTGGAGGAGGCGGATCAGATCTCCGCATTGGTCCGCCTGCGGCATGGGACGCTCACCAGCGTACTGCGTCTCGGCATCATCCCGACGCTCAGCCCGTATATCCTCCCGCTGCTGCTGACGCGGCTGCATCAGGCTTTTCCAGACCTCCGGCTGGTGCTGCGGGAGGACCTGACCGACCACCTGCTCGATGCGCTTGACGCCTTCGCGCTGGATGTTCTGTTGATTGCTTTACCGGAACAGGGTGCGGCCTATCGCTCGATGCCCCTGTTCCGCGAACCGTTCTGCTTCGCCTGTCCGACCGAACACGCGCTGGCGAACCGTCCTGTCGTGACGGAGCGCGAACTAGCGCAGGAGTCTCTTCTGCTGCTCGACGAAGGCCATTGCCTGCGCGACCAGGCATTGGCGGTGTGCGGTGACCAGTCGCCGAACCGCGACGCTGCCGGAGACGATTTCCGCGCGACCAGCCTGGAGACGATATCCGAAATGGTTGCGGCAGGCCTCGGCTGCACATTGCTGCCGGCCATGGCCGTGCCATACCTGACGGCGCGGCACAGTCGGCTGGAAGTGCGGCCGCTCCACGCCAAGAAAGCATACAGGCACATCGGCCTGTTGTGGCGCGCCAGCTTCCCACGCAGTGAAGACCTCGAAGTGTTTGGCAGGTTCATTCAGCAACAGCTGCCCGACACTGTGGAGCTGATCGGTGCCATCGGGCCGACAGCCAATCCCGCCCGGGTCCGACCAGGGTCACGCCCCGCGCCGTGAACGGCCCCCTGCTCGTCGTGGATGGCGATTTGTTCGCGCATCGCGCCTACCATGCGTTGCCGAAATCAATCCGGCGGACTGGCGACCGGGGTGGTGGCGCTATCGTCGGCTTCGCGAATATCCTTTTGCGCCTGTACGAGAATGAGCGGCCTCGCGCAGTGCTTGTTGGGTGGGACACGCTCGGTGCGCCGACCTACCGCCAGCGCCTCTTTCCGGATTATCAAAGCGGTCGACATTTCGACGAAGAGCTCGTCGATCAGCTGAATGTGCTGCCTCAGTTCATCACGGCGTGCGGCTTCGCGAACGCGAAAGGGCCGGGTTATGAGGCCGACGATTTTCTGGCCGCGGCAACGGCCGAAGAGGAGCGTCGCCGCGGCCCCGTGCTTGTCGCCAGCGGCGATCGCGACGCATTTCAGCTTGCCTCCGCCAAGACCACAATTCTTCATCCGGTCAAAGGCGGTGAGATGGCGCGCATCGGCCCCGATGAGGTACGCGAGCGCTATGGGATCGAGCCGCACCAGGTGCCCGACTTCATCGCTTTGCGGGGCGATCCTTCCGACAAGCTCCCGGGCGCTCGCGGCATCGGTCCGAAGGGCGCGGCAGTTCTGCTGCGTCAATACGGCACGCTCGAGCGGATCCTGGCGGAGGGACGTCTTGGTGCGCAGGCCGCAGAGCTCAGGCTTTACAAAAAGATTGCGACCATGGATGCGATGGCGCCGCTTCCCGCACTCCATGATCAGACGCCGACGTGGAATACTGCGGCCGAGCTTGCGCGCGAATGGGAACTTGATCGTCTCGCTCGCCGGCTCGCGGAGATCACGACGCCGGCGAGCGGATCGGCAGTTGCTAATTCCACTGTCAAAGCCGCTCGTCGTCCGCGAGCTTCGGAGCAGGTGCTGAAGATCGCCACGTTTAACATCAATAATGTAAACCGCCGGTTGCCGAATCTGCTCGGCTGGCTGCACGGGGCACAGCCCGACGTGGTCTGCCTCCAGGAACTCAAGTCGACCGACGATGCGTTCCCCACAGCAGCAATCCGGGAGGTCGGCTATCGGGCTATCTGGCGCGGCCAGCGCACCTATAACGGCGTGGCAATTCTGACGAACATTGGTGAACCGCAGCAGACACGGGATCGGTTGCCGGGCGATCGGACCGATGACCAATCCCGTTACATCGAAGCCGCGGTGAAGGGAATTCTTGTCGCGTCGATCTACCTGCCCAATGGCAACCCGCAGCCTGGCCCCAAATTCGACTACAAGCTTGCCTGGTTCGAGCGCCTCATTGCGCATGTGGAGAGTCTGTATGCACTGAGAGCACCCGTCGTGTTGGCCGGTGATTTCAATGTCGTGCCGACGGATCGCGACATCTATCCGAGCCGGTCCTGGGCGAAAGACGCGCTGCTGCAACCCGAAAGCCGCGCCTGCTTCAGACGTCTGCTCGATCAGGGTTGGGTCGATGCTGTCCGCGCCTGCCACCCCAGTGAGCCAATGTATACGTTCTGGGATTACAAGCGCGATCGCTGGCCCCGCGACGCCGGACTTCGTATCGATTTCCTCTTGCTGAACGCGATGGCTGCGGATCGGCTGGTCGATGCCGGCGTGGACCGCGCGCTTCGCGGGCAGGACGGCGCCAGCGATCATGCGCCTGCATGGATAACGTTGCGACGCGAGTGAGGAACCTACCCGACGATCACTCGGTCGATCCAGTCGACGAGCACGTCAAACATCCATGCCCTAACCTGCTCGTCCGTGCGCCCGCTGCGTGCGCGAACGTGGAATGAATGGTCGGCGTCGGGAAGCACTGTTAGGGTGGCTCGATCTCCGAGGTCCAGGACGCTCTGCCTTATGAGATCTGGTTGTGCGAGCGCGTCACGATCACCCTGCAGGAAAAGCATAGGAACCTGGATTCCAAGCAGGTGCCGCGCCCGAAGGACGGAAGGCTTCCCTGCGGGATGCAGTGGGAAGCCGAAAAAGGCGATGCCACGTACGTTTGGCAATGGAGACTTTGCCTGGGCCTGCGATGTCATGCGGCCGCCAAACGACTTGCCGCCTGCGACGAGAGCGAGGTCTGGCAGAAGCATGTTGGCTTCGTTGACTGCGGCGCGGACCGTCGCCTGTGCAAGCGCTGGTCCATCTGGACGTCGCGAGCCTGTTTCCATGTAGGGGAATTGATACCGCAAAGTGCCGATCCCGCGCTCAGACAGTCCCGCAGCGGCTGCGGTCATGAAGGGATGTGACATACCGGCGCCCGCGCCGTGTGCCAGCACGAGGCACGCTCTGGCTCGATCCGGCATTAGCAAGAGGCCCGAGACAACTGCGGTCTGGCTCACCTGGATAGTGAGACGTTGCGGCGTGTGGGGTTCAACTTCCATGTTCGTGCAGTACCGTAATTGTCGAGCCCCGGCTGTCGCGACGGACGAGCTGTCGAATTATCGTCGAAGCGCTGCCTTCAGCGCAACGCCGGATCTCGACCGGGACGCGCCGCTTCCGCTGACTGAGCGACGTCGGCAGGATGTCACCATGCCCAGAGATCTCGGCACCGCGAACCGCAAGCGAGGCAAGGCGAAGCGGCAGCCTCTGATCGCGGTCAGGAGGCTGCTGCCGCTCGCCATGGCGGCACTCATCTTCGTGGTGTTCCTTGTGCTTGATCCCGCGGCGGTGGCGCGACTGTTCTGGCTGTGCCTGACAGGAGGCCTTGGGGCATCGCTGCGGATCGCGACGCTCGTCGGTCTATGCGCGGTGCTGGCCACGACGCTCTGGGTATTCCAGTTGGTTCCTTCGAGGTGGATCCGCAGCCCGCGGAAATCTGCTGGCAATCGCGTGAGACGCGTCAGCAAGGCTGCGGCTTCCAGGAAGCGCGGCAAAGGCCGTTGACCACGTTTTAACCGTTTGGTTACGGTCTATCCAGCAGCAATATGGCCGCGGTGATGGCCGGTTACCTCAGCGCCCCACGCAAAGGACAGGATGTCTATGTGGCGTCGCTCGAACTTACCCTTGCAGATGCTTGGGGGACTGCTGCTGGGGCTGATCGTCGGCGTCGAGTGGCCGTCAGTGGGAAAGGCGTTGCAGCCGATCGGCACAGCTTTCATCCAAGCTATACAGATGATCGTCATTCCACTGATCTTCGCGGCGGTTTCACTGGGCGTTTATCGTATGGGCGAGAGCTCGCGTCAGCTCGGGCGCGTCGCAGTAGTCGCATTCTGCTGGTTCTATGTCGCCACACTGTTCGCTGTTCTTGTCGCGCTCGGGTTGAACGGTTTGTTCCATCCAGGACGCGGCGCCAACCTGGTCGCCACTGGTAGCGTATCTCCCAACCTTGCTTTGTCCGTTGACTGGACGAAATACCTGCTCGATCTCATTCCCACCAATATCGTCGCCGCCATGGCGGCGCAACGCGTGTTGCCGACCTTGGTGTTCGCAGTTCTCTTCGGTCTCGGGCTTGCTCGCATTGGCCAGGTCACCGCCCGGCCAATGGTTGTGCTGATGGAAGCGGTCCTGGCGACAATGTTCCGTGTTACCGGCTGGATCATCGCACTTTCGCCTTTGGCAATCTTCGCCATCATGGCCTGGTTGTTCGCCACGCAGGGAATAGCGTCCATCATCGCGCTCACCAGGCTGATCGGATTGATGTATCTTGGGCTTCTGATCATGGTCCTGTGCTGCTGGCTGGTATTGGCGCTGATTCGCGAAAATCCATTCGCCATCACCCGGGGCGTGCTGGAGCCCGTGCTGCTGGCCTTCACCACCCGTTCCTCCGAGGTGACATTGCCAGTGCATATGGAGGCTCTGGAGCAGATGGGTGTTCCCAACAAGGTGGTCTCGCTGGTTCTCCCACTCGGCTACAGTTTCAACCTCGATGGCAGCACGCTGTATGTCACATTGGCGGTCACCTTCCTTGCCGAGGCTTACCACGTACAACTGACCTGGGCGGCGGAGCTGACAATTCTTGTCACCGCGATGATTGCCAGCAAAGGAATCGCGAACGTTCCCTCGGGTGGTCTCGTTGCATTGGCCACAGTGCTGACCGCGATCGGTCTGCCGGTCGAGGCGATCGCCATCATAGCCGGAGTTGATGCGTTCATGGACATGGGCCGCACCGCGGTGAACGTGTTCGGAAATACGTTGGCGGTGAAACTTGTGCAGAAGTTCGGCGGATTTGATCTGGCGAAGAGCGATCTACCGGCAGAAGTGCTCGCGGTGCGGGTCACCTAGGAGCCTGCGCTGCTACACCACGTTGCGAGAACAATCAGGCCATATGCGTGCGATCGGGACAACCTGATGGCCGCGGCGCCGCCGGCCGACAGCTCACTGCTGCGTCTTCACCGGCGCGTAGCGCGTCAGTTCGCGTTCGTCGGCCTGCTGGTCAACCCGTCGTGCCTCGGCGCGCCGGTGTTCCGCCTGAATGGTGGTCAGAGCGAGCTCCAATTGCTTGGTCCGCGCGATCGCCTCGCGCAACGCCTCACGCGCCGCGAGCTCGCTGCGGTCCAGCTCCGTCGCTCGCTGCCGCAGTTGCGCCCGGCCGCGTGCAGCATGCACCGTCCAGCCCTCCAGCGAGGCACGCGCGTCCGGATCTGTCAGCGCCCGGTCGGCCTCGCTCTCGGCCGTCGCGTCATGCTGGTTGAGCGCCGCCGCCGCATCGGACGAGGCGCGTGCGATCTGGCCGAGATCGCCACGTCGCTCGTCTGCGCTCTGCTGCGCAAGCCGGACCAATAAAGGAATACCCCGCCGCATCAGTAGTTCGCCCCGTTGTACGCAACAAGGCTAGCAACCATTGGTTGCCGCGCTATTTCAGATCGGAATGCCAGGCCGCTTCCTGAACCGACCCCATGCCGCGAGAATCTCATCGACCTGCGCGTTCTGGTCCGCCTTGCGGAGATCGATCAGCCGGTCCCGCAGCCGCAGGATGATATGTCCGGCCGGCAAATTCGCAGCGGTCTCCAGACGATCCAAAAAAACCTGCCCTAGTTCCGGATCGTCGCGCATCACCCGATAGCCGGCGTAGACCAGCGCAGACGAACGCCCGTAGTGCACCAGCTTTCGCGCAAAGCCGCGCAACCGCATCAGTTCCGGATGCGCCGTGATGACATCGCGGATCTCGGACGCCGTTGGCCGCGCGTTCGGCTCGCCGGTCGGCTTCAGCTCACGCCGCCACAACAGCACCGCCGTCGCGGAAATCAGAGCCTTGTCGCCGAAGTCCTCGAACATCTCGTCGACCGCCGGCGCCTTCTTGGCCTGCTTGTCGTAGGTCTCGAATGCCTCCTCGGGCAGGCCGCGCATCACCAGCACCTCGATCGGCTGGCCCGCCTCCAGCACCGCCGACAGCCGATGCTGGCCATTCAGCAGACGCCCGGTGCGCGAGAAGCAGATCGGCTGCGCGTTGAACATCCACTGGCCGTTGCGGATGTCGCGGGCCATGGCCGCGACATGCGACTGCACAATATTGCGGTTGCCTCGGTTGGCCGCGAGGTACTCTTCGGCGCGCTCCGGCGTGATTGTCTCCACTGTCATGGCATAGACGCTGGGATCGTGCAGCGCCTCCTCGGCTTCCTGGACGAGGCGCAGCTGAACCTCATCGCGCGCACTCGAATGTTCCGAGTCCTTCAGTCCGGCGTAGCCCACCAGCCGCGGGAACGGCTCGCCGCTCCGCGCATTGCGGGCGATGTCGTGCCAGACATAGGCCTCGCTGCGCGTGCCGGCGATCGTATCGTTCAGTGCCTTGACGCACAGCGCAAACAACGTCACCGCCGTCAGTCGCCGCGCCGGGTCGTTGCGGCCCTCTACCAGCCTACGGCGGATGAGTATCCCCGGTTCATCCCCATCGAACCGCTCCGGGTGAGCGATCGCGTCCAGAAAATGCCGGATCGCCGCACGATCGACCTGCAGTCCCATGAAAGTCAGCGGCGTGCGGATGGATTCGGAGAGCAGCCGGGCCGGGTGGTCGAAGCTGAACTTGACCGCGGTGTCGATCTCCGGGCGGTTCGCCTCCAGCGCACGCTCCATCCTGCTCCACGGCGGCGTCGAGGTGCCGCGGGTCAGTGTATCGTCGTCATAGCGGATCAGCTTTGCGAGCAGGCTGGCGACCGCCGCCGGATGCGGGATGCCACGCGTCTCCAGCACACCGGTGAACGAGCGGCGGCGCTGCTGGTCGATCGTGTGGATCGTGTCGTCCGGCACGTTCTCCGCCAGCACGGTCACGAACGGCGTCTTGGCTTCGATGCAGGCGTAGAGGCGCTGCAGTCCGTCCAGCAGCACCCCGTTGCGCGACAGGATAACCGGCATGCCGTTCAGCACCCATTCGCCGGTGCGCATAGCCTGCGCATAGGTGGCGACGGCAGTCTGGTTGCGTCGGCCGGCCGGCCGTTTCATCGCCAGGAAGCTGGAGGCGCCCTCCGGGGTGATCCGAACGATGCTGAAACGCGGCTGCCCCTGTCCGGCCTGCTCGACCTGGACAACGCGCCCCAACGCCGAGTTGGCGGCGGCGGCGTTGTCGAGGTGGTCGTCCTCAGCCATCAGGGTCCCTCTGTAGCGCGCGGCCGCGGCCTTCGCGCTGTATCCGGCAGCTGGCATACGAACTCGGTCCTTCCGACACCGGCATTCGCCGCGAAAATGCCTCCCAATCTGCCAAAATGCAAGGCTAAATCCTTGGAGAAGGCCGTTCTTTCTCCCGAGGGGGAAACCGCGATTTTCATCTGCGCCAAACTGCCGGCCATAAGTGCTTGCAAAATCCTGTGGTGGCTGCGAAAATCCCCGATAGAAGCACCAAAGGAGGCGACGTGTCGTCCGTCAATCAGGTTGCGCAGACCGCGGCGGCAGCCAAACCCGCCGATGCCAAATTGCACCGTGCGGCCAAGGATTTCGAGGCCATGTTCATGACCGAGATGCTCCACCAGGCACGTCCGGCTCCCAAGGCGACCGGTGTCTTTGCCACCGGAGCAGGCGAAAAGTCGTGGCAGGTGTTTATGGACCAGGCACTGGGCCAAGCCGCGGCCAGCCAGTCGGGCAACGATCTTACTCGCGAAATCGAGCAGGCTTTGAAGGCTGCACAGAACCAAGGGAGTCGCAAGTGACCGACGTTTGCTCGCCTCTCAGCCACGCGGCGAAGCGCCTCAGCGCCGCGCTGCAACGCGAGACCGAACTCGCCACACGCGGCGCCGTCAATGAACTCGCCGAGGCGGCCGAAGCCAAGCGGGCTGCCTTCGCCGAGTTCAGCGCCACGTGCCAAGCGCAGGGTTGCGTTCCGGCCAGCGCTGACGTTGAGCGTGATGCCCTACGGGCCTTGCTGGCGGCTGCGGACGAGAATGCCAATGTGCTGGACGCGGTCCGCTCCACCCTCGAGAGGCTTTCGGAAGGCCTGCGGGCCGCGCTGGAGGCGACAGTTGATCCCGGGACCTATGGGCCGGCCGGGCGCCGCGTCGGCCATGTGCCGGCCGCTCGGTTGGACGCATCGGCCTGATGGCCTAATCCTGCGAAAAGTGGCATTGTTTGATTTACAGACCCGCGAAACGATGATATCGGTCACAACTGTCGCTGTGCGAAAAACCGCAAGGGCACGCGACCCCCGCGTCAGAATGGCGCTCCCGCAATCCACCCTGAATGGGAGCCACCACCAATGATCAACTCAATCCTCACGAACTATGGCAGCATGGCTGCTCTGCAGAGCCTCCAGGCGACGCAGGCGGCTTTGCTAAACACCCAGAACCAGGTCGCCTCGGGCCTGCGTGTCGCCACCGCCAAAGACGACGCGTCCGACTGGGTCACCGCGACCACAACCAAGTCGAACATCTCCAGCCTGCAGCAGGTGAGCCAGAACCTCGGCAACGCCAACTCGATGCTCGGCACGGCGGTCGCCGGCGCCACCAGTGTGTCGAGCCTTGTCACACAGATCCGCGCCAAGGTCGCCTCGGTCAGTGACCCGTCGACCAACGTCGCGGCGACCCAGGCCGAAGTGGATCAGCTGGTCAACCAGATCAATGCGACCGTCCAAAGCTCCGCCTTCAACGGCGTCAATCTTCTGGACAACAGCCACGCTACCGGTCTGACCTTCGTCGCGGCGACCGCCAACGACTACACCGCGGCAGGCGCTGCCTCGTCCACGATCAGCACCGGCGCGGCAGTCGATCTGAGAGCGGGGGACGGCACCGTTCTCCCATCCACCAATGTCAACATGAAGGCATTGTTTAATCTCGTGGACAGCGCCGGGACCGGCGGCGGTCTGGCGGCCATAGCGGCAGGCACGACCACAATGGACAACGCGCTGAAGACTGTCGATACGGCCGCCTCAACGGTGACCGGCGTGGCGGCACAGTATGGCGCCGTGCAGACCAACGTCGAAGGTCAGCAGACCTTCGTCAACAACCTGGTGAAGTCGCTGCAGTCCGGCGTCAGCAACATGGTTGACGCAGACATGACCGCCGAGTCCGCGCGGCTCAGCGCATTGCAGGTCCAGCAGCAGCTGGGCACGCAGGCGCTCAGCATCGCGAACCAGGCGCCGCAGCTGATCCTCAAGCTGTTCGGTTGACTGGACACGGGGCCGGTCCCTTGGACCGGCCCCAAGCCCACCCGACGCAGGAAGCGTCGGCGCTACATAGAAATGCTCGACGAGGAAGAAGGCCCGCTCGATGCTCACCGCTGATACTGATCTCGCCATCGCGACACCGCGCAACGCTGCCTCAGCCTATGGCCTCGTCATGCGCAGGACCGAGAGTGCACGCAACATCGAGTACCAGGTCTTCGCGCAGGCCACCGCGGCCATGCAGGAGGCCGATCTGCCCGATTCGCACTTTACCGCGCGCATTGCCGCTACTCACCGCAATCGCGAACTCTGGGACACGCTGGCCTGCCTGCTGGCCTGCGAAGAGAACGCATTGCCAGAGACTCTCCGTGCCAAGCTGATCAGCCTGGCGCTCTGGGTCACCCGCGAGACACGGCACGTGCTGCGCAACAACCTGCCGCTGACCGATCTCATCGAGGTCAACCGCACAATCATGCAAGGGCTCTGTCCCCAACCGGACGAGGCAAGCTGATGCCACTCAAACTCAAACTCGCGGCGCACGAGCGTCTCGTCGTCAACGGCGCGGTCATGGTCAATGGCGGCGGCCGCACATCGCTGATCATCCGCAACTTCGCACATATCATGCGCGAGAAGGATGTGCTGCAGGAAGCCGACGCCAACACGCCGACGCGGCGGCTCTACTTCGTGGTGCAAGCGATGCTGATGCAACCGCCACCCTCGGGCGAATTGCTGGACAGCTTCGCCGAGTTGATGTCGCAACTGTCCGCCGCCTATCTGCGGCCGCAGAGCCTGGAGGTGCTGCAGGAGGTCGCGCGCATGGTCGATGCCGGCGATTTCTACAAGGCGTTGATGAAGCTGCACCCGCTGATCGACTATGAGGCCGAACTTCTGCAGGTGCCCTCGCACGAATGGCGCCGCACGAAGCTGCCGATAAGCCCATCACGGCCAACGCCCGAGCCGGAGTTCGCCACGGCGGACTGAACACCATGGATCCTCTGCTATCGAGCCTGGGAATTCCCACCGGCCTGGCCGGCTGGAACATCCTGCAGACGAAGACACCGGCAGATTTCCCGGCGCTCACCAAGGATCCGGTGGTGCAGCGGGAGATTGCTTACTTCCAGCAGCAGGCGCCACTGGCTACCACGCCGAAGGTGCTGCTTGCCGATCCACGGCTGCAGGACTTCGTGCTGACCGCCTATGGCCTGAGCTCGCAGAACGGCATGACTGCGCTGTTGCAGAAGGTCCTCAACTCAAGTCCGTCCGACCCGAATTCATTCGCGACGCAGTTGACGGACACTCGCTACACCGCCTTTGCCAAGGCGTTCAATTATGGCGGGCCGGTCACGCCTGCGGTGCCTGCCAAGCCATCCGGTGCAGAAGTCTCTATCGATAACCTGTTCGCCGGCAGCAACTTCGCGACATTCAGCGGAACCTTCGGCGGTGTCACGCTGAGCAATGTCAACCTGACCGGTGTCACCACTTGGCAAGGGCTGGCCAATTCCCTGCAAGCAGCGTTTCGGCGCGCCGATGGCAACCGAAGCGATATCTCGGTCTCGCTCGATGGGTTGAACCTGAAGTTCGCCGATGCAAAGGGACGCGGCACCGCGACATCATTTGCCTGGACAGTGAACCCCGCAAATACCGGCGCGGCGCCGGCCGCTTCAGCACCAGGCAGTATGATCACCGGTGCCGTGGCGCAGCCTCAGCAAGGCGGCCCGAACGTCACCAGTTCCTCGTTCATCAACCAGGTCGTGCAGCAGTACACGCAGGCACAGTTTGAACAGGTGATCGGCAACACCTCGAACACGCTGCGTGAGGCGGAATACGCGAAGCACCAGCTGCCGACGGTCACCAACTGGTACTCCGTCATCGGCAACCCGGCTTTGGCGAACGTCATTCAGACAGTGCTAGGTTTGCCGCAGAGCTTCGGGCTGCTCGATGTCGACAAGCAGGCCCAGATACTGGGATCGCGTATGCACATGACCGACTTCCAGGACCCTGCGAAGCTCGGCAAGCTGCTCAACCAGTTCGTTGCACTGGGCACCGCGCAAACGCTCGATCCGACACAGAACCCCGCGGTTCAGTTGTTGAACGGGGCCAGTTCGACCAACATCATCAACCTGACGCTGCCGGCGCAGACCACAATCACCGACAGCTATTCAAGTGCCTCGGTAGCGGCGATGCTGTTGAGCACAGCCGGCGGAGGTTAGGTCTCCACCGGCTTCCCGACACGCTGCTTGCGGCAGCGCGCTACTCTCAGGCGGTTGTGGAGACTGTGCTGCCAGATGGCTGGCTGCTGGGAGCACCATAATTCTGGAGGGCGCGCATCACATCGGCAGCAAGGGTGCTGCCCGTGGTCGAAGCTGCTGTTGTGGCGACGTTGCCACCGTCAATAAGCTGAGCAACCTGGCTGACGAATTGGTTCGCAGCATTTTGCGTGGATTCGCCGCCGGCGCCGTGGTGATGATGGTGATGATGCGCGCCGCCTGCCTGCTGCGGGGATGTCGGACTTGTGCCGTTCGGTGGCGTCGCCGCTGCAGTGTCCGCGGGTGACGCGGTGGGCAACGCATTGGTCCCAGAGGTGGGCTGGCCCAGCATCGATTGCAGCGCGGTCGAGAACTGCTGAAACACAGCGGAAAGATCCGCGGCGTTTGCCGAAGACGAAGTGGACGACGAGGCACTCTGGCTGCTGCCAGTATTCTGAGACGCGGGCTGATTCCACCATGACGTGTACCCGCCCGCCGCGTTAATCGACATCGACATCTCGTACCACCCTTCTGCTGGCCTCAAGCGGCGTTTGCCGCGCCGACATCATTGGGGGCATGAACGGTTCCAACGTTCTTTCAGTTCCGACTTGAAAATGATGCAAAACGTATCGTCCGCATGATGACAACTATTGCCTACTGGCCGCCAAGGATCTGACCTAGCGCGGCGAACGCTTCTTCCGCCGGAGTCCGCTCATCGACCCCCTGGCCGAGGAACGCTTCGAACTCCGGATGCTTGACAATGGCTCGGTCCACCAGCGGATCCGACCCCACCCGATAGGCGCCGAGCCGGATCATCTCCGCCATGTTGTCGTAGCTGCCCAGCAGACGCCGTGCCTCTGCCAGGAGCACGTTCTCCTCGTCCGAATGGCAACGCGGCAGCGCCCGGCTCACCGAGCGCAGAATGTCGATCGCCGGCCACCTCCCGCGTTCACCGATCCTCCGGTCAAGCACCAGATGCCCATCCAGGATGCCACGCACCGCGTCGGATACCGGCTCGTCGTGGTCGTCGCCGTCCACCAGCACAGTGAAGATGCCGGTTATGTCCCCCTGACCTTCCGGCCCAGGGCCAGCGCGTTCCAGCAGCGCCGGGAGTTCCGCGAAAACCGATGGTGTGTATGACCGCGCAGTCGCTGGTTCTCCAGCCGCAAGGCCGATCTCGCGCTGGGCATGCGCCAGCCGGGTGATGCTGTCGAGCAGGCACAGTACCTGTTTGCCCTGGCTGCGGAACCACTCGGCGACGGAGAGCGTCGCATAAGCGGCCCGCCGACGGGCCAGCGCCGGCTGGTCGGAAGTGGCGACCACCACGACGGCCCGCCGCATCCCCGCCTCGGCAAGCGTGACATCGAGGAATTCGCGCACCTCGCGCCCGCGTTCACCGATCAGACCAACCACCACAATGTCGGCGGCGATGTGCCGGGCGAGCATACCCAGCAGCATCGACTTGCCGACGCCGGATGCCGCGAACACGCCCAGCCGCTGGCCGCGGCACACCGGGACGAACACATCGAGTGCACGGATGCCCGTTTCCAGCCGCTGGCCCATCAGCCGGCGGCCGAATGCCTCCGGCGCGGCGCGTCGCAGCGGCATCGGCTGATCGCCATGGGGGAGGGGCCCCTTGCCGTCGAGCGGCCGCCCGAGGCCATCGATCACGCGCCCAAGCCAAGCCTGGCACGGGTAAAGGGATGGGGCATCCGAGAGCAACACACGCGCGCCGGGCGCCAGGCCCTCGGCGCGACCTTCCGGCATGACGGTGACCCGTCCATTGGCGAACGCGACCACTTCGCCGGGCAGAACTCGGTCCCTGACCTTGCACCAACACCCTGTCGCCGACGGCGATTCGGCTGCCAAAACCGGCTACCGTCATCGACGCGCCATGGACGGCTTCCAGGCACCCCCATAGCTGCACGCGCGGGAGCCGGCGAAGGAACCCGACCGCTTCGGTGAGGCCAATCGGTGTCGTTGGCAGCATTGCGGAGCTTTCCTTGCGAAATACTACAAGGTCACCGATCTAACAGGTCTGCAAACGATCTTCCAGAAGTTCTGCGAAAATATGTGGACAACTGACCGGGTCGTGCGATATGCAAATCGTCGACGACCCACTTTCGCAAGAAATGCGAGCCATGCTCTCGGGTATCGACCTATTCCGCACTGCGGCAGACCGTATGCGCTATCTCACCCAGCGCCAAACGGTGATTGGCCGCAACATAGCGAACACGGACACGCCAGGCTACAAGGCGTTGGATGTCCCCGCCTACACGCCGGCCGGCTCAGCCAAGGGTCCTCTGGCGCTGGTTCGCACCGAACCGGGCCACTTAAGCGCGCCAAACACCACCGCAGCGGCAGCCACTGCGCCATCGGTGGCGTCCAGCCTTTACGGCGAAAAGCCCAACGGTAACACCGTCTCGCTCGAGGAGCAGATGGTCAAGGCAACCGATGTCGCGAATTCCTTCGCCCTTGCGTCCTCGGCCTACGCGAAGAGCATCAGCCTGATGAAGATCGGGATCGACAGCGGCAGATGAGCAGCATCTCCCCAGTCGCCGGCCTGGGCCCGCTCTCCCAGGCCATCGCGACGGCAGCGTCAGGCATGCGGGCTCAGACGCTGCGGCTGCGCTCCGTGGCTGAGAATCTGGCGAACGCCAATTCCACCGCCGCCACGCCCGGCGACAGCCCCTACCAGCGCAAGATGACGACTTTCGAGCAGGCGGTGGACAAGGCAACAGGAGCAGCCATCGTACGCACCGGCCGGACGGTACTCGACAATACGCCGTTTCGCACCGTCTATGACCCCTCGCATCCGGCCGCCGGACCCGACGGCTACGTGAAGCTGCCCAACGTCTCCGAAGTGGTCGAGGCGGCCGATATGCGCGAAGCGGAGCGCTCCTACGAGGCCAACCTCGCCACGCTGACCGAAGCGCGCAGCATGTTTGCGAAAACTCTTGATATCCTGAAGGCCTGATCGTGACGCCTCTCGCCCCCATCGGCCAGGTCCTCTCCGCCTACAGCACGAACCGCGCGCGCCCGGCCGGCGAGACCGGCTTCGGCACGATGGTCGCCGATGCGGCGCAATCCGCGCTCAGTACCGTTCGGCAGTCAGAACAGACCACCGTCAACGCCGTCAAAGGCAAGGCAGATGTGCAGGACGTCGTGACGGCTCTCGGCGACGCCGAGGTCACCATGCAGACCGTCGTCGCGGTCCGCGACAAGATCCTCGGCGCCTACAACGACATCATGAAGATGTCGATCTGATGAACGAAGGCGACGTCATCGAGATCGTGCGCAGCGGCTTCTATGCCTCGCTGCTCGCCGCCGGTCCCGCGTTGCTCGGCGCCCTGCTGACCGGACTCGTCATCAGCATCATGCAGGCGCTGACCCAGGTGCAGGAGATGACGCTCGCCTACATCCCGAAGATCTTCGTGACCCTGCTGGTCACCATGCTCTTCCTGCCGCTCTCCTTCGCCGCACTGCGCTCTTATATGGACCAGGTCATGCAGTTGATCGTGGGCATCTGAGGTGTCCGCGACGACATCGCAGTCGGCCGCTGGACTGCTCAGACTGATTGCGTCGCGACTGCGCGGCGGTCTGGTTCACCAGGACCTGCTGTTCGCCGGCGCGCTCACGCTGCTGGTGGCAGTGCTAGTGCTGCCGATGCCCACCTGGGTGGTCGATATCGGCCTGTCCACCTCGATCACCCTCTCGGTGCTGATCCTGATGGTGGCGATCTGGATCGAGAAGCCACTCGACTTCTCCAGTTTCCCCACCGTGCTGCTGGTCGCGACGCTGCTGCGCCTTGCGCTCAACCTCGCCACCGTGCGGTTGATCCTGGCCGGCGGCCACAAGGGGCTCGGTGCCGCCGGTTCGGTGATCAAGGGCTTCGCCGCCTTCGTGGTCGGCGGCGATTTCGTCATTGGCGTCGTCCTGTTTGCCATCCTGGTGGTGATCAACTTCATGGTGATCACCAAGGGCGCCGGCCGCATCGCCGAAGTCGCGGCACGCTTCTCGCTCGATGCCATGCCGGGCAAACAGATGGCAATCGACGCCGACCTCTCCGCTGGAATGATAACCGAAGAGGACGCCCGCCGGCGTCGCAAGGAACTCGAAGAGGAGAGTTCGTTCTTCGGCGCCATGGACGGCGCCTCGAAATTCGTACGAGGCGACGCAATCGCCGCGATCATCATAACTCTGGTCAATGCGATCGGCGGCATCGTGGTCGGCATGCTGCGCCACGGCCTCACCATCGACAAGGCGGCCACCTTCTACACTACGCTGACCATCGGCGACGGCATCGTCAGCCAGATACCCGCACTGATCGTCAGTCTCGGCGCCGGCATGCTGGTGTCGAAAGGCTCGGTTCGCGGCTCCGCGCACAGCACGTTCATCTCCCAGCTCGGCGGCCACGCCAAGCCGCTGTTCCTCGCATCGGGCCTTGCCGCACTGTTCGCACTGCTGCCCGGATTGCCGTTCCTGCCGTTCGCCGCCCTGTCGCTTGCATGCAGCGGCGGTGCCGTGCTGGCGCGCCGCGCCGCCGAGCGCCGCACCAAGGCCGCAGCCGCCGCAGCGCGCACCGAGGAGAATGTCGGCAGCTCACGCGACGAACCGATCAGCGACATGATGCGTGTCGATGACATCAGGATCGAACTCGGCATGGGGTTGGTCTCACTCACCTCCGGCCTCGATGGTGGTCTCACCGAAAAGATCCGCAAGCTGCGCCGCTCCATCGCACTCGACTATGGCTTCCTTCTGCCGGCCGTGCGTCTGAAGGACAACATGGACCTCGATGCCGGCGAGTATTCGCTGCAGCTGATGGGCGTCGAGATCGCGCGCGAGCAGATGATGGTGGGGCGGCTGCTTGCCTTCTCGCCCGGCGGTGATCCACTTCTCGTCGCCGGCACAGATACCACCGAGCCATCCTTCCGCATCCCAGCGCGCTGGATCGACCCGGCGTTGCGGCAGGACGCCGTCCGCCAGGGCCTGACGGTGGTCGATGTCGAGACTGTGCTCACCACCCATCTGTCTGAGACGGTCAAGGCGCACATGAGTCAGCTCATGACCTACGCCGCCACGCGCAAGCTGCTGGATGGGCTTGGCCAGGAAAACCAGAAGCTGGTGCAGGACCTGGTGCCGGCAGTGCTGCCGATGACAACGGTGCAGAAGGTGCTGGCCAACCTGCTGGCCGAACGCGTGTCCATCCGTCATCTCGCGCTGATCCTCGAAGCGTTGCACGAGGCCGCAGGCTTCACCCGCAATGTCCGGCTTATCACCGAGCACGTTCGCGCCCGGCTCGCACTACAGATCTGCAAGACACTGCAGGGCGAAGATGGCTTCATTGCCGTCATGCCGCTGTCGCAGGGATGGGAGCGCGACATCAACGAGGCGATCATCGTGGACGGTGATCAGCGCAGCTTCGTACTGGCGCCCTCGCGCACTCAGGAATTCATTCAGACGGTACGCACCAAGCTGGCGGAGGTCTCGGCGCGTGGCACTTGGCCCGCTGTCCTCACCAGCACCGAGGCACGGCCGTTCGTGCGCAGCCTGGTCGAGCGCATCAACCCGACCATCGCGGTGCTATCGCACGCCGAGATCCATTCCCGCGCCAAGCTGCGGACGCTGGAGCAGATCTGAGAACGCGTATGGCACCTTGTCATTGCGAGTTCCGCACCCGCCCGGCGGCGGACCCGAAGTGGATGAAGTTGGTATTCGTCATGGCCGGCGAAGGCCGGCTATCCACGTCTTCCCTTGATGCGCACGGCACCGTCCGCTCATGGTGTCTTGTTAGGAGCGCAGCGGTCCCGGACGTGATCCGGGAAGCAATCGCGGCCGAGGGATGTAACCCGAGCGAGATTGCCTCCCACCGGTTCCACGGTGGTCGAAATGCCAAGTCGGCATGATCACCCTCGATCTCACTGACTGGCTCTCGCTCGAGATCTATCACGTCCTGCTGGTCTTCGTCCGCATCACGGCCGCATTCATGCTGATGCCCGGCTTCGGCGAGCCAACGGTGCCGGCGCGCATCCGTATCCTTGTCGGCCTGGCGATCGCCGCCGCGGTGTCACCAGCCATCGTCGCAATGCCCACGGCCGTGCCAAATGTCTGGGGTATTCTGCTCGGCGTCGCGGCCGAGGCGACGAGCGGTGCACTGCTCGGGGCGCTCGCCCGCACCATCATTTCCGGTGTGTTGATCGCCGGCCAGGTGATCGGTCAGAACATCGGTCTCGCCAACGTCTTCGCCACCGGCATGATTGTCGATCAGGCTGCGACGATCGGTGCTGCCGTGTATGCCGGACTGCTTGCCACGCTGTTCGCATCAGGCGGCCACCTCGCCATCCTGCGTGCGCTCGTCGGCAGCTACTCGCTGATCCCACCGGCACACTTTCCCAGTGTCGATGCCACCGCGCATTCCATCGTACAGTCCGGACTTCGCAGCTTCCATCTCGCCATTCAGCTTGCCTTTCCGTTCCTGCTGCTGGCGTTCGTGTTCAATGTCACGCTGGGAGCGATGAACCGCGCGCTGCCCGCGATACCCGTCTTCATGATCGCAAGCCCCGCGCTGGTGGCGGCCGGTCTCTACCTGCTGGCCGCGACGATGCCCGGCATTCTGGACGCAAGCCTGACGGCCTGGACCGACCTCCCGTCTCTGCTCGCTCACTGAACCATGGCCGAAGACCAGCACGAAGAACGGACACTCGACGCCACAGCGCGCAAGCTCGAGCAGGCGCGCGAACGCGGCGAGGTGCCCATCTCGCGCGAAGGGTCCACCGCTGGCATCTACATCGCCACACTCGTCGGCATCGTACTGACCGGCGGCCTGATCGCGCGCCATCTCGGCGAAATCGTTCTGCCTATGCTGGAACGACCGGAAACGCTGTTGGACGCGACGCCGCAGGGCTGGACCGACGCAGGGAGTGCCGTCGTGATCGCCATCGCGCTTGCCATCGTGCCCTTCTTCGCCCTCATCGTCACCGGCGCGCTGCTTCCCTACCTGCTGCAGAATTCGATCGCCGTCTCGGCCGAGCGGGTGACGCCAAAGTTCTCGCACCTGTCCCCGGTGCGGGGGATCAAACGCATCTTCGGCCTGCGCACGCTGTTCGAAATGGCCAAGAACATGGTGAAACTCGTCGCGGTCGGCGTCGCCTGCTTCGTGGTCGTGCTGCCGCTTTACCGGAACGCGGCGGGCCTGGTTTCCGCGGAAGTCGCCTCGATGCCGGCGATGATGCAGCAGTCACTGCTGTCGGTGCTCTTGGCCGCGACATTGGTGGCGGTGTTGATTGCCGGCGTCGATGTTCCCTATCAGCACTGGTCCTGGCGCCGCCGCATGCGCATGAGCGTCGAGGAGATGCGCAAGGAACTGCGCGAGTCCGAAGGTGATCCGCACACCAAGGCGCGTCAGCGTCGGCTGCGCCAGAAGCGAGCGCAGCGGCGCATGATGCACGACGTTCCGCAGGCCACTGTGGTGATCACGAACCCGACCCACTTCGCCATCGCGCTACGCTACCAACGGGGCAAGGATCCCGCCCCTCTCGTGGTCGCCAAGGGCGCCGATCTGGTCGCCGCGCGGATCCGTCAGGTTGCCCGCGAGCACGACGTCGCGGTTGTCGAGAACCCACCGCTCGCCCGGGCGCTGCACGCCACCGTGGAAATCGGCGAGGTCATTCCGCAGGAGCATTTCGAGGCGGTCGCCCGGATCATCGGCCTGATCTGGGCGCAGCGCAGCGAGCGTCCTGTTCTGCCCGCGCCCTGATCGCTACCAATCCCGGCAGCCTCAGGTAGGGCAACGCGCGTCACGTGGGTATGCCGTGGCATCCAAGATGCCGCTGCATCGCGCCATGCCGACGAAGGTCGGCATCCACGCCTTCGCTTTTACGGCGGCGAGCCTCGCTGCGACTACGACGAAAAGTAAATTGCAGCCTTTGGTATCAGCGCCGAAACCCGGCGTGGCGTTGCGCCAGCTCTTCGGTGACGGCCAGTGCGGCCTGGGGGTCCATGCCGGCCAGGATCGGACCCGCCGATCTGGTATCCAGATGCTGGAGAATTGCGGCCGACTTCACCGCATCCATCTTGCCGAGCACTGCCGCCGCCTGCGCCGGCTTCATGTTCGAATACAATCCGACCAGCAGAGTGAGATCCGCATCAGCAGCAGAAAATTCGTGTGCGGCAAGAGCCTCCACCTCGTGCCGCAGGCGTTCCAGTTCGCCTATCTGCCGCCGGGCAAGTTGTTCGGCCGCCGCAACCTGCGCCGCCCGTGTCTGCAGGTCGCGCTCACGGCGGTCCAGCTCCGCCTGCCGCCGCGAGACTTCCTGCAATAGCCTGCCGTCGACAACCGGAGCGCTTTCGGACGGGGCCGCCCGCGCCGGCGGATCCGGCGGCTGCGGCGCAGGCTGTGGAGCCGGCTGGGCGGCGGCGGCGTGTGCGATTGGGGACAGGCCGTGCCATTGCTGGAACAGGTCGGCGGCCCGCCAGGGCAGCAACAGCGCCAGGCCAGCCGTTGCCAACGGCAGCGAATAGCCCGGCGTCAGCAGTTTGATCTTCATGACGTCACGCTTTCCCCGCTGGCCCGTTCAGCGAAGCCCTTCGGCTCCACCAGCTCGCGTGGCAGCGCGGCAGCCCGCGCACCCTCCAGGCGGCGATGCTGGCGAAGCAGCCGATCGAGCGCAGATGCCGCCTCCTCAGCCGCACGATTGGCGGAGGCCAACTCCACCGACATCCGGCGCGACGCGGCCAGGCGCACCTCTACAGTCGCCAGCTCGGTCTGCAGCCGCTGGGCAAATCCGTCGGCGATGTCCACCATGCGCCCTACCGAGGCATCCAGCGCCGGCAGCACCCGGCCGGCATCCGCCAGCGCACGCCGCAACCGATGCAGCCTGACGTGCAGCAGGACCGAATGCAGCGCGACCATGACCAAGAGCACAAAGCCCACGGCGTTCAGCAGGAAATACAGCATGATGGGATTCTCCTCGAAGCTGCTCGGGTGATAGATCAGGTTGCCGTCGGCCAGTCCTCGGCGAACCGGCGCGTCTCCACATGCAGCGCGATACGGCCGTCCTTTTCGGCGATCCGCGCGTCCAGCACGGGAAGGCCGTGGCAAAGCAGTTCGATCGGTTCGTCGTGCCGGCAGCTGAGCGGCAAGGTCGAACCAATGCGCCAGCGCAACACCTCGGACGTCGAGACGCGGCGGCTTTCGACGACGGCGCGCAGTGTCACCTTCGCATGCGGCAACTCCGCGCGCAGGTGCGCCTGCCACGCGGCATCCCCGCCTGGCTTGCGATCCGAGATGTCCTGCGCGAGGCGATCCTTTACCGGATCAAGCGTCGCCAGCGGGATCATGAAATCGACGAAGCCACGGTAACCCGCCACCGCCACCTCGGCGCGGAATGCGACGGCCGCGGCGGACGGCTTGGCAATCGTCGCGTTGGCAGCCGCAGTCTCGGTGCGTTCCAGCAGGCAATCCACCCGACTGACCGGCTCGAAGGCACGACCGAGATCGCGTGCGAGCACATCTGCCGCCAGCCGGTCGACGACTGCCCGCTCGATCGCGGTGCAAGGCCGGGACAGACCCTCCTGCGTCTGGTTGCGACGGCCCCCCAGCAACAGCCCGATTGCCGCACCCATCACGCCAGCATCAATCGCGGCAAGGCAGTAGCCGTCCCACGGCTCGATGCGAATCACCGCGATCACGCTTGGTGCCGGCAAGCCGGCGAGGTAGTCGCGGACACGAACAGCACGGGGTCGCTCGGCAGTGACCTCGGCCTCCTCGCCGGAAATCGCGCGAAGACTGGCCGCCATGTGCTGGGCAAGTCGCTCGACAACAATGCGAAGCGCCGGCAGGCGCTCGATTGCCGGCATCGCCTCAGCTATCAGCGCGTTGATCCCCGCAGCAGTCATGCCAGGACCAGACCGGTGATCAGCACGTCGGCCACCACGCCCGGGCCGAGCACCAGGTTCAACCGCCGGTAAAGGTCGGCCCGCATCCGGTCGATCGCCAGCCCGCCGTCCAGTTCTCCGTCCCGCAGCGTGCGCAGGAAGGTCAGCAGTGCGTCATAGACCCGCGGCGACAGTATCTGGCTCGCGGGCAAGTCAGCTGAGCTTTTCGCAAGCTCGATTGACATCCGGATACGCATCTGTCTGCCGCGGCCACCGTTCGGCAACGTCACCGCCATCTCCGGCAGGTCGATGAACACCGGCCCGGCGGTTGCGACCGGACCCGCCGGTGCCTTATTTCCAATCAAACTCTGAACAGTCTGGCCAACCTGCGGCACGAACAGGTACGCCGCGCCGCCACCCGCGAGCAGAACGACTATCCCCGCCGCGGCCAAAAACAGCCCGCGGCGTCCTTTCCGGCGAGGCGCCGGCGCGTTCTCGGCCGTCGCGCCGTCGCCCTGTATTTCGTCCCGCCCGGCTTCTGCCACGGCATAGGCTCCCTTTTTGCAAGGTTCGCCGCAGGCAACCTTTCGCAAGGCCGCTTGCTCGCGTTTCGCTATAGACGGCTTCGCGAAAATACGCTAGAGGAAAATTCGCAAAAAGGAGCAGCAGAAGGCGGCTCATGGAGCATATCGCCAGCCTCAAGGCCACGTTGGCACGACTGGAGCCTGCGAAACTCGCAGGTCTCGGAGGCGTCGCGCTGGCTATGCTGGTGCTGCTCGGCTGGATCGCCACCCGATCCACCGAGTCGATGGCTCTGTTGTACTCGGGGCTGGATCCGGCCGAGGGAGGCCGTATCGGCCAACGCCTCGACGAATTGAAGATCCCTTACGAAGCCAGTGGCAGCGCCGACGCGATCAAGGTGCCTGCCTCGCAGGTGGCGCGGGTTCGCATGGAGCTGGCCGCCAACGGCCTCCCGCACCAAGCGGGCGCAGGATACGAGCTGTTGGACTCGCAGTCGCCGATGAACATGACCTCGTTCATGCAGCGTGTGCAGCGGGTGCGCGCGTTGGAAGGCGAGTTGGCCCGCACCATCCTGACCCTGGAAGGGATCAGGACCGCTCGCGTCCATATCGTATTGCCGGAGCGCGAGAGCTTTTCGCGCGAGGCGCCGCAGCCCACCGCCTCGGTCGCCATCACCATGTCCGGCGCAGAGCGGATCACCGCACGCCAGGCCGCCGCGATCCGCCTGCTCGTCGCCGGCGCGGTGCCACGACTGCACCAGGAACAGGTGTCGGTGGTCGACCCGTCCGGCGTCGTGCTGGCCGCCGATGGGTCGGACGCGATGGCCAACAATCGGCTGGACGAGATCAAGACCAGTCGCGAGCAGGCGCTGCAACGCGCGGCCACGGACCTGCTGGAGCCCTTGATCGGTCGCGGCAGAGTGCGGGTGGCGGTGTCGGTCGATGTCGACCCCACACGCGAGGTGGCGCGGGAAGAGAAATTCGATCCGCTGTCTCAGGTCGAGCGTTCAAAGCAGAGCCAGCTCGACAAGGACAATTCTGACGAGACCAAACCTCGCGATCCGGTCTCGGTCGGGCAGAACCTGCCGAACCAGCAGCAGCAGGGCGGCGCTGGGAAGACCTCCACCTCCAGCACGCACGACGGTCAGACCGTCAACTACGAGCTGAATTCCACCCATAGCGAGCGTGTTCGCGAACCTGGCGAGATCAGGCGAGTCGCCGTCGCCGCCGTGGTGGACGGCACGACTAACGACAAAGGGGAATACCAGCCACGGTCCAAGGAAGAGATGGACCGTATCGCGGCGCTCGTGCGTTCGGCTGTCGGGTTTGATGCGAAACGCGGCGACACGGTGACCGTGGAGACGATGCGCTTCATTGCGCCATCGGAGCCGGCAGCGGACGCAGCGGAGCAAACTGCAACCGCGGCGCAGAACTGGCCGTTGCTGGCCGGCGCCGGCATCGTCGTTGTAGTCGCTGCCTGCGCATTCCTGCTCCTGCGCCGCCGTCGGCGCCCCGCTGTGGCCGCGCCGCTCACAACGGAAGCGCCAACGCTCGCAGTGAACGCGCCGCCCGAGCCACTGCTGCTTGCCAGCGAGGAGACCTCGCCGCAGCGTCAACTGATTGCCGCGCTGCATCATGTCGTCGATACCCGCCACGACGAGGCACTCGCGGTGCTGCGCGCGTGGATCGCGGAAGGCGAGGCTGCATGATCCGCCGTTTCGTCCCTCCCGCGGTCGCCGCATTCGGTGACGGCCCCGACGCCGAGCTGGCACAGACGCTGGCGCAGGCGCGCGATGACGGCTTCGCCGAAGGTCGCGAGGTTGGCCAGCGCGAGGGCCATACCGCAGGACTGCGCGAGGGCGAGGCGGCGGCCACCGCGGCCCATCAGATCGAGCTTGCGGCCTTGCAGGAAAGGTTTGCGAAACATCAAGCCACGCTCGCGGTTACCACAGCGCTGGAGCAGGTTCTCGATGCGCGGTCCGCCGATCGGCAGACACTCGAGGACGCCACCCGCATCGGCATCGTGGCAGCCCTGCGGATGCTGTTCCCCACTCTGCTGGAACAGACGGCGGGTCAGGAGATCGCCGCACTGCTGACCGAGGCGCTGACCGAGCGCGCGCCCGAAGCGCTGACGCTCCGGGCCCATCCTGACACGCTACGCGTCGTGGTGGAGCAGGGCCTGCCCAGCGACCACGCGGCGCACCTCACGATGCAGGCCGATGCCACGCTGCCATTTGGGACGGCTGAGATCGCCTGGACGGGCGGCGGCCTGACCTTCGACCCGGCAGCGCTGCACGCACGCGTCGTCAACATCCTTGCCCCCACCGAAAAGGAACCAGCCACATGAGCGACCTCGCTCCTCCTACCATCGTCGAGGACCGGCTCGCCTCGGTCATGGACATTCCCGTAACCCTGACGGTGGTACTCGGTGAGCGGGAGATCTCGCTTGGCAAGCTCTACGCTCTGGGCCGTGGCGCCGTCATCGAGCTCGACAAGCGCGTGGGCGAACCGGTCGACATCTTCGTCAATGATCGCCTCGTCGCGCGCGGCGAGATGCAGCTGGGCGAAGACGGCAGACTGGCGGTGTCGATGACGGAACTCGCTTCTGTGAGTGCCGCCTGAATGGCCCGTCGGCACTATATGGCATTGGCGACCAGCGTGATCGCGTTGCTGCCAGCGAGCGCCATGGCGCAGAGCCTGTCGCTCAACCTGGGCGCCAACGGCAACGGCAGCCTCGCCTCCAGCCTGGTCAGCATCGTCGCCATCACCTCAGTGCTGGCGATTGCGCCTGGCATTCTGGTCATGGGCACCTCGTTCACCCGGCTGGTGGTCGTGCTTTCGATGCTGCGCACTGCTCTAGGCCTTCAGCAGACGCCGCCGAACTCTGTGATCATCGCGCTGGCGCTGTTCCTCACCGGCTTCATCATGGCGCCGACGTTCGAGACCGCCTATCGCGAAGGCGTGCAGCCGCTGATCGAGGGCACAATTACCGAAGAACAGGCATTCGACCGCGGCACGCAACCATTCCGCAACTTCATGACGGCGAATACCAGCGAGAAGGACATCGTGCTGTTCCGGGACCTCGCAGGTCTGAAGGCTCCCGACGCACCAAAGGCGGGCGAAGAGGTGCCACTGCGCGTGTTGTGTTCGGCGTTTCTGGTCAGCGAGCTGTCGAAGGCCTTCCAGATCGGCTTTCTGTTGTTCCTGCCCTTTCTGGTCATCGACATCGTGGTGTCCTCGATCTTGATGGGCATGGGCATGATGATGCTGCCGCCGGTCGTGGTGAGCCTGCCGTTCAAGCTGATTTTCTTTGTTCTGGTCAGCGGCTGGGAAATGGTGGCTGGCTCGCTGGTTCGGAGCTTTGTGGCGTGAGCGCGACCGTATCGCGTGTGGTGGCGCGTCGCGATGATGCTGCGCGGAGTCATGGGCCGCTGGAGAAGGCGGCGATCATCATGCTCGCGCTGGACGAAGAACACTCGCAGCGCGTGTTCGCGGAGCTCGACGACGACGCGATACGCCGTGTCAGCCACGCGATGGCGCGACTGGGACGCATGCCGATGGAGATGGTCGAGCAGACGGTCGGCGAGTTCCGCGAGGAGGTCGGCCGCACCGGCAACGTACTTGGCACAGCCGAGGGTACCGAACGGATCCTGCTGCGCATTATGCCGCCCGAAAAGGTCGCCGAGATCATGGGCGATATCAAAGGCTCTGATAGCGGTGCGGTGTGGGATAGACTTGCCAACATCCCGCTTCCCGCTCTGGTGAATTATCTGCGTGACGAGTCGCCCCAAGCCGCAGCGATGATCCTCGGCCGGGTAACGCCGCAACACGCCGCCCGCGCCATGGCATCGCTGCCGGAACCTCTCGCCGATGAGGTCGCGTTGCGTATGGTGCGCATGGGAAGCATCCATCACTCGGTGCTGGCCGACATCGAGCAGACGCTGGAACGCGAACTTGTCGGTTCATTCGGCGGCACCGAAGGCCATGACAGCACATCGGTGCTGGCAGAGCTGCTCAACCGCTCTGATCGCGCGCTGGTCGCCCGTGTGCTGACGACGCTGGAGGAAGCGGAACCGGAGGCAGCGGCCCGGATCCGCAAGTTGATGTTCACGTTCGACGACCTGGTGCGTGTCGACCCCGCGACGCTCGGCGTGTTGATCTCCGAATGCGCGGTCGAGAAGCTGGCCGTCGCACTGTCCGCTGCCACACCGGCGATCCGCGAGCTGTTCCTGTCGGGCATGTCAGAACGCGCCGCGAACATGTTGCGCGACGAGATCGAGACGATGCCCACGCCGCGAAAGAAGGCGGTGGATGAAGCGCAGGCGGAGATCATCCAGCTTACCAAGCGCCTCACCGAGGAAGGGCGGATCTTCCTGCTCGATCATGGCGAGGAGTTCAGACGATGCGACCTAGCCATATCCCCCTCGCGTCGCGGGACGCGGCGAGGTTCGAGAGCCGCCCCCGCAGTCACACCGTTACCGTGTGTCGGACATGAGTGCGGGCAACGGGCGCAGTCGACGTGGCGGGCACGGAGACGAGCCGGGGCATGGCGGGCAGTGGAAGGTCGCCTACGCCGACTTCGTGACGGCGATGATGGCGTTCTTTCTGATCATGTGGCTGGTGTCGTCCGCCACCGAGACGCAGCGCGCCGTCATCGCGAAGTACTTCAGCACCACGTCGCTGATCGACCTGCCCGCCGGCAACGGCGTGCTGAACGGCGGCAAGTCGATGATCGACCAGGCAACGCAGAAAGCCGAACGGCTGGCTCCCAAGGGGCGGAGTGGCGATCCGCATGCACGCGACAACACCCAGACTGCGCCGGCACCCGACGCGCGCGCCGTCCAGGACCGCCTGGAGCGCCAGCGCTTCGAGGCGTTGAAGGCCGAACTGGAACGCATGATCCGACAAGGTGAGCTGCGAGATCTCGCCAACAATCTCTCGATTGAGATGACTCCGGAGGGGCTGCGCATCCAGATTTTCGATCGCGACGGCGAGTCGATGTTCGCCCCGGGCAGTGCGGATCCAACATCGCGGCTCTCGCGCATCCTCATGGTAATCAGCCAGGTGCTCCAGACCGTGCAGAACAAGGTGATCCTCGCCGGTCACACCGACGGCCAGGTGATGCAGCGCGGCCTCTATACGAACTGGGAACTGTCCGCCGACCGCGCCAATGCGGTGCGCCGCCAGCTCGAGGCCGATGGTCTGGCATCCAATCGCATAGTGCGCGTCGAAGGCCGCGCCGCAATGGACCTGCTGCTGCCGCAGACACCCGCCGATCCGCGCAACCGACGCATCGCCGTCACCGTGCTGCGCGGTGAACCTGAAACTCCGTCGCAAGACAAATCGCCGACATAACGACACCATGACCCGGAGACTTCGCACACCATGAGCCTGCTCACCGCCATCGACTCCTCACTGGCCGGGCTTAATGCCCAGTCGACCGCCCTGTCCAATATCTCCAACAACGTCGCGAACAGCTCAACGGTCGGCTACAAGGAGGCCGACACGCAATTCGAGAGCATGGTCCTCGCGTCGAGTGCCAGCGGTTCAGGCTCATCCGTACTGGCTGGCTCCCAGGCCCTTACCGAGATGAACGTCAGCAAGGCCGGGCAAATTCAGACCACCGGTGTGGCCACCGACGTCGCCGTGAACGGCGCTGGCTTCCTCGTGGTGAACGACAAGGTCAACAGCAGTCAGGGCAACTATCTGCTGACGCGGGCCGGATCGTTCCGGCCGGACGCCAGCGGCAACCTGGTCAACACCGGAGGCTACTATCTACAGGGATTGCCACTCACCCAGGCCGGCGCGCCGGTCGGTGGGGCCGCCAACACACTGAACGACCTCTCAACGGTGAACGTTGCCAATCTGTCCGCACAGGCCACACCCACCACGCAGATGACGTTCACCGCCAATCTGCCGAGTGCGAATACGGCCTACTCTGCGGCACCCCCGACGCCCTCGACCTCCACGGTGGAATACTTCGACCCGCTCGGCGCGACACAGTCGCTGCAATTCTCGTTCACGCCAACGGTGCCCGCCACCGCCGGAAGTCCGCCCAGCAACACCTGGACGATGAACGTCTTCGACTCCGCTTCGGCGACGCCGACCACACCGGTCGGTACCGCGACGCTGGCGTTTGAGCCAAACGGTCCGAATGCGGGCATGCTGCAATCGGTGAACGCAACAGCCGGCACCTACGACGCCACCGCCGGCACGCTCAGCATTACGACAGGGAGCGGCCAGGCATTGCCGATCACCATCGGCTCACCCGATACGGCGGGCGGCATGACACAGCTCGACGGAGCCTACACCACAGAGTCGATCAGCAAGAACGGCAACGCGTTTGGCCTGCTGCAAGGCGTCACCATTGCCAATGACGGCCAGGTGGTCGCTTCGTTCACCAACGGCTCGACGCGACCGATCTACCAGCTCGATCTCGCGATGGTGCCTGCCCCGGATTCGCTGGCCCCCGTCTCCGGTGGGGCCTATGCGCTGTCACCCGGAGCCGGCGTGCCACAGCTCTTCCAGGCAGGGCAGGGCCCCACCGGCACCACCGAAGGTGGCACGCTCGAGGGCTCCAACGTTGACCTCGGAAGCGAGCTCACCAATCTCATCGAGACCCAGCGCGCTTATTCGTCCAACGCCCAGGTGATCAAGAGCGCGACGGAAATGCTTGATGTGGTCAACCACCTGAGCGGCTGATGTCCATCCAAGGAGCCATGCTGATCGCCGCCTCGTCGCTGGACATGTCCCAGCGACAGTCGGACCTGATCGCCAACAACCTGGCGAATGCGAGCACGCCAGGCTACGTGGCACGCCAACTTCCGCAGTCGGAACTGGTCGGCGGCGGCGTCGGCATGGGCGTCGTCGCCGGCATCGTGCAGCGTCTCGGCGATGCGGTGGCAGCCGATGCCGCCAACCAGGCGAGCGGCGCACAGGCGTACAGTCAGCAGATGGTCAACGTACTCGGCTCCTACGTGCAGAACGTTGGCCAGCCGGCGGACAGCGGTTCGCTGCCGTCGGTGCTGTCAGCGTTTCAACAGACGCTGACCACATTGTCGTCCACGCCTGACAATACGACAGCGCAGGCGCAGACAGTCGCCGCGGCGCAAAATCTCACCACGACGTTCCATAGTCTCGACACGGCAATCGCTGGCGCGCGCGAGCAGGCCGATCAGGGCATCGCCTCGGACGTCACCTCGGTCAACGAAACACTCGATCAGTTCGCGCAGAACGAGGCCAGACTGCAGCAGGCGGCGGCGCGCGGTGATTCGACCGCTCCGTTCGAGGACACGCGCGCCAACCTGCTGGCCAATCTCTCGCAGAAGCTGCCTATCAAGGTATTTCAGTCAGACAACAACGCCATCATCGTGACCACCGATCAGGGCACGACGCTATGGGACGAGACCGAGCACAAACTGGCCTTCAACGCCTCACCCAGCATCGGGGCTTCGCAGACCGCGGGCCTGTCCGCTGTCACGGCGGACGGCGCGCCGATTCAGATGTCGCAGACCGGCAGCATCGCCGCCAATCTGCAATTGCGCGACGTCACATTGCCCGGGTTTGCCCATCAGCTCGATCAGGTGGCCGGCAATCTCATCACCGCTTTCCAGCTGAATGATCCTTCCGTGGCCGCCGGCCAGACCGGCGTTTTCACAGTGGCCGGCGCCGCGCTTGATCCAACCGACCCGTCGGCGATCCCCGGTCTCGCCGGAAAGATCGGGGTCAATGCCTCGGTGGATCCGGCACAGGGCGGTCAATACTGGCGTATCCGCGACGGCGCACAGGCCGCCACCCAGGGGCCTGCCGGCGACAACAGCACCGTACTCGGCTTCGTCAACGCATTGCAGCAGCCTCAGTCATACGACACGACCACCGGCCTGCCGGGGAACATGACGCTCAGCAATGCCGCGTCGCAGGTCGCAGGCGTCCAACAGGTTGCACTTTCCTCGTGGACCGATCGCAACACCACTCGGACCCAGCAGATGCAGGATGCGCAGTCCGCGCTCAGCAACGCGACAGGCGTGAACGTGGACAACGAGCTGCAGCGGCTGCTCCTCGTGCAGCACACCTACGAGGCCAGCGCCCAGGTGCTGCAGGCGGCAGCCAAAATGCTCGACGCACTTAATGCGTTGAACTGATGGAGCAACAGCAATGATTGGCGGCATTTCCACATTGGGCTCCATGCTGCAGACCGGCTGGCAGATCCAGTCGATGCAGACCCAGATGAACCGGCTCACGGCAGAGATCGCCTCCGGCCGCAAAGCCGATGCCCTCGGCCCACTCGGCGGCAATGCGGCACTGCTGTACCAGTTGCATGCCCAGTCGGATCAGCAGACCACGTTGCAGACCACGGTTACCAACGCGCTCGGACGACTGGAGGCGACGCAGACCGCGCTGAGCGCGGTCGGCGCGAGCGTTCAGAGCATAGCCAACGAGGCGCTCACTCCGAACTCGAGCAGCGGCCAAGGCCAGGCGGTCCTCGCCAATGAGGCGCAGAATTCCATGGTCCAGGTGATCAGCCAGCTGAACACGCAGTATGAAGGCAGTTCGCTGTTCGCCGGCGACAACACGAACACCGCACCGATGCAATCGGCCGATGCCGCCGGCGGTCCGGTGGCGACGGTGAACAGCGTCCTCGCCACGGCGGTCAGCGCCAAGGGCGGGCCGTTATCCGCGAGCGACATAAGCAGCTTCATCAGTGGTCCGAACGGGCTCGCCAGCGTGTTCAACGACACCAACAGCAATCCGGCGCTGAACTATAGCGGTTCTTTCTATGCCGCTCCGGATGACGGCAAGCCGACCACCGTGCTGATCGGCGCAACTCAGACCTTGCAATACAACGTCAAGGGCAACCAGCCGGCGATTCCGCGACCTGATGCAAGGTCTGTCGATGCTGACCATGCTCAGCGCGCCGTCGAGCCAGCTCGACAGCAGCGCCAAGGCGGCATTGCAGAACTCAGGCCAGCGCTCTGATCGGCCAGGCGCAGAATGAGCTGACCGCGCAGCAAGGCTTGCTGGGCGTCACCCAGGCGAGCCTGCAGAATGTTGCCGACCAACAACAGGCGGCGGCGGATGCCACACAGAAGCAGATTCTGGGCTTCGAACAGGCCGACACCACCGCCGATGCCACGACGCTGTCGACCTTGCAGACGCAGCTGCAGGCAACCTACGAGATCACCGCGCAGATTTCTCAGCTTACGCTGACGCACTACCTGCCCACGTTGCTGGGCTGAACGAAGTGGAAGCGCGCGAGATGAGACAACCTCTGATGATCAAGCGCATGGCGATCGGTGCTGCTGCCTTGCTCCTCCTCGTCACTACTGCTCAAGCCCAGATCAAGCTGCGCGACCTCGTGTCGATCGAAGGCGTCCGCAGCAACCAGCTCGTCGGTTATGGCCTGGTGGTCGGCCTGCAATCGACCGGCGACACGCTACGCAACTCGCAGTTCACCCAGCAATCGCTGAGCGCGATGCTGGAGCGGATGGGCGTGAACGTGAACGGCCTGCAATTACAGACCCGCAACACCGCAGCTGTCGTGGTGACGGCAACGCTGCCCGCGTTCGCGCGACAAGGCTCGCCGGTTGATGTGCAGGTCTCGTCGCTGGGCGATGCCAAGTCGCTGACCGGCGGCACACTGATGGTCACCCCACTGATGGGTGCCGACGGCGAGGTCTACGCCGTTGGGCAGGGCCCAGTGGTGGTCGGCGGCATCGTCGTCGTCGGCGCGGGGCAGAGCGTCAAGCAGGGCGTGCTGACTGCGGGACGCGTTCCTGGTGGTGCCACGGTCGAACGCGAGGTGGCCAACACGCTGGATGACCTCGGATCGGTCCGCCTGGCGCTACGCTCGCCCGACTTCACCACGGCAACTCGCATGGAACACGCGATCAACGCGCGTTTCGGCGAAGGCACCGCCGTCGCGTCCGATCTCGGCACGGTAGATCTGCACGTTCCGCCAGCTTTCAGCCACCGCGTGACCGAACTGCTGGCGCAGGTTGAGCTGATCGAGGTGCGACCCGAGACCCCGGCGCGCGTGGTGATCGACGAGAAGAGCGGCACGATCGTGGTCGGCGCCGAGGTCAAGCTGGATCCGGTGGCGATCACCCACGGGAACCTCACGGTCCGGGTGACCGAGACGCCTCAGGTCAGTCAGCCTGGGCCGTTTTCCAACGGTGAGACGGTCGTGGTGCCCAACACGGAGATCGACGTGAATACGCACGCGGACCGCCGGCTCCGCATGCTGTCACGCAGTGTCACGCTGCGCGAACTGGTGGATGGGCTGAACGCATTGGGCCTTGGCCCGCGCGATCTGATTCAGGTGCTGAACGCGCTGCGTGCCTCAGGTGCGCTGCACGCGGAACTTGATTTCATCTGACGGAGCGTTGTGCCCCGCGCTTCGCGGGACGGGTAGGGTGACCGCGGCTTTCCGCGGTCACCCTACCCGGATGTCATGCGCCGGAGCCAAGCGCCGAGACCACTGCCTGCGGCAACCCGCGCTGTCGGCGTGAACGATCGGCTGGATGGTCCATGTGGGTGAACACCTCCGCCAGCGTCGCAAGCAACATGCGCTGCGGCGTCGATGCGCGGCGCACAGGTGAACTGGAACCCCAACCTGTCGTGCCAGCCTCCAGCGCGTCGGCCTTGCTTCCGTTCTTCGAGATCACCACCGACCCCGGCATTGTGGCGCCCAGCGACGCATAGGTCCGCTGAACCCGGTCGCGAATGTTCTGCACGAACTGACTCATCGTCAGCGGCGTTCCGTTCGCAGAATAGAACATTGCCCGATTGGCCGCCGCCGCCGCCGGCAGAAGATCGGCCGCCGGTTGGTTCGGCGTGGCCTGCAACGCCTGCAGTACCTGCGTCGCCCCGCCGGCGCCGAGAAAGTGCCCGAGATAGGTTTCCGCGGGATCCGGCGGGCGCCCAAGCACAGGGGTCAGCTTGTCCGCCAGACCGCGCAGATGCTCGGTCGCGAGCTCGGTTGAAATCTTCGGATCATTGCGAAGATCCAGTATGCGCTGCCGCGCCGCCGGGTCGTCGACCGTCAATTGGCCGCCCTGCCGCGTCACCAGCGCCGCCTCTGCGCCCATCCCGTGCGCCGCACCATGTTCGCGCACCGCACTGAGCCAGGTCTGCTCGGTGAACTGGTAGAGGCCACTCGCCGACGATGTGCTGGCATGAGCGGCCGGGTTCAGCCCGCTCTCCATCGCCGCGTAGGACAGCAGCATGTCGAAGTTCGCCCCGGTGGCGGCGCTCGTTCCGCGCATCGCCGACAGCACTGCGGGATCGGCGGACAGCCGCCCCACCTGCACGCCGGCGGTCACCGCGTCAGACCCGGGAACTCGGAACACCATCAGGTTCTCCCGTTTTCCGATTTCTGCGAAATTCTACACTAGCTTCAGGTCATGCGAAATGCTAAAGATCGCCCTGCAGCGCGAAATGCGCTGGTCCATCGAGCATACGGGCGCGAAAAATCGGCCATGTGGCAATTGATCGGGATAGCCGGGGTATTTGCGGCAATCGGCGTTGGCTACACGATCGAAGGCGGCAGCTTTGCTGTGGTCTTCGATGCGGTGGGGCCGGAGCTGATTATTATCCTTGGCTCAGGCGCGATGACGCTGCTGGTCAGCAACGAGATCGGCACCGTCAAGGCCATCATCGGCGGCATGCGAAAAATCGCCTCCGGTCCCTGCTGGGGCAAGCGCGACTACGTCGACGCACTGTGCCTCGTCTACCTGCTGGTCAGGGTGGCGCGCCAGGAGGGCAACCTGGCGCTGGAGCGTCATATCGAGAACCCCGCCAACTCGTCGCTGTTCACCCGCTACCCCCGGCTGTGCAGCGACGCCAGTCTGGTGACGTTCCTCGCCGACGTGTTCCGCGCCATCACCCTGAACTTCACCGATCCGCACAAGGTCGGCGAGATGATGGACGCCGAGATCGACGCCCGTCAGCACGACGAACTGCGCGCTCCCAATGCGCTCTCGACCATGGCGGACGCTCTGCCGGCTCTGGGCATCGTCGCCGCGGTGTTGGGCGTCATCAAGGCGATGGGCGCGATCAACGAATCGCCCGACATCCTCGGCCACATGATCGGTGCCGCGCTGGTCGGCACGTTTCTCGGCGTCTTCCTGTCCTATGGCCTGGTTGGCCCCATCGCCGCCCGCCTGCGCGCGCGTGCTGCAGGAAGAGTGTCGTGATGTTCAGTGTGGTGCGGCAGGTGATCACCTCGCATCTCGAGGGACTCGGCCCGCAACTCGCCGTCGAGGTGGGTCGGAAGTCTGTCCCTATACGTTTCCAGCCGAGCTTCGAAGAGCTCGACCAACTCCTCACCGAAACCGCGCGCAGCACTCGCACAAAGCCGGAGGGAGCGGCGTGATCCGGCGTCTCGCCCGTATTTGCGGCGCGCTGCTGCTGGCATGCCTTGCGTTGCATTCGGCCAGCGCCGCACGCGCCAAAACCCCCACGGCGAAACTGACGGCCTTTGCAAGAACCGCAACGTTGGGTCGCATCGTGATCCGGCTCCAGGCTACCGCCGAGCCCACGATCCAGCCATTCGATGGCGGCATCGAGCTGCATTTCCCTCGGGGCACCCATGTGGTTCCTCCGCCCACGGTGAACGTGCGCCAGGTGGCCGGGATCGATCTTCGCGACGACCCCGATGGGACCGTTGTGGTTATCCGGTTTGCCTGCAACTGCACCGCGACGCCGGTTTCGCAAAAAACCCAGCTGAGGTTGGATATTAAGGGGAATCCCAAGCAATCCGCCGCCCCTGCGAAACCGCCGACGCCTACGCAGGGGTCCTCGGTTGAACTGGAGAAGTTGCGCGACGCCCTCACTTCCAGGTTGGCAATCCTGAACGGCAAACAGTCCCCGACGAAGTCCGCGCCGCCGCCGCCTGTTCCGCGTGCGCTCCAAAGCATCGCCGGACAGAACGACGCACCGAAGACGCCGTCGGCTCCCCCGGTCTGTCCGCCGCAATTCGACCCTTCGGGCTGGATCCGCCAGGGCAACTTCGTCGCCCGACTGAAGGAGCTGCGCGCCCAGGTCGCGACGACCCACGACAGTTCGGCGGCCATGGCCGAACTGGCGGACTTCTATCTGCTCAATGGGCTGGCCGGCGAAAGCTTCAGCGTCGCCACCGAGGCGCTGGCTGGCGATGTTCGTTCCGAGGACCGCGAGCGCCTGGCGGCGACCGGCGGCATCGCGCGCCTGCTGCTGCGCGAGCCACTCGATCCTGCCGCGCCGATGCCCGCCATTTCTCCCGACTGTGAGACCCCGGATGCCCCCATCTGGCGCGCCCTCACCGCGGCCGCTGCCGCTGACGCAGAAACTGTCGCAAGCAACGCAGAGGCAGCGGCAACGGCGGCGCTGCGGCTGGTGCCCGAGCCGCTGTTGGAGCTTGTCGTGTTCCGTATCACCGATGCTGCGGGCGACAACCTTGCCTCGCTTCGAGCCATGGCCGGAGCTTTGCGAAACACGGACATGGGGCTGCCCGAGGACGAGGCTGGGCGCTTCCTCCTGCAGGCGCGCATCGCCCGTCTTGGCGGCGATTCAGACGAGGAGCGTGCCTTCCTCGAGAGGGCGGCAGCGCACGACCATACCGCCCCAGGCCTGATCGCAAAGGCGCGCCTCGCCGCTCTACGCGTTGCGAAAGACGCGGCCGATGCAGATACCAGCGAAGCAATCCTGGCCGATATTGCGCGCACCTACCGCTCCGAACCGGTGGGACAGGAAGCAGCGGAGAACTACGCCGAACGCCGGCTCAGGCTCGGAGACTATGCCTCAGCTCTGGCGGTCGCGGACGAGACGGCCGGCCCTGCCAGCAGCCGGATCCGCGACAGTCGTGGCGCCGAGCTGGCTGCTCGGATCCTACGCGTCCTGCTGGCCGAAGCGCCTGGAGCGGATACCCTCCCCGATCCCGCCGACCGCCTCGCGCTCTACTGGCGCTACGAAGGCTATGCCACGCCTGGCGCGAAAGGCGACGACATACGCATCGGCGCAGCGCGGCTCATGCTGACCACAGGTGTTCCCGCAGCCGCGGTGGACCTGCTGCGTCAGTTGTCTGACGCCACGGCGGCCCAAAACCCGACGCGGCTGCTGCGGTCCACGGCCGAAGCGCGCGCTGGCGACCCGAACTTCGCGCTCTCGGTGCTGCCAGGCATGCAAGATGGTGACGAGCCGCGCCGCATCGCGAGCACCGCGCTGGCCAGACTTGGGCGCTTCGCCGATGCTGCGCACAGGCTCGACGGTTTGGCCGATCGCAGCGACAAGGAGCGCCGCGCGGCGCTGCTGTTCCAGGCGGAGAGCTGGAGCGATGCTGCGGCAGCTTATGCAGAGCTGCTGGTGGATGCCGGTGTCGCCGGCGACGCACGCAACGACGTGGCGGAACGCTACGCACTGGCGCTCGCGCTGTCGGGCGGCACACCGATCAAGAACCTGCCGACGCTGCCCGATCAGCCGACAGACCTGCTCTTGGTCGTGCCACCGCCCAGCGGCACAGCGAAAACCGGCGATGCCGTGCGCGACGCGCTCGATCACGCCGAACGCATCGAGCGACTGCTCGCCCCCACACCAACCCAGCAACAGGGATCCTGAGCAATGGAGGCACCTGCCTACGTCACGTTGTCGGCCCAGGTTGCGTTGGAGCGGCAGCTCGAAGTCGTCGCCAACAACGTCGCGAATGCAAACACGACCGGCTTCAAGGCGGACCGGCAGTTGTTCCAGTCCTATATCAGTCGGCTGTCCAGCGGTGACGACAGCGTCGCCTTTGTGCAGGACCGCGCCACCTACATCGACCATACAAATGGACCCATCCAGCCGACCGGCAATCCGCTCGACGTTGCCATCCAGGGCGATGCATTCCTCGCGGTCACCGCGCCTCAGGGTACCTTGTATACCCGCGATGGCCGAATGCACGCCGGCGCCGATGGCACACTGCTCGATGCCAATGGCAATGCGGTGCAGTCTGGCGATGGCCAGCCGATCCAGCTTCCCGAGAATTACCAGCAGGTAGAGATCAAAGGCGACGGTACCGTAACCGTGCGCGTCAACAACCAGCCGCAGGACATAGGCCAGATCGGCATGTTCCGGTCGAGCGATCCGCTGGTCATGCGCAAGAGCGGCGACAACCAATTCATCGCACCGCCCGCCGCGATGCAGCCGGTTGACACCAGCGATCCGACTGCGCGCCTGGTGCAAGGATCACTGGAAGGCTCGACCGTCCAGCCAGTGAAGGAGATTGCCAACATGACCGAACTCAGCCGCGCCTATGAGCGGCTGCAGACCTTGCTGAGTGACGACAACGACCGCGAGAGCAAGATGATCGAAGCTCTCGGCAAACCCTCCTGAGCGTAGGAGCCAGCGACCATGATGCGAGCCCTCGGCATCGCCGCAACCGGCATGCAAGCACAGCAGACCAATGTCGAAGTCATATCCAACAACATCGCCAACGTGAGCACCACGGGATTCAAGCGCGCGATGGCAGCGTTCGTCGATCTGCTCTACCAGTCCAACGCACGCGTCGGTACAGCTTCATCGGAAACCGGCACCGTGCTGCCGACCGGCACACAGCTTGGCCTCGGCGTGCGCAACGCGGGAATCACCCGTATCGTGACGCAAGGCAGCCTGACGCAGACCGATAACAAACTCGACGTCGCAGTGGACGGTCGCGGCTATTTTGGCGTGACCTTGCCGAGCGGCGACGTCGCCTACACGCGGGACGGCAGCTTCAAGACCTCAGCCACCGGCCAGCTCGTCACCAACGAAGGCTTCCCAGTCGAACCAAGCACAACGATCGATCCAAACGCGCGCGATGTGACGATCAACCAGGCGGGCGAGATCATCGTCACGGCCGCGAACGGCAAGCAGCAGACTGTCGGACGTCTGCACCTCTACCTGTTCGCCAATGAAGCAGGCCTTGAGGCGCAAGGCGGCAACAATTTCGTGCAGAGCGACGCTTCGGGCGACCCGATCCAGGGCCTGCCGGGCGATCCAGGCTTTGGCATGGTCCGCCAGGGCTATCTGGAATCCTCGAATGTCAACGTGGTCCAGGAGATCACCTCGCTGATCCAGGCGCAGCGCGCCTATGAGCTGAACAGCAAGGTTATCGAGGCCGCCGACCAGATGATGCAGACCACGTCGCAGATACGCTGAGGGCGCCGACATGCAGATCATGCAGACAGCAGCAGCAGCTTTTCTGATGTTGGCGGCCACCTCGCCGGCGTTCGCGGACGATGTATGGCACGCCACGCGGATGCTGATGCCGGGCGACACGCTGCGCGCCGAGGACGTGGTGGCGCACGCACCGGTTCGTCCGGTACCCGATGCGGTGCCGGCCAGCCAGGTCGTGATCGGCCTCGAGGTGAAGCGCCGGCTGTCCGATGGACGTGTCCTGTCGCAACGCGACGTTGGACCGCACTCCGCTGTGAAATCCAACACTCCGGTCAACGTTGTCTGGAAGGATGGCGCGCTGTCGCTTCAGCTGGCCGGGCGCGCACTGGAGGCCGGCGCCGTCGGCGACGAAATCCGCGTACTCAACACGATGACCTCACGAACCATTCGCGGCACCGTTGTGGGCGACGGGATGGTCGAGATTCGGAGCGGGCAATGAAGCGGGCAATGCCTTTTGAATCGCCCCGGTCGGGCTCGGCACGGCGATCCACGTCTTCGCGTAGCGCGCGGACGGCCATGCTCGGCCTTCACGCTGGAGCGAAGACGCGCATGTCGAGGTTGGGTGTGACGACGCTTGCCTGCGCGATGCTGTTGGCCGGCTGCGACACCTTGGATCACTTCCAGAAGCCACCGAACTTCAGCAGCCCGGGCACGATGGGCCAGATCCCGCCGACTTCCTCCGATGCGCAAACGATTGCGGCCGCCGATGTGCCGCCGTTGCCGCCTGCGAGCCAGGGCTCACTATGGCGGCCGGGATCCAAGACGTTCTTTCGCGATCCGCGCGCGCGCAGCCTGGGCGACCTGCTGACCGTCGCAGTCAACCTGCAGGATCAGGCGGAATTCGCCAACCAGACCACTCTCAGCCGCACCACCGCGAATGGACTGACGATTCCCAACACCACCACGATGGGGGCGGCACTCGCACGCATCTTCCCGCTGCTGAACACCACCAGTCCGGTGGTCAGCACCTCAGGCAATGACAGCACCGCCGGCCAGGGCGATATCAAGCGCAGCGAGAACCTCGTGGTCAATGTCGCCGCCACTGTCGTGCAGGTATTGCCGAACAAGAACCTCGAGATCGCCGGCAGCCAGGAGATCCGGCTGAACAACGAACTGCGCCAGTTGCAGATCCGCGGAATTGTGCGGCCGGAGGACATCCTCTCCAACAACACGATCTCATCGAACAAGATCGCCGAGGCGCGTATTGCCTATGGCGGGCGTGGCATCTCCTCCGATCTGCAACGGCCGACCTGGGGACAGGATGTGCTCAACCGGATTTCGCCATTCTGAGCATTGGAGCGCGCCGCATGATCCGTCCGTTTCACCTCGTGTCGCTTGCCTTGCTCGGCCTGAGTTGCCCTGCCTTGGTGGTGCCGGCCACGGCCGAACAGCAGCAAGTCGCCAAGCCGGCGTTCCTCTCACTCGGCGACTTCACGATCAATCTGCCCGAGGACAGCGAACAGCTTTCCTACGTCGTCATCAGCATTACGCTGGAGGTTGCCCCAGGCGCGGCGTCGGAACTCAAGGGTCTGGAGCCACGGCTGAAGGAGGCGATGATGCGCCGATTGCTCATCATGGCCGAGCGCCGCGTGCTGCGGCCAGGGCACACCGATACGCTCGTCGTCAAGGCGTCACTGCTCGACTGCGTAACTGCATTGCAGCCGAACAGCATCCGGGATGTGCTGATCACCCGGCTGCTGTACGGCTGACCGGAGCGGGTTCAGTCCAGATCGTTATTCCCGCGCGAGCGGGAACCCAGAGTTGCCAGCACCACACTGCAAAGAGCACCCGCCAGCGCAGGTGTGACGACTGCAGATCTGTCTACAGCACCGAGGTGACTGTCGCCGCATCTACCGTGCGGCCATCGTCGAGCATAAGCTGCCAACTGCCGCTGGCGCCCTGCATCACACCAGCCACCTTCCCGCTGGTGCTCAGCGTCCCGGCCGATTGCGACGCGCCCTGAGTCGTCAGTCCGACCAGCGCGACATTGTACTGCCCGGTGGGAACACGCATGCCGTTGGTGCCATTGCCATCGAACGCAATTGTTCCGTCGGTACTGGTCACCGGCATCGTGCGCACCACATTGCCGGACGCATCGGTGATCTCGACATGAATGCCCGTGAGGCTCGGCGCGGTCACGTGATACGTCATCTGCGCCGGGCTGCCCGAATCCGGCACCGTCGTTGTTGTTGCCGTCGCAGCGACCGTATGGCTGATCAGGCCCGAGTACCTGCCCCAGCGCGAGTCCAGACAGTGACTGTGAGATGGTGTCCAGTTTGGTATTGCCCTGCACGAGCTGCTCGACCGTTGAGAATTGCGCGAGCTGAGCCACGAACTGCGTCGGGTCGGTCGGCTGCATCGGATCCTGGTTCTTCAACTGCGCAGTGAGCAGCGTGAGGAACTGGTTCATCTGCGCGTCGTTGGCCTGCGCCCCGACAGTTGTGCTCGCCGGTGTGGCACTCAGAGTGTTCAGCAGGGACGATGCCGCGGTGGTCGGTGCGATGGTGGTCATGGTTACCTCATGCAAGAATGTCGATCAGCCCGTCGTGTGCCGACAGTGACGAGATGGGCTGATTGGATGGCTGCGCGTCGGCCGGAAGCGCGATGCGGACGGCGGGAGCGAACGGCTGTGGAGAGCGGTCCGGTTGCTGGCCGAACCGCAGATCAAGTCCGCCAGTGCCCAGGTTGATCCCGGAGTTGGCCAGGTGCTGTTCCATCGCACCCCGATTGCGCGAGAAGCTATCGAACGTCTCCGCCCGATCCAGCGTCATCTGCACGCCGACTCCGCTGTCGTGGAATGACAGCCTGACCTCGACGCGACCCAACTCGGCGGGATGCAGCTGCATGGTGAGCACGTGGGTGCCGTCCTGCACGGCGCGCCCGATCCGCGCCGCCACGGTTGCGGTGACTTCGGCCGCTGCCGGAGCCGGCGGTGCAGGAGATTCGGAATGGGTGCGCTCCACGCCGGCAATTTGCGGCGCGGCGTGCGGCGTAGACGCGACGATCGGTGAAGTTCCAGCATCGCTCGCGACCACGGTTGGCTGCTTCTGTGTCGGCGCGGCAGGCTGGGCCGACTGAAGGTCTCCGACAGCACCCACCGACCGCGTTGGTGTTGGTGCCGTGTTGTCGGCACGCGGCTGCGCAGGTGCAGGCCGAACCGGCGGTACTGTAGTCGCTGTTGGCTGATCCGGCGGCATTGCGGGCGCCGTCGGCTGATCCTTCGTCGTGTGGTCGGACGTGGGTACTGTCGCGCGCGTTTCGTCGCCGCTCGCGGTAGTTGGCGTTCGTGGAGCTTGTAGCCGCGCATCGTGACGGTTGGCAGGCGATGGCTTGGCAGGTGCTGCCAAGACTGGCGGCGGCGTGCTGGCGAACGACAACGGCAACGGTACGGCTACTGGCACCTCCGCCGTGCCGCCATGCTCGCGTGGTTTGGCAGGGGCCGGCTGCGGTTTGGCGGCACCGGTTTGCACAGGTGCTCGGAGATCGGACTGGCCTGGCTCGGTTGCGTTTTGCTCCCCCTGGAGCGGTGCGGCAGCGGCTTTCGCACCGGCCGCGGCCGGCGGCGGCGAAACAAGAGCAGGCTGCGGTGGCACCGCCTGCTCGGCGCCGGCCGTCAGCTCCGCAATCAGGTCTGTAAAGCCGCCGCCCACGCCGCGTGCCGGCACGCTCTGCGCGCTTCCCGGAGCCGCCGGCGCAGCAGTCTGGCCAAGCACAATTCCGCCCGCCATCGGGCGGCCTAGACTGCGGCGGCGAAATTGGCGACCGGCGAATCCAGTTCGTCGAGGCCGGCGCCCATGCCAAACCAGGCCGCGTTGCCAGCCTCCCGCCCATTGGCGGCGACACGATGGCAGAATCCCCAGCACGGCGCCGCAGCGAGCACGCTACCGCCGGCCTCCTTCGCAATCTCGGCGGCCAGAGCGTAGAGCCCAAGTGGCTCAAGCCGCGGCTCGATCAACACGCCGATGCGCCCGCCATCGCCGGCCCGACGTGCGACGAACAGCGCCGCATCGCTATCAAGCGATGCGGTGACACCGTGCTGCCCATCCCAGGTCTCATGGAACACCAGAGCGGACGTGTCCTGGATCGCCTCGCGCAAGGCAGCAATCGCACGGCGCGGCTCGGGGCAACCCTCGAGGCCCAGGAGTGCCAGCGGTCGGCGTGCCTGGCGCAGCAGCGCCGCACCGACGTGCCAGGAAGCCGGCAGCTCGCCTGGGCAGGCCTCCGCATCACCCAGAAAGCAGGCCGGAACCGCAGCCAAAGCATCCGCCAGTTGGCTTGCCAGACTGTCCCTGCCATCGATGCAGAGATCCGTAAGGGCCAGACGAAGCTCGTCGCTGAGCTCGACCGGCAGCAGCTCGCCGAGATAATCGGCCAGGCCGGTTGCCAGCAGGTGCAGGCGTGTATCGTTGTCGCAGGCGTCCCAGAATTCGGTGGGGACCGGTTGCCCATCCTGACCGACCGGTACAGCCGCGACGCTTGCGGCCAGCGCGAGCGACGGGGGAGCCGGCACCAGCGGCCAGACCATCGCGCCGGTGGTAAACCATTGAATGATGGCCGGCCCCGTGCACGCTGCCATGCCCGGCAGGTTGCCTGCCTCGGGGACGATCGTGGCGCTCTGCGTCGGTGGCAGTTCCGGTAGCCACGGCTGTAGCAGCACACCATCCTCAGCATGCATCAGATTGGCCACACCCGGTCGGCCGGTGAGCACACGACGGACCTGTTCCGCCTCGCCCTGGCGCAACGCCACGGTGCCCAGCGGATCGCCAACCAGAACCACGTCGGCATGCCTTGCAATGACGATGCCGCCCGGTAACAACGCAATGTCGCCGGTCGAGACAGGTCTGATCGGCAGTGTCACGCGCAGGCACTCCAGCCAGCGCGCCCGCTGCTCGGATGGCACCTGTGGCCACGCAAGATCGATCCTGCGCAGCAATGCGAGCGACGCTGGATCCCCGAGATCCAGTTCGATCGGCATCCATTCAGGGTATTTGTTGAGCGGCAGTCTTTCGCGCCTCGCGCGATGATTGCGTTCGATCGGCCGACTTAACTCCGGCACATCGACAAAGGACACTCCAATGTCAGCCATTCTGGCTATCGCCCCCTCAACGGTGTGCCGGACCCGCTCTGCACCCGGTTACGCGTCCAACTGAGATCACGGTAACGTGAGAAGTATTGCGGCAACCTTTCAAAATCGTCCGCCCGTGCGCGGCATTCGCAGTAAGCAGTCGGCGCGGCGGACTAAGCCATTCGGCTCAAATGCGGGGTTTGTCGTGGTGACGCAGCGTTGCCGGGTCAGGCACGACCACGGCGAGAAATGACGGAGACGTCGTTCCGTATGATTACCATGTTGGCGGCACACCCCTTGCCGCCACGGCAATGCCACTTGCGGTTGCGTTGTAGCCCATCTGGCACGGGCCGATGATACCGCCCGGACCGATGAGCACGTCCACCACCGCGGTCGCCTGCATGCGCAGCGCCTTCACCTGGAGTTGCTGCACGGCATCGCTGGAAGCAGCCGTCGCAGACTGTCCGCAGCCGAAGGCGGATATCGGACCGACCGAGCCGACTCCTGGAGGCGCCGGTATGCCTAGAGGCAGAACCGGCACATGCACCATTGCATCGAGCGTCGCCTGCGGCGCCCGACTCAGATCGATAACCTCGGTCGGCGGAGCGCACCCAACAAGCGCTGCCACGACGACAAACGACAATGTCGCGCGCCGAACTGACGTTCTGCCGCTGGCTACATGCATACAGCTCGCTATATTGCGAAATCGCACGAAAGTCGACGCAAGCCCTCTCGGCCTCAGTGCCTAGGCCGGTTGGCCTAACGGCTCTCAGAAGTGCTACCAATTATGCACGCCAGCAGGGCCCCGTCGGCCGGTTGGAACGTCTTTCCTGATTGCACGTGCCCTGCCGCCTTTGCCATCACGCTGCGCCTGCGCTTGGAGCGCACCTGTGAGAGCAAGCAAGGTGCGTTCTGGCAACGCAGCCAGCTCTCCATCGCTCATGCCGGCGCCGTCCAGCGCTCGCAACAGCATCTGGGCCGAGAAGCGAGCAGCGATGAAATAGCAAGCAGCCTGTTCCGGTCGTCCCTCATAATCTGCGGCAATTGATCCGCGGCAGGCGAGCAAGCCGGCAAGGCAAAACGGAAACTTCTCGGGCACCTCGGTGAACTTGATGCGCCGCTCTAAAGTATCGCCGGCGATGTCGAGCGGATTGCGTAGATCGACGCGATAGTTTCTCATTATGGTATCACGAAGATCATCAAAGACCTCGAGGGCTTCCTTATAGCAAAGGTCCGCTGTCAAACAACTCAGCAGCCGGTACCCAAACCCAGTGTGAACGGGGGAGCCTCTCTCGACTTCGCTGAAGCGGGATCGCAGGTATCCAACATACGCGCCTCTGTCGATCTCGCATTCGAGATCCGGCAGTCGGCCAGATGAAGATGCGACCGCGAACAGGCTGGCGGGCGTTTCGACCACCGTGACGCCAGGAAACCCAGCCTGCCGAATAATGTTGGCGAGGCCCTCCGCCGTATAAAGGATCGCATGATATCCGGCGGAGAGCAGCGGCAGCAACATGTCGCCATCCGGATCTGTATCGAGGTATCGGACATTGGGGGTAGAAATAATCAAAGTGCCAGCATCTGAAATGCTGCTACGCAAGCCCGCAAGGAAGTCGTGCGGATCGGCAATGTGCTCAAGGACCTCCATGCAGACAATAACGTCATAGGGCGCTGTGGCGTCCGTCACGGCGGAATCGCTTTCGATCCTGATCCCGAGCATTTTTCGACCCGCGGCGGCCAAGGCCCCGGGATCCAGGCCGATCGCATTCCAGCCAAAAATGCGAGTCGCCATGTCCACGCCAAAGCCGAAACCACAGCCAATATCGAGATAGCTCTTCGCGGGCTTTTGTCCTGCGATAAAGACCGCGCGGGCAAAAGTATCGAAGCCAGCCCCCTGCTCTACATAGAAGCGTAGTGGCGCGTCGCTGATCGATGGCACCTCGTACGCCGGGCGTTGGTAGTCGACAACAAATGCGCAGTCGCACATACGACACTGAACGAAAGTAACTGTCGCATCGCGGGATATCAAAGAAGGTGCAGAGAGGATTAGAGGATGTGGTCCGAGTGTCTTGCATACCGGACACTCGTTGGCGGCATGCTCACCATGCAGCCAACGTAGATGGCCCCAGCCGCCGGCTCCCCAGACGGTACGATCGGATCGTATACTGGACCGCTGGGACCGTAAGACAGCAGGGGAGCGAGGCACTCGGTACAACATCCGGCCAGATCCTGATTCCAGTTCGTCTCACTTAGCATCATCTGATCTGCAAATGCCGATCGATGAGACCGACATTGTAGCCGGTATATGTCGCAAGCAGCGACGGCCAATCGAACAGGCCAGGAACGCCGGTTGGATTGGAGCGGAGCAAGCCTCGCTTGATGAATGGGCAGGCAAACTCCACAATGAGCACATCCCAGAAAGGATGCATTGGATTTAGGTCGGTGCCTTTGCTGATTTGCTCAGCGAGCCATTGGAGGTAGTGTATTTCCGAGGGTAACAGGCCGGCTTCATCCCCGTTGATGCGCGGTAGAATAAGCTCCAGGGCCTTTTCGGCCACAGCGTGATACGGGCACAACACTCCCGTCGTCAGCCTGTCGCGCACCAAGTACTGCGTAAGTCTTATTTCGCCCAGGCGAACCACGAGATTCCGCGGTTGATAGGGCAGCAGGGTCGCCCAAAAGCGTTGGAAGGCTTCCGAGTTGATCGCGCGATTACCGAGGCGGAGGTAGTATGATTGCAAATGGTAGCTCTTCCACCAGCTATCCGTAATGCCCCAGATATCTGCGCCGGCCTCACGCGCAAGACGTTCGACCCGAGCGAGATCAAACAAGGGACCATAGCAGGAGTCATTCATCAGGGTCAGGCTCTCAGCCTCCTGCAGCCTTTCGATCTGCTGAATTCCCGTCTTGTAGCAGCCAAAATCGTGACCAAAATTCCGACGATGAACTATCTTCCAACTATGGGTGGCAAGTTTAGATGTCTCCGTCGTCCGTGCGTACGGGGATGTCAGAACGACGACGATTCGGTAGCCTATCCGTGAGAGGGCCTCAACCTGAGCTACAACATAATCAGCCACGATGCTGTGTCGATCATAGCTCGCATAGACCGCGTAGCGCCGACTGCCAGCGTTTGGATCCAAGCCTTCGTCTATGTGACGGATCAACGGAACGCACACCGCGAAGCATGATCCTGCTACCGCCAACACATACTGTGCGATGAGCGTTGCCCATTCTATGCATTTCGCGATAAGTCGGCGTAAGCCATCGGCAAAACCTCTCAAGGCAGCCTACTCGCCGTGAGGGGACCAACGGGACTGCCGCAGTAGGACTGCATTGTCCGTTTGGCCTTACGACGCTGGGCGCCAGAAGGGCTTGCGGGTCCGCACTGGATCGAGCAGCGACCAGTCGCCCTGCTCGAGCACGTGGCCCTTGGGGAAAGGCGGGCGCACTTCCAATCCGAGCGAAACCATCACCCGGTCGTCGCGGTAATAGCAGAGAAGCACAATCCGGGTCAGCACGCCGACAGGAGCCCCGCCCTCGGTGCGCAGCTTCGCAGCGACCTCGCCGCGACGTGCGACATCCAGCGCGACGATCGGACCGCCGGCCAGCGTACGCAGCTTGGCAAGCGCGGTACGCACGTCGTTGCTGTCGCGTCCGATGCTGTTCACGATGTCCGCGAAGATGATGTCGTCGTCGGCGCCGGGCACGCCGTACTGCTCACTCGGGGGAATGATCATTCCGGTGAGACAGCGCAGGTCAGCGATCTCGGCCTCGGTCAGGTTCTGGTCGCTCATGTTGGGTCTCAATCGAACAGGGTTGCCAGGCGCTGCTTTATACTGTCGGCGATGTACAGCGCCAGTGCCTGGATCGTGCAGGTCGGGTTCACGCCGCCGGAGGTGACGAAGATGCTGCCGTCGACGATGAAGAGGTTCTTCACGTCATGGCTGCGTCCCCACGAATTCACCACCGAGCGCTCGGGATCGTTGCCCATGCGGGCAGTGCCGAGAAGGTGCCAGCCGCCATAGACGACGGGACGAATGGTGTTGACATGCCGCGCGCCGGCGGCGGCCAGTATCTCCTTGCCGCGGTCGATCGCGAAGTCGAGCATGCGGTTGGTGTTCTCACCGATGGCATAGTCGATCCTGGGCGCCGGGATGCCGTGACGATCCTTGAGCACCGGATCGAGAGTGACCCGATTGTGTTCCTCAGGCAGATCCTCGGTGCAGATACCGACAGACATGCGATGGCCGACGAGACCACGGAAGGCATCGTGGTGGCCCTCACCCCAGGGTACCAAGCCGGTGGCCTCCATGGTGACTGCCTCGGTGCCGATCCCAACGGTGCGGTTGAACTGGAAATTATAGCCGCGCACGAAGCCACGGGAGCGATCGGTCTCGTAGAACTCCTGGCTCCACAGGCAGAGCGGCGGCCCGCGATGCCCATCCATCGGCTCGTCGACATAGCCGTGAACGATCGCCCAGGGGTGGAACATCAGGTTCTTGCCCAGTAGCCCACTCGAATTTGCCAGCCCATTGGGAAACCGAGCGGACACGGAGTTCAGCAGCAGCCGAGGCGTGCCGACGCCGTTGCAGGCGAGGATGACGACCTCCGCGGGTTGGAACCGCTCAACGCCGTCGACGTCATAGTAAACCACGCCCGTCGCCATGCCGTCATCGCCGGTGGTGATCTCGCGCACGCGGCAATTGGTGCGAAGCTCGACGCCGGCGCGGATCGCGTGCGGCCAGTAGGTGATGTCGGTGCTCGCCTTCGCCCCCTGGGCGCAGGCTGGCGTGCAGTGGCCGAGGTTGATGCACGGTGCGCGGCCGTCGTATTCGGTGGTCGCGATCGCGCTGTCGGACGGCCACCAGTGCCAGCCGAGCTTGTTCATCGTCTGTGCTATCTTCGTGCCGGTCTTGCCCAGCGGCAGAGGCGGCATCGGTGGTTCGTGCGCCGGATAGGCGGGATCGCCGGCGAGGCCCGAGACGCCCGTCATGCGGTCGTTCTCGGCAAAAAACGGTTCCACCGTCGCATAGTCGATCGGCCAATCGTCGGCCACGCCGTCAAGCGTGCGGACGCGGAAGTCCGACGGATGCAGACGCGGATAATGCGCGGTGTACATCACCGTCGAACCGCCGACCGCATTGAAGTTCACCACCTTGATGGGCGAGTTGTCGTCGTTGATCGGATAGTCGCTCGGCCGCTTGCGGATGTTCGGGCTGGTCGCGTAGTCGCTGAACACCCGCGCCTCGTAGTCCCGCCCGTTGGTCGGATAGTCGGACTGCTTCATCCAGTCGCCTTGCTCCAGGCACAGGATCTTCATCCGTGTCTCGGCAAGCCTCCAGGCGACCGCAGCGCCTGAGGCACCGGAGCCGATGATGAGAACGTCAACCTTGTCCTGCATCCCCTGTTCCCTCAGCCGCGCGCAACGACGAATTGCTTGTTGACGCAGTTCTCCAGCCGCCCGTCGCGCAGATAGCGCGCCGCGGTGCGCGAGGCGAAGGCGCGATTGTCCCGCATGCTCTCTGGCGTATAGAACGCCGAGTGGGGCGTCAGCACCAGGCGGTGGCGGATCCAGTCCTCGTTGCGCTGCCACGCGGCGATGAGACGCCTCTGCGCATTGGCCGGCTCCTCCGGCAGTACATCGAGCCCGGCGGCCAGCACGGTGCCGTCCTTCATGGCGTCATACAGCGCGTCGATATCGACAATCGGCCCGCGCGCGGTATTGACCAAGATCATCCCGCGCTTGGCCGCTGCAAAGGCTTCCGCCCCGATCAGGTTGCGCGTCTCCGCCGTGAGCGGTGCGTGGATACTGACGAAATCGCACTGGCCCATAAGTTCGGCCAGCGTGTCGGCGCGACGGACGCCGATCGCAAACTGATAGCCGTTCGGCTGGTAAGGGTCGTAGAACACGACGTCCATGTCGAAAGCCTTGGCGCGGCGGGCAGCGGCGGTGCCGATGCGGCCCATGCCGACCACGCCGTAAGTGCAGACCGACAGCCGCCGGCCGAACGGGTTGTGCGCGGGGCGCCAGTTGGCCCGGAGATCGCCGCGCAACTCCTGGTCGTGATAGGCGATGCTCTTGGCCAGCGTCATCATCAGGGCGATGGCGTGGTCGGCGACCTCGCGTGTGCCGTAGTCGGGCGTATTGCAGACGGGGATGCCCAGCTTGCCGAAGCGCTCGATGTCGACATCGTCGTAACCGACCCCGTACTTCACGAATATCCGGCACTGGCGCAGCTTGTCGATGTATTGCGGCGGGCACGAGCCGACGACGGCGTCGGTGTTGGCCCATTGTTCGTCAGACACGTCCGTGGCGCTGGCGCAGAAATCGGTCTCGAAGCCTGGGCCGACCGCATCACGGGCGATCTGGTGGAATTCGGCCGGAAGGTTGGGCCAGAGAATGCGCATTGCCATCCTGTCGTCCTCGCTGCTTGCTGTTGCGCCTATCGTGCCACCAGTCGGCGACAAGGAGTAGCCACATGAGCGTCTGTGTGACTCGCCTGGCCAACGGTCCGATCATTGGGCCGCATCTGCATCCCAGCATCGGGGTGAACATCCAGGGTCCATCGCTGATCCGCATGCCCGACTGGATCGAGGACCGTCTCGGCGCCTACTACCTGTACTTCGCCGACCACAAGGGGAGCTACATCCGCCTCGCCTATGCGGATCACCTCGCGGGACCCTGGCGCGTGCACCCGCCAGGCAGCCTGCACCTGGCGCAGTCGGGCTTCCTCACCGCCCCGCCTGCCGTTTCCCCAGATGAGTTCGCGCGGTTCGAGGCGCAGTATCGTGCCCGCGGCATGCCGATCTCGCACGACGTGCTGTCGGAAATCACCACGCCGCACATCGCTTCTCCCGATGTGCATATAGATGCGGAACGCCGCCGGATCGTGATGTATTTTCACGGCCTGGACGCGGTCGGCCATCAGGTCTCGCGTGTGGCGATCTCGCGGAACGGCATCGACTTCATTGCCCGCCCCGAGGTGATCGGCCGTTCCTATATGCGCATCTTTCATCACGACGGCATGACCTACGCACTCGCCATGCCCGGCACCCTCTCGCACTCGGCGGATGGGCTGAGCGGTTTCGTGACAGGGCGGACGCTGTTCAATCCCAACATGCGCCACGCCGCAGTGCTCAAGCGCGACGGCGCACTCTTTGTGTTCTGGACCCAGGTCGGCGACGCGCCCGAACGCATCCTGCTCAGCCGCATCGCGCTCGATGGCGACTGGCATAGCTGGCGCGACGAGCCGCCGGTCGAGGTGATGCGTCCTGAACATCCATGGGAAGGGGCGGACGCACCAAACCAGCCCTCTGTCCGCAGCACGGCGTATGGCGTGGTGAACCAACTCCGCGACCCGGCAATCCATGAGGAAGCGGGCGTGACCTATCTGCTCTATGCCGTCGGCGGAGAAAGCGGTATCGCCATCGCGCGCCTGGATTTCACGCCCATAGTCGGTTGATGGCAGCAACCATCCATGATGCCAGCCGCCTGGCTTCGGACGTGCTGCAACGACGCAGCACAATTCGCATCGGCGTCACTGGATTGGCACGGGCGGGCAAGACCGCGTTGCTAAGTTCGCTCGCCGCCAACCTGCTCGCGTTGTCAGCCGGACGGCCGACCCTGCCAGCTGTATCCGACCGGCTTTGCGGCAGAAGGCCACAGATAACAATAGCGCCGGCGGCAGCTTCAGGACATCCCAAGATTCGAGGTTGCTTCCCACGTCGCCGCGCTGGCTGCCGACCCGCCACGATGGCCGGCCCGGACAACTTCTGTATCGCTGCTTGCCCTCGACATCGATGTGCCGAGAGAAGGGCTGCTTGCGGCACTGGCCCCGCAACGCCGGCGCCTCGAGTTCCTGGACTACCCTGGCGAGTGGCTTCTCGATCTGCCGCTGCTCGGTCAGAGCTTTGCTGATTGGTCCGAAAAAACTCTTCGCCGGCTGGAAACTTTGAACCGCTCCGAGATGACACGCGCGTTTCTCGCTTTCGTACGCGGCCTGCCGCTGGGAGTGCAGGCAGACGAGGCGCTGACTTTGACGGGACACCGGCTCTACACCGAAGTGTTGCGTCGAATGCGCGATGAGGCTGGGTTGGCATTTCTCCAGCCCGGACGCTTCCTGATGCCACCGCCTGGTGCTCCCCCGCCCTGGACGGAGTTCTTTCCGCTGCCCGGGCGCAGCCCGCTCGCGACGCTTATGCAGGCCCGCTTCAATGCGTATGTGGATGCCGTCAGGCGCGACCTGATGTCGCCTATGTTTGGCGACCTCGATGGGCTCGTCGTTTTGGCCGACCTGCTTTCGGCGTTGCACCAGGGACAGGCTGCCTTTGCTGATGCACGATTGGCACTGGCGGCCGCAGCCGACGCCTTGCGTTGGGACAGCTCGTGGACAGATTGGTTGGCGGCATTTGCTCGATTGCAGTTGCCGCCACGGGCAATCAGGCGCGTGGCGTTTGCGGCCACCAAAGCAGACCACATCGCTGCACGTCAGCGTGGCAACCTGGCGGCGCTGATGCGTCGGCTCACACATGTGCCGGAAGGCAGCGCGAAGTCCGCCGTCTTTGCGATTGCCTCGGTGCGCTGTACCGAGGATGTGGTGGAAACGCTCGCGGGTCGCCCGGTTTCTGCTGTGCGTGGCCGCATCATCGGCGAACCGCGGCCGGCACGGTTCTATCCCGGCGAAGTGCCTGACGGCGTCCCCGACGACTTGTTCTGGCAACATCGCTTTCTCGCCTTGCCGGACTTCGAGCCAATGCGCTTGCCCGATTCCGGCCGCGGCGGCATACCGCAACTGGGATTGGACGCACTCATAGCATTTCTGCTGACGGACATTCTTTGATGGACACTGTGCCCGAGCCATTCCTGTTGCTTGAGCCCGAGGCGGCACCAAGGTTGGAGGCAGTGCCGGTTCTGCTGCCGACAGCGGAGCCGGTGCGCTGGCTGCGTTCGCCAACCCTCGCCGGCGCGGCGATTCTCTGTCTCGGCATTCCGGTGCTCTGGACTCTGTGGCTGGCGAGCGCGCTGTTTGATCGCTGGGGCGCGCTGGGTTGGGCGGGCCTTGCGATCTTGTTGTGTGGGTTTGGCCTGATAGGAGTGGGCATCGGCCGGGAACTGCGCGGTTTGTCAGCGCTGCGCCGGGTTGATCACCTCCGCACCGAATTTGCCAGCGGAGAGGCAGAAAGGATAAAGCGGGCGGCACTGCGCTGGCTCGAAGGGCTACCGCAGCACTCTGCGATCTTGCCGTCTCTGGCTGCGGCCGACACGCCGGAAACTGTACTCGGCGCTGTTGCGCTCGGGGCCAGCGCAGGCGCTGCTGGACGCAACGGAGGTCCTCGGACGCAACGCCGCACTTCAGAGCATCGCGATCGTCGCGGCGACCCCTTCGCCCGCAATGGATGTACTGACCGTTGGCTGGTGCGGTGTGCGGCTGATACGGCAGATCGCAACACTGCATGGGATGCGCCCAGGATTACTGGGGACACTGGCATTGCTACAGAAAACCGCCTTGGCAGCGGCCACGGTTGCCGCTGCGGAGATCGCCGTGAACGCTGCCACTCATGCGATGGTGTCGCATCCGCTACTGCGACATTTGGCGGGCGATGTCGCTGGCGCCGGGGTGGCAGCCCGCCGCATGATCGTGTTGGCTCGCGCAGCCGCAATGGCCTGTTCACCAATAGTACGAGGTTAGGCCTGCTGCGGAATAAGTGCTCGAACTCGCAACCGGCATCCCCCTCGTCGTCATGGCCGGCGCAGGCCGGCCGTCTATATGTGGACGTGAAGTTGACCCGGTTTCGTGGACACCGGACCGTTTGCGTTCAAGGAATCCATGATGGCCAAGACGAGATTGCCCTACGCAGCTGACTTCCATCGCCAGGATGGTGGAACTGGTGCGTGCTGGCCGTACGCACGGATGGGAGTTCTCATTATAATTACTGATGCTGACCCATTATGGCCGGCGGCTCCCCCGACAAGGCGCGCGCCAGTTACTCATGACGCTGATTGGTATATGAGGACTTTGTATTGCGCATCGTACCTCCTACACTCCTATGTAGGAAACGGCCTGAGCAAAAATATGGCGCGCACGAGTGAGGCAGTTGGAGGTGCGTCAGGTGATCGTCGCTGCGTGCCCCCGCGGCGAGCTATTGCTGCCCGCGACAATTAAGCCAATGGTCCAAGAGCGTGACCGGAGAGAACAGAATGTGCGACGACCTGACAAATTCCCAAATCGCGCTGCTCTGTGAGATAGGGGAGTTTGATCTGACCAAGCTTACCGGCGAACAGAAACGTGATCTGGAGCGGCTTATATCCAGTGATTACGTGGAACCAACGGAGAGCCATACTGGGTCGGCCTTCACGCTCACAGCCAAGGGCCTAGAGTTTCTTGGCAAGCGCGGTGCCGGGTTGAATGAGGCGTAGGGTTGACGCCGTCAACATCCGCTCCGGGATTTCAAATCAGCTAGCCCGTCATGGCGGGACCAAGCCCCGCCATGACGAGGAGTACGACCCATGCCAATTCGATTTACTTGTTCCCCGGCATGCCCTTACCTTGCGCTGCGTTCAATCAAGCGGAATTCCCCGTGTCTCCCGCATCATCAGGAAGGTGGCGCCACCGATCGCGGAGATCACCATGATATACACCGCGATCAGCCACGGAACCTGACGGCTCAGCAGCCAGGCCGCGATCAGCGGCGCCGTTCCGCTGAAGATCGCCGCGCATATCGCATAAGGCAGGCCAATTCCTGACACGCGCACCTGCGTGGGAAACAGCTCGCAGAACGTGGCCGACATTACGCCGTCGACCATGGCCAACAGCAGACAGCCGACGATATCCACCAGCAGAAACGTCATGAAGTCGCCGTTGTGCAGCAGATGCAGCATTGGCCAGGCCAGAACGAAGAAGCCAATGGCGTAAGCAATCAAGACGGGTCGTCGGCCGATCCGATCAGAGACCGCACCAGCGGTCGGGGTAGCGACGCAGAAGACCGCCAGCGAAATCACGCCCCCGATAAACCCTTTGCTGAGCGGCAAGCCACCTGCGAGATACGCATAGGTCGGCAGGAAGACTGTCCAGATGTAGAATTGCACCGTGCCCATTTGCATCGCGAACACGACGAACAATTCCCATGGGTGGTCCTTCAGGGCACGCAGGATCGGCCGGCCCTCGAGCGCGCGCCGCTGCTCCGCCGCGACGAATGACGGAGTTTCCGGCAGCCCACGGCGGATATACAGGCCATAGAGCGAAACCGCGGCGCCGAGCAGGAACGGAATGCGCCAGCCCCAATCGCCCAGGGCAGGTTGCGCGATGAATTTGGTGAGCAGCGCGGAAACGCCGGTGGCGATCAGGATGGAGAATCCGATGCTCGCGATGTGCAACGAGCCTACGAAACCGCGCCGGCCGGCGGGCGCGTGCTCCACCAGGAAAGTCGCGGCCCCCTGGAACTCGCCGCCCGCCGAAAACCCTTGCAGCAATCGTGCGAACAGCAACAGGAGCGGAGCGGCGATGCCAATCACAGCGTAGGACGGAGTGACGGCGACGATGAGACTGCCCGCGCCCATCACCAGGATCGTCAACGACAGCATCCGGCGACGACCGTAACGGTCGGCCAGCGGTGAGAGCACGACCGAGCCGACCGGCCGCATGACGAAGCCGAGTGCAAACGTGGCAAGCGTCGCCAGCAGTGAGGTGGTCGCATTGCCCGACGGGAAGAACTGACCTGCGAAGACGCTGGAGAGCAGGCCGTAAATCGTCCAGTCGTACCATTCGATGATGTTGCCGATCATGCCGCCGGCCACGGTTCGGCTGATCGACCTGCCGTTTGACTCGGCCCAGGACAAAGTCGCTGAAGAGGAGCCGCTGTCACTCATGCGGCGGTCCTCCCGACTCCTGGCAGCGCCGCCGCAACCCTCGCAATAGCCAGCTGAGTTGCGGCATCGTCATAAGGGCCTGGTCCGGATTGGCGTAAGCATTGGTACACCTCAGCTTGCGCGTAGCGGCGCACACCTTCGGGCAGCACGGGGAGCCAGACGGCGATGCGTTCTGCAGCGGCGCCGTAGGTGGCTTCCCATGCGCTCCGGCCAGGCCCGAAGTCGAATGCGGGCAGGATGCCGCGTGCGGCGGCCAAGTCTTCGCGACATGCCTGTGTCTCGATCGTCTGCAACGCACCTTGCGCGATTATCACGCCATAAACCGCTCGAGCGCGTTCGGTCGTGACCAGCCCGGCGGCAACGTCAGCGACCACGGCTTCCGGGTCGCGCTCCAGCGGATCACCCCAACCACCGCCGCCGCCGCTCCAGATGCGGATCACCTCATTCATCGTTGGGCGGTAGACGGTCTGCTTCCCGAGGTCATGCGGCGGCTCTCCGGGACGCTCGCTGCAATTGCCACTGGTCGTGGCGGCCTGGCCACCCGCAGCGCCCCAGGCGGAAAATCGGTGTCTATCCTTGCCGCGCATGACGACCACTGCGCTGGGATGGCGGATCTGCAGGTCGTATTCAGCCCCGAACCCGCCGCGGAATTGGCCCGCTCCCTCTGAATCGGGCCGCAGCCCAAAGCACCGCACCAGCACAGGCGCTTCAGACTCCAACACCTCGACCGGTACGTTGCGCAGAAATGCCACCGATAGCTCCGAGCCGGAAATACCGTCCTGTCGCGCATTGCCGCCGGAACCACCGGATACCGGATTGGCAACGACCACACGCCCGGTCGCCCCCAGCTCGGAGGTGGAAATATAGGTGATGACGACTGCGCCCGATCCGCCGACTGGCGCCAGTCCTTCAACGGCCTGAGCGAGCAGGCCAAGGACAAGATCGTGGATGCGCATCGCGGTGGTGAAGCGCATACCGCACGCGGCGGGGAAGCGTGCGTTCACCACGGAGGCCTGCGGCAGCACAAGATCGATGCAGCGGATAATTCCGGCATTGATGTGGATGGACTCGGACTGCGTGACCACAAGGTTGGTCAGCGACATGCACAGGAATGGATGATGCCGCATCGATCCCGTGGGCAGGTTCAGCGCCGCGCGGACCTGCGGATCGGATCCGGTGAAATCGAGGCAGACAGTACCATCTCCACGGGAAACGAGCTTGGCGGTGATGCGGACTGGCAGGTCACTGACATAGTCGTCCTCAAAATATTCATCGAAGCGATATTCACCCCGTGGAATGCGCGCCAGGACCTGGCGGGCGAGCTGCTCCGTGCGATCCAGCGTGGCGTAGATCGCCTGTTGCACCGTCGCATATCCATAGCGTTCGGTCAGGCGCGTGAGCCGCGTCTCGGCTTTGTCGAGCGCTGCAATGCAGGCGGTAATGTCGCCCCAATTGAGCGCAGGGATGCGGCAATTGTCGGAGAAGATGTCCCATAGCTCCTGATTGAGGACGCCATTTCGCATGAGCCTCACCGGGCGCAGTCGCAATCCTTCCTGAAATACCTCGTTGTTTCGCATGTCGATGCTGCCTGGTGCATAGCCGCCGACGTCGGTGCAATGAATGAAAGTCCAGGCGAAGCAAAGCAGACGCCCTTCCACAAACATCGGTTTGAACAGGTAGATGTCGTTGAGATGCATCACCATGCCACCCGTGGTGTACGGGTCGTTGGTCATCATCACGTCGCCTGCCTGCCAGTCGTCGAACGCGCGGGTACCAGCGTGCATGGGAACGCCCATGATAGGAGTTGCGCCGCTGCCGTAGGGATAGGCGAAGATTTCGCCCTCGTTGGTCACCAGAGAAACCGCGAAGTCCTGCGTCTCCTTCACGAATGTGGTGTGCGAGGAGCGCAGGACGATCCAGGCCATCTCATCGACGATGGCCTTGAACAGGTTGGCGAAGATCTCGACGCCGATTGCGTCCTGACGAAGGGTGGCATCCATCATTACGTTGATTTTCCTTCTGGCGCGGTGCGCTCGAGGACGAGTGCGCCGGCTGCTATGCGGCGGGCTTGCCAGCCTGCGGGAACCAGGGTTGTCGTGTCCATCTGGTTGATGATGGCCGGCCCGGCAATGATTTCGTCCGTCCCCATCGCGGAGCGATCGATAACTGCGGCCGAGAAGGTCTGCCCGAGCAGACGAACCGGGCGCGTCGTGCGGGACGCGCTGGATATGGGCGTTAGAAGCGGTGCCAATCGTGGCTTCGGTATCTCGCCCACAACATGCGCGCGAAGTTCTTTCAGCCAGATCTGTGCGTCTTCGTTTGCGTGACCGTAGGTCGCGCGATGCGCCGCGTGGAATCCCGCGCTGACGCGTCCGGTATCGCCTTCGGCGAGCCATGCGCGATCAAGCGGCACGGTGACGTCATAGCCCTGACCATCATACCGCATCTCAGCCGCAATCTCTGTGCGTGTGGCCGCGGCGGGAATATGCTCAGTCTGGGCGGCTATCCATTGTGAGGCGGTCGCTTCAAGCTCGTGCAACAGTTCAGCGAGGCGTCCCGGGGCGAGTCCGCTGAGCATCGTATAGACCGGCTGCACCAGGTCGCCTTCGAGATTGGCGCGCGCCGCCCCCAGCGCACTGAGCGCGCCTGGATGCGACGGAATTAGGATCGTATCGATTGAAAGCTCTTCGGCGAGCAGCGCGGCGAGCAACGGGCCGGCGCCACCGAACGCGATCATGCGAAAGCGGGGCGCATCCACGCCGCGGCGGGCAAGAACGTTGGAAGCCTCCGCCGTCATCATGGCGATCGCGATGCGTATCGCCCCGTCCGCGACCTCCTCCACCGAGCCTGTGAGCTGTGCCGCGATCACGCCGAGCGCGTCGCGCGCCGGAGATAGCAGAAGCGGCAGTTTGCCGCCAAGGCGCTGTTCGGGCTCAAGCAGACCGGCGACCAGAAACGCATCGGTGAGGGCAGGGATCAACGAGCCCTTCGTGCCGTAGCATGCCGGGCCGGGATCAGCGCCCACGCTGCGTGGCCCGACCTTCAGCGACCCGGTCGGATCGAGCCAGATGATCGAGCCGCCGCCGGCACCGATACTGGAAACCGCAACGGTTGGTATCAGAACCGGAAATTCCGCGATGTGCTCTTCCGAACTCAGCACCGGACGGCCGTCGCGCACGATGCCGATATCCGCGCTCGTGCCGCCGACATCGAGCGTCATCAGATCAGCCGCCTCCCACCCCGCATCGCGTGCCACCTCGGCTGCCCCGCTGACACCGGCTGCTGGCCCCGAGAGCAGAGCGACAACGGGACGGCCACGCAGGCTGGTCGCAAGTTCCGCGCCACCGTTGGAGCGCGCAATACGCGCGGGCGTCAGGATACGATGGTCCGTAAGACCGGCGACGAGCCGATCCACATAGCCTTCGACCAGCGGGCGAATGCTGGCGTTGATGGCTGTCAGTACTCCGCGTTCGTATTCGCGCGCCTGCGGCCACACATCGCTTGACAGCTCGACACGCAGGTTCACGCCGCTGCGAGCGACGGCATCCCGCGCGGCCCGCTCGTGGGCTGCGTTGCGGTAGCTGTGCAGAAACACGACGATCGCGATCTCAGCGCCGGCGTCCTGGAGTTCACCGGCCGCCCGCACCGCCGCTTCGGTGTCCAGTGGCTCGACCTCCTGCCCGTCGGCGTCCATGCGTCCGCCGATTTCGCGCACCAGGGCGCGCGGCACCAAAGGTTGTGGCCTCCTGGAATCAAAGCGCATCGGGTGAGGCACGGCAAGGCGCTGCAGTTCAAATAGGTCCCGGAAGCCGGCTGAAACGAACAAGCCGATGCGGGAGCCCTTGCGCTCAATTAGAGCATTTGTCGCGACCGTGCTGCTATGGGTGTGGATGATCCGCTGCCATGTCGATTGATCGTCTTCGAGGGACGCCTGGATCTCGGCGACGCCGCTCAGGATGCTGGCGCCGGGGCGAGACGGGGTACTCGGCACCTTGAAGCAATGCAGTTCGCCTGAGCTGGTGATCAGCGCGAGATCGGTGAACGTGCCGCCAACATCGGTGCCGAGAAAACTGGATGAAGCGATCATGTCCGAAGCTTTGGGCAATTCTCGCGGAATGCCAACCCCGGTCATGAGCGGGGATGAGGTCGGACATTTAGTGAGAGATCGACAGGCGCACTGGTCCCTCTTTCGTCATGGCCGGGCTTGGCTCGGCCATCCACGACTTTGTCTGATGCGGCACTGCGGCCGGCCATGACGATGGGGGGATGCCGCTTGCGAGTTGAAGCGACCGGACACCTACTATCTGCAATGGCGCAAGAGCAAAGACGAAGGCCGGCAGCGGGATTGCCGGCCAGCGCCTCAGACGATTCCGTCGCGACGCAACTCCCCGACTGCGTCGGCGTCGAGGCCGAGCCAGTCGGCCAGCACTTCGCCGGTGTGCTCCCCAAGCAGCGGGGCCGGCTTGACGGCTGTGGGGACACCATCGAAGCGAACCGGCCAGGTTGGCATCGTCATCTCGCGTTCGCCGTGCTTCATCGTTTGCAGAATGCCGCGCTCGCGGAAGCTCGGCTCGTTGGTCAGTTCCATCGAATTGAGCACAGCACCAGCGGGGACGCCGACCGCGCTCAACTGCGTCATCGCCTCGTGCTTCGTGCGCTCCCGTGTCCAACCGGAGACAATCTCGTCCACCTCGGCCTCGCGCTTCAATCGCGCGTCGGGAGTATCGTAGCGCGGATCACCGATCAGGTCCTCGCGTCCGATCAGCTTCAACAGGCGAGGCCAATGCTCGGGGTTGGCGCGGCTGGTCAGCAGGTAGACGTAATCGTTGGAGCCGCCGGGCTTGCACGGAAAGATGCCGCCGGGCGGGTTGTCGCTGGGCCGGCGTCGTGGCGCGGCTTTGCCTGTGCGCGCCTGCGTGATAAACGCACCACGACTGTAGTGCATGACCGAATCCTGCATCGCCACCTGCAGCCGGCGCCCCTTGCCGGTGCGCGCACGATCGAACAGTGCGCTGACGATGCTGAACGCCAGCAGCATGCCGGTGCCGGTGTCGCCGATCGTCGGGCCAGGCTTGACAGGTCTGCCGTTGGGCTCGCCGGTGATGCTCATTGACCCGCCCGCCGCCTGCGCGATCGGATCGAACGCCAGGCCATTCTCGTATGGGCTGCCGGTGCCGAAGCCCTTGACCTGGGCATAGATGATGCTCGGATTGATCGCACTGACGACGTCATAGCCGAGTCCGAGGCGCTCGACCGCGCCGGGGGCAAAGTTCTCGGTGAAGACGTCGGCCTGCTTCACCATCTCCTTGACCAACGCCAGGCCGCGGTCTGACTTCAGGTTGACCGTGAGCGACCGCTTGTTCGCGTTGTACATCATGAAGTAATAGGCATCGCCGAACCCGGTGCGGCCGGCCTCACCGCCCTTCGGATTTTCCACCTTCGCTATGTCGGCGCCCATCCAGGCGAGTGCCTCGGTGCAGGTCGTGCCAGCCTCGAACTGTGTAAGGTCGAGCACGCGAATACCGGCCAGGCAGCCAGGCGATGCAGGAGTTATGTTCATTGGACTCTCCCTTTCTGGGAGGATGTTATCACCTTCACAGACGGCAAGCTATTCCATCTCCGCCATTCGCGCCGTGTGCGTCTTCATATCTCCCACTCGGTCTGCCACGATCCAGCGTCGAAGGAGACACATCATGACGAAGGAAATGCTTTGCGGGTTCGGCATCGACGTAGATGCGGTCGCCGGATGGCTCGGCTCCTACGGTGGTGAGGATTTGCCCGACGACATTTCGCGCGGCCTCTTCGCGGGAGAGGTCGGGTCACCCCGCCTGCTAAAACTCTTCGAGCGGTTCGGCATCAAGACGACCTGGTTCATTCCCGGCCACTCGATCGAGACCTTCCCGGAGCAAATGCGGGCCGTGGCCGATGCCGGTCATGAGATCGGCATTCACGGCTATTCTCACGAGAACCCGATCGAGATGACACGCGAGCAGGAAACCGCGGTGCTCGACAAGTGCATCGACCTCGTGACCAGGCTTTCCGGCAGGCGCCCCACCGGCTATGTGGCGCCGTGGTGGGAGTTCTCGACCGTGAGCAACGAACTGCTGCTGGAGCGCGGCATCAAGTACGACCACTCGCTGATGCATAACGACTTCACACCCTATTACGTGCGCGTCGGCGATAGCTGGACCAAGATCGACTACTCCGGAAAGCCTGCCGACTGGATGCTGCCGCTGAAGCGCGGGCACGAGACGGACCTGATAGAGATACCGGCGTCGTGGTATCTCGATGATCTGCCGCCGATGATGTTCATCAAGAAGTCGCCGAACAGCCATGGCTTCGTGAACCCGCGCGATATCGAGCAGATCTGGCGCGATCAGTTCGACTGGGTCTATCGCGAGATGGACTATGCCGTGTTCCCGATCACGATCCATCCCGATGTTTCCGGCCGACCTCAGGTGCTGATGATGCTGGAACGTCTGTACGCTCACATGATCCGGCACCCTGGCGTTAGGTTCGTCACTATGAACGAGATGGCGGATGACTTCGCCCGGCGCTTCCCGCGCAAGAAGTAGCCGCACATGTGTTCACTATGCGGCGTACTGGGTGGCAACGAGCACTGGGCCGAGGCGGTCGCACGGCCGGGTGTGTACACGCGCAATGTCAACGTCGTGGAACGCCGGCGCGAACGCAGGAACCGGATGCGCATCGCCAATGGGATCCTGGCGCAGTTCGGCATGGCCCTTTCCGATTGGCAGGGCAGTTCATTTCTGTTGTCGACACGCACGGGCAAGACGGAGATCATCGCCGATCTCGGGCATTTGTGGCCGGCGGCGGAACGGCTCTCCGGCCGTGTCTGCGATCCATTGGCGCTGCCGGTGATCGAGCCCTTGGAGCGGCGCCATGATTGACGCGATTCCCGCCTTCACGCCAGTCAATCTGCTCACCGGTTCTCTCGGTTCCGGCAAGACAACTTTGCTGCGGCGTCTCCTGGAGGATCCGGCGCTGTCGGGAACCGCAGTCCTCATCAATGAATTCGGCGAAGTCGGGCTCGACCATCATCTCATCGAGCGTATCGACGAGACAGTTGTTCTGCTGCGATCAGGATGTCTCTGCTGCACCATCCGCGGCGAACTGGCGCTCGCCATTCGTGACCTGCATTCGCGGAGGGAAAGCGGGAAGCTGCCGGCATTCGGGCGACTGGTCGTCGAGAGCACCGGGCTGGCCGATCCGTTCCCGATCCTCTCAACCCTCAAGTCTGATCCGGTTCTGCGCCATCACTTCCGTGCGGGAGCAGTTGTCACAACAGTCGACGCGGTGAACGGGCTGTCCCAGATCAGACGTCACACCGAATTGGTCCGGCAGGTGGCGGTCGCCGATCGCTTGGTGCTGACCAAGACTGATCTTGCGGACGAGTTGAGCATCACCCGTCTTCTCTCCCACGTAAGGCAGATCAATCCAGATGCGCCGATGATCCGCGCGGGTGATCCCGATCTGGATGCCGTCGCCCTGCTCGATCACGGAGGAACTGCGCCGGGTTCTCACGCGCCGCCGATGCACCGCATTTGTGACGCCCCTTATCAGAGCGATCACTGGGAGCGCATCCGTTCCTTTGTCGTTACCGTGGAGCAGCCCCTCGACTGGACGGCGTTTGGTGTCTGGCTGACGATGCTGATCAACCGGCACGGTGACAAGGTGCTGCGTGTCAAGGGCATTCTGAACCTCGTCGGTGAAGTCGCGCCGGTGGCAATCCATGGTGTGCGGTATCTCGTGCATAACCCCGTCCATATGACTGCCTGGCCCGACGAGGATCGGCGGTCGCATATCGTATTCATCGTCGACGGAATTGATCCGGACCTGGTCCGGCGATCGCTGACGGCGTTCAACGGGCTCGGTGTGCAGGCGGCCGAGCGGGTCTGACGCGGCGCTGCTCCGACCACGATTTGGCGGAACTCGCCCAATCGGCTCTACTGGGACCCTCGCCACGTTGATGCAAGCCCATCAAGGGTCAAAGGAATAACCGGATCATGCGTCATAATCGCTTGCGCGCGCTGCTCACGGCCGATGAGCCGTCTATCGGTACACACCTTCTGTCGAGCTGGCCGACGCTGGTGGAACTCGTCGGCGACGCCGGCAACTATGACTACGTCGAGTTCACCGCAGAATATGCGCCGTTCCACATGCACGACCTGGACAACCTCGGTCGCGCGTTGGAGCTGAAGAACCTCGGCGGCATGATCAAGATCGAACAGACCCAATGGACCCATCAGGCGATGCGCGCGATCGGCTCCGGCTTTCAGGCCGTGCTGTTCGCCGACCTGCGCACGGTGGCTGATGCGGAGGCCTGCGTGGCGGCGGTGCGCGCCGAGACGCCTGGGACCGGCGGCCGTTTGGGCGTTGGCATGCGGCGTGACGTCGGCACCGTGCGAGAAGGCGGCTCCCCCGCCTATGTCGAAGCGCTCAACGAGGTGGTCATCGCAGTGATGGTCGAGAAGCGGGAATGCGTCGAGGACCTCGATGCGATCCTATCGGTCAAGGGCCTCGACATGGTGCAGTTCGGCGCGTCGGACTATTCGATGAGCCTCGGCTTGACCGGCCAGCGCAATCACCCCGACATCGTGAAGGCCGAGCGCAAGACCATCGAGACCGCGTTCAAGAAGGGCCTGCATCCGCGGGTGGAGCTCGCCGATATCAAACAGGCCGCGCCCTACCTGGAAATGGGCGTGAAGCACTTCTGCATCGGCTGGGATGTTCGCGTCCTGCACGAATGGTGGCGGGTGAATGGCGCCGGCATGCGCGCCATGCTCAGCGGTGAGACCGCCGCCGCATCGTCAAAGCCCAGGCAGGCAGTCGGAACCTATTAGCCTATGGCCAAGCCGGTCCTGCTGGTCACGCGTCGGATGCCTCCGGCCGTCGAAGCGCGCGCGGCGGCCGAATTCGATGCGCGGCTGACGCAATCCGATGTGCCGATGTCGGACGTGGTCGCACAGGCCGCGGGCGCAGATGCGATACTGACCTGTCCGGGCGACACCTTCGACGCACCCCTGATCGCGGCGCTGCCTGCCAGCGTAAAGGTCGTTGCGACATTCAGCGTCGGCTACGACCACATCGACGTTGGCAGTGCGTCGGCGCGTGGCATTGCAGTGTGCAACACGCCCGATGTGCTGAGTATCGCGACGGCTGAGACGGCGTTGCTGCTGATCCTGGCCGCAGCGCGGCGCGCCGGCGAGGGCGAACGCCTGATCCGATCCGGGCGCTGGCAGGGCTGGGCTCCGACACAGTTACTCGGCGTCGGTGTGGTAGGCCGGCGGCTGGGCATATTCGGCATGGGCCGCATTGGCCGTGAACTGGCGCAACTCGCGCGGGGCATCGGCATGACAATCCACTACCGCGACGTGACACGCCTGCCGCCCGCGCTGGAGGCCGGTGCCATCTTCCACGATAGCGATGCGAGCTTCCTGGCGTCCTGCGATGTGCTGAGCCTGAACGCGCCAGGCGGCGAGGCGACACATCATTGGCTGAACTCAGATCGCATCGCCATGCTGCCGCGTGGCGCGGTGGTCGTGAATGCAGCACGCGGCACGCTGGTCGACGACGCGGCGCTGATCGCCGCATTGCAAAGCGGGCAGGTCGGTTTCGCCGGCCTGGACGTGTTCGAGGGCGAGCCCAAGCTCAACCCTAACTACCTCGGCCTGGAGAACGTGGTGCTGCTGCCGCATCTCGGCAGTGCGACGGTCACGACGAGAGACGCGATGGGGTGTCTCGCACTCGACGGGATCGCTGCCGTGCTGGCGGGGAGGAAACCCGGCAACCTTGTGACACAGCAATAGCGGGCCTCGCTGTCTTTACTTAGCTTAGAGCCTGTCTCGGAATGACATTGAAACGGCCCTCGCGACCCATGCAAGACGTTCGGCGATTGAATAGACATTCTCGAAAGTCGACATCCGGCTGGCGCCTGCGGGATCACTTCGTCTCCAGTCCTCGGCCTCTCAGCAATCCCTCAACCCCGCACCACGAACCGCTTGAGGATGCGTGTCAGCTCACTGAAATCCGGTTTCGTCTCGATATGTAGGATGAAGTCGAGGAGTTGCTCGTCGGTGCTATCGTCTACGATACCGACAACAATACTGCGGTGTTTGGCGATCACGTCGTCAAGAGTCAGTGGATTGCGTGGATCACCCTTGGCGTGCGTAGTGGCGGCTTGGAGCCTTCGGCCATCGGCAAGTGTGACCTCCACGCGCGCAGGCCATGCCGCTGGATACTGCGCGTCCAATTCGGGATCGACGCGACAGGTGACACGATCCATCAAACCAACGACCCCCGGGTCAGCGAACGCCGCCGGCGTGAAATCGACGAAGGAGACACGCCTCTTGACGAGGCCGAGGGCGACGTTGAACGGCACGCTGAACTGCGCGTCGATCATCACTTTCGGCCGGCGCTTCTGCTCGATCGGCTCGCATACCAGTGCCATGGCGGCCTGCACCGTGTTGACGACAATGCTTTCGATCGCGTCGAGCTGGAGATCTGGACGCGCCGCGAGCTGCAGCACCGCATCGTTCACCGACTGGATGTAGTAGTTGCAAGGGTAGTACTTCATCGCCGTCTGCGCGATGGCGAGAGTCTCGCCTTCGCCGATGGCCAGCGCCTGCGGCAACGGATCACCGGAATAGGCGTGCAAATAGCCGAACTTGCCTTCAATGGACGTTGCCGGCGCCGTTAGGCCATGCTGCGCCAGCTCGGCCGCAACAATGCCGGCGTGCGAGGCCCAGCCGCCGTGGAAACGCTTCGTCCAGGAGCCGTCGGTCACGAATTCAAGCAGGCCGGCGGCTTGACTGCATGCAATTCCAAACGCACCCGTCATTTGCGCCGCATCCAGGCCGAGCAGCGTGCCGGCGGCCGCAGCGGCGCCCAGCGCGCCGGTGGTGCCGGTCGGATGGAAGCCGCGCTGGTTCGTTACCGCCGGTTGGAGCGCGGCGGCAACACGGCAGGCAACCTCGAACCCGGCGACGACGGCTTCCAGAAAGCGCTTGCCGCTCGCACCGCGCTCCTCCGCCAGCGCCAGTGCCGGGGAAAAGACGAAAGATTCGTTATGGATTGAGCCCGGAAGGAACGTGTCATCCAGCTCCATACTGTGCGCCGCCATTCCGTTTGCCAGGGCTGCCCAGCTCGCGTGAACTGGGTCGGGGCGGCCAAACAACGTGGCGCCGCCTGGGATCGGCCGGGCGGCTGCGAGCGCACGTACTGGTCGGCTGGAATCAAGCGTGGACGCGTGCAGCGCGATGGCCATGTAGTCGATGAAGAAATGCTTGGCCCGCTCCACCACGGTGGAAGGCAGCGTATCATATTCGAGTCCGGCGCAGAAGTGGCCGAATGCCTGTGCCGCGGTCAGGCGTTCACCAAGGCTGTACGTTGGAGTGGCCATGGGCGTCGCCTCCCGGCGCCGCGTTTGCCTGCCGCGCGCCATCATTGCCACCATATATCGCACCGGCCCCCCGTGCTACCTGAGTTGGACGCAGGCAAACGTGCCTTGACGTTGCCGGCGGCGGTGAATCATCCGGCTGACGTCTATGTGTCGCACCCTCCGATGGGACATTCAGATTTTGACCCGGCTGCCCGAGAGGGCCGCCCGTGGAACGCCGGACGAGTAGTCGGTGCCAAGCGGGCACTGAAGCCGCAGCAGGTGTGGGCGATCTGTTTCTGGTTGGACCGGGAGCGACGAGTGCGTGATTGGGCCCTGTTCGACCTGATTAGGTATCAACAGCAAACTGAGAGAATGCGACGTCGTCAGCAGCGGCTGGGTCCGCGCAAGGGCGACGGTCGTGCAGCAGAAGACCGGCCGGCCAGTCCAATTCGAGCTGCTTGAGGCGGCTCGAAACAGTATCCAGGCTTGGCTCGAACATCGCGGCGGCACAATCGACGACGACTATGCCTTTCCTAGCCGGAACAACCGCGCAAGGCATATCAGCACTCGGCAGTATGCCCGGCTGGTCGACGAATGGATGACTGGTGTTGGCATGCGCCGGGAGGATTTTGGCACCCATTCGCTACGGCGGGCGAAAGCGTCGATCATCTACAAGGCGACCGGCAACCTTCGGGCGGTCCAGATCTTGCTGGGCCACACCAAGATTGAGAGCACTGTTCGCTACCTCGGCGTTGATGTCGAGGACGCCCTGACGCTCGCCGAGCACACGGGGGCCTAATGGCGGGGCCGGCCACGACCATCACGGTTCGGAGACCGGCCCTCGACTAAAACTCGCGCTCGCCCTTCCTGATTGCAGACATTAGTAAGGCAGCATGTTGCAAGCAGTAGAGGAGGCCAGGGTGGGACGTGTCAGAGTCGCGGGGTTTTCGGTGTCCCTGGATGGGTTCGGAGCGGGCCCGGAACAGAGTCTTCAGGATCCTCTGGGAAAGCGCGGGACGGAGCTCCACAGTTGGTTTTTCGGAACGAAGACGTTCAAGGCCATGTTCGGCGAGGGCGGTGGCTCGGAGGGCGTGGACGAGACCTTTGCCCACCGCTCGATGGACGGCTTCGGTGCCTTCATCCTTGGCCGGAACATGTTCGGTCCTGTGCGCGGGGAATGGCCGGACGACAGCTGGAAGGGCTGGTGGGGAGACAATCCGCCCTATCACGCTCCGACGTTCGTCCTGACGCACCATGCCCGCGAGCCGATCGTAATGGAGGGCGGCACCACGTTCCACTTCGTCACGGACGGGATCCACGCCGCGCTCGAGCGCGCACGCAACGCCGCGGGAGCACGTGACGTCAAGATCGGAGGTGGCGTCTCGACCGTTCGCCAATACCTGCAGGCCGGCTTGATCGATGAACTGCACTTTGCGCTTTCGCCTGTCCTGCTCGGACGAGGCGAGGCGATGTTCGAGGGCTTGGATCTCCCTGCCCTCGGCTACCGCGTGATGAAATCCACTGCCACAGACCTCGCGACGCACGTCGTGCTCGGGCGCTAGTAGAACGAATAAACGTCCGCTTCTGCAGGTTCGTCGCCGGATAGCTGTCGGGCGGCAAACCACCCTTTGCGGACGTTGGCGGTTGCATCCCGTTGCAAGTTCATTCAGAGACAGGCTCTTAGCGGTCGGCAACTCGGGAAGGTCGGCGCTTCGCGCGAAGCGCATGGTTTACTATCTCCGTGCCCTCCGTGTTCTCACCTTGCTTCTCTGTGTTGAATGAAGGCTGCCGCCACGTGTGGGAGGCCCGTCCCAAGAGGCTTGCAGTCGCTGTGGCAGACGCCTCAGCACCCACGCATTCCTCAGGGTCTGCCCCCAAACGCCTCGGTTGCCTCACGCAGCGCATGAGCCAGCCGATTGCGTGCGCGCGTCGCACTGACCGTCAGGAAATGCGCACTGTCGGTGCCGGGCGCCACCTTCGCCAGCTTGCGCAGCGGATCGAGCACCGGCCATGCCGGGAGCGGCAGCGCCGGGTCATGCGCGAACCGGTCGCCGCTCGTGTAATACACCGGCGCGAGTGCACGCGACGCACGCATCAGCGCGGCATCCGAAGACCCGCCGCCCGTTGCCTTGTCGCGTAGCATCTCCGCCGCCGCGACCAACCCATCCAGCGAATACCGCTCGCCGAGTGACGCACGCAGCGTGGCCAACTCATCCAGCAGCACCCGCGCGTGCGTGGCGAAGTCGAGCGGCAGCACCGGATCGGTCAGCAGTCGCCACAGCGTGTGCACGTAGACGCGCGTGTCGCGCACCAGGTTCTTCTCGTCGATCTTGTCCAACAGGTCGTGCGGCGTGTGCCACCACCAGCCGAGTGCGTTGCGCATCTTCACCGGCGCCGGCGGCTGCTCGCTGAGCGCGCCGAACATCGCGGGAATGCCAATACCCCAGAACGATTGATCGGAGGAACGCGACATGCGCTTGCCGGCGTACTCGGAGCCCGCCTGTTCGCCGATCGCATCGCCGGCCAACGCGATCAGTTCCGGCGCTGCGGCAGTATTCTTCAGCACTGTCGCACCGACACCACCGGTGGAATCGACATTCACGTGCACCGCGCAGCGCCTTTCCAGTACATCCCAGTTCTGATCGGCGTACCAGGTTGAACCGGAATATCGGCCATGCGAATGGCCCGACCAGAAGCACAGGCGCAACCCGCGCCGCCACTTCGCGCGCTCGCGTGCGGTGAGGCGTGCCACCTCCAGCATGGTGGCGTTTGCCGCACCGTTGTCCATCACGCCGTAATACCAGGTGTCGTGATGGCCCGAGTAAAGGATGAACGGACCATCCGCATCCGGCCCGTCGATCTCCGCCTCCAGTATTGGCGTCTGCCGCCAACCGGTATCGACCTCGGCATGCAGCGTCACCGTCGGCTGCTCGCCGCGCGCCAGACGCTCGCGCAAGACGCTGCCAGCGGCGTTGGACACCGTGCACACCACGGTCGTGGGCAGATCGGACTGCGTCTGGCCGGAAGGGCTGCCCCATACCGGCGAGACGCACATCTCGTGCAGATGCTCGTGCGGGCTGATCTGCACCTGACCCACGGCACCGGCGTGCGAGGCATGCGCCGCCTGGCCCGGACTGGCGATGCCCTCCATCAATACGATCGCACCGCGCAGGTCGCGCCCGGTAAAATCGGATGCGTCGCCATCGCCGACATAGACCAAGCGACCGGTCACGCCACTGGCAGGTGAACTGCGCGAGAAGGAATGCGTGATGCTGGTCAGCGTATGGTTGTCTACGTCGACACGCGCCTTGCCGGGTAGACTGATATAGGCGTCGTGCATGATCAGCCTGGTCCGGTAGCCGTACTCATCGAGCTTCGTCTGAAAGTAGCGGAGGCTTTGCAGCTCATCCGGTGTGCCGGACAGCTTCACCCAACGGGCAAGTTCGTGCATGTGCCCCATGAGGATCGAGCCATCGACGGCCTCGCACAGCGAGTGACGCACTGAATCGCTCATCGCCCATCTCCTTCCGGGTTGACGCGGCGGTGAAGCGTGCCGGGCGTGGCAGGCGATGGCAAGCTCGCGTACGATGTGCACAACCAAGCAAGGGAGGGTTTCATGGTCCAGTGCCACTGCGGCATGGTGCACGGTTTGGGCCGGCGCGGTTTTCTCGGCGCACTGATGGCGGCCGCGGTGAACGCACAGGCGCCGGCGCCGTCGTCGGCTGGCCCGGCTGATCCGGCGCTGATCGACGACCTGGTGGCGGCCAATCGCATTCTGTACAACCAGAACGTGGTCGATGGCTTCGGGCATGTCAGCGCGCGGCATGACAAGGACCCCAGCCACTTTCTGCTCGCGCGCAGCATGGCGCCGGCCCTGGTGACGACTGACGACATCATGGAGTTCGATCTCGATAGCGCGCCGGTCGATCAACGCGGGCGCTCGGTGTATCTAGAGCGGTTCATTCACGGCGAGATCTACAGGCTGCGCCCGGACGTGCGTGCCATCGTGCACAGTCATTCGTCCGCGGTGATTCCCTTCGCCGACACCAAGGTGCAGCTCCGGCCGATGAACCACATTGCCGGTTTTCTCGGTGGCGGCGTGCCGGTGTTCGAAATCCGTGACGTGGCCGGTCCGGCATCGAACTTGCTGGTGAGCAATCCGACGCTCGGTCATGCACTCGCGGTAGTGCTCGGGTCACATTCAGTGGCATTGATGCGCGGGCATGGCTCCGTGGCGGCCGCACAGTCGATACGGCACGTCGTGTTCCGCGCGATCTACACCGAAGTGAACGCGCGCGTGGAGAGCGAGGCGCTGCGCCTTGGCGAGCCGACCTATCTCAACGACGCCGAGGCTGCGGCGGCGACAAAGACGAATGATGCGTTGGTCGACCGGCCGTGGGAGCTGTGGAAGCGGCAAACGGTGGGGAAATGATGGCGTCAGTCACTATCGTGATCTATCCGGCCGCGCGTGCCACGTCGCCGGCATCGGCCATGCCTTCGATCGACCAGCATTGATCCACTAGCCGCTGCGTTCGCCCCGCGCCGATGATCGGCCGGGCAAGATCGGTGAATTTGCTGGTCAACTGCGCGTCGGTCATCGGATTGCTCGCGCTGCCGGTGCAGTGATCGATGCGGCAGGTGTGGCTGCGACCATCCTTCAGCGTAATGGTCACGACCGTCGCGTCCGCCGCAACGGCGGGGTCACCCACAGCCTCCACCTTGTCCTGAAATGCCATGATCGCTGGATCCTGCACCGTCGGATCCTGCAATTCCTCGATGCGCGCCACACCGCGAATCAGGGCCGCCGCTGTCCAGTGGTACAGGCTGACATGGGCCTGTAGCTCATTCTGCGGGTTGCGCCGGTCGCACAACGCCATCGCGCCCGGCGACGCCTGGATGCGCACTGTGCTCACCTGGGTCGGATCGATTGCATTCTCACGCCGCAATCGCAGGCAGGCATCGATGATCGGGTGGATCACGATGCCGCACGGATACGGCTTGTAGGTATTGCGCAGGATCTCGAAGCGTTCACCGAGCCCATCGACCAACGCCGGAACGTGCGGCGTGTCAGCGAACACCTCCAGGAATCCGTAGCGACCTTCCAGCGCCGCCGGCGAGGCAGTGAAGCCGCGCTCCGCCAGCACGGCCGCGCGCAATCCCGTCTGCGCACCCTGTGCCGGCATCAGCGATGAAACCATCGTCGCATGCATCACGCGGAAGCCGGCTGCCTGCGACAGGGCAATGCCGATGGCGTATTGCAGCCGTGTCGCATCGAGATTCAGCAGCTTTCCCGCGGCCACCGCGGCACCGATGCCGGCAGCGACGCCGGTCTGCGACCATGCGACCGTGCCCCGTGCCGGCGGTACCGAGATCGCCTTCGACAGTCGGCAAGTCATCTCGATGCCAAGTGCGATGGCGAGCAGCAGGTCGGCGCCGCTGACCGGCCGCCGTTCGGCAAGTGCGAGCGCCGCGGTGGCGACCGGACCCGCAGGATGCACCACCGCCTCGGCGTGCGTGTCGTCGTACGAGTAGATGCTGGATGCCAGGCAATTGATCAGGCAGGCGTGCAGCGCGTCGGCCTTGTGACCGCGACCAATCACCGAGGCATGTGGGTCGCCGCTGTATTCGCCCAGTGTCGTGTCGGCCAGCTCCACCACCTCGTGCCGCGCGCCGCCAACCGTGCAGCCCATAATGTTGACGAACGAGCGCAGCGCCTCACGTCGCACGCCCGCCGGCAGATCGGTCCATCGCGTCGAGACGATATAATCGGTCAGCCGTGCGGTAATCTTGCCGGGCGCGTTGATGAATGCGTTGGGCATGAGAAGCTCCTGGTCACAGCGAGCAAGTCGCGCCGCCGTCTATGTCGATCACGCAGCCCTGGATGAAGTCGGACTACCCCCGCCGCTTGCCGGGAATGATGCAGGCAATCACCCCGGTGGGCAAACGCCAAGGTTGCCCCAGCTCGTCACGCGCACGATGCGCAGCGCAATGACCGGAAGCTCGGATAACTGCATGGCGCGGTATTGCGCGTAGCGCTCGCGCAGCAACACTTGCGCGAGGTCATGCTCCGGCCCGTCCGCGAGAATGTCGGTGCGTCCGCGCAGCATGACCCAGCCGAGTTGGCGCCAGTCCTCGTCGTATCGGTCGACGACAAAGGCGACTGAGGGATTGTCCAGCATGTTGCGCAGCCGCTTCAGTGGACGGGCGGACGCGCGCTTCGGCTTCTCATCGATTGTCACGTACAGCGCGTTATTCTCGATCGCGAAACACACCGGCACGACATGCGGATTGCCGTGCGCATCGGCGGTCGCAAGGTGGCCGACGCGCTGTGACGCGAGGAATGCAAGGTGCTCACCCGACAGCATCGCAACGACCCTCTGCCCAATTCACTTCGGCGTCGGCCGAACTGTGGCCGCATGCGCCAGCGCCAGCCGGAGCCTATGTTGAGCCGAGGTCTAGGAGAACGCCATGAGTGATTCCAACCGCATCGCCGTGACCGCCGCGCTGCTCGGCGATCCGGCGCGCGCCAACATGCTGGCGGCACTGATGGACGGACGGGCGCTGACCGCGAAGGAACTGGCCTATGCGGCCCACGTGACGCCGCAGACCGCGAGCGGCCATCTGGCCAAGCTGGCCGATGGCGGACTGCTGGCGGCGGAGAAGCAGGGCCGCCACCGCTATTTCCGGCTGGCCTCGCCGCTGGTGGGGCACATGCTGGAGGGCGTGATGGCGGTGCCCGGACCGGAACCGGCGCGCTCCACCTCCTGGCGCGGCGGCGAGGCGCTGCGGACGGCCCGCACCTGCTACGACCACCTTGCCGGGCGGCTCGGTGTTGCGCTGGCGGATGCGCTGAGCGACCGCGGCCACGTTGCGCTGGGCGCCGACGGCGGCGAGGTGACCGAGCGGGGGCAGCGCTTCCTCGACGACTTCGGCGCGGCACCCGCACCAGGGCGCCGGGTTTTCTGCCGCCCATGCCTGGATTGGAGCGAACGGCGGCCGCATCTGGCGGGACGCATCGGTGCCGCACTGGCCTGCCGTTGCTTCGAACTGGGCTGGATCGCTCGGCAGCGCGACACGCGCGCGGTGGCGATCACTTCGGCAGGGCGCGACGGCTTTCGCGATATGTTCGGGATCGCATTGGACGCCTGACCGGTCACTCCTCGATGCGATGCACGATCCGCGTCGGAGAGCCGTGGATGCCGAGTAGCCGCAACTGTCCCTCGCCGGCATTGCGGAATACGTGCGGCACGCAGGCGGGCAGGGCGATCATGTCGCCGACCTGAAGTTGCGCGGGGCTATCCTCCTGACCTTCCAGCCACGCCTCCATCGTGCCTTCGATGATGAACAGGCACTCGACGTACGGGTGCCAGTGCAGCGGCGTTTGGTAGCCGGGTTTGCAGGTCTGCACGCCAGTGAAGATCGGCAGCCCATCGTCGCCAGTCAGTTTGTTGTAGTGCGCGAGCGGGCCGAACGATACCGCTTCGGACTCTGACAGGCGCGCGATCTTTGCTTCGGCATGAGGTCGCATCGTTTACCTCGTATCTACTGTGGGCGGAGCCACAAGTCGTTCCGACAGTGTCATTGCGAGGAGCGCAGCGACGAAGCAATCTCCAACGCAATTTCGCTCCATCGAACGAGATTGCCGCGTCGCTGCGCTCCTCGCAATGACAGCACCAATTCACCGATGACGATAGAGTCCGGTAAGGCCTGGCGCTCCATTGGCGCCAAGACAGGCAGCCAGCGATGAGCCCTTCCCCGCGCCGCCATGCCTCGCCGATTCAGTGGGGTGCACGATGCCGTCCTCCAGAGGACGTTACGGCACTGGCAGCGTAACAGACTGATCCACATCCAAGCTTTTGTCGCGAGAAGCCCGATCGGGCTAGGCTGCACCACCAGGACACCCATGGGAGGGAACAGACATGGCAATATTCGTCATCGGCGGCACAGGGTTCATCGGCACACGGGTGATCCGCCTGCTGGCGGCGCGCGGCGAGGAGATCGTCTGCATGGACATCAACCCGGGCGCCGCTTCATTCGAGGACCTCGGCAAACAGGTGCGCGTGATGCGCGGCGACGTAACGCAGTTCGACGACGTGATGGCAGCGACCGTCAGCGCCAAGCCGAACCGCATCATCAACCTGTCCTATTTCCTCGGCAGTGAGCATGCGCCTCATGTTGCGATGAAGCTCAACATCCTCGGCATGGACAACTGCTTCGAGGCGGCGCGGCTGGCGGGCGTGCAGCGTGTGGTGTTCGCCAGTTCGCTGGCGGTGAACGGCATGCAGAAGCACTACGGCGATCGCATGGTCACCGAGGACGACTACCGCCACGGCGAAGTGCAGTACGCGATGCACAAGATCTTCAACGAGTGGCAGGCACAGGACTACAACGAGAAATACGGCATGGCGATCACCGCCATCCGGCCTGCGAACGTGACCGGGCCGGACAAGGTGCGCGGCTCTGTGGATCACGTGAACATCATCACCCAGCCGGCGCAGGCCAAGGCAATTTCGTTTCCTTACAAGGATGCGATGCGCTGCCCGATCCACGTCGACGACATTGCCGAGGTGTTCACCCGCGTGCTGCTCACGGACAAGCCGAAGCAGTCGGTCTACAACTCGGGCGGCATCGCGATCAGCCTGGGCGAGATTGCCGACCTCGTGCGCGAGTTCCTGCCCGATGCGCGCATCACTTTCGAGCATGAGACTGGCGGCAAGGCCACGTCGGGCAACTACCTGATCGACAACGCGCGCCTGGTGCAGGAATTTGGCGTGCAGTATCTGCCGTATCGCCAGCGCGTGCAGCAGATCATCAACGACATTCGTCAGCAGGTCGGCCTGCCCACGGTCTCCGGCTGATTGTGGCGCGGCCGGTCGTTGTCCTGTGCGCGCTGCTGCTCGCGACGGCAGCGCGCGCGCAGCCGGGTGTCGACTGGTCGAAGGCGCAAACGATCGATCTGCTGATGGTGGACGACCAGTTCGAGCCGGACCACCTGAGCTTTCGGCACGGCGTGCCATACCGGCTTCACATGGAGAACCGCGGTAAGGACCTGCACGAGTTTACCGCGCCTGAGTTCCTTGCCGATGGCATCATTCGCGATCCGCACGTGCTGGCGAATGGCGGCAAGGAGGTGGTGGTGCAGCCGGGTGCAGATGTCGACGTATATCTGGTGCCGATGAAGGCGGGCACATTCCGCCTGATCTGCGCGGACCACGACTGGGACGGGATGGTGGGCGAGATTACCGTCGAGTGACCGGCCACTCTCTGTTGACGCCTGGCAGGCGCAGTCGCCAAACTCGCCGCAATTGGGTTTGGGAGACTGAGATGCGGGTTTGTGTCTACGGCGCCGGTGCCATCGGCGGCCATCTGGCGGTGCGCCTCGCGCGCGGCGGAGCCGACGTGTCGGTGGTCGCGCGCGGTCCGCACCTGGCCGCGATCCAGCACGGTGGGCTGACCGTGCACACCAGCGAGGGCCAGTTGCATGCGCGCGTGCAGGCGAGCGACGACCCGAG